>CAKRMU010000017.1 GCA_934364985.1 uncultured Porphyromonas sp. | reverse complement strand
CTGAGAATTAAGACACTTACTGTTTTGTTGTACTGGTTGGCTTCTCTCTGTCAGAGTACTTACTGCGGAAGCGGGGGGATTCGAACCCCCGGTACGGTAACCCGTACGTCAGTTTAGCAAACTGGTGGTTTCAGCCACTCACCCACACTTCCTTGACAGTTCATACAAACTATTTGCCGTGTTTGCGTTTGCAAAGGTAATAAAGTTCTTTGTCATCTACAAGTTTTCGGCATTTTATTTACTCATAGCAGATAAAAAGGGTATTAGAAAGGTGATAATTGGGTAGGTTAGGGGACTTCCTTCTTAGTAGTAGGTGTATCATTGATCCCTTTTTTGTCAATGAAAATGCTTTTATTCTACTGCACTTTATTGGATACTTGGAATAAGCTGGGGCAAATATCAGGTATTAGCAGATGTAAATATAGGGAATTCTCTTAGACGTATTATGGGTATCCGTTTAGCCTTATGGTTAAATAGGTCCGCCAACAAGAATGATGTTTCCAAAGCACTTCACAGTTAAATACCTATTTAAGTGGTGGTCGATCACTGAATCGTAGATATTATTTCTTATGGGTGATGCGTCAAATGATGTTATTGATTTAGTTTGTGTGACATTTACGCAGTACGTAGAAGATGTTGGGCGAAAGCAACGAACGAGATAGCTTTCGCCCAACATTCAACCAAATGACATCCTATGGTAGATGGAAGTAATCCTCTCTCAATATTTGGATATATGCCTCCAGTGCTTCACGCCCTTTTGCCGTGAGACGACAGGTTGTACGGCTTGTCCTGCCGGCTGACTCTTTCTCCACTTCTATGTACCCCGCTTCGGAGAGCTTATCTATCTGCACGCTAAGATTGCCACTCGTAGCACCGGTTTTCTGTCGCAAGTAGACAAAGTCTGCCTCTGCCACAGAGACAAGTATAGAGACGATTGATAGCCGTAATTGCGAATGCAAAATTGGGTCTAACTCTCTCATGATCACTTCTCCTTTGATCTGCTTCTGAAGTTACTTGGCACTAAAAATAGCAATCCGAGCAATACACCAGTGTAAAGATGATCTAAAGGTGTATATACCGGTAGATCGGATACTATATGGCAGAGCAAAAGTACACCGGCGAGTAGTATTACGAGCGAAAAGATATAAAAGCCACGTTGCTTGATTAATGACCAGACTTGCATCAGACTATAGCTCATGATCATCACAGCTAATGGAGACATTATCTGAAACGTCCATTTGCTGGCACTCAAGCCAAAGATGACAATCGCGATAGTTGTCACAGCAAAGAAAGTACACGCATTGCTCAACACCTTTGAAACGCTCTCGTCAAGAAATGTAGTGACCCGGTGTCCATCATGCTTGCCACGTGCTGAGGGGATAAGAGGTAGTAAAAATAGTGTAAACCACAGGGTATGCCACCAAGGGCTCCTTAGGTATGTAGTAGCAAGGAATGTGAGCAACCCGATGAGTAAGCAGGCAGTACCCCAGACTCTAAAGCTGATCACGATTGATCTCATATCATTACCAGTTGTAGCTTGGAGCATCTTTGTTATCGTCTCCAAACTCTCAATTTCAGTCATCTTCTTCTCTTCCATAAAAATAGTAATTAAAGTTTATTTTATAAACAATTGGTCCAATAAAAAATGGGGCGCACCACCTTTCACGCATCAAAGATACAAAGATTTATTTTATAAACCAAACTTGGGAGCAATAATTTACCAAATGAGAGGTGTTCGCATGATATGCCAAAGACCCTACAAAGATTCATTGAGTGGTACCTTTCAAAAAGTCTCATCGCTTTGGAAATACCAAAAATTGATTTAATGATAGGAGACGGCGAAATATAAGAGCACCAGATGATTATCCCCAAATTCCTACATATAATATTATATGGTGTGTTTAGGGG
>CAKRMU010000016.1 GCA_934364985.1 uncultured Porphyromonas sp. | reverse complement strand
TTGGTATTAGTAATGAAATGAAATTTACAATTGTCCATACGATGAGTGCCGTTAATGCCAATATCATTGCATCAGAAATCAGCACTACTACACTAATTCTTTCGTCTGTTAGACTTCTTACGACTTTTTTGTTTACGTTCTTGTGTTTCTTTTGTATCCCTATTTTGTTCAGCAAGCGAATTGGGATAATCACAAGTGTTTTATAGAACGTGATCTGTACTCGACTATTATACAAGAAAAGACCATAATATAATCTATTCCATAAATAAATAATCTTCCTCATTATAGATATTATCTTAGAACGTGTGTGAGGCATAACGGTTACAAATCTACTTATTATTTGTTTTTCTAAGAGATGTAAGGATATAGAAAACTTGCAGTCACTGTTTTTTTGTTAGTTATCACGTTTGACGAATATCCTTAATTGTGTTACGAATGCAAGTATTGCTATAGAGGGAGCTCGTCACTTTATTAAAGAGTAGTTTACGGAATCACAATGGGAAGAATGTCTCGAGCCTATTTCATTCATTATAGAGAAGAAATCCTATAGGGTTAATGATTGGCGAGATTTGTATATGCAGATTTGGCAACATTTGAGCAAGTATCATAAAGAGCAATATGAGAATATTGTGACTGATCCAGACTGGCGTACCAAAATCAATGGATTGCTACGCCCTAAAGTACTTAATTGGAAGCAGGATATACATATCTTGGAATCTCAAAAGGGTTATGGCCGTCACTTTTGCGTATTGGATGGAACAAAAATTGATAAAATCGATAGTTCATACGTAGGAGATAAGAGATTAGTTTTTAATACAAATTATGCTTCGAGAGTCTTAATGCAGAATATAATCGATGTGTTAATTCTATTTGGTATCGATCCAGACAATGTGAAGATTGAACTAAAGAATCGTGAAATGGAAGATTGACATGCCACTATTATTGAGTCATTTACCCATTAGCAGTAAAGGGAATCGGGTATTCGATGGAGTGTATTAAAGGGGTCTTTTTTCGTAAAATCTATCCTATGGGTCACCTACTGCTCGTTAGAGTGGGTTTAAATTGATATTAGTCGGAGGGGTATCAAGGTCGGAGGGCGGATTGGTCTCTGAGGACTTTGAAAAGAGTAATGGTATGGGGGGCAATAGTTTTGGCAAATTGATATAAAAAAACTAACTTTGTGGGTGTTACGAATTAGTTTTTCATCGTTTAATGAAATAGAATATATGAAAAGGGACGAAAAGGTATTTGACCTTATTAATCAGGAGCGAGAGCGGCAGACTAAGGGTATTGAGCTGATTGCGTCTGAAAACTTCGTGAGCGACCAAGTAATGGAAGCTATGGGGAGTGTGATGACCAATAAGTATGCCGAGGGGTATCCTGGAAAAAGGTATTATGGCGGTTGCCAAATCGTGGATCAGAGTGAGCAACTGGCAATAGATCGTCTTAAGGAGATCTATGGAGCAGTGTGGGCTAACGTTCAGCCACACTCTGGTGCTCAGGCAAATAACCCTATCTATCTCACTTGCCTACAGCCAGGTGATACTTTTATGGGGCTTAACCTCGCTCATGGTGGTCACCTCACTCATGGTTCGCCCGTTAATAGCTCGGGTCTCATCTACAATCCAGTCGCTTATAATGTCAAGGAGAGTGATGGTAGGATTGACTACGATGAGATGGAGAAATTGGCACGTCAGCACAAGCCAAAGCTGATTGTGGGTGGCGGATCAGCGTATTCTCGCGAATGGGATTACGAGCGGATGCGTGCCATAGCTGACGAAGTAGGGGCTATTCTTTGGGTAGATATGGCTCACCCGGCAGGACTTATCGCAGCCGGCTTATTGAATAACCCAGTTAAGTATGCCCACGTAGTGACATCGACTACACATAAAACGCTTCGTGGTCCTCGCGGTGGTATCATTTTGGTTGGTAAGGATTTCGAGAATCCTTGGGGCAAAAAAACGCCTAAGGGAGTTACCCGCACCTTTACGTCTCTACTTGACTCTGCGGTATTCCCAGGACTCCAAGGCGGTCCACTTGAGCATATCATCGCTGCCAAGGCAGTAGCCTTTGGCGAGGCTCTTGATCCAAGCTTTAAGGACTACCAGAAGCAGGTATTAAAGAATGCGGCTGCTATGGCAGAGACCTTTATAGAGCTTGGTTATAAGGTGATTTCCGATGGTACTGATAACCATTTGATGCTGGTTGACCTTAGGAAGAAGTTCCCAGATCTTACTGGTCGTGTGGCAGAAACCTCTTTGGGTCAGGCTGATATTACGATCAATAAGAATATGGTGCCATTTGACGACCGTTCGGCATTCCAGACCAGTGGTATCCGAGTAGGAGCTCCAGCGATCACCACTCGTGGTATCAAAGAGGAGGAGGCTCGCGAGATCATACGTAAGATAGACCGTGTCCTTTCTGCTCCAGCGGATGAGAAGGTCATTAGCACTGTACGCAGTGAGGTTAACGAATTAATGGGCAACCGACCATTGTTTGCGTGGTAAGGTAAAGCCCCTTAACCTATTGATAAAGGGCTACTTCACTAACTGCTTCATGGTTAGTGGGGTAGCTCTTTTTTTGTCCTTATCTAAAGCCTTGATAGATTGTAACTAAACCGAATGCCTGTAATCCGCGGGGACGAATACAGGGAATATGTCAAGGCGAAGACCAAGTATTTATCGGTGCGTATTCCGTATATCCGTCGGGGCGAATATAGGGTCTCGGTTTTTGGGGGGATGGATATCCGGTAAATCTAAGTGAGGCATTGGGGGAAAATGATTTGGAGATTAGGGGTATCCTTGGTAGCTTTGCGATAGCGAGGGGTAGGGGGTGTTACCATATAAGATATTTTATGATGATGAAGAGGATAGGGCTAATGTATTTGGCTCTTATGGCACTACTTTTTGAGGGAGTTGCTGTAGGTCAGAGTATCAAACTTGAGGAGGTTACAGGGGGGAAATATTATCCGTATAGTGCGGGTCAAGGGTTTCGTTCAATGACAGATGGGCGTTTCTATACCATTATTTCGGAGGATGGGACGCAATTGGTTCAGTATAGTTACGAGACAAGTCAGGCAGTGGCTGTGCTTTTTGATACGTCTAAAGCTCGAGAATGTACCTTTAGTAATTTTAGCGATTACCTTATCAGTAATGATGGGTATCACATTATCCTACTTCGTAATCGGCAGAGTATCTATCGCCGGAGTGCTACTTACGATGCTTATCATTATGATGTGCGTCGGAATAGAGTGGAGCCACTCAGCAAAGAGGGTGCTAAAGTTCGCGTCCCTTTACTGTCGCCAGATGGTAGAAGCTGTGCCTATGTGGTTGATAATAATATCTATATCAGGAAGTTTGACTTTGATACGGAGGTACAAGTCACAACAGATGGCAAATGGAATGAGATACTAAATGGTGTTACTGATTGGGTATATGAGGAGGAGCTATATCTTACCAGGTTGATGACGTGGAGCGATGATAGCCA
The DNA here is from genome assembly GCA_934364985.1 of uncultured Porphyromonas sp. Lineage (GTDB taxonomy): Bacteria > Bacteroidota > Bacteroidia > Bacteroidales > Porphyromonadaceae > Porphyromonas_A. The sequence goes on along the minus strand of CAKRMU010000016.1, from coordinate 1,742 downwards.
ATATTTAGCATACGCTCGCACCGATGAGCGTGCTGTAAAGAGCTACCCTCTGACACTCTATGGGAAGCAATCTTATCCTTATATCTATAGTTATAAGTACCCAAAGGCAGGAGAGGCTAATAGCAGTGTGTCGCTTTTCTTATACAATATAGATAACCGCAAGAGTGCTGAGATTGCTCTTGGGCTGAAGGAGGAGCTATATTATCCTCGGATGGAGTTTCATAATGGACAATTGTATGTCTTCACGCTCAATAGGCACCAAAATCATTTGAGGGCATATCAGGTGAATCCTAAAAGCATGGTGACGAAGCTTTGGCTTGAGGATAAGGATGAGCGATACATAGATAGCAATAGCTGGGTGCTTCAATTGGCATTCGCAGGAGATGGTGCTTACTATGTCTCAGAGAAAAGTGGACGACCACAGATTTACAAATACGACCTTACCGGCGTTGAGGTGGCACAATTGACCAAAGGGGATGCGGATATTGATACCTTTTATGGCGTTACTCCTAAGGGGGAGATTATCTATTCCGTTGCCAGTCCTACACCGATGGATAGGATACTATTGGCACAGGATGGTAAGGGAAGGGTGCGTTACCTCTCTCCTAAAAGCGGGTGGAACGAAGCTACATTTAGCAATGACCTGAGCTATTATCTGCTTAGCCATTCATCGCTGACCGATGTGCCTAAGTATTTGATTTGCCGGACGAAAGATGCTAAGAGTATTACGGTGCTTGAGGATAACCGAGATTTGTCCGAGCGATTGGCTAAAACCAATTATAGTAAGCGCGAATTTATTCAGGTGGAAACGAAGAGTGGGCAGAAGCTAAATGGGTGGATGATCAAACCTAATGGCTTTGACGCGAATCGGCAATATCCTATGGTTATGACGCAATATAGTGGTCCGGGATCACAGACAGTGAAGAATAGCTTCGAATTTGGATGGGAAGAATATTTGGCTCAGGAGGGCTTTGTTGTCGTCGCTATTGATGGTAGGGGTACAGCCGGACGAGGGAGTGAATTTAAGAAATGTACCTACCTAAGGATGGGCATTATAGAGACCCAAGACCAGGTGGAGGCAGCACAAGCTCTTGCAGAATTGCCCTATATCGATGGTCGGCATATCGGGATATTTGGTTGGAGCTTTGGGGGTTATATGACCCTTATGACCATGACCCACGGAGATGGTGTATTCGCAGCGGGCGTTGCCGTTGCTCCCCCCACAGATTGGCGATACTACGACACTATCTACTCAGAGAGATATATGCGGACACCTGCCGAAAACCCACAAGGGTATCGGGAGACCTCCGTACTCACTTCGGCTGAAAACCTAAAGGGGGCTTTACTTATAGTGCAAGGCAGTGCCGATGATAACGTACATATTCAAAATACAATGGCATTAGTGCCTGCACTTATTTCCGCAGATAAGGACTACACCATGCTGGTATACACCGATAAGAATCATGGTATTTACGGAGGGAACACCCGCAATCACCTTTATCGGCAAATCACTAATCACTATAAGCGTTATCTGATGCCATGAAGGAGCAAGAGGGCGAAAAGCTAATGCGGAAGCCCGATTGGCTGAAGATCAGCATAGCTATGAAAGATAGCTATGCTGGTACCTCGGAGACCATAAGAGAGGCATCTCTGCATACGATATGTAGCAGTGGGCGTTGCCCTAATCAGGCAGAATGCTGGAGCCGAGGGACCGCTACCTTTATGATAGGTGGCAATGAGTG
>CAKRMU010000015.1 GCA_934364985.1 uncultured Porphyromonas sp. | reverse complement strand
GGAGGCGTGCGTTGCCGTCTTGAGTTATCTCTACCTTGCACTCCTCGTCTTTGGTGCCGAACCCTTTTATCCCCGCTTTTATGAATTGGTTGGTGCCGATGTGCCCGCTTAGGAGGGCGGTTACTCAAGCTATTATTCCCCTATTCGCGTAAAAACAGATTTAAGGAGCTGGGAAAATGCCACAATTGCATCGGAGAAGTTAGTCTATTCGCCAAAATATGACTTAATATGAGAGCTTGATTATTATCTATCACATACACAATACTCTCAAAGGTGCGAGGTCTAAAATAGCTACTCACACGTTCTGAAGCTTGACATATAGCTTTTGCAACCCCATTGATGCCATTTGCACAAAACGTTTCAAACGTTGTTGAAAAGTTTAGCTAAAAGCTTATTTATATAGATATCGTTTGATACTTTGTTTAGGTGTTTTTTCAAAGTCTCTGTCAAGGATTTCAAAGTCTGATATCTGGGCAAACGTAGCAAGGGTGTTATTGAGCTTTGCCCTATTTTGATTGAGTATATTCTTAATCTCGCTCTCACTGATATATCCGTCCTTTTCAAGGGCTTTCCTATCAATGGTGACTATAGCTACAATCTTATTTTTTTCACGTTGTACCACAATGGATTCATTCATATAGGGAAGCATAGCTATTTTAGCTTCAATCTCCTCTGGATAAATATTCTGACCATTGGGTCCTAAGAGCATTGCTTTTGAGCGACCTTTTAGGAAGACATTATCTTTTTCAATATACCCAAGATCACCCGTTTTCATCCAGCCATCGGCGGTGAATAGCTCGCGTGTAGCATCATCATTTTTGTAGTATCCTTTGCAAACATTTTCGCCACGCACTTGTACCTCACCTACCATTTTTCCTTCGATTTCTTGTGCATCTGCAATCCTAAGGTCTTCAATCATCTTGAGCACCTTCCCGCAGGAGCCTGAAACGTATGTCTGATATGGAGTATAAGCGACGAGGGGAGCACACTCCGTCATACCATAGCCCACAGTAACTGGGAATTTGATACTATGGAGAAATTCCGCTACCTCACTATTAAGGGCAGCACCTCCTATGATCACCTCACGGAGTGTTCCCCCAAGGGCATCCATAAGGGCTTCCCTAAACTTCTTTTGTGCTGTTAGTCTAAGAATAGGTGTACTAAGTGCCAATTTTGTTTTTGTTTCCTGAAGTTTTGGAGCTAATACATTCTTGTAGATCTTCTCTAATATTAGAGGTACGGCAAGGATAAGATTGGGGCGAATATCCTTAAAGGCTTTGAGGAGGATTGTGGGGGTAGGCTTTTGACCCAATATATATACGTGAGCTCCTGATAGTATAGGGAGGAGCATATTAAAAGCACAACTATACGCATGAGCATTGGGGAGAAAACATAGAAAGTTGTCCCCTCGTCTCTGCATATTTTGGGTGAAAGCATAGGTCATATTGGCAGCTAAATTATTAGCAGTCGTCATGACCCCTTTGCTATATCCGGATGTACCAGACGTGTAACTAATGACTACAACCTCATCATTGCTGACTTCTGGGTATTTAATATCGTCACGAGTATAGCCCTGAGGGTACCTTTCCTCAAAAAGACTCTTTACATTTATGGTTTGGAATCTTGGTGTAGGTGTAAGCCCCAAAACAGGTCTTAATGTTTTCACATCAAAAGTTGCCACCACATTTTGTAGCTTATTCTGTACAAGGGTTTTTTGGTGTTCCTCGCCTGCAAATACGAGAGTACTATCGCTGTGATTAATGATATGATGAATGTCATCAGTATGGAAGTCAGGAAGGATGGGGACTACTATTGCACCATAAGTGGCAATGCCGAGCCAAATAGTATTCCACTCTGCACAATCTTTACCTATGAGGGAAATCTTATCACCTTTTTGAATCCCGCATTGCTCAAGTATCAGGTGAACTTTGGCTATTCGCTGGCTTACGTCAGCTACGCTGTAGGTTTTTCCTTCCTCGTAATTGGTATATGCCGGAAGAGCCCAATTTGTCTTAAATACCTCTTCAAATAACTTTACAAAGTTCTCCTTAACCATAATGCTTTAGCTTCTATTGTCATATCCTGAAACCCTATTGAGGAGTACCAGAAGTGCGTATTTTGGATTATTCCTCTCGCACGATTATGCTATCGGCAATCGAAATTGGTACCATGCTCAACCGCTTCTTTACTACTGAGCAAATGTAAAGATTTATCCGTAAGTGGCAAAATCCTCAAATATGTTTTAGATGACATCCTTTTCTACAGATGTTATCTTTTACTTTTAATCAACTTAGGGGATACTTGGAAATACGTCTTATCGAATACCCTAAATTCGCTTTGACTAATACCAAGTATTCGTCAAGGCAAATACTTGGTATCCAATTTTTACTTCAGCATACAGAATCAAGAAGATTGATATAATCCTTTAGAGAGAGTATGGGGAAAGCTATTTTGTAATTTTGCTGGAAAGCGTTAACTTTGTATGTAATATTGATATTCGAGTGATGAGTATAGATAATCAAGATATAGATAACGATTGGGTTAATGGTCTGACATATAGCAACCATTCAATAGGTCACGGCTGTAGAGGATGCCGGGCTAAGGGGTTCTCTACTGAAATGAGAAATAAGCTCAATGTCTCCGATTATATGTGCGACCTGCCTAATGCTTGCAATACCTCTTCTTATGTTGAAGTCCAGTTTAAGAACACCCGAAAAGGCTACTTCCTTAATAGTTTAAAGCTGGATCTACACAAAGGGGATATGGTGGTCGTAGAAGCACCGCCCGGGTACGACCTTGGAGAAGTGACTCTTACTGGGCGTTTGGTGGATCTTCAGATGAAAAAGATCAATTACCGCCACCCTAATGGCGAGCCTCGTAGAGTATATCGTGTAGCTAAGCCGATTGATTTGGATCGTTACGAAGAGGTCAAAGCTCTAGAGCATGATACGATGATTCGTAGTAGGAAGATTGCTGAATCATTGGGTTTGGACATGAAGATTGGTGATGTAGAATACCAAGGTGATGGTATGAAAGCCATCTTTTACTACATCGCTGAGGGACGTGTTGACTTTCGTCAGTTGATACGCAAATTAGCAGAGGCATTCCATATCCGAGTTGAGATGAAGCAAATAGGGGCAAGACAAGAAGCCGGTAGGATAGGTGGAATAGGTCCCTGTGGACGTCAGCTATGTTGCTCCAGCTGGATGACTAATTTTGTGTCTGTCGGCACGAACGCAGCTCGTATACAAGATCTTTCGCTTAATCCACAAAAATTGGCAGGGCAGTGTGCTAAACTCAAGTGTTGCCTGAATTACGAAGTAGATACCTACTGCGAGGCTCAAAAGAAGATTCCTTCTAAAAATAAAGAATTGGTGACATCTCTCGGTGAGTATAAGCAGATAAAAGCTGATACCATTGCCGGTTTGATAACTTATGTTCCCAAGCAAAAGAATAATAATGGTAATAATTCGCCTATAGTTATCAGTAAAGAGCGTGCTTGGGAGGTTATTAGACTTAATGAGAGAGGCGAGATCCCATTTTCATTGGATTACAACGAAGAAGGGATGACAAATGCGGCAGAAGCTAAGAACTCAAAAGATCTCCTTGATCAAAGTAGTTTATCTCGCTTTGACTCTGCTCAAAGTAACAAAGAGAAGAAGAGGAATAAAAGGCGGCGGAATAACCGAAAGACTGAGGAAGTAAATGCAAAAAGTGAAGAGATTACCGCTAATGAGTCGATAAAAAAAGCAGCGATAGAGGGTGCCATACGCAGACGAGAAAAATCTGAAAATAACCCCAATGCATTACGAAGAAAGTCAATTAGACGTGGTAAATCAAGACGTATTCCGAGCAATAAAGATTAGATATTAGAGAATAAAAATAGAGCATGGAAAGACTTAGGAGGTTGGGATTATGCACGCTAATTTTGCTTTTCTGTGCTTGTCAACACACCAAAGATAGCAGTTATGAGTACTTTGAAGTCGTTGGTGAAAGTGGATGGCAAACTGAGGATGAGTATTTTTTTAGCTCTTCTGATCTTAAGCCTATCACTCCTTATAGTGTATCAATAGTTCTCCGTATCAAGCAGGATATCAAATACGAGGCGATCCCTTTAGGCATTACATTGGAGTCACCTAAGAGGTGCTTTGAGACGTATGTCCTTAATGTGAATTTACAAAAATCTTCGAGCCTCTTTAAAGATAATGGGTACAACTATAAAGAGCTTGTAGTCCCACTCCAAAAGGATACCTATTTTCCAGACGAAGGAGTTTATACCTATAGTATACGGCATCTCTCAACAGATAGCATCGTAAGGGGAATCATCGAAGTAGGTCTTATCATTCATCCTAATAAGTAGTCTATCTGTAATGGGAATCGTCTTTAGGCAAAGTCTCAAAGGTAGCATCGTGAATCTGGCAGGAGCATTTATTGGCTTCCTGACCACGTTCTTTGTGATTACGCACCTATTGACGCCTGAAGAGATAGGTCTTACTCGGGTATTGGTGGAAGCCGCGACACTTGTAGGTGGCTATGCGTTACTTGCATCGAATACATCCATTGTTAGGTATTATCCATATTTCCACACAGACGATGGTACGGATGGCGGTTTTTTTAGGATTGTATTAGCAATTCCTCTATTCGGGATATTCATTTTTGGTGGATTATATCTACTTCTACGTGAACCATTGGTCAATTATTTTGCACCTGACGAGGGAACAGATCTTTTTAGGCGTTACTATCTCGTAGTTTTGCCACTAATGGTATTCAGCCTCTACCAGACGCTACTCGAGGTCTATTGCAGTCTTAAGAGTCGTATTACCTGCCCGAAACTTAGTCGAGAAGTCATCCTAAGATTATTATTACTCGTATGTTACCTACTCTACGGACTAAAGACTATTGATTTTGACCATTTTATCCTGCTCTTTGTATTCAGCTACGGAATGGTAACAATCATAACATTTGGATATGCCATTAAGATTACGCCTAATGCTTTAAGAAATCGCATTCTTCCCGTCTCAGATTCTGTGCGTCGTGATTTCCGTCATTATACTGTATTTACTCTTCTCAGTGCTTTAGGAAGTAGCATTATCCAAAGACTTGATTTATTTATGGTGTCAAGCGAATTGGGGATGGCACATGCCGGTATCTATTCAATTGCATTTTACGTCGTCGCAGTTATTGAGATGCCAGCACGCTCTTTAAGTGCAATGTCCTCACCTATAGCATCTCAAGTATTGCATCAAGAAGATTATCAAGGATTAAATATTTTATTTCGTAAAGTCTCCAATAACCAGCTACTTTTAGGGATGATTCTTTTGGTAATTATTTGGGTAAATATTGACACTCTTTTCACGATTATTCCTAATGGTCATATCTATGCACAAGGGAAATGGGTGGTCCTTTTTTTAGGGATTGGTAAGCTTATAGACTTGTCATTCAGTTTTGGAAATGCTATTTTGAGATATTCTAAGCACTACTACTGGACTTTAGCGTACACGATTATCGTCCTTGCAGTGACCATACTTCTCAATCTCTATTTCATCAGTAAATGGGGAATTTCTGGTGCTGCAATCGCTACGATGATTACGCTTATTGTGAGTTATGCTTTTCAACAAATCGTATTATGGCGGAAGCTACAAGTATCTCCTCTTAATAGGGAGATGTGGCAGATACTTCTTATATTTGTGATATTAATGGGGACAAATTGGGTTTTGCCTCACACCCAATCACTCCTATTTGATAGTGTATGGAGGACTATAACAATCGCCTTTTTGGGCTGGTTATTGCTACGCTCTTTGCCTACATTTAAGAGGTTAATCGAACATTTCGATGAGGCTTTTCGGCAATTACTAACCAAATATCAACGTCATGAATAAAGAGGAGAATTCTTTAGACCGATCTAAAAAAATTACTTTCTTACCTATGGGAGGTATAGCGAGTAGATTGAGGGCTATCGCATCTGTGATTTATTTAGCCCGGCAGTATGCAAGACGTCTTGACATCTTGTGGCTAATAGATGATTCAATGCCGGTATTCCCTGATAGGCTTTTTACTCTTGTACCAGGACTAAGATCTGAGGGTATTAATCTCGTACAAGGTGTATGGTATGATAGGATTTTTAATACTCCTCCAGCTCCCAGCAATCTATACCTTACTTATCCATTCGCTAATATCAGACACGATAGGGTGCTATCCCCCCGTCAAGTGGAGCACCTTTTGGAAACAGATAGAGGTGCTTTAGAGACAATAATTAGTCAGCAAGACAAATCTCTTTTATTGGCGACGCGTGAGAGTCTCGGTTTTTTCCCTCATATGTTTGATGCTATTGAGCCTACAGTCGAGGTTAATAATGTGCTTCTCTCAAGTACAGCGAGCTGGAAAAGTAAGGTCGTGGGTGTGCACATTAATCGTCGAATTAACCCAGAAAGCACCAACAATGAAAGCCCTATTGAGCTGTTCATAAAACGTATGCAAGAAATGATTGAAGCCGACCCTGAGATTAATTTCTTTATCGCTACAACATCCAATGACGAACGAGAACGACTTGCAACGATATTCCATAACCGCGTCTTTGTCCCAAATAGAGGAACGGTACCCTATTCGCTTAAAGGAGTTATTCAATCTATGGGAGAGTTATTAGCCCTATCACATACTGAGAGAATATTATCCTCACCTGGTAGTACCTATTCCAGAGTCGCAGCAGAAATGGGACAAATACCTTTGGAAACCCTTAGCATATATTCAACTAATAGCTAGCCTTTTGCAAAGCTTAAAGAAAACTTGTACCTTTGTGGACACAAGATAAAACCAACATGTCAAGGAGAGTTGGCAGAGTGGACGAATGCGGCGGATTCGAAATCCGTTATAGTGCAAGCTATCGGGGGTTCGAATCCCTCACTCTCCGCTTTAAGTACTCTGACAGCACCGCCAGAGAACAATGCTAAAAAAAGCATAAGTGTCGTAATTCCAACGAGTTACGATACTTTTATTTTATAGTCCTCTACCTCTTCAGAGTAGTTACAGCTTTTACGTCCCTTTGCATATAAAATTGCTCCGTGGGTTCAAGAAGCAACGCAATACCTTTTTCTTCTCCATTGGTCTTGGTACTTACCCAATGCTCGCAAAACTCTTCCTTAGTGTAGGTGACCAGTCCCTTGCCAGGATCTGCAACATAAACCGTATAGCGACCCTTGCGATGTCTCTTGATCTTGTTAACAACAACGAAATGATTTTGATTCCAATGAACGATACAAGGTAAGGGAGCTTCATTAGCAAGCGTTTCAAAACTGAGACGGCCACCGA
>CAKRMU010000014.1 GCA_934364985.1 uncultured Porphyromonas sp. | reverse complement strand
GCATTGAGGACCTTGTAAAATACGTTGTAGCCAAGGGCATCGAGCGACTTACGGATGACCTTAAATGTCCGCCCATTGTCGTGCCTTAGCAGATTCTTGACGTTTTCGAGAAGCAATACCTTTGGTTGGTGGTAGTCTATGATCCTAACGATGTCAAAAAACAGCGTCCCTCGACTATCTTCAAACCCTTTTTGGCTACCTGATATTGAGAAAGCCTGGCATGGAAATCCTCCGCAGAGCATGTCGTGAGACGGGATCTCTTCAGCCCCTATCTTTGTGATATCGCCCCTCGGTATTATGCCAAAATTGCGGGTGTAGACAGCCGAGGCGTATTTGTCCCATTCGGAAGCAAAAACGCAGTGCCCACCTACTTGAGACATCGCAATATGGAAGCCCCCGATGCCCGCGAATAAATCAATAAAACTAAAACTATCCACTACAAAGACAGGTCAAAAACTACCCCTGACATTAAACAAAGGTACCCATATTTAGAGACCCTTGCAAGAGGTTATCCATATAAGGGCAAGCGGATATACGGAATATGCCGAGACGAATACCAAGTATTTGCCAATGCTAATACCAAGTATCCGTTAGAGCAAATACCCGGCATTCTCTACGGATAATATAAATCTATAAAAATCAATCATTTATGGAGCCAAAATGGGGCAGTTCCCTATTAAGTGGAGTCTCTCAAGGATGATACCTCCGCTTCTTTTCGATCAAAGCGTCGTAACGAGGAAGAATATCATGCTCGACGACATCGGACCATGTTTGACCCAATGTCTTGGCTACATGGGCTGACACCGCCTTTAAGGTGTCACGATCTGCCACTATTTCCCGAATCCTTTGTGCATAGGATTGAGGGTTATTATCTGCAGTGAAGGCATTGACATTCTCCTCAACGAATGTGGCACACGTGCTTTCGCCCACGAGCAAGGAGGGGGTGTGCATCGCCGCCGCCTCCCTGATCACTGTACCGAATGTGTCGTACAACGAGGGGAATAGAAATAGATCTGCAGCCGCGTAGTACTTCATTAAAGTTTCCCTATCAGATACTAAGCCCGCAAAAGTGACCTTATTCATAATCCCTAAAGATTGGGCTTTCTCCTCAAAAGTGTCTGACATATTGCCGGTACCACATAGCACCATATGGTAGGGCATATCACCGAGCAGTGCCAGGCTGTCAAGGATCAAGTCTATATTTTTTTGTTTAATATGCTGCCCTACGAAAAGAAACAGGGGGACATCGGGAGCGATACCTATTTCATCCCTCATTGTATTTCGTGCAGACTGCCACTCCACTCCTGCCGTCTCTATACCGATAGGGACGATCTCTACAGGTCCGTAATACCCATACTCCAATAGCGTTTCTCTGATAGAGGGATCAGCCACCCACAATTCGTCTGCACTGCAGAAAAATTCGACAATCTTACGTACTGCAAACTCGGTGATCTCCTCACTCTTTGTGGCTTCGTATATATCGTCTTGAAACTTAGAGTGAAACGTAGCTATAAAAGGTATCTTCTTATTCCGAGCGATTCGTAGGCCAAGTCTTCCGACAGAGAACGGACTATGGGCATGGATGAGGTCGAAATCCATATCCTTGACTTCCGAAAGTACACTGCTGGGAAATTTAGCGATACCGAAGCCATAAGGCTTCCGCTGAGGAATCATTATCGTGGGTAGCCGCTTGACATCAAACGGTTCGTCGTAAGCTTCGCCCTCGGCTTTAGTCGTGACGACACATAGCTCGCGATTGCGGTTATGTAGCTCCATGGCGGTATAGTATTGACCAATAGAGACCCCATCAATGGCAGGTGGAAAACTATCTATAAATATTCCAAGCATAATCAAATGTAACTACAAATAAATGAACTTATTTGGCTATCGTAAAAGTGAGGGTAGGCAGTGGTAGTTGTGACATTCAGCATTTTTACAAGTTATTACGTGGTCCGTAAATGACTATCCGGCATCTTACTCCACGACCATTCTGTATAGAGTAGTACGAGAGGTTACACGCCACATCTCCACGTAGCCCGCTTTTGCAATACCCTATTCATACCTCCAAAGATAAGCATTATCCTCCAAAGAATGACAGCATTAGGAAAAGTTTCCTACCACATATCCTTTTTCGAAGCCTCTTTTGCCATCCAATGAAAATGGATAATCACGAAAAAAGATGTTATTTTGCAAGGTTTCGGATAATTCTGAGGTTATATGCTACTTATTGGGTACCTTTATAGTCGAATTGATAACAAATGATATTTATTTACTCATAACAAAGACTGTGACAATGAAAAAGCACAACTTTTACGCTGGCCCCTCGATACTTAACGAGGGCGTAATTAAGGAAGCTGCAAAGGCTGTTAATGAATTTGCAGGTACCGGACTCTCCATCTTGGAGGTTTCTCACAGAGGCAAAGAATTTGTCGCTGTGATGGACGAGACGATTGCTCTTTTTAAGGAGCTTCTTGATGTGCCTGAGACACACGAGGTAGTATTCGTAGGAGGCGGTGCAAGCCTACAATTCTACATGAGTGCCCTTAACTTCCTAAAGACCAAAGCCGCATACCTCGATACAGGTACATGGGCAAGCAAGGCTATCAAGGAGGCAAAGCGTGTAGGTGAAGTAGAAGTGGTAGCAAGCTCTAAAGACGAGAACTACACTTACATCCCGGAGTATGTAGTGCCAGAGGGCGTGGATTATTTCCACTACACCTCAAATAACACCATCTATGGTACTGAGATTAGAAAAGATCCAGAGGTTAAGTGTCCTCTAATCTGCGATATGTCTTCCGATATCTTCAGTCGCCCGGTCGACGTATCTAAGTACGACCTTATCTATGGTGGTGCTCAGAAGAATCTTGCCCCTGCAGGTGTTACATTTGCAATAGTAAGAAAAGACGCATTAGAGAAGGTGGATCGCGACCTACCTACCATGCTCAACTACAAGACCCACGTAGACAAGGGCAGTATGTTTAATACCCCTCCGGTATTCCCTATCTTCGTAGCTCTTCAAACCCTTAAGTGGTACAAGAGCCTTGGTGGTATTCCTGCTATGCAGAAGATGAATGAGGAGAAAGCTAAGGTGCTTTACGATGCTATCGATAGCTCTAAGGTATTCCGCGGTACTGTCCGTGAGCAAGACCGCTCTCTCATGAATATTTGCTTCGTAATGAAGGATGAATACAAAGAGCTTGAGAAGGACTTCCTTGACCTCGCTACCGCTAAGGGTATGATGGGAATCAAGGGTCACCGCTCAGTAGGTGGCTTCCGTGCTTCTACTTATAACGCACTACCACTCGAGAGTGTTAAGGCCCTTGTTGACGTAATGAAGGAGTTTGAGAAGAAGATCTAACACCTTTACCCTATTTTGAGATACCGTTACTGCAGAGCTGACTACGCAGTTAGCTCTGCAATGGCGGTTTTCAAGCAATTAAAAACCCACAATAGAAAAACATTAGTATTATGGCAAAAGTATTGATAGCTACAGAAAAACCTTTTGCTCCTGTAGCAGTTGAAAAGATAAGAAATATCATCGAGGGTAATGGTTTTGAGCTAGTACTCTTGGAAAAATATACAGAAAAAAGCCAGCTCCTTGACGCTATCAAGGATGTCGATGCTGTGATTGTTCGTAGCGATAAGATCGATGCAGAAGTTATTGAAGCAGGCAAGAACCTTAAGATTGTTGTACGTGCTGGTGCCGGCTACGATAATGTTGACTGCGAAGCAGCTACCAAACACAATGTAGTTGTAATGAATACTCCTGGTCAGAATGCTAACGCAGTTGCAGAGCTTGTATTCGGACTCCTACTTTACCACGTACGTAAAGGGTTTACCGGTGCATCAGGTAGCGAGTTAATGGGTAAGCGATTCGGTGTGATGAGCTATGGTAATATCGGTGAGAACGCAGCTCGTATCGCTAAGGGCTTCGGTATGGATGTTTATGCTTACAGCCGCTCTACCCCAGCTGACTTCTTTGTGAAAGACGGCTTCAAGTTTTTCGTAAATCGTAAAGCTATGTTTGAGAATTGCGACGTCATGGTACTCGCTATGCCTTCCGCTAAAAATACGAAAGGAATGATCAACTATGAGCTAATGAGTGCTATGCCAAAGAACGCTATCCTCATCAATATTGCTCGTAAAGACCTCATTAATGAAGAGGATCTAATGAGAGTATTAGCAGAGCGTCCTGACCTTAGCTACATAGCTGACGTCAAACCTGATTGCGAAGCTGAGATTATGGAGAAGTATGGTAAGCAATATCTCTCTTCCGCTAAGAAGATGGGTGCACAGACCGCAGAGGCTAATATTAATGCCGGTATGGCTGCAGCCTCTCAGATAGTTGGCTACCTCAAAGATGGAAATGAGAAGTTTAGAGTTAATAAATAAGATATGAAAGTAAAGCCATTTAGAGGGATACGTCCCCCCAAAAAATACGTTGATAAGGTTAACTCTCGCCCCTACGATGTCCTGAATACCGAGGAAGCTCGTCAGGAGTCTGAGGGCAACGAAATGTCGCTCTATCATATCATTCGTCCTGAGATCAACTTCCCTGTAGGTAAGGATGAGCATGATCCTGAGGTCTACGAGATGGCGGCAAAGCAATTCAAACTCTTCCAAGACAAAGGGTGGCTTGTTAAAGAGGATAAGCCTTGCTATTATATCTACGCTCAGACGATGGAAGGACGCACTCAGTATGGTATTGTGCTTGGTGCATACGTGGACGACTATATGCAGGGTCGCATAAAGAAGCATGAGCTTACTCGTAAAGACAAGGAGGAGGATCGTATGAAACACGTGCGGGTGAATAACGCTAATGTTGAGCCCGTGTTCTTTGCTTTTGAGGATAATGCTACTCTACAAAGCATCATTGATAAGTATAAAGACAAGGAGCCAGAGTACGATTTCGTCGCTGACATAGATGGTTTTGGGCACACCTTTTGGGTGATTCGGGATGATAGCGATATCAATACCATCACTAAGGCATTTGAGCAAATTCCATATATGTATATCGCTGATGGGCATCACAGATCGGCCGCAGCAGCACTCGTAGGAGACGAAAAGCGGAAGCAGAATCCCCACCATACAGGTAATGAAGAGTACAACTATTTTATGGCTGTTTGCTTCCCTGCAAGCCACCTACATATCATTGATTACAACCGCGTAGTCAAAGATCTTAATGGGCTAAGCAAGGAAGAATTCTTAAAGAGACTTGAGGATAAGTTTGTCGTAGAGGATAAAGGCACTGAGATTTATCACCCTAATAAGCTACACAATTTCTCACTTTATCTTGGTGGTCATTGGTATTCTCTCACAGCTAAGGACGGCACATACGATAATAATGATCCTATCGGAGTGCTAGACGTGACTATATCCAGCGACTATATCCTTAGGGATATCCTTGACATCCAAGATCTACGGACGAGCAAGCGGATTGACTTCGTCGGGGGTATCAGGGGCTTAGAGGAGCTCAAGAAGAGAGTTGATAGTGGCGAGATGGTTATGGCACTTGCCTTGTATCCTGTTACGATGAAGCAACTCATCAATATCGCCGATACGGGTAATATTATGCCACCAAAGACCACTTGGTTTGAGCCTAAACTACGTTCGGGCTTAGTCATTCACTCCCTTGAGGAGGAATAACGAATTCCGTGCGTCTTAATATAGACAAGACATTTTGATAAAGGAGGTGCTTCCATCCACAAAAAGTAGGATGGGGTACCTGCTTTATGCGTTTTAACCATACTGATATTTATTATGTCACCAAAAAAGAGAATAGAAAGTGACCTCCTCGGGGAGGTGGAGTTAGACAACCAGCATCTCTACGGTGTCCAAACGGCTCGTGCCATTGAGAACTTCAAGTTTTCCCCTTTCAAAGTCAAGGACTACCCACACTTTATTGAGGGTTTGGCCCTAACGAAGAAAGGTGCTGCAATGGCAAATCATCAGTTAGGGTTGCTCACTGACGAGCAAGCCAAAGCTATTGAGCAGGCGTGTGATGAGCTACTTGAGGGCAAGCACCACGAGCATTTCCCTATCGATATGTTTCAAGGCGGTGCAGGTACATCTACCAACATGAATGCCAATGAGGTGATTACCAATCGTGCTTTAGAGATAATGGGCTTTGAGCGAGGAGATTATAAACGTCTTAGCCCCAATGACCATGCCAATCTCTCACAGTCCACTAACGATGCCTATCCTACTGCCATCCACTTAGGACTTTATCGCACGTATGTGGAGATGATACCACACATCGAGGCACTCATTAAGAGCTTTAGGAAGAAGGGCGAAGAGTTTAAGTCTATCATCAAGATGGGGCGTACTCAGCTCCAGGATGCAGTACCAATGACCCTTGGTCAGACCTTTAATGCGTTCGCATCAATACTTGAGGAGGAGCTTCCAAACCTAAAGCAGGCTGCTGATCAATTGCTTGCTGTGAATATGGGTGCCACAGCCATCGGTACAGGTATCTGCTCGGTGCCAGGCTATCGCGAAGCTTGTGCCAAAGCACTTGCAGAAATCACAGGGTGGCAGATTACTTCAGCTGATGATATGGTAGCGGCTACATCCGATACCTCACACCTAATCGGATACTCTGCAGCTCTACGACGTACTGCAGTCAAGATGAGCAAAATCAGCAATGATCTTCGTCTCCTCTCAAGTGGTCCGCGTGCAGGTCTTGGAGAGATAAATCTACCAGCACGCCAGCCAGGGTCGAGTATCATGCCAGGTAAGGTCAATCCTGTCATCCCAGAGATTGCCACTCAGGTAGCGATGAAGATTATCGGCAACGATGTCTGTGTCACTATGGCAGGCGAAGCATCTCAGCTCGAGCTTAATGCTATGGAACCTATTATGGCTCAGTGTTGCTTCGAGAGTGCTCACCTTTTAGTACAAGCAATGGATACCCTTCGTACTCTATGTATCGATGGCATTACTGCCAATCCTAAAGCTACCGAAGATGATGTGCATAATAGCATCGGGGTGGTGACTGCTCTCAACCCATATATCGGTTATAAAAATTCCACTAAGATAGCTAAGGAAGCCATTACTACGGGAAGAGGTATCGTGGAGATCGTATTAGACAAGGGTATTCTTTCAAAAGAACAATTGGATCAAATATTAGCTCCTGAAAATCTTATTCAGCCAGTTAAGCTCAATATTAAGCCTCTAAAAAACTTTGAGGAATAGAGGACTTTGACCCTATAAACCCCATTCAAAAGGGTACCGAAACAAGGATTAAAGGTCCCCCTTCAGGGTGAAATGGTGAAGTAGCTTATGATAAAGTGCCATCTTTGAGTAGATAATACCTACTCAAAGATGGCACTTTTTTATCTCTTATTAGTATCCAAGACGACTTGTAAATGCCTTAGAAATATGGCCTTTTAAGAAGTAATACATCACGAAATCCGTATCCATACAGAGCGAAATATAGGACAAAAGGATCAAGATCCCTCAGATAACCCAGCCCCCAACCATACGAGTCAAAAGAGATGCGATAGGAGATGGCGACAAGCGGGCAAGCTCTGACTTAAGGCATTTGATTCGTTACGCGGACAGCGAGCCACCCTCCCGGCATCTCCAAGTGACCTGAAAGGGTGAGTCCGTGAGCCGTCACAGCATCCATAATGAGGGGCAAGTCGTCCAGCAAAAAACCACTCAAAAGCATGATGCCACTCGGATGCATCCTACTCACATACTTATCAAGGTCGTGGAGGATAATATTCCTATTTATATTCGCCAAGAAGATATCAGACCGCTCCACATTCCGTAGCGTGTCAGCATCCCCCTGCAATACGTTCAGCTCCACACCATTATTTAGGGCATTCTCTTTACTATTCACTACCGACCACTCATCAATGTCGATGCTCGTACATTTCCTCGCACCCTTTTTCATTGCATAAATCCCTAAGATGCCACTTCCACACCCCATGTCAATAACCGTAGCACCCTCAAGGTAGATTTGGCTAAGTAAGATGAGCATTGCCTGCGTAGTAGCATGGTTACCAGTCCCAAAAGCCATTTTAGGGTCGATGATAATCTCGTGAGCCACATTCTCGACCTTAGGGTGGAATGAAGCCCTAACAGCCAATTCCCCGTCCACAACTACAACAGGCTCAAAGTAGTGCTTCTCCCACTCTTCATTCCAGTTCTTATCCTCCTGCTCTGTCACCTTATACGATTTGCCAATTGCATCAAATGGAGGCTCAGACAGCAATTCATCGAGCTTAGACTTAGAAAACAGATCTTTAGGGACAAACGCCAGAAGGTCACCCTCCTGCTCCCGAAAAGAATCAAAACCGATATCCGCTAATTGCTGCATCAGTAGGTCATTTAGCCATCCCTCCGAATGTAGAGGAAAGGCAATCTCAAGATATTTCATACGTTTATTCTATTCTTAAACTTTGGTTTGCACGTTACTCTCAAAGGTAAACAAAAAAAAGCAGTTAGCACCAACCCTGACCGCCATAAGTCGTTATCCCGTTAGTTATCCGTCTGATGCACGCCGGATGGCGTGATACAGGATAGCCTTACAAAAGTGTACTCTATATTTGCCCCAACGGATATACGGAATTAGCTCTGACAAATACCCTGTCTTCGCCCCTGCGAATTCCTTATATCCGCTGAGACGAAGACCAAGTACCCACAAAGACACTCCACATCTACGCCTTTAAGCAATGCTGACGATCCCTCACGAGTAAGTAGCAAAGCTATAAAAACAATAGTTATGAACAAAAAGTCAAAGCACGCCTTACATAGAAATAAGATTGCCCCATAACGCATAAAAGATTGCTGATACATACAAACGTGGTGCCAATAGTTGTCTATCTCATTTTATTTTGATACCTTTGCATCACTTTTAGGCGAAGTACCTAAAGGAGAGGTGGCAGAGTGGTCGATTGCGGCGGTCTTGAAAACCGTTGAAGTGCGAGCTTCCGGGGGTTCGAATCCCTCCCTCTCCGCCAATAATAAAGGGTGTAAATCAGTTCTGTGATTTACACCCTTTTCTACAACTAAAAACTCCACTCCCTTAGAGTACTTAGCACATTTTCTGTTTTATATCCGTTTATATGTAGAGTATGTTGAACGAAGTGCCAGTCTCATGTATGAAAGTAAAAACAATTACACATACAATTATGATATACGGATATATTAGAGTAAGTAGCGATAAACAAACAGTTGAAAATCAACGTTTCGAAATTAGCAAATTCTGCGAGCAACAAAATCTTTCGGTTGACGATTGGATTGAGGAAACCATCAGTGGCACGAAGAATTATACCAAACGGCAGTTGGGCAATCTATTGAAGAAGGTGGATAAAAATGACACAATTATCTGTAGCGAATTGTCACGCCTTGGCAGGAATCTCTTTATGATCATGGAGATACTAAACATCTGCATGACAAAGGAGTGCCGTGTATGGACTATAAAGGACAACTACCGCCTCGGCGACGATATACAGAGCAAAGTCCTTGCCTTTGCCTTCGGGCTCTCTGCCGAGATAGAGCGTAACCTCATCAGCCAGCGCACCAAAGAGGCATTAGCAAGAAGGAAAGCTGAAGGTGTTGTCCTCGGCCGTCCCAAAAAGTTCCCCCGACAAATACAAATTATCTGGCAGGGAAGTACTCATATCAGAGTTGCTGAAGAACGGCACTTCGCGCCGTAATATCGCGAAGATTTGCAAGGTTGACAGGAATACCCTTGCGCGTTTCATTGAACTCAAAGGATTGGCAGTGAACTAATGAGCGATTTCGTACAGCAACAGGGCTCTATCTGTGATTTCTCTAATTCTGACAGCTGGGTTATTTTGTCGCCCATTGAACAGAGTATTAAGCGCAAGATTGAAGCAGTCGGAACACCGCTCAAAGATTGGGATATCCAAATCAACTACGGCATAAAGACAGGCTGTAATGACGCATTTATTATCTCTACAGAGAAGAGAGAAGAAATCCTTGCCAACTGTCAGACAGAAGATGAACGCAAGAGAACGTCTGAACTTATACGACCGATTCTTCGAGGCCGCGACATCAAAAGATATGGATACGTGGACAATGGATTGTACCTTATCAATACTCATAACGGCATTCGTGGACGTATACCTCGAATTAAAATAGAAGATTATCCTGCTGTAAAGGCTCATTTAGACCAATACTGGGATAGAATCTCCACTCGTGCAGACAAAGGAGATACTCCATATAATCTCCGCAACTGCGCTTATTTGGAGGATTTTAATAAGCCAAAAATAGTTTATATGGAGATACAGACTGATAATCCAATAGAGGGCTATCCATTTCCTTGCTTTGCATTTGACAGAAATGATGCGATGGTCGCTAATACTGCTTATATTATGAGTAGTAACACCTGCAATATGAAATATGTACTCGGTGTTATTAACTCCAATGTTGGAAGACTACTCACAAAGTTCTATGTTACACAATTAGGTGTGCGACAGTTCAGAATGTTGGCACAGTATGTACGCAAGTTTCCAATTAGGAAAATTTCAGATGATGAGGCTGATTTCATTGCAAATATAGTTGATGCTATCATTGCGGGAAACGAAACTGCTGAAAAGCGATTAAATCGTGCAGTTTGCACATGGTATAATCTTACAGAAAAAGAAATCGAATATATTGAAAGTTTAACAGTTAATTAAAATGACATATATATTCCCATTCTCCATCACTAAATCCAAACAGCTGTCTTAAATACAGATTAACTAGATTGTCTCGATCTGCATTGTGCAATATTTTATTTACATATTCTCTGTCAAACTGTGTCGGAATAGGGAACTTGATAAGAGACTGTATGTTTAACATAATATCACCAGCACCTGTCGTATCGCTATTTCTGTATATAAAGTACCTACCCAAGTCTGAGCATAAACAAGCTAATATATACTGATTATAATCTCCAGCAGATATAAAACTTGCTGGAGCGGTTAAATATACTCCACCCTCCACCAATGCAAAAGTTAATTGTCTACCTACAGCTTTCCAGCAAATATATGGCTGAAAAAATAAGTCCAAATAAGCGCAGTTGCGGAGATTATATGGAGTATCTCCTTTGTCTGCACGAGTGG
>CAKRMU010000013.1 GCA_934364985.1 uncultured Porphyromonas sp. | reverse complement strand
TTGAGCAAGTGCCATCCCATAACCCGGAACTATGATGACATTCTTCGCCGATTGTAACGTAGCAGAAAGAGACGAAGAGGTGGAAGTCTCTACAGCTGATGAAGTACTTTTTTGTAGCTCAGTGAGGAGCTTAGAGATGCTTTCTTTTGCATCCCCAAGAAGCAACGTCACCTTAGACTTATCCTCATAAAGCGGATTAGGAACATTCGCATAACCTGGCTTAAGGTCATAATTACAGATTATCACACGCTTCGCCTTATCTACATTCAAGACCGGCATACCATATATTGGTGTACCCTCCGCCTCTCGTGCAGCCGGATTGAGGACGTCATTAGCTCCTATTACGACTACAAGGTCAGCATCCTTAAAGTCGTCATTGATTTGCTCCATTTCATACAACTCCTCATAATCTACATCCGCTTCAGCAAGAAGAACATTCATATGTCCGGGCATTCGACCTGCAACCGGATGGATGGCATAACGCACTTTCGCTCCACGGGCTGTGAACGCATCCCCAAGCTGGCGTACCTGATGTTGTGCTTGAGCAAGTGCCATCCCATAACCCGGAACTATGATGACATTCTTCGCCGATTGTAACGTAGCAGAAAGAGACGAAGGTTGAGGAGCATCAAGTGTAGTAGAGACGACATTCTTTTCAGACTTCTGTACCTTCGCTTTAGCTGGTGCTGAAGTTTTGCCTAAAAGGATATCCACTAAGCTCCTATTCATCGCTTTACACATCACTTGGGTAAGAAGCAGACCAGAAGCCCCCACGACACCTCCAATAGCCACAAGCATAATATTGCCAATAGCCATACCAGCTATACCACCTGCCACCCCACTAAGTGAGTTTAACAACGATATGGTAATGGGCATATCTGCTCCCCCTACACGCATAGTAAATAACCAGCCAAATAGCCCTGCTACGATAACGCTAATGATAGCGATCCATACATAAGTATGAAAGGTGATGAACCAACTACCCCAGATAAGTAAGCCCAACATCACCGCTAAAAGAATTGCTATATAAACACTATGACCGGGGAAAATAACGGGCTGTTGCTTGATCACACGATGCAATTTGCCTGCAGCTACTAAGCTACCAGAGAGGGTGACCATACCGATAAGGATAGCTAATACCGCAGTAAAAGCCTCAAAAGGAGTCAATACATAGCCTGATGAAAAAGACAATCGTTCAATTAGCTTATCAACAGGCATAATACCCATAAGTGTGACTATGCCCACCAAAGCAGAGGCACCACCACCGAGTCCGTTAAGCAGTCCCACGGTCTGTGGCATCTGTATCATCGACACCTTCTTAGAGAGATAAAAACCAACGGCAACACCTATAATCACAAAAAGCAATGTCACCAGTTTCGCTACCATATCTCCAACAAAAAATGCCACAACGATGGCCAATAGCATAGCAATCATACTTAGATGATTGCCCTTGACTGCCGTAGGTACACGACTCATCAACCAAAGTCCCAGCAAGACTAATATGGGGATTAAGATATTAAAGAATAGTTCCATTACTTAATCTCCCCTCCTTTCTTGACCCCATCTTTTTTTGTCTTAAACATTCGTAGCATCCGCTCTGTCACGCCAAAACCACCCACCACGTTGACAACAGCTAATACAATAGCGATACCCGAAAGGATAATTGCGACATCGGTATTAGACGAGCTTCCACCTAAAAAGACCCCGTTACGATTTAAAACTAAAGCGTCAATAAGCACAGCAATAGCACCTACAATCGTTATCCCCGACAAGGCATTCATGCCCGACATTAGTGGTGTATGCAGTAAGCTGGGTATCTTCTTAATTACAAAGTAGCCCACCACAGAAGCCACAATAAATACCAGCACAAGTATGATAGGACTTGCCATATACAAAAACATAAAAAAGGAGGTACACCAGCAGTAATTGCATAGTGTACCCCCTATAGATTAGTGATTATTTATTCATTGCTTCCAGAGTACCCTCGTGAACTATCTCGTGGTCACGGGTTACTAATATCTTTTGGCAAATCTCGTCATTCATATCTAAGGAAATCTTACCATCCTTAGTTAGATACTTGACAAGGTAATATATGTTTTGAGCAAACATCCACGTAGAACTATTAGGCAATAAACCTGGGATATTCTTAATACCAATAAGTGTAACATTGTGCTTACGCTCCACCTCACCACGAGGAGTAATCTCACAGTTACCACCTTGGTCAATAGAGATATCAACAATTACAGCTCCGGGCTTCATCTGCTTAACCATCTCTTCTGTGATGATTACAGGAGCGATCTTGCCAGGAACAAGAGCCGAACAGAAGACAATGTCCATATCTTTAATAGTTGGGAATAGCATTTCACGCTCTTTCTCAAGGACATCTTGTGGAAGATGTTTAGCATACCCTCCCTCAGCTATTGCCAAATCAGCAGGTACGCCAGTCTCTACTGGCTTAGCACCAAGGCTCGTGGCTTGCTCAAGAGCTGTAGGACGAATATCGGCAGCATAAGTGATGGCTCCTAAACGGCGAGCCGTAGCAAGGGCTTGCAAACCAGCAACCCCCACACCAATGACCATTACCTTAGCAGGACGAATTTGTCCTACAGCGGTAAACATTTGAGGCATAAAGTAAGCCAATTCGTTTGCCGCAAGTAAAATACCCTTATATCCTGCACACGTACTCATAGAAGTTAGGGCATCAAGGTTTTGTGCCCGCGAAATACGTGGTACTCCATCTAACGTAAGAGCGATGACCCCCTGCTTAGCGAGCATACGCACCATATCATGATTGACTGGTGATGCAGGGTGAATAAAAGTAATGAGTACTTGACCTTCGTGCATCAATTCAGCCTCATGCTTTCCAAGCTTTTCATTAAAAAGAGGCTCCTTAACTTTAAGGATCACATCAGCTTTATTAAAAAGCTCAGCTGTGTCTGATAGCAATTGAGCACCCGCAGCTACATATTCATCATCATGATGAAAAGAGGCTTCACCAGCACCAGCTTCAACATACACCGTGGCACCATCAGCCACAAAATTCTTTACCGTTTCAGGAGTAGCAGCCACACGGCTCTCACCATGCATGATCTCCTTAGGCACACTAATAATCATAGCAGTTCTTTCTAAATAGGATTAAAATAGCCGAAGAAACGTTAGCAATCACCGCTTTATCCCTTCGGTAGTAATATCTTCAGCAACAAAATTAAAGAAAACACTTCATTTTGACAAATCATTAATATTGCTATACAGCAATATTGAGATAGTAGATTTACGTACCACATCGTGCAAATGCGACTATTATCTAATGACAATTATACACCTCATTAAATAGTACATCCCCAAAGCTCAAAAAAGATACTCAAGATTTGTCAAAGCATATTCCCAGTATTTGCCTCAGCGGATACCCTGAATTCGCCAAGGCAAATACCCTAAATTCGTTTTGGCGGATACTTGATATCCGTCAAGGCATTCAATATCAAGAACGACCTCTTAGAATGATTCACCCTTTAGTTTGAAACTATTCTCCCCAATATAGTAACGTGGTGTATAGAATTAATGGGGGGGTCTTATAATTTGAGTAAATTTGTATCCGAAATAAATAACAAACCATCATTGTATTGAATGAATACAACTATACAAGAAATTGAGCTTAAGGTCAGTCGCATTCATAAAGCATTAGAGAAGGACGGCTTACAAAATGTGCTTTTAAGAAGTGTCCCTAATATTCTTTACCTAACAGGTAGTGTCTTTCAAGGTTATCTATTAGTAGATAGGTCACACCCCCTACCCCTTATTTTTTTAGAGCGAATAACGGATGTATTAGAGGGATATCCTTCCGAACTCATATACACAGCGAGGAAACCCGAACTAATACCAGAGATCATCTCAGAAAAAGGGATATCCCTATCAGCTTCAACGGCATTAGAGCTGGGCTTTCTCCCCGTCCTTGAGTATCAGCGTCTTCGTCAGCTTGCTACTGAGGGGCAAGTAAGTAGTATAGATGCATCTGCCATGATGAGGAACGTCAGGAGCATCAAGACTCCTCAAGAACTCACAGACATTCGCCGTGAGATTGAGGTACACATGGAGATATATCGATTAGTACCTCAGCTTTTTCAAATGGGGATGACCGACCTTGAGCTTCAACATCTTATTGAATACCAGATGCGGAGACGAGGCTCAATAGGTGTCTTCCGCACCTTTGGACCACGGATGGAAGCCTTTATGGGTCATTTATTAGTCGGAAAGAATGCAGATGTGCCTGCACCATACGATTTTGCCTTAGGTGGCCGAGGCTCTTACGCGATGCCAATGGGAGCTTCAGGGCAAGAGATTATACCCGGTACTACGGTGATGGTGGATATGGCAGGAAATTTTGGGACCTTCGTCACAGATATTAGCCGAACTTATTACTTAGGTGAGCTCCCCAATAATGTGCTAAAAGCCCACCAGCTATCTGTAGAGCTTACCGAATGGTTTGAAAATAATATCAAAGATGGTAGCCCTGTATCAAATGTCTACAATCACTTTGTTAAACGTGCCGAAGAGGAGGGCTTAGCTAATCACTTTATGGGATATACAAACAAGGTGAAATTTGTAGGTCATGGATTCGGCATTGAAATTAACGAACCACCAGTACTTACCGGACGCTCAAAAGAGACATTCAGAGAAGGGATGACAATTGCCGTAGAGCCAAAGTTCGTATTTCCAGAAATTGGAGCTGTGGGGATAGAGAATAGTTATATCATCAATAGGGATAGCGTTGAAAACCTTTCGCCACTTCCCACAGATTTGATTTCACTTGTATAAACCGCAATTATTCAAAATAGCAACAATAATAAGCAAGATGAAAAAGCAAGCAATCCTTATCTTAGCCGTAGTGCTATTACTGCCTCGTTTACTATGGGCAGGCGATATCAAACCCGTCAAAAACGTTATTTTTATGGTAACGGATGGGACATCTCTCAGTACTCTTTCCTTAGCTCGTTGGTATAAAAATATTGAGGAAGGTAAGATGACAAGGCTACATTTAGACCCCTTTATGTCTGGAACTGTCCTCACCTACTGCTCTAATGCCCCAATCGGGGATTCAGCACCTACCACATCCTGCTACCTTAACGGCATGCCCAGTATTCAAGGTATGGTCGGTACTTATCCTTATCCTACGGCTACAGACCTTATACCAATAGACAGCACGATGGCATATCGTCCTATCGTCTCATTAATGGAAGCGACAAGGATTGTCCAAGACAAAAAAATAGGTTTAGTGGTGACTTGCGAATTTCCACATGCCACACCTGCCGATGGCACTGCCCATAGTTACACAAGAAAAAGATACGACTGGATCATTCCTCAAATGGTACATAACAGCATCGATGTAGTGATGGCAGGCGGAGTGAGCCTACTTAAAGATCAAGAAAAAGCTTATCTAAAGTCTCAAAATTATGGGGTATTCACAGATGATTATTCATCTCTTACTGAGTACCAAGGTGAGAAAATTTGGAGTCTCTTTTCTCCGAGAGATATACCATACGATATAGATGGCATTCAGGGCAAAGACCCTAAACTCAAGGAGATGACGTCCGCAGCTCTCAAGGCATTGGACACGAATAATACAAATGGATTCTTTTTGCTTATTGAAGGTTCAAAAGTAGATTGGGCTGCTCACGCTAACGACGTTGTGGCTTTGGCAACTGAGATGTTGGCTTTTGATGAAGCCGTACAAGTGGCCATTGACTTTGCTATTAAAGATGGGAATACAGCCGTTGTCATCACATCAGATCACGGCAATAGTGGGATAAGTATAGGAAGGAGAGACCTTAAGAATTACTCAGGCGTCGGCACTGAGGTGCTGTTTGGCCCGCTCACCAAAATCCAAAAGAGTTCGGTGGGGATTGCCCAATTAATCGCACAAGCTCCAGAAACTGAGATTGCCCAGATATTCCAAGACGTTGCGACATTCACGCCATCAGACGATGAGATAGAGGTTATTAAGGTACTCCGTCGTTTAGAGTTAGCCCCTAAAGAGGATAGAGCAACGATTCTTGAAGAAATGAAATCCATGAACATTTCAAGCGAGAGTGCCCTCTATACAAATAGGCTACCAGATTACATAGCTGCACTATTCCGCACACAGATGTATATCGACTTCACCACCAACGGACATACCGGTGAGGATACATTCCTGGCCACATTTGCCCCATTAGAAGAGCAACGATTGAAAGGGGTAAATAGCAATATTGAGTTGCACAATTACCTAAGAAAGCTTTTAGGGATAGAAGCATCTATGCTCTCGCTAACGGATGAATACTACGCACCACATTCTGATGTATTCAGTGGTATGAAGTGCCAAATCACAGGCGAAGAGCCACAAGATAAGTGTCTCATAGTCACCAATGGATCGAACAGAATGGTCATAAAGAGTTTCACTAATATCGTAACTATCAATGAACAAATTCACGAAATACCTACACCCGTAGTGTATGTAGATAAACGTGGAGAATTCTATCTACCTCGCTCTTTAAGAGGACTTCTTTAATTTGAAATACCCGTATCATGATGCTCATTTGTAGCGTCATGATACGACTTAAATAGCAAATTCGCCATAGGGCATTTCAGGCATTGAAAAGGCTCGCAATAGGTATGATAGAGTTGTAGTAGCGATTGAGTGTGAGCCGCATTTTTACATCGCACCCCGTTTTTAACAAATAATCGTATAAATTGATTATTCTCTGGAGGTAACGTATAGAGCCAATCCATTACCCTTAGTGCCAATGATTCATCTCCCTTAGTCACTGCATAATGGTAGGAGAGAGGTACCACAGCATTGATAATAAGTGTATTAATACTATTTTGCCCTAACCCACCAAGGCGATGAGGAAGTGGACGATCAAAGTCAAAGTGTAACTGCCAATACTCTGATGGACTTTGCCTAAGACTTTCGATAATTTTCGGCTTATCTAACTGAGTAAGTGCCGAAAGTAGTGCCTCCTCATTGTGCAATAACGCCGCCACGATTCCCAGCATTCTTGCAGGAAAAGAAGAAGGTCTTAGTCTAAGGTAAGTGTATGAATCAGGCGGGATAGGAGTAAGACTAAACTTAGATCGATAAAAGGTGTACTCCTCCTTCAATGCTCGCTCATAATCGTCACGTGGATGAGGATTAAAGAGAGACGCTTGTCCAATAAGCATCGCTTCTAATGCCTGAATATTAGTAGCGTGTTTTTTTAGATAAGCATAGGGCAATTGCTGAGCAACCTGCTCCATAATATCATTATTTTGCAGACCTCCTATGTATCTCATCACAGTATGGTAGAATAGAGTATTGAGGTGATTAGTATCGGACCTACGCTTCAGCTTCTCCAGCTTTTCTTCAACGCGTATCGGCAAAAGTTCTAACGCTTTATCAAGGATTCTATCGCACCCTATTTCTAATAATTCAGGCATACACCTTAGGGATTTATTCTCCAGCTGTAGCCTACTTAGATAGGTCATAATCCGCGGAGAGACACTCAAAATAGCGGTAGGTACTTTTCGCCCATCAGCATCTAAGACAGAGACGTTATCATCCAAGACCACATGTAATATCACACTGCAGTATCTGGGATCGGTATCATGGTGGTGGTCATACCACTCGCTTGCTTTTCGATGAATCTCGATAGCTCCTGCCCAAATCATACCACTTACCGAGATTTTAGCCATAGAGAAATCAGGACCATCATAGGGATTCAGCTGACCTGCATCCCGGACTTCAATAGATTCACCATCAAGGGTAAGAGCATGGAAAAGGTGATTAGCCCAAATATAATGGAGCTGACTTTCAGGTATCATGATTGCTCTTTTAGATATTTCTTCTTCAGGAATCTTCCTGTGTAGCTTTCGGGGATTTCCATGAGCCCCTCAGGAGTCCCATTATAGAGAAGTTGTCCACCAGCGTTACCTCCTTCGGGTCCTAAGTCAATGACATAGTCAGCACTCTTTATGACATCAAGATTATGCTCAACGATAATAATAGTATTTCCATGGGCGACGAGAGCCTTAAACGCCTTCATCAATAGGTTAATATCGTGAACGTGAAGACCCGTGGTCGGTTCATCGAATATGAATATAGTCTTATTATTATCTCTGTCCATTAGATGTGACGCGAGCTTAACTCTTTGGCTCTCACCTCCAGATAACGTACTTGAGTTTTGCCCCAATTTGATATAACCCATTCCCACATCCGTGAGCACATTTAGCCCTTTTATTATCTTAGGGATAAAACTACTCTCATCGGAATAAGGTGCAAAAAAGTTAATAGCTTCATCAACTGATAAGTCAAGTATATCAGCAATATTCTTGTCATGAAAGGTAACCTCAAGGAGCTCATCAGTGAATCTTTTACCATGACATTCATCGCAAGTAATGGTGATATCTGCCATAAATTGCATCTCGATAGTGATGACACCCTCTCCTTTGCAAGCTTCACATCTGCCACCCTCGGTATTGAATGAAAAGAATTGCTGAGTAAAGCCTAATTGTTTAGCCAATGGCTGAGCTGCCATCAGTTTACGTATCTCGTCATACACACCGATATAGGTTACTGGATTAGAGCGTGTAGAGGTTCCTAATGAATCTTGATCAACATACTCTACAGCGTATGTGTCCTGGGGTACACCTTCTATTCCCTCACAAGCGATCGACGTTATGGGGGCATGAGAAAGTAGTCTATCTACCCCTTCGAAAAAAATATCCCGCACTAATGTACTTTTTCCCGAACCACTGACACCGGTGACGACCGTGATCAGTCCCAAAGGGAAAGTTACATCAAAGCCCTTAAGATTATTCTTAAATGCCCCTTTTATAGTGATACCGACATTAGACTTCCGCCTTTTGGTGGGCCAAGGTATCATCCTTTCTCCCTTGAGATATTGGGCCGTATAGCTATTGCTATTATTTGGAAGCTTATGAGGATCGCCCACAAAGACTACTTCACCGCCACCTACTCCAGCATTTGGTCCCATATCTACGATGAGATCAGAAGCCTGAATAATATCTTCGTCATGCTCTACAACAATGACTGTATTACCCATATCCCTAAGCTTATTCATGATATCAATCAAAAGATGAGTATCACGTGGATGTAGACCAATACTTGGTTCGTCAAGAATATAGAGCGTACCTATCAGACCGCCACCTAAGGATGTAGCAAGCTGTATCCTCTGACCCTCTCCTCCTGATAGCGTACCTGCTACCCGATCCAAGGTGAGATATCCCAAACCAATATCATCAAGTAGCCCTACTCTACGTCTTAATTCCTCGAGAATTCTCTGAGCTATCAACTCATCGTGCTCCTCAAGTTGTAATTGATCTAACCAAACTCTTAACTCTGAAATAGGGAGTGCTACGAGTTGCGAAATATCCTTACCTGCCACTTGGACATATAGGGCCTCTTTTCGCAAGCGTTTGCCTTTGCACGTAGGGCATATCGAACGACCTCTGTACCGTGCCAGCATTATGCGATAGTGCATTTTATACTGTCGCTCCTCAAGATGTGCAAAAAAGTCGTGAATCCCATAAATTTTACTTCTGCTATAACCATGAGCAGGTATGCCATTACCGTACCATAGGAGGTGCTTCTCGTCATCAGAGAGCTGATTATATGGCTTATGAATGGGGAATCCCAATCGCTCTGTTTTGGCAATGAAATCTTTGGTCCACTCACTCATTTTCTGACCTCTCCAAGGCATAACACACTCCTCAAAAAGCGATAGATTCTTATTTTGGATAACCAGATCTTCATCTATGCCCAAAACTTGACTATAACCCTCACAGGTAGGACAAGCACCCACAGAATTATTAAAGCTGAACAGTTTATCTGTTGGTTCCTCAAAAATGATGCCATCAAGCTCCATACTATCGCTAAACCATTCTTCACCACCATCGTACTTAATAAGCGTTTTCCCATTTCCTTCATAGAAAGCCGCCTCCACTGAGTTACCTAAACGATTTATGGTAGCGTCATTATCATGCTCAACAATAAGCCGATCAAGCACCAATGCAAAACCACTCTTTTTGACCTTATCAACTCCTTTTTTCAAAAGAAAATCCTCTATCCTCGACACCTCACCTTGAGGTGTAAGGATTCTACTAAAGCCATTCTGAAGCTGTAGCTCCAAATGTTCCCTAAGACTCCTTCCTGAGGGTATGCTGATGGGAGCACAAACCATATATTTTGTCTTTTCCGGAAGAGACTGCACAAAGTCTACCACATCCGAAGTGGTTTGTCGTCTCACTTCCTTACCACTGATCGGACTGATGGTTTTACCCACACGGGCATACAATATCCTTAAGTAGTCGTAGACCTCTGAAATAGTCCCCACTGTAGAGCGTGGACTTTTATTAAGTTTTCGTTGTTCAATGGCAATAGCAGGTGGAAGACCTTCAATAAAATCGGCTTCAGGCTTTGGCATCTTGCTCACAAACTGACGAGCATAGACACTGAGGCTCTCTACATAACGGCGTTGTCCTTCAGCATAGAGCGTATCAAAAGCGAGAGAAGACTTTCCACTCCCACTAAGTCCAGATATTACGATAAACTGCTCCCGAGGCAACGAAAGAGAAATATTCTTAAGATTATGTACCCTAACGCCCCTTAGTATAATTCCATTATCGAACCGCTTCATATACTTGCTAATCCTTAGATCTTTACACTTGAGCAAATGTACCAAAAACTGCGTACACACTTGATGGAATATATGTATTCAAGAAATGACCAATGGCACACCAAGCTAAGCACATCTAAAGGGCTATAGAATGAATACCCTATATTCGACTCAACGAATACCTAGTATTTGACTCACCAAATATAGGGTATTTATTGAAGTGAATACCAGGTATCAATTTTTGCTGAATGTAGGTTCCTCTTTCTCCCCTTTTAATGCTATCTCATATTAATAGTAATAAATAGTAAATGTTGGGTAATAATTGGATAAAGTAGATGAAATATTAATAACATCCTTTGACGAATGTTACGAACGGCAAGGGGATGTGCAGGTGAAAAATGCGGAGTTCCATCCAGTGGAGGATCCTGATAAAGAGCAACCTGTCACCGTCGAGCTCACCTACTACGTGAAGCAGAACATCGTCTTTCAAGGGTGGAGCCGGAGGTGCGAGGATGACCCTAAGGGGACACACCGCTCTCAGGACGGCACCAAAAAGCTTGATGACTTCATCAAGACGCCTGCCCTACAAACCGAGAATGGACTCTTACCTCTCGACATACCTCGTAAGGCTACGACATTCACCTGCAAATACCGACCCGGATCTCCTCACAACAAGGTCTACGTCAAGGTCAAGTACGTCATCGTCCCTAACGACTTCCCTAAAGACGTCTATTGCCCCGCTCTTTGGCTATTCGATGAGAGTAAGTTCAACGTCATCATCTCTCTAAACCCGCTCCCCGAATACAGATATCATAAAATAATCGTTTGTAATATTATCTCTTGGTATGCCTTCTCCTCTATAGTTACTATACATAGACAAAAAGAACCATCATATCATAAAGCAAAAATGATATGTGCTATTATACTTGGTCTAACACTTATCTTGCTAAAAGGGGGGATCATTTTGTGAGCAACAGCAAAATAGCTACTTTTGTACCACCATAATATACTATTAGCGTATGATGAAAAATCAGTTACCACCAAAGCCGTATGTTCAAAAACCATGGCATGCCAATTTATCGAAGAGTAAACCCTTCTCCGATACGTTGTTTATCGTCATTGGTTCAATATTGCAAGCTGTTGCTTACTCTGTTTTTATCGCACCTGCCAATATCGTACCTGGGGGAGTATATGGCATTACGATCGCGATTAACCATTTGACAAAAGGACTTTTTTCTTTTGCACCTAACGGCTTGCCAATAGGTACCACAGCACTTTTTTTCAATATTCCCCTACTTTTATTAGCGTTAAAAAAACTTGGGCTGTCATCTGCAGGGAAAACTATTGCCACTTTTATCCTCATCTCGTTTTTTACTGATTTAATCAGTACGTTAATGAAGGATGTCGGATTAATCGGAGGGGATAGACTATTATCAGCATTTTATGGTGGAGCGATATTAGGAGTAGGTGTCTTCTGCATCTTTAAAGCGGGTAGCACTAGTGCCGGTACGGATGTGCTAAGTCGAGTAATTGCCCAGGGGAAAAATTTCAAGTTAAGTGATACCATTATCGTAATTGATTCACTTGTTGTATTATTCGGTCTTATTGCTTTCGGAGATTGGACAGTACCTCTCTACTCTTGGCTAACTATTATAGTATATGGCCAAATTGTCAACTTCCTACAGCCTGAAAATCCTAAAAAAGCTGTATTCATTGTCTCCCCAAAGACAGAGGAGATTAAAACCGAGCTACTGAAGATGCCAGATGTAAGAGGTACTATTTTTAAGGGAAAAGGGATGTATTTAGGCGAAGAACGTGATATCATTTTCTCAATTGTAGAGAGGAAAAAACTTCCTAAGCTCAAAGACTCAATAAAAGGTATTGACCCAGCAGCATTTATATCAACGATGGATGCGAGCCACGATACCATAAATACTCCTTCCAAACCATAGCAAGAGTTACGCGTTACTACCATTAGCAAATTATTTGTACCTTTGCGACATAATCCTAATGGGGATGACTGGTTTTGACAGCATGTAGAAGTGATTTGTAAGCACGTAGTGCATGGTAGTTTGGCACTATAATACTAAGCTTCAAAGCTTTTAAGTGGCGAAAATTACAACTACGCTCTCGCAGCGTGACCGAATAACAGTAAGTCACTGCTTGACGCTTGAGCATTAGCTCGCGGCGAGACATCACTCCGATACCGTGATCTCGAGGTGGTCGGGTATAGTGGTGCCGGAATATCGGGAAGGGTTATTGGTGCGTCTTTCACCTCTGACGACATTTAATAGACTAAGCCAAAAGGAGGGTGGTTTTGGCCAAACCTTTTAGCCGACAATTAAAGCAAAACTAAACGTGTAGAAAGCGAGTTAATTCCGTGTTTGGACGAGGGTTCGAATCCCTCCATCTCCACTAAAAGAAACCGCTCAAAGCCTAATATGTTGCTTTGAGCGGTTTCTCATTTATAAAATTGGGTACAAAATCGGGTAAATCGGTGTTGGTAGGGTCTGATTTGGGTACATTTTCAAGGTTTGTCCCCACTGGGGTACATAGGTAGCTTTTCACCCTTCACCACCTTCCCCCTTTTATCTCTCCCCTTAATAGTACCTTTGCATTGCAGTTGTTAAGGTATTGGGACGCCTAAAAGGTCCCGCAAGCCCTACCTAATAGGTGGGGCTTTCCCCCTTAATTTAGTACCTTTGCATCAGTAGGTTATTAACACTTTAGATATTACGACAATGAAAACGATTTTGAGACTTTTAGCGGTATTGGCTGTGGTAATGGCTGTGACCGCGTGCAATGGCAAAGACAAGCCAAAAGGGCAGCTAAAGCAGGGAGCAATGCTCTACATCAATGTGAAAAATGGAAACCTTAAAAGTATGGACGTACGAGCAACAGA
>CAKRMU010000012.1 GCA_934364985.1 uncultured Porphyromonas sp. | reverse complement strand
GTTTCCTCCATTGACCAATATTCCTCACTGCTGCCTCCCGTAGGAGTTTGGGCCGTGTCTCAGTCCCAATGTGGGGGTTCAGCCTCTCAGCTCCCCTATCCATCGATGCCTTGGTGAGCCGTTACCTCACCAACTAACTAATGGAACGCATGCCTATCCTTGAGCAATAAATCTTTATTCTTACCTTCATGCGAAAACAAGAATGTATGCGGTATTAGTCCGGATTTCTCCGGGTTATCCCCCACTCAAGGGCAAGTTGCATACGCGTTACTCACCCATCCGCCGGTCGTCTTCAAGCATAGCAAGCTACGCTCAAGTTACCCCTCGACTTGCATGTGTTAAGCCTATCGCTAGCGTTCATCCTGAGCCAGGATCAAACTCTCCATTGTCAAAAAAAATATCTTATTATACCTTCGTAACAATAAAAAGCCATCTTCACTCCTTAGCTCTGACTATTCGATTCGTCGTCTGTATAATTACAAGCAAAAAAGTATTGACGTGGACTATTATATAATGTCCCTTGTACTACTTGTTTGTATCATCACAATATTCTGTGATGTCCTTGTCTTAATATATGTCTATGAACTCTTTCTAATCCCAAATACCCTAACCTTCGTCGGGGTTGGTTTTGCAAAGGTACAAACGATTTCTCAATTGACCAAATTTTCAAACCAAAAACTTGAGAATCTTCTTCGCCGAAAAACAAATCAGAACCATGCTAACATGACCCCCGATCAGGCTCACTCTTGAACCCCCTTTTTCGGTTGCGAGTGCAAAGGTAATAAGGATTTCTCAAACCACCAAATTTACACCCAACTTTTTTCAACTTCCTGCGACCACCAATAGCTCCCCCGAGCTACCTCTAATAGCACCGCTTTCCGTTTGCGACGGCAAAGGTATAAACAATATCCCAACTAACCAAATTTCTACCCCCTTTTTTTTCACCCCCCCTCCCCTAAACACACCATATAATATTATATGTGTCTGAGATTTCACATTGCATTCTTAGTGCAAATTCTTTTCGAACAAGTATTATCACATTGCATTTCATTACGAATAGCACGTTAACAGACATTTCCAACGTACAATATAAATATTATTTTATGTCTCTATTTAGGAAAAAGCAACTCTCTATTTCATCAAGAAATACAAGCAAATTCACTACCTTTTACCCATAAGTAACTTCAAAAGGACACGCAATATATCCTCCGTCTCCTGCTCTCAGTGACCCAAGTGAGCCTGCTTACGGAGGAGCTGGTGGCTTCCCTCCCCCCACTTGAATTCACTACAACCGACCAAGAGACCGAGGCATATCCTTTTTTACTCACATGGTTTCGAGAGACTGACGCTCGTGATAAGGTAAAAAAGATACCCGATATCTGCTTAGGCAAATATCGGGCTTTTGTATCACCAAATAATCAATATCTATAAGCGTCCTCACAGATACATTAGCACGACTATGGAGACTTGTTTTTTCTGTAAATAATCCTACTCGCCTCGGAGGAGTGGCTTACATGTTGTAACAAGGAGCAAAGAGGATTACTCTCTCGTGCCACGAGCAATAACACCGGATCCGTAACATATTTGAGCGTCCTTATCGTAAAGGGTGCAGAATTGTCCTGGAGCTATGCCTTGGATTAATTCGCTTGAATGGAGGGTGTATACTCCACTATTGTTTCGCCGTAGGACGGCAGATGTAAAATCGGGTGTATGTCTCACCTTGAAAGTGACGTGTAGCTCATCGTCCTGCATTGGGTCGGCAGTAATAAAATGTACTTCGGGCATTTCGACCACATTGCCATACTGGGTATCAGGGTCGTAACCCCTACTCACATAGAGTATATTATGCTTGATGTCTTTGCGAATCACAAACCATGGGCCTCCCGACAGTCCAAGCCCTTTGCGCTGACCTATGGTATGGAACCAATATCCGCGGTGCTTACCCACTTCTTTACCTGTCTCTAGCTCTATGATAGACCCCTCACGCGTACCGATGTATTTCTCTAAAAAATGGTTATAATCAACCTTCCCGAGGAAACATATTCCCTGACTATCCTTGCGGTGAGCGGTGACGAGGTGCTCGCGAGAGGCGATCGTTCTCACCATGCTTTTAGGGAGACGGCCGAGGGGAAAATAAGCTTTTACGAGCTGTGGATAGGTGATCTGAGCGAGGAAATCGGTCTGATCTTTGACCGGATCCACTGCCGTCGCTAAGTAATGCTTATCCGCAATTATCTGCTTACTGGCATAGTGACCGGTAGCGATGATGTCGTAATCTTTACCTGCATACTCATTGAAGTACCCAAACTTGATGATGCGATTGCAGAGCATATCGGGGTGTGGAGTGTCGCCAGCTTTGACCGTATCAATGATGTATTGCACCACATACTCCCAATATTCTTTATGAAGATTTATGACCTCTAAAGGACGATTGTAGTGGCGAGCGAGCCACCGCACCATCTCCATGTCTTCCTCGCTCGGACAGTCTTGATACCCCTCCTCCTCCGCTCCTATATGGATATAAAAGAGGTCCGGCTCCTCGCCCTCTTCCATCATGAGATGCAGGGCTACGGAGCTATCAACACCGCCAGAAAGCAGAATAGCACTCCGCATCTCTACACGACTTTACTCCCAGGCTTTACCTCCTTGCCGGGCTGAATAACGGAGATGCTACCATCGGGTTCTTCGACAGAGAGTATCATCCCCTGACTCTCAATACCCCGCATCTTACGTGGTGCGAGATTGGCAATAAATATTACCTGCCTGCCCACTAAGGTCGCAGGATCATAGTGCTTAGCGAGACCTGAGATAATCGTCCGCTCTCCCAAACCATCATCAAGGGTAAAGCGGAGTAGTTTATCTGTCTTGGGCACTTTGACACATGCCTTTACTGTAGCTACACGTATATCTAACTTCTCAAATGTGTCAAAGGTGATCTCAGGGGCGATAGGCTCGGGCTTGGCAGTAGCCAAAGCAACGGCGGCATTAGCCTCCTTGATGTCTTTAAGTCTCTGAAGCTGTGTCTCAATGACGTCATCCTCGATTTTCTCGAATAGCAATTCGGGGTCCTTTAATTCGTGACCGACAGAGAGCAATGTGCCTGATCCGATTTGCTCCCACGTGTATTCCCCCTCCATATTAAGCAGACTTTTGAGCTTCTTCATAGAGAATGGCAGGAACGGCTCTATCAGGATGGCGAGGTTGGCACTTATCTGGAGTGCGAGGTTGAGTATCGTACCCACCCGCTCCTTATCAGTCTTAATAAGCTTCCAAGGCTCGGTATCTGCCAAATACTTATTCCCAAGACGTGCCAAGTCCATTGCTCGGCGCTGGGCGTCACGGATATGGAAATCATCTAATAGGTCTTCGACACCTTGCCGTATCTCCGTTATCTCACGGATTACGTTTTTATCGTCCTCCGTTAGATCGGAGACCTCTGGCACTTGCCCCTCGAAATACTTATGCGTAAGTACCAATGCCCTATTAATGAAGTTGCCTAATACCGCTACAAGCTCGTTATTATTACGAGCTTGGAAGTCGCCCCAAGTAAAGTCGTTATCCTTTGTTTCGGGTGCATTTGCCGTGAGGACATATCTCAGCACATCCTGCTTGCCAGGGAAGTCGCGGAGGTACTCGTGTAGCCAGACTGCCCAATTGCGGCTTGTAGAGATCTTATCTCCCTCAAGGTTAAGGAACTCATTACTGGGGACGTTATCAGGCAATATATAGGATCCCTCGGCTTTGAGCATAGATGGGAAGACAATACAGTGGAATACGATATTATCCTTACCTATGAAGTGTATGAGGCGTGTATCGGAGTCTTTCCACCACTTCTCCCAAGTGTCAGGGCAAACCTCTTTGGTATTGGAAATATAACCGATAGGAGCATCAAACCAAACGTATAGCACTTTACCCTCGGCTCCCTTAATTGGTACGGGTATACCCCAGTCAAGATCGCGTGTAACGGCTCTGGGCTGTAGCCCCATATCCAACCAGCTTTTGCACTGACCATAGACATTAGGTCGCCACTCCTTATGCCCCTCTAAGATCCACTTTTGCAACCACTCTTCGTAATTCCCCAAGGGCAGATACCAGTGCTTCGTGCGTTTCATCACGAGCTTCGAACCGCTTATCGCGGACTTAGGATTGATAAGGTCTGTGGCATTGAGCGACGACCCACACTTCTCGCATTGGTCGCCATATGCATTGTCATTACCGCAGATAGGGCAAGTCCCAGTGATGTATCTATCGGCTAAAAATTGACCTGCTTCCTCGTCGTAGTACTGCTCGCTCTCTTTCTCTATAAACGCACCTTTGTTATATAGGTTCGAAAAGAATTCGGACGCTGTTTCGGAGTGTATCTTGCTCGTGGTCCGTGAGTAGACATCAAATGATATCCCAAACTCCTCAAACGACTCTTTGATAAGTTTGTGGTAACGATCTACGATATCCTGTGGCGTGACACCCTCTTTCATCGCCTTGATAGTAATGGGGACTCCGTGCTCGTCAGAGCCTCCTATAAATAGCACTTCACGCTTTTTTAAGCGGAGGTAACGGACATATATATCGGCAGGGACATAGACCCCGGCAAGGTGACCAATATGCACAGGGCCATTGGCATAAGGCAATGCTGTGGTGACGAGTGTCCTCTTAAAATCAAATGATTCCATATCTTTATCTATCTAAGTAACCTATTCTGACTGCAAAACTACCAAAAAATGAGAAGACATATTTTATCAGCAATGGATGCAATACCAAATATGGCGGGGCGAACATCGTGAGGTAACGCTCAACGATTGTACCTCTACATCCCTCTGAATACACCTCTTCTCTTCATTATAATTCATAAACTACTCAGAGCAAAGCCACCATCCTATCCTATCTATCCCAATCTTACTTCTTTCGGATATCTGATATTCGTCGCGACGAATTCCGGGTATATAGCGGAGCGAATTCCGAGTATTTGTCCCGGCTAATACCAAGTATCCTATAAAGGGGTTAGGAATCAAGGCATTCCTAATCTCCTGAACTGCTAAAAAGGAATTACGAGATAAGGATCACATCAATTGCTCCCATTCCTTCATGGCTTGCTCCAAAAGCTTGGTGGTGTCATCGTAATCTTTGAGTAACTGAGGTGTCGACTTAGTAGACAATTGGGTCTCTATCTCAGCGAGCCTTGCCTCAATGTCTTCGATACGGTGCTCTACTTTCTCTAACTGTTGCTGACGTCTTCGCTCCTCCCTTTGGCGGGCTTTCTGCTCTTCGTAAGTGGCTTTAGCTTCGCTCTTTTCGGGGATATCATTCGCTTTTATTGACTCATCCGAGGTCTCATTTCCCACAGCTACCGCCTGCAACTTCCGCACATAGTCCTGCATCCCTCCTAAATGATTAACCACTTTTTTATCCTTAAACTCAAAGACTTTATCAACTAAACCATCAAGAAAATCCCTATCATGACTCACGATAAGCACCGTACCATCGTAGTGCTGTATCGCCTCTTTGAGCACGGCTTTACTGGCTAAATCCAAGTGGTTGGTAGGCTCATCAAGGATAAGAAAATTTGAAGGACTGAGGAGCAATCTGATAATCGCCAAACGGCTTCTTTCGCCTCCGCTCAGGACGGATACCTTTTTCTCTGACAGCTCACCCCCAAACATAAACGCCCCAAGGATGTTATTAATCTGTAGCCTTATATCCCCTACTGCGACCCTATCTATGGTGTCGAAAATAGTGAGATTGGGATCTAAAAGAGACGCTTCATTCTGTGCGAAATAGGCAGATTGGACCTGATGCCCCAGCTTAAGCTCACCCTCATAAGGTAGCTCTCCCATAACGCTACGCACAAATGTGGTCTTTCCCGAACCGTTTTTGCCAACTAATGCGATCTTATCCCCCCGCTCAATAACGAGGTCTATGCCATTGAGGACGTTATGAGGGCCATAAGAGACAGATAGGTCTTTAGCTATTAGTGGGTATGCACCGCTCTCCACAGCCATGGGAAAACGGAAATGAATCCGCCGAGAATCCAGCTCTTCGACCTCAATACGTTCAAGCTTCTCGAGCTGCTTGATGCGGGACTGCACCTGTACGGCTTTCGTAGCTTTGTACCGAAATCTTTCAATAAAGTCTTCGGTCTCTTTGATCATTTTCTGCTGGTTTTCGTACGCTCTCAATTGCTGCTCATACCGCTCTAAACGAAGCTCCTCATAGTGAGAATAATTGGTTTTATAGTCAAACGCCTTCCCCAAAGATAACTCTACGGTGCGGGTCGTAGTATTATCAAGGAAACGGCGGTCGTGGCTCACCATAAGCACAGCGGCACTACTCGTGCGGAGAAACTCCTCTAACCAGATGATCGACTCCATATCTAAATGGTTAGTAGGTTCGTCAAGAAGCAAAAGATCAGGACGGCTTAAGAGTATCTTAGCCAGCTCTATTCGCATCCTCCAACCGCCACTAAACTCGCTCGTTTGTCGGTCAAAATCTTTCTGCTCAAAGCCAAGCCCTTTTAGCGTTTGTTCGATATGAGCATCCTGCTCTTGCGGAGCATAGAGAGCAAGTAACTCGGTAAGATTGGAGAGGCGTTGCACTAATTCCATATAGCTTTCGCTCTCATAATCCGTCCGCTCTGATAGGGTTTGGGTCAATCTATCTACCGACTTCTGAATCTCTAATTCCTTAGAAAAGGCAAGGCGAGCCTCCTCTCGCACGGTATGCCCATCACGAGTAAGAAGGTGCTGTGGAAGGTAACCTATGGTGATGTCATTAGGATAGGAGAGAGAGCCCACAGAGGGCTCTCTCTTACCTGCAATGATATTTAGTAGGGTGGTCTTTCCGGCTCCGTTACGACCTGCGAGGGCGATCCGCTCTTTCGGATTTACCTGCAACGAAACACCTGCGAATAACTTTGTGGCACCGAAATATACGCCTACATTATTAAGGGATAGCATCTAATCAGGGTCGGGTAATCTTGACTAAAGTGGTGGTGAATTCCTGACCCATTGAGCTCTGAACCAACTTTACAACACCCTTATTAGGCACAATCCATGTCTTTTGCGTCTGGCTAAAAGACTGCTTTTGGCCCATTACTTCGATGGTACTTTTCGTATCAAGAGCCTGCACGAAAGTCTCAAACTCGCCAGCCGGGAGAGTGACCTTCTCCTCCTCAACTATCTCATTTGATTGCACCTCTATCTTATTTACGATGGTCATACCTTGAGTATTAACCGTAGCTGTATAGGTGTGCAATGGTAGTTTATCGCCCTTTTTGCCCTGAAGTGGCGTGTAACCGGTCTCGCCCTCTATCTCCACTTCCATATTAGTTGTGCCCAGACTTGTACCTAAGTTATTTTTGGTCTCATTAATGACACTCTCCATATCAATAATGAGCTTACCATCCGACATCGTCAATTTATTAACTGCCACTGAGGGTTCGTCCGCACCTGGCATCGTGGTCGTCACTTCATAGGTCAAAGTGTTGTCA
The DNA here is from genome assembly GCA_934364985.1 of uncultured Porphyromonas sp. Classification (GTDB taxonomy): domain Bacteria; phylum Bacteroidota; class Bacteroidia; order Bacteroidales; family Porphyromonadaceae; genus Porphyromonas_A. The sequence continues at coordinate 14,935 of CAKRMU010000012.1, read as the reverse complement.
TCCACGGCAATAAGCTTGTAGATAGCAGACATTTTGCCCAAAAGAGGATTCGTTATCTCGTACTCGTATTTCGTACCTACCGGATCGTTATCGTAATATTGAGCAAAGCTGCTTGCCACCGTAAGCAGGGGCAATAGCATAGTAAAAAGTATCTTTTTCATGGTCTTGATAATTATTGAATTGCTAATTTGTGACACAATCGCCCTACATAAGGCGTCGCGGATATCCTATATATAGTTATACCGATAGCTAATAGGGCAAGGGACACTTACCCCCTTAGCCTCGGTGCCTCCAGATATCTCTACGTTAGATAACCACAGTATTCTCCTCGTCAGGTTGACTATTAGCATTTGGGGTTATAAGTTTATAGCCCTTGCCATGCTTATTTTGGATCTCCACTCTATCGTCTTTAGAGAGATGTTTACGTAGCTTTGTGATGTAGACATCCATGCTCCTAGCGTTGAAGTAACTATCCTCTCCCCAAATTGTCTTTAGGGCATAGTTACGCTCCATCAGCTCATTAGCATGCATACACAATAGGGTAAGGAGGTCGGTCTCTTTTGTGGTTAGCTTCGTTGGCTCCTCATCTTTATAGGTGAGTAGCTGCCTTTGTGTGTCAAAGACATAGTCACCTAAGCTGTAGAAAGCCACGGGTTCCGGACGCTTTCCCTGCACTCTACGGAGGACGGCATCTATACGCATCGTCAACTCTGCGGTATTGAATGGCTTCTTGAGATAGTCATCCGCCCCAAGCCTGAATCCCTGCTCTACATCCTCTCCAAGCGTCTTAGCGGTAAGGAAGATTAGGGGTAATGTATCTTTTTCTTCCCGAATATGGCGTGCGAGTTCAAAGCCATCCATCCGGGGCATCATTACATCTAAGACACAAATATCCCAGTGATCGGGTTGTTGCTCAAAAGCTTCCCACCCTGCTTGTCCATCGGGAAAGAGATCGGTCTCATACCCTTTGGTGTTTAGGAATTCGCACAATAGCGGACCTAACGTTTCGTCATCCTCGCACAGAAATACTCTTACTACTTCGTCCATCATAATCTACTTATTCTTTACTAATGGTAATGTAATTATAAACTTCGTTCCTTTACCTAAGTCACTCTCCACGGCTATCTGCCCGCGATGAAGCCGGACAATTCGATACACGTAGGCGAGACCTAAGCCATAGCCTTTTACATCGTGCCTGTTGCCGGTAGGCACTCGGTAGAAGCGGTCGAATATCTTTTTGGCATGCTCTTTTTTCATCCCAATGCCATTATCTTCCACAAATACCTTGATATCTTTAGCGTCACTACGCGTGCCTACTCTCAGGATAGGTACACGCGTTTTATCGCGATACTTGATCGCGTTATCCAAAAGGTTAAAAATGATATTGGTGAGGTGCATCTCGTCGCCCTCCACAAGTGCCTCCTCCGCTCCAAGGTCTACCTCTATCTCTCCTCCGAAACTCTCTACTTTAAGACTAAAGATATTAGCGACATTGAGAAGCAATTCCTCCATATCTATTTCCTTTAGTCGGAGCTTCACTTTATCTTTATCAAAAAAAGACATCTGCAACACTTTGTCGATGAGGAGCTCCAAACGTTGTCCCTCGGCAATGATACTTGTGATCAGCTTCTCCTGCTGCTCAGGCGAAGTATCTCCGCCACCACTTCCCAGCATTTTACTGGCGACCATTATCGTACTCACAGGTGTCTTGAGCTCGTGCGTCATATTATTGACAAAGTCGGTACGCATCTCTTCCAGTTTCTTTTGCCTGAAGAGCGACACAGTCGTCGCCACAAAGACGATGAATATCAGGAGTGTGAAAATGGCAGATGGGATAAAGATATTTAGCTGCTCCGTTATCACCTGACTTTTCCCCGGGAAGTAGACCCTAAGGAAATACATACGTGAGGGGTTATCATTGGGGAAAAGCACCTGCGTATAGGTGGAGTTCCCTGCATCCAAGGGGATCACACCACTGCTGTAGTGAGCAATATGCTGATTGTCGACGACCTCATAAACGTAAGGAAGAGTGATGCCATTATTATTAAAGTAAATATTGAGCATCAGCACTAAGTCTTCCTCCGAAATCCTCTCGTAGATAGGAGCAGGAGAATTATCGCGTACAGACTCCATTGCCAGCTGGATGACCATCTCTCGCATCTCCTCATACCTATCTCCAAAAGCTTTCATCAGCTCCCTGGAGACCATCTGTATCCTATTCTCATTCTTTCGCCATTTAAGGCTAAAGGGATCCTCGGGCAACTGCTCCAGAGCAAATCCCAAGCTATCCCTGCCGTATGTGTACTGCTCGTTAATAAGACCTCCATCAAGCTTAAGCACTCCATGGTTACTTAGTCCCAAACGCTCTGAGACAAGCCGTGCCATCTCCTCCTGCTCTGCCTCACGGCCAACTGCAGAAAGAGCCTGACGCACCTTGCTGTCAAACTGCTCGTTACGGAAGCTATAAACCTCACCGACATACCGCAACTGAAGGATCAGCAAAACGATAAACGTCAGTGCCATAGCCGTCACTATCACCCAAAGAGTCCACTTCTTCATAACGCAAGCAAGGTACATATTTTTCTCTTTGTGTTAACATAAATCGTGTTAATTTTTCACCCTTAAAATGTTAAATTATTCAGTATGAATAAAAGGGTAATCCATATTTCAAATGTTAACTACTTAATATCAACTCAAAAGAATATCAAGAAAATGCAGTATCCGTGCTTCCCTATAAGACTACCGAACTTGTACCGAACCTATGACGACCCCACACAACCACCAAAAAAAGAATACCAATAATGCACCAAAACTAATTCCCTATATTCGGTCAGACTAATTCCGTATATTCGCTTTGACTAATTCCCTATATTTGTCCCGACCAATTTAGGATATGCCTTAAACCTTGTGTGGCACTGAATGTTTCGCAAGTCAGGTAGAATAGAAGAAATCCCCCCTACTACGCCCCTTTTATTTGCGTAATTCGTGAAAAACTTGTACCTTGCGGTATAGTATGAAAGGGGAATATTATACCCCGAAATTATTTGTATCATCCTTATTTGTATTAGGACAAGATGAGTAGGATTTGTACCATTATTTTGACTGCTGTTTCAGTATGTTTTTTACCTATGTGCCTTGTGGCTTGTGGCGGACCTGCCCCTAAGGAAGCCGCCGAGGAGGCTGTAAATGCTGAGCTTGATGGCAATCTCGAAAAGTTATATGGGATGCTTTCGGCTGACGACCGCGATGCCGCCACCCTGGATAACTTCATGAAGTTTTATAAAGTACCCGAGGAAATCGCAGACGCAATGGAGATAATTCCCGAGGTAAAAGAAGCCATAAAAGTCGAGAAATTTGCTAGTAGTGTCAATGGTGAAACAGCGACTGTAACCTACTTTATCCTACTTCCAGATCTTGATAATATCGGCAATCTTTCGCTCTCTGATGCACAAGAATTAGTAGCTTCAAAAGGCAAACGGCTAAAGGACTTCCCGGAAAATCTGCAGAAAAAAATCATTGATTCGGTCAAAAAAAATGGCGTCCCCACTAAGAGCCATGCCAAACAAATGCAACTCCGTAGAGAGGGCGATGAGTGGAAAGTCTATATGGACTTAGCCAATCAGATTAAGGGTGGCAAGATAGAATCTATTTACCACACAACCGATTAGTATAGAGATATATAAGAATATCTCTGATGGTTGCAAATAACCAAACAAAGCCGTACGTAGTAGGCGTCGATGTAGGTGGCACCAATACCGTGTTTGGTATTGTGGATGCAAATGGTACGATAATAAAGAGAGGGCATCTCAAAAGTACCGACCACATAAACGTGGATGACTACATCGGGGAATTGGCATCTGCCATCATTGACTCTGCTAAAGACGTGGGAAGCTTGGAGCAAATCCACGCTGTGGGTGTGGGAGCTCCAAATGCCAATTATTTCACCGGCACAATAGACTATCCCTGCAACCTCCGGTGGCCAAGCCATATACCTTTCGCCCACTTACTCAGTACCGCCCTCTACGGCATCCCCGTCGTCCTCAATAATGATGCCAATGCCGCAGCAATTGGTGAGATGAGGTACGGTGCCGCGAAGGGGATAAAAGACTTTATCGAAATAACGCTCGGCACAGGTCTCGGTAGTGGCATCGTCACGGCTGGTAAGGTACTTTATGGTCATAATGGTCTGGCTGGGGAGATAGGGCATGTCACCATCCGGCATCACGGACGCCCATGCGGTTGTGGCAAATGTGGATGTTTGGAGACCTATTGTTCGGCAACCGGTGTGGCTAAAACCGCAAAAGAATTTCTTGAATCCGGCACTGAGGATAGTTTACTACGGCATTTATCCCCACGTAACATCACCTCAAGGGATGTTTATGAGGCGGCCTTGGCAGGTGACCGATTGGCACTTGACGTTTTTGAAGTCACCGGCAAATATTTAGGCATTACCTTAGCTAATGTCGTCCCTATCACAGATCCGGAAGCCATTATTCTATTCGGAGGACTCACGAAAGCCGGAGAAATGCTTTTGGCTCCTACCAGACGGCATATGGAGGAGAACCTGCTAAAGCCTTTCAAAAATAGAGTCAAGCTCCTCATTAGCGGACTAAAAGAGAGCGACGCTGCTCTACTCGGAGCAGCCGCAATAGGATGGGGAGCGGACTGAGATATCCCCCTCTTCAGATAGATAAAAGCGAAGCGTACCCACAGAGGATTTCCTCAGGTACGCTTCGCTTGTTTTGCCATCATATTTTCCCCAAAGCATTACCCAATGTCAAGTAGTTCGGGTAACGAGTGGTGCAGATGTTAGATATTGGCTCTTCGCCTGATACTGAGGATCCTCGGCATATATAAAAAGGACACTCCCTCCCTTTATTGTATCAATAATAGGTCTATTGATATCCTCGGGGACTGCCGGGCAACCAAAACTCCGTCCAAGCCTACCTCCTCCCTGGCATACAGACGGATTCGCATACCTCGCACCATGCATTACGATAGCACGTCTACGTGCATTGTCATTGATTCCCTGCTCCAATCCATTGAGATGGAGTGAGTAACCATTTTTGCCGTAATACGTATCATCCGTAAGATAAAACCCCAACGAGCTCTGAAGACTATTAGGAGTATTCGAAAAACTTGTGGCATATAGGTTGCCACTATTCCGACCATGAGCCACCACGCTGTGGTATAAAAGCCGTCTCTGATCCATATCAACGACAAAAAGACGCTCCTCACTAGACGGCTTCGTAAAGTCAATCAACGTGAGGATGTTTTTCTGACGTCCTTCCACCTTTTGGTACCCATTAAAAGCTTTCTCAAATACTGAATACGCAATCTTATCCTTGAGTCCTAAAGACTCATAAAGCACCAAACAAGGATCGCTGATTATGGTATTTGCCTCATCAGGAAACAGCAAACACCGCTCCTTAGTTACGTTACCGCTTCCAAGAGTGAGCAGAATTCCGAGCAATAAAATAACCAATTCGTGTCTCATATCTTTCGGAGTAAAGATGGTATTTCATCTAATTTATGCACCACATATACGGGATATCTAAGTTCCTCTTGTGGCATAGGAAACGGCACGTTATTAGGGTTAAACCAAATGCTGGGTAGCCTACTATTTTGTGCTCCTATGATATCTGCGTCCCAGCTATCTCCGATCATAATCGCCTCGCCTCTTCGAGTATGGCTAAGGCTAAGTGCCTTATCAAAAATCCCTTTATATGGTTTACTTACCCCCACATCTTCGCTAAGCACTGTGACGTCAACATATTTCGTCAAGCCTGCAGATGCCATTTTACGATGCTGGACCTCGACAAAACCATTCGATACAATCACTATTTGGTAGAGCGTTTTCAGATATTCAAGAAGTTCAATTGCCCCCTCCACGACACCAGATTTAGCTGAAGTGATCCGAAGAAAGCGATCATTAATGGCGAGTAATTCTTCATCAGAGTAGGCTTTTACCGGAAGTAAGGGCTGGCGAAGTCTTTGTAACGTCAGCTCCATTTTAGATATCTCCCCATGCCGATATCTATGCCAGAGGCTCTCATTATATGGATAATAATTCGCCCAAAAGGCATCAAAAGAGGGGAAACTCGAGCTCCATCCCTCGCTGAGATAGAGCTCGTGTATCGCCTCTTTATTATTACGTTGGGTCGCCCAGAGGGTATCGTCCAGGTCGATTAGTACAGTTTTGTACACCTAATACTGTGCTTACATCGTCACTTCTACCACCAAGTTTTTGCCACGGCTCCAGAAGTTATTTACGTCTTTTATCTTAAGGATAAGGTTTTTATTTCCGTCCTTAATCAGTTCGTAAGAGCTACTTGGGTGATCGGTAAGTACCTTTGCTTTAGGAGCGAATAGTGGTATTTCCGTAACCTCTCTTCTATCAATTCGGATCATATAATCTCTATTATATCCTTCCGGGAGTACTTGTGTACGGCTGAATAATCCGCCACCGCTGATGATGTTTTGCTCCTTTAGCTCGCTATTAGTTCCGAAACAATAGTAAGCGGCGTGTAGCTCACGGTCTTGCTCTTGTATGGTCTTATCCTGAAGGGCAATGGTAGTCTCCTGCATCCCAGTCGTCTCATTGAGGTCGGTGATACGCTCACCTTGGCGATAGATAAGTGAGTCTTTAGATGCCAAAGCTGCGGTCATCTGTGCTATCGTATTTTCCTTTTGGACGATCTGTTGTTGCAACTGACTGATCTTCTTATTGAGTGCATTGAGATTGATATCTTTGCGATTCAGCTCCTCCATTTTCTGAGCCAGCTCTGCTTTATTTCTCTCAAGAGACTCGGTGAGATTGCGAACGTCATTAAGCAATACCTCACGATCGTTCTCTGTCAGTTCGCCATTAGCCTGCCCTATCCTTAGCTTATTTTCGGCAGAAGATACCTTATTGAGCTCGTCCTCTACGTCCATGATGAGACTCAAAACACTCTCCAGCTCTTGCTGGCTACGGGTGTTTTGCACAACTAAAGAGTCATAACTCTTTTGTAATTTAGCGTACGAAGAACCTTTGCCGTTACACGATGACATTCCAATCGTTACGAGTATTGCAACGGCCACTGCTGCTATTACCTTTTTCATATTCATACTTTTAGTCTTACATATTATCTACTTTATACTTATTTTGGTGTGCTCGCTCGGTTTTCTCTTTGGGAGCGATCAGCACCACTATCTCTCCTAATGGTTCGTACTGCAAATAGTATTCCAAAAGCTCGGCTGCGGTACCTTTCCGAAACTCTTCGTGTATCTTACTCACCTCACGTGCCACTACTACTTCACGCTCCCCTCCTAATATCTCGACGATCTCTCCGAGTAGTTTTGCGAGTCTTTTGGGTGATTCATAAATGATTGATGTCACCTCTCGCTCCTTGATGGCATCTATTCTGGATGCTCTGCCTTTTTTATTTGGCAAAAAGCCTTCAAAGAAAAAACGCTCGGCGGGGAGGGCAGATGCCACAAGGGCAGGTACAAATGCCGTAGCACCAGGTAGGCAAGTAACTTGAAGTCCTCGTACACTGCAAGCCCGCACAGCCATAAATCCAGGGTCAGAAATAGCCGGTGTCCCAGCGTCTGAGACGAGAGCTACGTACGCTCCATCGGCTACCTTGTCAGCCACTTCATCCGCAACGACGTGCTCGTTATGCAGATGAAAACTCCTAAGGGGTGTCTCGATCCCATAATGCTCAAATAGCTTTCGGGTCGTGCGGGTATCCTCTGCATACACCACATCAGCCTCCTTTAGTACCCGAAGGGCTCGGAGAGTAATATCCTCCAAGTTTCCTATCGGTGTAGGTATGATCACTAATGGGTGTGGCATAAAGGCAACGTGTAATATTATATAGTGTGCTCCTTGATAAAGGCGATCAGATGCGTCACGGCTTCTTCGTTACGACCAAAGCGACGCACATCAAATAAATAGCTCTCGAGCTGGCTCCAACTACTCAGTCGCTCAATGTCATTAAGCATCTCCATCAGCTCTACTTGGTTGCCTAAAAATAGCTCATTAGAGAAGAGGTATTTATCGGCAATGGTGAGATTGGAAAGCAAGTCAAAGGCGACCTTTTTCTCGAAAGACACATCCATAAACTCATCGGAGGATGAGGGCATAAATAGCTCATCAAGCGAACCTGATGAGGACTCCGAGGGCTCCTCAAAGAGAGATGAGGGTAATACATCAGTAGCATTTTCACGCACACTCTTTGGGTCATCCACCTCCTGAAGGGTCATCTTAGCTACCTGATGAGGTTTAAGCAATTCGTCAGAAATAGAGCACGACGTAGCACGCTCTTCGGGTTGCAAGTCAGGTGTCTCACAAATTATAGGCTCAGACGTCGCTTCATCTCGTTGCTCTGACTTCTTAATGAAATCATGGGCATAAAGCTCCTCTAAGCTTGAGACGCAAGTAATACCGGGTGCATTCCCCTCGACACTACGCGTTGCCGTCTCTTGCGTGCCAATGACAGAAGTATCCGATTGCTTAACAAGTAAGTCTGCCACCTCACGACGAATAATCTGCAACTCGTCTATTAAACTATCTATCTTTTGTAGTAGCGTAGAGCTACCTATATTGCCATCCATAACATCAGCTACACTCTATTTAATACTACTTTTAACACTACAAAAGTACAAATAATTTTCTATACGTCTCTGACATACCTCGGCATTACCATTAATAAGAGGGAAAATGGCGTGCCTCCTCCCTTAAAAATGACTCTTCACGAGGCACAAATCGAGGTTAGGAATACCCCCTTTTTAAATACCCTATATTAGCGAAAACGGATACCCTATATAAGCCGAGACTAATTCCCTATATTTGCCTCGACGAATACCAAGTATCCGCCAGGGCAAATTCTATGTATACGTTTTTGCAAGTGTCTGCATAGAGAAAAACTTAGTACTACAATCCTTTTTCATAAATACAGCTACGCACGAGCGGATAAGCCCTATTCATCAATAGTTCGTGGCATAATTTTTGGTGAATCTTACCTAAGTACCCCAACTATTACATTGCCCTAAATCAATAGACTTCGTCCTCTCTCCATACCCTCAAGTGCTGTGCCTCCGATGCCTACTTTGGCACAAGCAAGTATAGATTAGGTACTTGCTGATCACTGTTAAGGACTATTTAATATCGTCTTTTTTGTATCTTTGTGGAGGGGGGATGGCATCTCAAATCGCTACTATTATGGACTGCAAAAATTTTTTTTATCGTATATATGTAGTGCTTATAGCACTGCCTATCTTTGTGGTATTCACTATTATAACAGCACTAATTGCGGCCTTTGGTGCCATCTTAGGTGCTGAGCGTACGTTTGGGTATTGGCCGGGCGTGATTTGGAGTCGTGTTACTTTAGCACTGCTACTTATCCCTGTGAGTGTTAAGGGCAAAGAGCATTTACCTAAGGATAGAGCGACTGTGGTAACGCCTAACCACACCAGTGCCCTTGATATTTTTCTCCTCTATGGTTATAGTGGGGTACGCTTTAAGTGGGTGATGAAAGGTGCTATCCGGAAGATCCCATTTGTGGGGTGGTCGTGCGAGAAGCTCGGTTTTATCTTTGTTGATAATACCCCATCAGGAGGTACTAAAGTGGTCGACGCTTGCGAGTATGCCATAGATACCGGTTACCATATCTTTATATTTCCAGAAGGTACACGCTCAGGCGACGGCAAACTATCTCGGCTTAAAAAAGGGGCTTTTAAGATCGCCAAAGAGACCCATGCCCCCATTGTCCCTGCTAAGATACGCGGAGGGTACGAGATCCTAAGACGCGGTTCGTGGCTCATTAATTGGGGCAAGCTGTCGCTCGAGTTTTTTGCTCCAATCGAAACGAATCAGGGTCAAACGATTGAGGACTTGATGGAGGAGGTGCGGACGTTGATCGGGTAATCTACTCATCCCTAATCAGGGTATCAGCTCTCTATCATTGCGGTACTTCTATGCATTAATATTGGTCGATAGATGGGGATTTAAGATAAGGCTTAAAGGTCGGAGGAGGTGATGGCTCGCTCATTATTTGTAGGCTATACCCTCTAAATGTCATCTCTCAAGTATATACAAATGCTCCTCTGACGCACGCTTATATGTGGGTCAGAGGAGCATTTTCAGATGACAAAAGACGTAACGTCCTTACTTATCGCCTTTCTTATCGTCTTTTATGAGTTTTGGATTTGTGATACTTTTGACCAGTTTCTCTCGGTTAGATCGGGCTTTTCGCTTGGTCGCCTCCATATCTATATCTAAAGGCTTACCCACTACATACTTCATGTGGAGAGCGTAAACGATCATCGTTAGCGGGAGAGCAAAAAGGAGACCGAGGAATCCAAATAGATACCCCCATACGGTCAATGATAGCATTATTGCGACAGGGTGAATACCTAACGACTGCCCCTGGATGAGGGGGGTAAAGACAAACTGTTGCAGAGCATCGCTAATCATAAAGACGACACACGCGGCAATCAATAGCAACCAAAAGTTTTCGCCTGTAGTCAACGACTGAAGCCCTACGAGCATCACAAGGGGGACGTAACTGAGCACTTGCAAGTAGGGTATCATATTAAGTAAGCCAACAAAGATCGCGAGCGTGATGCCCATCGGGAGCTTAATGATCGAGAAGCCTATCGCTAATACAATGGTGACGCATAGCGAAATGAGCACTTGCCCACGAAAGTAAGCATTAACATAATAACCCGTAATATTGCCTAACTCCTTAAAGAATGGGCGGGTCCCCTCAGGCAATATGCAAAAGAATCCATCACGAACTTTTTCGTAATCAATAAGCATAGAGACGAGATAAAAAAGGAAGATAAAGACAATCGTAGCCCCTGCAATCGCAGAGAAAGTACTCTGGATGATATTCCACCCCTTTGAGAATACGCCCCCTACTGAGTTAAAGAAATCGTTGACATTGATATTATTTAGCTCATTCTCTATTGCCGTCCATATCTTGCTACCACTCGAGAATTCTTCGGGCAAAAGACTAAGCAAATAGGCTCCCACATCGTACTTCTGAAGCATTGTCCAGCCCTTACTGATCTCACTATTGATACTCGGAACGAGGACCGCCACAATACCGGCGAGGATACCCAAAGCGAGTATCAGCACCAAGGTAACTGCTAACCAGCGAGGGCGGACGTGTAGCTTCTCCTGAAACCATTTTACCAAAGGCATCATCAGGTAAGCTAATAACCAAGCAAGGGCAAAGGGCAATAAAAAATTACTCAATGAAGATATCCCCCAAACAAGTAGCCCAATGATAAGGAGGATAAAGAGTATCCTCGCCACTCTATCAAATGTAAATGGCTTTTGAAAGAATTCCTCTAATTTATAGGACTTCATATTACTAAATAAATATAATTGTTCGCAATAGCATTCGTTTTTATATACCTTTGTGCAAAGGTAATAAATAATGATGAAAGATAACGGAATAAAGGCAATGATCGTGCTGTCATTGCTCCTTTTTTGGGGACTAAACTCTCCTGCACAAACCCTCAAAACACCAAACGAACCTAAAGCTCTTAAAAATTCTTTTTGGTCGTTAGCGATACAAGACGCTGATACCGGAGAGGAATTAGTGGGCATTAGGAGCCACAATCTGATGACGCCAGCCAGTACCATGAAGGTAGTGAGTACTGCCACGTTGTGGAGCGAAGTAGGTGGCGGGAAAAGGATCAATACAGATATTTTGTACAAGGGCGATATTAAGGAGGGCGTACTACGTGGCGACCTCGTGGTCGTAGGTCACGGCGATCCTTCAATAGGGTCGCGGTACTTCTGGCATTCCGATCAGGATCATTTCTTTAAGGAAGTTGTCAATGCCCTAAAACAAAAGGGGATAAAGGTAATTACCGGTAGCATTATCGCTCAGATCTCCGAGCGCGATTTTCAAGCCAATAATCCTAGATGGACCTCCTACGATATGGGCAATGGTTATGCACCAGGTCACTGGAGCCTCAATGCCTATGACAATAGTTTTGAGCTTCGTTTCGACCATTTCGGTGAAAGCTTTACGACCATCCCCGAGCTCCCAGAGGCTAAGTTTTCGCGAGTGTATTCTATATCTGCCGAACGTAAGAGGGACTCCATATATATCTCAAATGCACTTCTCCCTGACGGAAGTTACCCCATCACAGGGGTGTACCCTGGGAATGTGCAAAGGCTTAGGGTGCGTGGAGCCATCCCTAATCCTCCACTTTTCGTCGCCTTTAGGCTAAAGCAACAACTCACAATGTCGGGTATCAAAGTGCAGGGTGGGGCAAAGGCACAGACAATAGCTACGGGATGTAATACGCTGTTATATACCTATCAATCGCCTACTCTGAGGGAACTAATCAAACTCACTCTCGTATATAGCCATAATCTTTTTGCCGAAGGCCTTTTGAAACAATTGGCGGAGAATAAGAAACCGTTGCCCGGGCACAACACGACCCAGACTGCGATACAAGAAGTGTATAAGTATTGGTCAAGCCGTGGCATAGATACTCGCGAAATAGAGATGATGGACGGCTCCGGACTGAGTATTGAGGATAGAGTCACGGCCCATTTTATGGCTACTCTCCTCGGGAAAGTACACCGTGCCGATCCCTCAGGTAGCTACCGGCAACTACTACCTCGAGCAGGGATAGATGGCACGTTGACCATATTCTTAAAAGGGACACCCCTCGAAGGCAAAGCGTATCTCAAGAGTGGCACGCTCCGCAATGTGGTCTGCTATGCCGGGTATGTCGTACTCGGCAATAAAACTTACACCATATCTTTTATGGTGAATAACTATTACGGAAAAGCCTCAGTCGTACGTAAGGCGATGGAGGAAGTGCTGCTGGAGGCTTTTGGTTTACGATGATTATCATTATCCCTATTGGATAAACTCATTCAATAAATAGGAGACTGGTTATTAACGTGTCTCAACATCTCTAACATCTTTATTGCTTTATATAACGAGAAACCATCCAGCTATCTTATTTCTGTTATTCCTGACGTTAGTATTGCCCTTTTCGGGATGCAAATCTGCTTTCTTAAGCAAGAGAGCCAATGCCGAAACGAAAAAAGATACCAAGACGGAGTATCAGCAGATTGTGGGTGACCAAGTCGCGTCCCAAACGGCTACCGCATAGCTCTTTGGCGTACTTCAAAAGGAGGGCAGTACTATTTCGACATTTCCACGAAGTATATTGGGCGGGATATGCTCATCGTAAATAAGGTACTCACCGTACCCCCTGCCCTTAATGATGCAGGGATCAATAAGGGTATTAATTATGAGGATATCCTAATCCGTTTTGAATTATCCGGTGACAACAAACTGCTTATTATCCGAAATGTCCAAAACCAACCTAAGTGGCAAGAGGGCGACAATATCGGGCATTCCATTGAGGAGAATTTCGCTCTCCGATAATGGGAAAGGTCGCACGAATTAGGCATCGAAGGGCATGAATGGTACGACTACAAGCGGACAACACAGCCTGCACTTACTAAAGTCGTAGCGGACAAAGAGTATCAACTCAATAAAGGCGACTCCCGATACGGACTTCGGATTCCCGACTCTGCTATTTCGACAAATCCAGAGTTATCCAAAAACTAATCTCTGCCGAGACTTCACATCAAGCCCCTAAGGTGCTTTCGCTTCTTAGGGGCTTTCTTTTTCTTTTTCCCCCCACTTATCACTCCATTAAAAAGTAAATGGTTAGAGCGTCTTAAGCACAACCAATCATGACGAAGTCGGACGACTTATGACTGTAAAGTCCTATGATGAGACGCAAAGGGTAGATTAACTACTTTCGAATGCTAATTGGAGCAAAAACATATTCAGGGTATTCGTCTCGGCTAATACCCTGAATACGTTTGGACGAATACCCTATATCCGCCTTGACGAATATAGGGTATCCATATCTGCTATAAAATAGTACGTATACTTGTACGTGGTATTGTACAACTAAAATATAGGATTATGGCAGTTCAAATAATTACATCCTCCGAGTTTAGGAATAATCAACGCTACTACCTCAATAAATCTAAAGATGAGGGCGTGGTTTATATCTCACAAATGAATGAGACGAAAGAGGGTAAAGTTTACATTATGAAAGAGAATGAGGGATTGGAGGAGTTCTTAACTCGTATGGGATAGGAAGGCTAGAGCAGTTGAAGCACATGGAGTTTGAAGTATGGTCAAGAGAGATAGATAAGAAAACCAGAATCACTTACTCTATTGATGAGGAGAAAGTGATTGTAGAGTTCTTGACCGCCCTCGGGTACTATGATGATAAGTAAGGTTGTTAACGAAAAAGAGCGGGAAAAGTCGCTCAAAAAAACACGAAATGGGGGCAAAAATTTCCCCCCCTCCTCCTCCTATCTTTCTTCAACAAAGATTCCGACTCTCATTAGTCATTACAACGGATTGTGAAATCTAAATGATGAATACATCAGCAAAAAAACGCCCAAAATAGCGAGCAGTTTGTATAGGACTTTTGTTTTTTTATTTACCAATACAAACACGACAAAAAGAATGGAGCTAATAATATACAATCCCATAAATGTAAAAATAATAGTTGTCGAAAAGTTTGCCATAATACTAGCTTCCATCAGAATTCTAAACAAAAGAAAGAAAATCAGCAATACAGTAATTCCTTTTCTGTTGTTGCGTATATCCAAACAGGAATCCTTGTTACTCATAACAGCTCTTCTGCTCTATATTTGCATTTCACTTTTTACAGCAAGATAAATCTGTTCGTTCTTTGATTTGTTGTCCAACCCATGTTCCATTTCACTAGTGCATGTGATAAAACAGAAAACATGAGGGTAAATAGACAGATTGAAGTGATTTTATTCATCGTTGTATATGTTTAAAGATTATTAAATGCGACACGAATGTACGGATTCTCAGTATGGGCACCAAATTTCTGTAGTGAAATCATTATA
>CAKRMU010000011.1 GCA_934364985.1 uncultured Porphyromonas sp. | reverse complement strand
CTCTTCTTGGCGTGCCAATCGGTAGTCTGTATAATTTCCGGGGAAGTCTCTCACAGAGCCATCACCCTCTAAGACGAAGAGATGGTCGGTGATCCGATCCATAAAATAGCGATCGTGCGAGACCACTAAAAGGCACCCATCAAAGTGACTTAAATACTCCTCCAATACTTGTAGTGTGGGGATATCCAGGTCGTTTGTAGGCTCATCAAGGACAAGGAAATTAGGTTGCGTCATCAGCACGGTACACAATTGTAGGCGCCTTAATTCGCCTCCGCTTAGCAGTGATACGTAGTCTTGCTGTCGCTTAGGAGAAAATAAAAATCTACCGAGTAGCTGCATAGCACTATGCTCAGCCCCATTTCGCCCCAAAACACGCTCCGCAATATCCGTGACCACTTCTATCACTTTTTTCCCCTCCGGGTAGGTAGGTGGGATCTGGGAGAAATACCCGAAGCGAACCGTTTCGCCCACTTCAATACTACCACTTGTAGGCTCTATCTCCTGCATTATCAGCCTAATAAGGGTCGTTTTGCCCGCACCATTGGGACCGATTATACCCGCTCTATCACGGCGTGCAAAGCGATATGAAAAATGTCGGATCACCTCTTTCTCCCCAAAGCTTTTGGAGACATCATTGGCATCAAATATCTTTTTCCCAATGTAGACAGATGTATTTTCAAGACGAGGGCCTTCGGGTGTTGTGATGGTGCGAAGCTCATTCCGAAGCTCCTCAAAAGCCTCTTTACGGAAGCGTGCTTTCGTCCCCCGAGCTTGTGGCATCCGTCGCATCCATTCCAGCTCGGTGCGGTATCTATTTCGAAGCGAAGCCTGTTCGCTCCTCATCTGCTCTATACGTTCGGCTCTTTTCTCGAGGTAAAGACTATAATTGCCCTCGTAGGTATAGAGCTGACCATCATACAGCTCAAAAATAGTATCGCATACCTGATCAAGGAAATACCTATCGTGCGTCACCATAAGGAGAGATGCGTTAGTAGCCGTAAGGTAGCTCTCAAGCCATTCCACGATAGCGGGGTCTAAGTGGTTGGTCGGCTCGTCAAGAAGAAAAAGATCAGGCTGACGAAGCAAAACGGATGCAAGGGCAATACGCTTTGCCTGACCACCGGATAGCCCACGCGTAGTAGCGTATGGATCCCCAAGCTGGAGCTGGGTAAGGAGTGCCTGCAACTCCTGCTCAATATGCCAGCCATCATACTGGTCCATCGACTCGATAGCACGATTAATGCGAGCCGTCTCTCCACTACTAACTGCAGACTCGTACTCAATAATTACCTCCTGTAAGTGCGAAGGAATGCCACTCAAACTGGCTGATAAGATATTAGGGTACCCCGAATAATCACTCCTCTGAGGTAGGTAAGCCACTTTCAGATCTCTCTGAGTGATCACCTCACCGGTGTCGTATGGTTCGTCACCAATCAACATACGTAGGAGCGTGGATTTGCCACTCCCATTCGGTGCGATCAGACCTATCTTTTGACCCTTTTCGATAGCAAAGCCGAGCCCTGTGAATATCGGCAACGCTCCATAGCTCTTTGAGAGGTTGTCTACTTGAAGTATCGGCATCAGAAAAGTACCGTCAAACGGCTCTGTAAGGTGACAAAATCAATACCATTAAACCCACTATCCGGAGCCACTCTATAAACACCCATATACGCCTTATGGTGATCTAAATAATCGGCACCTACGGATAGGCACAAATGACTATTTGCCCAATAATTAGCAAAGACCTCAAAGCTCATGGCTGCCACATGATGTATATCCGGTGCAGCCTTATGATATATACCAGAGGTGCGAAGACCGATTTCTATAGCTGGTTTCCCTTGGTATGGAGTACTGGTAAAGTCTCCGGTTGCCGACTTATAACCTCGACACTCACCTAAAAGCATATAGCTCGCACGGACATTCCATCCCATAAATTGAGGCGATGGGAAGCCCACATGACGAAAGAATTGGCTACCCAAAACCTCCCCCGTAAGTAGGAATTTATTCCTCTGATATGCCAGCTCTAAACCATAGTTTAATTGGCTCGTATTATCAATTAACGCGTAATTAACGACCCTCATTTTACTGGTTTTCGTCTCAATGCCTATGCTTCTCGTTTCCGTCGCGTAGCCATTTGCCATCCGCATCCAGTAGATATTACCGCCCAAAAGTAGCCGCTCACGCTCCCGATTAATGAGATTATAGACGTACCTTCCTGCGACACCCACCTCTGGTTCTTCAGGCAATCCGTAGGTGGAGAAGTTGTTCAAATTAACCGTATATACCCCCAAAGCTGCATAGCTAACATTCGTCGTACGATAAAGTGCAAGACCAAAACGCCGTGATGAAGACAAGGACAAACCGAGGGGAGTATCCATACTCATCGCCGATCGAGTGCTGTAATTCTTACTCATCGGACCTGGCACTTTCATCTGCCCTATTGCCAATTTAAAGTGCTCTGATAAGCGATAATCAAAGAGCATATTAAGCAACCGGATCTTGCCA
This sequence comes from uncultured Porphyromonas sp., assembly GCA_934364985.1. Taxonomy (GTDB): domain Bacteria; phylum Bacteroidota; class Bacteroidia; order Bacteroidales; family Porphyromonadaceae; genus Porphyromonas_A. Next base: position 20,985 of record CAKRMU010000011.1, on the reverse strand, counting down.
TTTGCATAATTAAAGTGAAACTGATAGCCACATCGAGGATTGAAACTCCCCGATAGCTCTGTCTGGATATTGGTGAACCCAAGGTAGGGGTTTATCTGGAATGGCTCCTCGCCAATCGTGGCTTTCGAGGCATCGAAAGTAGGTACAAAGCAAGCCGCATCTAAGGTGTAAGTATTAGCGATTCGCAGATTAAAACCACCGGGGTTACGAAAATGGAGGGCAGCCCCTTTGTATTCCGTTTGCACAGAATACTGGGCATAGGCACTTGAGGTTATCAGCGTCGCAAAGAGGAGAAATAGGGGATAACGAAAGACGGAATGTTTCACTATGGACAAGGAACTATGGATATTATCTTTGATACATTTTAGTAAAAGTCAGCAACAGATCAAATATTATCATCTGCACATTGCCATTCTGAACTATCTCTTGACGGGCATCTGTGAGCTCGTCTATCATACCTGGGAAGACGTCAAGTGGAATGTGATTTGCCACTTTTTGACACTCAGATAAAAGGGATGATGGGATAAAGACGACGCTGCTATCACCTTTCTGGAGTGCTAATATCTCCCTTAAAAGCAGGGGAATATTGTCAATAAGAGCTACTACATCCGGTCTATCCCATTTGGCTATTTCCTGAGCTTTGGCGAGGTAACGTTTGGGGCTGCGTGTCATGGGAAGAGCAATAAAAGAGAGGGCGTTGGTGAGGCTTTCGATCTCGCCTTTTGTTGCGATTAGCTCGAGGGCTTTCGCAAGATTACCTTGGGCTAAATGCCCTATACTCTCTGCTTCAATAGGCGATAAATGCTCCTCACGAACGAGATGATCCCTCAATAATTCCTCAGGTATCTTGGGGACAATGACCCTCTGCAATCTACTTAATATCGTAGGAAGTAACTTCTGAGGCTCGTGAGAAACCATAAGGAATAAAACCCCTTTTGGAGGCTCCTCTAATAATTTAAGGAGCTTATTAGCGGTATCTTGCCGCATCAATTCTGGCTGCCAAACGAGGATAATTTGGTACTTACTCTTAAAGGATTTTAGGGATGTCGCGTGGACGATTCGCTCAGCTTCGGCGACGAGAATTTGCAACTGCTTATTACCTGCGTTCTGCATTTTTCGCCACGCCTCTTGGGTCAATCGTTTACTTTGGAGTAATAATTCGACGAATTTATCAAGATATAAGGCCGACGTAGTCTCCTTATTATCACTACTCTTAATGACGGGGAAAACGAGGGTAAGATCGGGATGCTGAAGGGCTTCTACCTGTCTGCAGGAGTAGCATTCACCGCACGAAGTGCCATCGGAATGAGGGTTTTCGCATAGCACCATTTGGGCAATAGCGAGGGCGAGTACCAGCCCCTCACCGCCCTCTTCTCCTGACAAAAGGAGGGCATGAGGTAACTGTTTGTCTTTGATAAGTCCCGCAAAATGAGAGACTAAATCGTCCTGACCTAATAGCTTATTAGCTATAGTATTGCCCATTGATAGCGTACTTAGAGGAGCTTGTAATCGGGTTTACTGCAGTCGATGGTGGCTGTAGGGTTGGCGTTTTCGCTGGAATAGTACTTCATAAACTGGCTACGTTGATACATCGTAGCATGGTCTACGCGTGTGGCAGATAGCTTACCTCTAAACTCTTTTATTGACATATACTGTTTCGTATCCATCCAGTCCGACAGATACTTATTTGCTTTCGTGATGACCTCGGTGCCATTTTGGTAAATAGCAGAACAATACTGCACGGCATCGGCTCCTGCTAATAATCCCTTGACGAGGTCGATACCATCCCGAGGTCCATTGGATAACGCGATAGAAAGATCGGGGACACCTCCACGCACTAATCCGGCGAAACGAAGTGCATCAGAGAAAGATCCGGGATGGCTGAGTACCGAGCCTACGGTGATGCTTTCTTTTTCAATATCAATGTCTGGCATAAAGGTCCTATTGAATAGCACTACGGCATCTACGCCGGCTAATTTTAGGTCACGCACGAGCCTTATAATATTTGTGTAGTACTTGCTTAGTTTAATGATGATGGGGGTATTGGGGAGTTCTCTGCGGAGACGCTCAGCCATCTTAAGGAGGTCTTGCTCAGACTCGCCCCACTCTTGTGAGGTCTTTGTCTCGATTCTCATCACATTACACTCGAGGGCATCGGCACCTGCCTCGACGAGCTGACGAGCATACTCTACCCAGCTGTCAGACTTATAGGCGTTGACACTGGCAATAATGGGTGTCTGCACTGTCTGCTTAGCCTCTTTGATTAGGGCAATATGTGTCGAAAGGGCGTGCTCTTTGACGTAATAATTAAGGTAATCCATGGCGGTGGAGTCGCCACGTCCCGAACTCATTTCATCAGTAATCTTGAGGATCTCTTGCTCTATTTGCTCCTCAAAGATTGACTTAAGGATGATCGCACCAGCCCCTGCTTGAGCGAATTCCTTTACCTTGCTTACGTCTTTAGTCAGCCCTGAACTGGCTACAATCAGTGGGCTATTTAGCCTCAGTTTATGTGCGTAAAGTGTAGAAATATCTGCCATAATCTGCTATTATCTTATTTGGTTTCTTTTGTCACAAAGTTAAACAAAATTTGACACCTCAGCACGATAATGTCGATAGGGTATTGCAGGCACGGTTCAAAGGGGATATCAGGAGGGGCGAAAAAGAATGCTATAAACAGCTTTATACGTGCGTGGCAGGTAGAGAAACAATAGGTCGAGCAATAGAAACAAGGCATCGCTGAAGTCAATCCTCCGGCGATGCCTTAACGATTTATATAAAGTCGGGAATATTACTTCCCTAAGAAGTCCATTGAGCGAGTGATAAAGCTATCGAGAGCCTTACCCTTTAGCTGACCACTGGCGAGCAGTCCCAGATCTATGAGTTGCGAGATGACCTGATGCTCCTTGCCAAATGCTTTATAAATATCATCCAACTGCTTATCCAGCTCGTGGATTCTCTCGTTGGTAGCGGTGAGGTCATCCCTAAGCGTTTTCTTCTCGTCATCTGAAAGCTTATCATCTGAGAGCTGTTGCTGAAGTGCCTCGGAGCGGGCTTTCTCTCCACGTTTGTCTGCAGAAATGCTATCGTAGTCCTTGTGCTCTGTCTCGCTAAAGACGACAGAGATACCGCGGATAATAGGATGGTCGAGGTTGAGATTGACGACATAGCTATCAGGTAGCTCGCCATAAAAGTTCATCCCTTGCTGGGTAGCTGCCATATCTTTCATCCGTCTCATATACTCGCCTTGTACCAAAACGAGTGGCTTAGCGACGGTACCTTGGTGGCTGGATTGCACACTATACATCACCTTATCTACCTTTGGGAGCTGTTGCTCAAACAAATGCTCTATGATATCTTGCTCCTCTGGGGTGACCTCTGTTTTATCCTCAGCCTCAGTCTCTTTCTTGATCAATTGGTCCATAGTGTCGCTATCGACCCTTACGAAGTGCGACTGAGGTATTTTGTCCTCCAAGAGACCGAGGAGGTGAATATCCAGCTGTCCATCCAGCAACAGCACCTTGTAGCCATGGTGTTCTGCCTCCTGAATGTAGCTGTATTGCTCCTCTGTATCTACGGCATATAGGTAAATGACGTTGCCGCTTTTATCCGTTTGGTTCTCCGCGATGAGGGTCCGATATTCCTCTAAGGTGTAGTACTTGCGGTCAGTATCTTTGAGTAAGGCAAATTTCTCTGCTTTGTCATAGAATTTGTCTTGAGTGAGCATCCCATACTTGACAAATAGATCTAAGACTTCCCATTTCTCCTCATACGTCTTGCGATCCTCCTTAAAGAGTTCGGTCAATTTGTCAGCGACCTTGCGGGTAATGTACGAAGAGATCTTCTTGACACTCGCATCTGCCTGCAAGTAACTGCGGGATACGTTAAGAGGGATATCGGGAGAGTCAATGACGCCATGAAGAAGCATCAAGAAGTCGGGTACTATACCTTCGACCGAGTCTGTCACGAATACCTGATTGGAGTAGAGCTGGATCTTATTCTTCTGGAGATCCATATTACTCTTCACGCGAGGGAAATATAGGATACCCGTAAGGTTAAAAGGATAATCGATGTTTAGGTGAATCCAGAAGAGAGGCTTTTCGGACATTGGGAAGAGTGTTTGGTAAAAGTCCTCATAGTCCTTGTCCTTCAATTCACTCGGCATTTTAGTCCACAACGGCTTCGTCTCATTGATAATTAGCGGCTCCTCGGTCTCGACTTCCTGACCATCTTTCCACTCTTTTTTATTGCCAAAATGGATAGGTACAGGCAAAAATTTACAGTATTTCTCAAGTAGCTGACGGCAACGAGAAGGCTCAAGGAAATCCTTACTCTCCTCATCGATATGCAGGATGATATCGGTACCCCTCTCCCTTTTCTCAGCCACCTCCATAGTGTACTCAGGGTTGCCCTCACACGACCAACGGACACTCTCCTCACCCTCTCTATAGCTTTGAGTATATATCTCTACCTTATTAGCGACCATAAAGCTGGAGTAGAATCCGAGCCCAAAGTGACCGATGATACTACGGGCATCGTCTTTGTACTTCTCAATAAACTCCTCAGCTCCGCTTATGGCTATCTGGTTGATGTATTTATCGATCTCCTCCATACTCATCCCGATACCATGGTCGCTGATGATGAGCTTATCGCCTTCAATCTTAACCTCGACGTAGAGATTGTCAAGGGGACCATTGTACTCCCCCTTGCTCGCTAAAGTCTGGAGCTTTTGGGTTGCATCCACAGCGTTAGAGATAATCTCGCGGAGAAATATCTCGTTGTCGCTATATAGAAATTTCTTAATGATAGGGAACATATTATCGCTCTGCACCCCTATCTTTCCATTCTTTTGTTGATTACTCATATCTGTATACTTACTTATTAAATCTTACTCTGCATAGATATGCAAAGTCAGTGCCAACCTTGTCAATACTGACAAAACGATTGTTGAAGTGGCACCATACTGATGAATAATATCCATAACCCCTCATGGTACTACCCATCATCATGCTTGACGCATTAAGGATCATCATGAATCGAATATCCGGTATCCCCTAAAACAAATACCCTATACTATTTCGGACGAATACCAGGTATTTGTCTCGGCTAATACTTGGTATTCGCCCGAGCGAATTACGGGTATTCGTTTCGGCAAATTGTACGCATTGATTTACAGACATTTACAAATATTCTAAAGCATCTGTGAAAAACAGATCCCACAAATATGTTTTCACAGATATTTGGTAAGCTGGAAAAAAATATGTACCTTTGCACTGCTTTTGAGAAGCATATATATGGCACTGACCTATGGTGTAATGGTAGCACAACAGGTTTTGGTTCTGTTTGTCGAGGTTCGAATCCTCGTAGGTCAACTTCATAATAATTAATTAATAGTGAATATTAAAATCATCCCTGAGACACCTTCTGGATATTATCAAGAGGGTGCCTCTCGTATTTATAGAGCTTAGATATTATGGGCAACGACAGCGAATATACACCACAGCCCTCATTGATAATGGAGTCCTCCTGGGAGGTATGCAATAAAGTGGGAGGCATCTACACCGTACTATCGAGCCGTGCCACTACGATGGTAGAGCAACACGGTAGGGAAAAAGTCTTTTTCATTGGTCCTGAACTTACAAGTGAGCAACCCTCCTTTCGGCACTCTACAAGCCATAAAGACAGTGAACTTGAGGAGCAACTAAATGCTCACTGCGACCTGCCTATAGTCGTAGGCAACTGGGCAATCATGGGCGACCCACGCGTGATATTAGTTGACTATAAGTCACTTGATAAGGATAAAAGCTCTCTATATTACGAGCTATGGGAGACCTATGGTATTCGTGGCGATATCGGGTATGGCGACTACGACGACTCGGTACTTTTTGCCATCGCATCTGCCAAAGTAATGATAGCTCTCAGCCAAATAATAGGAGGCGACAAGAATCTATCAATATTCAACGAGTGGACGACCGGGGCAGGGCTTTTATATCTGAAGCACAACGCACCTGCTATCCGCAGTATATTCATTACCCACGCTACAACAGTGGGGAGGTCAATCGCAGGCAATGGCAAACCGCTATACAGCGAGCTGAACAATTACAATGGCGACCAAATGGCAGACGAATTGGGTGTGGTTTGTAAGCATCAAGTAGAGAAAGCCGCGGCACATCAGGCAGATCTTTTTGCTACCGTGAGCGAAGTGACAGCCCGGGAAGCCGAACAGTTATTAGAGATTCGTCCACAAGCGATACTATACAATGGCTTTGAGCATTACGTAGTGCCTTCGACCCTCAAGCTCAAGTCCGAAAAAGCCTCAGGGCAGTCCGCCCTCAAGCACTTAGCGGAGACACTGTATGGGGTCACCCTATCCGGCGACCCTCTATTCATAGCGACCTCCGGCAGATGCGAATACCGCAATAAGGGGATTGACCTATTCATCGATGCCCTTAGGCGGATTAGCGAGTCTAATTACGAGAGAGACATAGTAGCATTAATCCTCGTGCCAAGCTGGGTCAAAGCCTCACGAGAGGAGCTTAAGAGCGTACTTGAGACAGGCGAAGATACAGCCCTCGCAATGCCCACTCCCTATATCACCCACGAGTTATTTGATGGTTTTGGCAACCAAATTCTCCACCACTTGCACTCTTTAGCCCACGATTGGGGACACGGAGTTTACCCCATCTTTATCCCCGCATACCTCGATGGCAACGATGGTATCCTCAATATTCCCTACTACCAATTACTACCCTCCATCGACCTCAGTATCTTCCCCAGCTACTACGAGCCATGGGGATATACCCCACTTGAGAGCCTCTCTTTTGGCGTGCCAAGTATCACTACAGACAGAGCCGGTTTTGGTGTTTGGGCAATGGAGAATGCCGAAAAAAATTGTCTCGCACATGGCATCAAAGTACTACATAGAGACGATTACAATTTTGAAGACGTCAGCACAGAGATCGCCCATAAGGTGACACGATTTGCCACTTTCCCCGATACCGCCCGCATCGAGAGTAGTAATAAAGCCAGAGAATTAGCAAAAGCAGCCGACTGGCAATGCTTCTATGACCGCTACCTCTCTGCCTACCAAAAAGCACTTAATAGCGACAGAAACTGACCATGGATTACACATTCATCATCCCGATATACAATAGACCAGACGAACTTAGGGAGCTATTAGACTCCTTTACAAGGCAAAAGGGCTTCCACGGTAGTTACGAAATCATCGTGGTCGAGGATGGCTCCTCAATGCCGTCAAAAGAGGTAGTAGAGAGCTTTCAACTGCCCATCAGCTACCACGCACAAGCGAATACCGGCCCATCAGGAGCCCGCAACTATGGTGCCTCTTTCGCCCAAGGTGAATGGCTTGTATTTCTCGATAGCGACACCATCCTACCCGATACCTACCTCCAGAATGTGGAGCAAGGCCTTCAGAAAATACCCTGCGACCTCTGGGGCGGTCCCGACGCTGCCAGCCCCGACTTTACCATTACCCAAAAGGCGATCAACTACTCCATGACATCATTGCTAACCACTGGTGGCATCCGAGGTCGCAAAAAAAGCGTGGACAAGTTTTATCCCCGCACTTTCAATATGGGTATCCGTGCCAGTCTGTTCCATAAGTTAGAGGGCTTTAGAGTATCTATGCGGTACGGCGAAGATCTGGATCTAAGTATGCGGGCTTTAGAGAGTGGCGCCGCCTCAGCACTACTTCCGGAGGCGTGGCTTTACCACAAACGCCGAGGGACTTTTAAGGATTTCTTTAACCAAGTACGGCACAGCGGTCGGGCGAGAATCGTACTCAATAAGTATCACCACGGCACTCTCGGTCTCGTCCATGTGCTACCATCCCTCTTTACTATCGCACTCCTTTTCTTTTGGCACCCGATAGTCGGACCTTTGTTGCTCGCCTATTTCCTCGCCATAGTATGCGATGTATATGCCAAGGATGGCAGTCTTGAACTCGCCGGATATGCGGTTGTCGCCACACTTACTCAGCATATTGGGTATGGTGTAGGCTTTATCGAAGGTTTATTTAATATATAATTTAACGTGAAAAGAATAGCAACTATCATCATTCTGATTGCCCTCTTAGCAAGCGGTAATTGTGTAGTGAGCGTGGCTCAAAGTGAGCTAAAACCGCTCCGTGAGATCCTAAAAAGCAAAAGACAAAAGGCTAAAGAAGAGGCTGAAGCTTCAGCACTTAGCTCACCCGATGAGCTATACGAGAAGTACCTCGAACTGATAAAAGATGCCGAAGTAGATAGCGGTTTAATCATCACGATAAAGAAAAAAGAACAGCTATATTTTGAGATACCCGACTCTCTACTTGGGCAACCTCTTCTCCTCTCGAATCGGATATCCCGCACCTCTAATACAAGCGAAGCTGTCGCAGGACAAATGGTAACGGATCCGTTTATGTTTCGGATAAAGCGTCAGGCGGATAGGGTCTATTTCCATACCTTTCAGTCGGAAAGCTTCGTCGATGATAGCGACCCCATTGCCCCTTCATTTCTTAAAAACTTCCAGGAGCCGATCCTTACGAGTTTCGACATAGTGGCAAAAAACGGAACGCACATAGTCATCGACGTCACAGACTTTTTCCTCGGTGGAGAAGAGAGTATTAACCCCACAGCCGAGAGTGAAATAGCCGGCGGATTAGCCCGAAGCTCAAGCTACATCTCGAGCGTTAGGAGCTTTTCCAAAAACGTAGAGGTGAAAAGTGTCTTGGCGTATAAGCAGGATACGGAGCCGTATACCATTGAGGTACACCGCTCCCTTGTGCTACTTCCGAAAGAACCGATGCGGGCAAGGCTTCAGGATAATCGGGTAGGATACTTCTACTCGCCCCGACAACGCTATACATCGTCTTTGGATAAGATCGAAACGTTTAATATCATTAACCGCTGGCGTTTGGAGCCGAGTGACACGACTGCTTACCTAAGGGGCGAACTCGTAGAGCCGATACAAAAGATCACCTTTTACGTAGATACCGTTTTCCCTGAGGCGTGGAGAGAGGCTGTGATAGCAGGTATCACTGACTGGAATGTCGCCTTTGAAGCCGCTGGTTTTAAGAATGCCATCGAAGCCAAGCTTTATCCAAGCAGAGAAGAGGACCCTGATTTTGACCCCGACGACCTCCGATATTCGTGCGTAAAATATGCCACAACAAGCATTGCCAATGCTATGGGACCAAGCTACATTGATCCTCGAAGTGGCGAAATCCTAAATGCCGACGTCATCTGGTACCACAATGTGGTATCCCTGCTCTATTATTGGCGATTTACCCAGACAGCAGCCACCGATCCGCGTGTCCGTAAGTCCAAATTACCCAAAGAAGTAATGGCAGAGGCGATGAGATATGTTGCATCGCACGAAGTGGGACATACCTTAGGATTGATGCACAATATGGGTGCAAGCTATGCTTTCCCTGTCGAAAAACTTCGCGACCCGGTATTCACTCAGCAATATGGTACCACCCCCAGCATTATGGACTATGCTCGTAATAACTATGTAGCTCAGCCGGGTGACTACGAGAGAGGAGTCAAACTGACACCTCCACTCATCGGCGTTTACGACATCTACGCTATCAATTGGGGCTACCGTTTCATCCCAAATGCCCAAACACCTCGTGACGAAAAACCTATCCTAAATAAATGGATTTCTGAGCATGTAGGTGACCCTATGTACCAATTCGGTGCCCAGCAAATCAATACCCTTGACCCTACCGATCAGACCGAAGACCTCGGTAATGATCATATCCTTGCGGGGGATTACGGCATTTCCAACCTCAAGTTTATCACCCGCAACTATTTGGGATGGCTTTACGAAGAGGGCGAGAGATACGATGACTTAGAGCAGGTCCACGAGAATATCGCGACCCAATTTTATCGCCATCTCAAACACGTTATTCCCTACATCGGAGGACGCGTTTACTACGAAAACAGGCAGGGTGACCACCAAATGCCTGTGACCTATTTCTCAAAGGCCAAACAGCAAGAAGCCCTAAAGTGGGTCGTGTCTCGGGTGCGAGAGATGCCTGAATGGCTCTTTACCCCCGACGCCAATCAGCTGTACGATAAGTCGGGTGAAATGGAGGGCAATAAGCTACAACGCCTTATCCCTTCCGGTGCTGTTTCAGGGCTACTCGCAGACTTCCGGCTTCTCGGAATCCTTGAAGGAGCAAAAGCGAACCCAGGCACAGGCTACACATTGGATAATTATTTAGACGATTTTGTTAAGGAAATCTTTGCCCCCACTTATCAGGGCAAAGACTTGACTGCGACCGATAAAGCACTCGAGGAAGCCGCACTTAAAAATATGCTTTCTTTCGTCAGCACTAAAGAGTCAAACCTACCTTTTGGCGGATTGACCTCCGCAGATGAAGACGAAAAACTATGGCAAAAGCTCAATGCCCAACCGCAATGTATGAGCCATCCTGAGCCCTATCATCCCTATTCTTTCTTCCGACCAAACTTCCTCCCTGCCACACCCAATAACTACGAAGTGGCACCCTCTATGCTCATTAAGCTTAAAGAAGTTCGGTCGTTATTCCGACTAAAAGCAAATACAGGAGATGCCAACACACGAGGGTTTTATCAGCTTTGGGAACTACGGTTCAAGGAGTTATTTGACTGAAATACTGCAATACACAGCAAGGCAAATTGCCATCGCTCCGATAGATAAAGCCTATCAGTTTAGCTCATAAACACACCGTTAGATTATACTATTTGGCATCTCTTATATTTGCTGTCAAATATCACTTCGAGAGAATACCCTGTATCAGTCAAAGCGAATACCCTATATTCGCTTTGACTGATACCAGGTATCCACTTAAGCCAATACCTGGTATTCCCTTTGGCTCTATCCGGTATGCAGATAACCAAATAGTTTTAAAAAACAGGCAGATGACACGAAAATCACTTCTCAATAAAGGCCATGAAACGAAAAAATGAGCAATTTCTTTCAGAGTAAAAATAATTTTAGTACCTTTGCACGAACGAAGACGCAAACAAGTAAGAGTGCGTAGTCTACCGGTCCTGTAGCTCAGTTGGTTAGAGCACCTGACTCATAATCAGGGAGTCCTTGGTTCAAGCCCAAGCCGGACCACTATAAGGTGCTAAAGTGTATTTGTCGACACTTTAGCACCTTTTTCTTTTGGAGAAACGCGGTTTATTTAGTGGTATTGAGTAAAGGGAAAGGGTCACGGATTGCGTGGCGGTCGCGGTCGGTGTGGTTGTTGCTTACCTGCACCCGCACTCCAATAACAAAGTCAAGCTGTTGCCATTGGTCGCTGTCGGCTTTTCGGTAAGCGTTATTGGCTACGGTCACTGAGAGGCATCGGGCATTCTTGTGACTGCTACGATGCACCCCTTGTTTTGGATGATAGGCTTTGGCATTCTTTGACGACCTCAACACCCCGTCCGAATCTCGCCCCCGTCTAATCTAAATAGCTTATTGGGCTCATTGAGGTAGTCGCGGATATTTCGGCTTATCCGGTCGGCTGGAGTGCCATTCAGTAGGTCGGTGGTAATTCGGTCCTCTACCTCCTTCTTGAAGTGGCTTTTGGCTAAGTGCAAGCCTTGGAATGAGCGTTGGATATTGCGTCGTATAGCTCCGAGCAATTTGCGGTGCTTTTGCTCATACTCTTCTAAGGGGGGGTGCGAAACGTCTTAGCCATTACTTTGTGGGGGTGTCTCATTTTTCGACCTCAATTCTCAGATGTGGTGAGGATATTCTTATGGGTAAGTTTTCGGGGTAATAGTGGCTGTGTGTAGATATAATTTGGTAGGTTTGTAAGTAGATGAGGGGGGGGCCTGCGATATGGGTTACGGGGGTGCCCCTCCCTGTAGTTCGTGTTAGAGATATATTTTCAATTGATAAGTTATGAGCCTAAATAGTAGCTACCGCTATCACGATAGGGATGTTTCGTGGCTTGCATTTAATAAACGCGTACTGGAGGAAGCGTTAGATAAGAGAGTGCCCTTATTTGAGCGGGTTAACTTTCTGTCTATATTTTCGACAAATATAGAGGAGTTTTACCAGGTACGTGTGGCGATTCGTAGAGCTCGGTTACTTAGGGCAAAGGCACGTGGAGACGAGCAAGAGATTGAGCGGGGGGAGCAGGCGTTAGAGCTATTAACACACGAAGTCAAGAGGCAGGAAGAGCTGTTTCGATATGCGTGGGAGGAGGTTATGGTCCCTGATCTTAAAGTCGCAGGTTTGGTCTTTGTGACGAATGTTGAGGAGGAGATTAGTGGGGCAATGCTCAAGGCGGTGAAGCGTTATTTCAGGGAGGATATATATCCTTTTTTGCAACCAGTGTTGATTAACCCCGAATTGGTACACGTTTTTGTGCGAGATCATCGTATTTATCTTGCCGTCTATTTGTCGCGAAAGAGTGACGGGGCGAAGCGAGTGTATATGATTAAATTGCCATTTACCAAAGCCCCACGTTTCTTTATGATTCCCACGGAGGATGATACTATCGTCTATACATTTGTAGACGAAGTCGTGCGATCTGGGTTAGAAGAGATTTTCCCGGGGTATGATGTTTTGGGGGCATACAGCTTTAAGGTGTCACGCGATGCCGATATTGAGATTGACGATTATGAGGGTGGGGCACAGCTCGCTGAGAGTATTGAGGAGATGATAGCCAAGCGAAAGATTGGAGCTGTGACGCGATTTCAGTTTGACGATACGATGCCCCATGCTGTGCTTACCCTTTTAGTCAATGCGATTGGTTTGCGTGAGGAGGACTTGCTACCTTGTCGCCGGCATCTGCAGTTGGGCGATTTGCGTAGGCTCATCAATCCACTTGGACCAGATTATCAAGAGCCTTATCAGAGACCTATTCCTAATATGCGTTGGGAGCTTGAGGAGCATCGGGTAGATCATATTCTTCACCAAGATGACGTCATATATGTGCCCTATACGAGTTTTAGTTACCTTCTTGATTTACTCAATGAGTCAGCTATAGATCCGAGGGTTAAGGGGATTAAGCTGACGCAATACCGCGTGGCGGAGGATTCAGGTGTTATAGATGCTCTTATCAAAGCCGCCAATAGTGGTAAGAAAGTGACGGTTTTTGTAGAGCTGAAAGCACGATTTGACGAGGAGAATAACCTACAGGCGGCACAACGAATGACCCGTCATGGTATTAAGATTATATACTCTCTGCCCAAGCTTAAAGTGCATGCCAAGACCTGCTATATTGAGCTTCACGAGGGAGCTGTCAAGGGGAAAACCGGCATTTGTTGCTTTAGCACAGGAAACTTTAATGAGAGAACAGCTAAGGTTTATTCGGATGTGCTGATGTTTACATCCCGAATAGAGCTGGCTCAAGAGCTATCTGAGCTCTTTAGGTTGCTGGAATTTGGAAGCACCGAGTATCATTTCCAAAACCTCCTCGTGGCGAATTACGGCATGGTAGAGCGTATCCACGAGTTGATAGATTTTGAGATGGCCGAGGCGAAAGCCGGGCGTCCAAGTCGGATGATTCTCAAAATGAATTCGCTGGAGGAGCAAGGCGTCATTGACAAATTATATAGCGCGTCGGAGGCGGGTGTGCCGATTGATTTGCTGATACGAGGCATTTGTCGGGTGATTTCTAACCAATCTTTTAGTAAAAACATTCGGATTATTCGGCTCGTAGATAAGTATTTAGAGCACGCGAGGATATGGTATTTCTACCATGGTGGTGAGGAACTGTATTACATCTCGTCGGCAGACTGGATGGGGCGAAACCTATATAAGCGGATAGAGTGTGCCGCACCGGTCCTTGATGAGAGCATAAAATTTTTTCTCAAGGAGGTATTAGAGCTTTGCCTTAGTGACAATACAAAGGCATGCATAGTGGACGAAAACCTTAATAATATTCCCAAAAAAGATCATGCTGAAACCCCCATCAGGACCCAAGAGGAGATGTACCACGTCGTGGAGCGATTTAATCACTTGCCCCCTTGTCCTACGAAACCAACGAAAGGCGAGAGGTACTCTCATGTCGTGATTCCACACTTGGATAGAGCCCCTAAAAGTAAGCAATCGTGGCTGAGTAAGATGGTATTCGGTAGTAAGAAATAGAGCGTAGTCACACGCACTGATTTTGAAATAAATAGAGAAGTAAATAATAATTGATAATAGAGTATTATGTTTTCAGGAATAGTTGAGACCACAGCTCGCCTTCTTAGGGTAGAGGAGCAAAAGGGTACAGATAATATAGATCTCGTGCTGACGGTCCCCTTTGTAGACGAGCTTAAGATAGACCAAAGCATCGCACATAATGGCGTTTGCCTCACAGTAGTAGCCATAAACGAAGCAGAGAAGAGCTATACTGTGACGGCGATTAAGGAGACTTTGATTCGCTCTAATTTAGGTGATCTCCAGCCTGGAGACCTGGTTAATATTGAGCGGAGTATGAGGGCTAATGGTCGCCTTGACGGACATATCGTGCAGGGGCATGTCGATACCACTGGCATATGTACCGAGATTCGCCAAGCCGAAGGTAGCCATTATTTTAAGATAGAGTACAATGTCCCAAAAGAGATGGCACTTCGTGGCTATATGACAGTGGAGAAAGGGTCTGTCTGCGTGAATGGTGTTAGCCTCACCGTTGTCGACTCTCAGCCTAAGAGTTTTGAGGTAGCCATTATCCCTTATACCATTGAGCATACCAATTTTAAGCAACTTAAGGTGGGGAAGAGAGTCAATCTTGAGTTTGACATTATCGGTAAGTATTTAGCCAGAATGATCGAAATCAGCAAGGACTAATGGCATTAAAAGATTTAGCAGAAAAGAGACAAAGCGACCGAAAATATGACGTTACGAAGTCTGTAAGTAGGGAGACTATCGAGCGGATATTGGAGGTGGCGAGGCTTGCTCCTTCGGCAACAAATTCGCAGCCTTGGCACTTTATAGTAGTGGATAATCCTGATACAATAAAAGAGGTAGGGGCATGTTTGACGTCGCCACTTACAGGTGCGATGAATAAGTTTGCCGCTACTGCTCCCGTGCTTATTGCCTTAGTAGAGGAGCCTGCTAATACTTCGGGCAAGGCTGGTAGTGTTATCCTCAATAAGCATTTTCCTAATTACGACCTTGGCATTGTTTCGAGCTACATTACCTTAGCTGCCACTGAGGAGGGGTTAGGTACTTGTATCATGGGGTGGGTTAATCAGAAGTCCATTAAAAAGATTTTAGGAGTGCCGAAGTCTAAAAAGGTACCTTTGGTTATATCGCTGGGGTACTCAACGGAGACGACTCGCGAGAAAAAAAGGAAGCCAATGGATGAAATTCGCTCGTATAATAATTATAAAGAATAAGAATAGATATGGTCAATAAGCCCTCAATACCCAAAGGAACGCGTGACTTTTCGCCTGAAGAAATGGCGAAGCGTAATTATATATTTGATACAATCAGAGAGGTATATCGCACCTATGGCTTTAGGGAAATCGAGACGCCTGCTATGGAGCAACTCTCCACGCTTACGGGCAAGTATGGTGACGAAGGTGACAAACTTCTCTTTAGGATTCTCAATAGTGGCGACTGCTTAAGTGCCTTTGACCGTCAGGAGCTTCTGACGATCGGGGCTCCGGAATTCGCATCTAAGGCTTGCGATAGAGGGCTTAGGTATGATCTTACTGTACCTTTTGCCCGCTACGTGGTGCAGCATCGCAATGAAATTAATCTGCCTTTCAGACGATTTCAGATACAGCCTGTATGGAGGGCAGATAGACCTCAAAAAGGGCGTTATCGTGAATTCTTTCAGTGTGATGCCGATGTCATTGGTTCGGACTCTCTGCTACACGAAGTGGAGCTGACGCAGATCATTGATACCGTTTTCCACAAGTTAGGCATCAATGTCACCATACATCTTAATAATCGCAAGCTACTCACAGCGATTGGCGATACTTTAGGTATCCAAAACATTACTGATCTCACTGTTGCCATTGATAAGCTGGATAAAATTGGCTGGGAGGGTGTTAAGGCTGAGCTTCTTCAGAAAGGGATATCGGAGGAAGCCACAAACCAGCTCTATCCAATACTGACTTTTGAGGGCTCGAATGAGGCGAAATTGCAAAAGATGAGTGAGCTATTCCAAGTAAGTGAGGTGGGGAAAAAAGGTGTGGAGGAGCTGACTTATATCTTTAATACTTTGCAGATTACACCTCTCTATAATAGGGTAATCCTTGACCTCTCTTTAGCAAGAGGGCTTGATTATTATACCGGAACTATTTTTGAGGTTAAAGCCAATGATGTGGAGATAGGTAGTATCACGGGTGGTGGTAGATACGATGACCTTACGGGGGTATTTGGTGTGAGCGGTATGAGTGGGGTCGGGATCTCATTTGGTGCCGATCGTATTTTTGATGTGCTGAATCAGCTCCACCTCTATCCTAAGAATATTACTACGGGGACAAAGCTTATGTTTGTCAACTTTGGGGAGAGCGAGATTCACTATATCCTACCTCTGATTTCAGCGATTCGTAAAGCCGGCATCTCCGCGGAGTTGTATCCCGAATCAGCAAAGGTCAAAAAGCAGATGAATTATGCTAATGCGTTAGCTATTCCGTTTGTAGCTTTTGTAGGAGAGGAGGAGGTGCAGAATAGGAGTATCAATCTCAAGGATATGGAGACAGGAGAGCAAAAACAGCTTTCTCTTGATGAATTGATACAGACCCTTTCGTGACTTTCGTGCCGGAGTAATTAACATGTGGGTGCCTGAAAATGCGTAAAGCTAATACGAAAAAAGTTAAGTTGAGGCAGGATCCAAGGACTCAAAAAGTGACGGTACTCTTTTCGGAGGAAGAGTATAAAATGCTCAATTATTATGTGAAAAAATACAAGATTAAGAGCAGATCTGCCTTTGTGAGAAGTATAGTGATGACCCATGTCTTGGGCGAACTTAATGCCAATTATCCCACACTTTTTGACCAAGATATTGCTAATGAATAGCTCAAAAATATCCGCCTATCCGCCTCTCTCTGATGAGTACTTTATGGATATGGCTATCGTGGAGGCTCGAGAGGCTTTTCAGGAGCAGGAGGTACCGATAGGGGCTGTCGTCGTATGCAGAGATAAGGTCATAGGCAAGGGGCATAATAAAACCGAAGCCCTCCATGATATTACTGCTCACGCTGAGATGATCGCCCTTACGGCCGCCGAGAATTACTTAGGGAGTAAGGTGCTATCAGATTGCACCCTTTACGTTACCATAGAGCCCTGCGTTATGTGTGCGGGAGCCCTCCGTCATACACGCATAAGTAGAGTGGTCTGGGGTGCTCCTGAGCCGAAGTATGGTTTTACTCAGTTCGGGAAAAAAATCCTGCATCCTACTACTGTCATTAAGACTGGTGTATTAGAGGAAGAGTGCATCGGACTGATGCGGAGTTTCTTCAAAGTGCGGAGGTAACATCGCCTTATGTGACAGCTATTAGCGTGTCTTTTGGGGACTAAGCCTAGAAACCCTCATAAAGAGATACCTGGTATTCGTTAAAGCGAATACCAGGTATCTCTTTATGTAAATACTTGGTATTCACTTCAGCGTATTCCAGGTATCATCTTACCTTTATATTCTCCTCATCTATTCCCTATTCCTTACTCGTCACAGCTCCTCCCCACGTCATAGCTTTGAGCTGAGTAATGTCTCAAAGCCTCTATGTGTGAAGTATCTTTCTATCGTTTGTCCTCTCCTTTTCGTCTCGCATCGACCGCAAAAACGTTGTATGATACGTGATACTTATATCTGCTGCTCGGCGATGGAATCTCAAAGAATTGGGTGCTTTGTTATTCGTTTTCAGAGAGGTGAAAAAATAGATATCCGCAAGCCCGATGATGGGTTACGGATATCTATTCTCTATATTCAGTCACTTACCACATTCACACTCCGATATAGTCAGGGGCTAGTGGTGAGGTAATCTACGAACTATTTGATTAATAGTGATTGCCTTTTTGAAGCTCCTCTTTATCAAACTTGTGGAAGTCAAGCTTCTGCCAAGCATAAAAGATATAGGCGAGTACGAAAGGAATCACAAAGGATGCATACATCATAGTCTTTAGCGTGTACACACTCGAGCTACTGTTACGTATTGTGAGAGAGCTCTGAAGATCGGCAAATGATGGGTAGTAAGAGGTATTATTCCAGCCTGCTATTAGCAATAGCACCGTCACGACAACCACGACACCCACGCCGTGAAACCATATCCCTTTATTGTAGTTAGGCTTAACAATGGTCATGATAATCCCCACAAGGACAGCTACTACACCTAATAGGAAGAGTATCAGAAGCACTGGTTGCTGGATGAAGTTGTGCAGATATTTGTAGTCCTCCATATATACTTCGCCTGTCTCTGGGTGCACTGCGAAGCCTTCCGTAGTGAGTAAGAAGCAAACGAAAGCAATGAAAAAGACTAAGAATATGGCTGCATTAGGCAATACCTTTTTACGGGCATTTTCCCGCACGTTTGGCTCTCTTACGTTATTGATAAAGTAAAGAAGACCTGAAGTACGTGCCAAAAAGAGCACAGCCACGCCCAATACTACATTCCAAGGATTGAGCACTGCCTCAAGTCCGTTTAGCATTATCCCATGGTAGGATTGCCAAGTGGAGACAGACATATTACCACCTAAATTAGTGATATTGCTCCTATCTACGATGAAGTTGGCACCTGTAAAGAACGTCCCTACTGCTGCTCCAATGAGGACAGGAGCAAGTATCCCGTTGATCATAAGAGCCACTTGGTAGGCCTTTTTGCCATAGATATTACCCTTTTTATTTTGATATTCGTACGATACAGCTTGTATCACGAAGCAAAGTAAAAGAAGCATCCATACCCAGTAAGCACCATAAAAGCTGGTGGAATAGAATAAAGGGAACGAAGCGAAAAAGGCACCTCCGAAGGTCACTAATGTCGTAAACGTAAACTCCCATTTGCGACCGGTCGAATTGACAAGCATACGTTGCTCTGCCGTATCTTTAGATAAGGAGAAAAGAAAGGTCTGACCACCCTGTACAAATAGCAGAAATACGAGCAGACCACCTAATAATGAAACGAGAAACCACCAGTAGTTTTGAAGAAAAATAAAGTTATCCATAGTCGCTTAGTTCTCTGTATTAGTTTCACCTTTCTTCTCTAACTTAGGACCCTTCTTGATCGCATTAATCATAATGCTCAATTCGGCAATCAGCATAAGCGTAAATAGCCCTAAGAATAGGAAGAATGTCGTCTTAACTGCTCCGGCAGCGATATTAGAGATGGCTGCTTGTACGGGAAGGGCATCCTGAACTGTCCAGGGTTGCCGACCGACTTCAGCCACAACCCAGCCCGCTTGTGACGCAATGTACACAAGAGGTATACAGATAATCATCACCCACTGGAACCACCGCATACGGGTCAGTTTCTCGGAATTCTTATTAAGGAATATCAGAAGTATGATACATACAATTAGGAATAACCCACCAAGGTATACCATAAGGCGGAAGCTATAATAGAGCATTGGTACATTAGGGATTAGCTCATCTACGCTATTGATATAGCCATATCCAAAGTGCTCAAAATTCTCATCTAAGATGGCTTTTTGTCGCTCTGCTTCCTCAAGATTCCCTGCTTCCTTTGCCGTCCGATAGTCAGCAAGAGCTTGAATGGCTATCCTACCTCTCTCCATCCTTTCGGCAACTGGAAGGACCACTTTACCATCATGTGTCGTGTACCCATCTATAATATCTTTCATGCCAGGTACAAAAGCCTGTGGATCGTTAAAGGATAATACCGAGAGGGCATAGGGCATTGAGAGACTCACGCCACCGGTATAACCCTCGTCGTTAGTGGTCTGTTCGCCACGCTTTGCTTCCTTACTAACGAGACCTAATATCGTAAGTGGAGCTTCCTTTGAACCTTGATAAAGGTTCTCCATTGCCGCCAATTTCATTGGCTGATGCTCGGCTACCTCTCCTGCTGACATATGCCCGGAGACGAAGGTAAGTATGCTTGCAACTAAACCTAATGTCGCACCAATGCGTAAGCTTTCAATGGCAAATTTAGTGTTGCGATTACGCAATAGGTAGTAGCTGCATATCCCCATCACCACGACGGATCCCAATAGCCAGCTCGATATAACTGAGTGAAAGAACTTGCTAACTGCCACAGGGTTGAGAGCTACATCTGTAAAGCTCACCATCTCGTGTCGTACCATATCGGGATTGAATATCATACCGGCAGGGTTTTGCATGAAGGCATTAGCCACAAGGATCCACCAAGCAGAGAGTGTTGCACCACCGATAGTCAGCCATGTGGCTGTTAGGTGAAACTTTTTGCTGACTTTATCCCAACCGAAAAACATAACTGCAAAGAAGGTTGCCTCCATAAAGAATGCAAATAGACCTTCAATAGCTAGTGGGGCACCGAAAATATCACCTACAAAATAGCTGTAGTTTGACCAATTGGTACCGAATTGAAACTCCAGGATTAGACCTGTAGCGATACCTGCCGCAAAGTTGATGCCGAAAACCTTCTGCCAAAACTTGGCTGTCTGTTTCCAAAACTCCCCACCATTGCGGTAGTACTTCGTCTCAGCAATAGCCATTATAATACCCATTCCCAGTGTCAAAGGAACGAATATCCAGTGGTACATTGCCGACATCGCGAATTGCCATCGCGACCAATCGATAAGTGTACTTAATAACATAGACGGTTGTTTTAAAATTATTTGATGTGTATAAATTGGTTATCGCTCTTGTACGTTGTCCATCTCTGGAGCCTCTCTTGTCGGAGTGGCTCTGTTGACGAGTTCGTTTCGCACATACTCCCTTTGCCCCTCCTCGGTCTTTGATTGTTGCTTTAGGAAGTTGGGGAAAAAGAATAGTTTAAGGATGCCAAATATAATAAGTAGCTTGATGATATTAAGTATCCAAAGTGGCTTACCCCAAGTCATAGACTTAAAGCCTTCTCTCCAAAGTTGGATAACCTTAGGGAAAAAGCCTCTCTTTTC
>CAKRMU010000010.1 GCA_934364985.1 uncultured Porphyromonas sp. | reverse complement strand
ATGGCAACATAGAAAAAATGATTAAGTAACTGCATTTTAGCGTCTGTAGCTACACTAATAGATCAAGAAGAGACTTTTTCACTATTCCTCTAAAAAATTTGGCTCGCGGAAAACACAGATTGCTTTAACGTTTCTGAGTACACAGACAATGATCCACATTCGAAATATTTGGAGGTACATTTCTATAAATACTTACTCGTTTTTAATATCCCCATCCACCGATACCTATATACAAAGATTGCAGGTGGCAAAAAAATAGTAAATTTGCAAGACATATAGATAATTGTAAATTACTAAGTAATAGAGATGTTTAATAATCTTTCGGATAGGTTAGAGAGGGCTCTCAAAGATATTAAAGGTGAGGGTACCATTACAGAACTTAATATAGCAGAAACCATTAAGGAGGTACGAATAGCTCTCCTTGAGGCGGATGTCAACTATGACGTTGCCCTTGACTTCACAAAGAGAGTGAGGGAAAAGGCTTTGGGTGAAAGGGTATTGACTGCCGTTAAACCAGGGGAATTGATGGTCAAAATTGTCCACGACGAATTGACCGAATTGATGGGAGGAGAGACCTCAGAATTAGAGCTCAATGACAAGCCAAATATTATATTGATGAGTGGTCTGCAGGGCTCCGGTAAGACTACTTTCTCAGGTAAGCTGGCAAAATACCTGCATGACAAGCGAGGACAAAAGCCACTATTGGTTGCAGGCGACGTATATCGTCCTGCGGCTATTGAGCAACTTAGGGTTGTGGGGGAGCAGGTAAAAGTGCCTGTTTATAGTGAGGATGGCAATAAGAATCCGGTAGAGATCGCTCAGCACGCAGTCGAAAAGGCGATCAAGGAGGGCTACAGCACTGTGATCATCGATACCGCTGGTCGTTTGGCGGTAGACGAAGTGCTGATGGAGGAGATCTCCAACATCAAGAAGGCGGTAAACCCCACTGAGATTCTTTTCGTTGTTGACTCTATGACGGGTCAGGATGCAGTAAATACGGCAAAGGAATTTAATGACCGGCTCAATTTTGACGGAGTTGTCCTGACGAAGTTAGATGGTGACACGAGGGGTGGTGCCGCCCTCTCAATTCGTTCGGTTGTGGATAAGCCCATCAAGTTTATCGGTACCGGGGAAAAGCTTGACGCATTAGATGTATTCCACCCCAAGCGTATGGCAGACCGCATTTTAGGGATGGGCGATGTGGTTTCTTTAGTCGAGCGAATGCAGGATCAATACGATGAAGAGCGAGCCAAGGAATTGGAGAGGAAGATCAAGAAGAATCAATTTGATTTTGTAGACTTCCTTGAGCAGATCAAACAAATCAAGAAAATGGGTAACATCAAGGATCTATTGGCGATGATTCCTGGTGTCGGCAAATCCATTAGAGATTTGGATATTGATGACAATGCTTTCAAGAGTATCGAGGCTATCATTTACTCGATGACACCAGAAGAAAGATCCAATCCAAATATCATCGATGGTAGCAGGCGGAAGCGCATCGCTACGGGTAGTGGCGTAGAAGTAGCTCAGGTAAACCAACTGATTAAGCAGTTTGAACAAGCTCGGAAAGTGATGCAACTCATGGGGAATAACAAGGGGAACAAGCGAGGGATGAATATGGCAGCAATGCAACGCCAAATGCGAAAGAGATAAGCTCATAGGTTGAGTAACGTGAACCATATTTGTACAGCTATTGTTTAGTAAAGAGAAAACAGTAATTAATTATTTAACGACTTGGTATGAGTTATCAACTATTAGATGGCAAGAAGACCTCCCAAGAAATGAAAGGGGAAATCGCAGCCAAAGTAAAAGAAATAATAGCTAAAGGATTCAATCCTCCTCGCTTAGTAGCGATACTTGTGGGACATAATGGAGGGAGCGAGACCTATGTCGCCTCTAAGATGAAGACCGGGAAAGAATTAGGGTTTAAGGACGAACTTATTCGCTTTGAAGATAGTGTTTCTGAGGAGGAGCTTTTAGCCACAATCAAAAAGCTTAATGAGGATGATGTGGACGGATTTATCGTTCAGCTTCCTCTCCCTAAGCATATTGACGAGCAGAAGATTATCGAAGCTATTGACCCAAATAAGGATGTAGATGGCTTCCACCCTATAAATGTGGGTAAAACATCTATCGGACTACCCTCTTTTGTCTCGGCAACTCCTGCGGGTATCATGGAGCTATTAAAGCGGTACAATGTGGAGACTAAAGGCAAACATTGTGTGGTTTTAGGGAGAAGTAATATCGTAGGAAAACCTATCACTCAACTAATGATGCTGAAGCAATATCCAGGTGATGCCACAGTGACTGTCTGCCATAGCCACACCCAAAATATTGCTGAGATTACCCGTCAAGCAGATATTATCATCGCGGCTCTTGGTTCCCCGGAATACCTTACAGGCGATATGGTCAAAGAGGGCGTGACGGTCGTAGACGTAGGGATTACAAGGGTGCCAGACAAAAGTAAGAGCAGTGGTTTTAGGATTGTAGGAGATGTCAAGTTTGATGAAGTCGCCCCCAAAGCAGCTTACATTACACCAGTACCAGGTGGCGTTGGTCCTATGACCATTATTACCCTTATGCAAAATACTCTCATCAGTGCTCTGCGACGCAGAGGTATGGAGGTCAAGTAATGCCCACTGACAACAGACATATTACCATCCAAGTAGAGGTGTACTGACGCTATGCCTCTACTTGGATGCCATCTATATTTTAGATAGTTTATCACTCAACATTAATAACTAAAACGCTCTATGGCTCCCAATAAATCGCAAAAAGCAAAAGCACTATTAGCGTTTATAATAGTGGCGGTATTGATGGCTTTGCTTTACCCCTCTAAGGTAAGGTTTAAGTATGACTACAGCATCGGTCAGCCGTGGAGATACGAGGGTGTCCTTACAGCACCTTTTGATTTTCATGTCTATAAAAGCGATGCTCAAAGGGCATTGGAGCGAGACAGCATTGAAAGAAGCAAGGTCAATTATTTCACTATTAATCCTAAAGTAATACTCGCAGAAAGGAACCGCCTTACTGAGGATTTTTCATCAGGAGCTTTCAATGAAAATGTCACGAGTGATTATATACAATACGCTCTGCAAACCCTTAATGAGATCTACGAGAAAGGGATATTATCAAACGAGAACTACGAAATATTGACTCAGCAAGACGATGGTTACATCTACATTATTGACGATCAAAATGTAGCTAAGAGGCGGACGAAGGAAGAGGTTTTTAACGCAAAAAAAGCGTACGATTACGCTATTAATAATGCTCCAGACAAGCTTAAGCCACAAGTGCTTCAGCAACTAAATATGGAGAAATACTTAGCAAGTAACCTCTCATTAGACAAACAAAAGTCAGATCAGATGCACAATGCTCGCTTGGCGACCCTCACTGAAGTGATAGGCGAAGTCCAAAAAGGCGAACGAATTATCGGCACCGGAGACATCGTTACTCCGGAGGTTTACCAAGAACTTGAGGGATATCGACAAGCTTTTGAGACGTTTGCAGGATCAAGTAAAGAGAATTTTGCTCTGATGGCAGGTAAGACACTCTTGATTCTCTTGATATTCGGAATCCTTTACTCCTATCTGTCAGCGTTTAGAGAAGAATTATTCTGCGAATTTCGGAATATCCTATTTCTTCTCTCTAATGTGGCTGTTTTTGTAGCACTCTCATACCTTTTAGTACCTATTGAGCCCGCAGCAACGTACATACTACCTATCAGTATGGTAGCGATACAAGTGCGGGTATTTTTAGATAGTCGCACGGCTGGTATTACACACTTAACGACCGTTTTGCTGGCATCTTTAGTGGTACCGTCTCCTCTTAAATTCATTATTATCCAAGTGATAGCTGGGCGTATCGTCTTAGTGACTCTCCGCAATCTTTCGCAGCGTAGTGACCTTATCCGCACCAGTTTTGCCGTATATTTCGGCATGATAGCTACCTACTTCGCTTTCACCTTTGCCTTTGAAGGAGTCCCCGAAAAGGTAAATTGGATTGTGCTTTTATACTTAGCCATCAACTTTGTATTCCTGATGTTTACTTACCTTATGGTCTATGTAATAGAGCGAGCATTCGGGTATGTCTCAAGCATTAGTCTCGTAGAGCTGGCTGATATCAATAAGCCTTTGCTCCGACAATTAAGCGAAGTGGCTCCTGGTACATTCCAGCATTCGCTTAATGTCTCAACCCTTGCTTCGGAAGCGATATTTGAGCTTGGCGGTGACTTTAGGTTGGTACGTAGTGGAGCGTTATACCACGATATCGGGAAGATGAAAAACCCGACTTATTTCACAGAGAATCAAGGGGGCAATAACCCTCATGACAGATTACCATACGACCAAAGTGCAAAGATTATCATAAGGCATATCACTGACGGGGTGGAGATGGCTGAGAAAGCAAAGCTGCCTAAACCTATTATCGACTTTATCAAAACGCACCATGGGCTGGGGATGACTAAGTACTTCTACATCAAGTATAAAAACGAAAACCCAGACATCATTGTAGATGAAAGTATGTTTAGATATCCAGGTCCAAACCCTTGGACTCGCGAACAAGGGGTTATGATGCTTGCGGATGCCGTGGAGGCTTCATCCAGAAGTTTAAAAGAGATTACTGAGCAAGTACTAATAGATCATGTCAATAAGATTGTCGATAGTATAGTCGCTGATGGGTACCTCAAAAATACGCCTCTTACATTTCGTGATATCGACATAACGAAACAGGTATTTACCGACAAACTACGGAATATGTACCACTCACGAATTGATTACCCCGAGCTAAAACGGAAGTCGATAGAGGAGAAGAAAGAAGAACCTACTGAGGAAATCAAGTAGACAAATAATCCAATAATGCCAAACTCGTTCCGTATTCCGCCGAATATTCCTGACGCTGACTTAGTCGCTTTACTCACGAGTAAACAGCATCGAGAGCAGGCTTTTGCCTTTTTGGTCGATCACTATTCACAACCGCTCTATGCAGTCATCCGTCGCATCGTATATAAGCATGAGGACGCCGATGATGTACTCCAAAATACCTTTATCAAAGTGTGGAAAAACATCCGGCATTTTAAGCAACAATCCAAACTCAGTACTTGGATGTACAGCATTGCCACCAACGAAGCTCTTTCACACTTAAGGAGGGAAAAAGAGAATAGAAAACTGCCACTTGCTACTCAGGAATACGACCTATCTGAGATGCTTCGGAGCGACCCGTATTTTGACGGAGATGACATAGAAGCCAATTTTATTGCAGCAATTGACCAGCTTCCGGAGAAGCAACGCCTCACCTTTGAGCTACGATATTTTCAAGAGCTACCATATAGTGAAATCTCTGAGATTACAGGTACGAGTGAGGGGGCATTGAAGGCTAATTACCACCACGCTCAGAAAAAACTGAAGAGTTTTTTAGGCATAGACGATTTTGAGTAGTAGCCATTAATATTATAAAGAATACTTAAACTATTTCCATAATCCCGCATCAAAAAGGTGAACCATTATAGTAGACGCAATTATGACCCCAGAAGAAAGAAATACCAAGAGGCAGCAGGATCCTCTATTTCCATACAAGACTCCGGACGGATACTTTGATAATTTCAAAGTCAGCATTATGGAGCAAATCAAGAGCGAAGAGGCTAACAAGTCAAACGTAGTTGAAGTACTTCGTCCGTATCTCTACTTAGTCGCCATGTTTATTGGTTTAGCCTTATTTCTCAACCTACTTCCAATCGTAGAGAAAAAGTTTGCCAAGGATAATATTGAGCTAAGAGCCGAAGATGCTACCGAGGAAGAGTACAATGAATTTCTCCTTGATGAGACCTACGATGATTATTGGGGTACCATTATTATGGAGAATAATAGCAATGACAAAAACCTTAGTAGCTCAAAATAAAATATGAAAAAGTACAGAATACACATCCTCTTTTCTCTGATTATTGTAGCACTGACGACCTACACTTTGTCGGTGGGAGCACTGGTTCCGAACGACGATGACCGATGCTATATATCCCAGCAAGGACCCATAAAGATGAATCGCGAGCGATACAATCAAGGGCGACTAATGGCGATCTCCAATGCAGCAAAACTCACAAAAGCGGAGCAAGAATTTGTCTCTACGAAGCTTCAGGAATATGATGACATTAAATTTGAGTGCTGGGTCAAGAAGCACCAAATATTAGAGAAAATTGAGATTATTGATGACAACGACAATGACTTAAAACTCTACCAAGAGTATATCAAAGAACTCACTGCGATAACCAATAAGCAGCACCAAGCCCAAATTGATCTCTTTAATAGCTTTGCAAAAGAATTGGGAGCGAAAAAAGCACTTAAAGCATACGAGGGCTACCATGATTACAAAGTCGCCATGGGGAAACAGCTACGTAATCACAAATAACTATCTCTTCAGCTACAATAGAATTCTCGTAGTTTTCTACTAACATAATGCCGTAAGATCTCCCTAAGGTAGGCAATCGCGGGTGAACAATTCTTTCTACATGACAATAGATCTACGGACGACAAATGAGCAACCGCCCAAAATAGTCTCAAAAGAAGTCCGGATTAGCTCACGTGACAATTTGTTATCTGTGAACCTTACTATAAAGTATCTCGACTAAAGGATCCCCATAATAATGATAAAGAAATACCAGGTATTCGTCGAGGCGAATTCCCTATATTTGCCTCAACTAATATCAAGTATTTGAGGATACGAATTCCCCACATCCTCCATTAGTAAGACCATACCATTTGTTATCAATGTTTTAGCGATTCTCAAATATTAAGATAGAGATAGGGATAAATGTTATTCAGATTATCCGACTTGGAATAGCAAGAATTCAAACGACTAAGGAGGGGGTATAAATAGATAACTATGTACCAAATGTAGATGACAAAATGGGGACCTATCCACTATTATATAGTGCATTGAATCATTTATTGCGGTATGAATCACGTAGTTTTTGCTGGTACTTCTTCCATACTGAAGGGTTAGTAACCATACGGTGATTAAGAAAGTTTTGCACCTCGTTTGGCGATATTATAGTTAGCTCTGTTAGCAACCACGCACATGCCATTTCCACATAGTAATGAGTATCGTTTTGCATCTTATGGACGTGCATAAGGGCATCATCCGGAGTAACCAAATGGTGCTTTAGCAAAGGGAAAAAGAGGACTATTGTCAGACGACGAGCAAAAGGATTTATAGCATCTTGATACTCTAAAATTGACGAAAGCACCTCATTTTTATAACCATTTAATGCGAATGTAGCTAAGACCTCATTATAGAGATCCGTTACCGCCCATCCATCTACAAGATCATATAGCAAGGCTATTGCATCGGACATATTTTGGGGTAAAGACTCTTGAAGGATCAGTCCTAAAAGCAACTTGTATTCAAAGCACTTTTGAGCTTCACCCTGCAAAATGGCAATAGCTTCGTCGCCGTCAATGTGTTTCGCTAAACGCTTAGCGTATTTTCGTAAGTAAGGGATCCTGATACCTATGACCGTATCGGGATGGCTTGAAACCCTTACCTTACGAGCATTAAAATCACGATATAAAACATCGGCAGTAGCACAAAGCTCATTTAAGAGCTGTGCCACTGCCACATTACTGATGTTAGTATTAAATTCGCTCACACGCCTAACTCAAACCTTCTATGACGCCATTATGGATATCCATCTTCATAGCTGCAGGAGCCTTAGGTAAGCCGGGCATACGCATAATACTACCCATAATCACCACGATAAGTTCGGCACCAGTATTCACGACTACATCCTGTACGGTGAGATCAAAATTTGTAGGAGCTCCCACCAGTTTAGCATTATCAGTGAATGAATATTGTGTCTTAGCAATACAAACGGGGAACTTATCATAGCCCAACTCCTCAAGCTTACGGATAGCTTTTCTTGCTTTTGACTCATAAGTAACCGAAGTAGCTCGATAAATCTTACTCGTAATAGCTTCAACCTTTTCCCCAATAGACATATTGAGGTCATATAGATAATTGATAGGCTTAGATGGGTTATTCTCAATGGTATCCACCACTACATTTGCTAATTCAATAGCCCCTTCTCCACCTTCCCCAAAGGCTGTATTAACAGCGAATGGCAAGCCTTGTTGCTCGCAGTGATCACGGATAAGAGCAATTTCGTCATCAGTATCAGTAGGGAAACGATTGATACAAACCACAACACTTTGACCGAATAGGCGAAGGTTCTCGACGTGCCTATCCATATTACAAAAACCTTTCTTTAGAGAGACAAGATCCTCATCTTTAAGATACTTCTCATCGGCACCCCCATGAAGCTTCAATGCCTGTGCAGTGGCAACTAATACGCTTGCCTTTGGTTGCATTTTAGCATGACGGCACTTGATATCTAAGAATTTCTCACCACCTAAATCGGCACCGAAACCAGCCTCCGTGATGGCATAATCTCCATACTTCATAGCCATTTTCGTTGCCATAATGGAGTTACAACCATGAGCGATATTTGCAAACGGACCACCATGGATAAAGGCAGGTGTATTCTCAGTTGTCTGCACAAGGTTAGGATTGATTGCATCCTGTAAGAGGATCGTAAGTGCACCACCCACTCCCAAGTCTTTTACAGTAAATGGCGAACCATCTTTTTTATATCCCACAAGGATATTATCAAGTCTACGACGAAGATCCTCCATATCAGTAGCAAGGCAAAGGATAGCCATAATCTCGGAAGCAGGGGTAATATCAAAACCTGTTTCACGAGGGATGCCATTGCCTGAGCCCCCAAGTCCCGTAATCACATTCCTAAGATTACGATCGTTTACATCCAAGACTCTCTTCCAAAGGATTTGGCTTAAGCCATCGTTATTATTCCTATTTTGATAAGCATAATTATCAACCAACGCGGCTAAAGTATTATTAGCACTTGTAATGGCATGGAAGTCTCCCGTAAAGTGTAGGTTAATCTGATCCATAGGCAATACCTGAGCATATCCACCACCAGCTGCACCACCTTTCATTCCAAATACAGGACCTAATGAAGGCTCCCTCAGTGCTACGAACGCCTTTTTACCTATTTTATTAAGACCAAGAGCCAACCCTATAGAAACGGTCGTCTTACCAATACCCGTTTTGGTAGGTGTAATAGCGGTGACTAAGATAAGGTTACCCTCATCGTAGTGCTCCTTTAGTAGGCAACTGTCAACCTTTGCCATATACCTGCCGTATGGCGAAATACGATCTTCAGGGATTGATGATTCCTCTGCGATCAAGTCAATCTTTTTAAGTTTCGTCTCTCTGGCAATCTCGATGTCTGTTTTCATATTGTTGTCGTTAAGTATATTATTAATCTATTTTTCTCAATATCTCCCTCCAACGTCCCTTAGTAAAACATTTATGTCGTCATTTAGTTCGAAATAACTTTTACATTCATTTGGTATAAAGCCTTCGCTTTCTCCTCAAAGTCATAAACCTTACTATTTGCAATCTTTATCCTCCAAAGGTGACCTTCGGCAGTGGCGTCACTTATAATCGTCTCAGCACTGACGGCTCTCAATAGCATCATAACGTGATTGATCAAGTCAAAAGGGAAGGATATCTCATACTCTGTATATAGTATCACCTCAACGACTTGTGATGCATTAAGGCAATCCGAAGCTGCCTCACGATAGGCATTGATTAGCCCACTTGTTCCCAGCTTTATACCCCCAAAATATCTCACGACAGCCACTAACACCTCCGTTAAGTCTCGGCTGACAATCTGCCCAAGTATCGGTTTACCTGCCGTGCTACTTGGCTCTCCATCATCATTCATACGCTCAATTGGCTCACCCTTTCCTATACGATAAGCCCAACATATATGGCGAGCGTCATAGAATCTTTTTCGCAAGGCTTGCAAGGCTTGTGTGACATCCGCCTCACATTCAATAGGTATCGCAAAAGATAGAAACTTGCTCTTTCTCTCGCTATAGCCTCCCTCAGCAGGAGCTTTTATCGTACGATATTGCTCGTCAAGCCTTGTATTCCCCACTTCTACTTAAGCATCTTGTCAATTATTGGTCTCCAGTCTTCGCCGTTGTCGGGGCAGTAAGTAACAAAACCTAATGTTCGAGCCATTGCCACATTAGCCTGCCCATCGTCGATGAATAATGTTTCCTCTGGACGTATGCCGGTTTTCCTAATAATGAGTTCAAAAAGACTTTTATTGGGCTTGCAAATTTTGCACTCATACGAGGTAAATATCGCATCAAAATAATCGTCAATGGAGCATCCGTCATCAATCATAGTACCAGAGCGTGCATAGCTCCATATAAATGGATTGATGTTGCTGACTAAGAAACGCCTCACGCCTTTAGGCCAATCCTCCTTGAGATATCGAAATTTCTCCTGCTGAATATTCCCCACAAAGCCTAGTAAAGCGTGCTTAATCTCTTCAGGAGTTACAGAAATCCCATAAGTTGTATTGATAGCCGAGGTGAAAGCATCTTCGTCCAACGCTCCCTCTTCTAACCTCAGGAAAAGCCCTTGTTGGTGGTAAGGGTCAAGGAGGTCGTCGGCATCATGGATTCCTATTTTTTTGAATCGACTGACGCAAATCTCTTTAGTAAGGCGAACAAAGACACCTCCAAAATCAAAGAGTACATTCCGGATCATATCAATGCTCTAAATACCACATATACAATCTCTTAATACCCTCTTCAAGGGAGACTTTCGGCACCCAGCCCAAAGCTTTAAGCCGAGTAATATCGGTAAGCTTTCGGGGTGTCCCATCAGGCTTAGTAGCATCCCACTTAATGTCACCCTCGTAATCCTCAGCACACGCAATAAGCTCTGAGAGGGCCTTTATTGACAATTCTTTGCCTGTTCCTATATTAATGTGGCAGTTGCGAATCTCCTTACTATTCCTCTGATGCAAGTCGGCGAAAGCAGTATGCAATAGCACATGCACAGAAGCATCCGCCATATCCTCACTCCACAAAAATTCGCGAAGAGGAGTACCGCTACCCCACAATACTACCTTATTAGGGTAGATACCATAGTGTTCCAATTGCTTGACAAAAGGCTCATCATTATCAGGTAAAGGTCGCTTCATAAGATCCTCTTTCACGGCATCAAGATCGCCATTTCCGAGCAGTTTAGCCAAATGAATCTTACGAATCATTGCAGGAAGTACGTGGCTATTCTCTATGTCAAAATTATCGTTAGGTCCATACAAATTAGTGGGCATTACGGCTATGTACTCAGTACCATATTGAAGGTTAAAGCTCTCACACATCTTGAGCCCGGCAATTTTGGCTATGGCATAAGGCTCATTGGTATACTCGAGGGGGCTTGTCAAAAGTGCCTCTTCCGTCATCGGCTGATGGGCATCACGCGGATAAATACACGTGCTACCTAGAAATAACAACCGCTGCACCCCACTTCGCCAGCTCTCGCCTATGACATTTTGCTGAATCTGCAGGTTCTGGTATATAAAGTCGGCTCTGTATCTACTATTAGCCATTATTCCGCCTACTTTAGCCGCGGCCAAAACAACCGCATCCGGGTGCTCTTCCCTAAAGAAAGACCGCACTGCCTCCGGATCGCAGAGGTCCAACTCACTGTGGCTTCGGCCTACTAAATTTGTATACCCTCTCTGCAATAAGTTATTCCAAATTGCCGAACCTACCAAACCACGATGCCCAGCGACATATATCTTTGCGTCCTTATCTAAATAAGTATTCATACGTTAATTGGCTGAATGATTTTTCCGCACATAATCCCTATCAGACGCTACCATCCTCGACACTAAATCCTTAAAACTGGTGGCTTTCGGATTCCACCCTAATTCCTGCTTAGCTTTCGTAGGATTTCCGAGGAGGGTCTCCACTTCTGTGGGGCGAAAATACCGAGGATCAACCTCGACAAGCACCCTACCCGTTGCCTCATCAATGCCATGCTCCTCAAGACCATTGCCTTCCCAGCGAAGCTTTATGCCCACTTGCTCAAATGCAAGTGTCGCAAACTCCCGCACAGAGTGTTGCTCTCCGGTCGCGATAACATAGTCTTCAGGCTTATTTTGTTGCAACATACGCCACATACACTCCACATAATCCGCTGCATAGCCCCAGTCACGCAGAGCAGACAAATTCCCCAAGTAGAGCTTATCCTGCAATCCCTCAGCAATGCGAGCTACGGCAAGTGTAATCTTTCGAGTAACAAAGGTCTCACCCCTCCGCTCACTCTCATGATTAAAGAGAATGCCATTAGCCACAAACATACCATAGCTTTCGCGATAATTACGACAGATCCAAAAAGCGTACTGCTTCGCTACTGCATAGGGGGAAGAGGGGCAAAAGGGCGTTTCTTCGTCTTGAGGAGACGTAACCACTTGCCCAAAAAGCTCCGACGTAGAAGCTTGGTAAATCTTGACCCGATCCGTCATTCCGAGAATGCGCACTGCCTCAAGGAGCCTCAGCGTACCCAAAGCTACCACATCCGCGGTATACTCAGGCACCTCAAAGGATACCTTAACGTGGCTCTGGGCGGCAAGGTTGTAAATCTCTGTGGGTTGCACCAATTGTAAGATCCTTACCAGCGAACTTGAGTCAGTCATATCGCCATAATGGAGATTAATTAACCGCTCTTGCTTAGTATCCCTTATCCACTCATCGAGATAGAGATGCTCTATTCGCCCCGTGTTAAATGAGCTACTACGCCGTATGATACCGTGAACTTCGTAACCCTTTGATAGCAATAACTCAGCAAGATATGAGCCATCCTGCCCAGTTATCCCCGTAATCAACGCAATCTTATCCATATTATCACCTAAATCAGCCTTCCTTTAATATTAAGCAAAAGTACTAAAAATAAGCGTCATAGCCTAATCATTCCTCTTGAAGAGATTCAATAAAACCGAAATATATAAGCTAAATACAAGACAAAGACCATAAGTATCAAAAGGTCACAATATTACCCCGTGCCAAACGATAGACGGGGACCAAGGGAAAAGGATACCTGGTATTAGCCCGGGCGAATTCCCTATATCTACCGAGACGAATACCAGGTATTTGCTTCGGCGAATACCTGGTATCTGAAAAGATAGATCCCTAACTAAACCCGAAAGAGACAGCCAAACCAACCTATTCTCACAAGGTTGTCAGATCATATTTTCCAATAAACCCACACAATAGTATTGAGTGTTAAGCGTTTTTTATGTACCTTTGCACGACTTCCTATAATACAATAAATAACAATAGGAATAATGACACTTAGGAATAGCTTTATTTTCGACTTTACGCACCAGCCTGAGCAACCCGAGGAGTATGATTTTCACCTTGGGAGCGATTTTTTTGGTGGAATAGAAAATGCTGAGATCAGTGGTGGAGATGTAGCACTTCGGCTAATACTACAACCGGTCTCTAAGAATCGCTTGATGCTTAAGTGGCATTATGTGGGCAATGTCGTCGTAGCTTGCGATCGTTGCCTTGACCCACTCACATTAGAGATGAAAGTGGATGAAGCGTTAGAGGTATTGATCGGGACAGAACTTGATGACGAAAACGATGAAGTGATCACGCTGAATGCCCAAGATCCCGTGTACGACTTCACCTGGATAGCATACGAGCTCCTGGCACTGCACTTACCTATCCAGAAAATGCACGATATAGAGGATTGCAACCCTAAAATGCTGAAGTACCTCAATGGGACAGTGGACGATCTTCCAGAGGAAGACCCTCGGTGGGACGAACTACGGCAACAACTGAAGCGTAAGAAATAAGAATAATAACAACTAATTATAATAACAATAGAATATGGCACATCCTAAAAGACGTCAGTCTAAATCTAAAACAAGGAAACGTAGAACTCACGATGTCGCTACAGCTCCTACGTTAGCTAAATGCCCTAATTGTGGTGCTTACCACGTATACCATACGGTATGCCCTGAGTGCGGATACTACCGCGGGCAAATTGCTATCGAAGTAGAGGACTGAGAATACTTATAGAGTCTTAGCCGAGGCGTCGCAAAGCGATAAATATTTTCTTGGCAATGATAAAGCCACAGAGTGGGTTAGCACTTTACAAATAACTCCACTTCTGTGGCTTTTATTGTCCGTTGAGCAAAAAGGTTTCCCTCTCAACAATAGAAATAGGCACCTAAATAGGGTAGTTTGAAAATCTTTTGTTACCTTTGCTCTAAGTCAATAAAGGCATTAAATGAGGCCCAGTAGCTCAGCTGAATAGAGCGTCAGATTCCGGTTCTGAAGGTCGGGGGTTTGAATCCCTTCTGGGTCACTATTAGCGACAAGCCGTCACCATATATTAAGCATAGGTGAATGTGCTGTCAATGTACGGATATTAAGCGAAAACTTACAATTGATATACATAACATTATGAAGGGTATTAGCTATCTTGGCGTATTTATAGAGGTCATCGGAGCAGCAATCCTTATCTACTTAGGCATTGCAGGTACACACCAGTCCAATATAGGGCTGATCATCGGCGTCGTACTCGTTATCTTAGGATTCATTCTACACATTATATTAGATAAGAAGTACAACTCCCTACCTCCTACTAAGTAAAGGTAAAATCGTAGAGACCCTTACCTGAGAGTGCAAAGCACTATGAGGCAATATTTTGCGATGCCTCAACTTACTCTTGATGCCTTTAGTAGCTACCTCTCGGCAGGATTGGCACTGTTGAGGGAGGTTTTTTAGTGGGAATACGAAAGATGCCAGAGTACTGTACCCATAAACCATTAGTATTGCTTGGTGCCACAGGGAAGCTATCAAGCGAGGTGGCTTTTTACTCTCAACTACTACATTTTAGCCCACATCTTGTATTATGTGGAAGCAGTGAAGAGCGTCTTAATGGGCTAAAAGACGAGCTCGAAGAAGCTAACTTTTGCTCCGATCTTTGTATAGAAACGACATGCTCCATCACCGAAGCCACTCGCTTGGGAGGGTATATCCTATTTGCAAAAAGCGTCCGAGGAGGTGCCAAAAATCGCGAGGACCTTTTGTTGCAAAACGCACCTTATGCAGTAGAAACCGGGAAGGCACTTGCTCATGTTCGCAATAAAGTAGAGCGTGTCATTTGTGTCAGCAACCCTTCAGATCTTATGGGGCTGACCCTGTTAGTGCATAGTGGCATTGATCCTCATTTGGTAATGAGTTTATCCTCCCTTGACACAGAGCGCTTGCGTCGATCGTTATGTAGGAGACTTCACGTGCGTAAAGAGGAAATCTCTTCGGCGTACACCTTGGGAAGCCACGACCGGCAAATGGCACCGATATTGGGGAGTATCACCATAAATGGTAAAGGGTTATCCGAAATGGGTATGACTGCTAAGGAGCAGGATGAAATAGTAAGAGAAGTCAGAGAAGCAGGTATATCAATTTACAAGCAAAGGGGACAGACAGCATACCAGAGTCCGGCTGTACATTGTATGAAGCTTTTAATGGCGACAGACAATAACCCCTTTTTGCTACCTACCGCATGCTACCACAACTCAACAAGATACCCATACTCCTACCTTTCGCTTCCCACTATCGTGGATAGCAGTGGGTGCCACCACCAACCTATCATACTTGCGGATAACGACCTCAAGCGGTTAGACGGTTCGTTTGCCTCTATAAATCAGATGAGAGATAAGCTTATTGCAACGGACCTTTTACCCCCTCCAAATACTTGGAACGTACAGCTACAAGAGTGTCATGAATTAGTAAGAGAGAGAGAGTAACTATGCAAAAGATATTTACAAGACGTGAGATAGAGACTTTCGAAAGGCAACTCATAGAAGCACGCGAAGACTGGCAAGATAGTAGCGAACTAATCGCACACAAAAGCATAGCACTTTGCAATAGATTACGGCAAGATTATTACACAAGTCATCGTGCCGTAGTATTTGCCGGACCTAATGAAAAAGGGGCTTTGGCGATTAAGATAGGTCATGCACTCGTGGGGATGCAATACGATGTCCATGTGGTACTTCTTAACCCTATGGGAAAGCTTACAGAGGATGTCGAACGCGAAAGAGATACCTTTCTCGAAGAGTCTGACAAACTTTACGAAGTAACAACAAATGCTTTTAACCCTCCTGAGATTAGAGATAACGACCTTCTTATTGACGGCATTCAGGGAGTAGAAACGATCGTCTCTCTCAATAACGTTATTAAGTATCTTAATAGTGTCAAAGCCATTAAGATTGCCATCGAAATTCCTTCTGGGATGAGCGAAGAAGAGAATGAAATCGAGGACTACACCAAGATATTCAAAGCCGATACTACGTACACTTTTTATAGTCCTAAACTACCATTCCTTCTCAAAGAATACGCTCCATACGTAGGAAGATGGCGTGTCATTTATCCCAGCTTTTATACTCCTTCAGGATGCAATGAGGACACTCCATACGCACTTTTTGACACTCAAGAAATGGAGCAAGTGCTTCGAAGACGAACCCGATTCTCAAATAAATACGACTTCGGAAAAGACTTACTAATTGCGGGAAGCGAAGGTATGATGGGGGCTGCTATACTATCGGGTAGAGGTGCTATGGCATCTGGAGCCGGACACTTAACGCTCCACGTACCAAAAGGGAAAGCACCCATCATTCATTGCACCCTACCTGAGGCATTAGTACACGAGGACTTATCAGAAGAGAGTTTCTCAGGTACAGACCTAAGGCTGTCGGAGTACGATGCAATAGCAATCGGTCCTGGACTCGGACGCTCTACCGAAAGCTACCTCGCATTAGAACAGTTGCTTACAGCCTGCCACCAGCCACTTATTTTGGATGCAGATGCCCTCTCACTTATGTCGCAAGATGATTGTAGGCTATTAGAGTTGCTACCTAAAGGCTCAATCATAACCCCACATATCGGAGAATTTGACAGATTGTTTGGACCTTCAAAAAACAGTAGAGAACGATTGGAAAAAGCTCGCGAGGAATCAATGAATAGAAGCATTTACATTCTACTCAAAGGACCTTTCACTGCGACAATTATTCCTACTGGGAGAGTGATTTTTAACACTTCTGGCAATCCTGGTCTCGCAACTTCTGGCTCTGGAGATGTACTCACGGGTATTATCCTTTCCCTAAGAGGCAAAAAACATAATCAGCAGGAAGCATGCACCGCTGCCGCATTTCTCCACGGATTTGCTGCCGAAAATTATGCTACCGAATATTGTGAAGCGACACTCACGGCAAGCTTACTTATTGAATACCTACCTACGGCTTTCAAACGATTCACCACCGATAATCCTAATTTATTTGCTTAGGATTAGCGTAAAGGTTAAAGAGTATGTCCACCACAATAGTAGTCACTTCATTTTATTATCTTTGCCATAGCGTTTCAAGCGTAGGCGAATAGCATTTGTGAATAATTGTGGCAAAGCATAAAGACTTCTTTGGGTTTCTCATCATCATAGTTGGGTACATCCTTTTCTCCATAGCTACTACACCAAAGGTTAGTGCTAATAATGAGACATTGGATGGACTTAGCACTTGGTCGTACTTACAAGCAGGCGACACGATTAAGATAGATAGCTTAAAAGCAGACAGCATCCCCACAGATACCACACCTCTTAGCGAACTCAAATCCCCCTTAGACTTTGAAAGTCAAGACTCAATAGTCATACTTCCTAAGAAAAATTTCGTGAAGATGTATGGTAATGGTCAGGTAAACTATCAAAACCAAAAGCTAATTGGCGACTATATGCAAATGGATACTGATAGCGGTACAATATTCTCTACCTATATCGATTATCCGGATTCTCTTAAAAAAGAACGCGTATATGCAAAAATAGAGAATGGGAATGAAAGCTATGAAGCAAAGACCATTAACTACAACATTAATTCGCAACAAGGCTTTATCACAGATGTAGTAACACAGCAAGGGGATGGATATGTCACTGCCGATAAAACCAAACGCACCAATACCGGTGTGCTAAATCTGCTCGACGGAAAATACACAACCTGCGACAACCATGAGCATCCTCATTTCTACATAACACTGACAAAAGCGAAGGTGAGACCTCAAAAAGACTTAGTATCAGGCCCACTTTACCTCGTCATTGCTGATGTACCGTTACCTATCGGATTGCCATTCGCATTCTTCCCTTTTACTACATCACGCTCATCAGGATTCATTATGCCGACTTGGGGAGACGAAATGGATAGAGGCTTTTATCTTAGAAATGGTGGGTATTACTTCGCTATTAACGACTACGTAGACCTGCAACTAACTGGCGACATATACACTAAAGGCTCTTGGGCAATGCAGGCTCGATCAACATATAGGAAGCGGTATCGATACAGTGGAAGCTTTGATGCCAGCTATATAGTTACCAAAAGAGGAGATAAGATAGCAGGAGATTACTCAAAAGCAACTGACTTTAGGATTCAGTGGAGCCACCAACAAGATGCCAAAGCTAACCCATATCGGACATTCTCAGCAAACGTCAACTTCTCCACGAGTACCTACAATCACAATAATCTTGATGGTCTATATAACCAAGCCGTAATGGGGCAAAACACAAAAAGCTCCAGCATAAGTTTCACCCAAAAATTTCCAAATAGTCCATGGACGATATCGGGGTCGATGGATATCAATCAGCGGTCAAAGGACAAGATGTTATCCGTAACCCTACCTAATTTATCTATAAACATGAGTAGGATTTACCCCTTTAAACGCAAGCAACAAGTGGGTAAAGAGCGTTGGTACGAAAGGATATCACTCTCCTACTCTGGACAACTTCGCAATTCCGTAGAGGCAAAAGAAGATGAATTCTTTAAGAAGAATATCCTCAAGGATTGGCGTAATGGTATGAACCACTCCATTCCTATTAGTGCTTCATTCGATCTCTTTAATTACATCAAAGTAACCCCGTCTTTTAACTACACTGAGAGGTGGTATACCTCTAAGGTGAAGCACGCATACGACCCAGCTCAGAGCAAAGTAGTCCCAACTGATACGATATATGGCTTTAACCGTGTCTACGATTTTAGTGCCTCACTATCTCTATCAACGACAGTTTATGGTTTCTGGAAACCTCTTCCTTTCCTTGGCGACAAGGTGAATATGATTCGCCACAGAATGGAGCCATCTATTTCGATAAACTATCGGCCTGATTTTGGTAATCCCAAGTGGGGTTATTGGGAAAATCTGCAGTACATTACTACAGATGGAAGAAAGGTGGAGGAGTATCGCTCGCTTTATGATGGTCAGTTATTCGGTGTCCCAGGTCGTGGAAAAAGTGGAAGCATAGGTCTGTCATTAGCCAATAATGTTGAGGCTAAAATCAAGAAAGACTCTACCGAATTTAAGAAGATAAGCCTTATTGAGTCGCTTAATCTCTCGACCAGCTATAACCTGGCCGCAGATTCGTTTCAATGGGGCGATTTATCTGCGTCTATCTCTCTTCGGCTTTCCCAATCCTTTACTTTGAGATTGGGAGGTTCATTTGATCTTTATATGTGGGATTATCACGAGCATGATGGACGTATTAATCCTTATAGGGTGGATAAACTTCGTATCCTTAATGGCAAAGGGATAGGACATTTTAGGGGGACCAGTACCTCTTTCTCTTATACATTTAACCCACAGTCAGTCGAAAAACTCCTTGCCCTTTTCAGTAAAGACAAACGTGAGAATTCAGAGGATGAGACGCCACCAAATAGCAATAACAATGCTCCTCCAGGGCTACCTCCCAATAACTTTAATAAGGATAAAGAGGGCAATGGTTCGCTGATGGGGGGTAGTAGTGCTGCTAATGAAGAATTTGATACCAATGGCTATCTCAAGAATAAAATGGATTGGAGTTTTAGCTTCAATTATAACCTTTCCCTTGGGCAGGGAGAGTTTAGACCAGAGATTAAGGAATGGGGGTATAAATGGAGGCATGACCTAAGCTTTAATGGACATTTCTCACCCACTCGCAACTGGCGATTTAACTTCTCAGCCAATTACAATTTTGAGGAGAAGCAGATCACTAATATGACATGTAATATTACACGAGACCTCCACTGTTGGAGCATGACAGCCAGTTTTATTCCAGTGGGAGTATACAAGTCATACAACTTCACTATCGCAGTTAAGAGCCAGCTACTCCAAGACTTGAAGTACCACAAGAATAGTCATCCAAGCTACAATCAGGGGACTAAGTGGTACTGATGACACGAAAGCAACCCTAAAAATATAACATTATGGCAAAAGAAAAACTACTATTTTTATTTCATCCAACAGTATCTTCGGGTTTTGAAGAACTCGAAAAGTATGTTGATGTGATAACGCTTCCTGAGGGAAAAAGTTTCGACCCTAACGATATGGGGTCTTTACCTAAAGATACTACGATATTAGGCACAGAGTTTACGCTTCCTATCACGCGTGAGGTGATAGATTACTTTCCTCACCTGAAATTAATATCTAATTACGCTGTAGGCTTTAATAATATAGACGTAGCATATGCCCAGAGTAAGGGAATAATCGTTACCAATACCCCTCAAGCAGTTATACAGCCTACTGCCGAATTAGCTGTGGCCTTACTTCTTGGGCTTACTCGTCGTATTGCTATTTGGGATAGCACAATGCGACGCCAGAGGTCAAGCAAAAAAGGGTCATTAGCTGATGGTTTAGGCACAGACATATTCCAAAAGAAGGTAGGTATTATCGGGTATGGCAATATCGGACGTGCTACTGGTAGAATCTTAAAATCTATGGGTGCGGATATTTATTACTACAAAAGGCATCAGCTCAGTACAGAGGAAGAGAAGGCAGAACAAGTAACATACGCGACAAAAGAAGAGATATTCCACACCTGCGATATCATCTCTCTACATACGCCCTATAACGAAGATTCACACCACTTAATCAATGCTACAACCATTGGAATGATGAAACCGACAGCCATCCTCGTAAATACTTCGCGAGGTAAAGTAGTGGATGAAGCAGCATTGGTAGATGCCTTAAAAACTGGTAAGATAGCTGGTGCTGCTTTAGATGTGTATGAGCACAACGACAATCCTTTGGGCGATCTATATGACATGGAGAATGTAGTTATGACTCCTCACGTAGGCACTCAAACGAGGGAGGCAAGGGTAGCAATGGCAAAGGAGTTTACGAATAACGTCCTTGGATTTATCCTTAAAGATAGAAAGATAGCCGAGGTAAAGCTCTAAAAATTTTTCTAACAATTAGACTATATATAAGGTGTACCGATATGGGAATATCATCGGTACACCTTTTTTAATTACCTAAAAAAAGTGTCCAGTAATCAACTTACTGGACACTTTACACAAATATGCACAAATTCTAAAACACTTGCAAGAAAACAAGCTAATATTACTGCAATCTAAATTGTATAGGTAGTTGATACCTTGCACGCACTGGCTTACCAGTCTGCATTCCAGGCTTCCACTTAGGCATCTTTGAAACGACACGTAAAGCCTCCTTATCAAGGTGTGGATCCACACCACGTACTACTGTGACATTAGATACCGAACCGTCAGGCTCCACAACGAATGAGACCGTCACACGACCTTTGATACCATTCTCAGCTGCAATTGGTGGGTATTCGATATTTTTAGATAGCCACTTCATCAAAGCTGCTTGACCGCCTGGAAATTCAGGCATTTCCTCGAGGTACTCAAAGATATGATCGTCAGCGACCTCTTCCCTACTGCGCTGTGTGGGGGCAGGAGGAGTAAATGTCTGCTGTAGCTTATTAGTGGCATCGTCAACAGAAGCTATCTCGACATCTGCTACCTCTACATCATCCTCAACGATCTGTAGATTCTCTACATCCACAGGGGTTTCTATCTCTGGCTCTGGAGGTAATTGCTCCTCTTCCGGAGGTGTTATCTGGATATCCTCTATCTCCTCAAGGACAAAGTCAGTCGATACGTCCTCTACTTTAATATCTTTATTACCCCATTCAAAGGCAACGAAGACAACTGCTAAGGCCATGACTAAGCCCATCAAGAAAAAGAGACCTTTCCCTCGTTCCAGATTTGCTCTATCCGTTTTCTTTTGTTCCATAAGTTATTCAGTCTTAGTATATTGTATAAATTATTATCTCATTAAATAGGAGAAGTGGGATGGCGAAAAGCACACTCCATCGCTCCTACTCCACAAATTTACACATTTTATCTATATACCCAAATGTAAAGGCATATTATTTCACCTTCGGCTGTATATCGTAATATAATAGAAGAGTGTTGCGATCGAACCGATGGCGGCGGCAAAATATGTATAGGCTGCCGCCCTCAAAGCGGATGATGCCATAGGTTGCTGCTCGTAGCTCGTGATACGACTTTGTTCGAGCCAAGCCAGTGCTCTCTGACTCGCATTCCACTCCACAGGCAGGGTCATAATACTAAAGAGCGTCGTTACAGCAAAGAGAATGATACCTGCGAGCAATACCTGCGGGAAGGACTCAACGAGGATTATTCCCACAACAAGTACGATATTGACTATATTAGATGAAAATTGGACGACCGGCACAAGTGCGGATCGCATCTTCAGAGGTGCGTACCCCAAAGCATGCTGAAGTGCGTGTCCTGTCTCGTGTGCTGCCACTGCGGCTGCCATCACGCTATTAGAGTCGTACACAGACTCGCTCAAGTTAATGGTCTTATCAGCAGGATTATAATGATCTGTCAGTCTACCGCTTGTGGACGTCACACGCACATCTGTGATACCATTTTCACGAAGCATTCGCTCTGCCACTTCCCTACCTGTAAGTCCGCTATCAAGGCGTATCTTAGAGTATTTTTTGAACTTAGATTGCAGATTCATTTGGACAAACAAACCCACGATCATCACTGCAAACATCAGCAAATATGCTGGGGGAAAACCAAAATTCATAATACTTTCTTAATG
The DNA here is from genome assembly GCA_934364985.1 of uncultured Porphyromonas sp. Lineage (GTDB taxonomy): Bacteria > Bacteroidota > Bacteroidia > Bacteroidales > Porphyromonadaceae > Porphyromonas_A. The sequence goes on along the minus strand of CAKRMU010000010.1, from coordinate 1,532 downwards.
ATTATTCCTAACGATTGTCTGAGCTCTATCGGGACCAACGGAAACGATTCGGATAGGCACACCGAGATACTCCTCAATAAACGACATATAGTCTCTAAATTCAGTAGAGAATTGATCCTCCGAAGTCATCGTGGTCATATCTTCCTTCCATCCCTTAAGGGTTTTATAGCAAGGTTTGACGGAGTCATTGAGCTCGAAAGGCATCTCTCTGGTTTCTGTGCCATTGACGCTATAAGCAACGCACGCCTTAACCTCGTCAAAGCCGTCCAAAACATCACTTTTCATCATGATGAGATCCGTGACGCCACTTAGCATAATGGTATACTTAAGGGCAACAAGGTCTATCCAACCACAACGGCGTTGACGCCCTGTGACAGCCCCGAACTCGTGTCCCACCTTGCACATAGTATCGCCCACTTCGTCGAATAACTCGGTAGGGAAAGGTCCTGACCCCACTCTCGTACAGTAGGCCTTAAAGATACCATACACCTTACCTATACGATGTGGTGCTACACCAAGCCCCACACAAGTACCGGCACTTATGGTATTTGATGAGGTAACAAAGGGGTATGAGCCGTAATCGATATCCAATAACGAGCCTTGAGCTCCCTCTGCTAAAACGCTTTTGTCGTCGGATAGAGCATGGTTGATAACAAATTCGCCATTTACAAATTGATAAGCTTTCAGGTAGTCAAGCGATGAAAGCCACTCAGCCTCCATCTCACCATAATCAGGAAACAGCTCTTCAATAGAGAAGCCTAAACCCTTGATCATAGCTATGTGCCTTTGCTTAGCGACGTCAAAGCGTTGCATAAAATCGGGGTGCTCCAAATCCCCTATCCTCAAACCATTTCTACTGACTTTATCGGTGTACGTTGGACCAATACCTTTACCGGTCGTGCCCACTTTTTTATCACCCTTAGCGGCCTCATTTGCAGCGTCTAAAACGCGGTGCGTAGGGAGAATTAGATGAGCCTTACGCGAAATCAATAGTCTGGACTTCAGATCCACTCCACTCTCCTCTAAGGCTTTTGCTTCTTCGGCAAAAAGCAATGGATTAAGTACTACTCCATTACCTATGACATTGATCTTATTACCCTGAAATACACCAGATGGCACGGAGCGAAGGACGAACTTTTTGCCTTCAAATTCCAACGTATGCCCAGCATTTGGTCCGCCCTGAAAGCGAGCCACATAGTCATACTTTGGCGTTAAGACATCCACAACTTTTCCTTTGCCTTCATCACCCCACTGGAGCCCGAGGAGTACATCAACTTGTTTCATTATACACTATCTAATATCCTAAATATCACATCTATTTCAGGCATTTAGCAGAGTTTCAGTAATAGCTTAACGCCTAAACAACCATACAAATGTACACATTTTTTTGTCAACACAGACACCAACAATGTGAAGGAGCATTTAGGATAGACAAATAGGAGTAATGGAGTGCCCCATTGGGCAAAAGGGGAAATGAAAACACCACTTAAATATATGAAAAAGTGGATACCCTATATTAGTCGAGACAAATA
>CAKRMU010000009.1 GCA_934364985.1 uncultured Porphyromonas sp. | reverse complement strand
TCCCATCCCGATCACAAACCAAAAAGATTATTGGCGATGTGCGTGGATAAACAACCATTTATACCACGCTTTTTTTATACTCTTTCATAAAAGACATTATTGACACCAACTTCCTATGTTGGATAATGAAAAACACAATTCGTCAAACTTTTTTAGTGAAGTTATAAACGTAGGAGTGGCATATACATAATATGTATATAGCTGATATATAAAGTACTATACATATTTGTAGAGTCAATTCTCGGCAGGATAACCTCTTTATGTACCTGATAATTCATCTATTAAATACCTTTTTCTGTAATGTGGAGTTGGCAAATATGGGAATTAAATGTATCTTTGCATTGCAAAATCGCAGAAAAGGATGAGCAGTATTCTACATAGTGATATGTGTCAGTTTATTGAAGGTAAGGGAACAACATCGGTCGTATCTCCGAAAGATGCTGTTGCGTCTCATAGGCTCTGTCCTTTTTCTATTTCAGACATAAAGACGCCTTACGTGTGTATTCGTGGTACTCGAGGTATCGGCAAGACATACGAATTGCTTCGGGTGGGGCATGAAATCGCAACCCAATTGCCCCTTGAGAAGGTACTTTATGTCAATCTTAATCATTTTTACTTCGCTCATAATAGCTTGTTTGACTTTGCGAATGAAGCATGGTCAAATGGTGTGAAGGTATTGCTATTAGATCAGGTCTTTAAGTACCCTAATTGGTGCATCGACTTAGAGAAATGCCACATGGCGTTTCCGGAGCTTCGGGTCATCTTTACAGCATCGAGTGTTATGACGTTAGAGGATGATTATCCAAGTATAGGAGAGTTAATTACGATTTACGACTTGTATGGCTTCTCTTTTAGAGAGTACCTTAATTGTCGCTACCACCAGGAATTCTCCCCTATTACCATTAAGGATTTGCTTTCGCGGAGTGAGGCTCACTGCAAGAGCATTGCTACTAAAGTGGATATCTTGGGGGCTTTTGAAGATTATCTTCGGTGTGGCTATTACCCTCCCTGTACTGACGATGCCCATTTTAGGGAGCTGTTGGTTAAGAATATGAATATGCTATTAGAAGTCGACCTAATATATATTCGTCAGGTAGCTCCTACGTATTTATGCAAGTTGAGACAGCTACTATATTTGGTGGGGATTCAGCAGAATGATTTCACAAATGTCTCGGCTTTGAGTAATGATATATCCGTAAGCCGTGCGACAGTAATGAACTATCTGAAGTACCTCTCTGACGCACGACTTATCCGCTTAGTATATAAGGAGGGCGAGGATTTTCCCCGAAAACCCGGGAAGATTTACCTTAATGACACTAACGAGCTATCTTATATCTCGGGCGATGGGCCCAGTACTTCGCAAGTCAATCGCACGTTTTTACTCTCCGCTTTGCAGGATGCAGGGCTTACGGTTAATCTATCAGAGACACGGGGCGTTGACTTCCTTGTCGACCATAAATACCCCTTACGATACTTCGGAAAAGGCGATAAAAGACGCCCCACTTCTCCCGAAACGATTCATATCCTTTCGGATATCTTGAAGCCGCAAAATGGAAATATTCCACTTTGGTTATTTGGCTTTTTATATTGACTTATAGGACTTGAAAGAATAACATTTTACACAACCATATTCATTGGAAACTAACATGGCAAAAGAAAAGAAATTTATTTCCTGTGATGGTAATCAGGCAGCCGCTCATATCGCATATATGTTTAGCGAGGTGGCAGCTATCTACCCCATCACACCATCTACCACAATGGCAGAGCACATTGATAGCTGGAGTGCTGAAGGTCGTTTGAATATCTTCGGCGAACCGGTGAGGGTACAAGAGATGCAGAGTGAGGCAGGTGCCGCCGGTGCTGTCCACGGAGCCTTGCAAGCTGGTGCCCTAACAAGTACATTCACAGCATCGCAAGGTCTTCTCCTCATGTTGCCTAATATGTACAAGATCGCTGGGGAGCTTCTTCCTGGTGTTTTCCACGTAGCTGCTCGTACCGTTGCGTCACACGCTCTTTCCATTTTGGGTGACCACCAAGATGTAATGTCGGCTCGCGGTCTGGGTTTTGCTCAGCTCTCTACAGCCTCAGTGCAAGAAGTGATGGACTTAGCTGCCGTAGCACACCTCACTGCTATCAAGACAAGGGTACCATTTATACACTTCTTCGATGGGTTCCGTACCTCACACGAGATACAGAAGATCGAGGAAATGCAGATGGAAGATCTTAAGCCATTAGTAGACCAAGAGGCTCTTTACGCATTCCGCAAGAGGGCACTTTCGCCTGAAAACCCTGTGACAAGAGGTACGGCTCAGAATGATGATGTCTTCTTCCAAGCTCGTGAAGCGAGCAATTCTTTCTACACCACTGTGCCTGAGACAGTACAGCACTACATGGATGAGATTGCAAAAATCACGGGTCGCCAATACCACCTATTCGACTACTATGGTGCCGACGATGCCGAGAACGTGATCATCGCTATGGGGTCAGTCACAAAGATGGCAAAAGACGTTGTGGATCTCATAAATAGTCAAGGCAAGAAAGTGGGTATGATGACCGTCCACTTATATCGTCCGTTCTCAGTTAAGCACTTCTTAGGTGCACTTCCTAAGACCGTTAAGCGTATCGCAGTGCTTGATAGGACAAAGGAGATGGGGTCTGTTAGCGAGCCTCTATATGCCGATGTTAAGAATGCACTTTACGGCACAGACAACGCACCATTGGTAGTTGGCGGACGCTATGGGCTATCCAGCCACGACACCACTCCAGGACAAATCGTCTCCGTATTTAACAACCTTGAGTTGCCACAACCTAAAGATCACTTCACCGTAGGTATTGTAGACGACGTTACTTTTACCTCACTTCCGGCAGTACCAGATCCTGACTTAGACAATGGGGCATACGAATGTATGTTCTACGGATTAGGTAGTGATGGTACAGTGGGTGCCAATAAAAACTCCATCAAGATTATTGGTGAGAACACCTCTAAATGGGTACAAGCTTACTTCCAATACGACTCTAAGAAGTCCGGTGGATTCACTTGTAGCCACCTCCGTTTCGGGGACAAACGTATCCGCAGTACCTACTATGTCAATCAGCCACATTTCCTTGCGTGCCACGTACCTGCCTATCTCCGTATGTACGACCTTACTAAGGGGTTACGCCGTGGTGGCACATTCCTCCTCAATAGTATTTGGGATATTGATGAAGTAGAGAAGCATCTTCCTAATAAGATGAAGCGGTATTTCGCTGAGAATGATATCAACTTCTACATGATCAATGCTACAAAGATCGCTCAGGAGATTGGCTTAGGCAACCGCACCAATACCATCCTTCAGTCAGCCTTCTTTAAGATCACCGGTGTCATTCCTTACGAATTAGCCGTAGAGCAGATGAAGAAATTCATCCTAAAGAGCTACGGACACAAAGGCGACGCTGTTGTCAATAAAAACTATCAGGCTGTAGACAAGGGTGGCGAACTTTTAGTCAAGGTACCCGTTAAGCCTGAGTGGGCAAATCTGCCAGACGATGAAGCCGTAGCACACCCAGAGGATACCCCGTTTGTAAGGGACATCGTTCGCGTTATTAACGCTCGTCAGGGCTACAGTCTGCCAGTCTCTGCTTTCAAGGGTATCGAGGATGGCACTTGGGAAAACGGCACCAGCAACTCTGAGAAACGCGGTGTTGCCGCAATGGTACCGGAGTGGCACATAGAAAACTGTATCCAGTGTAACCAATGTGCATTCGTCTGCCCTCACGCTACCATCCGTCCATTCCTTCTTGACGAAAAAGAGGTAGCTAACGCTCCTAAGGGCTACGACACTCTAAAGGCTATCGGTAAGCCATTTGCCGACCTTCAGTTCCGCATACAGGTAGATGTAATGGATTGTATGGGCTGTGGCAACTGTGCCGATATCTGCCCCGGGAATAAAAATGGTAAGGCTCTTGAGATGAAACCAATCTCATCTCAGCTCGAGCTGCAACCACTATGGGATTACTCATATAATAAGGTAACCAATAAGTCACACCTCGTAGACATCTACTCAAATGTCAAGAATTCGCAATTTGCTCAACCACTATTTGAGTTTAGCGGTTCTTGCTCCGGCTGTGGAGAGACGCCATACGTCAAGCTTCTCAGCCAGCTATTTGGTTCTCGCCAGATGGTCGCCAATGCTACCGGTTGCTCCTCTATCTACTCAGCATCCTCACCAAGTACCCCTTACACCACAAATGCTTTGGGGCAAGGTCCGGCTTGGGCAAACTCTCTATTTGAGGATAACGCCGAGTTTGGTTTCGGTCTGCATATCGCCGCTAATAAGCTCCGTGATCGCCTCGCACGCTATGTAGGAGAGATGATTGAGGGTAAAGAGGAAGCTCCTATCGATGTAGAGCTACTCCGCGAGTGGTATGATAACCGTGAGGACTCCGCTAAGAGTCGCGAAACAGCCAATAAGATATTGCCACTTCTAAAAGAGAGCAAGCACAAAAATGTTTGCACCCTTGAGGCACTATCCAATTACTTCGTTAAGCGCTCACAATGGATCCTTGGTGGTGATGGATGGGCTTACGATATCGGCTTCGGTGGTGTTGATCACGTACTTGCTACCGGCGAAAACGTCAATATCCTTGTCCTTGATACCGAGGTTTACTCCAATACGGGCGGGCAAAGCTCCAAGAGTACACCTACAGGAGCCATCGCCAAGTTCGCCGCTTCAGGTAAGCGTATTCGCAAAAAAGACCTCGGCTTGATGATGACGACCTACGGCTATATCTACGTGGCTCAGGTGGCTATGGGTGCAAACCACGCACAGACCCTCAAGGCTATCCGCGAGGCTGAAGCCTACGACGGACCATCCATTGTTATCGCTTACGCTCCATGTATTGAACACGGACTTAAGGCAGGTATGGGTAAGAGCCAGAAAGAGGAAGAGCTTGCAGTTGAGTGCGGTTACTGGCACCTATGGAGGTATAATCCCGAACTCATTGAGAAGGGTGAGAACCCATTCAGCCTCGACTCTAAGCAACCGGACTGGAGCAAGTTCCACGACTTCCTAATGGGCGAGGTACGATACAATTCACTTGCTAAGAAGTATCCACAGCAAGCCGAAGAGCTATTTGCAGTAGCCCAAGAGGATGCTAAGAGAAGGTACTTCAAGTACAAGCTTCGTAGCGAATTCAATCTCGACGCTCCTTATACCGAGGAGAAGTAATCCGAGATAGTACACACATCTTTTTGCGGGTTAGGGCAATGCCACGAGCGTTGTCCTAACCCGCTTCCTTTTTTGATAAGTACCCAATCAACGGATTATTCCGCTCCCCTATGTCGCAAATATAGAGATCCAACGCCTATAAACTCCTCTTCTTTTACCACAAAAGTGACGAATAGCCTTGCATACTTCGGTGATTAATAGCACATTAAACAAATGATAGAAATAGAGAAATCAAACAAAAAAATCAAGCTGAAGTAGAACACATCAAATAGAAATATATGTAACCTTAAAACGAATAATCAATACTAAAAGGCACGTAATAACCTTTCACATAGCATAATATACTGAGACAAGGAGGTAGTGAGATAGGAGATAAGGACAAAGAGCGTAGTATGGTCACTCAACTTTATCAAACAATCCACACACAAAAAGCCCCCCCCAAACACCCATATACACATATAATATATATAGCGCGAAATACAAGACGTAGACGGCACAAAAAATCCACATATCAAAAGGGAATATAACAAGCCATAAAACCCTCATTACGAAACAAAAAATAAGATACTCCGAATCTATCACGGTGAATACTTGGTATTCGCCGTGACGTATTCCCTATATTGGTTCTGACGAATACCCTATATTCGCTATAACTAATACCTGATATCCATTTCTTATGCAACGACACTTAGCAAAATAAAGACACAAAATGATGGACATAGTTAAGCAGAAACTCTTACAACAAAAGATAATTACTACATAACGCACGAATACAATACAATATTCCACAGAAATGGGTAAAAGCCTTTTCCATATATCAAAATTGAAAGTATAATATATCCCTAATGGATTGGAATTAATTATATATTATTAACACTAAAAGGACCTTACTTTAACATAGCACTCAGGAATAGCATCTGTGCAGAAAAAGATTCGCAAAACAGACAGACTGACATAAAGCCCTAAATAATACGGCAGATTGCAAAGCATGATAACACTCCTAATATCACCAAAAATAGCGATCCTACCGCATCGATATTTATCTTCTGATCATTTATGCTCAAAAAAAAAAAAAAAAAAGACATACTTATTAACTTTTATTATCTATATTGACAATTACCAACAATAGTATCTAAAAACATTCCGAAAGTGCGTTTTCCATTGATTAAATCGTAATTCTTGATAGGTTTTAGTCAGTAATTACATTTCTTTGACACAAAATACAATTTTTGTTGTTACAAATATTGAGTACCTTTGTTCGTAGAAAGGAGGTGAATTATTAATACGATTGATAATACGGCCGGTTAATAACACGAGCAACCTCTTTGAAATATGATAGAATGTAATATACAAGGCATCTGATTGCCTACTATGACTATTATAACAGTTGTGCTGATATGACAAAAAAGTCTTTTATAACACTAATAGGGTGTTTCATAATGCTTTCGATGCTCGGTACCAATGTGTGCCGGGCTCAGAAAGTAGCTTTGAAAACCAATATCGCTCACTGGGCAGTATTAGGTTCGCCTAATGCAAGCCTGGAGATAAAGACAGGCGAACACTGGACGGCTGACCTCGGTGGCGGTTTCAATCTTTGGACATTCCGGGACAATATGAAGATGAAACACTGGATTGTACAGCCCGAGATGAGGTACTGGTTTTGTGAGGTATTTAATGGTGCCTTTGTAGGTGTACATGCCCACGGTGGTCAGGTGAATGCAGGCGGTTTTAATATCCCTGTCGGACGCCTCGCTAAGTTTAAGGACCACCGCTACGAGGGATTTTTCTATGGTGCCGGTGCCAGTATCGGTCACCAGTGGGTACTATCACCCAGATGGAATATTGAGGTAAGTATCGGCGGTGGCTGGGCACGTACCCACTACCGTAAGTACGATTGCGTCACTTGTGGTGCATTCCAAAACGAGGGCGTTTACGACTACTTCGGCGTAACACGTGCCACCCTCTCCCTTGTCTACATCATTAAATAAGCGTCGCGTATGAAAAAGAATATCCTCATATATTTACTGATACTCTTTGCTCTTCCTGTACTATCTGCACAAGCACAGATGGATAAATTAGGGCAAATATCTTTCGAGAATAGCAATGCTTATATTCTCAAAGGAAGCTATACCGTAGTGAGCGATATCGTTATCGATGGTCTCTCACTAAGCACTAACGACCTCCTCGTCATTACACCCGAACTTAAAGGTAATAAGACAGACGACGTCAAGACCCTACAACCTGCGTTTATAGCAGGCAGCACGCGTGCCACCGTAATGGAGCGCGAGGCAATGCTCGGTAACGAGAGGGATTATACTAAGCTGAACCCCATCAGCACCACCATACGCAAGAGAGGCAAACAGCAGGTCATTCACTACATGGTGACCATACCTCTTGAGGAGTGGATGCGTAAGTCTACCCTGATCATCAGGGGACAGCTTTATGGGTGTGCCGAATGCAACAAAGGCACCGGTGAGGAAGTCCTGACTAAGGAATTGACCTTTACACCTAAGTACAAAGCCGGATACATCGAGCCTGAAGTGGAGCCTATCAAAAATAGGGAGGATCAGTATGTGGCTACCATATCCTATAGGGTAGACAAGTCAAATATCGACCCTCAATATATGGGTAACCCTGCCGTCCTTGAGGACGTTAATAATAAAGTGGCTAAGATCCTCAATAACCCCGACCTCACCGTCAGTGATATTTGGGTTAAGGGATACGCATCACCCGAAGCTACCGTAGCCTACAATAAGGCACTATCTGAGAGGCGCTCCAATGGCTTCGCTGACTACCTTATCAGCCGTCACGGGTTAAATAGAAGCCAATTGATCGTCTCAGGCGAGGGCGAGGATTGGGACGAAACGAAGCGTCTCATAGAGGAAGACACCACCGTCCTTACCCCTGAAGAGAAAAAGGCTGTGCTTGAGATCATCGCAACCGTCGATGGCAAGGACGAGCGTGACATCCCACTTAAAGCCCTCAATGGTGGCACTACCTATCAGAAGTTACTTCATCAAATATACACCAAGGTAAGGCGTACCGTCTATGGCTTCTCATACGTCGTCAGACCTTTTGATATTGAGGAGGCTAAGCAGATCCTAAAGACCAATCCTAAACTATTAAGCCTCAATGAGACTTACTTAGTAGCCAATTCGTACGGCGTGGAGAGCGACGAGTTTAAGAAAGTATTTGAGACCATTGCCACCATCTACCCCAATGACCCGGTAGTGCTGATTAATGCAAGTGCCACCGACTTAGAGAACGGTCGCATATCAAGTGCTACCGAAAAACTTAAGAAGCTATCCCAAGACCCAAGGGCTTGGAATAACCTCGCTATCTCATACGCACTTCAGGGAGAGACTGTCAAGGCTGAGGAGCTATTCCACAAAGCCATTGAGGCCGGTGACCCCAATGCCCGGCACAATCTCAATGAGTTTAACGCTCTATTTGATTTTGCCAAAGCTCACCCCGAACTCTTTCAAGACAATAATAAGTAATAGTATATAACAAATATTTTTTCACATTTAAACGTTTTAAACCATGAAGAAATTATCAACTCTTCTTTTGACAGGCGTCGTAGCTTTTGGCTTCGCTGCTTGTAATCAAGAAAAAGGCGGTAACACACCCGCTACCGAGGGCAAGACTAATGCAAAGCTTGTTTTCTCTGAGAACCTACGTGCCGTAACTGATGGTCAGGATAACGCAGAGGGTACTACTGAGGAGTCTAAAGTAGCACAAGCTCTTTTCTTCGCAGCCGGTAATACATTTGACAAGACCTTAACTAATGTTGCCGGTTTCACTGCAACCGGTGCTGAGGAATCTAAGGCTTACGAAAGTCCGGTTTTCGAATACACCGGCACTATGGGTGCAGGTATTCAATCAGCTCTTATCGTAAACTACACGGGTCTTACTGCTAATGACCAAAAGGCTGATCTTACTGTAGGCATTGACAAGCTATCTACTCTTGCAAAAGATGCCGGCTTCACTATGTCTTCTAAGTCAAATGAAGCTATTGAGATTAAGGAAAACGTAAAGGCTGAAGAGGTAGCTGCTGACAACAACCTATTCCCTTACACCGTAGAGCGTGTTGTATCTAAAGTACAGGTACAAAAGGCTACTGATGTAACGATCAACAACATCACTAAGGGTCCAAGGGATGCAAATGCCGGTGTTGCTAAGTATGAGGGTACTTTCGCTAACTATCGTTATGCTTTAGCAGGTAGTGCAAAGAACCTTTATCTATTTGCTGACAAAGCAGGTGATCGTACTGTTGACCCAACATCTCAAAAGTATAACAACTACGAGTCTGCTATCCATGGTTTAGCAGCTTCTACTTTCAAGACTGTTGCCGATCAAAAGGTATTTGACGTTCGTCGTGACGTACAAAAGGTTTCTGACCTCAGCCTTGTTACCCTTTTCCCAACTGAGGCAAGTGCTGACGTTAACTTTACCAAGTTGAATTCTCTTCCTCTTGCTGAAGGCGAGACCAACTTCAAGGCTTCTAACTCAGATAAGAATGGTATCTACTTCCTTGAGAATAGCTGTAACAACGCTGCCGACTACTCTGATATCGCTCAGGTAAAGGTATATGCTAACTTCTCACCATCTGCAAACCTTTGGAAAGCAAAGGCTGACAAGAAGGGTGTTGAGGCTGCAACTTTTGATGACATCAAGAACGACCGTGATGTTACTGTAGACGTAACCAAGGAATGGGTAAATAGTCTGACATCTGAAGACAAGACTCGTATTGGTGCTGATCTAACAGGTGACGAAACTACCGGTTACAAGCTAACTATGCACATCAAAGCCGGTACTTTCTTCTTAGGTAAAACTACTCTTAAGCTTTACACTGATCCAGAGGCAGCTCGTCTTGACAATGAAACTACTACTTTTGTTTACGTAGCCGGTAAGATGCTATGGCAGACTCCTGCTAATGGTCAGATCAAGGATAAAAAATACATCCAAACTGATACTCGCCGTAACAACATCTACTCTCTACTCGTTAACGAAATCTTAGGTCTTGGTGACAACTATGACCCACAAGATCCAACCGATCCTAACGCTCCAAAACCAGATCCAGAAGATAACCCTGATGAGCCAAAGAAACCAGAGGATCACCCAATTAACAAAGACAAGACCAACATCAAAGTACAAGCTAAGATCCTTAAGTGGAATCTTGTTTACCGTACAACCGGTCTTATCAGCGAATAATAGGTAGCTGACGAAGTCAAAAGTCCTATAAGAGGTAATACTCTTTAGGCATAGGGTAGAGGAGCTTGACCGCTCCCCTACCCACGCATGAGGGAAAGAAAAGATTAACATTATGTACCTGCTCCTTAAACAATAGGTAGGCAAAAAGATTTAGAAGTTTAGCGTTTAGTAACTAAGACATACAATGAGACGATGTTTTCATAACAATACTCGGATGAGCCTGATAGCGGCAACAACACTCATGCTATCGCTGATGAGTTGCGACAAGAATGAGTCGCCCGCCAACGTTCATCAAGGTTCAGAGAAAGCCTACATTGGGGTAACCGTAGGCTTTAATAATGATAATAGCACCCTTAAAGGTGCCATTACGAATGGTCAAAAAGACGTAGCAGGCACGGACATTGAGCAGGCAGTCCTCGACGGCAAAGGCTACCTATTCTTTAACGATATGCCTGGTTGGTGGCTCCCTCTACACGAAAAGAGTGGCGTCTATGAGTCGGATCTTATCACCCTGACCCCCTCTGAAGGCATGACCGAGCTCAAGCTTTCATTTCTCCTTAACAACCCCTACAGATTAGAGATTTCTGACTATCTAAAGACAAAGACCGTGCCTCTGACGGATCTCCTAAAGGTGACCAATGACAACACAGCCTTATTGATGACGACCGTCGTAGATAGCCCTGAGAATACCAAAAGTATCGACATCACGGCTACCGAAGATGAGGTCAAAAGCGGTGCCAAAAATAATTACAGCTTCAACGTTGAGCGACTTGTCAGCAAGGTGCAGATCACACAAAAGGCAGGGCTAAGTATGGAGCTCCCTGCCGGGACTCTCATCTCTCCGATGACTTTTTCCATGGCAGGCTCAGCTCGCGAGATCTACCTTTTCACCAACGAAGCAGGCTCACGTACCCTTGACCCGACAGCGAATAAAGCCATTTACAAAGGCTTTAAATCGGTCATCGATACTAAGACAGTCGCCACAAATTGGAACCCAAAAGATGGACACCCATTCCTACAAAGGGTATCGGATAAAGTGGCAGGTACCGACGAATATATCCTCAATGGCTACTATCGTAATCCTCAAAACGTTGTCGACGCAGAGGCAGAACCCACATCTATCAATACAGGGTTCTACTTCTTCGAAAACTCAATGTTTGGAGGCGAGAATGTAGGCAGTAAGAAAGGTGAGATCAAGTACAACCGTATCGCCTATGCCAAGGTTTACGTCCAGTTTGCGACCATAAAAGGTTGGAAGCGTACCGCCGACGGCAACGGCATAGAAGAGGGAACGTGGGGTACAGGTACCGACACTCGCAGATCAATGGTCCCCGTACCAAGTGCTTGGTACAATGCCAATAGAGCCAAACCCAAATACAAAGATCATTTATGGTTAGGCACATACCCGGGACTTGATGGTGCCGCATACATTTACGAAGTGATCGACCAACCCAAGACGTTTTATATGTGTATGGACGATGGCGAGATATTCGATACTCCTGAGGCTGCTTACCTCTATTACAAAGGCTTCCCTAAGAATCTTAGGAAGTACGAAAACGGCAAGATGGTCTACCTACTCCCCATCAACGCTCAGAAGAATATCACTAAAAACTTCATCAACTATTGCGATACTCGACGGAATAACATCTACGATATCCGTATCGACTATATCTCAGGCTTAGGGCGTAATTATGACCCTGTCGACCCTGACGATCCTAATATTCCAATGCCCGAAGACAACCCATTCGAGCCACCTACAGACCCACAAATCCCAGTGGAGCCTTACGAATATACCATGCAGATTACAGGTAAAGTATTAGGATGGAATAAGGTGACTAAGAGCTATATTTTGCAATATTAAGATAAAAGGCACTCCAAACCAATGCCTAATAAAGATATAAGATGATGAAAAGACAACTACAGTATATAGGATGGGCAATTGCTACATTGCTTCTGCTCCCCTCGTGCAATAAGCTAATGTACGATGACCTTAGTGATTGTCCTCAAGGGGTAAACATAGGCTTTTATAGCAAGACACCCTGCGAGTTGCAGGCACAATATCCCGATGCCGTTAAGCAGATACGCCTTTTTGCTTTTAGCGAAGATGGCACCCTTTTAGGTAGCTATAATGCCGATAAGGTAGCCCTCTCCAAGGACTTCAGAATCGAGACTGATTACTATCATGTAGGCGAGACTCGCTTTTACGCATGGGCAGGAAGCGACCTCACGGCTTACGACTTCTCCGCTTTTAAAGTAGGCGAAACGAAGTTTAAGGATATGCAGGTAGCCCTCAAGCGTCAAGCCGAGACCTTTAACCGGCAGATCCCTACTCTTTACGAGGGAGAGGCTAAGCTCATTCAAAAGGATAGGAGCAAAGAGGGAACGTTTTATGACGACATCCTTATCAACCTATTACAGGTCAATAATAGGATCAACCTATTTGTAGACGAAATGTTGTCCGACCACGAGTACACCTCATACATCGAGGACGAAAATAGCAAATACTTCTTAGACGCGAGCTTCGCTCCTGATACTCGCTTCCGGTACTTGCCACTTGAAGAGATGCGGGTCGATACCTATCAAGCTCACTTCGATATCATGAAGATAGCTAAGGGCAGAAATGCTCGCCTCGTCATCTTCGACAAGACCGCCGGACGTGAGGTATTCAATCGGAATATTGTAGAGGAACTTATCTTTAACGAGGGTGCGGATCAGGGCGAAGTGCCACCCGCAAATTATTTAGATTGTACCCACACATACAACATCAGCATTAAGCTTGGTGCCATTACAAATATGGGGGTATCTGTGACGATTAATCAATGGAATGTAGTATATCGTAAAATAGACTTAGGTAATTGATCATGAAGCAAATAATGAAATATACATTATGGATCTTAGGGGCGATGCTCCTCTTATCTGGGTGCATTTACGATGGCGAAAGAGAGTGTACCCTACCCCAAGGCGATGACGATGCACACCTTATTCGCATCTCAGCTCAGATAATACCTAATAGATCGAGACTGAGAGCCGACGTCACCCCGGGTAAGGACTCAAGCAACCCCGATACCCCATTTACGCCTGAGGTGATCACACCCGAGGCGTATGAGGAGAGGATAGATCACGTGATGCTCTACGTATATAAGTACGACAAACTTATCAAGACTATTTTTTACCACGATGTCACATTGACCGAGGGGATGCCTACTGCATTCGATGGTCTCGAGGTGAAAACATTTGGCAGAAACGGCAGTCAGCTCACATTTGACTTAAAGTTGGCAAAGGGTACTTACCGTTTTATCCTCCTCGCTAATGACCGACCAGCACTCCTCAAAGCCAAAGGTATTGACCCCAATACTCTGGCTGCGGTTGCACCAAGCATACGTAAGCCGGAGGAGGCTTACCAAGCATTCAGTGCCACTAATACCCCACGGATATATAGCTCGCACGACCTTGCTACGTCACTCACGGCTCACACAGGTAGCGACGAACCCTTTATTATCCCAATGGTAGGTCAGGCAATGCTGGAGATCAAAGACGGCAACGAGGATGGCACACCTACGCAAGTAGTACCGGAGATAAAGATAGAGCGGGTGATGGCAAGGGTAGACTTCTACCTCACCACAGCCAACGAAGCCCTCACCGAATACCACAACGATGGCAATGCAGTATTCGCAAGTGATAGTCGCGAATATACCGATGGCGGTGCAGATAGCCGTCGCACCAAAGGTCTCTATGTAGACATGGTCACCAACACCTTACTTGCCAATCATTATGTAGCATTACCTCACAAAGGTGAATTTACAGCTACCGGTGACAATATGAAAAGTACCGCTCGCCTATATAGTACCGTCGTAGCACCTTTTGATGCTATCACCAACTATCGCAACGCGGCGACCCAATTGCTCGCGACCTCCTTTGACCCTGAGGATACCTATAAAGGCGAAGCCCACCCCACGGCAAGCGGATTTAGGTTCGCCAAAGTCTATCAACAGGCTCCACAAGTATCCCTAAACGGTGCTACGATGAGATATAGTCTCTACCTCTTCCCTATGGATATCCAGGGAGCAGAAGAGAAAGATATGCCCTACCTACTTGTAGGTTTCAATGGCTCAAATAAGCCTATCTCAGTCGCCAACCCTGCAGATAAAGCCATGACCTACTTCAAGCTACCTATCAGCACCATTATCACAGGTACACCTAATTCCGAAGCCTTTATCATAAGACGTAATACCGTGTACGAGATCAAGGCGACACTGGATGGTCGTAGGATCATCCTTGAAGATGGTGTCAAAGTACTTCCATGGATAAGGGTAGACCAAGACATAGAGATAGACCCCACAGAACCAGGTATAGAGAATCCGCTTAATTAATATCCGATAGCGATGAAAGAGATAAATATGATACGGAATATTTGTGCAAGCATCCTCTGCTCTGCACTACTATTCTCCTGCAATAATAGAGCTGAGCGTGGCATTGAACCCAATCCCGATCCTCAGATCACTGAGAAGGGCGACGAGACGACCTACGCTCTCGACAAGCCTATCACCCTTGAGTTATTGGTAAATACTCCTATCAAGGGCAACCTAAGAGGGGCATTGGGTAGCTATGATGGTAGCTACGATGATACAGCAAGAGCAAGAGCATCTGTCAATACAAAAGACTACGAGAATTACAGCTCGGGCGATGCTGATTACGATAGCTTCGTGCGAGGTGGCTTAGACTTCTACAAAGCCGACTGGGTGCGTAATATCAATATACCCGAACTGAAACCGGAGGATTATAAGGTCGAGGGTACGGTACTGGATATCACCGACCCCAATAAATTCAATAACTTTGGATTGAATACCAACCCATCGAATGGCAAAAACATACCGGATAAGATTACCATTACCTTTTATCGTTTACCCAAAAGCGGCATCCTCACTTTCTTAGCTAACTCTAAGACCGTAACAGGAATAAATGCCAACTCTCATAAGTTTGTCAACCTCTCTTTAGAGAACCCTTACCTCATCACATCACGGTCGTGGTGCATTTTTAATGACGAGATGAAAGGGCAGATTTCAAAGTACCTTAATAGTGAGACCAACTATACCTTCAGTGGCGTAGGGTCATTCTATGGCGGGGTCTTTGAGCCTTCTTACCTCCCTATGTACGCACGTCTCCACAAAGTGGTGCGTAACGAAGCCGGGGATGGTATTAAAGGTAGCGAGACAGCCGATGGCACCGCGGAGGATATTCATACCATATATCTGGAGCGTGCAGTGTCGTTTGTCACCATCCACTGGGATATACCTAACGAGATTAATGATTCCGATCACTTCGTCGATGAAGTGGAGTGCGGTAACACCCCTAATGTCACCTCTATTGTCCCTAATAACTGGGCCGGTGTCAAAGCCAAGATGACAGCAGATACCGCACCATTGCTACCAAGAGATGAGATACAGAAGACCATCCCTACCTACTGGGATACCATGCACGATACGAGTCATCAGACAGATGACGAATCCTCTTTAAATAGAACTGGTCACGAACAATTCTATACTTGCGAAAACTTCCCTACAACAGAGGGAGAGCAATCAACGATATACGTTTTCTTAACGCAGTTCGTTAAGAATCCGTCAAGCCCTGCAGGATTTGACGTCGTAGGCAAACGCCGTTATAAGTATTTCGAGTTGCCTTATGGCGAAAAGAACCCTGAGACCGGGCTATTAGAGGTACGCAGAAATCGGTGGTACAACCTCCACATCAAGTTTAAGGTCGTTTCGGGTGCTCTTCAGCCCTACATCGTAACGGACTGGACGGAGATTGACATCCCCACAGAGCTATAATACAGAGACAATATTATATAACTATATGACTTACAGGATACGTCAATACCACAACGTAGATACCCACTCAGGTATAGAGAGGATAGAGCTGACGATGGAGCGTATTACGGTGATCCGCTAAAGCCCATTCACAATAGACTGAGCTACAGACTTCAAGAGTAATTAATTAAGAAATATAGATATGAAACGTAATTTATTTTCGTTGACATCGGTGCTACTCACCATAGTACTATGCCTGGCAACCGGCTGTCGTAACGAGCGGGATTTCAATTATTATCCCGACGATAACGACACGACGACCGGCAAGGCAGAGGAAGTAGATGTAGAGGTAGCTATCGATATTCCACAGCTAACAACTTCACTCCGTGCCCTCACACCAGAGCAGGAGAATAATGCTGAGGATATTCAGGTACTTGTATTTAGCGTTCCTGACGGAGTAGCTAACGACCAAGAGACCTACGAATACCCAGCTCGTATTATGACGAAGCCCGAGCTCAAAGAGGGTAAGTACTACGTTAAGATTAGGCTTAACGCTAATGCGGTGAATCAAAGACTGGTATTCCTTGCCAATATCCCCGGGGGTAAGCTTCCAGAGAGCATCACAAAAGGGATGACCAAAAAAGCCGTTTACGAAAAGCTCGTCTACGACTACGCCGCCACCGGGTGGAACAGCAATAAAGACAATAAGACCAATCCTGTATTAGGCACTGACTACGACAGAATCCCTATGTGGGGTGAGAGCAATGCCAAACCGGTATCCGGCAAGACCGTCTTCGATGACTATTACTACAAAGATGGTGTCGTTCGTCTTTATCGCTCATTGGCACGTGTCGATGTCGGATTTGCGTTTGACGCACCTCTTGGTGCCGGTCAATCTCTTCCGGAGAGCAACACTCCCGGCGAGGCTGGCAAGCGCTTATTCGACCTAAAAGAGGTTTACGTATATCATCCCGCTACAAAATATCGTATGGCTGGTGATATCGCTAATAACATCGCTAAACCTGCCGGGGCTTCCTCTTATCAGGCAATCACCCCTACCCTACCTAACCCGGTAGAGTATTATAAGACCAAAAAGCAGGCAGAGCTTCAGGGATTTACCGTTGACCCAAATGATGGTAAATTAGTTCGCACTATATACATCCCTGAGCACCCTGTAACGCCATCGGCAGTAGTTACAGAGCAGTTAGAGAATAATACTTGTATCGTCATCGGTGGAGTCTATAAGGGTAATAACTACAACCCTAAAGGCAAAGACAACACCGAAGTGACCTATTACCGCGTGGACTTCGTGAAGGCTGACGCAGCCGGCAAGTCGGAGACTAACCTCCCTATTTTACGTAACCATCGTTATCGTATCAATATACAGAAAGTAGATGGCCCCGGACACAAGACCACTGAGGATGCTATCAATAATACCTCTGCAGACATCATCTACACCGTCTCTAAGTGGGACGAGAATGATATCTCTAAGGTAGTTACCGATGGTACCTATTGGCTTAAGCTTTCAAAGGATCAGCTAAATGTAGGTAAGGTAGGCGGTACACTGCCTATCAAATTCCAGACCAATTGGCCTAAAGGTTGGGAGCTTGTGGTTCCTGAGTACTATGTACCGGATCCGGAGAATCACCCGGATGTAAAGGTTAAAAACCCACTTTACAATAATAAGACGTGGGTAACCTGTACTGATAATCAGGGTAAAAATCCTCAAGACTTAGATACTCGTAAGTCTACCAAAGGTATGGAGACCAAAGAGGAGACCGTACACTTTACATTCCCATTACAAGCTGATCCTAACTTCAAAGGATTAGAGGGTGCTTTTGTTGTCCAAGCCAATGGTGGTCGTCTTAATTGGACAGTGCGCGTTAAGCAGACCAATGAGCTTGACCTTGAGCTAGAGATATTCGAGGACGAAGACCTTACCCAGGCTATCAACTTTATAGAGGTGCATGAGGAGGGTTACGAATGGGATTACGAAGTCACTGTGGATGGCAAGACGTATAACTCTCACGACTTAGGGAGCTTTAAGTCGTTCTTCGTTAAAGCCACTCCTTATGTCAAGTTAGGCGATCCTACAGATCCCAATAAAGATTTAGTCAGTCTCACCGTTAGCGAAGCCGGTGGTAACGACTTTATGGCTTGGGATTGGGAGACAACATCTGGGCTAGCAGGACCTGAGAACAAATACAAAGAGTTAGCAGGGTCTCTTAATTCACTTCTCATGACCTCCGTCAGAGGTTCCCTATCAACGCCTAAAAGGATCCTAAGACCTATGGGCGGATACTACTGGGGATGCGTCTCTAATGAGAAATTCACGGATAGTAAGAATGGTTTTGAGACGCGTATCAATAAGTACACCTTTACCCTCACGGTTAAGGACCCGGCGGCACCAAATGATCTAAAAAAGGCTAAGAGCATATCCAAGACTCTGACGGTGCTACAACAAGAGCACAATATCAGAGTGTTTACGGATAAAGAGCTGACTAAGCAGGTGTCTCTCGACGAGAAAGACCTTCAGTACTACCTAATGAATGGTAAGACACATAACCTTTACATTAAGTGTAACATTCCCGGGTATATCCAGCTCGTCAAGCAAGGTCCTCACCCAAAGAATTATAGTGACGCGAACAAACACTTATTCCCTATTGAGGAGATCAAGGGTACGAATAATGCCTATACAAAAGTAACCATTCCTATGGGTACTCTCACGGTTAATCAGGGGCAGAAGCCACAGAAGCTACAAGATGTCTACTTCTTTACCGGCAACCTCGGTACCAGCGGAGAGCCGGGGTCCTTTAGCTTTAAGGTAAGAGACGATATCAAAGCTACTGAAAAGCTTCGTAGGGGAGAGGCTGTCTGGAATATTAGGACTACCGACCCATTCTTTAAGTACAAGTTTAAGGATGCTGACGCCCCGGAGGGCTTTGGAGATATATTCAAGACCGAATATCTATGTGTGGCAGAGCAGCCGGAAGCTAATAGCTACGTTATGGAGCTCGACAACTATGGTCTCCTCATTCCGCTCTCTCGTATCAACTCAGCCGCCGATGTCTTCTATAAAAATTGGCAGAAGCCTGAGAACTGGGATCTCTACGTCAATGGTAACTACGGAGCACGTCGTGATAAGCTATGGGTAGAGCATAACCAGTGTAGTAGGGATTGGGATACATTCATGACCGAGGAAGATCAAGGTCTGCACCGTCTTGATGAGGATGATGACGTCACAGCAGAGTTTATCTGGGCAGATGTCGAACCAATGAATCCAAATATCGGACGTGTGCTTTACGACCCGGACAACATTGCGAATAGTACCGGTCCTATCACCTCGATGGATATCATTAATATCGGCGGTGAGAGATTCTTATACGTCTTACCGGGAGAGGATTCAGACCGCAATGTAGGAAACGTTCTTGTTGCTGTACGCTCAAGTAAGTACGACAAGAAGAAGACAGGTATCGCCGAAGTCGACAATGGTAGTTACTTCCCTGATAATAAGTTTGGCAAGAAAGCCATCTTATGGTCATGGCATATCATATCTGTACGAAAAGGCAAACGTAAAGAGTATGTAGCTACTGTGTTGCCTTCTCCGGTTACTATTGATGAGAATACAATTCAACATCCGGGATATCTTAACAAGGAGCTTGGGGCTCATCGTAGGATAACTGAGGAGGAAGCTAAGAACAAAGGAGACTTAAACCCAAAGAGTGCTGTAATATGGGTTCCTGACAAATATGAGATACTCGGGACACTGTATCAGTGGGGGCGTAAGGATCCATTCCCAAGTGAGTGCTACGAGAGGGATGGTGTAACACTTAAATTCCCATTCCTTAAGGATGCTAAGGGTAACCGATTTGACTGTGCTTATTACGGAGATGACACCAATGGATATCGTTTCTCCTACAAGCAGTCTATCGAGAACCCAACCGTAGCAGTTCGTGGTAGTGAGATTGGTGATGACCACTGGATGGCAGAGGGTGGTGGCGATACCACTAATGGTACCCTCTCCTCAATCAGTAAGTATCAGATTTCTTACCTATGGGGTGGTGTGCCTATCGGATCGGAAATAAGCCGTAAGAACAATGAGGGTGAGACGATTAAGTCAGTCTTTGATCCATGCCCTTATGGGTTCAAGCTTCCGGAAATAGGTTTTGAGAGTACTATGCCTTTAACAAAAGATGCTTACTTCATTAGAGAGGTCTTAAGGGTTAATAGAGCTAAACCTCAAGCACGGAAGGGATATACTATATTCTGGGCCGGTAAGGGTGCCAATAGGCAGTACACCAATACACGTGTCGACCAAATTGATACTTACTTCCACACAACGAACCCGGTACATGGTGGTATGGGTCGTAATGGCTGTATGGTTATTGCACAAAATAGTCCACACGTTTATACAACCGGTACACCATCTGATAATGCACCAAAGTATGGATTATTGCCTGTACTTGCCATCATCAATGTGCAAGAGTCAGACTACGAAGATTGGTGGATGCCAAGAGCAAGAGGTGCTATCGTCACCAATAACGGACGCAGATAAAGCCCCAAAAGGACTTCTTTAATAGTGGAACGCTCAATGGAGAATCTATCTTCATTGAGCGTTCATTTTTGATATCCAAAAAGAAATTGCATGCGGCGTTGGGAAGTGCGATAACGCCTCAAGGGTCGGGTCACAGGATTGCTTAGCCATCCCTTATCCCCCATCTATTCACTTCTCCATCAGGGTATGGTGGCACATCTCCGGAGAGAGGAATATGAGAAGATGAATCTATAAATCAAGAAATTGTTGAATATCTCTAAGGTAAGTATGCCGGGCGACAGACTGCCAAAAGGCTCCTAAGAGGGCAATTCCCCCAAAAGGGATATCATAAATATGCGGAAGAGTCCTTAGGCTTATCCCTCCTAATGCAAATACCTTTTGATCTATGTCTCGACCTGCATCCAGCAACTCTTGGTGGGTAAATGTGCCGTGGTAATTATCCTTAGAGATGCTATCAAAAATGGGGCTAAGAAATAGATAATCTACGTGAGACTTGTATGCGTCGACCTCCTCAAGGCTGTGGCAAGAAACGGATTGTGTGCCGGGATTATTATGGGGATCAATAAGGGAGAACAGGTGTCGACTATTGTAATGAAGTCCTGCCAATGGGTACTCATTGATGATGTCGTGACAGTCGTGTAGTACGATTTTAGAGAGTGCTTCCGGTGATAATTGATCTAAAAACTTGCGGGTCTCGTCCTCACTCCATGAGGGACGGCGAAGGTGCACTCTATAGACCCCCATCTGCATGATTTCGTCAATAACCTTGGCTTCATCAGGTTGTGGCACGGGGTGAGTGATGACGATGGTTTTCATACGTATGGCAAAAAAATGTGACAGATAGTATCTCAGTCAAGATAACTATCTGCCACAAAATGTATGATTACTTAAACTGCTTGATGATCAAATCAGCGACCTTTTTGCCACTCATAAGCATTCCGCCGAAGATAGGGCCCATACGAGGGGTGCCATATACAGCAGAGGATGCCATACCACATACGTACAACCCCGGGTAGATCTCCTTAGTACCTTCGACGACCATTCGCTCCCCTGTCTCGACGTCGAGCGACCGCTCGCCCACGACATTACCGGTAGCGGTATTGAGGGAAGCCCCATTTTTACGTGCCACTACTTTACAGATTTCGCTGTCGTGACCAGTGCCGTCAATGACGTACTTAGCCATGATATTGAGGGGGTCGACGTGTAGCCCTTCGCGGAGGACAGGTGTCCAATTGACGACAACGCCACTCACTCTATTCTGCTTGTAAACGACGTCCTCGACAGAATAGCAATTGAATATCCGTGCTCCTGCGTGTGTAGCTTGGTACAGGATAGCAGAGGTACTCTCCACGGAGTCCATGGTGTAGAGGTTGTCTTCATATGGGTGATAGGTGATGCCCATCTCCTCGACAATCTCGCGAGCCTCTTCCTGAAACACGATCTCATTAAACATCATAGCACCACCCCACATGCCACCACCAGGGGAGAGCTTCCTGTCAAACTGTGCTACCTTGAGACCTGCTTTAGAGAGATAGTAAGCCGCCACTATACCCGAGGGACCTCCGCCCACGATGGCGACGTCAAGGTCTAAGCAGTCGTTTAGTTTCTCGAAATAGCGGGTGATAATACCCTGTGAAACTTTTTTCTCAATCATAATTAATCCTACTTGTTTATATATTAGAAGTTGTTTGTTTATCACATTCCCCCTGAGACGCATCCTTGTCATCGTCAAGGGTTTGACTGATCCTCATGGCACAGAAATTGGGACCACACATGGTGCAAAACTTCGCATCTACGGGGTTGCTCTTTCGGTACAATTCCTCAGCCTTTTCGGGATCTAAGGAGAGGTTAAACTGGTCTTTCCACCTAAATTCATACCTCGCCTTACTAAGGGCGTTATCCCTAATCGCAGCAGCCGGATGTTGCTTACCAAGGTCGGCGGCGTGTGCAGCTATCTTGTAGGCGATTACACCGGCTCGGACATCCTCTTTATCAGGAAGCCCTAAGTGCTCCATCGGGGTCACGTAGCAAAGCATAGCAGTGCCATACCACCCGATCATCGCGGCACCAATGGCACTCGTTATGTGATCATAGGCAGGGGCGATATCGGTAACCAAAGGTCCGAGGGTATAGAATGGAGCACCATGGCATTTCTCTATCTGTCGCTCCATATTCTCCTTAATCTTATGCATAGGGACGTGACCCGGACCCTCGATAAATACCTGCACATCCTTTGCCCAAGCGTCCTCTACGAGTTCGCCCATAGTGTCAAGCTCAGCGAACTGAGCCTTGTCATTGGCATCGAAAGTAGAGCCGGGACGTAAGCCGTCACCAAGGGAAAGAGCCACATCGTATTTCCTACAAATGTCGCAGATATCCCCGAAATGCTCGTAAAGGAAACTCTCCTTATTGTAATGCTTACACCACTTAGAGATGATGCTTCCTCCCCTACTTACCATACCCGTGAGACGAGGCAAAGCGAGGTCGACATTCTTGAGCCTGATGCCACAGTGTATCGTAAAGTAGTCAACGCCTTGCTCGCACTGCTCTATAAGGGTATCTCGGAATAATTCCCAAGAAAGGTTTTCAATACGCCCATGTGCTTTCTCGAAAGCCTGATACATAGGTACCGTACCTACGGGGACGGGACTATTGCGAAGAATCCACTCGCGGGTCTCGGTAATATTCTTGCCGGTAGAGAGATCCATGATCGTGTCACCGCCCCATTTGCAACTCCAAATAGCCTTCTCGACCTCCTCTTCGATGCTGGAACCGAGTGCCGAGTTACCGATATTGGTATTGATCTTTACGAGGAAGTTGGTACCGATGATCATCGGTTCTGTCTCGGGGTGATTGTGGTTAGCCGGAATGACGGCTCGCCCACTTGCCACCTCCTCCCTTACAAATTCGGGTGTGATGTAGCTGGATATTCCCTGACGCTCACAGTTCATATTCTCTCGTATGGCGACGTACTCCATCTCAGGCGTAATGACACCATTCTTAGCATAATATAGCTGAGTATGCGGGTGCTCTTTTGCCCAATTCTCACGGAGCTTAGGCAGACCTCTCTCGAGATTGATGTCGATATTAGGGTCGCTGTATGCCCCACTCGTATCGTAGACAGTTATAGGGGGATTCTCGCGTTTAGTGCCATCCGGTGAGACCGTAGGGAGCTGTGAAATCTCCCTCATACCCACTTTAATCTCCGGGTATAGGGTACCTGACAGGTATATCTTTCGGGAATTGGGGTAACTAATTCTTAATTCTCGCTTCATAGGTTACTATATCTTTGATGAATAATTTCATGGTTTCTACGGGGTCTTTAGCCTGAAGTAAGGCACTGCTAATGGCGATGCCACTGACGCCTGTTTGTAGGATAGGCACAACGTCTTGTCTCTGAATTCCGCCGATAGCGATGACGGGGATATCCAACTCCTCTTCGCTCATGTAGATCATCAGGTTTTCGTACCCGTTGAGTCCGATTATCGGGGCTAAATTTGCCTTTGTTGTGGTATATCTGAAAGG
Source organism: uncultured Porphyromonas sp. (assembly GCA_934364985.1). GTDB lineage: Bacteria > Bacteroidota > Bacteroidia > Bacteroidales > Porphyromonadaceae > Porphyromonas_A. Next base: position 3,393 of record CAKRMU010000009.1, on the reverse strand, counting down.
TCCACACCCAATATAATCTGCTCCCGAGTGGTACAGTGAGCGAATCTCTTCGAGGGTATTAGCGGTACCGCCAATTATCTTTTTGTCGCCAAGGATATCGCGTGCCTCTCGAATGGGCATGTCCATTTGCCCTAAATGAACACCATCTGCCCCCACGGCATTTACTATCTCTACGTGATCGTCAAGGATGAATGTGGCACCATAGTTGTCGCACATCTTTCGGAGCGTTCTCCCCGTCTCTATGATCTCTTCTTTCAGCTTATCTTTCATCCGAAGCTGAATCCACCTGCACCCGCCCTCTAAAGCCAACCTCGCTCCATCCGTATAGGAGTAGTTGGGTGTCCGGTGTGTAATGAATTGTAATCTATTCATTCCTTGATGCTTTTATGGGGGTTAAAGAAGTGATCTACCGGACCATGACCGCGACCGATCTCTATCTCGCGACCTGATAATATCGCTTGATGGAGATATTCTTTGGCACTTGTGACGGCATCAATTATCCCCATCCCTTGAGCCATGTAGGCAGTGATGGCTGAGGAAAGAGTACATCCTGTGCCGTGGGTATTCTGGCTCTCTACCCATGGTTTAGAGAATGTAGTAACGCCGTAGCGGGTAAATAGGTAATCCGTTGCTTGGGTATCTGCCACGTGTCCTCCCTTGATAAGGACGCTCTCAGTTCCTAACTGTAGCAGCTCTGCACCCGCTTTTAGTAGCTCTGCTGTGGTAGTAATGGGTGAACCATATAGCACCTCTGCCTCATGTAAGTTAGGGGTGATGAGCTTGGCACGCGGTATCATCAATTCTCGTAATGCCACTAAAGCGGAGTCATTAAGCAACCTATCGCCACTTGTCGCCACCATCACCGGGTCTACTATGAGTGGGGCATCAGCCTGTTGTAGTCCCTCACTCACGGCACGGATGACCTCGCTATCGTAGAGCATCCCCACCTTGATTGCCTTTGGGGGAATATCCTCTAAGACCGCTGATATTTGTGCCTTGATAATACCTGATGGTAGAGGTACGGCACCCCTGACCCCACAAGTATTCTGTGCTGTAACCGCAGTGATCACGGACATAGCATAGCATCCGAGAGCTGACATCGTCTTGATATCCGCTTGAATGCCTGCCCCTCCAGAGCTATCTGAGCCAGCAATAGTAAGTGTAGGTAGGTATCTCATTACTACATTATTAAATGCTATAAAGGGGTGTATAAATAATGAGAGCCACGCACGACACATCTATAGTAATGTGTTGCTGCGTAGCCCATGTTACTTCTCAAGTATGTGTAACAGACGTTACTTCGTCATTAAAGACGTCATTCCTACGGCAGCATTACCTGCATCAGGTTCGTTGGGTTTGATCTCAGCACACTATGTAAGTGGCACCCCTTCGTTAGGCACATAGCACCTAACCTTTATATCTATTTTCACTATGGCAAAAGTAATCTTTTTCTGACAAACTACCAAATAGCGTGTGTCCTCTTTACGCAATAAAGTCGGTTAAAAAGGGGCGATGGGGTGTTTAATTATGTTATTTCCTCGGTTTTATAACACCTATATGGGCAATTATGACTATCTTGGCAACGATCGGTTGCGGATCGATTCGTCTCGTAGCCGAAAACAGGAATGTTGAATTTATAATTTGAAGATGAAGAGTATGAAAAATCTTAAGTGGATAATGGCATCCTTAGTGATGCTGCTCGCATTAGGTCTTACTTCTTGTAACCAAGATGCACCGGAGGATGCGAAGCTATTTACAGGAAAGTACATCGGGAATGCTACCTATCTAAAGACCGGCGAAGACAGTAAGCTGATACGGGCTGAGGACGTAACGATTACCGTCTTTAAGATCGGCGACACCTATACTTTCAGATTCTCTGACAAGAATATCCCTACAATTAAGGATGTCAAGATGAAAGCTGGCGATAACACCTTAGTCACTATCGGCACTGAGGCCACAGGTGTCATCACCATCACTGCTGACGATCTTACGATCCTTGGCTACACGACGAAGGAAGGCACATGGAATGTACCTCTTGCAAAGCGTAAGTAAGCCTCAGTAATCACTACATTGCAAAAAAAGAGAGGGTAGCTCACTCATGGGCTACCCTCTTTTGTATTCTAAACAACACCTCCTTGGTGAAAATGATCTATTAATAATACTTTGTAGTTGCTGTCACTTTAGTAATGACCGACGGCATCTCCGAGGTCGCACAGTGACAAGTAAGAAGTATCCTCAGCACCTTTGCCCCCAATGGATAACCCTCAACGGCTATCGAAGCAATACGCAAGAGCGTAACGTCTGATAGGATCTTCCGGACGGACTAATCCTCCATTTGGCGGAGCTGTTGCACGTAACGTGCCTTCTCCATCTTACGGCGCTTTACCTCAGAAGGCTTCTGAAACTCGCGACGAGTACGCAACTGACGCATAGCACCGGTGCGGTCGAATTTCCGCTTAAATCTCTTTAAAGCCTTCTCAATGTTTTCGCCTTGTTTTACTTCTACAATAATCATAAACTCCTAATTGTGTTGTTGTATTTAACGTTACTAACGCACTCCGTACCTAAAGAATGCGATTGCAAAGGTACCTATTATTTTTCATTCCATGCAATCTTTTTGAGGCAGTTTTATAATCCTCTTTCTAAAGAATCCCTATTGATACTCAGAGAGCTCGACAAAAAGGATCTCCTATGTGGCGCACTCGCCATGGACAAATATATATGAGGAGATCCCCTGCCCCATAAATCATCCTCAGAGGATATACGGAATACGCTCCGAGGAATACTTGGTATTGGGCAAGACAAATACTTGGTATTCGCCAGGACTAATACAGGGGATCTGTACCATCGGCATACAACATCGTGGCAAACAAATAGTTACAAATCAGCCAATGAAACTCTAAGATGACAACGAATAAGACGCGAAAAAGCCTCTTCCCAATAATCGTTTGAGACCAATATGCTGTCTGTTAATTCACTTCGACAGGGTAATATAATACTCATCTCTACATATTTTATTACCTTTGTGTCACTTTATGAATTGGTCTGCTATACTATTGCGTTAAAACAAATAGTATAGGGGCTTTTTGACTATCGATTAGAATATTATAGCGATTAAATATATTCCGTTATGTTTGTATCTTATGCTTGGCTGAAAAAGTATGTTGACTTTGACTTGACGCCTACGGAGTTAGAGCAGGTGCTCACCTCTATCGGGCTTGAAGTGAGCGGGCTTGAAGAGCGTACTTCTGTGCGTGGCGGTCTCCGCGGTTTGGTCATCGGTCACGTATGTACCTGTATTGAGCACCCCAATTCCGATCACCTACATATCACTACGGTAGATATCGGGAAGGGGGACCCTCTGAATATCGTATGTGGGGCCCCCAATGTAGC
>CAKRMU010000008.1 GCA_934364985.1 uncultured Porphyromonas sp. | reverse complement strand
AAAAAGGAGGGTTATATCCAAAACCCTCCTTTAATCACTCAAGCTCTACGCGAGTCCCCAACTCCTTACCCTCAATAAGTAGCTTCGCGAGATTGCCCGGTGTGTCCATATCAAATACCACGATGGGCAGTTTATTCTCCATACACATGGCTGTAGCTGTGATGTCCATCACCTTGAGATTTCGACGAATGACCTCCTGGTACGTAATGCTATCAAACTTAGTCGCGGTAGGATCTTTCTCTGGATCTGCCGTATAGATACCATCTACTCGTGTGCCTTTGAGCATCACATCGGTCTCTAACTCGATGGCACGGAGCGACGAACCTGTATCTGTGGTGAAATAAGGATTACCTGTACCCCCTGCACATATCACCACTTTGCCCCTCTCGAGAGCTTCTATCGCATCCCACTTGTTATAGTGTTTGCCTATCGGCATCATAGGCGTAGCAGTGAGTAACAGCGTCCTCTGCCCTATGTTTTCTAATGCCGAACTGAGTGCCAAACTATTAATGACTGTTGCAAGCATACCCATTTGGTCGCCTTTGACCCTATCAAACCCTTTTGTCGCACCACTCAATCCGCGGAAGATATTACCGCCTCCTATTACGATGGCGACTTGCACCCCGCTCTTGACAACTCTGGCTATTTCCTCTGCATAGGTATTGAGCCTCTCGGGATCAATACCATAACCCTGCTCGCCTTGTAGCGACTCTCCACTTAACTTTAGTAGTACCCTATGATACCTCTTCTCCATACTATATCTACTTTTTATTCTGCTCTCAAATGAATAAGTATTTCGCTTAAATCGCACCCCAGCTAACGCCTAAGAGAACGGCTGATTATCTCTACTACATTATAAATACCCACAATGTCACGGAGGTGTAGCACGATATCAGGATAGTCCGGATTGATACTATGGCAGGTAATGGTGTCATTCTGCAAATCCTGATCTATGACCTCCTTGACAATTATTCCCTCACTAACCGTGACAAAAACGAAATAAAGCCAAGAGTGACGATGCAACCCCATAGACCAGTAGTCACGTGACACCTCTCGACACAGTAGTTTATCACCATCGCAAAGAGCAAGTGTAGTACCATCGTCCATCGATACCCCTCGCACCTTAAATATATAGTAGTTGCCCCTATATACGTACTCCACAGGGAGCGACATCATCTCAAAACCATCAGGATCTGGGTCTCCATACCCCGTTAGCCTACCTGCGGCTGCCACATCGGGGATAACTGGGAAGGTCATCGTTTCGTCAATATGATACAGCTCAGCTGTAGACTTTCTCAATGCCTCCGGCGATAAGCCTTGTGGCTTGATATAGGGAGTGCCTTGCCCATAGAATAACCACCTTTTGCCGTACTCAGGAAATCTATCAAGGATCATCTGTAGCGTATTATCACTCGGTCGCGTCTTTTCGTGAAGTGTCCGGTAAATAGTACTTGGATTAGTCATCCCTATTTCTTTTGCGAAATCCTGCACCGAGAGCTGCTCTTGATTGAGAATATAGGCAACGCGTTTCCATCGCTCCGTTTTAGTCTCCTCAGGTCTAACCTCAATTTTGGGGCGTATCGACCCCTCGCCGTTAAGCAACCAATCGCGAGAGATATACTCCGAAAACTCCTCTAAAAAACGCTCAATAAATCGCCTCGAAAGGTAAGGAGAGGCTATGCTAAATGCTCCCCGGACAGTAGAAATATTTATGTTAAGGCGCTGGGAAAGGTCAATGTAATTCTCGACAATACCGCGAAGCGAAAGACTCTCAAACGCTTTCGCCAATCGCCTCTTTACTTGCAGCTTCTCTCGTTCTTCAAAAGGAGGATAATTTTTCATAGCTTTCCGTGAGGTAATATCTCAATCCAATAACCATCAGGATCACTAATAAAGTACAGCCCCATATCGTGATTTTCGTAGCAGATACAACCCATCTCGCGGTGATACTCCCGCCACTCCTCATAATCCCCATGCACCCTAAGGCAGAGATGATACTCAAGATCGCCAAGGTCATAAGGTTCTTTCCGGTCTCGCAACCACGTGAGTTCGAGTGTAAAAGTTGTGGCTTCATCACCGAGATAAACGAGGATAAAGGAGCCGTCATCTCCCACCTTTCGCTTCACTTCCTTGAGACCTAAAGCCTGCCCATAAAAGTCTAAACTCCGCTGAAGATCCAAGACATTGAAATTGAAATGATCGAAATACGCTTTTAGCTCCATCCTATATCTCCATTAGCTTAACAGTTACTCATCATAAACGGGATCGGCACCTCGAAGGCGAAAACGTACACGAAACGTCTCAGTTTCTGGAGAATAATCGTGAGAATAAATCTCCACGATACCGATCTGAAGTGTATGCTCCACATGGCACCCAATGCACAAACAAGTATCATAATTGCCGACCTTAACAATCCGCACAGCATCAGATGAATCAGCTGGAATACGGCTTATATCGACACCATATTGCTCGGCTTCGGATCGTGTCGAGAGCAAATAAGTAACAGGCAAATCCTGTACTATAACAGCATTAACCTCCTTCTCAAGAGCTTCCACCTCGGCACTTCCCATCTGCTTATTTGAGTGAAAATCAAGGCGGGATTTCTTCTTTTCGATGTGGGCTTTAGTGCTTCTACCCGTACCGAATAGCCGACACATCGCCTGGTTAATGATATGCTCAGCGGTGTGCATTGGTGGATATTCCTTCTTGTCGTGATTATTAAAACGCACCTCTTCTACCATACTTCATCATCCTAAAGTAAAGGTATAACGCCCGATGATATACCCATCTGCAAATAGCTCGACGCGATATACGCCCTCGATTAAATACTCCTCAATATCCCAATACATCGTGACCGAAGTGGCATCTCCTCCGTATTCCACCTCTCTTTTTATGGAGTAAGCGACCTGACTACCCTCAAAATCAAAAGTGCCACTTTCCGAACCTTTCTGCAATAAGATATCATCCGGCGTTGAGATCCGTACATATATATCGCGGTAGCCAGGCTCTGCAGTCACGTTCTTGTCTATTGTAAATCGAAACTCGAGTTGTCTCATGTTATGCATCCGCTTAGTCTCCTTTCCGCGTGCATTGAGTGCTCTCACAGAGAAGTTGGATACTGCCAATTTGCTTGCCAAGGTTACCTGCTCGGTGAGACGATTTTTCTCTTCTCTCAGTCGCGACGTCTCATTTGTCACCTCGCTAATTTGCCTTTTCACCTCTTGGTTTTCCGACCTTAGGGAGGCGTTCTCTCTATTTAACGAGTCTATTTGTACCACATAATGCCGAAGCACCTTACGGAGAGTCTCGAGCTCTCGTTTGAGCTCTGCGATCCGATGAGCATCGGTATTCTTAATGGTCTGTAGCTCCTCCATGAGGCGCTTAACCTTGGCTTGCTCGCTCTCAAGTTGCTGGAGTATGGAGTCGTTCTTTACCTCTATTTTGAAGCCTTCATACTGAAGTGCCACTTCGTTGTATTCCTCTTCGAGAGTCTCTTTTTCCAGTTGTGCGAGTGCTTGAATATCGCTTATCTGCTTTTTTTGATGTGCTATTGTGTAAATCCCGATGCCAATTAAGACAAGTAGGATGATGCCCCCAAGGATATAAAGTGCCTTGCGTTGCCGTGCTTTATCATCGATATTCGTCATGCCTCATTTTGTAATTTACCATGTTGCCAAATATACCTTAGTCCTCCGCTTTTTAGCCACTTCATTACTTCGGGATAGAGCTTTGCCTGCACTTGATTCTCAAATGTAGTCGCTTGGATGGTCATCACATCGCTGTCGCTCATCCACTGGCATCTATACAAGAGAGGTCCGATAGCATTCATCACCATTTTCACTTCATTCGTCTCGGCAATAGATGGGTCTTGTAAAAACTGAGACCATGAAGGCATCTCAATAAACTCCTCATTCGGCAAGCGACGCCACTCGTCATCGTAGAAAGTAAGTACCGACATATGGGGGAGGGAAGTAGTTGTGTAGAGGAGGCTGATAACGCTGTTTCCTCTACCATCCATGAGCATTTTGATTTGCAGAGTTACCTCTTCGTCCAACCGGATAGCCATAAAACCATCGGCAATCTGAGTGATACTCGACCTACCTTGAAAGTTATTAATGACGACTATTGCATCCTCTATATAGCCCGCTCTATCCCTATCGTACTGCTCCAATAATGCCACTCTATGCTCAGGCTCAAAGTGGGGCAAAACTGCCTCTGGTATCGACAAAAAGAGCGAACGGACATCCCTCTCTTCAGCAAAAGAAGTAGAGAAAAGGCATAACGCCACACATATAGCTATAGCCCACCTACGCATATCTTTTAATAGAGAGAGAGGTAATCGCGGTGCAATAATATAGGGGTAACAAACACTGTCTCCGCGCCTTTTCCCCGATCGACCTCCAATATTATCTTCTCAATTATTGGAGTATGGATATAACCTCTGTGGCTAAAAAGATAGCTGAAAGAGGAGAGGTACTTAGGGTCTTGTATCAGTGACATTACGTTTGGATATCTATCCAGACGCCAGTATTTATTCTGCTTGAAGCCGTCGGTGCTGGGGAAAACGCTCTCTTCGTCGCGGAGTTTTAGACTCTTTTTTATGAATTCCATATAAGCATCTGTCATCCTCTCCACCGAAGAGTTAAGAGGCAATCCATTGATGGTGAGTATCCTATCGCCTGCTCTTAGTCCTGCTCGATCAGCAGGGCTTCCCTTATCAATCCACAGCACCCTCTGTAAATCTGTAGCATCGTAATAGATACCTAAGTAGCGATAGTTATTCTTATGAATCACAAAACTGGGGTTCATTACGTACCTCACAAATGGGAAATTAGACAACATTAAAGGGGCAAAGTTAGACATGTATTTATCCACCGGGTAGTCGCCATTCAGTCGCTCATTAGCCTTGACACTCCACACTAATTTATTACCGGACGCGTCCCAAAGCTCCACGCTTGCCACCAATTTATGCGTACCTGTAAAGCTCGGAGCATTGATGCTAAGGAAAGGATACTTCTCAATATCGCCTGTCTGCACATTGACACGATAGTTCTTCAACCCCATCTCCATGTCACTTTGGGCCCCCTCACGATAGTCAGGATTCTCCACGATGTTCGCCTGCACCCTCACCAAAAGGTCACCTCCTTTTGGCTCATAAGTGAGACCTTTTCGTTGCAACTCCTCTTTGATACTCTTCTCAATCCCTCTAACGTGCTGACCATTTTGCATACTAAAGGTCTTGTACCGCCTGTAATCTACCTGATCAGGGACACTGTATGCAAAAGGCATCGTAAACCGGCGTTGTGTCACATCCTCAAGGCTATACATCGCAAACGAGCGTGCCAATAACTCCTCCGAAAGAGCCTGTGCAGGGCGACACTTCTTCTGTAAAGCGACGTGCTTTGAAGTATACCCAAAGTTGCTTACCACGATATCCACCATTCCTTTAGTAGGGTCCAAAAGGAGAGCATTTATCTCCTCCTCTGATAGGTCTTTAGTCGCTTTTCCGTCAATAGCCTCGATAATATCCCCCATGCGAATACCTGCTTTGGCAGCCGGGCTTGCCTCCGATACCTCCACTACAACGGCACGTGAATCACCCCAATTAGGCTGATAACTAATCTGATACAACAGACCTACTTCGCACCGAGTGCTACTCTCACCGATTTTATTATTCTGGGCAAAAAGACACAAAGGCAAAAGCCCAAGCACCATAACTATTGATAATCTCTTACAAACATTCATAATCTACAAACAAAAAAGTTGTAACTATCTCCAATGCCCAAAGATACCAAAAACCTACAAGGATTACCCCTCGAGGTACTACTTTTTAGGATTTCTCCTATGCTTAACACCAAAGTCTACCCCGGCACTTCGACACAACGACATCCATTAGCATCCACCTCTTTACATGAGTATTTACTGACAAGAGAGGTCGTTAGCAACCATTACTCCTCTTGATTTATAAATATCTGATAATCAACATTTAACTATTAATAAAAAAGGATATAGGGAATACGCCACGGCAAATACCGGGTATTTGTCCTGACGAATATAGGGAATACGTTGAGACGAATATAGGGGATCCTAAAAAATGTGACCCCATGATTGCTAAGCTACCCAAGTGCAACTATCAAAAAAGGGGAACTGAAATAAAAAATAAGGGATGAGACCTAAACTCCCCCCCCTATGCATAGGTCACGTAATAGACAACTTGAAAGCACTTCCTACTCATATAAGCAATGCAAAAAGGTTAATATATTTGATAGTTAGAGAATAATGTGTACATTTGCACACTGAATTAATAACATATTACATATTAATAATATGAGTAGCAAGAACGTAGAGCCACAAGACAACGCTGAAAAAATCGAGGAAGGAGCCATCGAAGCCCTCAGCAAGTCCGAAAAGTATATTCAGGATAACAAGAAAACCATCCTGATAGTAACAATTGCCGTAATAGTATTGATTGCAGGCTTCTTTGCCTACAAAAATCTATACCGGAAGCCCCACATCGCTAAGGCTGAAGAAGCCATCTACAAAGCCGAAGCATACTTCGGGGTAGACTCATTCGCTATAGCCCTTAACGGCAATGGTGCCGACGTGCAAGGGTTCTTGTCGATTATCAACGACTACAAAAATACACCCAGTGCCAACGTGGCTCATGCATACGCAGGGATCTGCTACTACAATCTTGGGGAGTACGAGAATGCCATTAAGCACCTCGAGAAGTTTAAGTCTAAAGATACCATGGCTAGCCCAAGCATCTACGGACTTATCGGTGATTGCTACGTAAATTTGGGCAAGACGTCAGAGGGCATCAAATACTTCGAGCAGGCTGCAAAGCGTGCCGATAACGACCTTCTCTCACCACTTTACCTACTAAAAGCAGGGGTCGCATACGAGGCATTAGGCGATACCGAAAAAGCAAGATCAAGCTATCAAACGATTATAGATAAGTACTATGCTTCCAACTTCTTAGGAGAAGCCCAAAAGCACTTACAAGCTTTAGAATTGAGCAAGTAACCATAGCATTTACATAGATGATAAGGTCAAAGTCGGCTAATCGTTTATTGCGGTTAACCGACTTTCGTCATTTCCATCCCACACATCCATAACGACGCTCTGCAAAATAATACGTTAAATATAAGGTTATATAGTGAATAAAGTCTATATTTGCGGAAGATTAAGCCCCATTTACATCATAAGGGCAAGTTGCGGCATAACGAATATAAGTAAATCAATAACGTAATATAAATAAATCAATTGCGACATGAATATCTCACATATTGAGCATCTGGGCATCGCTGTAAAAAGCATTGAGGAGCATAGACCTTACTACGAGAATGTACTCGGCTGGAAATGCTACAACATCGAAGTAGTGGAAGACCAAAAGGTGAAAACCGCATTTTTTAAGGTGGGAAACTCCGATACCAAGATCGAACTATTAGAGCCTACCAGCCCCGATAGCACCATAGCTAAGTTTATCGAAAAGAAGGGCGAAGGCATACACCACGTCGCTTATTGTGTTGACGACACTGAGAAAGCCCTCCAAGAGGCTAAGGCACAAGGTGCACAGCTTATTGACGAACACGCTCGACGCGGAGCCGAAGGTCTTATGATAGGCTTCCTACACCCAAAAACCACAGGTAGGGTACTGACTGAGCTCTGTTGCCACCCTGAGGAGAAGTAATTAGTCACAACATTAGATACTATATATATGAGTACTCAGGTAGAAAAGATACAAGAGCTGATAGACCTACGAGCAAAAGCACGGCTCGGAGGCGGCGAGAAAAGAATAGCAAAGCAGCATGAAAAGGGCAAATATACCGCCCGCGAGCGTTTGGCAATGCTACTGGACGAAGGCAGTTTTGAGGAAACCGATATGTTCGTAGAGCTCCGCTCCACAAACTTTGGTGTAGACAAAAGCAAAGTCCTCGGTGATGGTGTCGTAACAGGTAGCGGTACTATCAATGGTAGGCTTGTGTATGTTTACGCACAAGACTTTACAGCTATCGCCGGCTCCCTCGGTGAGATGCATGCTGCTAAGATCTGCAAAGTAATGGATATGGCTATGAAAGTAGGTGCACCCGTTATCGGTATCAACGACTCTGGTGGTGCCCGTATTCAAGAGGGTGTTAATGCACTTTCAGGCTATGCAGAGATATTTGAGCGTAACATCTTAGCCAGTGGTGTCGTACCACAAATATCCGCAATCTTCGGTCCTTGTGCAGGAGGAGCTGTATATTCGCCAGCCCTAACCGACTTTATCATAATGGTCGAAGGCTCAGCATATATGTTCCTAACAGGCCCTAAAGTAGTTAAGACCGTCACCCACGAGGATGTCACACAAGAAGAGCTCGGAGGTGCTTCAGTACATACCTCCAAGAGCGGTGTCGCTCAATTTGCAGTTCCAAACGAGCAAGAGGGTATTGACCTCATCCGCCACCTATTGAGCTTTATCCCATCCAACAACATGGAGGAAGCTCCTATCTACGAGTGCGACGATCCGATAGATCGTATGGAGGATGCCCTCAACGAAATCATCCCCGATAACCCCAATAAGGCTTACGATATGTACGAAGTATTAGGTGCCATTATCGATAATGGTGAATTCCTTGAAGTACATAAAGATTTCGCCGAAAACATCATCTGCGGATTTGCACGATTCGGTGGTATGAGCGTCGGTATTGTTGCCAACCAACCAAAGAGCAAAGCCGGCTCACTTGACGTAAACGCCTCAAGAAAAGCCGCACGTTTCGTACGCTTCTGCGACGCATTCAATATTCCACTTGTTACACTTGTCGACGTGCCTGGATTCCTACCTGGTACAGGACAAGAGTATAACGCCGTTATTACCCATGGTGCTAAACTCCTTTACGCTTACGGCGAAGCAACCGTACCTAAAGTGACCTGCATACTCCGTAAAGCCTATGGCGGTGCCTACATTGTGATGAGCTCTAAGCACCTCCGTGGCGATATTAACTATGCTTGGCCTACCGCTGAGATTGCCGTAATGGGACCAAGCGGTGCCGTCGAAGTAGTATTTGCTAAAGAAGTAAAGGAGGCAGAAGATCCAGCAGCTAAGGCAATCGAGAAAGAGGCAGAGTACCGCAAGGCATTCGCTAATCCATATAATGCTGCATCGTATGGCTATATCGACGATGTCATAGAGCCACGTAACACCCGCTTCCGTGTCATAAGAGCACTTCGACAACTTCAGAATAAGAAGCTCACTGTGCCAGCTAAAAAGCACGATAACATCCCACTATAAACTTCGGGAAAAGAGACACTACTATGAATATTAGACTAACAACCATTGGTCGTCACATAGCACTATGTGTTGCTTTGATATTCGGATGTACTTCGTTATGGGGTCAGGGTAATTCCAACCTCAAAATCAATGAAGTAATGGTCACGAATACCAGCAACTTAGTAGACGAATATGGCAATAGAAGTGCGTGGGTAGAGCTATACAACCCATCAGCTGCTACCATAAACGTGGGTGGTATGTTCCTGACAGACGACACCATTGATACCACAAAATACCCTATTCGAGTTGGGCGTAATGTCACCAAGATAGCTCCATATCAGACATTGGTATTTTTCTTAGATGGGATGCCACAACATGGGACTTTACACTCGGGATTGACCCTAAACCCAGACTATCAGAATACTATTTATCTTTACGATGGTGACGGGAAAGGGCTCATCGATATGGTAACTATACCTAAAGGTATTCCAGCTAATAAAACCTATGCCCGTTTGGATGACGATGGCGATGAGTGGGGTATTGCAGAGCAAGCTACGCCTAATGAGCTAAATAACTATACCTTAGATAAGGCTGCACGTATAGCGGAATTTAAGGATCGTGACCCTGCGGGTGTCGGCATGACGTTGATAGCTGTTATCGTGGTCTTCCTTGGACTTATCATCCTCTTCTTAGTATTTAAGCAGATGGGTAAGTTGCACACCAATCGCAACAAGAAGCGTATCTCAGAGTCGACAGGTATCCCCATTACTCAGGTGGCTAATGACGTAACCTCAAAAGATGTGTATGCGGCTATTGGGCTGGCATTATCCGAAACGTTGTCTACGCAACACGATATTGAGGATAATGTTATTACGATCAATGAGACCAAGCGTCGCTATTCACCTTGGAGCTCCAAGATATATACCCTCCGCCAGTTACCAGAACGGAGATAAGTACCTATGTAGTATTAAGAGAAAAGATTATTAGAGAAATATATGAAGACATTTGACTATACCATCAATGGTATTAAATACCATGTAGAGGTACTTAGCATAGAGGATAACATCGCCGAAGTAGAGGTCAATGGCACACAATATTCGGTTGAGATAGACAAAGGGTCTAAAGAGGCACCTCTTATGAGGAGTGTTTCCTCCAAGACGAAAGGGGCATCAGCTCCAAAGGCTAAGGCACCTACAGCACCTGTGGCTCCTACGGTGACGCCTACATCTTCGGCACCTTCAACTCCCACACCTACCCCTACACCCGCACCAAGTATAGGTGGAGCTGGGACCGCTATGCAATCACCACTTCCAGGGGTTATTCTATCCGTATCCGTAAAGGTAGGTGATGCCGTCAAGAAAGGGCAAAAGATAATGGTCCTTGAGGCTATGAAGATGGAGAATGATATCAAAGCAAATAAAGATGGTGTCATCGCATCTATTGCCGTCGCTCAGGGCGATAGCGTACAAGAGGGTGATACACTGGTTACCATCAGCTAAGAGACTTTTAAGTATAGAAAGGGGCAATAAAATACGGGAAAACCTGTAGTTGCCCCTTTCCTCATATAAACGAATCCCCAAATTGGAGCTACTTAAAGCTTCAAAAGAGGGTGTATTTACGATTATTCAACAACCCATAATACCATAAGATTTATGAACGGAGGCTTTGGAGCTTTCTTCCAAGACGCGGTCACACAGTTCCTATCATACACAGGCTTTGCCAATGCTGAATGGGGACATATTATAATGATCCTGGTAGGTATATTCTTTATATTCCTTGCGATTAAATACGAATTCGAACCACTTTTATTGATACCAATCGGCTTCGGTATGCTTATTGGTAATATTCCTTTTAAAGATGCCGGTCTTCAGATAGGTGTATACGAAGAGGGGTCAGTACTGAATATCCTGTACCAGGGAGTGAAACAAGGGTGGTATCCACCTCTGATATTTTTAGGGATTGGTGCGATGACCGACTTTTCGGCACTTATATCTAATCCAAAACTAATGCTCGTAGGGGCAGCGGCACAATTCGGTATTTTCGGTGCCTATATGCTGGCTCTCGCTCTCGGTTTTGCACCCAACCAAGCTGGTGCTATCGGCATCATCGGTGGTGCTGACGGACCTACTGCGATTTTCCTATCCAGTAAACTTGCACCTAACCTTATGGGAGCCATAGCGGTATCAGCCTACTCCTATATGGCGTTAATACCAATCATCCAGCCACCATTTATGCGTTGGCTCACCACTAAAAAGGAGCGTATCATACGGATGCGCCCCCCAAGAGTTGTTTCTAAGACAGAGAAAGTGATGTTCCCAATCGTGGGACTACTCCTCACTTGCTTTATTGTGCCTTCTGGTTTACCCTTGCTCGGAATGCTATTCTTTGGCAATCTACTCAAGGAGAGCGGTGTGACAAAACGACTTGCAGACACCGCACGTACCACGATCATTGATGTGGTAACCATTCTCCTTGGCCTCACAGTAGGAGCCAGCACTCAGGCGACAGAATTTGTGACGGTCAACTCTATCAAGGTATTCGCTATCGGTGCATTTGCATTCGTACTCGCCACTGTCTGCGGTATTCTATTCGTGAAGTTCTTCAACCTATTCCTAAAGGAGGGTAATAAAATCAACCCACTTATCGGTAACGCTGGAGTATCTGCAGTGCCTGACTCTGCACGTATCTCCCAGATTGTTGGGTTGGAATACGATGACACAAACTACCTATTGATGCATGCCATGGGTCCCAATGTCGCAGGCGTCATTGGGTCAGCAGTTGCAGCAGGTGTTCTGCTCGGCTTCCTAGGATAAGTCTACTACAAATCGTATAGAATTAAAAACAGGGTAACGACCATATATGGTTGTTGCCCTGTTTTTATACTTTCTCTAAAGTATTCTTTATCAATTATAAACCACAAAGAATACCAAAGAGCTACAAAACACATCGTAAACATTTAATAGATGCCCTTGCATTAACGCAAAACAAATACCCTATATTCGCCGAGACGAATATAGGGTATCCGTCAAAACGTATTCTGGGAATTCGTCTCCGCTAATACCAGGAATCCATAATGGCTCTGTGTAATATAATTGATAAAGACGTCGCATTTATGGAAAACATTAATAGGCATGTGAAGTACAGGAGGATCACAGATGTGAGGAAATTAGAGCAAACCTATTAGGGGAGTATTAAATTACCTGTACTCATTCGGAATGCAATTAGGTGGGGAAATAAGTAATCCCTCACCTCTTTAATACTCTGCAATAAGCACACAAGTATTATGACCTATGAAGTTAGTTAAAAGAATTCCTTAAGGAAAAGGGTGTAGGTTTGCAATATTTGCGTTATATTTGCCAAAGGGAATTAAGAGCCGACCCAATTTGACCCAAGTATGGGAAGGCTTGTGTGTTGCAAGACAACATCGGACATCGATATATGGAATAACGAACATCTCTCTGCTAAGAGGTGCCAAGCGTTAAATACGCACATGACCGAGCACCTGTTAACGAGCGAGAGTTGGTCGACAGGCAGTAGGGGTAGGCAAGAGCCCCTATTCGGGTGTGGGCTATGACCCATACTCGTCAGATTTGGGATTTTAAATGATGATTGCAGTTACCTCAACGCCTTGATGGCGTTGGGGTAATTTCTTTTTACGAACTATGGGATCATAGTGGCGGCGATGTCAATAAGCCGAAGCAGCTCTGACTCGCTCTCAGCCCTAAGCATTGCCACTCTATGGGGCTTGAAATCGGGGATACCTTTAAAGACGGGTGTCAGAGCTAAGTGGCGACGAAAATGCAGAATGCCTTTTAGTTCGTTTCCACACTTTTCAATGCTTTCTCTGAGCATTCGCTTAAGGACATCAATGTACCATTCTTTAGGATGCTGAGGATATTCACGCCCCTCAATAGCCGATTTCATTTCCTCAAAAACCCAAGGCTGACCTATGGCTCCTCTACCCACCATAATAGCGTCGACTCGTGTATCTTGAAAACGCTCTACCGCAATAGCACCCGTCGTAACATCGCCATTACCTATAATGGGAATCAATATCTCAGGATCGGACTTTACCTCAGCGATGGGATCCCAATCAGCTTCGCCTTTATACATTTGGCTCCTGGTACGACCGTGAATGGTGAGAGCTGATGCCCCTGCGTCCTGTATCTCTCGGGCTAAGTATTGGATGATGATATGCTCCGTATCCCACCCAAGGCGTGTCTTTATGGTTACCGGCACAGAAACTGCCTCCACCACGGCACGAATAATATCAAGCATCAATGGAATATCTCTCAGCAATCCGGCTCCCGCCCCTTTGCCCGCCACTCTCTTGACAGGGCAACCAAAGTTGATATCAATAATATCTGGTGCCTCAGCCTCAGCCCGCTTAGCTGCCTCTGACATCGAATAAGGATCCCTACCATATAGCTGAATGGCAACGGGTCGCTCGTCCTCAGAGACCACCATCTTTCGCAAAGTACTCGGGACAGAACGGATAATAGCATCGGCATTGACAAACTCAGAAACCACTAAATTGGCACCAAACTCACGAGCTAATAGCCGAAATGAAGCATCGGTGACATCCTCCATAGGAGCCAAGAAAAGTGGCTTTTCGCCAAAGTCTATATCACCTATCTTCACGACTTAATCTGTATTTAGGCTTCAGTGAATGGCTACATCACCATCCCACCACACACATTTATGGTCTGACCCGTTACGTAGGATGACGCATCAGAAGAGAGGAATACCACCACCTGAGCTACCTCAATAGGCGACCCTGCACGGCGTAAAGGGATCGTCCTCGTCCACTCCTCTACCACTTTTTCATCCAATACCTTTGTCATATCCGTTTCGATAAATCCAGGGGCTACTGCGTTAACACGAATACCACGAGAGCCAAGCTCTTTCGCCACAGACTTAGTAAACCCGAGCAAACCAGCTTTGGAAGCAGCATAATTGCTTTGCCCTGCATTCCCTTGTACTCCTACCACAGACGAGATATTAATAATTGACCCTTGGCGAGCCCTCATCATAGGCATACTGACCGCCTGAGTGAGATTAAAAGCACTCTTAAGATTGACACTAAGCACCTCGTCCCACTGCTTCTCGGTCATCCGCATAAGCAATGTATCCTGGGTTATTCCTGCATTATTCACAAGAATATCTACCTTTCCAAAATCCTTAAGTACCTGTCCCACAAAAGCTTTACTTGCTTCGTGATCCGATGCATCTGTAGCATAAGCCTTGACCTTGACCCCAAAGTCACTCGCCAATTGCTCCTCTAAACTCCGTGTATTTTCATTAAGCGAACGCCCCGTAAAGGCGATATCCGCCCCAGCTTTCGCCAACTCCGTAGCGATCGCTCTTCCAATACCACGACTCCCTCCCGTCACTATCGCTACCTTCCCATTTAGCACTTTCTCCATAACTATTTCTGTAATCCCTCCATCAATAAACTACGAACCACTCGATATGTTTGCATCACTGCCTTCTCGTTTTTCCCCAGTTGGCCACGGATAAATGGCACTTCAAGCCCCTTCAGGCAGGCATGTATAATCATCGCATTGCTCTTAACGTCAACGTTTCTAAAGGAACCATCCGCAATGCCATCCGACAATATCTTCTGTATAAGTCGCCGCTCAAGGACATCAAAACGCATTCTCGCACGCTCCACAGTGGCAATATCATTAAAGAATTCAGCCTGAAGCGTCCCATTCCGTTGCACCACTTCGTTGACACTTCTTTCCCTTCGAGCAATAAACAACATCAACTTGGCCGCCCCATTCATTGGCTGCTCAACGAAGTCAGCTAACTCCTCATACAACACCTGAAGCTCACCCTGAATCACCGCAAGGTACACATCACTTTTCGTGCCGAAGTAATTATAGAGCGTCCGTCTACCCTTACCAGCAACCATGGCTATGGCATTCATCGTTGTGGCATGATAGCCTTGGTCAGCGAAAAGATCCCTCGCCACTTCTATAAATTTCTGTCTTGTCTTATCTGTAGCCACTTGTTAATTCTTATCTCTTACGTAAATATTGATGGGCGTTCCTGCGAAATCCCACTTCTCGCGAATCTGGTTTTCAAGGAAGCGTCTATAAGGCTCTTTGACCCACTGAGGTAGGTTGCAGAAAAAGACGAAGCTAGGCACAGTCACCTTTGGGAGCATAGTTACGTATTTGATCTTTACATATTTGCCCTTGATAGATGGGGGTGGAGTTTTCTCAATAATAGGTAATAGGGTGCTGTTTAGTTGGGCAGTCGGAATCCTTTTTTTACGCTTTTCGAAGATCTCTTGAGCGGTATCAAGGACTTTTAATATGCGTTGTCTCTCCGTCGCAGATATAAATAAGATGGGGAAATCTACGAATGGAGCCAATCGGTTATGTATGGCATCGATGTAACCATTCATCACCTTTTGGCTCTTGTTCTCCACGAGATCCCACTTGTTGACACAGACAATTAGCCCCTTTTTATTTTTCTGTATGATGGAGAAGATATTGAGATCCTGCCCCTCTATTCCCTTGGTTGCATCAAGCATAAGTACGCATACGTCGCTGTTTTCTATCGCACGAATGCTCCTCAATACTGAGTAATACTCGAGATCTTCATTCACCTTTCCACGCTTGCGAATACCAGCAGTATCGACGAGGCTAAACTCGTGTCCGAACTTATTATAATGCGTATATATAGAGTCGCGAGTAGTGCCTGCAATGTCAGTGACTATATGCCTATCCTCTCCTAAAAAGGCATTAATGAGGGACGATTTACCGGCATTTGGTCGCCCCACAATGGCGATACGAGGAAATTCGGGGTCCTCCTCATCCTGCACACTACTATCGGGAAGTAACTCAATTAGTTTGTCGAGCATCTCACCTGTTCCTGTCCCATTAATGGCAGAGATAGGATAGGGATCGCCCAGCCCTAACTTGTAGAACTCAGCCGAATAGATCTCCATATTAAAGTTGTCGGATTTATTCGCAACTAAAAGGACCGGTTTCTGCGTCTTTCTTAAGAGCTGAGCCACAGACTCGTCGAGGCTGCCCAGCCCTGCCTGAATGTCTACTACGAATATTATGAGATCGGCTTCCTCGATAGCTATCTGGACTTGTTTGTTGATTTCGTCTTCAAAGATGTCCTCAGAGCTATCTACCCACCCTCCGGTATCTACGACTGAAAATGTGCGTCCGTTCCATTCGCCGGTACCATATTGTCGGTCCCGAGTAGTACCCGGCACATCCGTTACTATAGCCACACGACTATTGGTAAGGCGATTAAAGAGGGACGATTTACCCACATTTGGTTGCCCTACAATTGCCACTAAGTTATTTCTTGCCATCACTTTATTCAATCTTGTTTATAGCCAAAGTTTCTCAGCATTTGGTCACTACTTCTCCAGTCTTTCTCCACTTTGACAAAAAGCTCAAGGAAGACTTTCTTCTCAAAGAATCGCTCAATATCATGTCGAGCCATGGTACCAAGCTTTTTAATAGCGGCTCCTTTATTGCCAATAAGAATCCCTTTTTGCGACTCTCTCTCTACGAATATGATACACGCGATGCGTATCAGGTCATCGCTCTCTTTGAAGCTATCGACGACCACTTCTGTGGCATAAGGGACTTCTTTTTGATAGTATAGGAAAATTTTCTCTCGTACAATCTCCGAGACGAAAAAGCGGGCGGGGCGATCGGTAAATGCGTCCTCCTCAAAATAAGGTGCTGACTCAGGCAAAAGAGCCTCTACCCTCTCGGCAATGTAGGGTATACCTGCTCCATGGAGGGCGGCAATAGGTAGTACTTCGGTGGCATTAGGAAGTAACTTGTGCCACTTCGCCACTAGGTCTTCTATCGCGTCGGGGGAGGAGAGGTCTGCTTTATTGATAAGTACGAGGATCGGTATATTTAACGCTCGCACCTCATCAAGAAAAGCCTCGTGCTTATCAGGCTCTTCAATGACATCGGTAACGTACAAAAGAATATCAGCATCCCCCAAAGCTCCTCTTGAGAAGCCCAGCATCTGCTCTTGCATTTTGTACGCCGGATCCAGGACACCAGGGGTATCGCTGTAGACGATCTGCAGGTTAGGCTTATTGACGATCCCGATGATCCTATGCCTGGTGGTCTGAGTTTTATTTGTGATGATACTGATCTTGTCGCCGACCAGTTTATTCATCAGAGTCGACTTACCCACATTAGGGTTGCCCACGAGATTGACAAAGCCTGCTCTATAATTATCCTTCTCCATCACGACAATTAATCCTATTTATGATAATCATAACCCCACTTCAGCCATATCGATCCCCACGTAAAGCCGGCACCGAAAGCTGTAAGGATGAGGTTGTCTCCCTTATGCAGACGTTGCTCCCACTCCCATAGACAGAGCGGAATCGTCGCGGTACTCGTATTGCCATACTTCTCAATATTAACCATCACCTTATCCATCCCTAAACCAATTCTGCGGGCGGTAGCGTCGATGATGCGCATATTAGCTTGATGAGGGACGACCCAAGCGATATCCTCAAAGGTAAGGTTATTCCGCTCCATAAGCTCCACTGAGATGTCGCCCATCTGTGTCACAGCTTGCTTGAATACCTGCTTACCATCTTGGTGGACATAGTGAAGACGCTCCCGCACCGTCTCCTCATTAGGGGGAAGGACAGAGCCACCCGCGGGCATAATCAGATGCTCCCTACCGCTATTATCATTGCGGAAAAGCCCATCCATAATACCGATAGCCTCGCTCGAAGGCTCCACGAGTACGCACCCTGCACCATCACCAAAGAGTGGGAAAGTAGACCTATCAGTAGGGTCTGTCGCAGCACTCATCTTCTCGGTCGCCACGACGATTACTTTTTTATAGATACCACTCTCCACAAAACCTCGTGCCAATTGTAAGCCATAAATAAAACCCGGACAACCGCCTTGAAAATCAATACATGGGACACCCTTGATGCCACACATATCCGAGATCACAGAGGCGGTAGAGGGAAAATGATAGTCAGGGGTATTGGTAGAGCAGAGTATAAAATCAATCTCATCCTTATTGATATCATGGCGTGCTATCATATCCTCGATAGCTTTGGCACCAAGGTAGGACGAGCCTGCTCCCTTTACCTTCAGCACACGGCGCTCCTTAATCCCCACCCGGGTGGTAATCCACTCATCGTTCGTATCAAGATGCTTAGCAATCTCGTCATTCGTTAGCACATCTTCGGGGACAAAACCACCAACAGCGGTTACCTGAGCATACCTCTTTCTTTCCTCCATATCCTTGGTCAATAATATGCGTTATACCTGATATTAAAAAATGTGAGCAATTGCTAATTGCCCTAATTATCGCACAAAGATAGCAAAAAATAGCCATCTACTGAAAAGTGTGCCATTAATAAGCCCCCTCTATGTACCCTCACGCATCAGACAATACTACGACTAATGGTAGCGAAAGATAATGATTAAGGAGGATGAGAGGGCATGGATAGACGGTGGAAATAATAACCATTCGGGAAGAGGATATAGGACTAACGAAAAAGTGAATACCCTATATTCGCCATGACTAATACAGGGTATTCGTCCAAGCGTATTCAGGGTATCCGTCAAGGCTGATACCGGGTATCCGCTAATGTGAAATACAGGGGAACGGATTCGAATAATGTGCCCCACGTATTAAAATGAAGGTCTGTATACCTAAGTAACCATCAGTTATCACTCGCCTTGGACTTTCAGAAATTACTCAAAGTGAAACCCCTCCATTACCTCGTCCTAAAAAACGAATTAAGCCAATTATTAATTCTCTGATACAGACACATATAACCACTAAAAACTCTGAAAGAGAGTGTAACGGCAAAGCTCCTCCTTGGTACCCATCCTTAGGTATTTTGGTATGACACAGCGAAAAAATCAAAGAAATGTTATATCTTTGTCGCGTGAAAGCGAAACATGACATACAAAGCAGGCGTTTAGGAGCTACGTTATTGTTGGCTCTCTTCTCTGTATATGTCGGGTGCATCATAGGGTGTTACCACCCTTCGATCGTAGATGGTAGGCTCATTGCACACGCCCATAGGCTTGTCAATTCCAACCTACCTGATGAGCACCACGACCCTGCCGAGCTTGTCCAGCTTGACCAGGTCTCCCACATCATTATCACGGGTGAGATCGTCCCACATGTTGAGATCAAAGCTCCCATAGGTCGCCTTCTGCCTTCTTTTATTCCACAAGAGGAGGGCATTGATTCAGTACTCTGCAGTATCTTCTCAGGCAGAGCCCCTCCAAGAGTAGCCGCATAAGAGGTTTATTATTGGTCGCTATTTAGCCCCAATATGCTTGATGCTACGACGTCTCCATTAGGTACGTTGTAGCCACCATGCTAAGGTATTTTCGTACCATAGCTGCTACATTGGATAACGAATCAATCACAATAAAAAATCATCATAGAGATGAATAACCTATTTTTTCGGAGCCTACTTTTAGCTTCGTTAGCTCTGACTTTACTACCATTAGCTAAGGGTCAGGAGGTAACTGCAATCATCACACCAGAGACTAAATATCAGATCAGAGGGCAAGTCATTGATGCCCTAACCAATGAACCAATGGCCTTCTGCATCGTGTCGATTCTCGGCACGTCGCTCGGAGGAGTAACGGATACAGACGGATATTTTATCATAGATCAAGTACCCTACCCGTCTCCTATCGCTCGAGTGAGCTATAAGGAATCAGAACCCAAGGAAGTGGCACTGAGGGCAGGCGGAATGAATATTATCCCCTTGCTGACCTCAGCTAATGACCTACAAGAAATGGGCGAAGAGCAGTATAGTATTATCGATAATTCCATCGTTATCGACTTTTAGTAAGTCTTCTTTAAAATCGCTATCATCCCTGAAGATATAAGCCATCCCCACATCATTAGCGTGGGGATGACAAAGGGGGATAATAGGGTCAATATCGGCTTTGCATACCTCCTAATCCTAAGCGTATCAGATCTTTAAGCATACTTCATTGGGTAAGTACGCTGTCATACATTTTAGGGCTATGCACTCAGCTTTTGAGTCGTATGCCGAACCCTGATTAGATTATTACGACATCGTATATCAATTTATTTATAACACTTAAATGAAAAAAGAATTAAGGTATTTGTATCTTGCCACACTCCTTTTTCTCTGCATCCATCCTCTCTATGCTGAATCTACGGCGAGGGTAGGCACGATAGAGGAATTGGATGGTGTAGGGAAACCCAAGTCAAAAGTATCCCTCGTGGTCGTAGACGCACGCACTAAAGAGCCTATCATTAGTGCTATTGTGAAATCGGCAGATATCAAGAAACCCGTCCTCACAGGGCCGGATGGCGACTGCCTACTGGTATTCACTAAGCCGGTGACAAAAACCAAACTCACCATCACTTATATCAGCTATAAACCCATAGACCA
The DNA here is from genome assembly GCA_934364985.1 of uncultured Porphyromonas sp. Classification (GTDB taxonomy): domain Bacteria; phylum Bacteroidota; class Bacteroidia; order Bacteroidales; family Porphyromonadaceae; genus Porphyromonas_A. The sequence continues at coordinate 96,623 of CAKRMU010000008.1, read as the reverse complement.
ATGGATAACCTTTGGGGATAGTGACCGTATTGTGCTACAAATGGAGGAGGACTCGGAGCTAATCGATGAGGTACTCGTAACCTCTCAGAAGCGACACACTTCGGTACTTCAGCAAGCTATTTCGCTGGATGCAGAGACACTCGAGAAGAGTAGCTCTCTGTCACTCGCCAAGATGCTGGAGTCTGTCCCCGGTGTAAGCAGTATCAGTACGGGTGGCACGATAGCTAAGCCTGTCATCCAAGGGATGCACAGCAGTCGGATCCTCTTAATGAATAATGGCGTACGACTGGAGAGCCAAAGCTGGGGTTCGGATCACGCCCCTGAGATTGACCATACCGGGGCAAGCGTAGTAGAGGTCGTTAAGGGTGCGGAATCCATTAAATACGGCTATGGAGCGATGGGCGGTGTGGTACTTTTTAACGAAGCTGAGCTACCCTATGGTCACGACAAATTTAAGCTCAATGGTCGGGCAAATATCGGTTTTGACTCCAACTCAAGAGGATATAGCGGAGCCGGTTCTATCGATATGGGGTACAAGATATTCGGACTTCGGCTCCATGGGATGTACCAAAAAGCAGGCGACTATAGCACACCTGAGTACATCCTTAATAATACCGGATACAATAATATCAGCCTATCCGTCCTCGGTGGGGTACAGTGGCACAACATCACAGCGACGATATATAGCAGCCTATATTATGCACGCAGCGGTATCTTTTTCGGGAGCAAAATCTCAGATATCAACCAACTGCTCGAACGTTTTAAGGCAGGTCGTCCCGACCCTAAGACGCTAAAGCCCTTCACTTATGCCATCGAGCCACCCTTCCAACAGACGCAACACTTTACCCTCAAAGGCGATATAAAGTGGCAGATCAACGACCATCATAAGCTGACCTTTGTCGCATCGTATCAGGATAATCTCAGGTGGGAGTTTGAAAATCGTAAGGTAAAAAACCTCAGCTGGTACCCAGTACAGGATCTTCTGCTTTCGACCTATCGTGGTGATATCTTCTGGAACGCCAATTGGGGCAAATACGATATGAAGTCAGAGGTAGGCCTCACCGGCACCTACCAGTATAACTACAATTACCCTGGCACAAAACAGCCCGCATTCATCCCCAATTATGCCGCTTTGACCATGGGAGGCTACCTCATCCACTCCGCCAAGATAGAAAACCTCCAGCTCTCCGCAGGGCTTAGGTATGACTTTAGAGCAATGGACGTGGACGGATATACCAGCATTGGCGGAAGCCCTAAGTACTACAAAGACTGGAAGATATTCAGCAATTACACCATGAGCTTCGCAGGTCACTATCAATTTAATGACAACCTCGACGCTCGGGCTAATATCGGTTGGTCGTGGAGACCACCGGATATCAACGAACTCTACTCTATCGGTCTTCATCATGGGACATATTGGGTAGAAGGTAACCGCAACTTAGTAAGCGAAAATGGCTACAAGGCAGTTTTAGGTGCCAGATGGAGGAATAGCTGGTGCTCCATAGAGCCGAGTGCCTTTTACCAGCATGTCAAGAACTACATCTACGACAGCATTGGTAAAGGTCTTGACCGCTTCCACAACCACCCCACGGGTAAATACCCCAAATTTATCTACGGACAAGACGATGTTCGCCTTGTGGGTGGCGACCTTATGGCTACCATATCCCCCTACCCAGGGCTAAGTATTTCAGGCCGCGGGGAGTGGATATATGCCCGAAACCTAACACAGAATGAGTACCTACCCTTTATGCCATCGGATAGATACGGTCTCTCCGTGAGCTATGAATGGACGATGGGAAGTAATTATCAATATCATTCTCTTGTGTCTCTCTCCGGTATCTATGTCACTAAGCAGACGCACTTTAATCCCGAAAAAGACCTCGTTAGCGAGACCCCTCCAGCGTATGCCTTAGTGAATGCGACTGCCGAAGTGACCTACAATCTCCCTAAGAGTAGAGAGATAAAACTGATGCTCATTGGCGACAATATCCTCAACACGATGTACAAAGAATACACCGATAGATTTAGATACTATGCCCACGGAAAAGGAGCTAATGTCTCTCTCCGTGCGATAATTAAGTTTTAATGTTATTATGAAACAGACAATACTATATAGCACATTTCTTTGTGCCTTCGTTGCCATTCTCCTCTTAGGATGCAGCAATGACAAAGTGGACGATCTACTAAAACGTGTCGTCAAAGCACCACCTTCATCTATCGAAAGAGTGGTGGTAGGTCACGACCAAGTTTATTCTGTCCAAGCGATATTAAGGATAGCCCGAAAGAGCGACCTGCATTTGGAGAATGGCGATGACATATATACCGCCTACGATATAGCCCATTTCGCATCACCTATTCCCACATATCAGGAGATCACGATTAGCCAAGATGAAAACCGAAATACCGTCATTACATCCGAGAGAAAAGCGTTTGACGTCATCAAGTCGAGCGACTTCTACTACGGCTTAGAGCTAAACTATTTCGACATTAACGGCAACAACATCAACCATCAGTTCGCACAAATCAGCGACCCAAGTGCATCTAAGTCAACGAAAAGAGAAGAATGTAAAACAACCTCAGATGCCACTTTGTACCAGCATCAGCACTTCTTCACTATAGGCAATGCTGCTCTCGGATACAAGGATGAAGGCGGTAAGATTATCGGGAAATACCCTCTTCTTTTCCCTATGACACGAGATAGCCTTTATCTGGATAGGTACACTTTCTCAGTTAATCCCGATGGTACTCTCTCCCGAGCTGAAAGTATTACTGAGGCAGCTATATACACACCGTTGGGCAATCATACACCAAACAGCTTGCAGTATAGCCTACCTCTCGCTATCAAAGCTCAAGAAGCCAGTTCCACTGATGACTATACCGACCCTCACGGAAATCGCTATCAACTCTCAGCTACTATCCCTCTAAACACCTTGAATACCCTAGTTCCCGAACTCTTTAGCTACGAATACCGCGACACGGATCCTCTTGATAAGATGCTCGGAGAGGAGGTAGACTTTGATGACTTGGGCGATAACCGCGGCTTCGTTATCAACGGTTACCATGCACCTTATGCCATAAGGCTGAGGATGCATAGGGCACTTGGAGGCAATCAATATGAGCGACTCGGCTTTAAAGGTATGCTACAATTCAAGGAGCCTAATGTACATTTTCAGATGCAGGTATCCATATTCCACATCAAAAATGCCCCCAAAGGCAGGAATGGTCTCGGCGGAAAATACGACGAGGGAGAGGGCTCACTCGCTGGTGTGAAGTACAATTTCAACGAATTGGAAACGAGTTTAGGGGACTTTGACTCTCAGCTAACCTTGCCATTTAGAGTAATGGCTGATGCCGACGGAGACCACGAAGTGTGCATCAAAGATATTCTACATTACTACCCCTTAGCCAGCAAAGAAGAGCTACAAAAGATGCTATGGAGCCCAGACCTATACTTCAAAGGCTTCCCAAGTAAGAGTATGTAACGGCAAAGACAGATATTATGAAAGTTAAGACAAATATTATATCTACGGCATTGGTAGTTGGGGTATGCTTTCTTACCGGTTGCCAAAATTTTCTATTCGGACGTATCGACTTTGATTACGAAGAAAGCCCTGTTGTTCAACACAAGATGCCTACATCTGGAGCCGATATTATCGTACCTCCGAAGGTGACGATTGACATCCCTAACCCCGACAAAGAGGGAGCATTTAACAACTGGGCATCGTGCCTCGTGATGTTTAAAGAGGGACACCCACATGGTGGAGATCTACTACATGGCAACTTCGTATACCCTAAAGCCCCTTGGCAGCAGGAGATGTTTGCCTTTGCTTACAATCGCCCTAATGGTGTGGAAGTAGAGGTAATGAAAGAGAGTACCCTTACCTTTCAGGAGAAGCAAAAGGGGCTAATGGGTCCCGGCTATATCCGCATTATTGGAGGAGCGAGTAAGCTCTGGGGACTTTGCCTTTACTTCTATGACAAAGAGGGGAAACGTATTAATGACGATATTTATAACCACTCCGACGAGTATCAGATATTCTATACCATTAGCGACGTTGATGACAAAGGGATGCCATATGATGTCCTTGATGTGCGATATCGTAATGGCAAAGATGACCCCGGCCGGTTCGGCACTGTGGAGTGGGGAGAGCTGAATGAGAAAGCTTATAAAGACGAGCAACCGATTCCCTCAGTTTACTATCGGCAGTTCCGTACTTGGGAAGAGCGTGCTAAGGTGACCCCTCATCTATTTACCTATACTTACCGAGACACTTGGACGCAGGATGATATGAGCGATGGAGCAACTGAGATATTCAATATCCGTCTATTGTCACCCTCCACGAGGTATGATTACTATGGAGCCGATCCTGATTACGACCAGGACAAAGTGGGTCTCAAGGGGCACCTCCGCTTTGATATGCTTGATAAGTACTTCAAGATAGGGCAGAACATCAATGGATTTAATGACTACAAAGAGAGCGAATGGCCTATTAAGCGCTCCGAGCCTGACTATACGGGGAATCAGTATTTCACTCGCACCTATACTCTATTGCCCCAATTCTACCTTTCTATCCGCGTTATGAAGTGCAACAAAGGTAGTAAGACGACCCTTGAGATGCCCCAAAACAACTCAGGAGAGCCCTTTGGAAAAGCTTCGAAAGTGTGCGATCCCTCACATGCACCTGGGGCACAATGGACAGAAATCATCCGCTTTAATATCCCCATTAAGGTATATACCAGCATGGACGATTCCGACCCCACTTGTGCCGATTATAATGAGCCTTATTACATACATCTAGCTCGAGAGATCGGGGTAACCCCATCTCGGGCATTTAATGAGGTCAAAAACTTGCAGACCCATGGCAGTAATGGTGGCTTTGCATCGTGGTTTTTATAATATGGATTATTCAACATCATTTAATAACACTATACAGATATGACAAGATTCACTTCAAAAGTCTGCACTATGATATTAGTGCTATTCGTTGCCTTAATTGGCTGTAAAAGAGATGGTAACGACCCCAAAAATCCAAAAGGCAATGGGGAAAATTCACAGACCGAGGCTAAGGACTTACTCATTGAGGAAGTCTACTATTTCGGAAACTACCATATCGGTAGGACAGAGAACGAAATTAAGGCTAATAAGCCTGCTGGGTGGAAAGAAGGGTCGGAGCCAAGGTACAATAAGTACATCAAGATCACCAACCCTACCAAAAAGGAGCTTTCTCTTGATGGTATGGGCTTAGCACTAACTCTCTACACACCCGATAACAACCCTGAGTTTTCGAAGGCGATCCCAGCCACTGTCTACAACGATTCGCTCGCCATCTCTAAGCTATATCTTTTCCCGAAAGGCAATAGTAAGAATACCCTAAAGCCAGGGGAGTCTCGCATCATAGCCACTTCAGCAATTAATCCGGTAGAGAAAGAGAAAAAGTACGCCGAAGAATGGGAGCAGAAAGAGCTTGATTTCAGAGCCCTCTTAGACCTCACAAAGGCAGACTATGAGCTCAACAACGACAATCCTCAAGTCCCAGATCTTGAACCCTTCTTTGACCTCACAAGTTTCATAGAGGGAGATTATGATCCCGACTACTTCAGTGCCTTTGACATCTCGCGCTCTACCGGCATTGCTTTGGTACGCCTTGCCACTACGAGCGAAGAGATGATGAAAGAAATCAAAGCAATTGCCCCTTCAGACAAGACTGTAGATAAGAAAGGTAAGTACACCAGACCTGTGGCTTACAACAAGGCTCATAGCGATTACTCCGAATACGCTTGGGCGGTATTTATCCCAAATAAGTGGATTACTGACTTCGTCGTTATCTGTGCTAAGGACAATCGTAAGTGGGTCATTAATGCCAAACTCGATAAGGGATGCAATAGCATCAGTCAACGTGTCGCAGACGAGAAAAACCCTGACTTTAACATCTGGGGTAAGCATGAGGGGAAGGCTATTTGCCGTAAAAACGATGGCAAAAAATTGGTAGACACCAACGATTCCGGTCTTGATTTTGAGGTCAAAAAGGCCAGCATGGTTAAGTAATGGACAGCAAAATAGCAACAAACATCTAACGTGTCTCCTTGCCAAAATATAGGACAAATCCGGTATCAAATAATGGGGATGACCTCTAAAGCATACCTTAGATTTGTCCTTGTGGCAAGGTCATAAATAAAAAGCCTACGGTCTAAGGGATTATGAATCCTGACCGTAGGTTTTTATATTACTAAAAACTATTTGACCACGTCCTGATGGACGTGGTCAAATATCTCTATCCCCAGAGAAAAACCTCTCCGAGTAGCTATCTAACTAATCATAGATTGCCTACCTTTGAGTTATTTCTCAGTTAAAGTCGTCTCCTTAAATGCTTACTCCTTTGAGTCCGCTTCCGAAGTCTCTTCCGAAGGAGCTTGGTTAGGTCTCAGCATTTTAGTGAATTCGTCAGCTGTGACTTGCTTCGTCTCGATCTTCAAGCCGTCCTTAATAGCAGCCCCTACTTTACGAGACAATACCTCTTTCTCAACGTTATAAGCAAAGTTGGCATTCTCTAATTGCTTATTGGTATAAGTCTCTAATAGCTCTGCAGGAATATTCCACCCCATTTGGGCAAAGTTGTCCTTGACGACGAGGCGGGCAAAGTCTTTAATCTCTTCTTGTGTGACCTTAACATCCTCTTTCTCTGCAAGTTTCTCAACATAAATCTCTTGCTTTAGCGTAGATATTAATGCCTCCTTATCAACGGGTCTATCCTCACTCGTCTCCTCTTTTCTCAATCTCTTGCTATCGTTGTACCACTCTACGATTAAGTCGTCAGCAAGGCTAAGCTTAGGTGCTTTTTCAAGTCTGACGCTCTCCATAATATCCTCAATGAGCTTATTCTCAGTGGAACTATCTATGGTTTTCTGCAGATCTTCACGTATCTTTTGTTTGGCTTCCTCCTCGTTGTGTACCGTATCCTCGCCAAATGCTTGGTTGTAGAATTCCTCACCCAGCTCAGCAGGTACCATATTCCGAATCGTCTCTATTTGGAAACTAAACTCTTTACCTTTAAGCTCCTCAACAGTATCTTTTTCTACATTTAATAGCGAAGTTAGCTCTGCCTCATTCCCATCAAAAGCTTCATAAGGCTTAAAAACTACCACAGAGCCTTTGCTGGCACCGATAAACTTTTTACGCTCTTCCTCGCTTTTCATAAAGCGAGGGTAAACAGTTACGTTTTCGCGGATGATGCCACCTTCTTTCTTGGTGTCGCCATCAAGCTCCGCAATATCGCCACCTACGATAGCCTCCTCGACCACCTCGTCGATGTCCTTAAGTCCTGAGAAATGCTCCTGAGTCTCGCGAAGAGCTTTATCTACATCTTCATCAGAGAGAGACACTTCATACTTCGTAAAGGTCTTATCGCTGAGATCAAAATCGTACTCAGTAGGATACAGAGCAAGATTAAAGACAAGCGTCATTGGGTCATTCTGAAGAGCTTCAGCATTGGCATCCTCAGGCATCGCCCACCCTATCTCTTTGTACTCATGCTCCTTACTAAAGTCCGAAATACCCTTACCTACGACACGGTTAATCACCTCATTACGGACGGCTTCACCGTACATCTTCTCGATCATACCTACAGGTACTTTGCCGTTTCTAAAGCCATCAACCTTAGCTCCGCGGGCAAAGCACTTGAGTTCTTTTTTATAATCCTCATTGTAGTCCTCCTTACTGAGATCTACTTGAAGCTTCACATATCCTTCCTTTTGCTCAACTACTGAGATATTCATTATTCTACTATTATAGTTTGTTACTTATCAAAGAATTACCTGCAAATATACCTCTTTTTCTATATATGTGACCTAAATATGCCTGAATGGATTTCCGTGACGCTTTTTTGTGGTGCACAAAATAAGCCTAAACGAATACTTGGTATTAACCGAAGCTGATACCAAGTATTCGTTTAGGCTCATTCCCTATATTCGCTGAGACTAATACCAAGTCTCCAATTTTTCTGTATGAGTACTCCCTAAGATGCAGGCTACATAACAGCCTCTCTTTGAGGCACGATGATCGCTATTGCCAAAAAGAGGAGTATGGGGAATTTACATCACTCAAGCCCCCTCAAAATCAATCCATTGGTAATTACCCTAAGCCCATCTTACTTATTACCGATATTAAGATAAGTAAACCCTTTGCTCTCCATCTCCTCTCGGTCAAATACGTTACGCCCATCTATGAGTAAGGGCTTTCGTAGTAACCCCTTGATTCTATCCCAATTGGGCATCCGATACTCTTTCCACTCCGTAACGTGAAAGATGGCATCCGCTCCCTCAACACTCTTATATAGGTCTTCGGCGTAGGTAATCGCTCCCCCAAGTCGTCGCTTTGCCTCGTCGGTTGCAATTGGGTCATAAGCCGTAACTGTACACCCTGCTTCTAATAACGACCGGATGAGGATAAGGGAGGGTGCTTCGCGCATATCATCTGTCCCCGGCTTAAATGCTAAGCCCCATAGAGCTATGTGCTTACCCTTGATGTCGTCTTTGTAGTACTCTCTAAACTTCTCAAATAGTATATTCTTTTGCCTTTGATTTACCTCCTCTACGGCTTCTGCCACCTGCATCCTATATCCATTCTGCTTACCTATGGCGATTAACGCCTTGACATCTTTGGGAAAACATGAACCGCCGTAGCCACAACCCGGGTACAGAAATTTACTCCCAATGCGGCTATCCGACCCTATTCCCTTACGGACATCGTCGGCATTCGCCCCCACTCTCTCACATAGATTGGCAATATCATTCATAAAGCTAATGCGGGTCGCAAGCATGGCATTGGCGGCATATTTGGTCATCTCAGCAGAGGGAATATCCATAAAAATCACCCTGAAATTATTGAGCATCATCGGCTTATAAAGGCGGGTCATCAGTGCCTTTGCTCGCTCTCCTTCTACCCCTACCACCACTCTATCGGGCTTCATAAAATCGTCGATGGCATTGCCTTCTTTAAGAAATTCCGGATTGGAAGCAACGTCAAAATCTATTTTCTCGCCTCTTTTTCCCAACTCCTCCTGTATCGTCTGTTTGACTTTCTCTGCGGTACCTACCGGCACAGTACTTTTGGTAACCACAAGCTTATAATCGTGGATATTCTGACCTATTGTCCGTGCTACCTGCAAGACATACCGTAGGTCTGCTGAGCCATCCTCATCAGGAGGTGTACCTACGGCTGTAAAGATGATCTCAACATCATCCAAAACCTCTTCAAGATGGGTGCAAAACTTAAGTCGACCGGCACGTACATTCCTTTGCACCAATGCCTCAAGACCCGGCTCGTATATAGGGATGATCCCCTCGCGTAGCTCCGTTATCTTTTTTTCATTTATATCAATGCAAGTAACCTCTGTCCCCATTTCGGCAAAACACGTGCCTGTCACAAGCCCTACATACCCTGTACCGACTATCGCTATCTTCATAATCCTTATAAATAATATCGTACAACCACCAGCGAAATGCGTTAAAACGCTTTGACAACATCTACAACCCGAGCCAAAACCTCCTCCGTAAGGCTTGACCCCGAAGGCAACCACAACCTATGTTTTCGTTGATGGCTATTAATTATCACCTTAAAATCGTCCTCAAAATTATCCTAATATCACCCCAAAAAGACCAGTTGTGTAAGTACTCCTGATTTATTCTTACTTTATCCGGAAAGATGACTTCATCATAGTACTTCATTGGATCATCAACTTTTGAAAGAATGTATTCCTCATTGTTGTATTTCAGAGATGCCGGTCCCGTAATACCTGGTTTTAAAGATAGGATCTCCCGCTCTTCTCCAACCAACTTATTTACATATTCCGGCACATCGGGACGGGGACCGACAAAGCTCATATCTCCTTTAAGCACATTCCAAAGCTGAAGTAATTCGTCTATCTTATATTTACGCAATACAGAGCCTAATGGCGTAATCCTTGACTCTCCTGCTACCGATATCAGGCCTCCTTTTTGGTCAACTTTCATGGTCCTAAACTTAACCATTGTAAAGAGCTTACCATTCTGCCCTACTCTCTTTTGTTTATACACAACAGGTCCATCAGGCATCTTGAAGGCAATAAGGATTGCAACAAATAAAAACAGTGGCATTAAAACGATTATACCTAATAATGCCATAACTCGGTCAAAGATCCACTTAACCCACATACCTATTTCATCACTTTATTGTACGAGTCGACAACTACTTGTACAACAAATCTTACCTCCTCATCACTCAATTGAGGATATATCGGCAAAGATATTTCGGCAGAGTAGTTGTTATATGCTACCGGATAATTCTTTATATCATACCCTAACCCTTTAAAATAGGAGAGCATTGGAAGCGGTACAAAATGAACATTAACAGCGACATCTGATTTGGATATCTCTTCAATAATTGCATCTCTCTGAGCTTCGGTACTATATTTGATACGCAGGGGAAAGATATGGTAAGAGCTCTCCGTGCCATTCTTTACAAACTCCGGCAATAACACGAAATCATATTTTTCTAAAAGCTTACAATATAGATGATATACTCTCCTACGCTCTTGATGTATAAAATCAGCTTTACGGACCTGTGCAAGACCTATAGCCGCACATACATCAGGCATATTCATCTTGAGACCTGGTCCTACAATGTCGTATCTCCAATTACCAGCTTTGGTTTTAGTAAAAGCATCTTTTGTTTGACAGTTAAGAGACATCATCCGCAATTCTTTATATAACTCTTGATTGTCAAAAGGCTTAGGCATATTTAGGCAAATAGCACCGCCCTCTGCTGTAGTAATATTTTTTACTGCGTGCAAAGAGAAAATAGCTATATCTGTACAGCTTCCTGTCTTTTTGCCCCCCTTATACGTAGCTCCTAACGAGTGTGCGGCATCATTAAGGATTAATATGCGACCCAATCTTTTTTGAACTTCAGATGTAGGTACATAAAGGTCTTTTATCCGTGGATCATTAACTATACTGTTGATCCTATCGTAGTCACATGGCATACCGGCAATATCTACAGGAATTATAGCCTTTGTACGCGGTGTTATGGCTTTTACTAAAGCATCTACAGAAATATTGAAATCTCTACCGCTATCAACCATTACCGGAGTACCTCCGGCATGTATTACCGCCAACGCAGTTGCGGCATATGTATAGGCCGGTATAATGACCTCATCTCCTTTTTGTATTCCTAACCATTTTAGGCATAGTATCGCACCGGAAGTCCACGAATTGACACTAAGTACGGCATCCGCACCTACAAGTGCCTTTATCTCTTCCTCAAGTGCTTTGCACTTGGGACCTGTGGTAATCCAGCCAGAATTTAATGAATCTACAACTTCATTAATTACATCTTGGTCTATATAAGGCGGAGCAAAAGAAATTTTCATATCTGGTAATATTTGTATGATTGATTAATGATTTGAATTTGCACTAAATGGTCTTTTGGTAATGATACGAAAGAAACCATCTAAATAACCCATGCCATAATTGACATGCATAACAGGATAGATCACTAATAGCCACAATGCGACCTTGGGGTGTGAAAACTCTTTTAAGCTAAAGAGTATATCCAGTATAATGTATATGAATAATGGGATAGCGAACCACGCTATGAGATGTGGACATATAACTCCGAAAACAATCAAAGCAACAAGATATAAGACAAAGAAAAGAGGCACCATTCTTCGTAAGGAAGTTACATGCTTGAGCTTTTTATCTACCAATGGATTAAACAAGCCATACTGATAAAACATTTTAGCACACTTCTTAACAGAGTCACGAGCATAATAATCTATTGGGAGATCCGGAATCAGATAGATAGTACCACCAGCGATCTTCAGTCTACTATTCAATTCGTTATCTTGGTTACGAATTAGTTCCTCATCATACCCTCCAATCTTCTCAAATATCTCTCTCCTATAACATCCAAAGGGCACGGTATCAACTTCCTTAATAGTATTCGTACCAACTCTAAATTCGGAATTACCTATACCAAACTTTGAACTCAACGCAATGGCTATTGCTTTTGCCTCTGCAGAATCATTGGCCGGCAAAGTTCGACACACCCCACCTACATTATCTGCATTTGGTAGGGTCGTAATGTAATGAATAAGTCTACTAAAATAATCTTGAGGGTATGTACAATGTGCATCGAGGCGTATAATATACTCACCCTTAGCAACTCGAATACCCATATTCATAGAAATAGGTACTATCTTCTTTGGATTGTCAATGACACGAACTTCAGGGAAATTCTCATTGATAATATCGACTGTCCTATCACTGCTATGCCCATCAACAACAATTATTTCTAAACGTTCTTGAGGGTAGTCCTGCTGATACACAGAGTCAAGGAATGCTTTAATAAACCGCTCCTCATTATATACAGGAATTACTACCGATACAAATGGTGCCATATAATCATTATCTTGTAAGCCCTTATTCTATTTCAGAAATGAAATCTCTAAGTTTTCCATCCATCGTATGAAGTATTGAACCATATTGGATGCTGAAGCATACATCATCATGAAAATACTTTGTAAGTTCATCCTTAATTCCAAAGTCTAGGGCTTCAGAGTAAGGCTGTTCTATTTTTAGTAGTATTTGTCCAGGTTTATTTTGTATTGCTTGATAGTTGGCGATCAGTCCTTTTTGTAATGCAATGTTTTTAAATACGTAGTAAAATGTGAGTGATGGATATTTTCCTTTTTCTCCAATTATGGTTTTTCCAACTCTACCTAAGACGCTCTTCAAAACTCTATGTTCTCTTCCGCATGTACAACGATATTCCTTATCTGCCAATTCTATGGCATCTCCCAGCCTATATCTAATAATAGGAAATGAGTGGGAACATAGGTTGGTTACGATAGCATTGCCATTAATTTCCTCAACGATAACGTTTTCCATTGCGATATGCATATTGTGACCCTCAGGACATTCGTACGCTATGATGCCAGATTCCATTGAACCATATTCTGAAATCATAGGAAGACCAAATGCTTTTTTGACCTCTTGTTGATAACTATCAAAAATTTTTTCACTTGTCCCTTTAACCATTTTGATTTTAGAGAATTCTCCACACATCCCCATTTGATTTACTCTCTTTGCAAGTTCGTATATCATTGAGGAGTACCCAGAAAGGTAGCGTGCATTTTTTAAGCTGTTTAAGAAGGTCATCATTTCATCTTCAGAATAAGAGAAGAGCCGAAACCTGTTTTGTAGGCTATCTAAAAGTCTAATCTTATTTTGTTCTTTAAGAGAGATGTTGTAACCCCAAAGATAACCATTCTTCTCCCAAGGTTTTACCCCATACCACCCCATACCCCGAAACATTGCTGCTCGAGTTGCTGAGTCCCATCCCTCCGATCTGTAAATCGTTAGAGGTTGACCTGTTGTCCCAGAGGTCTCAGAGAATACCAACTTTCTAAATTTCGCAGTGGACTGGATCTCACTGCAATGGTTTAATAAGTCTTGTTTTTCTGTAATAGGTAACTTTTGGATGTCGTCTAAAGAGTGAAAGTCGCTGGGTAGTAATGTTAGCTGATGAAAAATCTTATGATAATATGGAGAGTACTCATAAGCGAATGAGAGTAGATCCTTAAGTTTTTGAGTCTGAATATTCTCTAACTCGCTGTAAGTGGCTTTATCACTTGCGTTAAGTTGGTTTAGTTGGAATACTAAACTTGGATTCCTAAATTTTGTTCCTATTTTATATATTACTTTGTGGATCATAACTACAGTTTTCAAATGCTCTTGATAGGTCAAGAGATATTAGTATCGAGTAACAATCAAAGCATATTAAATGTTAAAAACATAAGTGAGGCTAAATAGCTTCACAATATGGTGTTGATTATATGATATGTAATTCATTCCGGTGATGAGCTTAGGCTATATATTAGAATTCTGTTTTATGAGCTTGGCGGGTACACCACCGTATACGGAATTAGGAGCTGTCATTTCAGTTGCTAAAAAACTATTCGCAGCAAGAACGGAGCCCAGAGGTAGTACAGCACCTTTAGCAAGCGTGCAATTTGCTGCAACCCAAGCCCCTTTGCATATTCGAATAGTTCCTACATCTTTTTTATTATTATAATATGAGCCATTTACTGAAATGTGATTTCCAGAGGCAATCACGCAATTTGGTCCTACTTGAACCTCGCTTTCAATTACTAATGTACCACTTCCTATAATGATATTATTGTTGGCTATGTAGCAATTAGTCCCGATTGACATTCCATCAAGACATTTTATATCTACACTATGAGCTACTTGAAAGTTCTTTCCACACTTCTTCATCCCTAAACCATACAACCATCCTCTAAAGCGCATAATAAATGGAATATCAGGTAACCAAATAAGCAGTGTCCTAACGAACCAACTATAAAGTAAAAGTAGTCTGTGCTTCATAATTTGAAAATTTGATCAAAAAAAATCTCAGTTGTAAACTTCTCTCTAACTTTCTTTAGTGCCCGATGTCTTATTTTATCAAAGGGATCGCTATTACGCGTATATTCATGAATAATATCGCAAGCCTTAGCGGCATCATTAATCGGGAAAAACCTTATTTCTGAATGATCTTCAAATGTATATGGAAGCGATCCTACCGGAGTACTCAGTACCGGTACACCTTGACTCATAGCTTCTATCACAACTCTTGGGGAACCCTCAGAAAGAGATGGAAAAAAGAACAAATCTGAGTTTCTAAGTATTTCAAAAAGCTGATTTCTATCATTAACAAAACCCCAAAGCTTAATTTTATTCACTAACCCTTCTTCTCGAGACAAATCCTGAAGTACATTGAAATAATCACCATCACCTACGATATTAAAGAAAAAATCTACACCTTCATCCTGTAGTTTATGTACTGTTTCTATTAAAGTGTCTATGCCTTTCGCTCCACGTAACAAACCGATATATGTAATACGAACTGAAGACCGTTGGAGTTGATGAAGTGTAACAGGCAGGTCGTTTTTTGATACAGTTGAAGAAATAACGGCTCTTGCACATATACCTTTCATATTAAGCTTCGAAGAAATCTGCTCTCCATTAGTAAGTACTTTTGTAGCTTTACGTGTAGCTTTGATTATTAGAGAATACTCTGGTTGATATGCCGCAATCATAAGTTTACGCTTTATTGGAGACCATAATTGATTATGTTGGGTCGCATCAATTGTATCGCCGACAAAGTGCATTATTACAGGCTTATTAGTTAACAACGCCGGCATCCAGGAAAAAGGATCTGGCACACGACAATATATCAATTCTACCTTTTTTGATATATCAATTATTGCACGATAATAGTTAAAAATATACTTTTGAGCACTCAAATATGAGGTATAATTGGGCATCGGCAGAATTCTTAAATTACGATTGTCAATAAGTGAAGATCTTGAACCAATGGATTCAGATTCTTTAACTGGAGCAATAATATATACCTTATCATATCTGTTGCAAGCGTTATCGATATACAACTTATGAATTTGAAGAGTGTAGTATGCTCCGTCAACCTTTGTAATATTCCACGCTGTTAATAGTAAGATATTCATATATTACTCATTAAAATTTAACTATACAAAAACCATGAGAATAAATCAACCAATTTATTCAATGGAGACTTTTTTCCTGTTATTAAGTAAAGCTGATGCAATAGCTAACGTATACCATAACAAGGAATAAGACAAAACCCCACCAGATTTAAATGCGACAAAATACATCAAAATAATAAGCGTTATACTGTATGCCTGTACTTTGACTTGATTGATCGCTTTGAATGTTATTGGAAGTAAGAAGTAAAGAAAGAGTAAAAAACCTATTATTCCTCCTGTAGTTAAAAGATACAAGAAAAGATTGTGTGCGTCTCGATTCTCACCAAACCTCAATTGCATTTCCCTAATAAATCCTTCAGATCCTACTCCGATAAATGGATTATCAGAAAAAATAGCATAACTATCTTTCCAAAGCTCAATTCTTCCCCCGGTATCATTTGATTCAAAAAAGCCTAATAGCCTCGCTCCCATTGACGCCTCTCCAAAATCTAAACTACCGAAAAGAATCATCCCGACCATAAGAATTAATCCTATTGGCAATAAGAAATTAATTCGAAGCTTCTGCCCTCCTTTAAAAGACGAAAACAAATATACTACTACTCCTATTACCAACATAAATACCGCTCCCCTTGAACCTGAAAGGAATATTACAATTGACTGAGATAAAATTAAAGTCCCCAAAATAATTTTCTGCTTTAGATTATTCCCTTCTAAAAAAAATATGGCACAAATAATACTAACTGCCATTCTCGTACTATATGAATTTGGATTCTCGCCTAAAAAGAAATACCTTCCCTTTGAAACCAATGTAAAAGGGGAACCAATAAGTAATAAATATATGAGTGATACTATTCCGCAGGTATAAACATATGCTTTGAGAGATGCTTTTACCGTCTGTGGATAATCCTCCATAGAACCTTTACATGTAATATAAAAAAATATGGCACCTAAAAAGGGAATATTAAATGATACATTTGCCCCATTTCTCGAATAAAGGACGGAAGAAAACAAAAGTAATAACCATAAAAGCAAGAGTGGAATAAACTGTTTAATTGACGTATAAATATACGATCCTAACCTATGGTATAAGATTGATATGACAAAAAGCCCTACAATGAAAATAGGAGCTATAAAGCTATCAATTTGTAATCGTCCTGTCTCTAATATACTATCAGGAGATACAAATAATAAATATAATGGACCTACTCCTATCGCTATACTTGTAGCAATTAGGAAGAACGAAAAAACACATTGCCGGTTATCGGAATGCATCACACGACTTATTTGTTTATTACTCGACATCTATTTTTGAATAAACTATATACATTTAAAAAGGCTCCGAAAGCTCCTGATATGGGACGACTAATAATAATTCCACAGATCCAAAAAGAACAACCTGTAGCAATAGCGGCACCCATAATACCCATTTTGGGAATGAGAAAAAAGTTTAACACAACATTTACGAGTACACCAAAAACAGTAGCTATATAAATGTATTTCCAATTATTTTGAGATGCATGCCATCTACTGAATAACTTATAATACACCATCCCCTGATTACCAACCAATAAAATAATCGTAGGTAAAAATGCTTCGTGGTACGATTCTTCATATAACAATCCTATTACCCAACTGCCTAAAAGTACAAAAACAACTAATATTAGTATGTTTAGTAAAAAGACAAGTTGTGCATATGAATACATATTTTTAAGGGCTCTATCCTTTCTTTCATCGTCGTCTGCCTTAATAAATTGAGGATACAAAATATTTCCGGCCGAATCAGGTATCACCCATGCAACCTTGGAGATCGAATTCGCAACAAAGAAGTAAGCAACATACTCAGGATTACCTTTCCAAGAAACCATGTATATACTAATAGCATACAACGTTAATGAAAGAAGACGATTTAAAATGCTTTTAGACCCATAAGCAATATATTCTTTTACCGGAAACCCTTTGGGAATAGGCTTAAGTTGACCTCCCTTAATAAAATAAATAGAAGAAAATAATACTGATGAAAAAGCCATCACAATTGTATAATAAACTATGGCTTTATCAGAGATAATTTGATCTAATTTCAATAGTAGCAAAGCAAAGACCAATAGCAAAAATAAAGGTCTAAATACAACCAGGAAATTAAACAAATGAAATTTCTCGTCAAATTGAAATTTCGCTCTCGCTATCTCATTTATAGAAAAGGAATAAACGGTTAATCCCAAACATACTACATAAACGGAAAAGGTCTTCAATACTGTAGCTCCTATAATCCAAATTAATAGCATTACAGTATAGCAAATTATATTTATGCTTACACTTGATGAAATACTAATGTTTTGTCTGGTAAAAAAAATCATTGAGCTATTTAGACCCAATGTGAAAAAGATACTCACATAACCTATATCTGTCAACCATCTTGCAATAATTCCATATTCTGGGACAGATAATAGATGAGTTAATACTACCGTTAAAGCAAAGGTAGCAATTGTGCTAATAATTCCTCCGAGGGTAACGAAAGAGAAATCTTTAAGCATCTTTAAAATATCTGTGTGTCACTAAATCTATATTTTCTCTTAGGATCTTTGCCGGATTACCTCCCATAATGCAATTGGGAGGGCATGATTTAGTAACCACCGAATTCGCAGCAATTACAGAGCCATCACCTATTGTAACACCCTTACAAATTCTAACATCGCTACCTATCCATACATTTTTACCTATGACAATTGGGGCAGAGTCCGAATACTTCCAAGACCTCAACGGAGAATTATAAGGGGACTTCCTCATTATTTCTCTATCTTTAGGATGTACCGGATGATTATTATTGTCAACTATTTTAGTATTTTCAGCTATTCCTGTATTTTCACCTATTTCTACTCTATTCGAACACATTATTTTCGAACCGAAACCGATCTTTGATCTGCCGTGCATGATGATGGTTCCACCATTTTGAGTAATTAAATGTCCATACATTCTACACTCATCATCAAGTATAATGTTTTCCTTTGCAGACCCATGTGATAGAGAAATATCTGAGGAATTGGAAAAGTCAACCCTCCCATTTGATGTATACTTATTTCTAAATTTTACTTTCCTCAGATAAGAGTGATATATTCTACGAGCTAATTGTCTTAACATAAGCTTAAAGTCTACCATTAATTAATTCTCTATCCAAATTGCCTTTTACATCAAAAACAATACACTTATCATTTTGCATTCTCTTTATGTCAAGCTCTTTGAATTGGTTATGAGCAACTGCAAGGATAATGGCATCATATTTCTCTTGAGGACTCTTGGTGCTGATATCTACACCATATTCACGCTTAGCAATAGCCGGATTAGCCCATGGATCATAGATGCTCACATTAGTATTGTAATCAATCAATGTATTGTAAATGTCTATCACTTTGGTATTGCGTACATCGGGGCAATTCTCCTTAAAAGTGAAGCCAAGTATCAATATTTTTGAATCCAATACTTTAATCCCCTTCTTTAGCATTAACTTAACTACTTGTTCAGCCACGTATTCACCCATTCCATCATTCATTCGCCTCCCAGAAAGGATAATCTCGGGATTATATCCGTAACGTTGTGCACACTGAGCAAGATAATATGGATCTACACCGATACAATGCCCACCAACTAAACCGGGCTTAAATGAGAGGAAATTCCATTTAGTTCCTGCAGCTTCTAATACATCTTGTGTATCAATACCCATACGATTAAAAATCTTTGCCAACTCATTGACAAAAGCAATATTGATGTCACGTTGAGAGTTCTCAATCACTTTAGCGGCCTCAGCAACTTTTATGGATGGAGCCAAGTGGGTCCCTGCAGTTATCACTGAGCTGTAGACGCTATTCACGTACTCACCCACCTCCGGGGTAGATCCTGAAGTAACTTTCTTGATATGCTCAACGGTATGTACTTTATCACCCGGATTAATACGCTCAGGACTATATCCGGCAAAAAAGTCCTGATTAAATTTTAAGCCTGAAACCTTTTCCACTACAGGCAAACAATTGTCTTCAGTAACACCAGGATATACCGTACTTTCATAGACCACCACATCTCCTTTTGAGATCACTTTCCCCACTGTTGTGCTTGCTCCTATTAGAGGAGATAGATCCGGGTTGTGATTTTCATCGACAGGAGTAGGCACTGCTACAACGTAGAAGTTGCAATCTCTTATAGCATTAATATCATTTGTACATATAAGATCGTGGTCATCAATTGCTTCCTTTAAAATCACATTATCAACCTCCAAAGTAGAATCTATACCCCTCATCAGCTCCTTACAGCGTCCCTCATTAAGATCAAATCCCACTGTTTTAAATTTAGTACTAAAGAGCCTTGCCAATGGTAGACCTACATACCCAAGACCAATAACAGCTATTTTTGTTTCTGATAAACTTCTCTTCATAATAAATCTATAATAATCAATCTATGATTGTATTAAAATAAATATTGATCATAAATGTTCCCAATACCACTTGCAACACTCCTTAAGCCCTTGCTTCATTGAGAATTTAGGTTCGTACCCTAATAGGTTTTTAGCCTTATCAACACATGCAAGAGAGTGGGGAATATCGCCTACTCTATTAGGACCATGTATTGCTTCAATATTAGCGATCTCCGGGTCAAAGATAGACAAATTATCTTTAAGACCTGCTACAAGGTCGTTAAGTGTAGTTCGCTCTCCAAATGCAGTATTATAGACTTGGTTGACTGCTTCAGGGTTGGTCGTAGTCAGAGCCAATTCATTCATTTGAATAACATTGTCAATATAGGTAAAATCACGGCTATAGGTCCCATCACCATTAATTACAGGTGCTTCATGTGCCATCAATTTCTTAACGAAAAGAGGTATTACGGCAGCATACGCACCATTAGGATCTTGTCGACGACCAAATACATTAAAGTACCTTAAACCAATACATTCCATCCCATAGGTACGGGCAAAGACATCTGCATACAACTCATCAACATATTTTGTAATGGCATAGGGACTTAGTGGTCTACCTATTTTATCCTCAACCTTTGGTAGTGTTGGAGAATCCCCATAGGTAGACGAACTTGCCGCGTAAACAAATCTTTTGACCCCGGCATCCCTTGCCGCTACAAGCATATTGAGATAACCTCCAATGTTAACAGCATTAGTTGTTATAGGATCCTTGATAGATCTTGGCACGGATCCCAAAGCGGCTTCATGGAGAATATAATCTATTCCCTCGCAAACTCTCAGGCATGTGTCAATATTGCGGATATCACCTACTTCAAGCCTGAAACTATCAGGATATTTGTCAAAGAACGGAAGGAGGTTTTGAATATGTCCTGTAGAGAAGTTATCTAATACACACACCTCATACCCTTTTGACAAAAAGTATTCGGTCAAGTTAGATCCTATGAAACCAGCTCCTCCTGTAATTAATAATTTCATATAGCGTATTGATGTTAAATATCAGATGAAAAAAGTATTACGGATCGAAATAAATCACCATTATGACATTGTAATATAAGATGTTATGAATAATGAAGACACATTAGAGATTGGTATTTCTACGTTTAAATTTACTCTCTCTCTGCTCATCATTCTCCACTCATCCACTCCATAATTATCCTAATCCAAGTGGGCGAAAGGGGAGTTGGGGGCCGGGGTATACTCGGGGATGAGGTCTTTAAGGAGCCGAACGCATCCCTCAACATCTACAAAACGAGCTTTATCGCGTAGTGCTTCGTAGGTATCGTAAAGGTCGGCATAGTTATGCTCTCTCACCTTGGCTATGTGTATCTTTGGCACATTTGTCGGTATGGTGTTTTCGCCATCCGCCAGCTTCTCTTCGTATAGTTTCTCTCCCGGTCTCAAGCCTGTAAAGACGATCTTAATGTCTTTATATGGTTCCAGACCCGCGAGATTAATCATATTCTCTGCCAGATGAACTATCTTATGAGGCTCGCCCATATCAAAAACGAAAATAGTAGTACTCTCAGCGACAGAGGACGCTTCGAGTACCAACGAGCAAGCCTCATGGATACTCATAAAGTAACGATTAATGTCAGGGTGAGTCACAGTTATCGGCCCTCCTTTAGCAATTTGGTCTCTAAAGAGTGGGATAACGGAGCCTTGCGAACCGAGGACGTTACCAAAACGGGTCGTAATAAACATTGTCTTGCCTTCGACCTTTCCCTCCTCGACAGCTTTACCAAGGGCTTGCACATATATCTCTGCCGCCCGCTTACTGGCTCCCAATACATTGGTTGGGTTAACTGCCTTATCGGTCGAGACCATCACCATACGCTCCACGTCGTACTTCAGACAAAAGTCGGCAACGTTCTTTGATCCTTGCACGTTAGCCATCACTCCTTCGCAAGGATTCTCCTCAAGAAGTGGCACGTGCTTATAGGCGGCGGCGTGGAGAACGATTTGGGGGCGATATCTATTAAAGATGGCATTCAATCGTTTTTGGCTCCTTACATCTCCCAAAATGGGAACAAAGTTAAGGTCAGAAAACTTTTCATTAAGCTTCAAGCGTATATTATGGAGTGGCGTCTCAGCGATATCCAAAAGGAGCAATTGCTTTACACCCAATTGTGCTATCTGCTGTACAAGCTCCGAACCAATACTGCCTGCCGCACCCGTCACCATCACCACCTTACCTCGGTACATCGCCTTGACCTTAGCTTCCTCATGGCGAATCACCTCCCGCTCCAGTAGATCCTCAAGATTGATATTTTGCACACTCTCCATAGCGATAGAGAGTGGCGTCTTTTCGCCAATCTCTGGAGCCAAAAGCGTCTTTATACCAAGTGCCGAACACTCGTGTACAAAAGCCCCTCTCTCCCTCAATAAATCACTCTTATGCGTAAAGATGATAGCGTCAATCTTATGTTTCTGAACTACCTCTTTAAGCTCATCACTATGCTCTACTCTAAAGATAGGATAATCGCCGACTGTGGCAATACTTCTCCAATCACCTTTCTCACAGAAGCCCACTAAATCGTACTTCTGACTTTGGCTAAATAGATTAACGAGCTTGCTGCTATCATCCGACACATCAAAGATAAGCACCCGCTCTTTTTTCTCTAAAGGCTTATCTACATTCCAAAGCCTTCGTGCCACCATTATGGCTACGGCTCTATATGTAGTATAAGTAACAAAGAAAACAAGGCTGTAATTGATGGTCACAAGCAAGATTAAGCTCGGAGGGAAGTCATCGCTAAGAAGCTCTGTACTTGCGTAAAGAGCAACAGCAAATATCAAGACGTTGAGAACAAACATTGCCAAAACCCGCATCCCAATGGCAAACAACTCGTACCTAAGGAGTTTACGATAGGTCTTAAATGCGAGCGAGGAGATGAGTGTACCTAATAGCCCTGACAAAGCCCCTAAATAGGGCAAAATCTCAACATAGGGTATCTCTAATGCGGGAAACTGCGATAGCAAATAATATGAGATGACCCCGGCAAAAATACCAACGATAACGTCAACACATAGTATCAGGTACCTATTGACAACCTTCTTGGGAGCCTGCCTCCTTCTCCCCCTCCTATCTATATCCTTTACTCCACTAATAGCATTAGTCATAGCTCTCTCTACATCTATAAATCAATATGTAAGGAAACTAACACAACAAAGGTACCATAATAACAGTAATTACCCCCATTCCATCTTGGAAAAAAAGCTAATAATCTGCCCTTTTCGGCGTTAATACCTTAGCGAGCAAAGATACTAAATTATAGAGATACTGTGATCATATTCAAAAAAAAAAAAAAAAAACAGTCGCACCGATCTCTAATAAATATAATATATAGTATATTTCAACGAATGCTATTAACACTAATTGTGATAATATTGCAACAAGTAATACGCAAACAATATAGGCAAAGGGGCAATGAAAAGGGCTAAAACATTTTCTTAATTTGTCTCGTGAACACAACTAACTAAATCCCTAATTGCCAAACAGATAAGCGGATACATAGTATTCGTCAAGGCAAATATACGGAATACAGCAAGACAAATACCAGGTATTTCCTATAGCGTATTCCGTATATCCCCGGAGAGGAGGATCCTAAATAAGCGTGACGTGACGTACCCTCTCCGTGGTGATGGTATCAGGCATAAAGAAATCTGCCATAGTGGCAAATCGGGTTTCGTCTTCGGTCGTACAATACCTCGTAGTATTTCCTTGCGTCAAGCGACATTGCATCTCCGGGTGTCGCTCTAAGTAATCCCGCAATGACTGAGCCACGATACCGCCCTGAGTTATCACACGGATCGCATCAGGCAACACTTGCTTAATGCGAGGAAGAAGTAGAGGATAATGCGTGCAAGCCAATACCAATGCCTCCATCTGAGGCACCCTATTAAGGAGCTCCGAGAGGTCTCTATGCACAAAGTATTGCACCCCCTCATTGTCATCGATCTCCCCATGCTCCACCAGAGCGGCCCATATGGGTGTCGCCTTTTGAGTCAATCGGACTTGAGGAGCATACTTATTCACTTCGATGCCATACGAGTTACTGGCAACGGTAGCTTCGGTAGCGACCAAACCGACCTCCGTAAGGGCATCCTCGGATAGTTGTCCTAAGTATTCGACGGTAGGGCGAATCACCCCAAGAATCCTTCGGGTAGGATCAGCACTATTCGCGAGATCACACATCTGCAACTGCCTAAGGGCACGTGCCGAAGCGGTGTTACACGCAAGGATAACGAGCGGACATCCCTGCTCAAATAAGTATCGCACACCCTCTTTAGTATACTGATAAATAAGCTGAAAAGAGTGCGACCCATACGGAGCTCGTGCATTATCCCCAAGGTAGAGATAGTCGTATTCGGGGAGCAAGGTTTGCAAGTCTCTCAATACCGTAAGCCCCCCATAACCAGAGTCGAATACGCCGATTGGTGCTACCTGATTAGGCATTACTTATCAAAGGTTTATATTAATCTCTCTTCCAAAAGGAGAGAGTGCCACTTTGGCAAATGCGAAGTGTTTCCGACCAAAAGGGATACCTATGATGGTGATACATAGTAAAGCCCCCACAACCCAGTGCGTTATGGCGATCCAGAGACCCGCGAATATTGCCCATAGCACATTCCCGATAAAGCCAAAGGGGTTTTTAGACGCTGACGAAATCTCACTCCCGAATGGAAGTAGCATAACGGTACCCATTTTGAATGCCTGCAACCCTAATGGTATGCCGATGATGGTGACACAAAAGATCAAACCTGCAGTATAGTACTCAAGAGCAGTAGCTATACCGCCAAATATCCACCATACAATATTACCTAATAATTTACCCATAATACTTTGACCCTCACCCCTATTATAATGAATCCTTACCTAAAACTAATGCCCTCTGTAAGCGTATTCCCCAAGAGATAATCACTAACGTGGGTCCGCTTTTTACTCGGGAACTGCACCTCCAATAACTCCAATGCCCCCTCAACGCATTGCACCATCATTCGTCGCCCCTCTACGACTATTTCTCCCGGCAATTTGCTACCCAAAGAAGGGACTTCGGCTACTGAGAAGACCTTGACCTCCTCATTCCCTAATATCCCGATAGCAGCCGGATAAGGACTCATTGCCCTAACACGAAGAGCCAAAATGTGGGCAGTCTCCTCCGTGAAATGCAACACTCTATCCTCCTTAAATATCTTATGTGCATATGACGTATCCCCCATCTCAGGCTGAGCTTTGGGGTGCAACGAGCCATCGGCTAATCCCTTAATCGTGCGGTGCGTTACCTCAGCTCCAAGCTGCATTAGCTTATCATGAAGCGACCCCCCGGTCTCATCTGCAGCAATGGCAATAGCCTCCTGTAGCAATATCTGCCCCATATCTATGCCGTCATTGAGTAGAAACGTCGTAACACCCGTTTCCCTATCCTCATTAAGGATGGCATACTGGATCGGTGCCGCCCCTCGGTACTTAGGGAGAAGCGAAGCGTGGAGATTAAACGTACCATATTTCGGCATCGACCACACCGTTTTTGGCAACATCCTAAAGGCAATGACGATAAAAAGATCGGCATTAAGTGCCCTTAACTCGCTAATAAACCCCTCATCCGTTAGCTTTTCAGGCTGCAATATAGGCACCTGAGGTAGGCACTCCATCGCTACCTCTTTGACACTCGAGGGTCTCAACTTATGCCCTCTACCAGCAGGTTTATCCTTATTAGTCACCACCCCCACTATATTATGCCCCTTGTCGACTAACGACTTGAGGATGTACGAAGCAAAATCCGGAGTACCGAAATATACGATATTCATCATACCCTAATCGCCACCAAAATTATCATTAAGTACCTCTCGGTACTGATTAAATATCTGAGACTTCGAGACGAAACCTAAATAACGCTCCTCCTCATCCTCCACTGGGAGATTCCAAGCTCCTGTATCATCAAAGAGCTTCATCACCTCATCCATACTCATTGTGTTCACAACACGAGCCTGCGGAGATACCATAAAGGTTGAGACTTCAAAGCGATCGTACAGCTCCGGTCTAAACATTATGTTTCGGATGTTATCCAAAAGCACCATCCCTACCATACGACCTTTGGCATTAACGACAGGGAATATATTGCGTTTGCTCTCGCCAAATATCCGCACCGTATCGCGGAGAGTCATCTCGGGGGATAGTACACTAAAGTCATTCTCAATCACATGATCAAGCTGCATGAGTGTGAGGACTGCCTTATCTTTATGATGAGTAAGGAGCTTGCCTTGCTCCGCCAATCGTAGGGAGTAGATGCTGTGAGGCAGGAAAAGTTTAATGGTACCATACGATGTGATAGATACCACGAGAAGTGGCAGGAAGAGGTTATATCCGCCCGTCAGCTCGGCTATCAAGAAGGTACCGGTGAGCGGAGCATGCATGACGCCAGCCATCACTCCTGCCATACCCATGAGGGCAAAGTTGTCGGTAGGAGTGTACACAAAGGGCGAGGATAGAGATGCCCCTAAGATGTTGTGGATATAGCTAAACGTAAAACCTACTAAGGCACCTACGAAAAGACTGGGAGCAAATACACCGCCGACACCTCCGCCTGCATTCGTGGCTACAGTCGCTAACACTTTCGTGAGAATGGCGAGTAAGAGGAACGATGGTAGCACCCACCACTCATCGCCAAGCCGCTCAAAAAGAGACCCTTGTAGCACCTCCGACGGATTTTGCCCTATAAGTGAACTTATCGTAATATACCCCTCGCCGTAAAGTGGGGGCAATAAAAAGATGAGCGAACTGAGCATTACGCCACAAATGATAAACTTCTTCCAATAGTCCTTGACCCGCTTTAGCCTCTGCTCTAACCTGAAAGAAATCTTTGTGAAGTAGAGGGATGAGAGTCCGCAAAATATGCCTAAAAGGATAACCCAAGGCATCCTATTCATATCAAAAGCTTCGATAGCTTGGTAGGCAAACTGTGCCTCAGTGCCAAAGACGAGATACGATATGGACGCTGCCGTCACCGAGGAGACTAAAAGTGGCATCACGGATGTGAGTGTGAGATCCATCATCAATACCTCGATAACGAATATAAGACCGGTGATGGGGGCTTTGAATATACCTGCTACGGCTCCGGCGGCACCACATCCCAATAAAAGCATCAGATCTCTATGCTCCAGACGGAAAAAACGCCCGATATTACTACCAATGGCGGCTCCTGTAAGTACGATAGGCGACTCGGCTCCAACCGATCCACCCATACCGATAGTTACGGACGAAGCCAAAAGGGAGCTCCACATATTGTGGGGCTTTAGTCTACTTTTTCGTTGACTTAATGCAAATAATATCTTCGTGACTCCGTGCCCTATGTCATCACGCACCACATACTTTACCAATAGGTAGGTCAGGAATACACCCAAAACGGGAGTGATCAAATACCCCACATAGAGGTTATCGACTACAAAAAGCTGTGTCACATACCGCTGAATGATATGTATGGCATTCTTAAGGAGCGTTGCCGCAAGCGAACAAAGCACACCTATGACAAAGGCGAGGACAAGGATGAATATCTGCTGAGGGATATGCTTCTCTCGCCACTCTAAAAATCGGTACAGCCGCTTATGATCTTGCTCTTTTGTCATCGAATCAATTGGAATGTACCATCCCCGAATAGCTTAATAATACCCGATGCTTTATGGGGTCGTTGGTCGCCTTGACGATACTTAACCACATAATCCACCCCTTTAAGGATCTCCTCACTTACCTCCCCGAAATACCGCGGACTTGCCTCTCCGGAAATATTAGCTGAGGTACTAACGATAGGTTTTTTGAACCTCATACAAAGGGCATTACAAAAAGGCTCTGCCTCTGATGCCACCACTCGAATGCCCGCACTACCATCCTCCGCCAATAGATTTTGTGCCAAACTCTTAACATTAGGATATATAATGGTGAGGGGCGAAGTGGCTGCCTCCAATAGATCGTAAGCGATAGGAGGCACCTCCGGCATAAGCCCTAAAAGTTTGCTACTACTATCCACAATGGAAATGAGTGCCTTGGCATCGCTCCGCCTTTTCAGAGCAAAAACACGCTCCACAGCCCTCTCATTCGTGGCGTCACACCCTATCCCCCATATCGTATCCGTGGGATAGGCTATTAACCCCCCCGCATTAAGTACCCTCAGAGCCTCAGCAAGGTCTTCTCGCTGATACCGCTCTATCTCTTCCTCCATATACATTACACATAATTAATTACGCACTGCGAAGTTACCACTTTTCTATCTAATCTCACAGAAATACCAGTCCTAACACTATGGGTTTAAGGCAATGACTACCTATGTGTGGGCATAACTGCTATACCTATATGGTACGCAGTAAAAATGGATATACGGAATACGCCTTGGCGAATTCAGGGTATTTGTCAAAGCTAATTCAGGGTATCCATCCCGGCGAATTCAGGGTATCCGTTTTCGTTGATTCCTACAATAAGCAAATGACGTGTCGTGACTACCGAGGAGTTTTCGTAAATTTGTGGGAATAGATAACATATAGCAGCTATAATCATTTGGACCTACGGACAATGATATGAATATACTTAACTATTACGATGAGGGCACTGAGAAGTGTTGGATGACTTTTAAGTCTCGTGAGGATGCTCAAGCTTTCCTAAATTTACTCCCGGGGTACCGCCACGCCATTGATAAAGAGACGGGGCTTATGGAGGAGTGGTTAGATGTCGCTTCGCTTCCAACGTATCAGGAAATCGAATTTAATGGTCACATCGTCCCCATTACCAAGTTTATGTTTAGGGCAATGGACAGGGTCGACCTCTTTGTAGGTGATATACCTTGCCTTAGCGATAAGGGGGAAGGGATCACGGATGGTATGACCTTGGTGGATGCTTACAGCATACCTAATGACGAGCTTCGCCAATACATCGAGAGCCGAGAGCATCACTTCGCTATGACAAAAGAGATATTAGAGGAAATGGGATTGGAGGTAGTCCGAACTTTCCAAGGCTCAGAGGATGGCGAGGCAATATGCTACCGAAAACGTGGAGATGAGGAATGGCATTTTCTCGGACACATGGACCCCATTTTTGCTGATATGCGAGATGAGGAAGTGGAGACTTGGGTACACGAAAACCTCTAAGACATAGACGAAGGCTCTCGCGTAGGGTAATGAAGCAATTCGGTTTCGCCCCCCCCTCACAAGTATTCATCTCTGAAATAGAGGCTGGGTGTATGGGGTCAAAGACGGGTCAAAGGTGAGTAGCCGCCAAAAGCTTTATATGGCGCACCATACTTAGGAGACCATTAGACCGCGTGGGCGATAGGTGCGATGAAAGACCTACCCTATCAATAAAATAGAGATCGGCTTGGGCGATGTCCTCCGGCTTTTGTCCGCTCAGTACTTTAAGGAGCATGGCAATGATGCCTTTAACAATCACAGCATCGCTATCTGCCCGTAGCTGTAAGCATCCCTCGGCATCAACGTCACCGGTGATCCAAACACGGCTCTGGCAACCCTCTATCAGATGCTCCGGGGTCTTGTCTTTTTCGGGAAGTGGCGTAAGGTCATTCCCCATATCAATGATCATCTCATACCTATCCATCCAGTCATCAAGAAGCGAGAACTCCTCAATAATCTCATCCTGTATCTTATTTATAGTACTCATAATCTCTAAATATTTCTACGCCATTAATGTCAACTAATATTACAAGTGGGGCAATAGATGTGTGTCTTCGGTGTGGGCTGAGGGGTCATTTTTACTCAACTTTGAGAGACGTCTCTTGATCCTTCGTATCACACTTTGCGAAAACCTATTGGGAGCATCGCGAAGAAAGCTATCAATATGCCGTTTTTTCTTTTCTGGGGTAATCTCCTCCATTGGCACCATAATACACGCCTCCAAAGCATCGCCAAAAAATGGATTGTAGCTCGTACCAAAGACCATCAGCGAATCGGATAGCCCTACGTAAGCATTGACCAATGGAGGAATGGCTGTACCCATATCGCGGATGACTTTACTCATACTTTTGTAATCCGCTTTACGATCTTGCCCTGTGACAACCTCCTTAAGCTCCTCAATCGGTGTCTGGTATGGGATGGGGTACTTCATCACTACCAATTGCTCCCGTGGTTTGAAATAGGTATCTAAGTAGTAGTAGATGAGGTCGCGTGCCTTTATATCGTAGTTCTCGTACATGGTCATCTTGCCAAAGAAGTACTGGCAATCATCGTGCAGAAGCATTAATGCACCTAAGCCATCCCATAGGTTGTCGAGTGTAAATATAGAGCGAGGCAAAGCGGGTTGTTTTTGATTGGTATTCTGAAGGTCGTTACGTACAAAGCTTCGCCCTAATTCAATGGTCTTCGGGAGATATTCCTCAATAAAGGTCTGCGAGAATTGAAACAGCTCGTCACTCGATAGGTGCGTGGTCAGCGTGCCATCGGGCAATGTCTCTATCGCCTGACTGCATAAAATGTAACGATATCCACCCAATATCTCTTCGTGAATCGGATCCCATACGATGAGCTGTTTATAGCCATTGGGATCCATATCATACTCATCTACGTCTGCCATCTTGCCCGACCCTGCCCCACCGACTCTAAAGGCTTCCTCACGTAGACGCCCCACCTCAAGCATGGTATTAGGGGCTTCGCTCGCATGGAATGAGTAAAGCTCGTTGCCCGCTCTATTGGTCTTACGGAGCATCAATTGCTCATGTAGCTCGCTCCGAATAACCCTTGGATCTATGGGAGATATGATTTCAGGTAGTTGCTTAGTCGTCTTTTCCATACACTAATAACGATTATTTCCCTAAGTACTTAGTAGGAAAGGTATACAATTCATCCCGAAGCTGATTCGCGAAGATGCCTGCCGAAGCCTTATCGGGTAAGGCATTTGGCTGAATAGGCTCCCCCACTATGATCCTAAAATGCCGTCCTTTAGCTCGGATCATCTCGTCAGGTAGCAAGATCAATTCGGCAGGAAACTTCCAGCCGATACGCCTCCTCCTCTTTGCCCATTTATAAAAACGAGGGCTGTTTTCGCCGTCAAAGAAAAGGGGAACAACTATCCTATTTGATTCTTTAGCCATCTTTACAAAGCTCGGATTCCACTTTAAGTCATGGACTTTTCCGCTATCATTAAGACGACTGACGAGACCCGCGGGGAAAGTAAGCACCTCGCGGTCGCTCTGAAGAGCTTCCTGAAGAAGTACCATGGCACGCCGTCCCTGCTGACCATATACATTAACAGGGAGGAAGATGTCCCGAAACTGATAGACGGATAGCAAGAGATCATTGACAGGGATATTTAGCTTTCCACCATAAAAATCCCCAATTACAGCAGCATAGATAACTCCATCAACACCCCCTAATGGATGATTGCTCACAAAAAGAATCCGCTCATCAGGATGAGGTAATCGCTCCTTCCCTATCAAGTCGCACGTAACACCAAGGTATCGCATGATATTCTTGCCCATCGAGACACCCCCCACCTCCTCCTGAAGCTCCATCATCTCGTTAAGCTCGTCTTCATGGACTAAGTGCCGAAGCCACTTGTAGAAAAATCCCGGCACATACCCCTTATACTTACTCTCGAAAGCCTTACGTACGTCTATCTTTTTTGCCATTATAGTAATGAAAAACTATGGGTTTCGTAAAACTTAAGTGTCGTCTCCGCATCCCTCGATAACTGCTCCTGAAGCTCCTCAAGACTGCTAAACTGTTTGTCACTTCTCAGAAATTGCCTGAACCCTATCTCCAGCTCCTTGCCATATAAATCCCCCTTAAACCCAAAAAGATATGCCTCAACTCGATAGATAGGTACCGCATTCGGCGTAATCGTAGGGGTCGAACCATAGTACGCCATTGAGGGATAAACCTTCTCTCCATAGCACACATCTGCAATGTAAACACCCTCCTCCGGAAGCTTTACATTCGGGTCATAGGGGACGATATTAGCCGTCGGAAAACCTATCGATCGCCCAATTCTCCGCCCTTCTTGCACCATGCCAATAAGCGTGTATGGGCGTCCCAACATCGCCTCTGCCTCATCAAACATCAGCTTGGTTATAGCTCTCCGAATCCGAGAAGAGCTAATAATTTCATCGTGATATAGGAAAGGCTCCACACGCTCAAGCGATATCCCCAACGTCGTTATCCTCGCATCAAAGTCCGCTAATGTAGCACCCGCGTCCTCTTTTGACCCAAATCTATTGTCGTAACCTAACACCAACCCTTTAAGCCCCACGGCAATCAATGGCTCAAGAAAGCGAGATACGGATAGCTTTGATACCTCTTTAGAGAAAGGCAATACCAGCAAATGGTCAGCACCCGTCTCAGATATCCACTTGATCTTTTGCTCAAGTGAGGCAAGCGTAGGTGGCAAAGGCTTCTCCGGGCATAGGACACTTAACGGATGACGATCCATAGTAATGACAAGGCTTTGTGCCGACAACGCCTTAGCTTTGTGCCGACAACGCTCAATGAGATATTGATGTCCGCGATGCACACCATCGAATAATCCGATGGTGGCAATTAGGGTACTATCCTCTGCTAATTGTGCCTTCAATTCGCTTAAAGAGTAGTATACATTCATCGCCTTAACCAGCTTTCCGGATTTAGTTTATTCCGTTCTTTCCAAACTTGGAAGTGCAGAATCGTCGCCCCTCCCATATCAGGATCCTGATAAATTTTCCCGATAGCCTGACCTGTCTTGACCTTACTTCCTTTCGTCACATATACCGATGAGAGATTGCTATATACCGTTAAATAATTACCATGTCTCACTATAACATTGGCATTATATCCCTCCATGGAGAAGATGGTTGTCACTTCTCCGTCGAAGACAGCCCTAGCTTCGGCTCCCGGACTTCCCTGAATATCAATGCCGTTATTTTGCACTTGTACGTGCGTAAGACCAGCATGTCGTTGTATGCCAAAGTGACTTACTATCCTGTAGCTACCGCTTATAGGCATCGGTAGTTTGCCACGATTGTCTGCAAAGTTTCGGGAAAGCTTGGTCTCTTCTTGCGTCATCGCATAACCGCCCTTGGTTGCTGCGGTACGATTAGGTGCCTTATCTTTTGCCAAAGCTTTACGTCTTGCCTCCTCTGCCTCTCGTATCTCCTTGGCGATTTGTTCTTCAATCTGCTTATTCAGATTAGCTGCTTGCTTCTTCCGTTTAGCGAGTTCATTTCGTAGTTGTTTCTCCTCTCCTTTAAGGGCATTAACGCGTATCTGCATCCGCTTTTTATCGTCCTCGAGCTTACTTTGTTCTTGCTCTCTGCTCTGCAAGAGTAGGGCTTTTTCTTTACGTTGTAGCTCCAATTCGCTCTTTTGTTGATCCAACTTTTGTCTGAGTGAACGCAACTTCTCTCCCTCCGCTTTTTGCCATGTAGCATACTCCTTTAGGTACCTCGCTCTTCGCATACCTTGGGCAAAGTCTTCGGCGGAAAGGATAAAAAGCAATTGGTCTTGCATATTATTGCCTCTCTGCAATGCCCTCAACGATTTGACGTATCCCTCTTGTCGTTTCTCAAATTGTGTCTGAAGCTTAGCGATTTCTTGCTCCAAAGAGTACAGTTGCTTATCGGTCTCCGTTATTTCCGACTCGAGAGCTACGATGACCTGCTTTCGTGCTTCGATCTGCCCCTCCAGTAAAGTTAGTTGCTGAAACTGTTCACGTACTGACGTCGTTTTTTGCTTTAAAGCTTCATCGACACGTGCTATTTCGGCTTGCATAGCCTTACGTTTCTGCTCCAGTCTTTGTACTTCTGCCGACTTTTGCTGTGCCAATGCTCCGAGAGGCATTAAGGCAATGCACAAAAAGAATATGTATCTATAGCATCCTTGTTTCATAGCGAATTCATCAGCCTTATTAGCTCATGTAGTTGTACTTGTCTATACCCTGCTGGCGGTGTAATATCTATTGTGTGTGGCTTCCCTACTTCCACACTACTAAGAGCGAAGTTGATTAAATAATAAGACTCCTCAGGAGTATAGGTCTTCACCTCTACCTGCAAAGATGTGGGCAAAGGGCGAAATCCTTCTGAGCTACCTGCCCACGAATACCCACCATAAGTAACCAAAACCTCAACCATATTTCGTACTGACAAATGTGAGGAACGCAGGTTTAGTCCCGTATCAAAACGGTGCTCAATCAAACATAGTCCCCGCTGTATATCATCACTAAAGCAGTAACCATCTTTTTCCGGTTTGAAGTCCATCCTACGAAGAGCCCCCACTCCCTCCTCCACAAAGCTAAAAGGCGTATACTCTACGATGGCTTCAAGAAACTTAGGATGTATGCCCACTATGCCAATTTCTCTACTAATCTTGGTACTCGCATTGGTGAGGGAGAAATAGAGTTTATCAATCCTGTCCAATACTAATAGCTTATCATCGATAATCGAAAGCCTACCGGCCTCCATTACGGCGACCGGTCTTACCGAAAGCTCATACCCCCTACCTCGCTCCAGGTACCACCGCATTCCGATCCCATTAATATTGAAGCTCTTATCAGCACTTTTCACCATTAAGGAGATGTCGCCACGGGCATTAATGGTAGGATAATCAGCGAGGGCCGCATAATGCCGTATAAATTCCTGCTTACTCAGTGAGGGTTTTCCATTTACTTGGACACCCTTTAGGGTACCCCCACATCCACTGAGGAGGACGCCCAATAACCCACAGAGCACCACCATTATGTACCATCTACTTTGCCTCATCTCGTGCTTTCGTCATCTCTTTAATCTTATCCTCCATCACTTTAAGAGCCTCTTGGTCGTCCTCAGGTGTTCTCCTCAGAGCTTCTTTATAGGCCTCCAAAGCACCATCATATTCCTTAAGTGCCGATAAAATAGCACCATAATGCCGGTAATAGACAGCGTCTATCGGCTCCTCCCCACTTTCGCCATACTTAATAGCTCGCTCCATATAAATGCGAGCCAAAGGGTAGGCACCCTTGAGGTAAAGTATCCAAGCATAGGTGTCGAGATATGACGCATTCTCGCTATCAAATTGCACTGCCTGCCTACTCAATTCTTCAGCTCTATTGAGGTCGCTCTCCTTACCATAGATAGTGAGGTCATAGGCATAATTATTATACGCCAAAGGTATCCCCTTCTCCACAGCGATCTCAAAGTAAGGTATTGCCTCGCTCCACGTCTCCTCCTCCATGGCTACTTCCGCCCTCATAAGCGCCAATTGCCCGTACATTTTATCGTCTTTAGAGACTATGTTTATAGCATTTTTGATCCGCTCATTATAGGCTACGCTATCACCACTATTGATCTCAACGAGAGCCATATAGAATTGGAAAAACCCCTCCTTTGGCAAAACCCGAAGCCCCTTTTCTGTAGCCACCCGAAGCCCCTCAATATCCTCAGCTTTGGCCGATTTTTCAATAAAGTAGTAGTAAGGAGATGCTAAGTGCGTTCCCTTCTCCACTAACCCACTCAAGACGTACTCACCACTAAGGGTATCTGACCGCAGAAAATGATCAGTTGCCAGCCCCAATGCAAATTGGTCTACCTCTGGATAAAGCTTCGTAAGCTCCTGCTCCACCTCGATCAGCGTAGGGAGCAATTGCGAAAGATTACCTGACATCCGTCTTGCCGCATCCAGCAACTCCTGTAAGGCTATAGGATTACTCCCCTCCTGCGTTGCCACCCTTAGGAGTTCTTTTTTCACCTCTTCGTTATCGCCTTTTAGGGCATAGATACTCACGGATAGGTTCGCCAATTGAGTGTTATCAGGATAGCGCTCCCTCATTTCATCCATGATAGGTTTTGCCCTCTGGTAGTCTCCCCTATCGGCATAAAGGGATATGAGCATCATCGCCGCCATAACGTCTGTGGGGTTTTTGGCCATATAGCTCTGCAGAATATGCTCTGCCTCCTCCACATTACCCATCTTTTGCAATAGCTGTGCCTCCATAAAGA
Organism: uncultured Porphyromonas sp.; assembly: GCA_934364985.1. GTDB lineage: Bacteria > Bacteroidota > Bacteroidia > Bacteroidales > Porphyromonadaceae > Porphyromonas_A. The sequence goes on along the minus strand of CAKRMU010000008.1, from coordinate 60,663 downwards.
GCAAATAAGGGTCCTTAGCATCCATCGCAATACCTTGAAGCAGGGCAAGTGCTTTATCATTTTTACCTGCTCGAGCATAGATATCAACGAGCGAACGGATCATAGCCTTGTCACGAGGGTGAGCACTAAACAGCCTCGTAGAAATCTGCTCCACTTTATCCCAATCCTTCACAAAGGATGCCATCCGGAGCAGATTTAATCCGTTATGATACTCATATCCCAAATCCTCAAGCGCTCGCTCTGCCATATCAAGACCCTGCTTTTGCTGCGAATTAAATAGGACCACACCCAAGTCATAGCGGATAGATGCATTAGTGCTATCGGCTAAATAAGCCATCCATAAGTAGGAGAAATGCGACGACAACTCCTGAGGGGAATCTGCAATTTGTGCCGACCTCATATAGAGCTGAGACGCCAAAAAGCGTTGACGAGCATCGGCAGAATCCTGAGCCTTCACCCCTAACCCGGCAGTAATTGATAGGAGCAAAGGCACCATCAATCTTATATAGAAATTAAATATATGACCCATTATAATAGCTTACAATAGTATCCTGTGCCAATAGCACATTATCCCACCCTACTAAATCCGAGCGTAAATATACGAATTTTTAGGTACAGCAGTGTGCAATCCACGATTTCAGACCTTTTAAAAGAGGATACCCTATATTTGGTGAGACAGATACCCTAAATTAGCCAATGCGTATTCCAGGTATTTACTCAAGCTAATTTAGGGGATCCGTTTTCACTAATCCCTACCCATTGACAATCAAATAGATATATTCAGATAAAATCGACTTGTATCAACCTCATATGATTAATAAGAATTGGGTATTTGCTCTCACCCTTTTTTTACCTACCTTTGCTTACCTAATGAATGAAATATGAATACGATTCAAGAGATATACAAATTATACTTAGAGTGCAACGGAGTAGTCTCTACCGATAGCCGCAGAGTAGAGAGCGGGTCACTCTTTTTTGCCCTTAAAGGCGATAACTTTGACGGCAATGACTATGCCCAAATGGCACTTGAAAGAGGTGCTAAATACGCCATTGTCTCAAAGCAAGAACTCGCTCAAAAGGAAGGTTGCTGCTACGTTGAGGATACCCTTACAGCACTTCAGAGATTAGCAACATACCACCGAAAGCAATGCCATATCCCTATTGTTGGCATCACAGGCACGAATGGCAAGACCACCACTAAGGAGCTCCTTGCCAGCATTATGCAAAATGTGGGTGATTGCCTATACACAGAGGGCAACCTTAATAACCATATCGGAGTGCCCCTTACCCTACTCCGCCTCCAGCCTCAGCACACCTCAGCTATCATCGAGATGGGGGCGAGCAAAAGAGGAGATATCAAAGAACTCGTAGAGATTGCACACCCTACAATGGGTGTTATCACGAATATCGGTAAAGCACATCTCCAAGGCTTTGGAAGCCAAGAGGGCATTTTAGCTACTAAAAGCGAACTATTTGACTTCCTCTCCACGCACAACCACCCCTTCGTACTCAACCACGACGACTCGCTACTATCCGCAAAATGGTCTAAAGGTTACCTCTTTAGCTATGGTACTAAACCCGTAGCTGAGGATAGTTATATTCAGGGCGAAGTCATCGACCTCGACCCATATCTGACGATCCGTATCCGTACCTCCAACAATGTTTATGTGCTACACAGCCACCTCGTCGGTAGCTATAACCTCTACAATATACTCGCGGCTTTTACCATCGCCATGGCACTTGGAGTAGATCCTAAATACGCTATAAAGGGTATCGAAAGCTACCATCCCTCCAATCATAGATCTCAACTAATTATTGGCAAAGAAGATAAAAGGATCATCGCAGATGCCTACAACGCCAACCCCTCAAGTATGATCGTAGCTCTCCAAAACCTACTCTCCACACCGGCCAAACACAAAATAGCCATCCTCGGTGATATGAAAGAATTAGGTGACGATAGCCGGTATGAACACCAAGCCATCATCAACTGGCTCTCCCTTCATCCCGATATTACCCCCCTCCTTTGTGGCTCTGAGCTGAGCAATATTGCCCCTCACCGCATGGCTCATTTTGATACTTCCGACGACTTATTGCGGTATCTTGAGGAGGAGTCTGTCAATCTATCACCAGATACTTTGATACTCCTCAAAGGCTCACATAGCACAGCACTTGAGAGAGTACTCCCTATCCTCCGGCATCTCATTGGCTATAAAGAATAATGGACAACTCACTCCTTTTTGCCTTTGGGCTAACCCTTTTTGCCGGACTATCTACCGGCATCGGCAGCACTATCGCCTTTTTTGCCAGACGAACCAATACCAATCTCCTCTCTTTATCCTTAGGGCTTTCGGCTGGTGTGATGATCTACATCTCCTTTGTGGAGCTATACACCTCATCCATTTCCGAGATGTCACAGCTCTATGGGGGCTCTAAAGGGCAGCTCTATTCCCTATTAGCTTTCTTTGGAGGGATACTTCTCATCCTCCTGATAGACTTCTTAGTCCCAGAGCATGATAACCCTCATGAGCTCCATGAAGTAGAGGAAATCAGTGCCATTCACCCTAATCCTAAGCACACAAATACCCTACTCCGCACCGGTATATTCTCTGCTTTCGTCATCGCTATCCATAACTTCCCTGAGGGAATGGTCACCTTTCTCACCGCACTGCATACCCCTACCCTCGCCATCCCCATTGCGGTAGCCATCGCCATACATAACATACCTGAGGGCATCTCCGTATCAGTACCCATTTATTACGCTACGGGTAATAAAAAGAAAGCCTTCTGGATCTCCTTTATGAGCGGATTGGCCGAACCCATAGGGGCTGTGATAGGATACCTACTGCTACAACCCTTTCTTACACCAAGCCTATTTGCCATACTCAACGCTGTGATTGCAGGCATTATGGTCTACATATCCCTCGATGAGCTTCTCCCTTCTGCCGAAAAGTATGGCAAGCACCACTTAGCCATCTTAGGGCTTATTGCCGGCATGCTGATAATGGCTTTTACCCTTGTCGTTTTATAAATGCCTATATCTGAAAAATAGGATACCCAGAATATGCCTGAACGAATACCCTATATTTACTTCAATGGATATACGGAATTCTCTCAAGCGAATATAGGGTATCCGTTTCACCATATTCCAAAAAGCATTATTAAGGGACCACGTAAGTCACCCGAACTAATACAAGCGAAAGATTGTACAGAATAATTAATACTTATTTAGTAAATTGGTATATTTGCGAGTATTATAACTAAATCAACTATTATGGCAATGATAACCACAAATCCGTCGAGTGACGGAACGAAGGTACTCTTAGTATATACCGGAGGTACGATTGGTATGGTAGAAAACCCCATCACCAAAGGGTTAGAAGTATGTGACTTTGCGTATGTAGCTGAGCACGTACAGGAGATCAACCAGCTCCCTTTTGGTATAGATACCATTACTTTTGACCCCCTATTCGACTCAAGCGATGCCGGCACCGACCTTTGGGTGCATATAGCCGAAGTCATCCTGAAGTATTATGATAGCTACGATGGCTTTGTGGTATTACACGGCACAGATACTATGGCTTACACCGCATCGGGCCTAAGTTTTATGTTTGAAAACTTAGGAAAACCCGTCATTCTTACCGGCTCACAAGTACCGATCGGTAAGCTACGTACAGATGGCAAAGACAACCTACTAACAGCACTCGAGATAGCTGCCAGCAAGGACGAGAGCGGTAATTCCTCCGTTAATGAGGTCTGTGTTCTCTTTAATAATAGACTGCTAAGAGGAAATCGGTGTACCAAGATTAGTGCCGACCAGTTTTACGCATTTCAATCACCCAACTACCCTAACCTCGCCGATGTAGGTATCGATATCAACTTTGACCGAAGTGTCATACTTCCTTACCCAAAAGGTCCTATTAACATCCACACTTCAGTAGATACAAACGTCCTCATACTTAAGATTTTCCCAGGACTAACCCCTGAGGTCATCGAAACTTGCATCAGCGCTCCCAACTTACGAGGTATAGTATTAGAAACCTTTGGGAGCGGTAACGCCCCCTCCAATGAGCGTTTTATGAAACTCATTCGACAGGCTGTCGCTGACGATATTGTCGTGGTCAATGTCACACAATGCCCCAAAGGAAAGGTTCAGATGAAACGATATGAGACGGGCTGTACACTCTTAAGAGCCGGTGTGCTTAGCGGATATGATATGACGACAGAAGCAGCATCTGCTAAGCTGATGTACCTCCTCGGGCAGTGCGATAACCCTAAAGACGTACGGTACTGGATGGATATTAACCTACGCGGAGAGTTTACTAAATAGCACGTGATGGAGGAGAATTTAGGTCCTCTCTTTCGACAATCTACCACTACTTCTCCCCTCTCTTTCGTCAGCCTTAGTAGCGGGAGCTGTGGTAATTGTGGCTTATTAACCTACAAGGATACCAGTATCCTGATAGATGCCGGGGTAGGTATTCGCAAGTTTCTACAAGTGATTCGAGACGAAGCGATAGATATATCTAAAGTCAAAGCTATCCTCATTACCCACGACCATGCTGACCATACACGCTCGGCTGTTCGCTTAGCTCATAAATACCAATGGCGGATATATGCGGCTCCCTATGTAGCAAGGGCTCTCCTCTACCACCGATATGCGTCGCCCGAACTTAGTGCTTACCTCAAAAGCGTTGAGGTAGGTAGCACCATAGAGATTGGTGCCATGCAGATTCGCTCATTTGAAGTACCCCACGATGCTACACAGAATGTCGGCTACGCCATCGATACCCCTCAGGGTAGGTTTACTCTCATCACCGACATCGGCGAAGTCACGCCTACCATCATCACGGAGATACAATCTGCAAAGTATTTAGTATTTGAGAGCAATTACGATCGTGAGCTACTTCAGACAGGACCTTATCCCTATATACTAAAAGCCAGAATATCAGGTGGTGAAGGACATATTAGTAATGAAGAAGCTGCTAATACCCTCGCTCAGCATCTCACCTCTACTACCAAATTTCTCGCCTTGTGCCATCTTAGTGGTCATAATAATCGCCCCGACTTAGCTCTTCAGACGCTACAAGATACGATTCGAAACTATAAAAGGGAAGAAGAATTATTGACAGGAACTCTCCAAATAACGATACTGAAGCGTAACGAATGCTCTCCAATCTTCCAGCTTTTATAGGATTAATCCATTAACAAGTACTACCTGAGGTAAAGCGGATATCATATATAAACCTGAATGAATATCAGATATCTTTTTTATGATTACCAAAACTTTGCCACCCTTAATCCTGCCATAAGATCATACAGCATTCCTTACAATCGGTCTCTATTCTAAACCTTTCGTTGCCACGAACTAAGTACATCGGCAACGAAAAAGGTGGCTTCACACCATCTTTAGTGCAATATCCGAGTGCGTGTCTCAGGCAATGACGTGTAAACATAACAGGGATACTCCCCTTAGGTCGTTGCACCTCAAGAGCAGGAGTAATAGTACCGTCAACACCTGAAATTCTGTAAAAACGCTCCGCCTCCTTATTGGCTACGTTATAGGTGAAGTCCAATTCTTTTGGCAACTCATAGCACTCTCGCGAATGATGAGTCGATAAAAAACGTCGCTTTTTTTCCCTAAGTAAAATCCCTACTCTATCCCTTTTCGCCTTGGCATAATCCTGAGATTGTTGCTCTAATTGGTCGACTAAACGCCGACGTAGATCCGTTAGTATAGAGGGCGGAAGATAATATCCTCCATTATCAATCTCTAAATTTCTCAAAGTGTAATGGCTATCTCCAAGTTTTGATAATGTCCTTTCGATTTGCACAGAATGGTCCCTCTTTGCCTTTTCAAGTACTATTTCCGTATGGACTTCTGCCCTCAGGGTACTTCTCTTAACCTCTATTGCCATAAGTGTGATCCCCGAATTATTAGCAAGGCAAGAAATATCAATGGGGACACTACGTGTGGATGCATTTGGTTTTAATAGCAATTGTGTCAGTTTATGATTGTGGTTTCGGTAGATCTTACAACCCATATTTGCCGACACTTCTTGCGAGAGAAGCAATTTCTTAGTACCCCTCTCCTTTTCCTCAGAGATCTGATTGACATAGGCACCAGAGACCACACTATCATTATTAGAAATAAATAAAAGTCCATCACCATTAGCTAAATCAATACCCCTAAATGCGACTTTTATAGTCACTTTTTTTCCCTTACGGCTAATGAGAGTACCCACTTCCTCACCTACACTTTTATTAGTGAAGGGTGTAAATTCAGATATCTGTATGGGCTGATGTAGGGGTGTATTGTAGCTGGTATACAACCTTGAAAATGTGCCTTGTGGGTTAGGACTAAAGCTAAGAGCTGTTTTTCCAAAAGAGGATCTTCGGTATTCGCTACTACGTCTATTGATAATCTCATCGAGGAGAATGCGATAGTGACTGGTGACATTACGGACATAGTCAATCCCTTTTAGTCGACCTTCTATCTTAAAAGAGGTGATACCGGCATCCAGCATATCCTCCAATATTTCGCTCCTATTTAAGTCTCTAAGCGATAGTAAATGCTGGTTTCGGTAAAGCTTATTACCCAATTTATCCTCAATATCATAGGTCATTCGGCAGTACTGAGCACAAGCACCTCGATTAGCACTTCTGCCCTGACAAGCTTCGGAAATATAGCACCTACCACTATAAGATACACACAATGCACCATGTATAAATGCCTCAAGACGCATCGATGTAATTCCTCTAACCTTAGCAATATCCCTACAACTCCATTCACGAGGTAGCACCACTTGCTCAAATCCAATATCTTCAAGAAGCTTAAGCTGACCACGGCTATTATTGTGGCATTGTGTGCTGGCATGCAGAGGCAAAGGTGGCAAATCAGAAGAGCATAGTCCCATATCTTGGACTATCAATGCGTCAGCACCTGCCTCGTAAATACGGGTTACAAGCTCTTTGGCTTCCGTAAGTTCGTCATCAGTAAGTATAGTATTAAGAGCCACATATACCTTTGCTCCGTAAATGTGGGCTTCCTGACAAAGCTCCTGAATATCCTCTATTGATACACCGGCCGATGCCCTTGCTCCAAACTTCGGTGCCCCTATATACACCGCATCTGCTCCAGCTGATAAAGCCACTTTACCCACCTCCAACGATGCTGCAGGAGCCAATAATTCTATCACCCTTATGTCGCTATTACCTTTTTCCTCCATATCAATACAAAAGTACCAAACAATAATTTATGCACCACAGAATGTTAATATAATGTGGATAAGTTGTGCAAAAAAAATAGCTTAAAAACTTGGATTTTTCGTAAGGAATATTAGTACAATAATCTTTGAGATTATCAAGTATTATGACTAATGAATTACTGATAAGTTACGAACAGGTTACCAACAATTATTTTCTATTACATTACGCATAAAAATATTATGCACAATACAAAAAGGAGTTATTCACATTACCACAAAATTACTCTAAATATAGGGATTTAAGTTGTTAGTAAAGTGTTAGTAAAGGTTGAATAAAAATCAAGCTTTCACTTCTTCGCACTTGTAACTATAAGATTGCAAATGTTTCACTAACAAAACTCACAAGCATTATTATCTTATTTATATATAGCACTCATTGACCCATTAGTTCGTAGAGTGGTTCTCCTTTATATATATAATAATATGATGATGGCTGTGAGTTATGTGCATAAGTGGGTATTTTAGACAAAATAAATGCTATTTTTTGTTGAGATGAATGGCATTAATAATCTCATTTACTATCCTCTCTTCGTCCTCCTCAGATGTCAATTGCTCTGCGTCAATGGTGACATCTGCCTCCTCATAATAAGGCATACGTAGGGGTAGGGTAGAGGTAACGTACGAACGGATACCCTCGTTATCTAATCCAGATACCAAAGGGCGACTCTCCTGAACCATGAATAAACGCTCAGTGAGTACCTCTATAGAGGCTTTAAGAAATACCACTAAACCACGCTCTTTCATCCTCTTTAAGTTGTCGCTGTATATTGCCATGCCTCCTCCCGTTGATACTACACACTGCTCCACTTGTGCCACTTCAATCAGTGTGACTTTCTCACGTTTTCTAAACTTATCTATTCCACAGCTTTCTACCATTGTCGCTACTGTGCAGTGGTATCTTTCCTCTATGAAAGCATCGGTATCTATAAACCTCCACCCTAATTTCTTGGCAAGGCGTCTACCAATCGTCGTCTTGCCCACTGCTGTAAAGCCTATAATAAAGATTCTATTTACCTCCATTATTGATATTTTTTATTCAGATATGAGCCAAAGTGTGTACTTGCTATCAGCCTAAACAAATACTTGGTATTTGCCTCGACGAATACCTGGTATTAGTCTTAGCTAATTTAGGGTATCCATTAATATTGATTTTAATATAACACCCTACCTACTGCGTCACTAATGGTAAGTAGTTGTGCTTCAACTACAATGCCGATGGTGACAAAACAGAAGGTAGGGTATCAATAAAAGTGCTAAAGGTTTACCCTAATGTGTTAGCCTTTAGAGAGGGTAGGGGAGAATGCCTATATCCTCTATTATACTACTTTACGAGCGTAAGTTCGTCAATGATATGATTAGCTTTACCCCAATGCTCAATAGCCCAGAGTACATAGCGAATGTCCACTGAGATAGTGCGTTGTAGGTTAGGCTCAAACTCGATATCGCCACTCATAGCTTCCCAGTTGCCATCAAATGCGAGCCCAATCACGTTACCTTCGCCATCAAATACTGGGCTGCCTGAGTTACCACCAGTGATATCATTATTACTTAAGAAGCATAAGTGGAGGTCGCCATCGGTATCAGCATACTGACCAAACTCCTTATTTTGCATCATATTTAATATCTCTGGTTGTACAGCAAATTCGCTACTATTCGGATCTTGTTTATCAAATACACCCTGCTGTGTAGTGAAGTAATTGTAGTAAGCACCATCGTATGGGCGGTAACCACCTACCGAACCATAGCTGAGGCGCATCGTAAAGTTGGCGTCACTTGGTAGATACTCATCGCTCATCTCTTGTAAGCCGGCCATAAAGAGACGACGCCCCTTGAGGTACATAAAGGCGTAATCTCTCGCCTCATTATTCAGCTTTATGAGGACATCTTGATAGCTCTTAACAAGTACTACAGCAGGATCAGTCTCGTGAGCAGTGTTAAATAACTGATAGTTCTTTAGGGCTTCAATCATACGGTCTTTATGAAGAACCACAGAGTTATCGTACACATACTGAGCATATTTTTCGTAGTTACCACCAAACTCCTCATCAATAGTCTGGAAAATAGATGGTAGGTTTTCGGGAGCTACTTGCTCTTTAGTCACCTTGAGCATAGCAGGCAATGTGGCTAAACCTACTTGGGTATTAAAGTCTTTGTATAGAGCATCTGCATCAAATGCGTTTAGGTCTTCGCTTGGCATAGCTACGAATCTCCTAAACTCCGTACCGCTGATTGCTTCGGAGAGGATAGTCATATCATAACTCAGCTTGCTCAGGGTCTCTAATGGGATGCGAAGGCTATCAAGGACAAAGCCATACTTGGCAGTACGAGCAGCGTCTTTAGATACCCACTCTGCAAACTCACGCTCTTTCTGTTGCTTGGATGCCACTACATTGAGCTTACGAAGACCTTTATTCATTCCGATGGAATTCTTCCAATAGTTAGAGCTTCCGGCGTACTTACTTGCATATTGGATGCGGATAGCAGGGTCTGCTTCCATATACTTCATCCAGATGTCTTGCTTGATACCGCGGACAAGGATGCGAGGAGCGTTTTCATTTTCCATCCTATTAACAACGCCCCAAGAGCTAAGGTAGCGGTCGGTGCTACCTGGGAAGCCGATGGTCATGGCATAGTCTCCCTCCTTGACACCGCGTAGAGAAACTTTAGCGAAGTGGCGAGGTTTGTAGGGCTGGTTATCGGCTGAATAGTCGGCAGGTTTATTATCCTTATCGGCGTATACGCGGAATACTGAGAAGTCGTTAGTGTGACGGGGCCACATCCAGTTGTCTGTATCGGCACCGAATTTACCCATAGAAGTAGGGGGTGCAAGCACCATACGCACGTCGGTAAATACATCGTAAACCACGAGGTAATACGCATTATATTCGTAAAATGGGTAAACAGCAGCTTCCGTATGGTCATTGTTGTACTTAGCTGCTATTAAGTTGGCTGCCGTTTGTATCGCCATTAGTCGCTCCATCTCGTTATCTATACCCTCAACGGCTGCTAAAACTTCACTAGTGACGTCCACGAACTCACGAAGGTACTTTACCTTAAGATCGGGGATAGGTAGCTCCTCAGCACGAGAGTGTGCCACAAATCCATTCTTAAGGTAATCGTGCTCTACGCTACTCTGACTCTGGATAGAGCGATATCCACAGTGGTGATTAGTAAAGAGTAAGCCGTCATTTGATACGGTGATAGAGGTGCATCCGTTATCAAAGATAGCTACAGCACTTGACAGGCTGGTACCATTTTCGTTGTAAAGATCCTCGCTTGAGAGTTTAAGACCAAGCTCACGCATTCGGTCCATATTCTCCTGCTTAATTGAATTGATGAGGTACATCCCTTTATCAGCTTTGGCAATAGGAGCCAATATCAGGAGCATACCCAACAAAAGTGTAAGTCTTAAATGCTTCATAATTACGTATATTACAAGTTATAATTATTTCTGCCACAAATTTAATCTTTTTGCTACAAGTAGAAAAATCTTTATCGGTACTCGTCTTTGGGGATACCTGGTATTCGCCTCAGCAAATATAGGGAATTCGTCCGGACAAATACTTGGTATTAGTTTCGGCGAATACCAAGTATCTATTTTCAGTGACATCTTACGTAGGTATAGGATATTGGTTAATAAGGAGTTAAGTAGTGAGTACTTTAACACACAAAAAAAGTAGCTATAGCCCAAATCAGACCATAGCTACTTAAAAACAATTTACTATTACAAAGTAGGGTGAACGACGGGACTCGAACCCGCGACAACTGGAACCACAATCCAGGACTCTACCAGCTGAGCTACATTCACCATGTCACTCCCTTTTCGGGTGTGTCGGCAAAGTTACCTCTAATTTTTGATATAAGCCATCCTTTTAATGAGGAATTTAGCTTAGTTATGTATTATCTTCTCGATGTCGTTAAAGAAACTTGGGTAGCTTTTGGTGAAGGCATCGGCATCGGGTATATGTGTAGTTGTAGGCTGAGTCAAGGCAAACATCGTGCTTCCCATTGCGATACGATGATCGTATGAGGGGGGTAATTCGACTGCCACCTTTGTGATATTCTCTTTGCTTCCATCCCAAGAAATACTATTAATTGTCGTCGTAAAAATGGCTTCATAATAGCTCAAAATGATGTTTTGGAAAGTGGTTAATCGATCGCTTTCTTTTCGCCTTAAAGGCTCAATTCCTGTAAAAGTAAAGGGTATTCCGAGAGTGAATGTAGTCAAGGCAAGTGGTATGAATAGATCTAAGTTGTTGCTCAGGTCTAAGTCAATCTTTTTGGGTAATGTCCGTTTTCTGGGTTTGCGGACAACGACAGCATCTTTATTCTGAATCGTTTCAACACCAAACAGGCTAAATATCGAAGCAATACGGCTATCAGGCTGTGGACTATTAAGGGTCAAGCCGGGTAAGGTTATTTGTTTTAGGGTAGGGGAGGAAGCAAGCAACTGGTACCAAAATGCCGCAGCACTCCAGTCCCTCTCCAATCCTTTTAGTTCCACTTTTTTCAGAATTTCCTGGGTTAATTGGAAGTAGGAAAAAGACGTTTTAAGGGTATCTATGTCGAAAGTAATTTGTTCTTTATAAAACTCGTTGCAGATAGCGAATGCACTTAGATATTGATTGGTGTGCCAGTTTGATACGATATGTGTATCTCTAAGTTTCTTTGGAGGGCGAATATTAATATATCCTCTCTCTGGTACTATATAGTAGTCACCCCCGATCTGTTTTATAAAATCCAGATCGTCTTTTGCTATCCTATTAAGTAATTGTTGCGAACCTTCTAACTTCGTGAGTGACTGTCTGTAGAGAGCTAATACTATAAAAAAGCGCATAGTAGTGGCACTACTACCGCACTCTAAGGTAATCACTTCGTAGCTCGCTTTTCCTCGTAACTCTTTAAGAGCATTATAAAAAACGAGGAGGTCGTCGCAAAACAAAAAATGAGCTTCTTCCCCAGCATCAAGAAGGGGAAGTGGCTCATTTCTTAAATAGGCTATGAGAAGTTGCCTTATGCCAATACTCTTACTATAGGGTAACTCTATTGTAGTTTGATATGGCAACAGCGGGCGTTTCCCAATGATGGTTATCGGCATTATTTTAGGTGCTTTAGCAGGTCACCTTCAAGCGAACTTGCTCCTATTCTGAATAATTCATTCGTCATCCATTCCTCGCCTAATACTCCCTTGACGATGCACAAGTACTTGATAGCCTCCTCAGTGGTACGTATACCTCCTGATGCTTTGAATCCCTTTTTAATACCGTATAATTCGTAATATTGCTTTAGCACGTTGCACATAACATATGCGGCTTCGAGCGATGCTCCTGGGTAGCCTTTTCCGGTTGACGTCTTGATGAAGTCTGCATCACAGAAGAGGGCAAGTATACTAGCTCTCTGGATGCTATCCGTAGTCTTTAATGCACCTGTCTCTAATATCACTTTTAGGATATGCCCCTTTGTAGCGTCACGAAGCTCCTCTATTTCATCAGTGACAGCTTGATAATCGCCACTAAGGAAATTGCCAAGATGAAGCACAATATCTATCTCATCGGCACCATCTTTTAAGGCAAGAAGTGTCTCTGCTACCTTAACTTCGGTAAATGTTTGTGAGCTTGGGAATGCACCCGATACGCAACATACGTGTACGTCCTCTACCATCAAGGCGTCTTTGACTGTGCGTGCAAAGTTTGGGTATGTACAGATACTTGCAACCGGGGGTATTGTAGGATCGTTGTCGTCAAGGTCATTAACGGCTTTAACGAAGTTGAATATTTGGTCTTGATTGTCCTCAGATCCGAGTGAAGTGAGGTCGATAGTACTATGCAAGAATTTGATATTCTTGGTATTGTTAAGTGCATCGTAGTTGGTGTTGATTAGCTTCCTGACCTCCTCTTGTACCGATTCCATTGATGGAGCATCCTGAAATGCTCCGAAAGCTTCTTCGAATTTACTTTTCATTACGTGGCTTTTGTCGTGTTGTTGATGGCCGTCTTTATTCATATCTTTTTCTCTTTTTCGCGTTATATTAATTTGGTATTACTGATATGTCTTGTCTTATCTCTGGAGGTCTTTTTCTCGATATTCTTTCGGAATGCCTCTGTAAGATCGCACCCTGTTTGATTGGCTATGCAAGTGACCACCCATAGTACATCGGCGAGCTCATCAGCGAGTTTTTCTGTCGAGATATCTTCCTCTGCTTTCTTGCTTTGTTCGCCATGAAGGCGTGCCATTATCCTCGCAACCTCACCCACTTCTTCGGTAAGAATAGCCATGTTAGTCAGCGGTTCAAAATAGCGGACACCATATTTATTTATCCACTGATCTACAATGGACTGCATCTCTTTTATCGATATGCTCTCATTCATCTATTGCGACTATCTATGATGATTGTGACGGGTCCGTCATTGAGGAGTGCCACTTTCATATCTGCTCCAAAGATACCTCTTTGCACCGTTTTACCCAAATTTTCTTGTAGCAGTTGGCAGAATTTGTCGTACATAGGATGCGAAATCTCAGGTGGGGCAGCACTGATATAACTGGGGCGGTTACCCTTTTTGGTATTGGCTAAAAGCGTAAACTGAGACACGCAAAGTACGTCTCCACGTTGCTGCAGAATGCTCTCATTCATCACGCCGTTAGCGTCATCAAAGATCCTAAGTTGTAAAGTCTTTTTGAGTATGTACTGTAAGTCGTCATCTGTATCGCCCACTTCTACACCGTGAAGAATGAGCATCCCCTGTCCTATCTTTCCTACCATATCGCCATTTACAGTTACTTCTGCGTGCTGCACTCTTTGGATGACTACTTTCATTTGTCTAAGTCTCTAAAATAATTATATACTGCTTCGCCTTTCTTTTGACCAATTACCATTTGTAGGCTCTTAAGGGTTTGCTCCTTGATGTTTTTGACACTCTTAAAGTGGGTTATTAACTTCTGTTTATACATAGGTCCAATACCTGGAATATCGTCTAATGCGGAGTGTGTCTGCCGTTTGCTACGAAGTTTGCGGTGATAAGTTATGGCAAAGCGATGGACTTCATTTTGTACTCGCTCCAATAGATGGAATACTTGACTGCGTTGCATCACCCCTACTACTTGCGGAGGGTCTCCATAAAGTACTTGATTCGTATTGTGCTTATCGTCTTTTGCCAAGCCCATAACGGGGATCTCAATGCCTAATTCCTCAAGAGCTCCTTTGACGATACCCATTTGCCCTTTTCCTCCATCGGTTATGATCAAATCCGGTATTTCTCCGCCCTCCTCAATAATTCTCTGATAGCGTCGTGTCACTACTTCGTGCATAGAAGCGTAATCATCAGGGCCCGATACTCCCTGAATGCGATACAGTCGGTAGTCCTTTTTGCTTGGTTTGGCACCCTTAAAAACGATGCAGCTTGCAACCGGGTCGCTCCCTTGGATATTAGAGTTATCAAAGCTTTCAACGTGGAAAGGAAGTTTGGGTAATCCTACAGCAGTCATCAGCTCCTTTAGGATTTGCGTATTTCGCTGTTCGGGATTCATTTTTTCCGTTTGTTTGTGCTTATCTTTAAGGTATTGCTCTACATTTTGATGGCTGAGATCCAATATTTTCCGTTTGTCACCACGCTTTGGATAAGTCATAATATACCTCGTGAAGTCACCAAACGTTGGGGCTTCTTCTAGGATCAATTCATCAATTGAATAGTGAGTTTTCTCCAATATGTTAATGATGGCTGATGATAAAAATTCGCTCTCTTCCTCATATTCTTTGAGCTGTTTTTTATATTCTAGTGTCCGCCCTGCTATGATATTCCCCTCGTGAATCTCCAAATAATTAACGTAGAATGAATCTATATCGCTCCCCGTCGTCACGACTAAAGAGTTTTCTTTGACGTTGGTGATAATCGTGCTTTTAGTCTGATAGGTGCAGAGAGCAGTAAGGGTATTTTGTATCTCCAAAGCTCGCTCAAAATCAAGTTGGTCGCTTGCTTCTTTCATCCGTTTCTCAAGTGTCCCTTTGATGTTTGAGATATTACCACGTAAAATCTCTATGGCTTGAGCTATCATCTCGTCGTACTGCTCTTTGGTCTGAAATCCCTCGCAAGGACCATTACATCTATCAATATGGTACTTTAGACAGACCTTAAACCTTCCTTTTTCTATACCCTCTTCAGTGAGTTTGAGAGCACATGTACGGAACTTATATATCTTTTTGAATAGGGCGATAAGCGTCCATGCCATACCTCTTGTGGGGTAGGGACCGAAGTAGAGACTGCCATCTTGTATATGCTTAAATGTTACGAAAACCCTGGGAAAAGGTTCTTTCTTGATGCAGACAAAAGGATAGCCATCCCCCTCTTTCAGCATTACGTTGTACTGAGGTTGATATTGTTTGATAAGGTTATTCTCCAATAATAGGGCATCCAACTCGCTATCAACCACCATATATTCTATGGTAGAGAATGCTCTTAGGAGTGCTTTTACCTTCCTATCTTTGTCGCTCTTTTGGAAATACGATGCGATGCGCTTTCGTAGATTTTTCGCCTTACCCACATAGATGACTTGACCATCCGCATCTCGGTATGTATAGCACCCCGGACGCTCTGGTATGATACTGATGCTTTCTTGTACGTTATCTTTAGGTATGATCATCGGTGTTTTCTGCTTTATCTATCACGGGTATTACGTAAATCGAATTCAGGGTATTCGCTGGAGCGAATGTACGGAATTCGCCGTGGCTAATACCTGGTATTCTCTTTACCTTATATCGTATATATCATTGCACTTATGTAATGAATTGATTAACAATTTGTTGACGTTTTTTCTTTGATGATGTGTGATCTTTATCTTGTTTGTTTCACGTGGAACAACTGCTTATCTCCCTAATAGCACTAAAAGGATATTTATATCCGCAGGGGATATTCCGGGTATACGACGTGCCTGACCTATCGTTTCGGGGTCAATTCGCTTTAGTTTCTGCCGTGCCTCTGTGGATAGTGACAAAATCTTTTCGTAATCAAAATGTCCTTTGAGCACTATGTCTTCAAGCCTTTTGGCTTTGTCTGCTTCCTGTTGTTCCCTCTTGATATATCCAGCGTATTTAATCTCTATTTCTACGCTTTCTATTATTTCTTTTCGGATGGCATTGGTTTTAATATAGTCTGATAGGGTAGGGGTGAAGGCTATCAATCCCTCTATTGTTAGTTGTGGTCGCAATACTAATTCACTCAATTTAGAGGTCTTCGTTATTGACGAAGTGCCTTGAGCCTCCATATAAGTTTTGAGATCGTTTGTAGGAGGTAGGGTGGTCTCTGCTATCATCTTATGTAGTTCGGCTTTTAATTGGTGCTTCCGGCGGTAGGCATTAATACGATCAGAGGAGACTAAACCTAAGCTATATCCCTTTTCCGTTAGTCTGTCATCTGCATTGTCTTGCCGTAATAGGATGCGGTATTCTGCCCTACTTGTAAACATTCTATAAGGTTCGTCCACTCCTTTAGTTACGAGGTCATCTATCATTACACCGATATAGGCTTCGTCTCTTTGTAGGGTAAATGCGTCTTTGCCATTTAGAGATAAGTGAGCATTTATACCTGCAACCAGTCCTTGCCCTGCCGCTTCTTCGTATCCTGTGGTGCCATTAATCTGTCCTGCAAAATATAGCCCATCAATCAGTTTGGTTTCTAAAGTATGTTTGAGCTGTGTGGGGTCAAAGAAGTCGTATTCTATCGCATATCCGGGGCGTAGTATATGCACGTCTTTAAGAGCCGGTATCGTTTTAATGGCTTCCTCTTGTACGTCATAGGGCATCGAACTACTGAACCCATTGAGATACATCTCGGTAGTTGTATCACCCTCTGGTTCGATAAATAGCTGGTGGTGGTCGCGATCTGCAAAAGTGGTAATCTTGGTCTCAATACTTGGACAATAACGAGGACCGATTGAGACAATTTGCCCATTATATAATGGAGCTTCATCGAGGTGGCTTCTTAGGATATTGTGTGTCGTTTCATTGGTGTAGGTTATGTAGCAAGAGCGACGCGGTAGCTCTTGATTACTAACTTCGGGAAGAAAGCTAAAGTGTGTGTCCGATTTGTCGCCCTCTTGTTCTTCGCATTTGTCATAGTGTATAGTGCGTCCATCCAGTCGCATTGGGGTGCCTGTCTTCATTCTATCACAGATAAAACCGAGCGATTTCAGCTGTTCGGTTAATCCGTATGAAGCCGGTTCGGAGATTCGTCCGCCGGGTATTTTAACTTTCCCAAAGTGCATTAAACCATCGAGGAATGTACCATTTGTCAAGACTACTTTAGGTGCTGAATAGATGATACCTAAGGCGGTGGTGACACCTTTTATGGTATTATTATCAATTATTAGCGATACTACGGAGTCTTGAGATAGATGCAGGTTAGGGGTATTCTCTAACTTTTCTCGCCATATTTTAGAGAATAACTTTCTGTCGCATTGTGCTCTTGGGCTCCACATAGCTGCCCCTTTGCTTTTGTTGAGCATCCTAAACTGGATGGTACTTTTATCGGTGGCAATGCCCATATATCCGCCTAAAGCGTCTATCTCTCGCACGATTTGCCCTTTGGCGATACCTCCTATTGCCGGGTTGCAACTCATCTGTGCGATACGCTCCATATCCATTGTAATTAGTAGGACATTAGAGCCCATTAATGCTGCAGAGCGAGCTGCCTCACATCCTGCGTGCCCTGCTCCTACGACTATAATATCATATTGTCTATTCATATTAGCTGATTAAGCCCCAGTCTTTATTATTCACTAAGAGTAGCTGAAGGCGATATTGTAATAAGCTGTTTTTGGGTAATTCTAACAGAGGATCCTCGGTGAGGATATGGCGGACTAAGTTATTACAAAATTGTACATATCTGCCATCCTCTGTGAGGTCGGCTATTCTTAGGCTAAGCCCTTCCCCACTTTGCTGTGTCCCTTCGATATCTCCGTATCCTCGCATTTTTAGGTCTTCCTCCGCAAGATAGAAACCATCTGTGCTTTCACACATTATGTGGATACGTTTAAGCGAATTGTCATTTATCGAGTCGCTTACCTGAAGTATGCAATAGCTCTGAGTACTCCCTCTGCCTACCCTGCCTCGTAACTGGTGTAGCTGTGATAAGCCAAAACGCTCTGCACTCGTTATCACCATCACGCTCGCATTGGGCACATCAACCCCGACTTCTATTACAGTTGTTGCCACTAATATTGAAGTTTCTCCAGAGGCAAATCTCTGCATTTCACGCTCTTTGATATCTGCCTTGAGTTTTCCATGGACCATACCTACTTTGTGGTGAGGAAAGGCGGCCGTGAAGTCTTGATAGCCCTCTTCGAGGCTCATGAGATCTGATTTTTCGCTTTCCTCAATTAGAGGGTAGACAACGTAGCATTGGCGACCTAAGCACAGTTGATTGGCAATGAACTCGTATACTTGATGCATCTGACGATCGTATACAAACGAGGTAAGAATAGGTGTCCTACCCGGTGGTAATTCATTGATGACGGATACATCAAGGTCACCATATACAGTCATTGCAAGTGTTCGAGGTATAGGGGTAGCCGACATTATCAAAATATGTGGTTGACAAGTGGTATTTTTATCCCATAGTAGGCTCCTCTGGAAGACACCGAAGCGATGCTGTTCGTCAATGACAGCTATACCTAAGTTTTGGAAGGTAACGTATTCCTGTATCAGGATGTGGGTACCTATTAAGATATTAATCCTACCAGAGGCAAGGTCTTTAAGTACAGGCTTGCGGTCTTTGTCTGTCATTGAGCCTGTGAGAAGAGCCACTCGTATATTGGGAGTGGTACACCGAAGCATTTTAGTGATCGTGGCATAATGTTGCTGGGCTAATATCTCTGTCGGTGCCATCATACAGGCTTGGTAGCCATTGTCGATCGCGACCAGCATACTAAGTAATGCTACTATTGTCTTACCGCTTCCTACATCACCCTGAAGGAGTCTATTCATTTGATGCCCCGAAGACATATCGCTAATGATTTCACCGATAACGCGATCCTGGGCTTTGGTGAGTTGAAAATTAAGACCTTCATATCTCAGTTTTTGGTAGTATTGACCATTAGGAATCAGTCGGAATCCTTTTGAGGATTCTTTCCTTTGGTTATGCAGGTATTGTTTCCGAAGAGTTAAGAAAAAGAGTTCCTCCATTTTAAGCCTTGCACGTGCTCTCTCCAGCATCCTGGCATTTGTCGGGAAGTGTATCATCTCGAGAGTTTCTCCTCTTGATAGCATTTCGTAGCCCTGCACGATGTATTCGGGAAGTGTCTCATTAACCTTACCTTTAATCTCCTTTAAGGCATTGCGTTGTAGCTCACTAATAACTTTTGAAGTGAGCGAAGAGCGTTTCATTTTATCCGTAGTATAGTACATTGGATATAGCCTTCCCACAGAGCTTAAAACCTTATCTGCTGGTTCTACATCGGGGTGTACGATGTTGTATGTGGTGCCATAAAGAGAAGGCTTACCGAATACAGTATACTGCTTATGTAGCTTTAATTGCTTGAGAATATATGACTTAGCATTGAACCATACCAATTCTATTACCCCGGTATTGTCCTTAAAGTAGGCTTTGAGACGCCTCTTAGCTCCTGTCCCTTCCTCAATGAAACCCATAATTTCTCCCTGAAGTTGGATATACGGCATATCGGGTAGAATCTCGGAAATAGAGTAAATACGCGTCCTATCTATGTGACGATACGGAAAATGGTATAGCAGGTCTCCCCACGTGTGTATATCTAATTCTTTTGCCAATACACGTGCTCTATGCTCTCCCACACCAGTAAGAAAGGTTATGTCGCGACGTAATATATCCTCCATCAAGTAGTCACTTGAGTAAGCCTTTGTTGATAAAAAGGTCTGCTATATAAAGGTCTTTAGGGGTTGTTATTTTGATATTGAGTTCATCTCCATCGACAATAAAGGGCGAAGAACTCGTATATTTTTCCACGATACTAGCGTCATCCGTGCATCTTTCATCAGGGTCATCTCTATAAGATTTGTAGGCATTTTTCAGCGTCTCATTTGTGAATAACTGGGGCGTCTGAATCAGCCTTATATCTGCCCTTGGGTAGGAAGAAAAAATACCATTGTTGCCACTTATCCGAATAGAATCAGTAGGAAGAATGGCGGGAATTACGGCATTATGCTTGCGGGCTTCCCATATCCGTCCCAAAAGAGCTGGATTCACGAACGGGCGTACACCATCATGTATCGCCACGTAATTCCCTGATGCCAAACATAACCCATTATAAACGCTCTCGGCACGATTGTCGCCTCCATCCGCGAATAGTAGTGGTATAGCGTCGTGCGTATATTCCTTTAGCATTTCTTCGACATATCTTTTGTCTACCCTTGATCGCACAAGTATGATTTCGGTCTCTATATCATCAGGTAGGGAATGATATACATTCTCAATCGTCCATATAAGAATGGGTTTCACGTGGAGCATTAAATATTGTTTGGGTAAACTACTCTCCATGCGTAAGCCACGACCACCAGCCACGATTATTATAGATAAGTCTTTCATAATCCGTTATTCAGAGGTTTGATTTGGCTTATTACCCACATAGCAATACCTCCTGCCACACTCACGTTTAATGAATGCTTTGTCCCGTATTGTTCAATTTCAATAGTGCCATTGCAGAGATCCATCACTTCCTGCTGAACGCCGTCTACTTCGTTGCCGAGGACTAAGGCACAGGGGCGGTCTTTATTTATGTTATCCGATATATTTGAAATAGGGATAGAGCCTTCAGCTTGTTCTAAAGACCAAATGGTGTAGCCCTCGTTTTTCAGCTTATTGATAGCATCGATTGTGTCGTTGAAATAGCTCCAATCTACGGTTTCTTCTGCTCCCAATGCACTTTTATGTATTTCGGAGTGAGGGGGGCATCCTGTGATACCGCAGAGGATGATTTTTTCGATACGTAGGGCGTCGGCAGTCCTGAATATGGCACCTACATTGTGCATACTCCTGATGTTATCCAATACCACTACGAAGGCTCTTTTGGGGGCATCGTGGTATTCTTCGGGCGACATTCTCCCCATCTCATCTACCTTCAGTTTGCGTGCCATTGTTTACTTAGTCAGGTCTGGTAGCTGATGATAGGAGTACATATCCCTTATGGCATCTTCAAAGTGTTGCTCTACTACAAGACGCTTAGTCTTGAGACTATTTGTTAGCATACCGTTATCTATCGAAAGCGGTTCGGTGAGGATGTGAAATTTCTTTACCTTTTCGAAGGATGCTAATTGACTCAATTGTTCAGCTATTTTCTCTTCTAATATTCGATATACTTGGGGATTGGTCGCCAATTTCTCAGGATTTTCATCAGAGCTAATAGTGATACTACGTTCTTTAAGAAGCTGTTTCACACGCTCAAAATTAGGATAAATGAGGGCACTTACAAAGCTTCTGCCATCAGCGATTACCACAGCTTGCTCGATTGCACTATCTGTGGTCAGAAGATTTTCTATCACGTTAGGCACGATGTACTTGCCGTTAGCGGTCTTAAATAAATCCTTAGCTCGCTCTTTGAAATATATATTACCTTCAATGTCCATAGAGCCAAGGTCGCCTGTACGAAACCAGCCATCGGGGGTAAATGCACGTGCATTCTCCTCGGGTGCATTGTAATATCCTTTCGTAACCGTATCGCCTTTTACCAATATCTCGCCCCCATTCTCGTCGTCTATTTTTACGGAAACTCCGCCAAGGGGTTTTCCGATGGAGCCAAACTTAAAGTCCTTAGGTCGGCAATAGCAAACTGTGGCAGTTGTCTCTGTCAGGCCATATCCATATACAATTGGTATACTGATACTTAGGAGAAACGCTTGCACTTTATCTGCAAGGGCAGCTCCTGCAACGGGGAATAGCAATCCCCTATCTACTCCTACTTTTTTCTTCAGGATATTAAGGAGTGTTTTAGAGAAAAAGTGGTATTGTATTTTCAATAAGAGGGGAGCTTTTTTGCCCTTTGCTCGGTACTCGAAATGATATTTACGGCTTACTTTAATGCACTCATTGGTGAGCCATTTTAGTGGTTTAGGGAAGCTCTGAATCTTTTCATATACCCCTACGTATACCTTCTCCCAAAAGCGGGGGACGTTGCACATATAGTGGGGTCTTACTTCAGCTAAGCTGTCGAGGATTTTCTTCGGGTTTTTATTGATAGCGATACGTACCCTCATCGTGAGGCATACGAGGCACCACATTAGTTCGAAAATATGTGTAAGGGGTAAGAAGTTCATGCTCACCTTACCAGGCATAAGCTCTTCGAGCTCTAACGAGTGCTGATTGATGGAGGCTTGTACACTCTTGAAAGTCAATTCCACACCTTTGGGTTGCCCACTTGTGCCACTGGTGTAGAGGATGAGGGCAGTCCGATCTTCGTTCCAGTCGTTCCGTCTTCTGTCTATTTCGTCTTTTGGGTAATTCTCTTCTCCAATTCGGATAAAGTCCTCAAAGTATATTGATGTTCGATCTTCTCCCACTCGCTCAATGCTTCTATTCATCAAAACGATCTTTGGAGGCTCATTCATACCTGAGATGGCTTCCCAAGCTGCATTGTATTGAGGTTGCTCGCCTACAAAAAGGAGTTTCATGTGGCTGTGCTCTGCAATATACTGCACTTGCTCCGAAGAGCTTGACGCGTAGCAAGGGATAGAGATAAGCCCAGTGCGAAAAGCTCCTAAGTAGGTGGCTAAGAAACGTGATGAATTTTCGGAGAAAATACCTATCCTATCCCCCACATTGCACTTTGCCTCAATCATCCCTGCTGCAATGCCACTAATTAGGGTGCCAAAAGAGAGCCAAGAGACTTCGTCCCACACGTCGGACAATTGGTTACGAACTAATAGGCAACATTCATTTGGGTATTGCTGTGCATACCTTTCGGTGACATCAATAATTGGTAATATGCTTTTTGGTTTGCTCATCTTTTTCCCTGCTAAATATGTGTATCAAAGATATTCGACTGCTCTTATCTACAAGACAAAGGTACTAAAATAACGCAGATATAACGTTATATTAATAGTTTAAGCATTGATACACGTTAGTGTAGGGTTATGGTTGTTGAAAGTGGATAACTGATATTTGTTTTTACAGAGGTCTGCAAATGAAATCATCTGTGTGCACAATATCTGTGATCTTTTTCAGCTCGTTTCGCCCCTCAACTTCAAAAGGAAGGAGGGATTGCTCAAAGACTAATTCAGAGAATAAGACACCTGCTTTTTGTACTTGTACCCTGAGCGATAGACCTTTTTGAAAAGGCTATACAGCATTGGAGTAAGCTCGGCAAGGTGATTAGTGAGATGGTCTTCTGCAAACTCGTGGTGCTGGAGATCCGTGGTGATAAAGCGATTGGTATGTACAAAGAGCATCAATCATAGAGTCGCCTACGACGCGAGCAATAAAAGTAGTATTAGGGTGCCGAATAAGCTCTTTGGTGAGGTCAATAGCCTCCATATTGTGATCCTCAGCAGGGGAAGGAAAGCCCGCAAATAGCCCATCTTCGACAAAGGGTAATTCGTAAAATGTTCGCTCCTCGACCTGATAAAAATCAAGCGGTTTATATTCTTTTTTCATCGTTTCTTACTGAATCGCTTCGCAACAACTGCCCTCAACTCCGGGGCAAAGAATCGTATCGAAAGGGCGATAAATAGCAATAAAAGGAGTCCTCTATAGACCAGCCTCAAGGCTACTGACGCAGGTGCTATTGCCATTCCTCCGAAATAAAAGAGAATTGCGGTGGCTAAAAGGAGTAGGTTATTCCAGACATCATAAGGGATGGGGTGTAGCTTCTTCCCAAGGAAATAGGATAATAACAGCATAACAGCATTGCACATAAAGGCACTCCATGCCGCAGCAACAATGCCATATCTTGGCACTCCCCAAAAGATAATTGCCAATGTAGTCACCAAGCCTATCACCGAAAAGATGGCACCATAATAGGTACGATCGCTCACCTTATACCACACAGAGAGATTATAGTAGATCCCAAAAAGGATTTCACTCGCCATAACTATTGGCACCACGATTAGCCCACTATAATAGTCAGGAGCCACGATATGCTTAAAGATGTCTATACCATACATCACGGTGAGAAATATGATTAGGGCAAAGAGGATAAAGTAATTCATCGCCACCCGATAGGCATCATTGCCGTCCTTAGCTTTCATCTTAGAGAAGACAAATGGGTCATAAGCAAAACGAAAAGCTTGTATAAACATTACCATCACAACGGCTATCTTGAGATTACCCCCATAGATTCCGAGCTGCGTCATCCCTTCAGTACGATCTTCGTAAAGCATAGGGATGAGGATCTGACCTGCCATCTTATTGAGGATTCCAGCGAGACCTAAAAGGACAAGAGGGAGACAATACATGAGAAGAGGTCGTACCAACGTCCTATCAAAGCCCGGCAATGCCGGCTTCACAATAGAAGACATACAGAGAAACTCGATCCCTGAGGCAAGGAGATTAGAGACGAATATATACCCCACTCCATATCCAGATCGATAAAGCCAAGTGGGCAACTCAATGCCACTGCGTACCATATATGGACACAAAAGTAAAAAGAATAAGTTAAAGCCAATATTCAGTAATATGAATAAAAACTTATAGAAAGCAAACTTTCCTGCCCTCCGCTCATGCCTCAGGTAAGCAAAGGGTATCGACATCAAAGCATCGAGACCCACGATGACGACAAAGATACCTATGTATTCGGGATGCTCTGGATAGCCCAAAAGCTGAGCCACACTCTCCACAGAGCAAAAGCCAATTATCCAAAAGACACCCACCGCAACAGCCACAATCTTAAGCGTAGTGGCATAAACGGTATTGGGGGCATCGCTCGTATTGATAAAACGAAATAACCCCGTCTCCATCCCGAGTGTCAGAATGACCAGTAATACACTTACCCATGCGTAGAGATTGGTAACAATCCCATACTCCGCACTATCCGAAAGGATACGGATATAAAAAGGAGCTAAAAGCCAATTAAGGAACTTGCTGATGATATTAGTGGCTCCATAAATGGCGGTATCCTTAGCTAAAGCTTTAATGCCTGCAGACATACAGAGTGACGTTATTCAAATTCATCAAAAAGCCCTTTGGGATTATGGGGGTGGTAATCTTTGCCTAAATGCTCGTACGCGAGGCGTGTCGCCTCTCGCCCTCTGGGGGTACGCTTCAAGAAACCTTCCTTAATCAAGAATGGCTCATATACATCCTCAATGGTACCCCTATCCTCACCAATCGCGGTAGATATCGTACCTACGCCCACCGGGCCGCCATCAAACTTATCGATGATGACGTTAAGAATCTTATGATCTATCTGGTCTAAGCCGTGGCGATCTATATTAAGAGCCTCAAGGGCATACTCTGCAATGTTGCGAAGGATTTTGCCGGAACCTTTAACCTGAGCATAATCTCGGACTCTCCGAAGTAGGGCATTTGCGACACGCGGGGTACAGCGACTTCGCCGAGCAATCTCCATTGCGGCCTCCCTTTCACAGGGGATACCCATCAAAGAAGCACTCCTTAAGACAATGCTTTGTAGCGTATCTGTATCGTAATATTCCAGATGCATATTGATGCCAAAACGAGCTCTAAGGGGAGCGGTAAGTAGCCCACTTCGAGTAGTAGCACCGATAAGCGTAAAGGGGTTGAGGTCAATTTGTATACTCCGAGCCCCAGGACCTTTGTCGATCATGATGTCTATCCTATAGTCCTCCATTGCCGAGTAGAGGTACTCTTCTACGACAGGAGGCATACGATGTATCTCATCAATAAATAGCACATCGTGCTTATCAAGAGAGGTGAGGACGCCGGCGAGGTCGCCCGGTTTATCCAATACGGGACCGGAGGTTACCTTAATCCCCACTCCCAATTCGTTAGCAATGATCTGCGAAAGAGTAGTTTTACCCAATCCCGGAGGTCCATGCAGCAACACGTGGTCAAGGGATTCGCCTCTAAGTTTAGCGGCGGCGACGAAGACCTTAAGGTTATCCACGACAGAGGGTTGCCCCTGAAAGTCGTCAAAAGAGATAGGACGTAAGGCTTGATCTTTATCCTCCTCAGCTTTAAGTGAACCCTCAAAAAGGCCTTCTCCTCTCTCTACTCCACGTATGTCGAATGCCTCTAAATCTGCTATTATCCTATCGTCATCTTTCATCACGGCTTAGGTAGTAATTATGAAAGGAGTTCAAAATCCAATTGTCGCTTATCAAGGTCGGCTCGATCCACACGCACGGTTACCTTGTCACCCAAAGCAAACCGGCGTTTAGTATTAAAGCCAATAAGGGCATAGGTCCTTTCGTCTAATTCGTAGTAATCATCATCAATATCCCGGATAGGCACGAGCCCCTCTACGCCATTTGCTTCTAGCTCCACAAAAAAGCCGAAATCCTTAACACCACTGATGACTCCATCAAATATCTCGCCCAAGTGATCTTGCATATACTCTACCTGCTTGTACTTAATAGAGGTCCTCTCTGCCTCTGACGCGATCCGCTCAGCTTCCGAATCGTACTTACAGGTCTCCTCCAATTCTGCACGATTGACACTCTTTCCGCCTTTTATATAATGCGTCAAGAGGCGATGCACCATCATATCCGGGTGCCTACGAATAGGGCTTGTAAAGTGGGTGTAGTAGGGGAAAGCCAGCCCATAGTGACCGATATTCTCGGTCTGATATATCGCTTTTGCCATGGTGCGAATAGTGAGGGTCTCTACCAGCTCATCCTCAGGCCTGCCCTGCACTTTATCGAGTAAAGCATTGAGGCTTTTAGCAATCATTTCGGGGCTTCCTGTGGTATTGATCTTGTATCCAAAGCGACCTACAAACTCTGCAAGGTCGGCCAACTTCTCAGCGTCCGGAGTATCGTGCACGCGGTAAACGAAAGCCAGTGGATGCCTATCGTCGGAAAGGGTAGCAATGAATTCTGCCACTGTCCGATTAGCAAGTAGCATAAACTCCTCCACTAAGTTATTCGCTGCAATAGGGTGTTTCAGATATACCTCTACGGGCTTACCCTTCTCGTCAAGTCTAAAAGCCAATTCAGAACGCTCAAAAGCTATAGCACCCTTTCGCATTCGCTCGTCACGTAGTTTTCGGGCTAATCCATTCAAGGTCTGCACCATTTCAGTTTCAGGGCGGTCCTCTCCCTCAATCATCGCCTGGGCCTCATCGTATGTAAGACGTGCATTGCTGTGGATAATCGTTCGGGTGATCTTAAAATCCTGCACCTTCGCATCCGCATCTAAAGTAAACAGCACTGAGTAAGCCGGTCTGTCGACATTCGGCTTGAGCGAACAGAGATCATTACAAAGACGCTCAGGAAGCATCGGCACGGTACGATCGACGAGATACACACTCGTAGCCCTCTTAGCTGCCTCTCGGTCAATCGTATCATCAGGTTGAACATAAGCTGTGACGTCAGCAATATGGACGCCCACTTCCCATTTATTCTCACCTAATGCCCTAAGTGACAATGCGTCATCAAAGTCTTTCGCACTGTCGGGGTCAATAGTTATCGTCATCGGTTCGCGATAATCCAGACGCTCATACTTAGAGTCAAAAGCAACTCTCTCGTCCAAGTCATCGCCGGCTAAAGTGACCTCCTCAGGATACTTAAAGGGCAGATCGTACTCAGCAAGTATCGCATGCATCTCGGTATCATTATCACCCGGTTTTCCGATAACTACCTGCACCTCTCCCAGTGGGTTCTTAGCTTTTTCGGGCCACTCAAGGACTTTAACGGCTACTTTATCACCATTTTTCGCCCCATTAAGTTTATCCATAGGGATGTAAATATCATTAGTGAGCTTGTTACTCTCTGTAAGTAAAAAAGCTGCATTATTGATAATAGAGAGAACACCCACGAAAGTAGCTTTTGCCCGCTCCAATACCTCTATGACCTCACCCTCAGGCTCCTGCCCACGGCGAGTGGCTAAACGATAGACGACCACCCTGTCACCATCCATAGCATGACCTGTATTACGCTCTGGCACGCGTATAGGTTCGCTCTCCCCATCAGGGTAAAACATATTGTGCCCTCTACCCGCACGTCTACGCAGAATCCCCTCCATACGCCTCTGAGGTGGCTGATAACGGTATCTATCTCGACCGCCTTCAGGGATAAGCAACCGCTCCTTTGCCAATTGCGTCATCGCCTCTCGCACCATCTCAACTGCCAGGTCACCATCAGCTCCTACACCAATAGCCACCTGCTTATAGTCGGCCGGCTCATTAGGCGTATTACGGAAATACTGCAACACCAGCCCCCTAACGTGAGCCATATCTCGCTTAGTCTTGCTCTGCTGAGACGTGACAGTGTGCTTCCGCACTCTATCATTAGACCGTCCACGCTTAATAATTCTCTTTTTCCTCTTTGCCATAACCAACATTTTCGTATATCCACAAAGGTACCAAAAACGTACCGAAGTGCCGCCACACTTTACCATAACAAGCAGAGAATTATTCCACACTCACCTTTTCACCGGAGTCCTTCAAGTACCCACTGTTTACGCTCAGCCTAAAGTGGTTACGGGACGTTGATCAAAGGGTGCATCAAACGAAACAAAGCTTATAATGCACTGAGAGATGTGTTGTGACTTTGAAAATAGACGATGATCTTAAAACCTTAGACGGCACACTACAAAAACGGATACCCTATATTCGCTCTGACAAATATAGGGAATTCGTCAGAGCGAATATAGGGTATCCCTAAAAGCTGATATTGGCATTAGGAATGCCCCCCATTGTCAATCATCGGTAGCTCGGCGGGTACTATCCAAGCGCAGTAGGATAAAAAGGAGAATCGTAAAGCTTAATAGCGAGCTACCGCCATAGCTAAAAAATGGCAAAGGGATACCGATAACAGGGACAAGCCCTATCACCATTCCGATATTGATAATGACGTGAAAAAAAATGATGCATGCCACGCTATAGCCATACATACGAGCGTATGTATTATCCTGTCGCTCCGCAATCTTTATCAGACGTATGAGTAAACAGGCAAAAAGCCCTAGGAGTACCAAGCTCCCAATGAATCCGTATTCCTCACCTATCGTACAAAAGATAAAGTCGGTGTCCTGCTCAGGCACAAAGGAGAGCTTCGTTTGAGTGCCTTTTAGGTAGCCTTTGCCCATAACACCCCCTGAACCAATAGCTATCATGCTCTGACGGACGTTATATCCGGCCCCTGAAGGGTCGTCTTTAAGCCCTAAGGAGACCAAAATCCTCGTCTGCTGATGTGGCTGTAAGATATTCTCAAAGAAATACTCTACCCCCCTCTGTAATACGATACTTAACCCCATAATTATGCCCACAAGGAGGAGCTTAGAATCGGCTTGCCGCACCCCACGATATAGGCATAACACGAGGAGGGCAACAAGGGCTATAAATGCGGGGATCGCGTAATCGACGAGGACAAAAATATTGGTAATGAGGGCTAATAACATTAGAGCCGGAAGAAGGACAATACCTATATATATGGTTCGCCTATTAGCTTTGGAATACCCTTTCATACCCACAAGCGTGGCAACGTACAGGATAAGGTACACGAGCAAATGGCTCGCCTCGGTATTGCCCCATACCACATCTTGATACCGAAGAGTCACTACAAAAAGGACAACGAGAAGGGCACCAAAAAGGAGGATGGACCCTGTTAACCCCTCTCGATACATCACGAGAAAAAAGGAGAAAAATACGAGTGCCGAGCCTGTTTCACTCTGAAGTATGATAACAGCCAAGGGCAATAAGAAGATGCCTAATGCCACAGATAAGTCTAAGGGCTTTCGAAGATCAAATTCGTACCGAGAACACCACCACGACAGCATCATCGCAGTGGTGACCTTAGCGAATTCGGCAGGCTGTATGCGGACGGTGTCGGTAATGACTAGCCAGGAGTGAGAGCCTTTGATATCAGGAGCTAAGAATATTGTGGCGATTAATAGCAGGAGCATTGCCCCATAGAGATAAGGCGAGGAATTGCGGATAACGCGAGGCTCTACGAGTAATATCAGGAGAGCGAAAGCCAAACTAATACCTACCCACACGAGCTGGGAACGAGGGCGACCATCGATCACCATAGCATCCCCTAAAAAGTCAGGATCATATCCCGCGGCATAGATGGTAAACCAACCGAGGATCACCATCAAGAGATAGATGAGGATCGTGACGATATCTACACCTTGAAACGCCTTAACCCCTTTTTCTGTACCTATGGTCTTATGCTTACTCATCAATAAATAACGCTATTGAGCATTTGGGTCTCGTACACTTGTGACTCAGTCGACAGCTCGTAGTTATTGAGATAATACTCAATCATCAACCGCCCAATAGGGACACCGTAATTGGCCCCGAATCCTCCGTTCTCTACAATAACAGCAATGGCGATCTGAGGGTCTTCTTGCGGTGCGTATCCAATAAATAAGGAGTGGTCTTTGCCATGGCTATTCTCTGCAGTCCCTGTCTTACCACACACCTTGATACCAGGTAGCTCAGCTTTACGGCAGGTGCCACCAGTGACTGCACCCCGCATCCCTTGGTCAACATACTGAAAATACTCGGGCAGTATACCCGTCTCGTGCCGCTCTATGTAGAGACTATCTGAGGGCAAATCGGATATCTTGCTCACCAAATGTGGCGTGTAGTAATAGCCTTTATTCGCCACCGTGGCAGCGAAATTTGCCAATTGAAGCGGGGTCACCAATATCTCCCCCTGACCTATTGATATGGATATAATCGTCGAGGAACGCCATTGACCCTCACCATATATCTTATTATAGAGATTGGCATTGGGTATAAAGCCTCGCTTCTCTCCCGGAAGATCAAGTCCCAAAGGGTACCCATAACCAAGCTTGACGATATAATTTTTCCACGCCTCAAAAGCCTCTGCCGTGGAGGGATACCGGCTCCTATCATCGATGAGATTACGCAACCCATAGCAGAAAAAGGCATTACACGAAGTGGCAAGTGCCGGCACCACAGAGAGCGGAGAGGAGTGCCCGTGGCAAGCCGGTCTACCTCCGAGGACAGGATAACCATGGGAGCAAGGATAACTATCAGTGGGTTTAATGGCTCCCGATTGCAGAAAGACAGCCGCCTGTGCCGGCTTAAACGTGGAGCCTGGTGGGTATGTACCCATGATGGCTCTATTGAATAAGGGAATCTCTGGATTCTGCTCTAAAGCCTTGAAATGCTCGCCACGATCCCTACCGACAAGTAACTTTGGATCATACGAAGGAGAGGATACAAGGGCACGTACTTCGCCACTCTTTGGCTCTATCATCACGATCGCCCCACGCTTTCCCTTAAGCAATTTCTCGCCATACATCTGCAACTCAATATCAACAGATAGCGTGAGATCATGCCCCGTGGTGAGGTCTTCATTGAGTTCGCTATCATCACGGCGTCCTTTTACCCTGCCGTGGGCATCCCTCATATATACCTCTTTTCCTTTCTTCCCTCTCAAGAATCGCTCGTAGCTGTACTCAATGCCACTTCGCCCTATCTGCTCCCCCGGACGATAGTAAGGATCACGCTCAATATCGCGAGGACTCACCTCACTCATATACCCGAGCATAAGACCCGAAGAGGGATATTTGTAATCCCTTATCGTACGATGTACGACATAAAAACCAGGGTATTTATACAGACGCTCCTCAAGAAGACCTGCCTCCTCCTCACTGATCTGAGAGAGCAAAAGCTGAGGAGTATAGGGTGAATACCCTTTATTACGACTCCTATCGCGAATCTCCTCAAATAACGTCTGAAGCTCTATAGGGGTTATGCCTACGATTTTACAAAACTCGAGTGTATCAAAAGGAAGCACTTCTCTCGAAATAAAATGCACATCAGCCGTGGCATTATTAAAGACGACGAGTCGCCCTTCGTGGTCATAAATCATCCCCCGCGATGGGTAAAGGGTTTTTTTGAGATAGGCTATATCTTCTGCCGCTATTTGATACTCTGGCGAAAGCACCTGCATATTAAAGAGGCGAATAAGATAGATAACCACCACAGCTATCACGATAATGATTACAGCGTATTGGCGATGTGCAAAACGATTTCTACCGGAGCTAATCATACGCTATGATTACGCTTAGAGAGAGCCTCAATGATAAAAATCAGCAGAAGTGTGATGATACTCGACCCAAGGATATAGGGAAGCGTCATCCGAAATAGCTGGACAGAAAACGCCTCTAATAAGAAAAGAGCACTTACGTGGGTCGTCACCATCAGCACAAAATAGAGGATATACCGCCCCACTTTCACCACATAAACAGAAGGGGAAAGTGGCACACTAAGCCCCTCTAATATCTCCTCTTCGGTGAGCTGAAAGAGGATAGGCTGACGCACAAAACCCACAAGTGTACACGCCGACATATTGAGTCCAGGCGTATTCATCGCCATATCCATACACAGACCTATCAGTGATGCCAAAAGTGTAGTGAGCCACCGAGGGGTTTGATAGGGCAAAACAAACAAGGGATAAAGGTAAAGGACGGGCAATAAATAACCGAATATCCGTATGTTATTCATTACGATTATCTGCAAGAATATCAGCACTATACTCCAGAGTGCAAAGCGGATATAAGCCTTTGTCATTTCTCAGTCTCCTTTGTTAGTGCTACCACATCCGGTCGCTCGTAATTCTGTACCACGTACACGTATTTGAGTGTAGAAAAAGGGACCCCAAGTTTCACCTTAAGAGCTCGGAAATTATCGTTAGGAGACACTCCTTCGCCCTCAATAATGCCCACAAAAATACCCTCAGGAAAGAGAGAAGAATTGCCACTCGTCACCACGCTATCCCCAATATTGTATGGAGCATGTTTCGGAAGATTCGTCAGCAAAGTATGCTCCAAGTCGTTGCCATCCCACGATAATGTCCCCACGTAATCGCTGTATGGAGACGGCTTACAATTGAGGTATAATTGCTTATTGATTAGGGGAATCACCTTGGCGTACTTGTCGCCCGCTGTCTCAACGACTCCCACCACACCGTAATTAGATAGAACGCCCATATCGTTTTCTATTCCCGCCAATCTACCCATGTCAATTGTCAGATAATTATCACCACCAAATAGGGTATTCCCTACTACTTGTGCCACCTTATAGCTGTAAGGAAAGGGGCGAATAAGACTGTCTACACTCAGCCTCTGCCATTGAAGAGAGTCGACTTCGAGCCGTTGCAGCTGGTACTTCAGCCGTTGGTTTTCCTGCTCAAGGAGAGCATTACGTGCCATTAAAGCGATGTTTTCTTCCCGTAATCCGAGGTACTCATTGCTTTTATTAGCATACTCGGAAACGGCACCTGTCATCTTGTTAGCACTACTCAAGAATATGCTGTTATGGTAGATACTATGATTGAAGAGCAATATCAATGCCACCACCTCTAAGACTATAAAAAGCAGAAGGTGGGCATTGGAGCGAAGAAACTCTATCACTCTATCCATAGTAAGTGGTATATAAGATGCTGTAAGTACCCACTAAGCCACAGCCAAATGGGTACTTACAATAAACTGATTACCTAAATAACTGGGTGTACCTATCGCTATTCTCAAGGACGATATGCGTACCTTTTGCCACAGCGTACAGTGGATCTTCTGCTACGTGAAATGGGATTTGGAACTTATCTTGTAGCCGTTTATCCAGACCTTTGAGCAAGGCTCCTCCGCCCGAGAGATAGACACCATCTTTATAGATGTCGGCATATAGCTCGGGAGCAGTGGCATCAAGGGCATTCGAGATGGCGGTCTCTATCTTTTGCACAGACTTCTCTAAGCATCCCGCGATTTCCTTATAGCTCACGCTGATAGTCTTAGGGAGGACGCTGGCAAGATCCTGTCCAATGACGGTAAAGTCCTCGGGTGCGTTCTCAAGCTCAGGCAAAGCGGAGCCGACGATTTTCTTGATCTCCTCAGCCGAAGGCTCACCTATCCGAATCTGGTGTTTAGACTTCATGTAGTCTACAATATCATTTGTAAACTCATCGCCTGCCACCTTTATTGACTTATTTGCTACAATACCCCCGAGGCTTATTACGGCAATTTCGGTAGTCCCGCCACCGATATCTACAATCATATTGCCCTTAGGTTCGAGTACATCCAGACCGATACCTATAGCAGCCGCCATAGGCTCCATGACTAAGTGTACCTCGCTTGCCCCTGCCTTTTCAGCCGCATCACGCACCGCTCTAAGCTCAACATCTGTACTCCCTGAGGGGACACTCACCACTACCTTAAGGGCAGATGGAAAGATGCTTTTTTTGGCTTTAGCCATCTGGATGAAGCCTCTTATCATGTGCTCAGTGGCACCAAGGTCAGCAACGACACCATCCCGGAGTGGTCGGACTGTCTGGAGGTCGTTATTTTCTTTACCCACACGGCGATAGGCTTCGCTACCGACCCACTCGATCTTTTCTGTCTTTCGGTTAATAGTGATATAGCTTGGCTGGTCAATGACAATCTTACCATCCTTGATGATAACTGTATTTGCTGTCCCAAGGTCTATCGCTAACTTCTGTGTAAATGAGAATAATCCCATATTGCGTTATTCGTATCTATAAATGTCGTTCAATACACACTATCAATGTTTAAAATGTCGGATACCCGTTGTGTACATAGGCATCTGATGGTCTGCTGCATAGGTAATGCTCTCCTCGTCTCTTACCGAACCTCCTGGCTGGATAATGGCTTTGACTCCTGCCTCGTGAGCAATCTCCACGCAGTCGGAAAAGGGGAAAAAGGCATCGCTACTTAGCACACTGCCTTCCGGGCTAAAGCCCATGGCCTTTGCTTTCTCTATGGCTTGCTTTAGGGCATCAACGCGGGATGTCTGTCCATATCCTGCCCCTATCATTTGGCGGTCTTTTACGAGAACGATGGCGTTGCTCTTGCAATGTTTTACCACCTTCATCGCAAATAGGAGATCATCCATTTGCCCGTCAGTAGCGAGGTGCTTGGAGGTCGCTGTCAGCTCATCGCGGGTCTCAATTTTTTTGTCTTTCGCCTGTGCCAAAAGCCCGCCCACTGCCGAACGGAACGTGTATTTACTAGAGTCAAAACCGATATTATCCCTCAGCAATCGACGATTTTTCTTACTTTTTAGTAGCTCCAATGCTTCCGGAGAATA
Source organism: uncultured Porphyromonas sp. (assembly GCA_934364985.1). Taxonomy (GTDB): domain Bacteria; phylum Bacteroidota; class Bacteroidia; order Bacteroidales; family Porphyromonadaceae; genus Porphyromonas_A. The sequence continues at coordinate 25,228 of CAKRMU010000008.1, read as the reverse complement.
GTCCGGAGCTATCAATACCTCAATGAATAGCTTATTCAACTCTTCGGCAAGTGGCATATCGACAGCTCTATTTACCACAATGATACCCCCGAAAGCCGATACTGGGTCGCTCTCAAGTGCTCTTTGGTATGCCGTTAAAATCTCCTTGTCGCTGGCAACGCCACAGGGAGTATTGTGTTTTATAATAGCTACCGTAGGCTCGTCAAAGTCTTCAATCAGAGCACACGCCGCCTCTATATCGAGGATATTATTATATCCTAATTGTTTACCGTGAAGTATCTCAAAGCGTTCGGTGAGTGCACTCCCATAGAATCTTGCTTCCTGGTGTGGGTTCTCTCCGTAACGCAATTCGTAGCTTGTCGGTATCGAGAAGTCGATGCCCTCCTCCGGTAGATTATCTGCAAATCTTGCACCATGAAAATAGTGGTAGATATGGGTGTCATACTCTGAGGTAAAACCGAAAGCCGCCTTTGCGAATACCTTACGCTGACGCTCGGTAGTAACTCCATCGTCCTCCTCAAGCAACTGCAATAGCTGACCATATAGCTCACGCGACGCTACCACCAATACATCTTTGTAGTTCTTAGCCGCGGCACGTATCAAGCTCACACCACCTATATCAATCTTTTCAATTATCTCCTCGTGGGTACCTCCATTCGCTACTGTTTCGTCGAAAGGGTACAAGTCGACAATCACAAGGTCTATCGCAGGGATGCCATACATCTCACATTGCTTATCATCCTCTGCATTATCTCGGCGTGCTAAAATTCCACCAAAGATAGTAGGATGGAGGGTCTTCACCCTACCTCCTAATATGGATGGATACGACGTAAGCTCCTCTACTGAGGTGCATTTCTCGCCAAGACTTTGGATATAATCCTGAGTACCGCCCGTGGAGATTATCTCAACGCCCATACTTGATAGCTTACGGACGATAGGCTCTAATCCGTTCTTATTGAATACCGATATTAGTGCTCTCTTGATCTTTCTTTCCCTCATAACTTTACCTTGCTCTCAAAATAAAAAGTACCCGATAGTGCCTTAGTCACTACTCATAACCTACGGAGAGCAAAGTTACTCAAAAATAAAGACACTTCTTAAAAAGGTATCCACGAATCCTTTTTCCAGCCATAAGCGAATATTCATGTAGCTATAAAAACAATCTATCGGTCATGTAGCTTGCCTCTTAATCCCACTCCCATAAAACGAATAGCGACATAAAGCACATAGGGCACCGCACCGGTGACGACGTAGCACACAAATGCCTCATTTAGATAATTTGATTAACTTTGCCTAACACTTAAGACCTTATTTGGATGAAAGACAGATATTAATATTTGCTGTTATCTTTCTATCATTCACGCGATTGGGAGCTTCGTCTCTTACTAAGCACCCACCTTGAGAAGGTCTTTTAATACTAACTTAATAACGACTTATGACTCAACAGATGTACCTATGGGTAACTTCCCTCCTGCTCCTCATCGTATTTGGGTGCCGGCCAAAGCACCAAGAAGAGTCGCAGGACACTTCATCCATGGTAATGGATACCGATAGCACCATTGAAGCAGAATCACAAGCTCCTGACACTTTGTCCTCAAATGATATTCAGCTCACTGAGGATTTGCTTTTTGAGGACTATCATCTCGATACTATTTATGAGTATGAAGACACCACAAGGAGCATCAAACTCGCACAAATCAAAGAGAAACTTGCTTTTATCGAAAACCTTGAGGAGGAAGTAGGTCAGTGGGCTGTCGTTGAAAACTATCGCAATGGTCATGGTGAGGCTCCCACTGTCTCAAATTATGTCCGCAACGAATACAAAAGGGTTGCGGATACACTGGGAGTAGAGCGGTATCAGTCAGCTCCTCTTTACGAAGTAAATGATTCGACACAACCTATTCTATATGCTCGCGACGGCTGGCTCACACATATCATTGACTCTGTCGGGAACTACTACCATATCACGCCACTAAAAGCCGAGTACGGTGAGTATTGGATCCCCAAACGCTATATCAGACCTCTCGACGGCGAAGTGCATTTTAGTCATGTCATCTTTGTCGACAGAGGCGACCAAAACATCACCACTACAGAGCGGCAAGATCGAGGACAATGGCTCATCCGAAGCACCAATCCTGCCACCACAGGACGGCACCACCCACCCTATCAAATGGAGACACCCCTCGGCATATTCCTACTCCAGCAGAAAAAAGCCAAGATGTTTTACACAAAAGATGGTAGCTCTGAGATTGCAGGATATGCACCATGGGCAAGCCGTTTTACTAATGGTGCCTACATCCATGGCGTACCTGTAAATAGCAGAAATGGCAAAACTATCGAATACAGCTGGTCGTTAGGTACCACACCGAGGTCGCACATGTGTGTCCGAAATGCTACCAGTCACGCCAAGTTTGTCTACGACTGGGCTCCCACTGATCAGTCGCTCGTTGTCGTCATTGAGTAACCCCTATGGGTCTTTTCGTTCCTCGATAAAAGAATAGGTGCTATCTCTATATGCCTTGGCATCCCCCTAAATAGGTGCAAACCATAATGTTTATATCATAGCATTGTCGCACATCAAATTCGCATCAAACTGATACCCTATATTCGCCGAGACGAATATAGGGTATCCGTCAGAGTGAATACCAGGTATCAGCCAAAGGGAATATAGGGTATCCGGTTTTTTGCTGTTTGGGTATCATTTATTGGGTAGCGCCACTTTTTAATAAAGCATAAGTAAGTATCTAAGGAATAGACACCATTACCCCCAGCCAAAGGTCATCGCCTTTTGGCCGGGGGTAATAGCGTGTGTGCCCTCGCTTTTTATAGCAATGGCACAATAAATAAAGGGGTAATCAACCTTAATTCATAGCCCAAATCTCTTCGTCTGAAGGCACATGTACGTGTGGCGACATACGAGCAATGCGGGAGATGTTAAGTAGATGTTTGTAGGTAAGGTTTTCAGAAATCGAGTTATTACCCCAGCTACCGCACCCTAAGGTCGTTGTCACAGAGAGGCCATTCTGTATTGATCCTCCTGCAGTAATTGAGCAGGGAGCGTTAACAATGAGTCGTGAGATATTGATTTCGTCACCTGCCTTAATGATATTTCCCTGGTTATTGGAGTGAATACCAGCGGTATGCCCACTACCCTCCATGCTAAGATTGGCATTAGCGATCTGGATAGCTTGGTCAAAATGCGAGTAAGGGAGGCATGTCATCACAGGGCACATCTTCTCTTTACAGATAGGATCAGCCTTAGCTACTCCACGAGCAGGTACGATAAGCATCCGTGTACCTTCGGGCACCTTGATACCTGCAAGGTCAGCAATATGCTTTACGCTCTTGCCCACAACGTCACGGCTTATAGAGCCATTAACGAAAAGGGTATTGACCATCTTATCATGCTCCTCCTCAGGGACAAAGTAAGCTCCATGATCCCTAAAAGCTTGGAAAATTTCCTCTTTATGATTCTCCGGATAGATAAAGCACTGCTCTCCGGAGCAGATAATACCATTATCAAAAATACGTCCGCGGATAATGGTATCTGCAGCTTCGTTGTAGTCAATATGCTCATCAAGGATCACTTGGACGTTACCTGCACCTACACCGAATGAGGGTTTACCTGAGGAGTAAGCGGAGTGAACCATACCCATTCCGCCTGTAGCAACGACCACGTCAACTGCACTCATCAGGTCTTGCGTTGCCTCAATAGAAGGCTCTGTGACACACTGCACAAGCCCTTTAGGGAGATGGAATGGCTTCAGGGCCTCTAAGATAAGCTCAATGGTGTGAGACGAACAGTTTTTGGAGCGTGGGTGTGGTGAAACAATGATGGCATTGCGGGTCTTGAGAGCAAAGGCTATATTAGCCATTGGGGTCACAATAGGGTTTGTGGTCGGCGTGATAGCCGCTACTACACCCACAGGCTTTGCAATCTTGATGAGCCCCGTCTCCTCATCCATGCCGATAACGCCCATACTCTTTTTGCCCTGCAGATTGCTCCACACGCCCTTTGACTTATTGCGACACTTTGCCACTTTATCCTCATATACACCCATGCCTGTCTCATCAATAGCTTCACGAGCAAGCATTTCGGCATTATCGTATACCACACGGCAGAGTGTCTTAACGACCTGATCAACGGCGTCCTGGTCAAACCTCGCCTGATAGTCCTTTTGTGCTTCCCTAGAGAGGGAAACCATTTCTTTAATATCCATAGATTCGGTATTTTAAATGATGATGTATTGATCTGTTTAGTATAACGTTTTGTAGATATCCCTTATCTCGTCACGAGTAAGTGGGGTGTAGTTATTGGCAAGAAGTCGCTGCTGTGTGGCTAATACGGCATCGGCAAACCCCTCTATCTCACTCTCTTTCATCCCATAAGTATGTAGGTCATTTTTCTGAATAAGTGCTGACAGAAGGGCATCTATCTCACTAAAGAGATTGGCCGGTGTGCAACCCATAACCTTGGATAGTTTCTCCTTGAGTACCTGCATTTGACCTCCTGGTGCTTTACTCTCATAGACCTTAAACACTTCAGTGAAGAACTGATAATTGGACTCACCGTGGGGGACATGATAGGTACCTCCGAGCGGATAAGATAGAGCATGAACAGCTCCTACACCGGCATTACCGAAGGCTATTCCTGCAAAATTGCTCGCCATAATCATATCACCCATACACTCAAAGCGGTACTCAGGTCCTTTGTCTCGTATCGTCTGAAAAACAGGAATGATGATATTCCACGCAGCTTCGCTAAATATCGCAGTGTAAGGATTGCACTTCGGAGAGACGAAAGACTCAACAGCATGGATGAGAGCATCAATAGCACTGCATGCATAAAAGTGGAATGGCAACCCCTTTAATAGCTCAGGGATGATGACCGCATTATCAGCTACGATAGCATCATCAGCCAGACCCATTTTAGTCTGTCTGCTCTTGATCTCCGCGATCGATATATTCGTTACTTCGCTCCCTGTGCCACACGTGGTAGGGATAATGACCAATTGCTTCTGCTTAATGAGCGGTATCTTTTTGTCAAATGCGTCCATTACGTCTTCGAGGTCTTTGAGAACAAAAAGCTTTGAAATATCTATAACTGTGCCACCGCCTACCGCAATGACACGGTCATATTGTACCCCTCTAAGATCATGAAGAATCTTATTCATCATCTCCTCCGATGGCTCACCCGTACCATAATGCTCCTGCATTACGAAGTGGCAGGGTAGCCCGCAAGCCTTCATAAAAGGTTCGTAAAGGAAGTCATTAGTGATCACCAAATCTCTTTCCCCCAATCCGAATTCCTTGGCGAAAGAACCGAAGGATTCAAACTGATTGATCACCGTCTTAAGCTTAAATAATTGCATAAAAAATGTATATATTATAGATTAAACCGTTTCTTACACTCCGCCTCTAACTCCGGACGAAAGTCGGGATGAGCGATCGCAGTAAGTGCTAAAGCCCTCTCGCGTAGTGTCTTACCTTTGAGGTGAGCAATACCGTATTCCGTAACAATGTAGTCTACATCATTTCTCGACGTCGTTATGGCTGCCCCCTCTGTTAACAGTGGCACGATGCGAGACGCAGTACCCCTACGAGCGGTCGAGGGTATCGCAATAATGCTCCGACCGCCTTCCGACCACGCTGCACCCCGTACAAAGTCTACCTGACCTCCAGGCCCACTAAACTGCCGAAGCCCCATTGCCTCTGAGACGACTTGTCCCATCAGATCTACCTCGATGCAACTATTGATACTCACCAATTGCTTATTTTGAGATATGATGCGGGGATCATTGACATAATCAACAGGGTACATCTCTATCTGCGGATTGTTATTGGCGAAATCATAGAGCTCTTGTGTCCCCATTAAAAAAGTGGCAATTACCTTATTAGGCTTAAGGGATTTGCATTTTCCCGTTATCGTATTTGACTTAATGAGCTGGACAACTCCGTCCGAAACCATCTCTGAGTGAATGCCTAAGTCTTTTTTATCCTTGAGAAAAAGCAAGACAGCATCTGGGATTGCACCAATACCGAGCTGCAATGTATCGCCATCTTTTATCAGGGTCGCACAATGCCTACCTATGGCTTCCTCTACCTCTCCGATACGAGGTTGGGGGAGCGTATATAGGGGATAATCTGCCTCTACAATATGTGTTAGCTTGGAGATATGTATGAGATTATCCCCTCCGATAAAGGGCATCTGCTTATTCAGCTCCCCAATAACGATCTTAGCTTGTTCGGCAGCAGGCTTTGAGTAATCGCACGATGTACCGAAGCTACAATAGCCATCCGCATTAGGGTATGATAATTGTACGATAGCGACATCAGGGCAAAACGCTCCACCGGGGTTCATCATCTTTGGCACTTCATAGAAATAAGAGGGTACGAAGTCTGCCCTATTATCGTCTATTGCGGGTCGGGTATTGGCTCCGACGAAGTTGGTAATCAGCCTAAAGTGTCCCTGCATTTGAGGAGCGGTATAAGGGCTATCTCCGAGGGTGACCATGTGGAATATTCGGACATCGTGATACCTCTCGTAATTGAGGGCAAGGGCATCTACGCAACGCTGAGGTACGGCAGCGGCGTGGGATAATACCACGAAGTCACCATCCTTTATACAGGAAATCGCCTCGAGTGGTGTGGTACTTTGAAATTGTATAGACATACTATTATTATTGGTTGTTACAGGCTATAAGTGGGCGTTATTTCTGACTCCTAATAATCTTCAATGCCTCAGCTATGAGGTCACGACTCACGCTATTGTCCACGACGACCATCACCGAAGGCTCATGGAGATACTCGCGTAATGTCTCTTGGGCTATCTCATTGATGGTACTGCTAAGTGAGGGACAAGCCTGACACGCGCCCATAACTTTGACAAAGATTTGCTCCCCCTCTACCCTCTTCAGCACTATGTCTCCCCCGTGTGCTAATAGCTGGGGTCTGACATAGCTACTGAGAATAGTAGAGATTTCGTCTACCCTATTGGATAGATCTATCATAATCGAAAAGTATTAGATTATTTACCTTTATTGGCATCGAGCGAAGTGTCGATATGGGCAATATGGCGTGCCAATTCTTTCTTGGCTTCCATATTACATTGCCGTGAAATCATTATACGCTGAGCCTGAGGTGACCCTGCACCATGAAGGCTCTCGGTACGATATCCTACGGCCGCAGTACCGAGGGTAAGGTTTTCGATCAGGCGTAATATTCGCATACGATTGACCGTATCTGTACCTTTGGCTCCTGCGAGGTATTTCTTGATGAGAGGACCTACTTCTTCGTGTCTTAGGTCGGCTTCGCTTGGCATCGTGACCATCAATCCTCCTGCGATATCTTCGGCAAGCCGTGTGATGTCATAGGGGAAACGGGTGATGTTTTGTTTGCAGACGTTAGCAAGAAGCATATCGATGATATAGTTGCCTGCTTTGGTGGCTTTACCCTCGGCTGAGCATGCAATACCACAAGAGTAAAGGGTCTCATTGAGATGTACCATCTCGATCAGTTTATCTTTGATATGTGAGGCTTTGGGTACGCCGTTGTACTCGGCTGCCAAAGCCGCGGCTCCGATCAGAACATCGCCGACACCCACCTTACAGCCGCCATAAGACTGCCTATGGTAGCCGGCGAATCGCTCAACAAGCATGTTAGAGAACTGATATTCACGGCACATAAACACTCGCTCCATTGGTACGAATACGTGGTCCATGATGAATAGTGTCTCGTGACCTCCAAAGGTATTATTACCCAAATCAATATCTGCATTATGCTCCATTTTGCGAGTGTCACAGGACTGCCTACCATAGATAATTGTCACCCCTTCGGCATCGCTTGGGATGGCAAAAGATACAGCGTAGTCGGCATCCGCTTCTTGCATAGTGCAGGTAGGCATAATCAAGTGTTCGTGAGAATTGACCGAACCTGTTTGGTGAGCCTTGGCACCTGTTACGACAATACCATCAGGCCGAATCTCATTGATATGAACGTAGAGGTCGGGGTCAGCCTGCTGTGATGGCGAAAAACTGCGGTCGCCCTTTGGGTCTGTCATTGCACCGTCTACGACAAGGTCATTGTCCTGGCAGTACTTAACGTATTCCTTAAAGCGTGCGTGGTAATTAGTGCCACAGGCTTCGTCCATCTCGTAGGTCGTAGCCCAGATGGCGTTGAATGCGTCCATACCCACACAGCGCTGGAAACAACTGGCTGTCTTTTGCCCTAATAGGCGTTGCATCTTGACCTTCTTAACGAGGTCGTCAGTGCTCTGATGGATGTGGGTGAAGCGGTTAATCGTCTTACCGGTAATGTTGGATGTGGCAGTCATCAAGTCCTTATACTCCTCCTGCTGAGCCAGCTCATAGGTCATGGCAATGGAGTTAAGGGATGGGCGGATCATGGGGTGATCGACAGGGCTTTCTATCCTTTCGCCCATAAAATAAACGTTTAAATGGAGAGCTCTTAGACTCTCAATGTACTCTTCGCGGGTCTTCATAACTTCTTCTGTTTTTGTATAATGGGATTAAAAATAACTTCCGATAGAGGCACGGACGTTCGTTATACAGAGAAGAAGAGAAAAGGCTAAAGCGACCCTCGGCACCATATATATAAGGGTACCGATAATCCCCAAAACGCCTGTTGATGATTGACCTAAAAGTAAGCAAAAGACGCCCACATAGTGCTGACGACACAACAAAAGGAACCATAGCAAAATCCCTTGCTACAGCTTCACCACTGCCCACACTATGGAGCCCGATATGCCCTACTAATATCCTTTTCATTTCCTAACTCTGAAAACAAAAATCCAATGATATAGGCAGGTCTTCTGACTTCTCCATTAGCTCATAATGCTTTGTAATGCATCACTTGCGACAATACCCCGCAGCCTTCCCATAGCCTTCCGCGACAATCGTTACTGAGAAATTCAACGCTCGCAGATGTAGGCTACAGTGACATTAATTTGCAGGGTCGTACTTCAGGAGTCACAGCTGAGAGTACAGTCTTGGTCTCGCACCAAGTTCCCTTTTCAGGCAAGTAGCACCAATCGTTATTGGCACTCCTCACTCACCTATTCGTGACAAAGGTACGAAATAAAATCAAATAAAGTATGAAATTAGCCACTAATTATGGAACCGTTTATATAATAACCTTTCAAATGTCGTTACAGATCCAATTTCCACTATACTTAGATACATATAATCAACTCATACCGAATAAGATAGACCGGATATACAACCATTCTCACAAAGAAGATGCATTTCTTTTTAAGATGTGCCCTCACACCCCTCACGCGAATGTCCTGTATTTCAAAAAACTGATACCCTGAATTCGTCTCGGCGAATTCAGGGTATTTCTTAAAGATAATACCTGCTATCCCTAAAAGCGAATATCAGGTATTCGCTGGCACCTCTCCTAATCTATATTTATTCGTAGATTAGGTACCACTCTCGCTGATTGCGGTACAAAGCTATCTCTTGTGTAGATAAATGATCCGTTGATTAGAGCTTCCCCTAAAGGGCAATTGAGGGTCGTAGAGCTTTTGTATAAAGCGTCCGTCAACAAGGACGTCTATATACTCCAGTAAACCAATACGAGTAGGGTCGGCTTGGATTTGCTCTAATGTATACCCTGTATAGCACCATATCTCAAGGCCGGTTTCCTGCTTTAGTCGTTGCAGTAGTGGAAGTAATTCATCCGGGGCATACATGGGATCGCCACCGCTCAGTGTGATACCATCGAGTAAGGGATTGGCATTGATGTCATCGATGATTTTATCCATGTACGCACTCGTTAGTGGCACTCCAAATAGTGGATTGTGGCTCTCAGGGTTGTGGCACCCCGGACAATGATGGGAGCAGCCTGCCAAATAGATAGCACACCGTATCCCATCACCATCAAGGATCGTCTCTGGTATTACCTTGAGGATATGCACCTCTTTAGGGACTCAATGATGTTTAACGCGATCCTGCTCCTCTGCACGTTTGGCGGAGTTCCAAGAGGCAAGGTCGCCGGTAAGATATCCCGTTATCCTACGCATCCTTAGGATATCCTCTCCGCCACATATAGGACACTTGGCATAGATAACTCCCTTATAATGACACTCTCGGCAGGTATCTATCGGGTGGTTAATCGAACCATAGCCTATGTTGTTTTCCTGCATCAGCTTGACGATTTTAGCGATAGCTTTGACGTTCTTTTTCGCCTCTCCATCCAGCTCTATATAAGTAATGTGTCCGCCTAATGTCAATGCATGGAATGGGGCTTCTAGACGTATCTTGTCAGCGATACGGATATCCTCTTTGACATCTATGTGAAAAGAATTGACGTAATAGGCACGATCATTCACGCCCTCAATGATACCATAGCGTTTCTGATCAAGGCGAGTGAACCTTCCGGATAGTCCCTCGGCAGGAGTGGCAAGTACAGAGTAATTGAGGTGGTATTTCTGCTTAAATTCCTGTGCCACTTCACCAATAATCTCTACGCAGTGGTAAAGCGTCTGCCACGCATCGTGATTCGTGCCGTGCCCCTCTCCGTAGATAGCATACATCGCATTGTGACCTCCTATGAAACCTATACCTAAAGTACCACTATCAATGACGTGACCCACAGGGTCATTAGGGCGTAATGCTCCGCCTCCTTTCCACACATCGTTACCCATCATAAAGGGGAATTGACGGGCAAGAGCTGTGCATTGAAATTCGTACCGAGTGTGCAACTGCTCACCCACAAGTTGAGCCATCTCACGCACCGAAGCATACAATTTATTGATCGCAATGCTGCGAATCTTCCCTAAGTCATCCAGATTCCCCACCTGCCCCTCAGCATATCGCTTTGCTTCGATAGCCAAACGAGGGAGGTTGATGGTCGTAAAGGAGAGGTTGCCACGACCTACAGATGTCCGCTCTCCATTGATATTCTCATAAACACGAGTACGGCATCCCATCGTAGCGATTTCGTGACGATACCGAAGCGGATCATTGGCATCCCACTCATCGTTATGGTTAAAGGGGGTGTCGAGGAAGACGAAATTAGGGAAAAGGGCTTTGGCTGTCGTCTCGCACGCCTTTAGGAATAAGTCAAAATTAGGTGTCTCAAAAGGAACTTCCCCGGATAGAGCTTTGTCAAAGTCTTTCATCGCATTCTCGAAGTCCGAATCTGAGTAATTGACCCCCTCTTTCACCTTGAATATCTGAATAGGGAATACGGGCACTTCGCCTCCGACTCCTAGACCTTCGGTTGTAGCTTTCATCAATTCCTCTATCACCATTCGCCCTTCTGCTGAGGTGTCAGTGCCATAATTAATGGAACTAAATACGACTTGGTTGCCACCTCTTGAGTGCATTGTATTGAGGTTATGTATGAAACCCTCCATCGCTTGGTGTGTATCTCGGCGGGTGCGACTGATAGCTTCAGTGATGAGGTATTTCATCTCTTGCCGTGGCATCTCTTTACTTACTTTTTCGCTGATAGCGTCACAAAGGGTAGTCACAGCCGTAGATGAGGGGACGATGGAGCGGATATGCTCACGTATGACTTGCCTAATCTCCTTAGACGTAGGTAGCTCTTCAATACCCATACAATGCAAAGACATCAGCACCATATCCGCTAAATGCTTCACGAATGTCTTATATACGCCCGGAGCCATAAAGAAATCAAACGCAGGGATGGCCTGACCTCCGTGCTGCTCATTTTGATTCGTCTGGAAAACTATTGTGGCAAGTGTCGCATAGCTTTGGATACTCTGGGGAGTGCGGATACTGCCATTTTTGGTGTGAAACCCTCTCTCATAGAGATCAGCGAGATCGTACTGGATGCAAGTCGTTGTCTTAGTGGGGTAATAATCAAGGTCGTGAATATGGATATCCCCTCTACGATGAGCCTCAGCGTATTGTGTGGGTAAAAGATAGCGATAAGTATAGTCTTTAGAAACCTCAGAGGCGAATGTCATCATCTGCCCTGCAGGGGTATGACTACTCATATTGGCGTTGCTAAGGTTGACGTCGTTGCTATCAATGGTGACGATACCATCGAGATTACGCTTGAGCTGAGTATGCTTATGACGCTCGGTATTTCTCCACTCGCGGTAGAGGATATAGCGCTTAGCTACCTCTGGTTGCACCTTCATAAGCTCGTTCTCCACGAGGTCCTGTATCTCTTCGACGGATATAACCTCTTGGTTAATCCTACCCATCACCCCGATAGTTACCTGCTTGGCCTCCTCCAAACACTCAGTTAACCCCGTAGCGATATAAGCTTTGAGGACGGCGTTTTCAATCTTTGATGGGGTGAAAGGCTCCTTTAAGCCGTCACGCTTGATGATGTGTGTAATAGTTGTTGTCATACTTTAAATCCCGAAAGTAATACCTTAAATATAAATACATCTCCTATCCTTATTGTCTCGTCGCGAAAGGTCGGTCTTCTGACTTATCTCTTGAGGTCTCTCAAAAAACCTCGTAGAGCGATCCCCTTCCCATCTCCGCCACAAGGCATAGAGACAGTGGGCTAATGACCTCTCTACATTAGAGAATTACAGCAGCGGGAACTGTACCGGACTCACACCAGTTTCCCTGCAACTAAGTTGAGCAACTTAGACTGCAACCCTTCTTGACATGCAAAAATGATAATGAGCGAATATCCAAAAACGATAGTTCTATTTTTTCGATTACAATATTACTGCTATTATTTGATTTGACCAAAATAAATAATAATTATTTTTATTCCGATTCAATGTTTCCCATCTTTAATAATTAATACACTATATACCAATGATTTACATAATACAGATTGTTTTTAAGTTATCCAAAAATACAAATTTATTGGTATATAAAGTCTTAAATAACGTACAACTAATAGCATCCTAATAGCTACTATACTTCTATCTTTCATACCTTTAAATATGATATAAAAATAATGCGAGTAGGGTATCCCCCAAAATGGATACCCTAAATCAGCCTTGACTAATACTTGGTATTCTCTAAAGCAAATACCAAGTATTCGCTTTTACTAATTCAGGGTATCCGTTTTAGCGTTGTCCGGATGTATGGAAAATACGTTGTCCCAAACAATCGTCCTTGAAGTACACTCATTAACAACCGATATCCTTAATATTCTCTTCGCGGATATTAAGGATATCGAGTAGGTTATCTGACAATATGTCAAAGCCTGATTATTGGTATATTTGTTGCAAAATTTTCTCGCCGGGACCCCATAATGACGAAAGTGACGACGTAGATGCGGTATTATACAAAAGCGGAAGGTATTATATTTTAATAATGGTAGTATGACAACAAACAAATGGGCTATCAGCCTGATTTCTTTAGCCACCATGGCCATCATTTGCACCAGTTGTATTAAGCCCGAGGCTCCTAATGCCGAGGCGGATATCCTGAGTTGCGAAATCGACAAATCTTTACTCTTCAGATCGACCACTATCAGTAATAATGAAGTCGTGATGACTGTCAATACTTGGGTCGATAGGAGTACACTTGCCCCTACTTTCACACTCACAGATGGAGCCACTATTGAGCCGGCAAGTGGCACCCCTCTTGACTTTACCAAAGAGCAGACCTATACCGTCACCTCTGAGGATGGGAAGTGGAAAAAGACTTACAAAGTGAGGGCAAATGTGCCTTCGCTTGACGAACAACCTTCGTGGGATTTCGCCTTCGAGGGGCTGACCTATTACCACGAGGATAGCGACCCCAAAAGGGATCTTTATCCGATCATTGAAGAATATAAGCCTAATGGCGAGCTATATTTCCAGTGGCAGAGTGGCAACTATGGTGTGATGCTTTCGCAATTATTTGGTGGCACTCCTCCCGAAAAAATTACCTATTGCGTCACTCAAGACGAAGGCAAAGTGGGCAAGGGAGCCAAGATCCAAACGGTGAGTGCCGGAGCTTTAGGGGCAATGATGCAGAAGCCAATAGCCTCCGGCTCCATATACATGGGTGACCTCGATAAGGGTGCGTTGCTGGGTAAAAATCCACTGAAAGCGACTCATTTCGGGCTGCCTTTTACCCAAGAGCCACTCTACTTAACCGGATATTACAAGTACCTACAGGGCGACGTCGTTATCGGGAAAGATGGTAAAACTATCGAGGGAGCCAAGGACACTTTTGACCTCTATGCTATCTTTTTTGAGACAACTAACGAAGTCAGCTACCTCGATGGCACAAATGTACGCACCAGTCCTCAACTGATCAGTATAGCCGAAATTAAAGAAGAGGATAAGAGAGAGTCTGCAGAATGGCTCCGTTTCAGCATCCCTTTCGAGACCATTGAAGGCAGAAGTATTGACCCGGAGAAGCTTAAAGCAGGGAAATATAGTATCTCTATCATCGCTTCCTCAAGTAATAAAGGGGCTGAATTTGTAGGGGCTATCGGTAGCACCTTATGGTTAGACGAATTAACACTCACTTGCAAATAATATGAAGAAGATCATCCTATCAATTGCCATCGCTACCCTAACGGCTTGGAGCGTAAATGCACAACAAACGGCCACTGATGGCTTCCTGCGGACAACGTCGGGCTGGGAATTTGAGCTAAGGGCCGGTGTCAACTTCATCGGCGGTACTGCCCCCATGGATATGCCTGTAGAGATACGTAGCATTGACGGATATAAACCCAAGTATAGTGGGACTTTCGAGGGTGTTGCTACGAAATGGTTTGGCGAGGAATACGGCAAACCCGAATGGGGTATCTCCTCAGGTCTTAGCATACAAAACCGCGGTATGAGCACCAAGTCAACGGTAAAGAACTACCACACCATCGTCTCAATGGATAATAGTGAGATCGAGGGTTACTGGACGGGTAAAGTAGATACCGACTACTCCTCAACGCTCCTCAGCATACCTCTCCTTGCTAACTATCGTTTCAATAATAATTGGAAAGTGAGAGGAGGACTATATCTTGGCTATCAACTGGAGAATAAATTTAGTGGTAGCGTGTACGATGGTTACCTACGGCACATGACGCCAACAGGGCAAAAGATGAGCATCGATGAGGGACAACGCTCCTACTACGACTTCTCTAAAGAGATGCAGAGATGGCAATGGGGAGCTCGCATAGGTGGTTCGTGGAGGGCGTATAAGCACTTTCACGTAAATGCGGATCTCAACTGGGGCTTTACTCCATTATTCAAAAAAGACTTCAATACGATTACCTTTAAGATGTACCCTATTTACCTACAGGCAGGCTTTGGATATCAATTCTAAAAGAGTTTATTCATAAGATCGCGACACCCCAAAATAGTATCTATCCTCCCATTTGGTGCAAAGACGCCAAAAGAGAATATAGATACGACTCATGGGGGAAGCGTCCAAGACAATGAAGTAAAGGTATATTCCTACATTTTTAGATACATAGCCCATGGTCGAGATATTGTCACTCGACAGTGGGCTATGGCTTTTCTCTCTTTAGTAAATACAGGACAAAAGCACCAATATCGCTACTGCTTTACAGGAGAAATATGGCGACCATGCCCTCTATATTGCTATCCGAGATACCGACGCCCTCCACCAAGTAATCACTAGAAACCGCGTCAGCCCTCGCTATACAACCGTCTTGAGTGAGGTACTACAGATTCATCCTAAGTAACGCTAATGCTATAGTAATCAATGCTATCAAGTCTTCATAGTATCATACTTTATTAATAAAACTATTGAACGGAGCGAAAGAATTAGGTTTACTACAACCATTGGAGGTATTATGGCATAGAGTCAAAAATATTGTATTTTGAGGGAAGCTAAGAGTTAGTGGAGAAGGAGATACAGAGGATACGATTCTTTTATTATATAACTCATGGATGATTCGTTGTTGAGGGTGAGAGGAAGTGTATGTTGGAAGGAGGAGCAGGAGGATATATAGTATCGGCATTAGCGAATTCATGGTATCCTCTTTTGTAGGTATTGGATAGCTATTTTAGGGGCTATCGTCTAAGGATTTGATAAATCGGTATGGTCGTTAATCTTTTTTGTGTACCTTTACACACCTATTGATAATATGGATGGTAACACTATATATGGCTGGTAATTTAATGGATTACCTAATGCAAGGAGGACGAAGTAAGTTCTTCCTCCTCGCTGGTACGTGCGTTGTAGAGAGCCGTGACTTGACTCTTAGGGTGGCTGAAAAACTGGTCGAGATAACGTCGCGATTGGGTATTCCTTTTGTCTATAAGGGGAGTTATCGCAAGGCTAATCGTAGCCGTTTAGACTCTTTTACCGGTATTGGTGACGAGAAGGCTTTGGAGATACTTGGGGAGGTAGGTCGCACTTTTGGGGTGCCAATAGTGACTGACATCCACGAGGCTCACGAAGCAACGTTAGCGGCTGAGTATGTTGATGTCCTTCAGATACCTGCTTTTCTCTGTAGGCAAACGGACCTCCTCGTAGCGGCAGCACAGACAGGCAAGGTGGTGAATATCAAGAAGGGGCAGTTTATGGCTCCGATAGCGATGAAGTTTGCAAGTGACAAGGTGCGTGAGAGTGGTAACGATAAGGTGTTGCTCACGGAGCGAGGGTCGATGTTTGGTTATGGCGATCTTGTCGTTGACTATAGGAGTATACCCGAGATGCAGAGCTATGGGTGCCCTGTGGTGATGGATGTGACGCATAGTTTGCAACAACCTAATAACACCTCAGGGGTCACTGGGGGCAAGCCGCAGTTAGTGGAGACGATAACGAAAGCCGCCATTGCCGTAGGGGCTGACGGATTATTTATGGAGACGCATCCCTGCCCTGCAGAAGCTCTTTCGGACGGAGCTAATATGCTGCCACTTGATAGAGTGGAAGCACTACTCCGTAAGGCACTTAAAATAAAGGAGGCTATAGAGGAATACTAATTTTTGATGTATGAAACCAACACTTTTAGTTTTGGCGGCTGGGATGGGGTCGCGTTATGGTGGTCTTAAACAATTAGATGGTGTGGGTCCAAGTGGCGAAACCATTATGGACTACTCCGTATATGATGCAGTTAAAGCCGGATTTGGGAAAGTGGTCTTTGTGATTCGCCGAGACTTCGAGCAGGATTTTATGGATAAGGTGGCAAGTAAATATCAGCACTTGGTGCCTGTGGAAGTGGTCTTTCAGGGTGTGGATTGTCTGCCTGAGGGCTTTACGTGTCCTGAAGGTCGCACAAAGCCTTGGGGAACAAACCATGCCGTGATGATGGGTAAAAAGGTAATTCATGAACCCTTTGCCGTCATTAATGCAGATGACTTTTATGGAGCCGAGAGTTTCGGTATTCTCGCCGATGCTCTCCGTGCCATGGAGGGGCTTAAAGGTAAATACTGTATGGTGGGATATCGTGTGGGCAATACGCTAAGTGAGAGTGGAACCGTCTCGCGGGGTGTGTGTCAAAAAAATGCTGATGGCTATCTCACAGATATTGTGGAGCGAACTAAGATCGAGCGGATAGGAGGTACTATTATGTATGTATCTGAGGATGGAAAGAGCATTAGTCTCGAGGAGCAAACGCCTGTCTCTATGAATATGTGGGGCTTCACACCCGATTATTTTGAATACTCTGATGAGGCTTTTAAGCGGTTCTTAAAGGATAACCTCCACAGCGAAAAAGGCGAATTTTATATCCCCACAGTCGTGAATGACCTTATTAAAAGTGGAGAGGTAACCTGTGAGATTTTGGATACCCCATCTCAGTGGTTTGGGGTGACCTATGCTGAGGATAGGCCAAGTGTAGTAGCTAAGCTTGCATCTCTTGTAGAGGCGGGTGAGTATCCTCATAATTTGCTTAAGTAATTAATGCCAAAAAACCTACCCTCCGGGATGGATATCATCACAATTTATGGACCTACAGCAAGTGGTAAAACTGCCGTAGGAGTGCAATTGGCTGAGATGCTCGGAGCAGTTATATTTAGTGGCGACTCTCGGCAAGTCTATAAGGGTATGGACATAGGTACCGGCAAGGATCTTGAGGAATACCGTGTGGACGAGGTGAGCATTCCCTATCGAATGATAGATATCGCAGAGGCTGGTGAGGAGTATAACTTACACCGCTATATGGAGGATTTTTATCGGGCTTATGACGAGCTTCCAACTGAAACCCCTAAGATATTATGTGGTGGTACGGGGTTATATATGACGGCAATTCTGGGTGGCTATCAATTGACTAATGTGGGGGAGAATAAGTCGTTGCGTGCTACTTTGGAGGAGCTTTCTTTAGATGATCTTCAGAGAGCATTTGTCGCTGAGGGTGGCAATTTATCCAGAGTAGATAGAGATAATCGTCGCCGTTTGATCCGTGCTATTGAGGTAGCAAGGGCTAAAAATGTGGGGTACGAGCATCATAGACCTTTACATGGACCTATCTTTTGTATTGACATTTCGCGAGAATTGAGACGGATAAGAATCTCTGAGCGATTGTCCAAAAGATTGGCATCTGGGATGGTCGATGAGGTCAAAGCTTTATTAAAAGCCGTCCCCGCTGAGCAGCTCCTCAGGTATGGTTTAGAGTATAAGTATGTCACGGAGTATGCCTTAGGTCACCTCTCCTACGATGAGATGTACCACAAGCTTGAGACTGCCATTCATCAATTTGCTAAACGCCAAATGACTTGGGTGCGTGGTATGGAGCGAAGAGGTTTTACAGTGAATTATATCCAGCCCAGTGGCTCCCCCCGTGAGACCGCAGAGCGGATACTTGAGATGATTAATACAGATAATATACAATACTAAGTAAGAATTGTTTTTTCCAAGATTATGGAAGTGCGCATCAGTCGTATCGTAAGCGAATACCACGAGTACACACGCAAAGAAGCAGAGGAATTGATCCGCCAAGGTCGCGTTAAGCTTAACGGAGAAATAGCGGATATCGGTGCAAAAGCTGAGGTGACCGATGAAGTATGCCTCGATGATGTAGCGATACCCCTTAAAGGGCTATTTCGGAAATTCAGCCGAGAGGCCGCCGAGAAACAAACAGGCGAAAAGTACGGAAGTCACAACAAAGAGGATCAGGCTTTCTTTGATAACCCTAAGAGTAAAGACCTTAGGAAAGGTCGTAAAGACAAAGACAAGAAACGCCACGGCAAAAATTACGAAGTGGACTATTAATGCTGACGATTGATTGGATCCGGCACACCTCTTTGCAGATATCTGGCGAACTTTGTTATGGGCAGACGGATGTCCGGGTGGCAGACTCTTTTCCTCATGAAGCTGAAGTCGTTAAGACCCTTCTCCAGCATCATAAATACGATGCAATATACACCAGTCCACTCTCAAGAGCACTTAAACTATGTGAGCATTGTGGCTTTAGTAGCATCGCTATCCCCGACGAACGGGTCATGGAGAGGAGTTTCGGAGCGTGGGAGCTTAAGACGTGGGCTGAAATAGAAGAGCTACTTCAGACACACCCAGACCGGCATACCTTTGTAGACCATACCGGGCATATCGTCCCACCAAATGGTGAAACAATGGACGACCTATTACTGAGGGTCAAAAGTTTTATTACGGATCTCCGGATGATGCGATATCGCAGGGTCGCTGTTTTTTGTCACGGAGGCGTTGTGAATACAGCACGATACCTACATGGAGCAATAGACATGGAGCGGATATTTACACACGTACCCGATTACGGCTCCATCACCACATTAGAGTATACACATTTAGATAGTCGCATTTGCGTAGAGTGACAACAGAGATAAATAAGATATGGTTAAATATATTCTTTTAGTCGTAGTAGGCTTAGTCGTTATTATGGGTGGAGCCAATCTACTTACCGACGGAGCCTCAGCTCTTGCTCGAAAGTTTAAGATTCCGCAAATCATAATTGGATTAACGATAGTGGCATTTGGGACCTCGGCACCCGAGCTTGCCGTGAGCATCGTGAGCGGTATAGAGGGGAATGGAGGTATAGCCATCGGAAACGTTATCGGTAGTAATATCTTTAACGTCTTGGCGATATTAGGTATCACTGCTCTCATACATCCACTGCCCGTACATCTGAATTCCGTCCGTTTTGATATTCCGATCGCCATCCTCGCAGCGTGCATTCTCTTAGTGGTACTATCGGATATGGCACTCGATGGATTGCCCCCAATGGTAACGCGGGTAGAGAGTATCATCCTTACGATAATGGGTATTCTTTTTCTGCTTTATACAATATACATGGGAAAGAATGGTCAAGACGAGACTCCCGAAGTACCTGCTAAAGAGATCCATTGGGCAGTAAGTACCCTCATGATAGTGGCAGGTTTGGGAGCATTAGTTGTGGGTGGAAATATCTTCGTAAATAACGCTTCGGCGATAGCTAAAGATATAGGCGTGAGCGATACTCTCATAGGTCTCACGCTCGTAGCATGGGGTACCTCTTTGCCGGAGTTGGCTACCTCCATTGTCGCAGCGTCAAAAAAGAATACAGGTATAGCCGTCGGGAATGTAGTTGGGAGTAATATCTTTAACATCTTCTTTGTACTCGGCATCTCAGGGACTATTCGTCCGCTAAGAGATCTTACCTTCACTACACTTGATATATGGATGCAACTCGTTGCCATAATTATCGCCTTCGGGTTCGCTCTCTTTTGGGGAAAGAGGGAGATTAATAGGGCAGAAGGGTTGATGATGCTTATAGTATTCGTTGCCTATAATGCCGTACTTATTTCGAATGCATTATGAGAAAAATCCTATTGATATTCCTGATATTAGTGGCTGTGATATTGCCAAGCTGTCGGAGCGTTTCTACCACAGAGCGAGCAACGATCTCCGTAAGTCTACTCCCTCAGAAGTACTTTTTAGAGAAGATAATAGGGGATAAAGCCTCGATACATGTCCTCGTCCCCAAGGGTAATAATCCCGAATTATACGATCCTTCACCCCAAGATATTGCCACACTACAATCCTCTGTAGCGTACTTCGCCGTAGGGACATTGCCCTTTGAGAAGCAGTGGATGGTCAGTCTCCCAGATAGCGTTAAGGTAGTAGAGATATCGCAATTTGTGCCACAGGATATCATCTTTAGCCACGACGGAGAGCACACTCATGCCCACGTTTATGGCGACCCGCACTATTGGACTTCCCTCACCGGAGGGAGAGCTATGGCGGAAGCAATGCTTTCGGAAGCCATAAAACTATTCCCGGAGGAGGCGGATCAGTTTCGAGAGAATTACGATCAAGAGTTGCTTCCGGTCTTTACTGAGGTGGAGACACTCGGCAATAATGTCTTTAAGGATCGCCCCAAGGTAGCGTTCGTTATTTATCATCCGTCGCTCTCGTTATTCGCTGACGAATGGGGCTTGACCCAGCTGTCGATTGAGGAGAATGGTATAGAGCCTACACCTCGTCACTTAGTTCGGCTTATCGAAAAGGCAAAGTCGATGGAGACAAGGGCGGTATTTGTTCAGAAGGAGTATGATACTAAGAGTTGCTACAATGTCGCTCAACAACTTGGGATAGAGATATTGCAGGTGCAGCCATTGGCTGAGGACTGGGCAGAGGAGATGACACGACTAATCAAGGCATTTGAATAATGAATCCACATCCGATACTAATGGCAGAGGGCTTAGATCTGGGTTATGATGATGAGCCGAGCCTACTAAAGTCGATCTCATTTAGTATTTCGCCTAATGATTTTGTGGGTATCTCTGGACCTAATGGTGCAGGGAAGACCACTTTTGTTAGGGCTTTGCTGGGGCAAATACCGCCACGAGCAGGTAGGATTACCTACTATTCCCCTTCTGGAAATCCTATCCCTAAGCTCAATATTGGTTATATGCCTCAGCAGAATGTGTTGGATAAATCTTTTCCGATATCTGTGGAGGAGGTTGTTAGGAGTGGGCTGTACGTAGCTAAAGATAGACTCACTCACAAAGAAACGAGAAGCAAAATAGAGCAAGCACTTAGGGCAGTCGCTCTATCGGACTATCAGGGACGCCCTATAGGTAAGCTATCGGGGGGACAGCTTCAGCGTGTGCTTTTGGCACGAGCTATTGTCAGTAGCCCTGACCTCTTGGTATTAGATGAGCCTGCGACATTCGTCGATAGAGTTTTTGAGAATGCTCTATGTGGGTTGTTGCCAGTGTTACAGCGACACTCGGCGATTATTATGGTTTCGCATAACTTACCTCAGCTTCGGCAGCTGGCGACACGTATCGTGCATATTGATCATTCCCTCATTGAGGAGTAACCCGAAGAGATATTAGTATTAATGAAAAGCATCAAGATTGTAGCAGAATCGTCCATTCCATATCTTAGAGGAGTGATAGAGCGTTTGGGAGAAGTCACCTACTTACCCTCGGCACGTTTTGCTCCTGATGCTATTAGGGATGCTGATTGGCTTATCATACGTAGTATTACACGGTGCGATGAAGCCCTACTCAGAGGTTCGCGAGTCCGCCTTATCACGTCAGCTACGATAGGTTTTGACCATATTGATACCGGCTATTGTGCTCGGATGGGTATCACATGGTACAATGCCCCTGGGTGTAATGCTGAGGCCGTTGCACAGTATTTTGCCACAGCCATGGCTCTATTAAGTGAGGAGCGAGGCTACGACCTCCACGGCAAAGTATTGGGGATAGTCGGGGTGGGGCATGTAGGAAAATTGATCAAGAGAAATGCCGAAGCACTTGGCTTGAAAGTGTTGCTTAACGATCCACCGAGAGCCGAGAAGGAGGGTGAGCAAAGTTTTGTATCGCTTAGAGAGATAGCTCAGGCTTCGGATATCATCACACTTCATGTTCCCCTTGAGATGAATGGTAAATACCCTACTTATCATCTCGTAGATACAGCGTTTGTTGAGTCTCTCCAAAAGTCGCCGATTATCGTAAATGCTTGTCGGGGAAGTGTCACAGATACGCAAGCACTTATCAGAGGTTTGGCGGATGGGCATATCGACTCCGTGGTGCTGGATTGTTGGGAAAATGAGCCTCATATTTCACGAGAGTTACTTGATAAAGCCTGGTTAGCCACCCCACATATCGCTGGTTTTTCGGCACAAGGTAAAGCCAATGGGGCGAGAATAGCTGTCCAAAAAGGCATGGCATTTTTTGGGTTAGAGGAGGATGTCGATGCCCTGCTTACCCCTCCTCCATTAGAGGATCCTTTATTGAGATTGACTCCCAACGAGGCACCTCTCTCTCAGGCTCTCCTTAAGGCATTTAATATACGTGAAATAGATAAAACCCTTAGGGCACAAACCGATTCATTTGAACGCTTGCGGAAAGAATACCATTATCCCTATGAGCCCTCCCAGTATACGTTGATGGCGGATGAGGTAGGAGCCGAAGCCTTTTCTGCCGAAGCCCTCGGCTTTAGGGTAAGAAAAAAATGAGGGTACTCCTACTGAATACCTATCCGAGTGGGGGAGGAGCTGCGATTGCCACGGCAAGAGCTATGGAGGCATTACAAGCGAGAGGAGCTGATGTTCGGTTACTTACGATAACGGGTTATGGGTATAAGTGGCAGGTGCGGTTTCTTTTGGAGCGGTTGGATACCTACTTCGTGGTGCGAGGGCATAGCGATATGCTCTTCCGCTTTTCCACGGCGTCTCTTGGTGTTAATATCGCTGATCACCCATGGGTTGAGTGGGCTGAAGTCATCCATATTCAGTGGGTACAGCAGGGCTTTGTGTCACTTCGGGGCATTGAGAGATTACTATCAATGGAGGGCAAGAGGATATTTTGGTCGCTCCATGACCTATGGCCACTTACGGGAGGATGCCATTTGCCATATATGATAGATGATAGTGGTGCCACATCATTTTGTCACAAGTACAAAACGATGTGCGGAGATTGCCCTATTCTTAGGTCTGATAGCACGAGCGATAGAGCCCATAGCATTTTCCTTAAGAAAAGCCATTTGCCCCTTTCTCGAGTGCATTTTATCGCAGTTAGCAATCATATTAAGGAGGTCGCTATAGGGGCAACGCTGACAAGAGAGAGTCAGATATCTGTGGTGCATAATCCTATCGATATCCAAGTATTTTACCCTAATACCACCCTTGAGGATGAGGATGTTGCCCGACTGCTATTCGTGGCATCAAAGTTAGATGACCCCGTAAAAGGGCTGGACTACTTACGGCAAATGCTCACCACAGCTACCGAGATAAATCCTCAGTTGATGGCGAACGCTCGCCTTTATTTAGTGGGTAAAACCAAACACAAGGAGGCACTTCAAGGTTTTCCGATAGCTATTGAGCATATCGAGGGTATTGACCAAAAGCACCTCGTTTCGCTCTACCAAAAGGGGACACTATTGCTATCTACGTCACGCTATGAGACAATGGGGCAAACCATATTAGAGGCTTTGGCTTGCGGTACCCCCTCAGTCGCTTTTGACGTTGGGGGTATCTCGGATATGATTATTAGTGGGGTCAATGGAGCTTTAGTCCCAGCTTACGACACACGGATGATGGCACAAAGCGTTATCGATTGGCTATTAAAGCATAAAGAGACCTCACGCAGAGAGATAGCGAAGAGTGTTGCCCATTTCTCCACTGATGTCATTGGGACACAACTGATGACCCTCTATAAGGGTTCCGAATAGACTATTTGAAGCGGGAAAAAAGGCCACCGCCTTTTTTCTTATTATTACCTCGGCTGTAACGCTCCATCATCTCGCGTTGCACATCATCCACTACAACACGGGCAGAGGGTGCAGGCTCAAAAGGTTTCCCCTTACTGATCATCTGGTAAATCGTCTCCCATGGTGGCAATCCTCCGAGAGACCTGTCGTCGATAAATATATCCGCTTGAAGCTTTCGCGAAAAATGCCTATCCTCGTCTCGCTCTTCGGGGAAGTTGCTATTAACAGAGTAGAAAGTCAGCCCACGTTCGGTACACCACTGCAGAGCCTCGTCAAGTAGACTTCGTTCGCGTACAGACCATAGTATCAATTGATGCCCATCACGGATCAATTGCTTTAGGGTCTCGACAGCCCCTGGGATTTCCTCCCCGATCTTAGGGTAACGGTGTGTGACAATGGTACCGTCAAAGTCCACGGCAATTAAATATCGCTTTGCCGGAGTATTATTCAGCTCATTCATATCATTTGTTTTTTGTTTCTACTTAATTATCCCTCCTCTGATCTCTCCCCTTTTCTCTTGAATACTGCGAGTCTTTATAGCGTTTAATAATCGAGCGACCGATGGCGACAAGGACATTGATGGGGACGCTATTCCCAAATTGTTTATAAGCTTGATTGGTATTCTCATCCATGATAAACGAGTCCGGGAACCCTTGCATTCGTGCACATTCACGAGGGGTGAG
>CAKRMU010000007.1 GCA_934364985.1 uncultured Porphyromonas sp. | reverse complement strand
TTTAGAATAGCAGGCGAGCGGTCACTGAAAACCCTTTTTCTTTAGTATTTAGGAAGTCGTTAACGGACTTGCCTGATAGCTCGTAACCATTTGTCATTGCGGCATTATACATAGCTGACAGCTGTAAATACTTCAATACCTCAACGCCGATACCTGCATTTAGATTCACGCCAAATTTCTTTGCCTTAAGGTCTTTAAGTTCGTTAAACTTTATATCCTGGACGTTCGAACTTAGTGCGTACGAGAAACTGGGACCTGCTACTACGAAAAAGCGTGCTGCTGGGATGCTAAATACGTACCCTTTGACATTGACAGGCACCTCAATCATATTACTTTTGAGCTGAAAACTCTCTTGGATTCCTTCCCACGACAGCTCTGTACCTTTCTGGGTGTATAGCACACCTGCCTCGAATGCCACTGGAAATATTGGCAATTCAAATTCGACCATTGGCCCGATGTGAAATGAGGTCAGTAGGTTGCTCTTTAGTTCTTTAGCATTGGTGCTGAACTTACTAAAGTTGGCACCACCCATCAAGCCCCAACGGAATCCGCCTTGAGCATTTGCATTCACACTTGCCATCAAGGCTACAATAGCTACGGCAAAAAGGGTGTAAATTTTTTTCATTCTTTTCTTTGTCTTAAAGATTAAATATTCTTATCTAAATTCTGTGGCAAATATACTAAGGGATGAGACTTCTACCAAATTATTCATATGGAGTAATGATTATGTTAAGCTGTTTCGTAGGCACTTCACAGCGTATTTATCCCTTTACGTTATCTATTTGTCTTTAATCACCTTTGGCGAATACTTGGTATTCGTCCGAAAGGATACCCTATATTAGCTTTGACAAATACCTGGTATTCGCCGAGGCTAATATAGGGTATCCTATTTTATGTACTATCTATCTCGTCTGCGATTGATAGCTATATCCGCTTGTCTATGAAAGGCTAAGTATCGTGAGGATGGTCACCAAGACGGCAAGGATGGCATAGAACTCCGGGAACGCCGCCATCACCATTGTGGAGGCGAAAACGTTATGCCCATCTGCGGTAGCTGCGATACCACTTGCCAATACTTTGCCCTGACGGATAGCTGTGAATAGACATACAATACCGAGCAATAGTCCGAGTGCGAGAAGTGCAATAGCCATCTGGAACGTCATATCCGGAGTAATCAAGTTTTTTCCTAAGAAGTACCCGATAAATCCGTATATACCCTGTGAGGATGGGAGTGCCGATAACCCGATGTACTTACCCATCTGAGTAGGGTCTTTGCGCATAGCACCTACTACTGCCTGACCAGTGTAATATAGCCCAAAAGCACTGCCGATACCGCTGATACCTACCATAGCGGCTATACCTAAGTAGGCTAAGATAAAGTTTAAATCCATAAGTGTAATATCTATTATCTGATTTATAAATGTTTATTTTTAATGCTTCTACCCTTAATCCTTATTGACCTCAAGTTTGCGAAGAGGTTCGTAGGCTTTTCCCCCGCCTTCAAACTGTGAGTTGTTAAAGTACTCTACGAAGATAAGACGAATTGGGTGTGCCAATGCCCCGATAGTCGTTAGCCCAAAGTTGATGCCATGCCCAAAAATGAGGATAAAAGCACCCACAGGTATCGCTACGTAAATAGGTAATCCCTTAGTTGCCATCCCCGCTAACTGGTTAAATACCTGCCCTAATACGGCTCCCGTTAGCCCGATAGCAAAGAGGCGTATGTACGAAAGGGTATCTCCGAGTAAGCCTGAAATGGTATTGTAAGTCGTCCACAATCCGGAGCCGAAGTTTTGTAGTACGTGGTTGTCCGGGTTGTTATAGAATAATACCAAAAGCACACTAACCCCTACGATACCATAGAGGATATAAGTGAGCCACGCGGGGATTATGATATCAAGATATGGCAATCCCACTAAGAGGAGTAGCATAATGATGAGCGTAGGCCAAGCATATTCTGAGAGGGCTCGTTTGAGTCCCACTTGCTTCGTTTTCTTGGCTGCTCCGATGTATTTGGCGAATATGATTTGGATTAATCCGATAGCTATCGAAATGATCATCATATTCTCGGAAGAGATGAAGTAATCCTTAATCGCCTCTAAGAAGGGCACTTTAACAAGCTCGATTCCGAAAAATGAACCGCTGAGGAATCCCATCACGAGGGCTCCAAAACCGAGCCATTGTATCAGCTCCAATAGGGGTTTACTTCTTTCTTTTGCCTTATGTTTGAGGATGCTTGCTAAGATAAGGACAAAAAGTCCATACCCGGCATCGCCAAAACAGATTCCAAAAAAGAGGACAAAGAATGGTGCAATAAAAGGTGTGGGATCAAGCTCTCCGTAATTGGGGAGTGAGAATAGCTCAACAAGTGGTTCGAACACCCGAGTGAATCGGTTATTCCTAAGCTGTACCGGCACTTCATTGACGTCATCGATCGGAATCTCGGCATACGCTACTCCGCTACCCTCAAGATTTTGCTCCATTTGTGGGGCAAGCTTTTCGGGGATCCACCCCTCTACAATACTTAGCTTGTCGTCAAAAAGTTGCACCGATTGCAGATGTGCATTCTTGAGATTAAAGCTATTCTTTAGGACGACTAAGTGCTTGTCTAATATCTCAGGGTGGTAAGCAAGGTAGTTGCGTGTCCCCTCAAGAAGTCTCTTCTCGTCACTCAGCCGTTGCTCCTTCTGAATCAATTGGCTTAGGCTTTCCCGCGGAAGCTTTTGCAAGTCTGCATGCTCCAGCTCTGGTGGGGTAGGATCTTTGGTAACGGTGACAAAATAGGTGTATCTCGTTTCTTGCTGTATTACCTGAGCATTGTATCGCTCTTCCCACTCTTTTTGGTAGAGATTGGGATTGATGATAAAGTAATGAAAGTAGTAGCCGGATACTTCTAACTTTTTGATAAGTGTGAGATCAAAATCGCCCCATACAGCAAGCTCTTTTTGCTGACTGCGAGCTTCTGCGATCTTGCTTTCGTGCTCCGCGATGTCATTAATAAGCTCTTCTAAAGTACAGGTGTAGGCTTCGTAATCCTCAAGTACGTTACTTGGTAGCTCAGCGTGGATAATATCCTCGCGGGTCTCTCCCTGAGGTAGTGGATTGCCATTAACGATAGTATTGAGCCGTAGTTTAAGCTGCTTGATATCGTTTTGTACCCTTAGGTTTTGGGCAAATTCCTCTACCTCCTTAGGGTTGGTTCGCTCTTTAATATGAACGACACCTAACTCTCGGAGGTGCAGTATGAAGTCTTTATATTCGGGTTGGTACACAAAAAAGGAGTACCTT
Source organism: uncultured Porphyromonas sp. (assembly GCA_934364985.1). GTDB lineage: Bacteria > Bacteroidota > Bacteroidia > Bacteroidales > Porphyromonadaceae > Porphyromonas_A. The sequence goes on along the minus strand of CAKRMU010000007.1, from coordinate 119,327 downwards.
TTCATTGGCTCAATCATAGCTCTTCCCCTTTCTTTTCTCTTGCCTTTGCCTCTAAGTTGCCACGCATTATCTTTTGCGATGCTTTGGATAGCGACTCTTCGTCCTCTAAATATCGCTTTATCTTTCGGATTGCATCTTGATATCCAGGTATTTGCACTTTCTCAAAGAGGTTAACCTTTTGTGTGGTTTTCCTACGAGCATGGTCCAATAAATCCAGTTTGACTCTCCCCACTTCCGCCTCAATACCTATAGAGGCCATGGTTTTGATGAGTTGCGTCCCCTCCATAAACCATGATGGAGTAGTCATAAGGCTAAATGGTCGTACTTCGAAGTCAATGTCCCCAAGTTCAGGGATCTGCACACCCGCAAATCGCTTGATCTCGACCTGTACATCATTGACGCGAACAATCGTAGGGTCAAACTCGCTCCATAGGGCTACCATACTATCGTAGCTCTGCATGCTTTCTTCCAACTTTCGCTCTAAGGCTTCGACGTGATCCTTAGTTCGCTTCACCTCCATCCTAAGAGCACTCTCCTTACTTTTGATCGTCGGAAGAGCTCGTTGCCGGACTTGGAGCTGCTTTCGTTGTTGCTGCAGAGAAGTTTTATTATATTGAAATTTAATTGCCATGCTTAATATCTTGCCTGCCTATTTAGAGACTGCTATTGCTTGGCCAGTATGTATCTACAAACTCCTGACGGATATTCACCTCGGCTTTGCTGAAATGCTTTGCAAAGAGTCTCCACGTCCTATTAAGCATTTCTTCTGTATCAATATTCACGTCAATAGCTAATAAATCCTTGGAGTATTCCTCCGCAAAGTCAAGCGCCCTTTGGTCATAATCCGTTAGATCAAAGCCATTTTCCTGCTTCGTTTGTGCGTTAGCCGCATCAGCATAGAGCCGGACAGCAGCATTCATAACTTGAGGATGGTCCTTGCGCGTTTCCTTGCCTATCACGAGCTGTTTTAGACGCGAGAGCGAGCGGAATGGGTCTACTATGACTTTACCCACATCACTATCCTCTCTCAAGTATAGCTGCCCCTCGGTGATGTAACCAGTATTATCGGGAACAGCGTGGGTAATATCTCCACCGGACAATGTCGTAACTGCTATGATCGTAATAGAGCCTCCCGTCGGTAACTGTACCGCTTTCTCGTAAATCTTAGCAAGATCAGAGTAAAGCGAACCAGGCATAGAGTCTTTCGAAGGTATCTGATCCATCTTATTAGCGACTATCGCAAGAGCGTCTGCGTAATTGCTCATATCTGTGAGAAGAACGAGTACCTTTTCGTGTTTTTCAACTGCGAAATACTCAGCTGCCGTAAGTGCCATATCAGGGATCAGAAGTCGCTCTACGGATGGATCTTCAGTGGTATTAACAAAACTTACTATCCTATCTAAAGCTCCCGCATTTTGGAATGTATTGCGGAAGTATAGATAATCATCATTCGTCAATCCCATACCTCCAAGGATGATTTTATCGGACTCGGCTCGCATCGCTACGGTGGCCATCACTTGGTTATAGGGCTGATCAGGATCAGCGAAGAAAGGTATCTTCTGCCCCGTTACTAAGGTATTGTTAAGGTCGATGCCAGATATACCTGTAGCGATAAGTTCGGATGGCTGTTCACGCTTAACCGGGTTAACGGATGGTCCACCTATCTCTATCTCCTTACCCTCAACGGCAGGACCGCCATCGATTGGGTCGCCATAAGCGTTAAAGAATCGCCCAGCCAGTTGGTCGCTGACCCGTAGTGAGGGAGCGTGACCTAAGAATACCACTTCGGCGTTGGTCGGAATATCCTCGGTGCCTTGGAATATCTGGAGGGTGACTTCATCGCCATTAATCCGGACGACCTGTGCCAGTTTGCCATCGACAAATGCCAATTCGTCAAAGCCTACATCCTTAGCACTGAGTGTGCAGGTGGCTTTTGTGATTTTATTAATCTTGGTATATATCTTTTGAAAAGCTGTAGTTGCCATAGCTTAATATCTATCTTGTCTTTATTGTGCTTTAGCCTCTGTGGCTTGTTTGTCCACCAATCTGTTGGCTTCATTTAGGTACTTCTGAAATTCTTCGCTACGGAATTCAGAGTAGTTCATTTGCTTTAAGACGTTGATGAGTTTCTTAAAGAACTCGGCTACTTCCTCAAATTCTTCAAAGGCGAAATCCTTATAACAGATGCTCATGACCAGCTCCATCATGAAGCGTTGTCTCTCAAGAGGTGTCATCTGATCGATATCATCAAACGCGTCTTGCTGGTATATAATGAAGTCGATAAGTTCGGATTTCCAGAACGTCTCGTGGTGGTCTAATGGCACACCATCATCGCCAAGAATGTTGATTTGTTCTGCCACTTCGCGACCGCGGAGCATCCTTCTTTTGGCTTCGGCAACGAGGTCTAACCATTTGTCCCCCATTATATTTGTGACTTCAGATTTGAGCTCTGGATATTCGAGATACTTGGAATAGCTATCAATTGGGTTGACGGCCGGGTATCTTTTTTTGTCGGCTCGATCTTGCTCAAGAGCGTAGAAGCAACGAGCTACTTTTTGGGTGTTTTCGGTGACTGGTTCTTTCAGGTTACCGCCTGCCGGTGATACTGTCCCGATGAATGTTACGGAGCCTGTTTTGCCGTTGTTGAGATATACGAATCCTGCACGTGCGTAGAAGTTGGCGATGATAGCCGAAAGGTCCATCGGGAATCCATCGGGTCCCGGTAGTTCTTCAAGGCGGTTGGACATCTCTCGAAGTGCCTGAGCCCATCGGGAGGTAGAGTCAGCCATAAGGAGGACTTTTAGCCCCATACTTCTGTAATACTCTGCCATAGTCATTGCGGTGTACACTGACGCTTCACGTGCGGCGACTGGCATATTTGAGGTATTGGCTACGATAATGGTACGCTCCATAAGTTTGCGACCAGTATGGGGGTCTTCGAGCTCCGGGTATTCCTTAAATATCTCTACGACCTCGTTGGCACGCTCACCGCAGGCTGCCATGATGACGATGTCGGCTTCGGCTTGTTTGGAAATAGCGTGCTGTAATACGGTCTTTCCTGTACCGAATGCACCTGGAATAAATCCTGTACCCCCCTCGACAATGGGATTCATGGTGTCTATAACGCGGACGCCTGTTTCGAGGAGTTTGAAAGGTCTTGGTTTCTCTCTGTAGGCGGTGATAGCTTTTTTTACGGGCCAGTGTTGTACCATTGTCACCTCGTGGTCTTTGCCCTCGGTATCGGTAAGGGTGGCGACAACGTGGTCTACGTTGTACTGACCTTGGCTGACGATGGTTTTAATGATGTATGACCCTTTGAATATAAAGGGTACCATGATCTTATGGGGTTGTCCGTTTTCGTTGACCTCCCCTAACCAGGAGGCGGCTTCGACAGTATCGCCTACTTTAGCGAGGGGTTTGAAGTCCCATAGTTTGTCTCTATCGAGAGGGTCGGTGTATTCTCCTCTTTTGAGGAATACGCTCTCCATCTTGTCGAGGTCGTTCTGAAGACCGTCAAAGTTTTTGGAGAGGAGTCCTGGACCGAGCTGTACTTCCAGCATATGTTGCTCGAAAGTAGCCTTGTCGCCTACTTTCATTCCGCGTGTGCTTTCAAATACTTGTACGATGGCGTGTTTGCCCTCAGCTTTGATTACCTCCGCCATAAGCTTTTGCCCTTTTACCTCCACGTAGCAAATCTCGTTCTGTGCTACGGGGCCATCCGCAAGGATGGTCACCAGGTTTGAGACCACACCTATCACCTTGCCAGTTGTCTTCATTTGGTATATCGTTTATTCTATTATAATGTCAATGGTTTGTTTGTCGTTGTCGTCTTGTCTTCGCTTTTTTTGCAGTGCCAAATGTTTCATTGTCTGCTTAAATGTATCCATTTCTTGGCGAAAGTCTTTATTGAGCGACTCCACGATATGTCTGAATTGTTGCTCCCCATGTACCTTATCGAGCTTTTCCCACCGCTCCAATATCTGTAGCTTTAGTAGGTAGGCAAGCATCGCGTCTATTGAGAATACATCTGAAAAAGTCACCTCATCAAGGAGTCCCCATTTGTAGTTATCGATCTTTTCCTCTCTTACTGTAAGAATGGGTTCCTCGGCAATTTGCTTCATCGTTATGGCAGTCTTGCCCTCTACCGACGCAGATATGCTTTGCCAATCTTTTGCAATAAGAGCTTGGTGGAGTGGCTTATCAGCGATGATGTATTGCTGTGGATCAAGCCCGTATTTTTCGGCGGAAATAGTCGCGAATGTCGCTACGATATCTTGCTCGATGCCGTACCAGTAGCGTAGGAATTTATTCCCTTTTTGCTGAATATATCGGCTGTAGGCTATGAGGAGTAAGTCATCGTAAAAATAGGGTTGTTTTTTTTGCTCTCGCTCGTTTTGCAGGTAAAAAGCAACGAAGTCAATTAAATACTTGGGATATTCGCCCTTTTTTATGGTAGGGTAACCTAGTTCCTCGAGCTCCGGTGCCGTACGTAGCCCCATCTCTTGGCTCTGTTTGGTGAGGGCGATGAGCCTCCTCAACTTCTCCTCTCCTATAGCTGTGAGCTTGTCGTCAGTCAAATGTGGGGTCTCGCCTCTCAGCATTTGCATCAGCAATTTATTGTCATTACTGAGGAGGATAAGCTGCACAAGCTCTTGGTCTCGTTTGGTTGCTTGTGCCGTTAATACCTCGACAAAGTCTTTACTGGTTAGCTTGTGGGCGTGATAATCACCCTGCTTAAGGGTAGGGAGCTGTGTACCTAATGTGTAGTAGTTACCCATATCAGTCTTGGCTCTTTATGCCTCTTTGTCACCAAAAAGTATGCTACGCATGCGTGGTCGCATAAACTCTTTGAAGTATTCTGCAAAGGCTTCTTTGCTCACGTTGATTTTATAATCGGCTCCGTCGGGTGCGATATCAAACATCGCGGGTTTGCCTGCTACTTCTCTGATCTTTACCCCTTTGTCGAGAACATCTTTAGCTTCATTGCGGAAATATTCCTCAAGAGCATGGGCATCAGACGTTGATATGGTCACACCTTGGGTGTCTGAAGCAAACATCTGCCGAGACATCTCCAAAACTACTTTATATAGTGTTTGGGGGTCTCTAAATACCTCATCCACAGCTTTGTTGACGGCAGCACTATTAATCATCTCGGTGACCTTCGCTTGTAGCAAGTCCTCTGCATTGAGGGTCATATTCTTGACATCGGTCTCCGATTGCTTCCTGAGCTGTGCCGCTTCGGCTTTGGCGTTACTGATGATCTTCTCAGCCTCGGCTCTTGCCTCAGCTATCATGTCATCGCTATGGCTCCTTGCCTTCTCTGCTATCTGTTCTGCCTCTTCATTGGCTTTTGAAATACCATCTTGGTAAATCTTTTCGGCTAACTCTTGAATCTTATTATCCATATATCACCTATCTATGATACTGTCTCTATTGGTTATGTTGCCCCTTGAGGCAAACGATAATGCCCAAAGGTACGAATAAAAAATTTTTTCTGCAATGATTTATAATGCCTTTATTTATGATGTTTTCTCAGCATTCATTTGAATCATCGATGATTAACATTATTTACACGTTGATAGTTGTATAATTTGTATTCCCTATATTTGTCTTGCCGAATATAGGAAATTCGCCGAAACAAATACCAGGTATTCACTCGGACGAATTTAGGGTATCTATGCCAATGAAGATAGGCAATGCTTATAGTGCTACGTCTATTTATTCATTTACATTGAGTTATATTCTATTTGGTGTAGGTGTATATCGATTCAAAATGAGTGGATAATATAATTAAAATTTAAGCTTTATTACACTTAAAGTACTTACTTGTCATATAAACTAATTCTACCTCTCGTAGTGTAGATTATTCTGGTGTGTACCGAATGTATGTAGTAGCTCTCAGCACGCAGGTCGTCGCTCCGAGATGATGCCTTTGTGCTTGATGTAGAAGTAATATGCAGCTGCCATCAATCCCTTGACTATAGTAGAGATGGCGATGATCCACCATAGGGAGATGATGTTATTGGTGAGTGGGAGGATGATGTAAGCGGCCGGAATCCTTAGAAGATTACCGATAATACTGATGAGGGATGGGGGCAATGTCTTTCGGATGCCATAGAAAAACCCTTGACTCGTAATCTCCAGCATGCTGAATAATTGTGGCAATGCTTGTATGTGTAGGTAGATACCTCCTGCTATGTATGCCGCCTCCTCGGGGACTATCAGAGCGAATAGCTTTTCGCCCAAAAAGAAATATATGAGGAAGCCTATTATGCCAATGGAGAGAGAGAGAGAGAGGGTATACCGCACACCTTTATATATACGTTCGGGCTTATCAGCCCCATAGTTCTGCCCTGTGAATGCACTGAGGGCAGTGGAGAATCCCTGAGCTGTATTCCAGCAGAGACCCTCTAATTGTCCGCCTGTGGTGAGGGTCATGACCCCTATGTACCCGCCATAAAGCGAGGCTATTCGCCCTAAATTCATATTGATGAAAGCAAATAGACTATTCATCAGGGCCACGGGCGTACCTATACTTAATATGTGTCTTACGGTCCTCTTTTTTAGCTGTGTGATGATCTTGATACCCCCTAATAGTTTGTCCCTGAGCAGCATCTGATATAGGATAAGTGAGCATCCGAGTGCTTGCGAAATAATGGTAGCCCAAGCGGCTCCGGCGACACCCATTTCAAGGACAAATATAAATATGGGGTCAAGGATAATATTGGTGACGACACCGATAGTCATAACGACGAAAGGGACCTTGGAGTGCCCCGTAGCGTTGTAGATACCTGTGTAGGCCGCCCCCATAAATACAAAAGGCATTCCTAATGCCGCAATTTCAAGGTATTGGGTGCCAAAGTCGTGTATCTCAGGAGCTAATCTATAAAAACCTATGAGTGGGTTAGCGAATAAGAAATATATAAGGAGGAGCGTTATACCTAAGATAAGAGCCATCGTGGAGGTATGACTGGCGTAGGAGCGAGCCTCATCTTTTGCCCCTCGCCCAAGGGCATTAGCCACCCCGACTTCAGAAGCTACTTTATTGAGAAGTGAAAGAGAATTGGCAAGCCAAGTGAATACCGACGCTGCACCTGCTGCCGCAACTGCTTCGCCAGATAGGCGTCCAAGCCACGCCATATCTATAAAGCTATAAAGCAATTGTAGAAATGACGACCCCAATAGTGGTAGTGACAGGTACAGCAAATGCTTACCAATGGGACCTGTTGTTAGGTCTTTTGCTTGTCGCTCTGCCATATAATAGTAGTGGTATTACTGGTTTTCAACAGAGAGCATACCGCACGCTGCCGAGATGTCTTGCCCCCGCGAGCGTCGAGTAGTGGTGCGAAGTCCGTGCTTATTGAGGTAGCTCTCAAACCACTCTATCGTCTCTCTCTTCGGACTATGATAGGGACTATCGGGGAGAGTATGATAGGGGATTAGATTGACCCGACAGTCGAGATGACCGATGGCTTTAATCAGACTATCGGCATGGCGTTGACTATCATTAAGCCCCTCAAAAAGAATGTATTCAAAAGAGAGACGTCGCTGACCGGAGAAGTCGTGTTGCGATAGCTCTTTGACGACATTAGTGATGGGAAAAGCTCTCTCAACCGGCATCAAACTCAGACGCTCCTCAGGGATAGCATTGTGGATACTTATGGCTACGTGGACGCTCTTTTCGCTAAGAAGGCGAGGCATTGTCTCCTTGACGCCAATGGTACTTACGGTAATCCTTTTGGGACTCCAGCCAAATCCGTAGTCACTGGTGAGTATGTCGATGGCATCGCTTACCTGTGAGTAATTGTCAAGAGGTTCGCCCATCCCCATAAAGACAATATTGGTAAGCTCTTGGGAGTGAGGGACACTCAGCACCTGATTAATGATATCGGAGGTCGTCAAATTTGCCTGCCACCCCATTCTCCCTGTGGCACAAAACGAACAATTCATTTTGCACCCTACCTGACTGCTGACACACAATGTAGCACGATCTGGTTCGGGGATGTAGACGGTCTCAAAGTGCAGCGTAGGCTGGGCTTTGAGGGCAAAAAGATACTTCTCTGTGCCGTCTGCGGAGCATTGAGTGACGACAGGGGCCTCACGCCCTACCGTATATTGCTCACAAAGAAGTTGGCGAAAAGCTTTCGGGAGATCAGTCATCTCGTCAAGGCTTGTGGCTCTTTTTTGATAAAGCCATTGGGCTATTTGTTTCGCCCGAAAGCGTGGCTGTTGGTAGCTCTTTACAAGCTCCTCAAGAGCCGTGAGCGTCATTCCTAAAAGTGGTATCATGGCATTACTTTTTCTCAACTTTAACGATCTCCTCTTCAGCCTGCCAATACCAGAGATATCCCTCAGCGGATAACCCTGTCTCCTCTAAGCGATTCATGTAGCGACGTACCTGCCTGTGATGACTCGGATTATTGGTGACGGCACCGAATTTAAAGTCAATAACGATAGCCTTTTTCCCCTCGATCACCACGCGATCAGGCCGCTCTATCTGCCTACTTTGCGGGATATATACGGAGTCTTCTCGCAGTATTAGCTTGTCTTTATTCGGAGTAAAGGCGTAGCGAATAATAGGGTTGCTTTCGAAAGTCTTTAGGAAGTGAGCGATAATCTTATCCTTATCATCCTCCGAAAGACTTAGGCAATTAACAGCTCGCTTAATATCTTCGGGGGTATTAGCTCTTGCCATAATATCGTGCATCGTTTTGCCATGCAACGTATTGATATTATCAAAAGGTGGTTGCACCCGTAGCGAGGGTAGCTCAAGAGGTTTATTGTATAAGTCAAAGTGCAGAGTGACGGGCTGAGGAGCATCCTTAGTGCCCATCTCTTTGACTTTAGCTCCACTATCGCCCTCCTTCGGTGTCTCCTCTCCTAAGCTCCACGAAGCATCTCCACACTCCCTGATGTCAGGAATCGATTTGATCCGATCATACACAATGGTCGACACGATATTCGTTTTGCTTGCATCTTCCGGCACATTCGTAAAGAGGTAGAGGCGGTTTTTAGGCCGAGTAAAAGCCACATATAGGAGATTGAGCGTATCGAGATAATTGGCTTCGTGTATCTCCATATAGCGCTGACGGATATGCGAATGAAGATGGACATTAGTTACGGAAGACGGAATGATGTAAAACGGCAATGCGTGGTCCATAAATCCCTCAGGAAGATAGCTCGACTTGCAAAAGTCAACGCCCGTAGATTGAGGACCGTCTTTAGATAGTTTCCAATTAACGAAAGGCATTATCACGATAGGCTTTTCCAGCCCCTTAGCTTTGTGAATCGTGATAATCTGGATTTTGTTACTATCGGAATCCCCCATTGAGACCAAAGAATTAGCACCTACCTTCGCCCACCATTTATTAAAGGATTGATAGGTATTAGGCTCTCGCTCTATGAAGGTGTGCAATAAGTCAAGGAACGCATTGAGGTATAGCTCCTCCTCTTGTGGCACTTCGACAACCGACAATAGCCGGTAAATGATCTCCGTCATTGAAGCTCCGGAGTGAAGCATTTCAGTAAATTCAGGCACCCGTTGTGCCACTTCCGGACTGAGCATATAGCATGCTACCTCAAAGTAAGTTTGGCTTGCTACGTTGTCTGGGTCGGCACCTAACTGAAAAAGAGCTACAATAAGCTTAACGATTCTTGCTTGGTCTACCCTTAGAGCAAAGTCCGAAACAAAGGAGTAGCAATTGCGGTGTTGGGGATCCTCTTTAGTTAGTATTTCGAGAAGCTGAGCTACCTTTTGGGCATCTTTATTTTCCCGAACAAGGAAGGCGATATCGCCAGCTTGGTAGCCGTCTTTCTCCTGAATAGAGACGAGGATATCCTGGATTCTGTCTTTGAGGGTATCGGCATCTTCGTTACTTTTTTCAGGGATGTATTCAAAGCGGATATAGCCTTTGCCGTTTTCTTTTTTAGGGGTTTGGAGGATATTAGAGCGATATATGTCGGCGTTGATTGCGGTATTTTTTTCGCCTCCACAGTGGGTGTCAAAGTGGTAGATATCCTGAAAAAAAGCATTGTTGAATGCCACAATCATTTCATCGCTTCTCCAGTTGTCTTTGAGCGGTTTAGTAGATACAAAAGGGAGCAGATCGGTATCTGTTTCGACGCCACTATTGAGAAGAGAGCTATCGGTACCACGGAATCGGTAGATGCTTTGTTTGACATCACCCACGAGGTAGCTCTGGTTTCCTTTGTCGAGACCTTCCTTAAGAAGTAGCTTGAAGTTGTGCCATTGCGTGCCGTCGGTATCCTGAAATTCATCGATCATATAATGATCTATTCTGCCACCGACTTTTTCGTAAATAAAAGGTATCGAAGAGCCATCAATCACTCTGTCGACTAATGAATTAATCTCCTCGATAAGTATGACCTTATGCTCTTTTTGGTACCGCTTTACTTCCTGCTGAACATCGGAAAGAAGGGGTAGGTAGGGCAGATATCGTCGGAGAAGCTTTGCTAATTGGTAGTCCTTGACATTCGTGTTGAGGGTGTCTTGGAGGCGTAAAATAGCTTCTCTAAATGCCTCCTCTGCCTCCTCTAAGTGGGCATATTCCTCTTTGCCTCTATATTTTTTAGCTACGATAAAATGTTCGCTCTCGAGGGATACTCTTTTGTCAATTATGCTTGTCTCTCCTTCGGATATCTGAGTGGAGATAAGTTTGTCTAAACTCTTATTATATAGGTTACTTAGAAATTTATAAGCACTTGAATCGAGCTCCCCTTCGTGCGATTGTAAAAGCTCATAACACTCGGTATAAGCCTCTTCCATCGCCTTATATCTCTTGTCCTGGATTGCCCGAAGCTCTATATCGGATTCTTGAATATCGGTGTGGCTTATGGCAGATAAGTCGTACTCTTTAGACAAGGGATGGTAGAGCATCTGTATGGCTATCTCGCAGATGGCTTTTTGAATATCTGTGTACTTGCCAGACTCGATACCCTCTGAGAGCAATCGCTCAAGCCCCTCAATCCGATCGATAGGGAGCGACATTAATAGCCGGTCTACCGACATCTCGATTGCCCGATCGCTGTCGAGGACAAGTTCGGAGCTTGCCCCGCTACTATTCAGTTCAAAGACAAAACTACGGACGACTTCTTGAAAAAATGAATCAATAGTCTGCACGCGTAGAGAGCTGTAATCCAGTAGGATCTCCTCTAATATCTCGCCTGCCAATAGGTCGCCTTCGGAATGCTTTTTATATAGCTCTTTGACGATGCGTTCCCTTAATTCGGTTGTGGCTTTATTGGTAAAAGTGGCCACTAATATCCTTTTGTAGCCCTCAGGATAGATCGTTTTACCGCGACTGCTTTGGTAAATACCATAGAGTAGATTAAGGTATTCGTGTACGAGGGTATGGGTTTTACCACTTCCTGCCGAGGCTTTATAGATATGTAGACTTTTTAATTCAGCCACCGCCGTTATCTTTTTTTCGTTTTTGTGTAGCCCCAATCCACAAGGAGCTTATGGACACGCTCCACTAATTCGCCTTGGATAATCACCTCTCCCTCCTTGGCACTTCCGCCTACACCACAAGCGGTCTTGAGACGTTTAGAGAGAGCCATTAGGTCATCATCAGTCCCTTCAAAACCGCCCACGATGGTTACCACTTTGCCTTTGCGAGCTTTGGCATCCTTTCGTACAAAAAGGTGTTGCTCGTCGGGGCAGAGTGTCGCTATTTCGTCCTGCGAAGTATGCAATCCTTGCATCACTTCAGCATTGGTTGAGAAAACCAATCCCCCTTGATTCTTTTTAGACATAGTATTGAAACGTCAATGTGATGCTACTGAGACCTCTGTGGGCTTTTGCAGGATTTCGTCTTGCCTCTCTTTGGAAGACATGATCTTGAGTGCCTCCTCAAAGGTGGGGTCGGCTTCGAGAGTTACGGCATTCTCGCCCCGCTCACCGAAGTAGTGAAGGGCAAGAAGTCCTCTGAGCATCCGCTTGGTCTGCTCTTGAGAGGCTTTAACATCACGGCGGAGCGAAGGGGTCAATTCAACCTTCAGTTTTTCGATAGTCTCTTTAGTGGATTCCTCAGTATAACCCTCCCATTTAGCCACACGCTCAAGGGCTTTGAGTGCCTCAAGGCTCATCTCTCCATACTCCAAACCATCCTTCTCGAGCCGATCAATAAGCCGGTCAATATCCTCATCGGTAATAACGACTTCCGATAATTGTTTCGCTTTTGGTCGCTCTAAGTAGAGCTGATTGGCGAATTTAAATAGAGCTCCCTCAGAAAGCATCGCAAAGACAATAGCATCCATCGTCTCGCTCTCTACCTCTACATCGGGTCGAATACCTCCTCCGTCCTTGACCGGACGCCCTTTAGCGGTGAAGAAAGTATTGGTAAGGCTATCGGGTACTGCCGCTACCGAACCGTCAGGATTGCGGTGAGAGTAGTCGAGTTGCTGAATGCATCTACCGCTTGGAATATAATACCTTGATATGGTGACTTTGAGCAACCCATTGTAGGGCAGAGGTAGTGTCGTCTGTACCAATCCCTTACCAAAGCTTTTGCTCCCTACTAATACAGCTCGATCAAGATCCTGTAAGGCTCCTGCCAGTATCTCACTGGCAGATGCCGAACCGCCATTGATGAGTACTACAAGAGGGAGATCCGGGGCAATCGGAGGGGTCTCTGTGTAGTAGGTCTTTGAGGTCTCAGGGAGGCGTCCTTTGGTGTATAGCACCTTTGTCCTCTCTGGGACAAACATCCCTAATATGTCGATAGCTCCATCCATAACACCGCCCCCGTTGCTACGGAGATCCAGTATCAGTCCTGAGAGCCTGCCCCCTGCTTCTTCGGTCAATCTATCATAAGCTCTACGGACGTCCTGCGCACTCCCTGTCGTAAAGCCCGATAAACGGATGTAGCCGATGCTATCCTGATACACACCACTTGATACCACCTGATCCAGTACCACGTTATCCCGAGCAATCGTGACCTCCCTTGGCTCTTTCTCCCCTAAGGGTTGTACCAAAACACGTACCGAAGTGCCGATGGGGCCTTTGAGCTTACTGCTAACGAGTGTAGGCGTCCCCGGGATCATCTTTTCGCCATCAATCGCTAAGATGGCATCCCCCACGCCTAAGCCGGCTTTTCGTGCCGGTGAACCTTCCATAGGGTACCGAATGTACACGATGCTATCCACTTGCTGGATATAGGCACCGATCCCGGCATAAGCTCCGGTGGCCATCACCTCAAAATCCTCTCTGCTATCCTCAGGGAGATATTCTGTATATGGGTCTAAGCCTGAGAGCATCGCCACGATGCCTCTTTCGCCCAATTTCAGTGCGTTTTTTGTCGTGGCACTATCCACGTAATAGGTGGTCGTTTGAGCAAGGGTTGCCGCGAATACTTCGGATGCTCTACGGACGCCATGAAATGTAGAAAGACTATCCGGAGTCCCCGTAATATAGGTAGTAGACGCCACTAATGGGAGCTCTACGAAAAGACCTGCAACGGCAATCATTGGCAACAGTTTGATGAAAGTACGTCTCATATATGCAAAAATGCTATTTCCCCTCTCCTCTTTATCCTAAACCATAATATCTACAAAGTTACAAAAATCTTTGGCAATACCACTCCATGATTCACACTCTTTCGTCTCTCTGTACGGCTACTCTCCCCTATTAGTGTGGCAGATCTGTCAAGACTTCGGTGCCTACTGTTGAAGTCGTATGTAACAGCTTGTTTTCCAGTGGTCTGCGTTTGTATGGAATGGATACCCTGAATACGACAGAGCGAATACCCTATATTCGCCGAGACGAATACCCTGAATACGTTTTGTCGAATACCCTATATTCACCCTGACGAATATTGGGTATTCGTAAAAGTGGATTTCGGAAGCTGTGCAGAGGTGGTCATTACGTGAGGTCTCAATAAAATAGTTATCTTTGCTGATAGAAGTTACACTTGGATAGTTATTATTGTGATGAGTACCGATGTCGTTGTGAACCTTAAAGGTCAAGTTTATAACCTAACCGCAGAGCCTATGGTGGTGGGTATCTTAAATCATACCCCCGACTCCTTTTATGCCGGAAGTCGCATACAGGGCGAGAAATGTATCCACGATCGTATTGAGCAGATCCTCAGTGAGGGTGGCAAGATGGTGGATGTAGGCGGATGCAGTTCGCGACCGGGAGCCGAGATTATCCCGCCGGAGGAGGAGTGGAAGCGGGTCAAAGAGGTTTTGGACATCCTCAATAAGCATTACCCCGATGTGCCTGTGAGTGTGGATACCTTTACTGCTTCCGTAGCACGCCGTTCGGTAGAGGAGGGGGGCGTTTGTATGATTAACGATGTCTCCGGAGGCAATATCGACCCGGAGATGCTCACCACTGTGGCAAACCTTAATGTACCCTACGTGCTGATGCATATGCGGGGAACGCCTGATAATATGCAGACACTCACGGACTACCCGGAGGGGGTTACAGAGGGCGTGATAAAGGAGCTGTTAAGTGTTGTGGCTCGGCTTAGGGAGTTAGGACTTGGCAAAGAGAATATCATACTGGATCCGGGATTCGGCTTCAGCAAGACACTGGAGCAGAACTACGAATTGATGCGTGGGCTGGACAAGATAGTAGCATTAGACTATCCCTTATATGTGGGTGTTAGCCGTAAGAGCATGATATTTAGATTCTTCCGGAATACCCCTCAGGATGCCCTTAATGGTACGACGATCCTCAATACCTATGCCCTATTGCACGGAGCTCACTTCATAAGGGTGCATGACGTGCGTGAGGCTTGGGAAGCGGTGCAGATCGTTAATGCCATTCGAGGAAAATAGGCATGGCGTCTTGCTAAGCTCTGCTCGGGCTTTGCCACACCCAATATTTGCAGACAATGGTACCCCATTAAGTTTTCCGCATAATAGTATTGAGATATGGAATGGTTGACCTTTTCGTTTAAAGACTTCTTAGATATCTTATTAGTAGGGTTATTGCTCTACTACGTTTATGATGTCCTTAAGAAAAGTGGTAGTGGTGCTATCTTCGGTGGCATCATAGCCCTAATCCTCATCTGGATAGTCACCTCTCAGATCTTAGGGATGCGGGTACTCGGTGGGATCCTTGATGCCCTATTTAGTGTGGGTATTGTGGTGATCGTCATCGTGTTTCAAGACGAGATTAAGCGCTTCTTAAATATGCTCGGGAGTACACAGAGGTGGCACATCTTCCGTCGTATATTTCGGCAACAAAAAGTGAGCGAACAAAGCAAGGAGCAAAACTTTATAGCCATGGTCACCTTTGCGTGTGCCGGCATGGCGAGGAAAAAGACAGGGGCTCTTATCGTGATTGAGCAGGGGACAGCTCTCGAGCAGTATATCCACACAGGTGAGATCATCAATGCAAAAGTCAATTCACGGCTGATTGAGAACATATTCTTTAAGAATGCTCCATTGCACGACGGGGCTATGATAATCCGCGACTACACAATAGTAGCTGCGGCTTGCATTTTACCCGTAGCTCAGGGGCAAGACTTGCCCAAAGAAATGGGGCTGAGACACCGCTCAGGCTTAGGGATGTCACAGGCAACGGACGCCAAGGTTATCATAACCAGTGAGGAGCGAGGGGAGATATCCATCGCTTACAAAGGCGAGATGATCCGGGACGTTAATACTAGTCAGCTCCAGAGTTTCCTTAGCTCCGGCTTTACAGATCTCCGCAATATCGGGACGCTTGTTAATAGCGTAGCGGTGTAGAATACTGACAGAAGCTATGACGGAGGGGCAGTACAGCGATAGTGCTATTAGGGAAAAAACGAGAGGTAATACCCCTCTAAGGTGGGGGCTTCTCCGCATAAAAACCAAGGCGTTGATGCCACTTCTTACCCGCCCTTATGGCTTTACGCTCCTCCTTTTAGCCGTATTACAGCATACGGCTACCTCCATTTCGGCTCAGGATAATACCCTCCCAATCCGCCAGTCTATAGAAATGCCATTGCTCACAGTATTGGGCAACAAGCAAGCTTATATTGAGGATAATCCTGCCGTTGCCCTGATTGAGTTCATGGGAAATGCCGAAAGACTGCGAAGAGATACTACGACAATCAACTTCTCGTATGCTGTACAGGATCGGACGCTTATAGCACTAAGCAATACCGATAAGTGGCAATGGCTCCTAACGAAAGTCCTACCTTATGCCGACCATTATTTCACTACTTCTTCTCTCGATGGTACGCCCTTACTGCCCCTTTCTGTCCGGAATAAAGCGACGTTAATGGGATACAACGCAAGGGAGCATAGGACAAATGAGAAGGTCATACATCAGGAAGTCGTCGGGATTGATAGGGATCTAAGTGATGGCATAGTGACCATTCAGCTCGAGCATCTTTTGCCCAAAATCGATCTTTATGAGGCAACTATTCGGATGCTGGATACCGATATTCCTTCGCCGATTGGCACAAACGCCCGACGGTTTTACAAGTTCTACCTCACCGATACTATAATATCACAGGGGCGGATTGCCCAAGTCGTCAGCTTTCTTCCCCGTCATCCCAATGCTCCGTCCTTTAACGGGCAGTTAGTGATATCAGTAGAGGAGACACCTCATTTGCTACAAGCTCTACTTTTATTCCCTAAATTCACCAATGTTAATTACGTAAAGGAGATAAAGGTACAGCAGTGGTTTGATGCCGATGAATATTTGGGATGGCACCTTAGAGAGGAGGCACTTCAGGCGAGGTTCAAGCTATTTCTTGAGTCGCTAAGCTTTGGAGTCGAGCATGATAGGTATTATAGCAACTTCGACTTTAGTACGCCTGACTCCACGCTGATATACACTAAGCAGCAGTATCAGGATGTGTCTAAAAATCCCTCAAGTAGGGTATTACTCAAGGAGCTTCAGAATAATCAGATCATCGCCTCCGGGGAGGGACTGAAGCATTTTATGGACGAAGTGAGGGGCAATAGTTGGCAACGATTTATCCTGGAAACGGTTGATATGATCAGCCTTAACTACCTTAGGACGCACTGGGATTATAGTAAGGTGTATGGGGGAAGCAAGTTTGATATCGGTCCTATTGACCAAATTTTAGGGACAAATTCGGAAGAACGCCTGCGGATAAGGGTAGGTGGGCGGACGACAGGTTACTTCTCGCGAAGAAACTTTTTAGAGGGTTATCTCGCCTATGGTACCGGCGATGGCAAGTGGAAATACGGGGCGACGTTTGCTCATTCCTTTAAGCCGAAGCGCTACTTTCGAGAGGAGTATCCGCGTCATGAGCTATCTGCCACTTTCCGGCACGACCTCCATACTCCCGGACAGCTGATAGAGAATCACGACCGAACCAATATCCTCTACGATGTAGGTGTCCCTTACCTTACCTCCAGATCCATGCGAAATAGCTTCCGTGTGGAGTATCTAAATGAGCTAACGCCTAATATCTCCTTTAGGGTTTACGGCAATTATTACAGAGATATCCCCGTGGGTTCGCTGAGCTATGTTAGGGTTAATGGCGACGGATCTGTGGAGAAAATTCCGCAGCTTGTCGATGTCTCGCTTGGTGCCGAGGTGCGGTGGTCACCTGGCGAGAGGATATTTGAGGGCTCGATGCAGCGGCATCACTTCTACGCAATACCACAGAGAGAGGTCCCTATATTCCGCCTTCGCCACGAGTGGGCTGATAATGCCTTTGGGGGGGACTTTGTAAGGCACCGCACCGAGGTTAGTGTAGAGCAAAGGGTCTGGATGGGGGCTTACGGCAGGTTTGACTACCTTTTTACCGTGGGGAAGCTATGGAATGCAGTGCCTTATCCGCTCTTGTACACCCCTCCTGCTAATGGCAGTATATGGTACTATCGGCACTCATTTCAGTTGCTCAAGCCACTCGAATTCGTGGCAGATAATTGGGCTACCGCTCACCTTGAATACCACGCTCGCGGGGCTCTCTTTGACAGAATACCGGGTGTGAAATGGCTACGATTAAGGGGCGTTTTGACCTGCAATATGCTCTATGGTAATCTCTCAGCTAAAAATAAGTCAACAACGGGCGATGAATTGTTTTTACTCCCCACTAATGCCACGGAAATGCAGAATGACGTGTACGCTGAGGTCGGCTTCGGTCTTGAGAATATCCTTGAAGTCCTCAGGGTCGATGTCTATCGTCGCCTCACCCCTCGTACCAAATACTCCAATGGTCCGTGGGGCGTTAAGCTGCTCGTCAGTCTCACTTTCTAAAAAATGGATACCCTGAATAAGCCGAGACAAATACCTGGTATTCGTCAAAGGAAATACTTGGTATTAGTTCGGGCGAATACCCGGTATCCGTTTTTGCCGATGTCGGCATCCGTTTGCTGCGGCTTCCTGCACTTCCACCTCATTAAACCTCCATTCGTAATGATTATTTTATTAAATTTGCTCACGAACGTCAGAGTGTCTTGACACTTATAATGGTACATCAATGGAATACGGAATATTAGATTTTGTCTACCTCATTGGCTCCCTCGGGCTTTTTCTATATGGGATGAAGATCATGAGTGAGGGGCTGCAAAAGGTAGCCGGCGACAGGATGAAAAGCGTGCTTTCCGCGATGACATCCAACCGCCTGTTTAGTGTCCTTACAGGGCTAATGGTCACTGCCCTCGTGCAGTCCTCATCAGCTACCACTCTCATGGTGGTCAGCTTCGTCAATGCTAATCTACTCAATCTTTCGCAAGCCGTTAGCGTTATCATGGGTGCCAATATCGGTACCACTGTCACCGCATGGATGATTTCGATCCTCGGTTTTAAGGTAGATATCAGCACGTTTGCCATACCTTTGATTGCCGTTGCGCTACCTTTCGTTTTCTCTAAACGGCAAAAGATGAATTCTTGGGGCGACCTTATTTTAGGGTTTTCGCTCCTTTTTCTTGGGCTTAAGTTCT
This sequence comes from uncultured Porphyromonas sp., assembly GCA_934364985.1. Taxonomy (GTDB): domain Bacteria; phylum Bacteroidota; class Bacteroidia; order Bacteroidales; family Porphyromonadaceae; genus Porphyromonas_A. Next base: position 100,445 of record CAKRMU010000007.1, on the reverse strand, counting down.
TACAAGACTCAATGCCGGACCTGCAGAATAATCCTCAGGCTTTGGCATTCCTCCATAAGTATACCAATCTTGGCTTTGGGTCAGTCCTGATATTCCTCCTCATTGGTACGGCGCTTACTTTCCTCGTACAGAGCTCCAGTGCCACTGTTGCTATTACTTTAGTGATGTGTAGTAAGGGGTGGATACCTTTTGAAATGGGTATGGCGATGATCTTAGGCGAGAATATAGGTACTACGATTACAGCCAATCTCGCTGCCCTTAATGCCAATACCAATGCCAAGCGAGCGGCCCTTTCGCACACCCTTTTTAACGTATTTGGTGTCATCTGGGTGCTTGCATTATTCTATCCTGCTATCGACCTCGTCTCGCACTTAGTGGAGAGAATGGATGGAGCAGATCCCCGTACTCTTTTCCCGATGATAGCCGATCTCAACGCCCGCTTTCAGCCCGGTGACGTTGAGCTTATTACGGGTAGTGACCCTATCATTGACCCCGAGATGAGCAGTCTTCAGGGGCAGGTTGTCGCCCTCTCAGGTGCCATCAGTATAGGGCTTTCATTATTCCATAGTCTCTTTAATATCGCCAATACGCTCGTGATGATATGGTTTGTCCCTGTCTTCGTAAAGATATGTGAGACGGTGATTAAGCCTAATAAAAAAGTGGCTCAGAATAAGGAATACTCCCACCTTCAGTACTTGTCTACGCGTATGCTTTCCACGAGTGAGTTGTCGTTGCTTCAGGTAAATAAGGAAGTGGTCAACTTTGCCAAGAAGACCCAAGAGATGCTGCTCATGGTGCGGCAGCTCAGTAATATCGAGGATCGGGAAGCCTTTGAGGAGGTCTTCGCTCGCATAGATAAGTACGAACGTATTTGCGATAGAGTGGAGATAGAGATTGTACAATACCTCACCGAGCTTTCGGCCGGTGACCTGAGTGCAGAGTCTCGTAAGACCACGCAGAAGTACCTCAGGATCTCAAGCGAAATAGAGAGTATGGGCGATGCCTGTTTCAATCTCGCCCGCATCCTCAAGCGGATGATGATGGATGGGATTCCGCCTAATGACAGGCTCTCTGTACACCTCGGAGAGCTTCACGATATGCTCACTAAGATCCTCGAGAATACGGTACAAATCCTTGAGTCGAACCTTAAAGGCAACGACATACTGCTACAAGCGGAGGATCTTGAGAGTGCTTTAAACATCAAGCATAAATTCCTATTAGCGGAGAACTTGAAGGATTTGGAGAATAAAGAATACTCCTACCAGCACTCTGTCTATTACCTTGATATCATCGATGAATATGAGCATTTAGGCGACTATGCTATTAATGTAGTCGAAGCCTTTTTAGGGTGATTGCCCTTTCGAAGAACCATAATATTTTGGGAGCATACAGCTACCTGGCGATAGTATTATCTATCTGCAGGTAGCCATATGCTTCTTTATGCCCTGACAGAATACCATTGTAGCGAATCCCCCACTTCCCAAATGTCGCTTTAAGTGTCACGGGATATCGTGAAAAATGGATACCTGGTATTCGTCACGGCTGATACTTGAAATTCGTTGGTGCGTATTCCCTATATCCGTTGAGGCGTATTCCGTATATCCTCTTTTGGGTATGGCCGCAATGATTGCCCAAGTAGTCGCTATCGCCCTTTGCTTCAATATATAACGGCTATACATTTAGTCCACTATGTGTGGATGAATCAAGTGTTATTTTCGGTTTAACATATCCCATTTGTATTATTCGTCTTTATTTTATATTCTTAGTCGGAAAGTGTTAATAATAGGTTAATATAATATATTTGTAAGTATGTACACTTGTGCAAAAAAAAAAAAATGGTACATTTGCAAATGAATTATGGAATACCTTGTCTCTTTCGTGTGATTATGCCATTTTACCATAAATAATGGTCATTTAAGCGGGGGAGAAATGTGGTTTTTTAGGGGGAGAGTAAGAGTCGTTGCTACATTTGTAGCGAAGGAAGATTAGGTTGCGATGCAATTATATTGATACTACGTATGAAAAAAACTATTTTCACTATGGCATTAATGCTTCTCTTTTGTGGTGGGAAGCTTTTTGCTCAGGAAGTAAAGGAGGATTCTGTGCGGATACATTTCCGTCAGGGGTATTCCGTTTTAGATCTCGACAAGTTTGGTAATAAGGCGGCTCTCGATAGCATTTCGCAGAGGTTGCGTAATATCACCGGTAGTGAAAAGTACACATTATTGGATGTCGCCATTGAGGGTGGGGCATCGCCTGAGGGTAGTGTCAAGATCAATAAAGGGCTGTCTGAGCGTCGTGCCGATGTGCTATATAAGTACCTCTTTGGTCAGGGTGTTATCCTCCCTGATACCATGGGTAAGGTACTCTTTTTAGGACGTGACTGGGGCGGTCTTATCCGATTGGCTGAGGACGATCCTAATCTCCCATACAGAGATGAGACACTTGATCTCCTTAGGGGGATATATCGCGATGCAAAGGTGATGCCTGATGAGGAGCAACTCCGTAGGGTACGTAGCTTTAAGGGAGGTGCCCCTTATCAATATATGTATCGGAAGTTCTTCCCCGAGCTTCGTGGCTCTCAGATCCGTGTGACTTATGCAGAGCAAATGCCTAAGCCCGCACCTGCTGAGGACTTGGTGCCTATCGTGGATCATCATTGTATCCCTGATACTGTTATCTATCGTGATACGGTCGTTATTACAGAGACACGTGCTTGTTTTCCTGTCTTCGCCGCTCTCAAAACCAATCTCTTGTACGATGCGGCACTCATTCCAAATGCGGGGGTGGAGATATACCTCGGTAAGAATTGGTCACTCTCGGGAAACTGGATGTACGCTTGGTGGCACAATGATGATATACATTGGTACTGGAGGACTTACGGCGGTGACCTTGAGCTACGTTGGTGGTTCGGTAAAGCCGCTCGGCGTAAACCTTTGACAGGTCACCACTTGGGCGTTTATGGTCAATTGGTAACCTACGACTTTGAGCTCGGCGGTACCGGGTACCTTGGCGACAGATGGACGTATGGAGGAGGGCTGTCCTACGGCTACTCTTTACCTATTGCCAAACGACTTAACCTCGACTTCTCACTCGGGCTTGGTTACCTCGGAGGTCAGTACAAAGAGTATACCCCCTACAAGGATTGTTATATGTGGGAAGCTACATTGCAACGACACTATTTCGGTCCAACTAAGGCTGAGATCTCATTGGTATGGCTTATCGGCTGCGACAATGTTAATGTCAGGAAATGAGGCTTAGGAAGACGCCGGATATGAAAATAAGATATAATTATAGCTATTTGCTCACCCTCTTTGTGGCGATGCTGGGGCTCTCTTCATGCCAGCATAAGGATCTTTGCTACCGAGACTCGAATAAAGCTCAGGTCAAAGTGGTATTTGATTGGTCGCAAGTGGTTGAGAAAGCTGATCCGGAGGGGATGGTGCTCTTTTTCTATCCCGTAGATGGGAGCAAACCACTTCGGTACGATTTGAAAGGCAAATATGGTGGTGTGATTGAGCTGCCGGTGGGTCATTATGATGTGCTTTTTTATAATAACGACACGGAGCTGAACCTTTTCGGTGACGTTGAGAGCTTCACGAAGCATCACGCATTTACGCGGTCCGGTCAGCTATTATCCCGTAATGCTTTTGGCAAGGCCGCTGAGACGGCTCCGCGAGGTGGCGAAACCGACAAGCAAAGAATTGTAGGTTCGCCCGAGCAGATGTGGGGAGGTCCGTATGGCAAAGTATTTGAAGTTGTGAGTGACGCCTGTGACCTTTGTAAGCTCGCTAAAGGCAATAAGTGTGGCTTAGTGGATATTGAGGATGAGGGGATTGTACTCACGCTTTACCCTCAGAAATATGTCGGGGACGTAACGGTTATCGGTCGGAATATCATCGGTGTTGATAGAGCTCGTGACGCAAAAGGTGCCTTGACGGGGATGAGTCCGGATATCAATATCAAGACTCGCCGACCTGGGGACGAGCAAGCAACGCTTCCTTTCGAAGTGGTGCTCGACAAAGAAAAAAGCAATCTCTATGCTCACTTCAATACGTTTAGGCATCCTGAGGCGGATGGTAAGCACTATCTTGACCTTTACTTCGTCATGGAGGATGGGCAGAAGATACATCGCCGATATGATGTTACGGATCAAGTCCGCACTGCACCGGACCCTTGGCACATCGTGATCATCATAGATGAGATATTGCTTCCTCCGACTATTGAGGATGACTCTGGTCTTGATCCGATCATCGATGAATGGCAAACAGAAGAGGTGGATATCATACTCCACTGATTAATATATGAGATAATAATAAGTTTTTGTAATTGATAGTTAAACAATTTTTTATGAAGAAGATTTTTTACTTAGCTATTCCTGCTCTATTGGCTCTCGGAGCTTGCTCGCAGGATTCTGTAGTTGAGGTAAAGGAGGGTAATGCTATCTCCTTCGCACCTGTGGCTTCTAAGTCATTACGTACCGCAGAGAACCATACTACAGCCGGACTTACCGAGTTCAATACCTCCGCTTTTACTGGACTTAGTACGTTCTTTCAAAATGAGAAAGTATCTAAGGACGGTGGTGCCTGGAAGGCAGAGCATACCTACTTCTGGCCAACAAATGATGCTCTGTCGTTCTACTCCTATGCACCTTTGGATTTTACAAAATCTAAAGCTACCGTTGAGGTAACTGATACCAACAAGCAGATCAAGGACTTCACAATCCCTTATGAGTCAAAAGATCAGCAGGATCCTATTTATGCTGTGAATGCAAATGAGAACCTTTTGGCGCACCTTAACACTCCTGTGGAGGTTAACTTCCGTCACGCTACCTCTCGTATCCTCTTTAAGGCTAAGAATACCAATCCTAACCTTAAGATCGAAATCGCAAGTGTACGTATTGCATACATTAAAGGTAAAGGTACCTTTACTTTCCCGGAGGAAACTACTAAAACGCACTTATCAAGCGATACCCACTATCAAACTGAAGAAGATGCTACTTGGGGTAAATGGAATCTTGTAGACGATTCTTTTACGTACACTAAAGCTACTACTGAGTATTCTGCTATTAATGCCAGAGGACAAGGCAGATTCTTGACTCTCGAAGGGAAAACGGATGAGGCTCAGTTGATATCTACAGACGAGGCTTCTTGGCTACAGGTACTTCCTCAGGAGGTAACGGGATGGGATCCTGTTACTGACCCTCGTAATGAAAAGAAGGGGGCTTACTTCCTTGTTCAATGTTATATTTATCAAAAAAAGACGGCCAAGGATGGTACGGAAGTTTGGGACAAACTGTTTTCTGGTAGAATAACTAAATTTAGTTATCCCGGTGAGGTTGCCATACCATTTAATGCACGTTGGAGACAAGGTACGACATACGTCTACACCTTTGTATTTGGAGATGGTGCAGGCTGGTACCCACCACAACCAACCACTCCTATCGAGGATCCAGGCAAGAATCCAAAAGTAACCCCACCAACCCATCCGGATCCAGATAAGGGTGTGCCTGTATTGAATCCTGTCAAGTTCTCTGTGACTGTTGATGAATATCAGACAGATGCCGCTAACGATCATGCGATTGATATGAAAGCTGATGCATGATAGGACGACTACTTACGTAGAAGACTTAAAAATCATATAAGCTAATAGACCGTGTGGGGTAACAACCCCACACGGTCTATTTTTATATTTGGGGATATCCCCCCCCCCCATGATGCCCCTCCCTATATAACGTCTTTGCACTCTTTCGCTTGTTTTGTATTCCCCCTAAGGTGAAAGAAAACGTGCCTAATGGTTAACCCATTAGGCACGTTTATACAAATGTATTTTTCTAAATTACTTGGCTTTAGCCATTAACTTTGTGCATGGTTGCGATGAGGTCAAGGACACGATTTGAGTACCCGATCTCGTTATCGTACCACGATACCAGTTTAACAAAGTTATCGGTGAGGGCAATACCGGCAGCCTTATCAAAGATTGAGGAGTGTGTATCGCCAAGGAAGTCGCTCGATACTACTGCATCTTCGGTGTACCCCATGATGCCTTTCATTGTAGTCTCTGATGCCTCCTTGATAGCTGCGCATATCTCATCGTATGATGCCGGCTTCTCTAAGTTGATGGTGAGGTCAACAACCGATACATCTAAAGTAGGTACGCGGAACGACATACCGGTGAGCTTGCCATTAAGTGAAGGGATAACACGCCCTACTGCCTTAGCCGCACCTGTCGTTGATGGGATGATATTGCCCCCGGCGGCACGACCGCCGCGCCAGTCTTTCATAGAAGGACCATCGACGGTCTTCTGAGTAGCTGTGGCTGAATGGACAGTAGTCATAAGGCCATCCTTAATACCAAACTTGTCGTTAACGATCTTAGCAAGAGGTGCTAAGCAATTGGTCGTACAGCTGGCGTTACTTACGATAGGGGTACCTTTTTTATACTCGTGCTCGTTAACACCTACCACAAACATTGGGGTGCTATCTTTTGAAGGTGCCGACATCACTACGTACTTAGCCCCTGCATCGATATGGGCTTGAGATTTCTCGCCGGTTAGGAATAAACCGGTAGACTCTACCACATACTCAGCACCGATCTCGTCCCACTTCAGATTGTGTGGATCACGCTCCTGTGTGCAACGTATGGTATTGCCATTAACGGTAATGGTGCTTTTCTCTAAGTCGTACGAAACTTCACCCTCAAAGCGACCATGCATTGTATCATACTGTAGCATATATGCTAAGTAGTCGACAGGTAGCAGGTCGTTGATGCCAACGACAACAAGGTCATTTCTCATAGTGGATGCACGGAATACAAATCTTCCGATTCGTCCGAAGCCATTGATGCCAATCTTAATCATATCAATATCTGTTTTTATTATAAAGTTTGTTTATTATTCGATGGGTGGTGAGCAAGTCGATAGGTAACTACTTTTGGCTCTCCAATGCAAAGCTACCTAATTTATTTAAGTTAATTATCGCTATATAGGATATTATGCTACATAGCAATCTATTTGGGGCATTATTTCCTCTTTTTGAAAAGTATTCTTTTCACTATGGTACGCAATATCTTCCCTCCTCCTTTTAGGCTTGAGGATAGTAGCTTCATCCCCCCGACGGTGTATAGTGAGGGGAGTAAGGCAGAGATGATACTAAGGAAGGCAGAAGACTTATCTTCACTACGCCTCTCTCTTGTGCTATAACTGCTTCGGGGTCGATCGATATCTATTGGCTCTCTGTGGGTATTTCCGCTCTTAGTATTGCCAGAGTTTCCGCCGACAAGACTGAGAATTTTACCTATAATAGGTGAGCTATCAGCCACTTTATTTGTGAGCTTATTGCTGACCTCTGCCCCCAATATTTTCAGTCCGTCTGTACGTAGGTAGGATAATCCGCCTTTGGCTCTATCTAACTGCATTGAGGCACGTTGCTCTAATAGATTTTGACGCTCTTGCAGTCTTTGTTGTGTGTTTATCGCTTTATTCATTTCTCTAATCTTATGGTGCCATTTGTGGGTAGGTGCTCGGTCTCAGTGATATCAGCTGAAGGCACCCGCATGGCTTTATTCCTCTCTCTCTCCTCCTGCTGGTCTATGATCTTTGTGAGTACTTGGCGTTTGATTTTACCCGTCATACTCTTCTTTAGGCAGAGCATGATGATGGTTAAGAGGAGGAATAACCCTAAGAGGCATAGTCCACCAAACGTCATGCTCCGTACGATATCAAAGCCTTGTGTGTCGCTCTCTATGAATATCAATGCGAGGGCAAAGATCGCGGTGAGTAGGGTGATGGCAAAGTCTATAATGAGCAATATGATAAGGATGCCACCATGTATCCCTTTAGCTAATATTGGGGACCCTTTTTCTGCTATCTTTAGCTCCAAAAGGTCGCCTTTAGTCTGAAAGAAGTCAACGAGGTCGAGTTTTATCTCTTCCAAAACTTCCTTAATGCTATTTATCGGCATAATAATCAGTTTCTGTCTTTTTCTTACTATGAGAATGTGAAAATAGGCGAGCCACTCTATCTATGCCTTATCGGCGATAATTAGAGCCACCCACCTACAAATATATCGGATCAATAGTTCCGATTCCTTTCTCTCCTGTTTGTGCGTGACTTCTCGAAGCTACCCATTGGCTCCGTGGTCACTATTCAGAATTTACTCTTTCGCTAATTTCTCTGCCTCTTGACGAGCCGCATCCTTTAGACTTGATAGCTCTTCCTCAGTCAGATCTGAGAGATCCTTAGCGGTCTCTTTGGCTTTCCTGCCTAAGTCTTTTGCCGACGAGAGGACATCATCATAGATTTGCCCTGCCTCGTCTTTGACATCAGCCATATAGCGAGAGAGGTCTCTTTTGGCTTTGCGAGCCCTAATCTTACCTTCGTAATAGGTATCTTTAAGATCCCCTTTCACCTTTTCGCCGTAGTCCGACATATCATCTATGAATTCATTTCTTTTCTGAGCGTCGGAGAAATAAGCTATAGCTGCACCTATACCGGCTCCTATCGCTAAAGCAAGGAGTACATTAAATCCGTCGTTACTTTTCATAATCTTCTATTTTTTGTAGTCGTTTATATTACTTCATTTCTCTCGGTACCACAAATATACCTTTTTTATCTATACGTTAGACCAAAGGTGTTGTAAAAAAGATTAATAAGTCGGCATCGCTCGGTTTCGGTATCGTACCCTCTGTCGTTATAATGCTTAATAATGCTCGTGGGGGTGTCGTCTGTCTCTAAAAAGAAATTACCTGAAAAGGGGCTTGCAGATAGTGGGTGTAGGCTTACGGCGATGCCCGCATCTGTGAGCTGGGAATATAATCGATGACGTCCGCGAAATCCATGGACGATCCACGGAGTAACAGAGTGACTTTGCTTCCTTTTACTAAGTAATAGGTGCCACGCTTTTACGATATGAAAGATCATCGGTAACCGAAGCTCTCGGCTAATGATTATCTGCATTTCTACGAGCCGGCTTTGATCTGCGAGGGATAGCTCGGAGCGAATATCCCAGCCACATTCTCCGATACCTATGACCGGGGTACTGCTGGAGCTGAAGATGCAGAGTAGATGGTCTATGGTTTTGCTCGGTGCCTCTTTGTAGCTCTCTAAGATCTGCTTTGCTCCCTGTAGCATTGGGTGTATCCCGATGGTCACATAGTCGGCTCTCGGGTGGGGTGTTTCGGAGATGTGTAGAGACTGAATGACGACTACCTCGTGGTTGCTTGTGTATTTTTCACAACCTTTGGCATGGGTATGGAAGTCGAGGTATGGTGTCATAAATCAATGCTCTTTTAGGGAACAGGGTCATAGCCACTGCCTCCCCAAGGGTTGCACCTTAGTATCCTCCAGATGGCTAAGAGTAGACCTTTGAAAGGCCCGTGTTTCTTTAAGGCTTCGACGGCATAGGTACTGCAAGTGGGCGTAAAGCGACACGAGGGGGGAAGCATAGGTGAAATATACCTTTTGTAGAAGTATATAGGCTGGAGAAGTAACCATACCAAACACTTTTTGAGTCCGCTAAATAGCATTGTCATTAGTCTGGTATTTAAGGGCGAGTTTATCCAGAGCGTCCATGATGCCATGTGACGTCGTAGTATAACTTTTGACCTCATTTCCGATATAAATGAAGCCGATCAGTAGGCAAGTCTCCTCCGGAATACTCTCTCTTAGGTGACTGCAATTCAGCCGAAATGCTTCCCGAGTAAGGCGCTTCACTCTATTGCGATCTACAGCGTGCTTAAGTCGCTTTTTAGGCACGGAGACCATCATCTTTAGAGGTTCAAGTGTCCTCTCTTCTTCCGCGACAACAACCCGAAAAGGGTAGCTGATAAATGCCACTCGAGAAGAGAAAAGCGTTTGTATTTCATTGCGAAGGAATACTCTTTTCCCTTTGCCCAATGTAAAACTATGCATGTTTCTTTACCCCAGACTTCACGAGGTATTCTAACGCAGCATTGATGCTCGTGAAGTCCTTATTAGGTACGGCGATATCCACTTTTAGCCCTTTTTCCTCAAGGGATTTGAGCGTACCCTCGCCCAGACATGCGATCATTTGTTCCCCCTGAGAATAATCAGGGATATTGGCGAATAACGATTGCACCCCATTAGGGCTAAAGAATAGAAGTAAGTCGTATCCATCAATCTCTTCAGCCGTAATCTTAGTGTATTCTAATTGGCTTGTAGCACCTGCAGTGTAAACAACGTCGTGAGCATCAAGCTCCTCAAAATGATGCTCTTTTTGCCCCATAATGATAGGGATAAAGAACTTCTCTTTACTGCTATACTTAATAAGGAGCGAGATGAGATCGGGTACACCGACATTCTTTTCAGGAAAAAAGACCTTACGTTTTCGCACAACGATGTGCTTCTGTAAGTAGGTAGCAATGATTTCGGAGCTACAATAATACTTAAAGTCCTCTGGTAAATCAATGCGAAGCTCTTTGACCAATTGAAAGAAATGATCTGCTACTGCACGAGAGCTAAGTACTACACCTGTGTGCTCTAAAATATCAATTTTCTGATCTCTAAATGCTCGTGCCGAAACAGGTGCAATGCTGAATAATTGCTTGAATACTATCTCCACTCCCGTCTCTTCCATAAGCTGATAATAGGGCGATTTGCTATTAGTAGGCTTTGGCTGAGATACCAACACTCGTTTGATTTGTTGTGACATTATAATGTTATACTTGACCTAATCAATTACGCAAATATAAATAGCACCGGAGCTATTTCGCAGGTGCAAAGATACAAAATAATATGCAAAGGGTACTTAAGCAGTTTTTGAAATACCCTGAGGCTGCTCCCTATTATTGTGATTCGATAAAGCAAGTATATGATTGATATAGAGTAGATAAAGGAGTCATTACTTAGCCAGCCTCCTATTGCTATAATGATGGGAATATAGAGAGCAAATCCAAGTATACACCAAGCCTCAAAGTAGTTTTGAAACCACCTGATTACGCCTTCGCTCTGGGTGAATAACCACCACGACAATAGGTAAAACAGCGTAAAAACCACAAAATATATCAGCCCTCCCAATGCTCCTATTGTGGTATCGTGCCAAAAATTAGCCTCACCTCCTTGTCTGGTGTTGGCGTATATTAGTCCGATGTTAAATAATGTCTGGAGGCTACAGAAAGCGATCAATGCTATCGTTACGCCCCTATTTTTGTGCTGAGTCTTCCTTCTACTATTTGCCCATAATAGGGCAGATATGGCGAAAATGATGAGAATAGCCATAATAAGGGTATCCTCATACACAGGTTTTGTAGGTAGGAGGCTCGGTGAATACCTCTCCGGAAACAGAGGTAGTTGATTCATCTTGTCGTCAGTGGGTTATTTACTTACGCCACATTTCAGAGAGGTCATTAGGGAGCATTGCCAGTGCGTTTTCTTCTGCACCTCGCATGACACGTGCCTCCTCTTCGGTTTGGTCATTGATGCCACAAAGGTGCAAAACGCCATGGATGATCACCCTAAGTAGCTCTTTATGGAAGTCCTCATTATACTCTTCGGCATTGAGCATGACCATTTCGAGGCTAATCACAATATCCGCGAAAAGAAGCCCTTCACGACTTTGATCAAAGGTGATAATATCTGTGTAGTAGTCGTGCTTAAGGTATTGGTTATTAATATCCAGGATCCTTTCGTTGTCGCAAAATTGATAAGTGATATCCCCGACCTCGTAGCCGTACTCCTCGGCTACATCTTTGATCCAAGTGTTAACTTCTCTTCGGCGGAATGGGGGGATCTGTACGCCCTCTGCATAGTAATTAATAGCCATATCTATTGTCTCTTTTAGGAATAAACTCTGAATACTCTTCGCCAAATGTCGCGAGCTCTCTTACTAAAGAGCTGCTTACGTAGCTGTACGTACTATCGGAAAATAGGCAGATAGTCTCAATACCGAAGAGCTTTCTATTGACTTCGGCAAGCTGGCGTTCGCTCTCAAGGTCAGCTACATTCCGAATGCCTCGGATGAGTACTGCCCCTATTTGTTTGGCATATTTTGCCACTATCCCATCATAAGTTACGATCTTAATCCTATCGTCACCTCGATAAAGCTCCTTAAGAGACTCTACTCTCGTCTCATAAGGCTGGAAACACGCTTTGGTGATATTTACACCTACCACGATATGCAATTCGTCTACTATCTCAAGGGCTCGTTGCACGATATTGGCATGACCTATCGTAAAGGGGTCAAAGCTACCTGCATATACCGCTACTCTTTTCATCTATACCTCCTCTGGCTCTAAGTTCATGACAATGAAGTCCTGACGGTCGGGAGTATTATTGCCCATATAAAATTCTAATAGCTCCTGCACGTTATCTTCCTTTTTCATCATAACGGGATCCAGTCGGATATTATCGCCAATAAACTCCTTAAACTCTTCGGGTCGGATCTCGCCAAGTCCTTTAAACCGAGTCACGCTACATCCACTTCCCAATTGTTGCATCGCTTTATCCCGCTCTGCTTCATCGTAGCAATAAATGGTCTTAGTATCCTTTTTGTCCCGCACCCTAAATAGCGGTGTCTCGAGGATAAAGACATGATTTTGCCTGACGAGTTCGGGGAAAAAACGTAGGAAAAAGGTGATGATGAGCAGTCGGATGTGCATCCCGTCGACATCGGCATCGGTAGCGACGATGACTTTGTTGTACCTCAGATTGTCGATGCTGTCCTCGATATTGAGAGCCGCTTGAAGGAGATTAAACTCTTCGTTCTCGTAGACGACCTCTTTTTTCCTACCATAGCAGTTGAGCGGTTTGCCCCTCAGAGAGAATACGGCTTGGTAGTCTGCATCTCTACTTTGTGTGATGCTACCACTGGCTGATAATCCCTCTGTGATAAAAATCTGTGTCTCCTCGCCCTTTTCAGCTTTACTATCATTGTAATGCTGTGAGCAGTCTCGGAGTTTCTTGTTGTGTATCGAGGCTTTCTTGGCTCTCTCCTTAGCGACTTTTGAGACACCCGCAAGGGCTTTTCGTTCGCGTTCGTTCTCCTGTATCTTTTTGAGCAGAGCATCGGCTGTCTCATTGTGGATATGTAGATAGTCATCTAAGTGGGCTTTGAGGAAGTCGCCCACAAATTTCTGTATAGAGATACCTCCCTCTTCGATCTCTTTGGAGCCTAATTTCGTTTTTGTCTGGCTCTCAAAAAGAGGCTCTTGTATCCGAATACTTATGGCAGCTGTGATGCCGGAGCGAATGTCATTATAGTCGAAATTTTTCTGAAAAAAATCCCTCACGACACGCCCGATAGCTTCCTTATATGCCGATAGATGAGTGCCACCATGTATGGTATTTTGTCCGTTAACGAAAGAGTAGTATTCCTCACCATACTGCGTGGAGTGGGTGATAGCGACTTCGATGTCTTTACCACTAAAATGGATAATGGGGTATAGAGGGGTACTTGTCATGCTCTCCTCTAAGAGATCCATGAGTCCATTTTTAGAGACAAAGGCTTTGCCATTGAGGGTAAGCTTAAGACCCGGTTGAAGGTAGGCATACATCCTCAGCATCTCGTGGATGTACTCCTGCTGGTAACGATAGTTTTTGAATAATATTTCGTCCGGGGTGTACTTAACGAGTGTCCCGTCGCGTTCTTCAGTCTCAAAGAGGGCTGACTCGCTGACCAATTTGCCCTGCTCAAAAACGACTGTTTTCCCCTTGCCATCTCTAAATGAAGACACCTCCATGCGTTTACTGAGAGCATTCACAGCTTTTAGCCCGACGCCATTCAGCCCCACTACTTTTTTGAATACATCGCTATCGTACTTAGCACCGGTATTCATCGTTCCCACCGCCTTGACGAGAGAGCCTTGCGGAATACCCCTGCCATAGTCCCGCACAGAGACATGCCGCATCTCCTCCTCCTCTATGGTGATATGTATCTGTTTGCCAAACCCCATAGTGAATTCATCGATAGAGTTATCAATAACCTCTTTGAGGAGGACATAGATACCATCATCCTTTGAGGTACCGTCGCCCAACTTCCCTATGTACATACCTGGTCGTAGCCGGATATGCTCCATAGGGTCAAGGGTCACCACCTTATCGTCTTTATATACGTTTGGTATGGTGCTGTCTTTTAGCTCGTTATTGATGTCGGTATCTCTGTACTCTTGTTCCATCCGTTTGCTCTGTGTCTATATTTCTATAGCGTCTTAATGTATACTCTTCTCCGCTTATGATTTATCTTTTTGAAGTAATTCCACTGAAGCATAACGCTAATATTCGTCTCCAGTTCAGGGTTACTCTCAGCATATTTGACCTGATATTTATTAGTCACCTGTATCAAGTCCTCAAAGATAAGGGCAGTAACTCCCTTTTTTTGGTATTCAGGTTTCACTCCGATCAGTAGTAGCTCTATCACCTCCGGGTGGCTAGATTTGAGTGCTTTCAGTAGGTGAATAAAGCCGGTGGGGAATAGCTTCCCTTGTGCTTTTTGTAGAGCTTTTGCAAGGCTGGGCAATGTGATACCAAAGCCTACCATATTATCATTGGCATCCACGACGACGCTCAAAAAGTCGAGGTTAATGAGTGGTAGGTAGTGCTTTATCGCCATATCTATTTGCTGCTCATTAAGCTTTGTAAAGCCATAGAGTGGGGCATAAGCTTCGTTGTAAAGGTCAAAAAGTGCCTTGCCATATTTATTGACCAAGACATCTCTGTCTTCAAATTTTAGCAATTGAAGTCCGTATCGATCACGTACCACTTGGCTTAGTCTGGCATGTTTTTCAGGCACTAGCTTGGGTATAAAAATCTTGTACTCCAGCCAGTCGATATCCTTAATGTAACCGCGACGCTCTATCTGCCGAGGGTAATAGGGGTAGTTGTATATGGTAATCATGGTACCCATTTGGTCAAAACCCTCTACGAGCATGCCCTCTTTGTCAAGGTCGGTAAAGCCCAGAGGTCCGTGTATCTCCGTGCATCCTCTTTCGCGAGCCCATCCCTCTGCGGCATCAAATAGCATATCTACGACTTGGTTATCATCAATGAAGTCTACCCACCCAAAGCGAGCTCTGTTATTACCCCAAGTCTTATTAGCTCTGTGGTTGATGAGGGCAGCAATCCTGCCCACTACTTCTTTGCCCCTTAGCACCATAAATAACTGGGTCTCGCAAAACTCGTAAGCTGGGTTCCCTTCCCTTGAGAGAGTGCCTATCTCATCATTGATAAGGTCTGGGATGGCATAAGGACAGTCGCTATACAGGTCTATATTAAATTGTACAAAAGCACGGAGCTGATCTTTATTTGTCACGCGTATCAGCTTCAGTTCGGGCTCCTCTTCATCTTTATAAAAGAATTGATTTAGTCTCTGTACTTTCTTTTTGATATCCCAAGTCATAAAACGTCAGATCTCTATAGTTTCACTTATGATGCTCAAAGTATCACTTGCAAATATACATATTATTTGCCTCTCACTAGTGCGTTACTGATCTTGGTACATCCTAATGCACTGCCTAAAACCCCTTTTAGACGGAAGATAGTAGATAAACAAGACTCCATTTATCCTACTGAAATAGGGTAGAACGAAACCCCTAAAATAGCAAATTTTAGGTATTGTATTGCCTTATATCATTCTCTACCTTTGCCATCGTAACGATAGGAAATGGTTACTCTTGTCGTTGATGTGTAATGATATAATATTTATAAGTGTAAGAAAAGATGAAAAAGATCGCAATTATCTATGGCTCAAGTACCGACCATACCAAGTCTGTTGCTGAGGAAATAGCGAACCGCCTTGGCGAGTTTTCGCCGGAAGTAAAAAACGTCGCAGATTGTAGTGCGGAAGACTTTACTGCTCCTGACTTCCTCATTTTAGGCACCTCTACGTGGGGATGTGGAGACTTGCAGGACGACTGGGCTGATATGATAGATCGCCTTGGTAGTGCCGACCTCTCGGGAAAGCAAATAGCTCTTTTTGGCTTAGGCGACTCCTCAAGTTTCTCCGATACCTTCGTCGATGGTATGGGTGAGTTGTATGAGTTTTTTACAGGGAAAAATTGTCAGATCGTGGGAAGTGTCTCGAGTGATGGCTACTCTTTTGAAAGTTCTAGGGCGATAGTTGATGACGACTTTGTGGGCTTAGCTCTCGATGTTGATAACGAGGATGACCTCACCAGTGAGCGCTTAAACGCTTGGCTTGGGTCCTTTAAATCGTCTTTATAGATTGCAGACGTTATGAGTAGTACTATAGAAGTGATGTCCCATCTTATTTACGAGTATCGTAAAAAGCTTAGGAGCCTTGCCCTCTATACTTTTAATGCCTCAATGAAGGACGAAGTGGAGGAATGGCTGACGTGCCGTCATATAGATTATATCCTCCAAGAGGTGACACCTTCTAAGTACAACGTATTTTTTGGTGACACTTCTTGCCTTAATGTTATCCGACATATTGGGGGAGATAAGCCACTTGGTCAGTATACTCCTGAGGAGGATTTTATGCTCGGTATCATGCTCGGATACGATAGGTTAGAGCAGTGTAGGCGGTACCAAAAGCGGGTGAGTGTGCCTCACGCCGAAGCCGTGTAAGGGCATAAAGGCTCTCCGTGGGAGATAACTGAAAACTGTATAACCACAACTGAATAATTGACACTATCAATCAATGAACCATTAAATTAGTGTGGCTTTATTAACCAATACTTTGTTTGTAGGCTCCGTATTCCCTTATCCATAATGTTATTGTTCCCTATGAAAAGGATACGGAGCCTATATTGTACTCGGGAGTAATCTCTTATCGAAAGTCATTAGTGCTATGGTACTTCACGGATACCAGGTATTTGCTCCGGCGAATACCCGGTATTTCTCTTAGCGGATACCGGGTATTTGTTTTGATGGATTTAGGGAATCCTCTCCGCCCTTGGTTGTATGGCGTTTTTGCAATACTTCGTCTCGTGCATTCATTAGCTTTAATGAGGCACAATATATTTGTAGTCCCCAATCATCGCTTTACGTGATCGGGGACTACAAATACTTGATCCTCAAAGAGACGTTGTCTCACTTATCGGTGCGTGTGCAATGCTCTATATTATCTATGAAAGGGCATTGAAACGTTTCTGAGGTACCTGATTACTGCTCTTTGACGAGGTAAAGGAGTACAGGGAAGTGGTCGCTATACCCATCGATAAAGGAGTTATTGTCAAAGGTACGATGGGGGTATCCTTTTCGTTTGCCTTCTTGAGTAATGAGGAAGTCTCTATTGAATACTTCCATTTTCCAGAGCCTAAGTGGACTCTCTTTTGAGAGCAAACCATGGCTGACGATCATCTGGTCAAAGAAGTTCCATTTATTCTGGTACACGAGCGTGCCTATCCCTTTAGCGAATAGCGAAGCACTGGGGTTATACAATTCTTGATATTTCACTTCGCTACGGGTCTCTTTGGCTTTCAGTACCTCGGTAACGCTCGTATTGGTGGGGTCGTCATTAAAGTCGCCCATCACGACAATGCGAGCATCCGATTCATTGGCATAGATATCATTGATGATCTCCATTGTGAGACCGGCTGTTGCCTCTCTGAGGGGATTGGACTTATAGCCTCCGTATCTTGATGGCCAGTGAAGTACGATAAAGTGTACCCTCTCGCCCGCAATCTTACCCCACACATGGAGCTGATCGCGTGTGACGAAGTCTGGGTTTTCGTCCCATTCGAAACTATGATATTCGTACCCCTCAAAGTCCAAAATGTTAGGATTATAGAGGGCGGCAACATCAATACCTCGGCGGTCAGGACCATCCGCATGTATCACCTTAAGCCCTGACGTTTTGATGGTCTCGCGCTGTACGAGATCCTCAAGGACGTGGCTATTCTCTACCTCAGCGACTCCTATAAAAGCCGGACCATAAGGCGTGTGCTCTCTTGCCAATTGGCTAATAACATAGGCGATATTATCGAGCTTCTTTTCGTATTGCTGTTGTGTCCATTTGTAGGGACCGGTGGGGAGGAAGTCGTCATCACCGGTGTTATTGGGGTCGTCTTGAGCATCGAATAGATTCTCAAGATTATAAAAGGAGATAGCGTAAGTGGCATATTGTTTGCCGTCATTCTCCTGTGTGGTATGCTTAGCTGAGCCACAGCTTGCTAAGCATATTGCCACAAGGAGTGTCCACGCTATGTGCCAATGATATTTAATGGTATTCATAGCTCTTTAGGGATTTACTCTATGGTGATATCGTCAACGAGGATGTCGTAAGCAACTTCTTTGCCCACTTTGAGGGCAAATAAATTGCCGGATGTAGCCAGCTTTAGCCCTGCGATATTGAGGGATACTTTCAGCCATTGTCCCTTAGTATCGACAGCACCGGTGTATTGGTTATTCTCTGCAACTTCGAGCTTAACATCCGATGAATTGGAGACCTCGCCTAAGTTAAATACCTTCTTGACGCCACCATCACCAAAGACATTAAACGAAAGGGATTTGCCTGACTTGCCTTTGACATATAGCGTAATGGTATTGCCGGTCTTGGGGCTTGTCTCTTTCGCTACTACAGTAAAGACGAAGTCGTTACCCTTAGGCGTCCCTTTGATGTTTAGAGCTTTGCCAGACCTTCCACCATCTGCTTGAGTGGCATAGTCCTTTATTCCGAAGGTGTTAAGGGACCCTGTAAATGCTGTCCAATCCTCAAAATCAGCTCCCGGGAATAGTAACCCGGCAGGTGTGGGTTGTGGGTCTGGTTCGGGTTTAGGATCGGGTTTAGGATCGGGCGTTGGTGTAGGTGTCGAGCCATCGGCAAGCTTCCCTCCGTCGCTCGTTACTTTGAGTTCTTTGATCTGCCAGTTGCCGGATGCGGCATCAGTGCAGGTGTACTTAAAGGCAAATACTACCTTACCTTTGCCAAGCAATGTTGCGGGGATTTGGATGTCGCCGGAAGGGACGTATTTCCAGTCACTGCCAGTAGGGTAGGTAGGGATAGTGAGGGCTGTCCAAGTCGTTGTCTTGACATCGCCGGTAAAGTTATCGGTAATCCAGAGGGTCTGCTCTTCTTTCATCTTACTTGCATCACCCTTATTAATAGTGTGCTGAAAGGCTATGCTCATGCTCTTAGCTACGGATAGATCGAAAACCGGAGATATGAGCCAATCCTCATTAGCTTGCGACTTGGTGCCGTCAAAGCCGGCCATGCTGACATTTTTATAAGTGGCATTGATCTTCCAGGATTGTGCACCAGAGACATCCTGAGTGGTCATCTTGCCGAAGCCTTTATCGAATATCTCGCTATAAATAACGCTACCTGTAGGTGGCGTAGGTGGCGTAGGAGTGTCACCGCCATTTATCTCCGGATCTTTGCCGGTGAAACCATAGCAGTCGTCCGATGTGCGTATAAACAGCTGATAATCGTTATTAAACTTTGAGAGGATACCCACTACTGTGCCATTGCCTTTAGGCATAATATCATTGGCGAATGTAGCATATTTGCTATTCCTAACATAGAGCATATTGCCCTTAGGATCCTTGAGCTCGCGATTGATATTATTGAATGCTTGATCGGCAAATGGCTTCTCTCCGCCCAGCACAAAGTAGACATTCTCAAGCTTAATGAGAGTCCCGACCATCGCATCATTCAATTCGCCGATGGTGGTGACTTTGGGTTGTGCTTTTTCAAGATTTGGCCATTTATCCTTGAGAATGTGCTTCTTGACAATCTCGTAGGGGATACGATTGCTCTGGGTTTTCTGCATTCCTATTTGCACCTGACCGCCATAAGAGGTAGCTGCTAAGCCTTGTAGCTTGATGAATACTTCCTGACCTACTTGGTAGTCATTGCCGATGTTATTCTGATCAATACCGATAGAGATGCCACCTGTAGCATCTTGTACGTAGATTTGTTTGTAGATATTACCCGATACATCGTTGCCTACAACTACCGCACGGATGGCAAAATCTTCCTCGATGAGTCGACCCTCTTTTTCAGGTGTTTTATAGAATTTATTTTTGTATTCTGCGATGGTAAGCATACCTTCTTTCCCCACCTCGACAGATGGCTCAGTGAGAAGCGGTGCATCGTATTTCCTCTCGCAGGATGCCAAGGATAGCCCCACGAGTGAGAGGATTATAAATGTTAGCTTATTTAGTCTCATATATTATTCTCGTCTTATATTATCTTGGTTACCAATTATAGCTTGCATTCAGGAAGAAGTTAATCCCTTGCATATAGTAGTGCTTATTCGTGAATCGCTCAGGGTGATCAAGGTTGATACGCCCTTGCTCAAAGCCACCGGTGCGGATGTCTTGCTTATTAAGAAGATTGGAGATAGAGAAATTAAAATTGATCCTATCCCTATTCTTGAGGTAGAGGATTTTACCTATGCTGAGGTCTACAGTCATACCTGGGTCGAAACGCTCCTGTGTCGTGTATTGTAGGAATGCCTCATACTGCTTTGGATCATGCCCGGGCACTCCGGGAGGCGTTACATTAGTATAGTTAGACGCGAGCCGACGTATAGGGGCTGGATCAATGTGGTTGTAGCCAAAGGCATTTAGGTTGATATCGAAGAACCAATACTTGTAAAAATAACCTACTCCGAAGGTACCCAACATCTGTGGAATACCCCCTAAGTAAAGGTTTTTCATATATACGACCTCTTCCTTATTCTGTATCTGACCATTGGTGCTATTCATAACACCAGTGGGGTTGTTATTGTAATAATACTGTGCCGTAGTGCCGATAAGTCGGAGCGTTAGGGCGTCAGTAGGTTTGTACTCAATGCCTAACTCAAGTCCACGATGTACCTTATTCACACCATAGAGAGTATGCAGTACAAAGGTCCTCTGGATATCATCGTAGTAAGCCACCTTTTGCATATCATCCCAAAAACCGGTATAGAATGCAGAGAGGCGACCTTTGACCTTAGGGGTAGAGAAGATATAATTAAGGTCAATGTTAGCTGCCTGTTTGCTCTTGAGATTAGGTACAGTCTGGTCGGTGATATCAGGGGATACGTACATCGCACGTTCGAGTTGTGGTCGTGTTAGGTACGAGGCATTCATCGTGAGGAAGTGTCGTCCATCGATTTTGTAAGTGATACCAAACTTCCCTTCAAAGTTGATAAACGTGTGGAGGTCTCCCTTGCCAAAGGAGTTATCGGGATACCTACCATTCTTCATCATACCCTCCCTTTGTATGGAGTTAAAGGTTATTTTAGCACCATAGTAGAGGTCAATATTGGCATACTTATGTTCGTTCTGAGCCCATAGCCCGGCCCTGTATATGTGGTATCGGTAGTCATAACCAAAGACATCACCTTTCCATACGCGTCTGCCAGGTTTATTGAGATCGTTTTGCACGACTTGGTTATTTCCGGCAAAGTCTCTTTCAGCATACTTGTCGTTGTCTTGCAGGTACGAGGCACCGAGGAGATCGTCCACGGTCTTGAATTGTTTCGAATAAGAGTACTTAAAGTCTACACCTGCACTGAGAGCTACTTCCCGAGATAGATAGGTATTAAGTGTGCTATTGAAGGCAAATTCTCCCAAATCACTTCGACGCTCCTCTACCATATAGACAGCGGAGCCATCGCCATAAAGGTTATTTAAGTGATTGACTTCGTAGAGATGATCCCAATCTATCTGCGAGATAATACCCTTTCTCCACTGGTATGCATAGAAGCTTTGGACGTCGGGATTACCCTCAAAGTAACTGGGTAGATATCGGTAGTAGTCGGGGCGTGGATCCGCACCATTGTACCAGTTAAGAGCACTTCTGCCGTATCGGTTATAGTGACCTGCGATGCCTGTCGTGAGGGTAGTCGTGTAGGATGGTTTCCAGGTATGTGAGATGATGAGAGTAGGATCCCAGCTCTTGACGACTCGGGCATTACGCTTCTTTCCATTCTGCCATCCCCAGTTGGGGTTGTAGGTATTGTTGCAGACTAATCGCACAGCTTCGTTTACCGAAGAGCCCTGCTGTCCTCTCTCGACCGGCGATCCAAATGTGATAACACTGATCCTTTGCTTGCCGGCATCCCAGACTTTTTCGGCTCCTAACATATAGGATATGTTTTTGTAGAATACTCCTTCGATGGCTCCCTCGTGGGAATAACGCCCTCCGAGAGCTACAGATAAAGCCCATCCGTTATCCATAAGTCCGGTGTTGTAGCTTAGGATGCCACGGAGGAAGTAATTACGGTTTGTGCCTGAAATGGTTGCCTTACCGCCACGAGTGTAATTGGCAGGTCGCATATTGATATTTTCAGAACCGCCGAGGTCTCCGAACGAGAATGGAGATGCCCCCATGTAGTTAATGCGGTTACCGTTACGTGTCATATCGTTGAGGGCACCTATGGATGAATAGTTGAAGACCCCCCGCACTCCCTCGTTGAAGCTTATGCCATTAATGTACCGCTCTTCGTAGGTATTATCGTAGCCACGGTTGCGGTGACGGAATTGCGAAAACTGATATCCTCCATTCTGAAGATAGATGTCGTTTGAGAAGATGACCATAGTATTGGCGGACTGACCTGCCCCTTCGTCATCAATTTGGTCAAGATCGATATTATCTACTATCCCGGCAAAGTGTGCGTTATCACGCATCGTGGTTTGCTTAAGTAGTAGGGGACCTGCGTCGTTGGTCTGATTGCCTTTGATTTTTATTTCGCATTCGAGCGTGGCGTATAGTGCAGAAGTGAGCACCAGATGGTCACTACCCGCCCTTAGGTTATAGAATATAAAGCTACCGTCAGCCTCGGATGTTGTCTGCTGGTTATTGCCTACGAGTGTCACCTGTACGCCACTTATCGCTTTTTGTGTAGCACTATCGAGGACGATGCCTTTGAGGATCGTCTGCCCGTTGTCCCCTACTTGAGCAAGGAGGGGTAGTGCGGTAAGCGATAGCAAGGTCACTGCGAAGGCAAGTAGCTTAGTGATTTTATGCATATCTCTTATGGTTAGTTGTTAAATAGTTTTTTCTAAGCACGGCGGGGAGAGGTTTCGCCATTTGTCATAATTAAAATAGTCCTACGAAGATGCCACGTGGGGGCACCCCCATAGGACTATTTCCCCTTGTTATTTTAGTTTTGCCATATAGCGTGGCAATGATTTACTCGATAGTGATGTCATCAATCATTAAGTCCCATGCTACACCTTTACCTACTTTTACGGCAAAAATATTGCCTGAAGCGTTGAGTGTAAGACCTGAAATGTTAAGGGTGACTTTTGCCCACTCGCCTTTGGTGTCGATAGAGCCGGCATACTGGTTATTCTCAGCTGTGTCCAGTTTGATGTCGCCACTACCATTGACGTCACCTAAGTTAAAGACTTTGTAATCTCTATCACTTGTGTAAACGTTAAAGGACATAGACTTGCCTGCTACTTTACCCTTGATGTAGAATGTAATAGCCTTGCTACCGGCAGGGAAAGCGGTCTTTGTTGTAGCTGTAAAGACATAATCGTTTTTCTCCGGTGTGCCTTTTATCTGAAGGGCTTTACCTGTCTTACCGCCGTCTGCTTGGGTAGCATAGGTCTTTAGACCGAAGTTGTTAAGGCAACCTTTAAACGCGGCAAAGTCGTCAAAGTTACTACCCGGGAAAAGGAGTGTACCCGTTGTTGGTTGTGGAGTTGGAGGGGTTGGAGGCACAGGGGTATTTTCACCCCCGATAACGATAGTGTCGGTATCGCCATTCTTCCAGTCCTCGATGGTAGCTCCGGCGATGATAAGAATGCCGGACTTCTTGCCGTAGTTGACATTAACGATGTACTTGTAACCTTGTTTGGTCTCGGTAAGGTTAAGGGTTGCCTTTTGTTGCTTACCATCGATGGTGAATACCACCTCTTTCCCATTAAGGTTTTGTGGAGGTAGGATCATCATAGCCTGGAAGTTAGCACCATTGGCTTTGATCGTTGCCTTAGGGGTGGCTTTGGTTGTCCCTGTTGCTACGACACCATCAACGAGCGAAAGGTTGCCATCTACCATCACGTCCTTAATCTCCACTGTAGCTCCGGCAGGTATCGTCAAGCCACTCTCTGCTGTGATATCAAACTCTACGAGCGTGAGGGCATGCTTGAATACCAAGTTGGCTTGTAGGTTTTGGTTAGAGATGCCTTTTTGGTTGTTGGAGTACAATAGGTCGATAGCACTAAGATTGCTCTGGTCGCTATTGTTGAATGCCAGTTTGTACCCGTTGATAGTGGCATTGTATGGGTAATAAGAGATAATATCCACGTTGCCATCAGCAGGGATGGTGATGCCTTCGGTAGATGTAAAATTGACCGTAGCACCGGCTTTAGCTGTGGTGTACTTCTTATTACCCCCGTCGGTGATGACGTTGGCGTCAGCGAGTGCTGTGCCACCTTTCACTGCGTAAATACCGATAGCGTCGGATACCTCCCAGTTGTTACCTGCTACACGAGTGGCAGGGTCGATGATGTTAGAGGCTACTTTGAGGTTGCCTTTTTGTGCGTCATAAGGGTTGACGATATCGCAACCACAGTCACCGCTTCTCTGGCAGGATGCAAGGAGCAATCCGCCCATGAGTAATAACGAACTAAGCTTCGAAACTGATTTGATCATGATATTTTTCTATTATAAATTAGTGATGATATATCTTACCATTCTGATGTATTATTTTGGCTCTTTACCGAAGCCGCTACCTCGGTAGGTAGTTGAGGAAATAGGACAACCCCTAATTCGTTCTCGAGCTGCCGGACACTCAGCGTGTATTTTTTCCACTGTCCGCAAGCACTGGTATTGGGCATCCTTGTGGCGATGGACTTATATCCATTTTTGGTTTTCTTGAGGAACGCCTTCCAAGTGTGGGTAGGTACAGGGATCGTCTTACCATCTCGATCCCTAACGGTTTCGGTAGTTCCTGATAGGATAGGTCCGCAGACCACGTAGAGGGTGTCTACTCCGTTCAGTGCCCAAGTACGCTCCAGCTCCTCTAAACTTTTCCAAGGACCACCATTCTGACTCTGATTTTGTGGTACCATGTTGGTATAGTAAAATGTCGTCTCGTTGAGATTGTGTGAAGCGGTACGGCTACCACTTGATAGCATGTGTCCACGACTATAGCCTGTCTTATATGACGACTTAAGATTGGGCTGGTATTGTATTGCAATCTCGGGATCATAATTCCAAGCCTCTGTACGCTTGGTATCTCCTATGCAATCTCTATATAGAGGGAATGCGATGATATAAGGCTGGATGTTGTCTTTACTATAGTAGATGGTATAGTTACGGCGTTTCCCACCCGGCGTCGTGCCACCTTTAAACCAGCTGTCCGGAGCATCGTGTTGCTGGATGATCACATCCTGCATGTAGCCACTCTTGATAATCACCTGCTCCATATAGTAAGCTTTATTGGTTCCGGTACTTCCTCCATTCCCTTCTTGGGTAA
Source organism: uncultured Porphyromonas sp. (assembly GCA_934364985.1). Classification (GTDB taxonomy): domain Bacteria; phylum Bacteroidota; class Bacteroidia; order Bacteroidales; family Porphyromonadaceae; genus Porphyromonas_A. Next base: position 75,110 of record CAKRMU010000007.1, on the reverse strand, counting down.
TGGTAATGGTGGCTGTCCTAATGCTTTCGCTCCTTAGAGCAGAGGTGGTATTACGCTTGCCTGTGACGACAATCGTCGCGGTGCGAGGTGCAGACGCAGTGTTCTCGTCTACGGTAAAGGTGAGGAATCCTTGCCCTGACCCTTTTGCATTCTTTAGGTGAATAAAGGGGGCATCGGTCGTTGCTGTCCAGACCTCATTGCTCATAGCTTTGACCTCAACTATTGATGGGGCTTTGGGCTGAGCCGGTACAGAGATAGCGGTTTGCTCGACAATCTGCTTGGTGCTGCCCTCGCCCTCGTCAATGATCTCTATCGTCGCACCGATGAGTTTGACGGTGTTTTCATCTAACAAAAAGAGCTTACTCGCTCTTGTACCAGGGGCGAGGATCGTCGTATTCTTTTCTGTGTAGGTCAAACTCTTGTCGCCGAACTTGAAGGTGTACACGAGACCCTCGAGCTTCTGCCCCGGTAGTAGGATAGCACGCCGTACAACCGAATTTTTATCGTCGCTATCGTGGTACATCTTTATGCTTGCCTTGCTATCTGCAAGGTGGGTGATCTTACCTTCTGCGAGGCTGTAGGTGGCATTTGTCAATACTTCGCCTACAATTATCTCAAGCCCGTTAATATCCGCCCCCTCGTTTGCTTTAGCCGTTACCTGAAGCTGGCTTAGCTGATGAGTAAAAGTAAGGTCGGCAATAGGTCGCTGACTACTTAGCCCTTTGACGTTGCCACTATAGAGCAAGTCTATTTTTGAGAGGTCGCTCTGGTCGCTGATGTTGAGGTCAAGTGTATAATTTTGCCCCACATTATGGTAGGGGTAGTAGCTGTATACATCAACTCGCTGACCGGGTACGAGGCTGATCCCGTCACCTACCGGGCTGAAACGCCCATCGGCATTTTTGGTGACATACTCCCTATTGTCGGCACCATTGTAGATGTTACTTGCTCCGATAGCCGAGCCACTATTAACCACATAAATACCGATCTTGTCTCCGGCGTCCCACGAGGTCTCTTTAGCTCTTAGCCCTTCAATATTGCTTCTTACGATTAAGCTTTTTTCGAAACTCACCGGCGGTTCGCCACCATTCTGTTTGGAGCAAGAGGAACAGTTGAATAGCAATAGCACTAATGCTCCTACGATACTCCCTAATCCGAAACGTCTATACATCTATTATTTGTGTTTTAGATATGAAAAACATGGTTTTTTCAATATGCGTACAAGTGCAGGTCTAGCACATGACGCAACAAATATAACATTTTGTGGTCAATAAACCTTGGTATTAAGAATTATTTGTACCTACGGATGGTCATAAGATAGGGGCTGCCCTTGTCTGTTTCGGTCTGAAAGCCATTTTAGAGGATACTTGGTATTCGCTCCGACAAATATCAGGTATTTGTCTCGACGGATACCCTGAATACGCTTTGGTTTATTTAGGGTATCTGTTTTGATGAATGTAGAGGTGTGATAGAGTGGCATGGGATTACTCCTGACAATTTGACTGCGATTGCAAAGCGTCTATTTGTTTCCTATGGCAAGGGAAGAGTAACACGAATAATCAGAGGAGCAGCCCTTCCTCTATTGCGTGGTCACGCTTTATTTTTTTCGCTAATAGACATTGCATAATAAGCCAAAAGAGAAATAAATAGCAGTGTTAAATAAATCATATTTTGTTGTGCCAATAGGAGACTTAACGTGGTAGCGTAAGCGTGGTTAAATTATTTATTCATAAAATTTGTTTTATTAGGAATTTTATGTATGTTTGTAGCGGAGGCGATCTAATAGTGTTGAAACATTATAGATAAGGATATTAATAAGATAACTGATATAATAATCTATTATTGTTTAACTTGTTATGAAAGTAAATGTCGCGTTAGGATTTGGTCTCTGCACTCTTGCCCTGCTCGCCGGATGCTCATCTATTGATTCGGCAGAGAAAGAATTTGCAAGCACAACGGTCGAAGTTAACGATTCACCCCTAAGGGGGAATGCTTTAACGGAGACGGTCCCTTTCATCCCCTTAGAAGCCAACTTCTTAGAGGAGGTAAAGCCTATGTCGTTATCATCAGTAGACAGCAATCTCGGCATGGGTTACCAAGCTTTTTCTTTCCCGTTTGCAAGTGCAACGAATACGACTTTTAGAGTTATCGACATCGATGCTTTAAGTAATGATGCAAAACTTAAGGATATCATCGCGGTCAAAAACATCTACGAGTCAAGCTCGAGTTTTTTCACGTTTTGTTCTTTCAATGAATACGTAGAGAAGATCTCTACAAAATTCAATAGAAACAGGAGCTTTAGTTCTAATTTCCGTAATATTGTAAAAACAGAGTTTGAAAATGATTTTCTTAACAATTTAACGATAATAGCATTATGATACAGAAAAAAGTTTCATTCCTCATAGTTTTCTTGGCATTGTTGACCTCAAGTACGATGTTTGTCTCTTGTAAGCCCAATTGTGATTGCCCGGACGATAATAAAACTATTCCTGAACCGGAAAAAGAAAAGCCTCTAACGCTTGCTGACCTTCAGACTACTGTATGGAAAGGGACATATGTTTCACGTGGCGATGAAGGTCATCCTATCTCTGTGTCATTTTATGACGACAAGAGGGGTGAGTATATTTTTTTGAATAAAGATGATAATGTGGCTGAACATTTTAAGATAGGATGCGATTTTAAGTACACGACAAGTCAGGAAAAATTAATCTCTATAAGACCCTCTGATAAAACCTATTTATTTGGTAATCTTGAGGATGAATGGTGGGTTATTGAATATACCAAAGAGACGTTAATCTTAGCAACAGATATCGCTAAGCCCATTTCTGGACAACGGCAATTAATACTTAAAAAGGTTACCATCAAAAAATAGATAAGTGATTTCACTCATAAGGTACCTGTACGTATCTCGTGCAGGTACCTTTTTTATTGCCGTATAAGTAAAACTTTAATATAGACTATTACTCTGATTTATTGGATTCATTAATGTGTACCCATTCTTTTGGAGGAAGGATGGCACACATTTCTTTCTTTCATCCGTCATCTGCTAAAGGAATATCGGCACTCAATGGTCACGTTTATGGCTGAATGTCTTTGTAAGTCTCACGTAGGCTCACTAAGGTGCAAGCACCCCTATCGCCCATAGTACCTTTGCTGTGCAAATGAGAAATAGGTATTACTCAATAACTATATAACGATGAAGACAAGAGATTATACGAAACTTAAAACGGATGGCGTATCCCCCGAGTGGCGTTTGGTGACCCATTGGGAGAAATTGGAGCGAGCTACGAAACGTGAGATCAACCTAATTGTGGTGCATTGTAGTGCCACTAAGATAGGGCAACATTATACTCCGCAAGATTTAATAGCAGACCATAAGCAGAGAGGATTCACCACTGCAGGGTACCACTATTATGTGATGCAGGATGGGCTATTGTATGCTCTTTGCCCGGCGGAGATGGTAGGGGCTCATGCCCGAGGTCATAACCTGCACTCTATCGGGGTGTGCTATGAGGGCGGATTAGATAGCCACGGCTCACCATGTGACACGCGTACCGCTCCACAACGGCAGACGCTCTGGCTATTGATGGAGGCCTTAAAGCGGTATTACCCCAATGCTGTGGTCGTGGGGCATCGAGACCTTAGCCCTGACCTTAATGGTGATGGTATCATTACGCCTAATGAGTGGGTGAAGGTCTGCCCATGCTTTGATGCCAAGCTCTACAATATGGAGTCTCCATATAGGCGTATCTTAGGTAATGGTAGGATGGTCACTATACACTAAATGGTATGAATAATAGGAATATCCAACAACAACGTCTGGCACTTGCTCTCGTGCTTATTGGCTGTGGGATGACCCTCTTATATATGGGTTTTTGGGTGATGCCCATAGGCGAGATTGACACAAGTGTACTGGTTGCATATGGCGAGGTGATGACTTTCGTAGGAGCATTGATTGGGATTGACTATGCGGCTCGAGAGCATTACAGGCAGTGAATGGTGGCTACAAGCAGGTGCTGTGGGGATGCTTTCGCTCTTAATGATTTCGTGCAAGACCATGCAGAAGTCGGCACAAATGTCGGCAGAGCAAGCGTCGATCGCTATGGATGAATCGGCAACGGAGCGTCAGCGGATTACCGTTAAGTGGTGGGGTAATGTCCCCTCAGTGTCGCACTCTGAAGATGCACCAATCCCTAAGGGATGGCAGACTGATACCACGCGTAATACCGGCGAATGGTCAGCCCTTATACCTACTGAGGGTGACAATGCTCAGGAAGTCGCCACCGGAGGTTACTCCATAGAGTGGGAGGGACAAGCCCATTCTTTACAAAAGGAGAGTAGTACTCGTGAAGTCGTAATGACGTCTGAGCGACCGCACGAATATGCACTCAATAGCTTTTCATTAGTCCTTTTCGGACTAATGCTTACCCTCATTATCCTCGCATTAGTGAGGTGGAGGTCGACTAATGACAAATGGAAAATAAAACTTTTTTAATGACTATTATTATGGCACTTATCTACAATGTTTATGAACGCGAAAACAAAATCCCTAACGCTAAAACCCCTAAGGTAGCTGTGGCTTATTCTCGGCAGATACGTCAGATAACCACTAAGGAGCTTGCGGAGGATATCTCAGACCGCTGTACGATACACCGAGCCGACGTGGTGGCTGTCTTAGATGCCCTCTCCATCTCAGCAATGCACTATCTGATGAATGGTTTTGGGGTGCAGCTCGGAGAATTAGGTAGTTTCTCGATGCGTATCTCCTGTAAGTCGGCTCCTACCATAAAGGAGTTTAAGCCCGAACTTATCAAGGGTGCAAAGGTACGCTATACCCCCGGTAAGGAGATGCTTGGTAAGCTAAGGGAGAATACTTTTGTCAATGCTATTTCACTCACTGAGGCAGAATTGACCGGTAAGGCAAGTACCAAACCCGAAGCAGGGAGTGAGGAAAAGCCAAAGAATCCGGCTGAGGGTGGTAACCCTGTAGAGTGATCTTTACTCAGAGCGTGTCAATATATCTTTCGTGCTAATACTTAGTATATTTGCCCGTAGACATATGACCACGACACATCGTGTAGCACTCTTATCATAAAGTGACGTAGAGGGGGGATATCTGATTATGTGGGTATCTCCCCATTTATTTACCAAACAACGTTAAGGCCGGAGCCAAGCCCTTTTGCAAAAGAGTTTCTGAATTATTACATTTTTTAGTATCTTTGCGGTGGAATGGTTGATGAGGGGACTCAGAGTCAGTCTTCTCATCATTGTGTATATTTATTAGGATGATAGAGATTAAAGATATTGAGCAGGTTGTCGAGGCTTTCGCTAAAGAGCATGAGGGACTTTTTCTGACACTCGCCGAGATAAAAGCGGGTAATCATGTGGTGGTGGAGGTCGATCACGATACCCGGTCACTGGATATTGATACGATAGTAGCTCTCACTAATCACATCAAGGATAGCATTGGGGCTGAAGTCGATGACTATGATTGGGAAGTCTCAAGTGCCGGGCTTACTACTCCTTTGGTAGGCGTTCGGAGGTACCGGAAGTTTATCGGAGAGGAGATAGAGGTGCTTTTGCGTGCCGGTAAAAAGATGGTAGGGGTGCTAAAGGAAGTCACCGGTGAGGGCATTCTTTTAGAGGTAACCTCTATGGAGAAGCCGGAGGGTGAGCGTCGCAAACGTGCTGTTTCGCACGATATACAGATACCATTTGACGAGATTAAACGGGCAACATACTTGTTGCGGATATAATATAGGGTAAAACTCAACTGACACATTAACGGCGGAATTAGATTTATGGCAAAGAAGAAAGAAACGAGTATCGTTAGTGCACTCACGGACTACATGGGTCTGAAGAATATCGACGAAGATACGATGGTTAAGGTGATGGAGGAGTCTTTGCGTAACGTTATCGCAAAGATGTTTGGCACCGACCATAATTTTGATGTTATCGTGAATCCCCTCAAGGGAGACTTGGAGATATGGCGTAGGCGTATCGTAGTAGAGGATGGGGAAGTGCAAAACCCTATGCAGCAAGTGTCGATTAGCGAAGTCCGTGAAATGGGCGAAGATGACTTGGAGGCTGGCGAAGAATTTATCGACGAAGTCAAGTTTGAGAGTTTTGGGCGTCGTGCTATCCTCAACCTCAAACAGTCGCTTTCGAGCAAGGTAATGGAGCTCGAAAAGGATACTCTTTATGCCAATTATAGCAAGCGTGTCGGGGAGATGATTAGTGCCGAAATCTACCAAGTTTGGAAAAAAGAGATCCTACTTTTGGATGAGGATGAGAACGAACTTATCTTGCCTAAAAGCCTGGCTATCCCCAGAGATCGTTTTAAGAAAGGCGATCGCATAAGTGCCGTTATTGAAAAAGTAGACTACAACAATAACAACCCTAAGATTATCCTAAGCCGTATCTCTGATCTCTTTATGATTCGCCTCTTTGAGCGTGAAGTCCCTGAGGTGCAAGATGGTCTCGTGACTATTAAAGCTGTGGCTCGGATACCTGGAGAAAAGGCTAAGGTAGCCGTTGAGAGCTACGACGAGCGCATTGATCCTGTGGGTGCCGTCGTGGGCGTTAGAGGTAGCCGTATCCAAGGTGTTGTGGGTGAACTTTGTAATGAGAGTATAGACGTGGTACAATATACCTCTAATCCGGTCCTATTCGTACAGAGAGCTTTGGCTCCTGCAAAAAATATGGAGGTGAAGCTTAATGAAGAAACAAAACGTGCTGATGTCTACCTCAAGAGGGATCAGATTTCTGAAGCCATAGGTAGGGGAGGCAAAAATATTAAACTCGCCGGTATGCTTACTGGCTACGAAATTGATATCTATCGCGATGAGTCGCAAGATATGGATATGTCTGACCTCTTTATTACTGAGTTTGATGACGAGATTGATAGTTGGGTTATCGATACTTTCAAGAGCATCGGATGCGATACTGCGAAGTCTGTCCTCCGTCGTTCAAAAGAGGACTTGATTCGTGCCACAGATCTTGAGGAAAGTACTGTGGAGAACGTTATTCAGATCCTGATGACAGAGTTTGACGATAGCGAATTGCCCGAAAGCCAGTTTGGGCACCTTCCAGCTCGTGACCCACGATATTACCAGCCCGCTGAAGAGCTAGAACCCACTGCCAATGATAATAATGAGGAGGAGTAATAGAGAAAATAGGAAAGGAGAGATATGTCTACTATAAACATTCGGAAAATAGCTAAAGACTTAGGTGCAGGCTTCAAGCCCATTCTCGATTATTTGGCAGAAAAGAATCCTGATAAGTCATACAACCCCAATAGCAAGCTTAATAACGACGAACTGAAGTCAGTTATTAGCGAATTCGGAAAGGAAATGTCTGAGAAAGAGCGCGGAAACTTGTATGATAGCTATACCAAACCTGCGACTTCTCAAGAAAGCAAGTCCAAGGCATCTAATGATGAAGTTAAGCCTGTGGAGAAAGCCAATAAGGAGGAAGAGGGTGGACTAAAGGTTTTAGGCAAGGTGCAGTTGGATAAAAAAGGGAACGTGGTAAAACCTAAAGTCGCTAATACTCCAAAAGAGACTCCAAAAATGGAAACGCATCAAGAGGTTATGCCTAAAAAAGAACAAGTAAAAGTGCAGCCTCAACAGGAGGAAAAAGCAAAGATTAGCCATCAGAAGCAGGCACAGCATAAGCCAGAACCCCCTAAAAAAGAAGTCAGAAAGGAGGTGGAGGCAAAGCCCGAGAGTAGCAAAACGAATCCTATAGAGGCTAAGGCAGAAGCTCCAAAAACTGAACCAAAAGAACAACCAAGTAGTCAGAAGAAAGAGCAGAATGTGCAGGATTTAGAAGAGGAGAAAGCACCTTCTGTAGGAGCAAATACAGCGACTAACGAAGAACAAACGAGCGTTAAACGTCTTGGAACACCCGATGTAGCAGTTAAGGTAGTAGGCAAAATCGATTTGTCTACCATTCAGCCGGAGAAGAAAAAAAGTAGCAAACGGCGTGAACGTAAACGTATACGTAGTGGCAAGGTTGATGTAAATCAGGTTCAGAAACAAGAGGCAATGAAGTCTCAAAAGTCTCAGCCACAAGACAAAAACAACAACCAAAAACCAGACAACAAGGCGAATAATAGCGGTAATAACAGCAATCGTCGCAACGATAAAGCTCAGCCAAAACAGGAAAAGGGAAGAAAGGCTAAACGCAAACAAAAGGTTGAGGAAAAGCCCGAAATTACTCAGGAGGATATCCAAAAGCAGATTAGGGAAACGATGGCAGCCATTCAGGGCGGTCGCCGTAAAGGCACAACGCAAGCTGCAAAATACCGTAAGGAGAAACGTGAAGCTCATAGACGCGAAATGGATGCCGAGGAGCAGGCACAGATGCAGGATAAGACACTTCAGCTTACGGAATACGTTACTGCGAATGACTTAGCTCAGATGATCGACATCCCTGTAAACGATATTATTATGCTCTGTTTTAACCTCGGGATGATGGTTTCTATTAATCAGCGACTAGAAAAAGATACGATAGACCTTATTCTGGATGAATACGGCTATACCCCCGTATATGTTGAAGCTCAGGTCCTTGATATGATCGAAAACGAGGAGGATAATGAGGAAGATCTAAAACCGAGAGCTCCTATCATCACAGTCATGGGGCACGTCGACCATGGTAAGACATCGCTCCTCGATGCTATCCGAAATGCCGATGTGATTGCTACAGAAGCCGGTGGTATTACTCAGCATATTGGTGCGTATAGTGTTACACTTGAGGATGGTCGTAAGATCACACTTCTTGATACACCGGGGCACGAGGCGTTCACAGCAATGCGTGCCAGAGGTGCTAAGGTAACGGATATTGTGATCATCGTAGTCGCAGCTGATGATGGTGTGATGCCCCAGACTAAGGAGGCTCTTAGTCACGCTTCGCTTGCCAATACACCGATAATTTTTGCCATTAATAAAATAGATAAACCTCATGCTAATCCAGATAAAATTAAGGAGGAGCTAGCGAATCTTAATTACCTTGTCGAGGATTGGGGCGGTAAATACCAGAGTCAAGAAATTTCCGCCAAGAAGAATATTGGCATTAAGGAATTGCTCGAAAAGGTGCTGTTGGAAGCTGAAATGATGGATCTCAAAGCCAATCCGAATAAGAAGGCTGTATGTTCGGTGCTTGAAAGTACTTTGGAACAAGGACGAGGATATACTACGAAAGTGCTGGTACAAGAGGGAACACTCCACGTGGGCGACTTCATACTTGCAGGTGCTAATTATGGTCGTGTTAAAGCCTTATTTAATGAGCATGGCAAGAATGTGGATTCCGTTGGTCCATCGGAGCCTGTTAAGGTATTAGGCTTAAATGGGGCTACACAAGCTGGTGAGGTAATGAATGTCCTCGACACTGAGCAAGAGGCAAGAGAGATTGCCACACGTCGTAGCCAGCTCAAACGTGAACAACGTGAACGCACTCAACATTTGCCCTCTCTATTGGATCTTAGTAGGCGTATTGCAGAGGGTAATGTGCAGGAACTTAATATCATTGTAAAGGGCGATATGGATGGTTCCGTTGAGGCTTTGTCCGACTCTATTGTCAAACTATCGACAGACGAGATCAAGGTTAATGTCATTCATAAGGGCATAGGGCAAATCTCCGAGAGCGATGTAATCCTTGCGTCAGCCTCCCATGCTATTGTGATTGGGTTCCAAGTTCGTCCAGCCCAAGGTGCAAAACGATTGGCAGAGAATGAGGGTGTGGAGATCCGTACGTACTCTATCATCTACGATGCTCTTGACGATGTGAAAACAGCGATGGAGGGTATGCTTTCTCCTGATATTAAGGAACGCATTACAGCTAATATTGAAGTGCGTGAGACCTTTAAGATATCCAAGGTCGGGACGATCGCAGGTTGTTATGTGCTGGATGGTAAGGTCTCGCGTACTGACAAGGTGCGGATTATACGTGATGGTGTTGTCGTTCATTCTGGAGAATTAGGTTCGCTCAAACGCTTCAAAGATGACGCAAAAGAGGTTGTCGCCGGTCTGGAATGCGGTTTGAATATCGTCAACTATAATGATGTGCAAGTAGGCGATGTGATAGAAGCTTACGAGGAAATCGAGGTAGAGCGAAAGCTATAATCACGATACAAAACGAATACATCAGTCATGAACTGGTTGGATATTACGCTCCTATTGCTCTTGGTGCTATCATTAGTACGGGGCTATAGGAGCGGTTTTATTTCTCAGGCAATCCAGTTGGGTTCAATCGTATTAGCTTGGGTACTCGCTGACCCTGCCTCACTTGTTCTTATCGATCTTTTTGCCAATAAAGGTCTTACTTTGGTCTCAGGTTGGGTCACTTGGTTGCTCTCTTTTGTTCTCGTATTATTTCTGAGTCGGTTACTATTTCATTTCTTCTTAAAGGGGATAGGATCGGCACTTGGTAAGATAAACAAGGTTGCTGGAAGTCTGCTATCATTAGTGGTTACGACGATGATCATGGTCATTTTGCTCAACTTTTATTCAGCACTGTCACCTCGATATGGTTGGGACGGCTTGCCTAAAGAAAGCACAATTGCACCAGAAATACAACAAATTGGAGAAACAATATTGCCGACAAGATTGTTAATAAAAAAGGAGGTCGAGAAGCATCTTAATCCTAACGAACCAACGACTCCAAATGACACAATTAGTGGTGTATGATGAGTGAAAATATAGATAATATTTTAGACGAAGTAACGCAATCGGAGTATCAGTATGGCTGGACTACCGATGTAGCCACCGAATATATTCCTAAGGGACTATCAGACGAAACGATAAGGTTAATATCTAATAAAAAAAACGAACCAGAGTGGATGCTTCAGCGTCGATTGGAGGCTTACCATCATTGGTTAACCTTAGAAATGCCTGACTGGGGGCACCTTAAGATACCAAAGATAGACTTTCAGGAAGTCATTTATTTCGCACAGCCAAAGCAAAAGAAGTCGGCAAACGATGAAATGGATCCCGAGCTTGAGCGTACCTTTGAGAAGCTTGGCATACCTGTGAATGAACGTAAGGCCCTTGCTGGTTATGCAGTAGATGCTGTTGTAGATAGCTCATCTGTGCGTACGACTTTCCGTGATACCTTAGCCGAAAAAGGTATAATTTTTATGTCCATTAGTGAGGCCCTTAAGGAGTATCCAGAGCTTGTTAAGAGGTACTTAGGGTCGGTCGTCGGATATCGGGATAACTTCTTTGCCGCCCTCAATGCTGCAGTTTTTTCTGATGGCTCTTTTGTGTATATCCCTAAGGGTGTGCGTTGCCCAATGGAGCTTAGCACCTACTTTAGGATCAATGCGATGAATACGGGACAGTTTGAGCGTACTCTCATTGTGGCAGATGAAGGTGCTTATGTGAGCTATCTTGAGGGCTGTACTGCTCCGATGAGGGATGATAATCAGTTGCATGCAGCAGTGGTAGAAATCATAGCCGAGAAGGATGCTGAGGTCAAATACTCTACGGTACAGAATTGGTATCCTGGGGATAAAGAAGGTAAAGGCGGGATCTATAACTTCGTGACAAAACGCGGTATTTGCCGTGGCGATCGCTCAAAGATCTCTTGGACGCAAGTAGAGACAGGGTCTGCTATCACGTGGAAATATCCCAGTTGCATTTTGCAGGGTGACGATTCCGTAGGGGAGTTTTATTCCGTTGCTGTTACCAATAACTATCAGCAGGCAGATACGGGTACTAAGATGATACATCTCGGGAAAAATACCCGCAGTAGGATAGTATCTAAAGGTATCTCAGCCGGTCATAGCGAGAATAGCTATCGCGGTCTTGTCAAAGTAAGTAGCAAAGCTAAGAACGCTCGAAATCATTCACAATGTGATAGTCTTTTGATAGGCGACCAATGCGGAGCCCACACATTCCCTTACGCAGAGGTGCATAATCCATCAAGTATCATTGAGCACGAGGCAACGACATCTAAGATATCCGAGAATCAGTTATTCTATTGCAATCAGCGAGGAATCCCCACTGAGGAGGCCGTCGGTCTCATCATCAATGGTTACGCTAAGGAAGTTATGAATAACCTCCCAATGGAGTTTGCTGTGGAGGCTCAGAAACTCCTCTCCATCTCATTAGAGGGATCAGTAGGTTAATAGATAAATAAAAGAAACATAAGATATATGTTACAGATCAAAGAGTTATATGCCAAGATAGATGAAAAAACAATCCTAAAAGGCGTCAACCTAACCGTTAATCCTGGTGAGGTTCATGCCATTATGGGACCTAACGGAGCTGGGAAAAGCACCCTCTCTAATGTCCTGACGGGGCATCCTCGATATGAGGTCACAGAGGGAAGCGTTACCTTTAATGGTCACAACCTATTAGAGATGTCACCCGAGGAGCGAGCCCAAGCAGGCATCTTTATGAGCTTTCAATACCCCGTTGAAATACCCGGAGTCAGTATGGTAAATTTCCTTAGGACAGCGGTTAATGCTCAGAGAGTAGCACGTGGCGAGCACCCAATGAGTGCGTCCGAGTTCCTAAAACTCATCAGAGAAAAACAGCAGTTAGTTGAGATGACATCAGAGCTCACGGGGCGTGCAGTTAACGTTGGCTTCTCTGGAGGTGAGAAAAAAAGAAACGAGATATTCCAGATGGCTGTATTACAGCCTACGCTTTCTATCCTTGATGAGACCGACTCAGGTCTAGATATCGATGCTTTAAGGGTCGTTGCTCATGGGGTTAATGCTTTACGTTCTCCACAGACCTCATCTATTGTGATAACCCACTATCAGAGACTTTTAGACTTCATTAAGCCTGATATTGTGCATGTACTATTGGATGGCAGAATCGTCAAAACAGGTGGCCCCGCACTGGCGTTAGAGCTTGAGGAGAGAGGCTACGATTGGATTAGAGAAGAGCAGCAAAGCGAGTGAGGTGGTATGATGAAATCAGAAGACAAAAAGAGAGCTAAGCAAAATGTAGCTCAGTTTTTTCTCAAGCAATATAGCGAGGGTCGGCACATAGGACGCTCACAATTGCTTAATGATGCACGCCCTAAAGCGATTGACTATTTGCAGACTAATGGCTTGCCCATTTATAGAGAAGAAGCTTATCAGCACTTCAAAATCGATGATGCTCTTACCCATGGCTGGAGCATCAATACTCAGCCCGCACCATCTGAGGAGGACGCAAATAACTATGCTTGTAGACTCACCTATCCAGACGCTCATCAAGCATTTATTATAGGCGGAAAGGTTGTAACGACTTCACATAGTAATGGTTTTTTTGCAGGCTCAATCAGTAGTTTTATTGAGACATATCCCCAAGTAGCCAAGCAGTATTACAATCAATCCCCATCCATTAGTAGGGCCCCTTTGACCCACTTGAATACTCTTTTCGCCGACGATTTATTCGTCTTTTATATCCGCAGAGGTACACATCTTGACGCTCCACTACATATCATCCATTACCCTACAGCCGAAGGCACGAGCCATACACTTACCTTCCCACGTATCCTTGTTGTGGCGGAGGAGGATAGCGAAGCTACACTATTATTGTGCGACCACAGGCGTAATGAGGAGGCCTCAGCATACGTTGGAGCGATTGAGATATTTGCAGAAAATGGGGCAAAATTGCATTACTATAATATCGAGGAGAGCAATAAAGAGACCCTAAGGATAATGGATACGCACATTACGCAAGCTCAAGGGAGTCAGGTGTTACTGGATAGTATCACGATACATAATGGGCGAACACGCAATAACTATTATTGTAATATCCAGGCGGAGGATGCCTCATTAGATCTTGATGGGCTCGGTATTCTTGACGATGATATGGCACTGGATAATTGGTCGGAGATACAGCACAATGCCCCTAATGGTCACTCAGATCAACTCTTTAAATATACAATGAATGATACTGCTGTGGGTGCGTTTAGTGGATTGATTTATGTGGCACCACATGCTCAGAAGACAGAGGCTTACCAAAATAATCGTAACCTCTTGCTTTCGGCTGAAGCCAAGATGTACTCCAAACCTCAGCTCGAGATCTATGCCGATGATGTTAAGTGTTCGCATGGTATGACTACTGGTCAGCTCGATGAGCTTGCTGTATTCTATATGCAACAGAGAGGCATTCCTGAGATGGAGGCTAAGTTAATGCTCACCACTGCTTTTATGGATGATGTCCTCGCAAAAGTCGCTTATGAACCACTGAGAGAGCGTCTTATGCAGACCATAGATAGCCGTTATCGCGGGTTACCTTCCTCTTGTAAATAACCCCTTATAGGTAACTTAAAAAGTAAGATTTATGTAATCTCCTGCGAAGATCTACCCGTTCTTCGCAGGAGATTTTGTATTCTCTCTTACTATAATGCCACTAATAGAGCCACATTACTTAGGGGTCAAATGGTCTTATTGGTGCGTCTCCTAATTACAAAGTAGAGACTGAGTAGCAAGCACCATACGGCAAGACCGATAGGCGAAAAGCTACTTACAGCAGGGAGAAAATACTCATGCTCTGCTGCTGTGAATGATATCTGAAAAGGCAGGATATAATAGGCAAAGGAGCGAGGCCGGGGTGTCTCAAAGTAATGACTACCCACTTGCTGTAAGCTTTTTGCATCTAAAGCAGTGTATTGTACACCATTTGATTGACTCTGAATGACCGTCCAGTAAAATGGATTGCCAAAGACTATCATCTTTTCCGTAGCCATTATAGCCGGGGGCAATTCGGCTTTAAGCAGTTTATAATCGGGGAGCGTGATAGCAAAGAATTGCCCCATATTGTCTACGACAAATCCCAAATATTTCTGATCAGGATATTCCGTAACAAATAAATATTGCAGGTCGATGCCCTTGGGAAGCGATATTTGTTTGAGGTATGGTTGCCCTACCGTCTGCTTCAATTGGAACAGCTGATTTTGGTTGTCTAAAAATAAGAAACCGTTGTCGTAAGGTTTACGCGTTGTGGTATTCCCTGCAATCGTTTTAATTGGGAATGCTACCCCTTTTCCCTTTAGTACATCACTGAATAGTCGCGACTTTTCGTGATCGACTTCGTTACGCTCCATGTCGATAAATTCGATGCCATTATCAGTGAATCTAAATACATCGCTTGGCATCTCGAGGTCTACCCGTTTTGACATTGACTCTAATAGGAAGTATAGAGGCGTAGTGTGGGTATTCAAGGTATTGGGGTGAGAGACAAAGATAAAGCTTTGTTGCTCAAGTGACTTTTGGGTCACAGGCACCCCACAAATGGTATCGGGCAAACGACCATCCATTACCAGCTGACGAGCGTAAAAAGAGGGGAGAATGCTATCAAACTCGCTCTCGGTATAACTGTGTCCAGAATAATCGTAGTACTGAGTACCGCGGTCATCGCTATTATCAAGAGATACAAAGTCGTGTACCACTTCGCTGTATAGGGTAAAGGGTACATAGTCACCTTTAGGCTGGATTAATTTCCCCAATGATGTGATACCCCATATCGCCACAAATGCCACTAAGATAGGGCATAGAATTTTATATAATCGAGTCATTGTACGCCCTCCTTAAATCTTTGGATAGATAGAAATGAAAAATAACAGATGAGTAGGGATGATACTAATAGGGGTATTAAGGCATCCTCATAGGCTCTTGGGGTCGTGGTGACAAAGGAGAGATGCACCGGTCCATATCCCATAACGAGGTAGACGATCCGCCTACGCCAGGTGGGTTCTAAGGTGATCAACGACGTCATACCATAACCTGTCAGCCCTGCTATAAACCAAGGTGCAATGCTGACTAATAGGTGATGCGTTAATTCGGGAGCCAATATATTCTGCAGGTAGATATAGAGGATTAAATACTGGATACCAAACAGTAGCAGTAGTATGACAACGCCGTATGTCAGCATCGTAGTAGTGGTTTTGGCTTGCGAAACAGGCAGATGCAGCGTTAGTTTAAGGCGTTTTTGAATCATTTCAGGAACGAATTGTGCCACAGCTAAAACGACACTCGTGGCGAGGGGCTGATACTTGATGGCACTTATAAATAGCACATCTTTGGTGAGGAGTATCTCCCACAAATGGGCGACGCCTTTGATCGTGACGACCCGCTGAATCCCTAATATATCGTATATGGTGAGTGCTATCCCTATCACGTAGATAGCGAGGAGTACCCATCGGGTTTTTATCCACTCCTTTTGTAGTAGTCCTTTAATCATAAGTCTCGTTTAGTATTTTCCGGTGAGCCCGATAAAGGCATCCTCAAGGGTCATTTTCTCTTCGGCTAATGCTGTATAAGCAATATCTTGTCGCCGCAGATACTTTTGCACATAGTCGTTATCCTTAAAAGTATGTAGCTCGGCTTGCTGACCTATGACAGCAGAGTAGTAAAAGTTGTCGTCCTTAGGTAGCGATGGTAGGGGATGCTCTATCTTAAAGGTGTATCGATGAAATTGCTTCATCAAGTCCTTGACAGGCATTTGTAGTAAAATCTTGCCGTAGTCCAGAATGATGCAGTCATCAATAAGCCGCTCCATATCCTGTATGATATGCGAGGTGAGGAAAATCGTTTTGCCACGGGTCTCGGTGTACTCTTTGAGGTAGTCAATGAAAAGTCTTCGGTAGCCCGGATCCAACCCTAAGGAGAAGTCATCGAGGATAAGCAGCTCGGCATCCTGAGCCAGAATCAGTCCCAAAGCCACCTGTGAGCGTTGACCGCAGGACATCTGGCTGATTTTTTGATGCGGTGTTATCTTGAGGAGGCTGATGAGTTCGTAGTACACCTCTCTCTGCCATTGAGGGTAGAAGTGTGCGTAAAATCGCTCAATCTCATTGACCGTCATAAAGCTATACTGTACGTGTCCCTCGATGAGGAGGGCGATACGAGCTTTTACCTCAGGTGGCATATTTTGGATATTGTAACCTAAAAGTTCGCAGGTGCCACCTCCGGGCTTAAGGTAGCCTGCAAGGATATTGATAGTGGTCGTCTTCCCGGTACCATTTTTACCTAACAGCCCTAATATCCTACCCTTAGGTACCTCAAAGGAAAGCCCCTCATAGATGAGATGCTTTCCATAGGAGTGTGTTAGTTGGTCACACTTTATTGCAGGTGTCATATATTTCTCTCTATTAATATCGTTTTCCCATTAATCTGATATCCTCCTTAGAGGATACCAGGTATTAGCTTTGACGAATACCCTATATTCGCCGAGACAAATATAGGGTATCCGCTAAAGGCTATTATGGGTATCCGTTTTTCATCCTATTTGCTCATCTTTAGAGAAGGGATGACTTTTCGGTCAAAGTCGTTTGTGGAGTTATTGGTGTCTTTAAGATAGATGCGCTCACCCACTTTGCGATCAATTTTACGACGGACGGACGTGCCATGCCCTGTCTTATCGTTAAAGCTGTCATTCCATCCAGTAAAACCATTGTCGTAGGATTTTTCTAAAAAGAGCCACTCTACTTGGTCATTGATACCGAGATTGACGGCATCAATGATCCACTTATTAGGTACCTGATAGCATTTGTCCGTCATCTCCTTTACAAAGTCTTTAAATGTAAAGGTATATATACCCTCCCATGCGTAATCTTTTGCATACTCCTCCTGAGAGATAGGGATACGTACCAATGCAATCGTGGTACATCCTCTCTGGTGAAATGAGGAGACGGTAAGGCTTGACTTGTAGTAAGAGATTAGATTTGTTACTTCTTGATTATCAACGTCCTGGAATCTTGGATTTGAGGACTCGTCAAAGATCTCAAAATCTGCCTTTAATAGGTTGATAGCTCCTGGGAATACCTTAGAATGATCCTGAGCATCATTTGCTATGATGAGCGATTGACCTGGCTCTACAGGGTAGGTCTTACCATCGCCCGGAATCATTGAGAGGAAGCCTATGGGGAGAGCCCGATCAAAAATAGGCTTTTTGTAGTCTCTTTTCATATTGGTGAGATTATTCGACTGTAGGATGCCTAAGCTATCAGCATACAGGGTCATGTCAGAGTTGTTCGTGATCTTGATGTATTGCTCTGAATACTTGTAGGTCTTGCCCGTAGCAGGGTCGATGGATGGGCTGCCAAATATCTCCTCAATCACAAAACCACTACTCTTAGCCTCTGTATATGTAGGGACGAGCTTAAAGGAGGTCTTGCCTGCGGCTACCATGATCATTTGCTCTGAAGTGATGCCTGTACGCACCTTGCCATAACGATCGGAGTGGTAGGTAATGGTTGCGGTGAGGGTCACTTGGTAGCTACCCTCTAAGAGTTTTTGCTTAAAGGTGGTAGAAGTGGGTGCCCACTCGATCTTCTTATTATGCTGGTTGTCTTTGAGGGTGACTTTAATGTCAGAGTAGGTCACTTGCTTGATGCCGGTGGGGTTTTCGATGCTAAAGTCGCACTCCCTCTCTACAGCTGGTTTTTGCTCTGGTTGGCAGCTAACTAAGGTGCATACCAATAGGATGACGAGCATCCAAACGCTATTAATTCTCTTCATATCCTTCTGTTATTTATTAAAGATTATTCTTTTTCGTATTTCTTATTTCTGATAGTCTCTCCTAAGCTTTTGGTCTTCTTTTGTTATTAGTGGGTGTTATTTCACTTCGACGCAATCAAAATCCTCTGACGAGTTATTGGTATCTACGAGGATTTTAGAATCCTTTTGTAGGGTCTTCCGGATCACCTTTTTGCCATACCGTGATGCGTCATTTAGGGTAGGAGCAACGCTGGCATATCCTCTATCTAATTCCGGAGCAATGGGGAGCCATTGGTTCTCATTTTTCATACCTAAGTTAACGGCATCCAAAACCCAGCTATTAGGTATCTTGAGAGCAGGATCGCCTGGAAGCTCCGTGGGTGGTAACCCCTCAAAAGCCATCATATAAGTGTACTCGTAGTGGTATTTCTCGGCAATTGTCTCTGGCGTCATCCCTTGTAGGTCGACCAAAGCATACGTATATTGCCCATTGTTATTCATTGCCCAATTCTGTAGCCCTTCGGAATATGGGTCGCTGAGGAATACCATCTGCATATTAGGCACTTGTGGATTATCTGTACTCCCTGAGTCTGTGTAGCCCTTGTCGCTCATCCACTCGAAGTTGGCTTTTGATAGGTCTATCGAATTGGGGTTGCCCTCAATGTGATTGATAGCAGAGTGGCATAAAATGATGCTTTCGTAGGGCTTTACGGGGTACTCAGTACCTTTCCCGGGGACCTGCATAATGAGACCGGCCACGAAGTGGGAGTCCATGACGTTTGGCTTGATACCATCTACTTTGTCATCGCTTTGCCATAAGGAGCGGACGAGAGCTAAGCCATCGGCGTACCGCGTTATGGCACTATTATTGGTGACTTTTATGTATTTGTCCTCGTCGTATTGCTCCCCTTTTAGATTGCGGGTTCCTGCAAAAAAGACTTCGCTAATGACAAAACTTGTCTTAGGCATCTCGAAAGTGAGGACGCAGAGCTTTTGGTAAGCGTCTTTCTTCTCGACCGTAAAATCCTCGCGGTATTCAATGGATGCCCATCCGCCTTTTACTGCATATTGTGCTGCTACTTTTAGGGTATAACTCCTGCCTTGGAGCAGTTCTATAGTCGCTTTATTCCCCTCAAATTTAAGGTTTTTTGTCGCTTTGGTCTTTGGATTGATGACCTCTCCTTTAAGCTCTTGTATGCTTCCCTCTATGCCTATTGGGGCTTTTATTACTAAAGTAACGAGGGATGGACGCTCCTCATTTGGTTGCTCATTCTGACAACTAAATAGGGTTAATCCAAGGATAAGGATCAATATTAACTGTAGTTTTGTCTTCATATTCTTATTTATTAATGTGATAAATCGTCTACTCGTCTGTGGCTAAAACGCCATCTGTATTGAGGCTAACCACCCGTGATGATGTATTGGAGTGGGGGTGTTGTATCTGGTGTAGGTATACTCTAAAGCTACCTCAATGCCAAAGGGTACCGGCTGGAGGTTAAATGTTTGGTAGTACTTAGGGGCGACTGTCAGTCCAAATCTGCTACACGTAAGTGCCTGATAAGTGTGCTCTATGTGCTTAATATCGTACTCTGGCATGGTGATATAAGGGAGGGTAAGAAGCCCTTTTGCTTTAGGTGTAAACCCACTCTTGACTTGAAGTGCTATCATCTGTTGGTGAGGAAGTATATAGCTCAGCTGCCCCTTGACGTTGCTACCCCATTGCACCACTTTCAGCCTTTTCTCAGGCTCTATCTTACGTATATCTATTAGCTGAAATCCTATCTGTCGCTCTATATACCAGTGCCAATTACTCTGACTTTTCGGGGATTTTGAGAGGTGAAAGGATATTTGGCTCTCCGCTTCTATCCCTATGAAATTACGGAGATATCCAATAATGGGATAGGTACCAGCCTTAGGCTCCCCGATGATATGCTCAGTCCCTACTCGCTCGCTAACATTTCCGTGCCAGTCAATCATCCACCGGAGGTGATCGTTATGGGTAGTGAATAGGTATCCTAATCGCACATCCACACTCCTTGTTTGGTGCTGATGAATGGGTACTTCATTGAGCTTCGTGAGGATTTGCTGGAGACTTTGCCCTCGGTAAGTGGCTTCCCCAATTAACCCTTTGTCCGGATTCTTTGAAGCAATATGTAGGCTTGCTGAGTACGAGTATCCCCGATAGTAGACCGCAGGATCATCACTATTAAATCGGTTAAAACTACTTCCTAATCCCTCCGATAGATACTGAAGAACGGTCCCCAAGGGACTATAAAAGCTTACACTACTACGTTGCTTATATTGGCCGCACCCTACAGATGCTCCTATATGATAGCCCCGAAAAGTATATGCGATACCTGTATTTACCTTAAGGTCTGAAACAATATTACGAGGGCGTGGATCCTTCTTTCTATACTCCTGAAGTGAGCGATAAGCGACTTCGCCAGACACCCTTATCTGATTAATATTTCGGCTATATCCCCCACCAAAAGCATACGTTTCATGCAGCATATTACCCCCAATCGTATCTGCCACAATGTAGGGATATAGGGTCTCGTAATCGGAGGTGCTATTCCATTTTATGCCATATTTCTTACCATTGTAGTAGGATGCATTGCCCCAGATATGCTCCTTTTCGGACGGCTGAAGGTAGGTATTCGCAAATAGTTGATAGATATTCTGCCCTTGCCCATATTCATGCAAAAAGGTGTTGCTATTCCTATTCCCATCCATCCTAAACCCGAAAGTTGAGAGCGAGGATTGGTAACGAAATGCGTGCAAAGCTACGTTATCGAGGTAAGGTCCTCGCATCATATCCCAATTGCTCCACCGCTCTACTACGCGACGTTGTACAGAAATGCTATCCCTCGGGATGCCTAAAGCATAGGCTCGAGGAGTGGGCAATGCTACTAATAGTATCGCTATTATGAAAAACGTATTAAGGTATTTCATGGCATCTCTTTCATCTCAATAGGACAAGTAATTTGGGTATCCAGAAACATTAGATCACGCTTTCCGCCTCTTACCCATACGCGTTTTCCCGACTCCAATATTATAGTTCCGTCAATCATTACATTGTATAGTCCCTTAAGGAGATCTTCGGAGTACACATGGCTGTTGACCAATACCTTTTTTGTCTCCATACGGGTATTATGATTCTCGTAAGTAATGACGTAGCTCTCCTCAATTATCCGATCTGTCGTTGGGGGTATTAGCTCTAAAGTGACGCTACACATCACTTCCGCGTGCTCGATATGCGTACAACCAATGAAGCCGATAGCGATGATGAACAAGGCAATATATGCAGTATACTTTTTCATAGAGTCAGCATTAATTCCATTCCGAAATAGGGGTATTGGTTACGCCTAATCACGTATCCATTTCGCTTGATATCAGGGGCGTAGTCAAAGATTTTATTGACAAAAAGGGCTACTTGAAGTCTATTTTCGAAGAGTCGTTTTGTGGCTTTAAGATTGGTGATCATCATAAATGGCACCATGTATTTCTCAAAAAAACTGTCGTTGTAATCTCGCTTAAGCCACTGGAGATATGCGTCTTTTTTGTGTTGCTCATCGTAGGAATACGTCTTACCATCTTCCAGAGATACATAGTGATCGGGATAGATAGAAATGGGCTTCTTTTGGGAGGAGGAGAACCAGTTTGACTGTAAAGAAAATGAAACGCCTAAGGCTATTTTGGGGAGATAACTATCAAATCTAAGGTCGGTATTTAGTAGCTCTCGCACAAGAATTTCGTTGTCTTGGTAGACGCCGACGTACCCCACCTCTTTGCCACCTATCACTGCTCGGGGACGCTCATACTGGGGTAAGCTGTTGCGATATATGGTACGAAACCATGCCCCAGTGAGGGTAATACGGGTATTGAATAGCCGGTATCTCGGGGTGCTAAGTACCCACTCCACACCCATTTTTGTAGTCTCACTTCCATTCGTATCTCGGATTAAGAAGCGGAAGTCTTTACTATCTGTGTATGTGAAGTCCTCAATTTGGGGCTTAGCGGTTACGCTCCCAACGGGAACTGATTTGGGGTCATAAGATTTGAAAGAAGCGATCTTAAGCTCGGTGTCTTTCCGAAAACCATCTTTCATTGTCTCATAAAACCAGGTGACGGATCCTGAATACCCTGCGTAGTCGATATCACTTCGTAGCTCCATCTTTAGGTTATGGGCAGGTTTAAGGTCGGCATTATTGGGGTGATAAATGTAGGTCCGCATGTAAACAAGTCTATAGGCCGGATTAATGTGGTAGTAATTCAGCTCTACGAAGTCGTCGTATATGGTGTCGGGAAATAGTTGCTCCATTGAGGGAAACATACTAAGGCTTCCGATGCCTGCGAGCAATTGTATGCTGAGAGGTTGCCCTTTGATGAGGATTGGAGCGACACTCCACCTGAGGTTAGTGCGAATGTCTGTGTACCATTTACCATACATTGTGTATTCGGGCGATAGCCCTAAGAGCTGATTGCTTACGGCACCTGCCATTAGCGTAATGCGGTGCTGTGCAATGGGGATAGTGATATTGTCCTCAATAAATAGCGACACGACGCTCTTTCCTGGTACGTCATCAAAGGAGCGAGGTCGTGTCGTGGACAGCCAAAATAAAGGCTTATCTAAGTCAAATATAGCTCCTTTACCTAAGTTTTTGCTGTAGGTATAGGTCGAGCCATATATCATTTTTTGCTCCGCCCAATCGCTGTCAAAGTGGCTGCTTCCCTTTATCTTGGCATATAGGTAGAGGGGTCTGCTATCTACCGTATGGTGAGCAATGTAATTTCGTGGATAGTACTTCCCCTCAAACTCTCCCTCTTCTTTTGAGGTCAGATAGGGGGTATCCCTATTCATCACTATGTCCTTTGAGATAATCGTCTTATCCCACGTGTGGGAAATGGATAGCGTTAGGTCGAGAGCCGAAAGCCACTTGTTGGGAGTGGGAGTATAGCCAATCGTTTGTGACAAAGACAGGCGATGGTAGTCCGCCTTATAACTATCGTTGGGGGTGAAATCCAGATCTTGGTCTCTTTTTCTGTCGTCAATAGTACCTGTATAGTCGACACTTGACATCGTATTAAGCTTACCTTGTGGTAGGGCATAATTGCCTACGATTCGTACCGAACCAGTCAGTCGCTCATAGCATTCACGCACACTTCTCGGGTCAGAGTAGGCACTTAGATAGCCGATACTTCCAATGATATTCATCGGACTTTTTGGTAGCGTTACCCCTTTAGATAGGTAAAAGAGTTTGCTACTCATATCTGACTTGAAGCGGGCATTCATCTCGTCTGTCCATTGTTTACGCTTAACTTTTATCAGCCCACTTGTAAGGTCGGAATGCTCTACTGAGGGAATACCCCGCACCACTTCCACGCTCTCCACGTCATCGGTCGCGATAGAGCGCATATCTACACCCGAATTTATATTGATACGTTCCTTATAATCGTAGTTATTGCCATACATCCCTTCGAGGTTCGCATCTGCCTTAATTGGTACACCATCAATCATAAAGACGGTACCCATAGATGAGGTATTATAGTTGGATTGATTGACCCTCGGTAGCATATTATGCTGGCCAATGATCGGTAGAGTCGCCTCTCGAAGTCTGATGATATCGGGCGTTGTCAGTTGTGGATCTGATGAGAAACCTCCTGGCAAAAGCTCTAAAAGGTCGCCAATGCTTGAGGGCTGGAGGTGGGTCATAGCCTCTTTGCCAATCTTTGAGGAGCTGGTCATTCCTCTTGACGAGGTCGCTGTGACCACTACTTCTTGTAGCTCATTAGTGGAGCTTTTTAGGTATATCACAAACTCTTGAGCTCCAGGATTGACTTTTATGGTCTCCACTTTTTTGTCATACCCTATGTAGGCAGCCTGCACTTGATAAGTGCCTATAGCTTTCGGCGTAAATGTTATCTGCCCTTTTGCGTTGGTGGCACCAGTGTATTTACTCTCTCCCCTCTCCATTTTTATAGGTGCCCCTATGAGCGGTTCCTTGGAGTCGGCATCACACACCGATAGCACCACGCGTATCTCAGATGGAGTAATGCTCTGAGATATTGCGTAAGTGGGGAATAGAAATAGAATAAGCGTTAAGAGTCTTACTCTCATAGCAACAGAAATAGGATTGGGACAAGTATGCCGGCTAAAAGCTCAATACCCCCTATGCCCCAAAGCCCTTTTTTGCCTTTAGATATGCATAAACCTGTGATGGTGATGACTATTAGTGCGATGGCAAAAGCATCTGAGAAGTAAGTCCACCACTTATTAGGGTTGTAATGTAGTCGAACGAAGTCGCTCAATAAAGGGCGTTTGCGTAGCTGATCATAGATGGCAGTACCTGTATTTAGATCTACCTCAAGTGATGAACCACCTTTTAGAAATACCCTTACCGTGTGGTCATCGGGGTAATAATGTTTGGTATAATTGTCTTCTTCGCCAATTTGCTTTAGTAGCTTCACAATTTCTTGCTCCCCCACAGCTGTTTTTGTCTTAGGGGTGTCCTTCACAGCATTTTGTAGGATCATCCTTTTTGCGGAATAGTGCGGATTGATGTCTTTACTATGATTCATCAATATGCCCGATAAGGCATAGATGACTACGATCCCGGCAAAAAAGAAAGAGAAGTGCCGGTGAACCCACCGACACCTCCTTACAAAAGAAGTAGAAGCTATTTTATCACACCGTCTTGTCATATCGTAATTTAGAGAACTTTATATCTATCAGCTTCTACGTGATAGATACTGACATAGGCTTTACCCTCACGCTCAGAGCGCTCAGCGATACGTGCTCTAAAGTTTGCGATTCGCTCAGCTACGCTATTTGCCATAGCCTCCGAATTAGCTTTCATATCGGCCGCACATCCGCTTTCGTTCTCGTTGCCATGCTCCTTGGATAGCTCCTCTTTGAGTTCGCTTTCCCACTTAGCTAAATAAGCTTCGTCTATACGCTCCTCGACAAGTTTGCCCTCGATCTCTACTAAGTTATTTACTACGTCAGTAGGGAAGCTACCTATAGCTTCGCCTGCATCCACCCTTATCGTGTGGTCGTCATCGCTCCCCATCAAAAAAAGTTTACAGCCACCATGCTTGCAGATGTGGGTGCAAACGCCCTGAAGAGTAATTGTCTGACCAATATAATCGTCAGGAGTAGATAGTACTTGATCTACTGTTATCGATGAGGTCTCACCCGACGTCTCCTCATCGCTATTTTTGTTATTGCCTTTTTGGCAGGCGGATAATGCTACCAAACACAATACGAGTACGGACATCCTCCGCATTACATTTTCAATCTTTTTCATCTTCATTTACAAATTACGTTTTAGAGCCTTGCGTCATGCCTCATCCACTCTGCCCCTTTTTATGGTACGGATCCGATTGTAATACTATTACGCTTTAAGTGCCCTCTCCCTCGGCGGGCGGTGGCTGAGGCATTCTGCAAAGTCTCTAATAGAGAAACTCACTTTCTCTACAAAGATTCCTTATTCAAGGTATCTATATTTCATTCAAAACTAACACTGCAAAGGTGCGAAGTTCTGACAACGTATGGTATCACTATTTTAGGGTATTTGGATCCCTAATTATTACATATTGGTAGGTAAATGAGCGAAAATGCACCTATGTGCTGACGAAAAAGGCACCAATTAGAGGCGAAATTATGCTTTACAAAACGCGTGGAGTCAATACCACTACAAAGGATCCCTGAATGCCCAATACTCGTTCAGTTAAAGAATGCTGAAGTGTATGTCTTGTATTCGCCTAAACGGATTCCCTAAATACGCAAGGACAAATACCAGGTATTCGTCTTCGCGTATTTAGGGAATCCTCTGTCGCTAATAGTGGTTATGCTGTAGTCCCTCTCTATGGGATCAGTTTCATTTACGTAAGCGAAGGCTATTTAGTACAACTGTCACTGAGCTAAAAGCCATAGCCGCCGCTGCAATCATCGGGTTGACAAAAAGGGTGGGGTAGAATAGCCCTGCGGCGATAGGTACAGCCAATATGTTGTAGAAAAATGCCCAAAAGAAATTTTGTCGGATGACGTTGGTGGTTCGTTTGGATAATGAGATAGCATTGGAGATGGTGTAGGGAGACCCCGTGAGCGTAGTCACTTGTGCGACCTCTGAAGCGATATCACTGCCACTACCGATGGCTATACTAAGGTCGGCTGAGGCAAGGGCCGGCGAATCGTTGATGCCATCTCCGACCATGGCGACGACGTGCCCGGCCTTTTGTAAGTCATGTATGTACGTTTGCTTATTGAGGGGTGTCAGTCCGCCTTTGACGTTGGAGATATGGGCTTCATGGGCAAATGCTGTGGCTCGACTTTCGCTATCTCCCGATAGTAAATGTACCTGTACGTGGTGCTTCTCCTTGAGCTCGTCAATTGCTTTCGGTACATCAGCCCTTATCTTATCCTCAATAACAAAGACCGCAATGAGCTTGTCATCGCTCGCGTAGTAAATAATAGTGCCATGTGGATATGCGTGACTTAAACGGTCGGCATCAGGACTTCCGGCACTCCACGTAAAGGCTTCTTTGCCTATTCGGTAGGCAGTGTCATGGTACTCGAAGTAGAGACCATTCCCGGGGATTTCCATAAGATTCGTAGGGGTAGCATCACTATTAAGTGATGAGTAGTGAGTGCTAACCGCTGAGGATAGAGGGTGGCTACTCATCTGCTCAGCCCGCACTAAAAGTGCCTCTACTTGGGGCGTATGCTCAGCCCAATACTCATCAACGATGTTCGGATGTCCCTCAGTAAGGGTACCTGTTTTGTCAAAAATCACATCAGTGACGTTGCCCAATTGCTCTAGTGCGGTCGCGTCTTTAATCAGTAACCCGATAGTGGACGCCTTGCCCATAGCTACGGTAATCGCCGTGGGGGTTGCCAATCCTAAGGCACACGGGCAGGCAATAACGAGGACGCTAATAGCAAAATAAATGCCGTGGAGCCATGGGTCTGTGCCTCCATTTATCCCCCATAGCACGAGCGTGAGAAGTGACACCAAAAGAATAGCAGGGACGAATATACTTGCCACCTTGTCTGCAATCCTCTGGATAGGAGCTTTCGAGGCTTGGGCATTGGTAACAGCCTCAATGACTTGTCCTAAAAGTGTCTCATCACCCACCTTGATAGCGGACATCGTAGTGGCTTGCCCTACGGATATCGTTCCCGAGAATACCATGTCGCCCTTAGCTTTCTCCACAGGCAATGCTTCGCCTGTGATACTACTCTCGTCAAAAGCACCAGGGGCTTCAAGGGTGCCATCAACGGGAAGACGATCCCCCTGACGTAACCTTATCCTATCGCCCACACCGATCTCAGCCACTGAGCATTCGACCCAATTGCCATCTTTCTCTACAATCGCCGTTTCAGGAGTTAGGGACATCAACTGACGCCGAGCCTCATTGGTGCGGTGCTTAGCCCGCTCTTCGATGTACCTCCCGAGTAGTACAAAAGTGACAATCATCCCCACAACGTCAAAGTAACTATTGCCGAAAAGATCGCCCTCTTCAGGTATTCCCAAGACGATATACCGCACAAAGCTGAAGACGAATGCCACTGAGGTACTCATACTGATGAGGGTATCCATCGTGAACGTGTGGTGTCTCAATTGTCGCCAAGCTCTGAGGTGGTAATCACTAGCCGACCATATTAGGATAACAGCAGATACTATTAGATTGATATTGAGTACCCATTCTTTAGCAATGCCCCACGACATTCCCCACATCCCGATGCCCATCATCGTAAGTGCTAAAAGGGCAGTGACGACAAGCTTTATCCTCAATTTTCTCAAAGCCGTAGTCTCAATAGCATCTCGCTTAGTATCACGGACGTGTGTGCTTTCGTCCGTAAGAAGTTCGTACCCAATGTTATGTATCACTTTCTGAAGTACTTGTGAAGACGTGACGCTATCATCAAAACGGACTACCGAGCGACCCTCAAGGAGATTGACACTCGCGTACTCTACCCCTTTTGTATTCTTCAATGCTCGCTCGACAGTTGCGACACAACCAGCACACATCATGCCGAGTACCGTGTAATTTTTTTCGACGATCATATTGCTTTTATTATGCTAATGGACGTAATCTTATTATGTACTCTATATTGATAGAGTGGTATCATACTTGGAAATATTATGAGTAACTACCATAAAAAATACCCGAAATACGCTTCGACTGTATCAAATATCCGTCGAGACGTATTTCGGGTATCCGCTATCGCTTATCCCTGTATTACCTTTTAGGTAGACACTTATCACATACATCTATTTCAGTAATACGCGACTACCACTTTCTGCTTTCCACCTTTCGTGGGAGTCTCTTTGTATTTGGCTGTGGTGGTGTGCCATAAACTCAAATAGGGTTATTGCATTAAGGGATGAGAAGCTTGTACCCTAATCCCTCCACTACACTATAGAGAGCAGAGGTGGATGTAGACTGCTCGTCATAAGTAATCGTCACTGTGGAAGTAGATAAGTCGGCACAGACAGACTTGACTCCTTTGGTCGCTTTAAGCCCATTCTCTACCGTCTTAACGCACCCTTGGCACATCATACCTTCTATCTTAAAAGTCTCTTCTTTCATACACTGCTTATTTATGATCGTGTACTTCTTCGTAATCTACATACTCCCCTCCGTCAAGGTCGAGTGCAGCATCATCAATCATCTCTACACTGGTTTGCTTAGGATGAGTGTGGCGACGTACCTTTTCGTATCGCTCAGCTTCTTCCTGAGCATTACGTCGAGCCTTTTTATAGTTTTTTCGTAATTGAAAGACTGCTGAAAGAGCATTGCGATACCTAAATACCACCCAAAAGAGGAGGACGAGTAGGATTATAAGGAGGATATCCATGGGTAATAATGATTATGCTTCTTGGGTTTCGTCATCGTGGTCAATCCAGTTGAGGGCATCGACATCTACCCCTATACGCATGGCTTCAAGGATAAATCGAGCTCTCACACCCTCGGGTATGTAAGGTGTCCGAGATAGTATCCAGCAGTATCTTGGTCCGCGACCAACGACAAGTGCATAGTCATAGTCACCCTCGACAGCCACGACATTATACCCAGAAAAGAAAGGTCCAAAGTAGCTCACTTCTAAGGCTCCGGTATTAGGATTATCTATAAACTGTACCACACCTTTCGACTCTTCCCATTTGTTTTTGACGAAATTATAGCCCCTATTGGTGACTACTATCTGGCCTTTTTCATCGAGATCGTATTCGGCTGTGGTGTTTGATAGGTTACGCTCCCATCTATGATCGATACGAGCAATTTCGTACCACTTACCTAAATAATCATCCATACTGAAAGGCGAAATGGGCTCTGCCTTCTTAGGGATGGAGTGCTTACGGCGGTAATATAGCGTAGCTATTGTGGCGATAGTTGCTGAAGTGATAGTCAGCATTCCCGCCTTAAGTGCATTGATTATACTATTATTATTCATACTAATACCTTAATAAAGTGTTATTACATCTCTCCAAAAGTACGTAAAATATAGCAGTTAGCCTATGCCTATTGTGAACTTAAGGATATTGATCTCTCAGGATAAAGGCTTATCGTCTATTGATAATGCTGTTGACGACACGCACACTACTCACCAGTTTGCCTGTCTCTGTCTCTATGTTGATGTCCCATACGTGTGAACTCCGACCTTGGTGGATGATTTTGCCTTTAGCCACTACTTTATCCCCGCTGTGTGCTGACCTAATGTGATTGCCACTGACCTGCATGCCCACCTGAATCTCGTTTTCTTTGAGAAGAACAAGCGAACCATAGCCTGCCGCGGTCTCGGCTAAAGCAAGCGTAGCACCACCATGTAGGATGCCCATAGGTTGCTGTGTACGGTGGTCAACTGGCATAGTACACTCTACGTAACCCGGCTTTAGCTTGGTGCATAGTATTCCAAGTGTACTCATCAAAGTGTTGCCCTCCATCATTTTGTTGAGTGCCATTACGTCGATGTCAGCTACGTTCTCCTCCTCTGGGTGTAGGATAAATTTATTGAGGAGGTGACAGATACCATCCTCATTGTTGCTTGTAGTTACGTAGTCAGCGGATCGCTTGAGAGCTTCAGTGGCATTAGCCATCGCGACGCCCATCCCTGCCATTTGGATCATACTAAGATCGTTATAGCTATCGCCTACAGCTATGACTTCGCTCCGCTTTATACCTAATTCCTGAAGAAGGAAATGGAGCGTCGAGCCTTTGTCTACTCCGCAGGGAACGACATCGAGAAAGTTGTCGTGGGTGATGAAGAAGTTTAATTCGTCTCCATATTGTTCCTCCAATCGTTTCTTGAAAGTCCTCAGTAGATAGTTCTCTCCCACAATAGCTACCTTGAGGGGATCATGGGGCAGATCATCAAGGAGATGTTTTACTTTGCGAATGCTCATGCCATCATTAACCCGCCTCTCAATGAGCACGAAGGGGTTATCTGGTGTCTCAGTAATGATTTCTTGTCGTGTATATGAGAACGCAGATAGCTCGGGTTCGTTCTTGACGGCATCGTATAACCAAGAGAGAATATTTCGAGGAACAGCTCTTCGCCCAAGTATTTTCCCATCAGAGCAAGAGGTAATCTTCCCTCCGTTGTATGAGAGGATGTATCCGCCAAATTCGTCAAGACGTAACTCCTTAGCTATCCTTTGGCATCCAAAGGTTGGGCGTCCGCTTGCCACTACCACCTTGATGCCCATCTGCTGGATAGCGATAATGGAGCTAATGGTGCTGGGTAAAAGTCGTTTGTCATCGTCCACTAAGGTGCCATCAATATCGAGGGCGACCATTTTGTATTTCCTATTATCTTCTGCCATATTTTACTGATGCTTACAGCGAAAGTACCGCCAAATTTTGTACAAGTGTCCATGCCACCTGCTTATAATCCTTGATAGCTCGGCTATAGAGGGCATATACAATGTACATATAATGTCATATAAAGCGGACTTTTCGCTCATAGTTAATCATCATTTTTACTTCCGCCACCTCGCAAAGGTACGAAATCTTTGAGTGTGAATAGCGAAGTAACTACCAATAACATTTTAACAAAAGCTGTGCCAATACCAATACAACAGACACGGCGAAGTATATTTATGCCATTCTGCCACCTTGATATCCCCCTCGAATGATGCTATATACTTAAGGAGGGAAATAGCGAGATGGGAGAATTGATAGGGAGAATTAAGAGGGCCCATTCCTATCTCTATCTGCTACATAGTGATAGACTCCGGAGGGAGGATATAGAAAAATGGCTTCAAGCTACCTCAGCTTAAAGCCACCTTAGAAACAAAAAAACAATCAAAAAAACGGTGCGCAGGATGAGACTCGAACTCACACATCGAAACCGATACTACCCCCTCAAAGTAGCGCGTCTACCTATTCCGCCACCTGCGCATGTCTATATTAGCTTCCTCCACTCAGTGCCCAAGACAGGAATCGAACCTGCACGTCATTGCTAACACTAGTACCTGAAACTAGCGCGTCTACCAATTCCGCCACTTGGGCTTAGTAGGATTGCGACTGCAAAGGTACTCAAATTTTTGAAACTTCCAAATACCTTATCCCTTCCACTTTTGATGGCGTTTAAGGGGTCAAAGTTGTTGTAAAAGTTCTTCATAAGTGGGTATTTGGGGTAATTGAATAGTGGCATCTCCGTGGTAGCCAATACGATATACATAAGTAACGATACTATTTGAGAGACAAATGAAAGGAACCCTAAGGACACTATTGTATTGAAAGGCTTGCTCAATGACTTTCTGGGTTATCGGTACCTCAGGGGCTTTATATTCAAGAACCATTAGTGGGCTTAACGTGCTGTCAAATACCACTGTATCGCACCTCCGAGATAGCTTCCCCATGGTGATAGAGTACTCATTAGATATGTAGGATATGGGGTAATGAAGCCAGGTAATAAGGTGATGCACCATTGCTTGTCTTACATATTCTTCAGGGGTCAGTGCCACTCTCTTTTTCCGTATAGGGTCAAAGACCATCGCTTTTTCTTCTGGTATCATTAGCTTATTTTATTATATTTGTGGCACGTTAACTTATCGTTTTCACATTGCTAAAATGCCTTATTCGGATAAACCACAAGACGTATTGCAGGGGATTGGTACCGCTAAGCAGCCTTTTCCTATCTTTATCCTAATGGGTGAGGAGGAGTATTTCACCGACAAGATAGAGAAAAAAATCCTTTCCACCTACATGCCTGATGAGGAGCAACAGACTTTTAATTATTCCGTCTTGTATGGTACTAATTGCGGGATAGAAGATATAGTGGCGGCGTGTAGGAGGTATCCAATGGGCGGTTCGCGTACATTGGTTGTCGTGCGGGAGGCTCAGACATTTATCACAAACAGTTCGAGCGAAAATGGTAATGGTCAGCCCCTATCTGCTTTGGTGCAGCTACTGAAGCACCCCAATCCATATAATATTTTAGTGCTTTCGATTAAGGGAGGTAAACGCCTCAATAGGCGGATGACTTTTGTCAAAGAGCTTGAGAAGGGGGCTCTTTTAGTTGATAGCAAAGCAATTCGTGACTATCAGATTATGCCATACATACAGCCTATGGCGGAGGCACATGGGTTGCACCTCTCGCAGGATGCAGTGCAGGTAGTGGCAGAGCGTATTGGCACTGACCTCACTCGCATAGATAGCGAGTTTGGGAAGCTCGCAACGGCATTACCCGAAGCATATAGGATGAATGTGTCTCCTGAGATGGTGATGGAGTACACAGGCTGGAATAAGGAATATAGTGCCTTTGACCTGCGAAAAGCCCTCGCGTATAAGCAAAGGGGCGAAGCCGTTAGGATAGCTTTTGCTTTGGCAAATGACGAAAAACGCGTCCCCATACAGATGGTTCTACCTCAGCTCTTTTCCTATTTCGCCAATCTTATGGTGGCATACTATGCGACTGATAGGCGGAATGAGGATAGTGTGATGAGGGAATTGGGTATTACTAATCGCTACTTTGTCAAAGAGTACATGGCCGGTCTTCGCAATTATAGTGCTAAGCGAGTGATGGCTATTATCAGGTTTTTACGAAAGTGTGATGCCCGAAGTAAAGGGATGTATGGCGATGAAGGGAGTAGCCGAGAGGTGTTATTGGACCTCGTTTTATTTATATTGAGTTGATGACTATTGAAGATACTACGTTATGAGAACTACACAGCATCCATTAGAAGCTTTTCACTATTGCCCAAAGTGCGGTAGCAAAGAGTTTGTTGTCTCAAATGACCTCGCAAAACACTGTAGGTCGTGCGGATTTACTTATTATTTAAATCCTTCGGCAGCCTGTATGTGCTTTATCACCGACCGCTACAATAGGGTATTAGTGGCAGTCCGTGGGGTGGAACCGGCTAAGGGGACGCTTGATTTGCCAGGCGGTTTTATTGAATGCTATGAGACGGCAGAGGAGGGTATGGCTCGTGAAATCCGTGAAGAGACGTCCATTAATCCTGAGTCAGGATTCCGTGGAGGCGTGCTATCGCCCATTAAATACCTATTTTCCCAGCCCAATATTTACCGATATTCAGGGTTTGATGTCCATACTGTGGATATGGTATTCCAGATGGAAGTGGAGTCTTTAGACCCATTTGTAGGTACCGGGAAGGACGATGTGCAGGAGCTTAAAGCCATACCTCTTCACGACCTTAACCCCGGTGATTTCGGACTCGTTTCGGTGTCAAAGGCTGTGGAGATGGTACAAAGCGAGCATTTCTTTTAGGATTTTTCTCTTATGGATGCCGAATGACGGATAAACTGATACCCTGAATTCGTTAAGGCAAATACCTGGTATTCTCTTAGGCGAATAGCAAGTATTTGTCCCGGCGAATTTAGGGTATCTACTTTTTGCGTTATATCCGTTATGCCCTCTCGCTTTCGGCACTCCTTAGAGTTGCTTTCAGCAATTAGAAAGTGCGGTTATGGGCGTTTAATCGTAAATAAATGAATAGTGGCTCCATAGCCTTTCGCCTGTAAGACATAGTGGCTATCGGGTGTGAAGTCGACGTCATGGCACTCAAAGGAGTCTAAGTTACCAACCATAGCCGAGAGAGGATTGGGTAAACTCAGAGTGTCAAAAGCGTGCCGGGGAATGGGCACGGATACCTCTTGTGATGCCTCTCCGAAGTTGATAACGACCAAAGCGAACTTTGAAAAGATGGCTCTCAAAAATACAAATAATCCGCGTTGAGAGAATGAGGAGTCGAGATAAGTGAGGTCGTAGAATGCTCCCTCTGCAAATACCGGGCTGCTCGCTAAGTGAAGCAGCTTTTTGTACCGCTCACGTAGCGGATGCTTTTGACCGCAGTCCTGAAGCCATTGACGCATACTATCTACACTCCAATAGTCAAATATCGAAGTACGACCATCTAATCCCGAAAAACCCTCGCTCTCCATACCCCTTTCGCCAAGCTCTTGTGCAAATAGCGTCATCAATGGGTTGCCATCAATAAGAGCCGTTAAGCACATCGCGGGAAAGGCTCTTTCGCCATCACCTGTGATAAAATCCGATGCTATACGTTGTTCATCGTGATTCTCCATAAAGCGGATAAGGTATTCCTTGTAAGCCTCTTGTGAAAAAAGGACATGCCCGATTTGGCTTGTGGTAGCATTGCCTTTAAGCACTTGGATCAAGAGGTCGTATAGCCCGATTTTGTCGTAGAGGTAGTCAAAGCCCGAGTGAATAAACTCTAAGTAACGATCAGGCCGGTATATCTCGCCAATGAAGAGGATATCCGGGTACGCTTTTCTCAGCTTTCCGATCGCCCATGTCCAAAACTCCGTAGGCACCAATTCTGCCATATCGCATCTGAAGCCATCCACACCTTTGCTTGCCCAAAAGCTGAGGATATCCATCATCTTGAGCCAGGTATCCGGGAGAGGGTCGTAGTACGTCTCCCAATCGCCCATTAGGTCAATGCCATAGTTGAGTTTGACAGTCTCGTACCAGTCATCCTTTGAGGGAGTGGCACAGAATAGGTTGTTGCCTGTCGCTTTGGCAGGGAATTCCGAAAACGAGAAGTCTTCACATTCGTCACCAAAAGGCAGCGAAAGAGTTTGCCCTGGGAAGTAATAAAAGTTGTTATTAGGAGCAAAAGCGACAGTCGTATTATCGTCAGCACCGAAGTCGTGTACATATGAAGGCTTTGTGTGGGAGCAGTATTGGCGTGAGAGATGATTGGGAACAAAGTCAATGATAACACCCATTCCCGCCTCGTGTGTTCGCTTAACCAACGCATCAAACTCCTCCATCCTCCTATCAATATCCACGGCAAGGGAAGGGGCAATACCATAATAATCCCTAACCGCATAGGGCGACCCCGCTTCGCCTTTGACGATAGCTCCGTGATTGCCCTTTAGTAAGTCATTAAAAGTGGTTTTAGTGGCATGGTCAAGGACTCCTATATACCAAATGTGCGTGCAACCGAGATCTTTAATAGCCTGAAGGCGCTCAGGTGTGAAGTCGTTTAGTTTACCGCAACCATTAGTATAGTAGTCGCCGTGAGGCAATTTAGTAGTACATGCATTCCCAAATAGCCTCGGCATTACTTGGTATATGGATATCCTCTTTTTCATAGTGTCGGCTACTCAATATCTCCTTGGTCAAAGTCGCAGAGCACTTGCCAGACAGTTTCTCCGACCGCTTGGAGAGTTTCCTTACTGATAACATCTAAATTGTCGTTGTGGGTGTGCCAATGGCTGGCAAAGTTATTATCGTAATTGATAATGTCTACACAGGGGATTCGGAGGTTGCGGATCACGAAATAATGGTCATCCGTGATGGCACCACCCATTTTGTTAATGAAGTAATTGTCGTGACCCAATTCCTTAGCTGTGAGCCATATCTTAGTGACATAATTGCCAGCGGCTTCCTGCGAGAAGTATTCTCTTTGGAAGATAGCACCCTCGGCTCCTACCATGTCTAAAAGAATGCCGAAAAGGGGTTTGTAGTCTGCGGTATGCAGGTTTTTCGTCCAGTATTGTGTACCTAACGCCCACGTCTCTTCGCTACTTGTCGTGTAGTCGGTTACCCACGAAGGAAGACCGTAGTCCTCAGCATCAAAAAACATAAGGTCGACTCCGATATTATCAAGTCCGACTTCAGAGAGCAACCGGGCCACTTCGAGCATTACCCCAGGTCCACTTGCCCCATCATCGGCACCCAATATCGGTTGCTTCTGAAGTAGTGGGCTGGGGTCATGATCTGCGAAAGGACGAGTGTCCCAGTGGGCAAAAAGCATGATCCTTTTCTTGGCTTCGGGCTTGTATGTACCTATGATGTTGGTGGCTTCGAGCATAGTTCCATCGTACGCTTTCAGCATTGCTTCCTGGGTGAATACGGGTATGCCGTATGTCGTTAATTGAGATTTGATGTAGTTAGATGTGGCTTTATGAGCTTCGGAGTTAGGTACTCGTGGTCCGAAATCTACCTGCTGCTTGATGTGTAAATAGGCACTATCTGCCGAGAAAGGAGATGATGAAATCGATCTAAGTGTACTCATCGACTCATCGTTTTGAGAATTGTTGTGTGCTTTTTTTTCGCAAGAGGTGGCACTAAGTAGTAATAACGAAAGTGCCATGATGTGTATAAGGTATCGTTTCATGTCGTATTCTATTTGCCTAAGTATATAAGTTTGCTGATGTTATTTTGGGAAAAGAGTTGGTTTGCGACCACCATAATGCTATCGGATGTTACGGCATCAAGTTTCTCAAATAGCTGAGTGATGTCTTCGTAATATCCCTTTAGGAGGAGTTGTCGTCCGAAATTAAGGAATACCGATTCGCTCTGTTCGGTCGCCATAGTTGCCTCACCTTTGACCTGCTTAATCCATGCTCGGAGTGCTGTAGGTGTCAAAGGCTCGCTTGTTAGTCGTCGTACTTCCTCGAGGGTTGTCTCCAATGCTTTCTCGGCATTTATTGGGTCGCTTCCGAAATATATCTGCCACCACCCGATGTCAGGTAAGGTATTTGTTGAGGCTTCTACGCCATAAACCCACCCTTTTTGTTCTCTTAGCCGGATGTTGAGTCGGCTATTCATCCCATTGCCTGCCAAAATACTCATGATGAGGTTCGCTTCTGTGCGTTGCTCGTTTAGTAGAGAGGGGGCGATGCCACCGATAAGTGTATGGGCTTGGTGTGTATCACTGTCCTCTTTACGTTCGAAAAAAGAGACCTTTGGTTGCTCGTTTGACGCGTATTTATTGCCGGTTTTAGGGAATGCTTCGGTGAGCAATTCCTCTGTCAGTTGACCATACCTCTGTGGCGACACTTGTCCCATACAAAAGAAAAGCATTCGGCTGGGGCGAAAAGCATCATGCACGTATCTTAAACAATCTTTTTGAGATATTCGCTTCAGGCTGTCTTGGCTTCCTAATATCGGGTGAGCCAGAGATGTTCCCTCAAAAAATAACTGATCAAAGCGGTCGAAGATCTCATCTGAGGGGGTGTCTTTATAGATATTTATCTCGTCCTCAATGACCGTTTTCTCCTTCGTAAGCTCGTTAGTGGGAAAGGTTGCGTGCCGGATAAGGTCGTTAAGTAGTTCGATGCTTCGTCTCAATTCATTACGGGGTGCGACGGTGTAGACAAAGGTCGTCTCTTTGGTCGTAAAGGCATTCAGTTCGCCCCCGACACGCTCCATTCTATTGATGATGTGCCACGCTTTCCTTTTTTGAGTGCCCTTAAATATAGTGTGTTCAACGAAATGAGCCATACCGGGTAGTGTCTCCGGATCGTTGCGACTCCCCGAATGTATAGCAAACCCACAATACACTACTTTACTTTTTGTGGGCAATAAAGCTACTTTTAGGCCATTATCTAACTCGTTTATACTATATGGTATCAATCTTTTCCTTATTTTTGCAAACGTAATTAAATGTGTCAAATCGTAATGACTTACGATGCCACAAATTTAATCATTAAATCGGATAATAATACAATGGATTTGCATTCAAATAAGCGTTTAGGTATTGATGAGCTATTGCAACTAAAGCAAAAAGAAGCTGACGTAGTGGCTCGAATCCCCATCGATGATAGCTATCCTCGTGCCGTGGATATGATCCTTGAGCACGTGCATAGGCGTGGCGGTAAACTGATACTTAGTGGCATGGGTAAGGCGGGTCAGATCGCCGCTAATATCGCGACCACTTTCTGTAGCACTGGTTCGCCTGCTATCTTTTTGCATCCCAGTGAAGCACAGCATGGTGATTTAGGTATCATCTGCCCCGACGACCTCTTGATCCTCATCAGCAATTCGGGGAAGACGCGAGAGATAATTGAGATTGTCGATCTCGTAGAGCGGCTTCATCCGGGCATTCCATATATATGTATCACGGGGAATGCCTCCAGTGAATTGGCAAAAAGAGCCACAATAACACTTTGCACAGGTGCACCAGAAGAGATCTGCCCTTTGGGGTTAACTCCTACCACCAGCACAACGGCTATGACCGTCATTGGCGACTTGCTCGTAGTGAGTACGATGACCGCTATTGACTTTACCTATACTGACTATTCCAAACGTCACCATGGGGGGTATCTCGGTGCCGTTAGTCGCGATAGGTCTTCACGCGAAAAGTAATACCGGGGGCGATGAAGCTGGGGGCTGATTGGGCTGTATGGATTTATCAGTTGGAAATATCTGAGGAATAGTGTATTATATAAAGCTCTAAAGGATATACGGAATTGGCTTAGGCAAATACCTGGTATTCGTCCGGGCGAATTCCCTGTATTCGTCAAGGCTAATATCCGGGATCCTTTCTCCCACAGTGTTGAGGGTCGCTATTTATTGTGCCAAAAGGCACCTTTTCATTGAGACGAAAAAACTATAGCTCTAATCTACATTTTAGACGAAGGTGCTTTAACTTTTAATTGCGAATAATTGAGGTGTCCTTAGCCAAATAATTAGTACCTTAGTAAACTGAATTGATAACGAGAGAGGAAAAGAGATGAAAAACTTTACTTTTTGCAATCCTACGAAGCTGATCTTTGGGGAGGGAAGTCTCCAAAAGATTGGTGCTAATATCCCTAAGGGGAGTAAGATATTGCTCACCTATGGACATGGTAGTATCATCAAGAACGGTATATATGACCAAGTCCTTAAAGCACTTCAAGGCTACGACATTACACCATTTGGTGGTATTGATGCTAACCCTGATGCTATCACGATAGACAAAGCAGTGGATCTTGCAAGGAGCAA
Organism: uncultured Porphyromonas sp.; assembly: GCA_934364985.1. Taxonomy (GTDB): domain Bacteria; phylum Bacteroidota; class Bacteroidia; order Bacteroidales; family Porphyromonadaceae; genus Porphyromonas_A. The sequence goes on along the minus strand of CAKRMU010000007.1, from coordinate 35,457 downwards.
GGGGTGCAACTTTATTTTGGCAGTTGGTGGAGGCTCGGTCGTAGATGCAAGTAAAGCTATTGCTATGGGCGTCAATGCCCCAATGCCTACGTGGGAGATGGTGACCACGCGATACCAAGGCATCTCTTTGCCATTAGGCGTAGTGCTAACGGTCCCTGCGACCGGCTCCGAAATGAATTCGGGTGCTGTGATATCCAATAGAACAACCAAGGAGAAATACCCAATGACAGGGCAGCATCCACAGTTCTCAATCTTAGATCCTACATACACCTATACGCTCACTCAGCATCAATTGGCATGCGGGCTTGCAGATATTTTCATGCACATTCTTGAGCAATACCTTACCTTCCCAGGGCAAAGCGGTGTCATGGATAGACTGTCGGAGGGGTTGCTACTCAACCTTTTTGATATCGCTCCTAAGGTACTCAGTCATCACAATGATTATGATGTGGCATGCGAGTATATGCTCTCAGCGACCTTTGGGCTCAACTACTTTCTGGCAATGGGTGTCGAACAAGATTGGATGACCCATATGATAGGACACGAGATAACTGCCCTCACCGATACCACTCATGGGGAGTCGCTCATGATGGTATTGCCCGCTGTGCTAAAGGTGATGTCTGAGGAAAAGCACGACAAACTTATACAAATGGGCGAGCGTATTTTCGGACTCAGACGTCTCAATGCCGAGTATATGGTCAAGGATACCATCAAAGCCATTGAGGGCTTTATACACAGTCTCGGTTTGCCTGCATCCCTAAAAGAGGGGGGCATAGATCCTGCTGTTGCTGATGAGATTGCACAACGTTTTGAGGATCGTGGTACCCTTTGTGGCACATTGGGATCAGGTACACCTGAAAAGGTAAGAGAGGTATTAGAATTGGCGAAAAAGTGATGTCGATGAAGCGTATTAGTCCATATAGCCTTGCTCTTTTTCTCGTAGCACTAATGGCGGTGAGCTGTGCTAAAAGTACCGAGATTAGCGGTCTCATGGTTTCTGTCTCAGAACTTGAAGCAGATCAAAATGGCAATCCCACTGACCCAAATGAGAAAAAACTCAAACTTATAGTCTCCTCTGACGAGCAGTGGAGCGTAGAGAGCAATTCAGCCTGGTTGTCGACCAATGCCCAGATGGGTGGCATTTCCCGAACCGTCGTAGGTGTAAAGGTAGACCCAAATATCTTAGGAAAAGAACGGAGCGGAAAGCTTACTTTCTCAACATCAAAAGCAAAAGTAGAGGTGACGATTAAGCAATTAGGAGGCGAAGGGATTGACCCCGAGACCGTGATCTATGAGCTACCAGTCATTTTTCACGTGCTATATAACGAGGCTGATAAGCTAAATCCTGATACCCTAAAGCGTAAATACGTCTTGAATAGTACCGAAGCTCAGACGATGCTCAATTACGTAAATCGCCGATACGGAGAGCGACCTGAAGTGAAAGGTAATGAGATATACAGAGGGATTAAGCGGAACTATCAAGCGACAGATGACGTATATTACTTGCCGAAAATATCCAACATCCGCTTCGTCTTAGCTACGGAAGACCCCCAAGGAAATAGGATAAGTCCCGCCGGAATAGATGCCGTAGCAATGGAGGAGAGATCCTTAGAGCCTTCAGACGTAATGGGGGACAAAGCAGGAGGACGTTTCCACTCTATGGCATGGCCAATTAAGAAATACATCAACGTGTATGTCTTCCCTTTCACCAAGCATGGTGAGACAGAAAATCAAGTGACATTAGGGATTTCGCACCTGCCCTTTGCCTTGAGTTCGGCTCCCATAGATGGGCTATCTACCCTCTCTAAGGGGGCAGAAGACATCATCAAAAATAAGGGAGGCTTGGATGCTTTTTCCAATTATAACCATTGCGTAGTGATTAATTCGGATGCCTTTGAGTGGCGACTATGGCGGTACACATTCCTGAAAGCTGACCTCGGGATGAATACAGTTGCCCATGAGCTTGGCCACTATTTAGGACTCTTTCATACTTTCTCGGAAATGCACGATACCCAAGGTGAGCTCATCTTAGATAGCTGTGAGGATACGGATTATTGCGATGATACGAGGAGCTACAATAGGTATCAGTACGAAAAAAGTAGGCAAGACATTATCGCTTCGGGTGAGACTCCGTTCGTGCAGATTAAGGGCCTTTTGCAACGCAATGATTGTAATGGAGGTCGCTTTGAGTCTACTAATATAATGGATTATGACTTTACATACAGTGACGAATTTACGCCACAACAGATCCGCCGAATGCGTAAAGTCCTCTACAATAGTTACACTACTCCGGGTATCAAATTAGTTACTCCGCGGAGTGCTGTGATGGGTATTCGGGGTGTCCCAGTTATGGTTGAGGGGTCACCGAGAGCCGTAAAATGTACTACGATTAGCCCTATACATTAGATTGGTGTGCGAGGTTATCTGCTACGGATATTGCCACTCTTTTTTGCTGGTGTTACGCTATTAACTTCGTGCCAGTCACACGAACCGTATGCCGGAGTTATTGTCATAGATACTGACCAACCCGTACTTTATGATGGGCTTCTTCCGATAGGTGTGACGCTTGATCCGGGGAATGGAGGGAGGGATCTTTTGAGTCCCAACCTACTGATTAACCCTGATTTTGAGTTGGCGACTCGCCCCCTTGGGGTGGGTTATGACCCTCAGACACGGGAGGTGGTGACCCCAAATGGCTCTCGGCTTTTTTATCCTCTTCCTGAGGAGCATTATGGCTGGGAAGTTTTAGGAGGAGCTGTATCTGTGGTGGCTGAGGGGGATAATCATTACATGCAAATAGGGGCATTGAGTACTGATAGTATCGTTGCTGTGAAGCAATCCTTGCAGGGCTTTGAAGCGACGGAAGGCACGTCCTATATGTTCACTGTCCTCGGCAGCTCACTTGGCGTTTCCGAGTTGTGTGTCTCTGTTGTGGATGATTCGCTCAAAGTGTGTTCGAATATAGCCTCTATCTCATTACCGCAAAAAGCGACTACACTTAGCCGAAAGTTGACTATTGATAAAGCAATAAAGGGGGGAAGTCTATTGCTGGAAGTGAGAGTGTCTGAGGGCGAACCTGTATTGATTGAAAGCGATAGTATCTCCTACTGGAGCAGTAAACGAAAAGCCCTTGTGAGGCTGGATAGCTTAAGCTTGATGCCAGACCCACAGAGCGTTACTTATGGGTTAAGTAATGAATTGGTAGCTCTATTAGATAGCCTTTCTTTAGGATTTATCCGCTTCCCAGGTGGGACAACTGCAAATGGTTTGTATCCGGGTACCTATCCGGTTTTTGCAGATTCATTGCCACAGAAGTCCTTATGGACACTTCAAAAGAATGAGTATCGAGGAAGTTTCTCTTCGCAAGATTTCTTTCATCTCAGTAAGCATCTAAAGTGTCCCTCTATCCTTGTAATGAATTTTGGGTTTACCGACCCCGACTTTATTCAGCGTGTAGAGGACATTAAGTCGATGTCTCAAACTATAGTCAAGGCTGCTCGCTTAATGGAGGAGGGGAATGACGACACTGCACTTCAGTTAGGATACCATCTTGGAGGTGCGGAGTACGATAGGCGCTTTACGCAATTGGTAGATGAGCTATCTATCACTCACGATCACCTCCAATTGATTAGGGCGAGCGATGCGTCACCCTATCATAAATACAGCGACTATACGGAGGATGTTGTTTTGCCCAAAATATCCTTTGATGCATTGCCTGCTATCGACTCTATTATGACCGGTAAGGAGCAGTATCTCTACCCTCAGATGATGAGTGAGGTGTATTTTGAGTCAAATAATGCACAAGAGTATTTCTTGCCTCCTTTGTCACTTCGGGCGGCTTTCCTCATCCTCGCAGAGCAACGTTCGGCTTACGTTAAGTCCCTTGGCATTGCCCCATTACTATCGACAGACGAGGTACGAGATTTCCCTTTGATAGCCGTCGTAGGTGGTCACTATCGCCCTACACTTCTCTATGAGTACCTTAGGGATTACCAGACCTACCGCGGGGCATTGCTCCCGAAAGTGGATGCCATCAGCCCTATTTCGTCCGATATCCTTGTCTCCATTACTTGCGACAAAGAGCAGAAAAAGTATTATCTAAAGGCGGTAAATGTAACGCGGCACCCCCTTAATTATCAATTAAAGGTCAAGGGCAAAAATAGCGACTTTTCGGGGGTTAAGATCATTTCGTATACCTCTACCGAGCCTACGACAAGTATGCACCTCGAAGGCTTTACACGCTATGAGCGTAAGGAGGACTACCATAAACTGCCTCTCAGTTCGTCCATATCTTACCGCTTTGCTCCCTACGAAGTGGTTATCTTTTGTCTCGAGTAAAAGCCTTTTTGGCTTAGTACACTGCCGAAATGTGGATACTTGGAATCAGCCTCGGCGAATTCCCTATATTCGCTGAGACTAATATAGGGAATTCGTTTGGGCTGATATAGGGTATCCGTTTTTGCTGATAGTGCTATCTCGCATCTCTCCGTAGTTTTTCAGAGTCCATATAGTCGTGTCATGGTGCCATAAGGGCATAGGACATAGTGCCACACGCTATGATATGTGGCAAATATCACATCGAGACTTTGCGGTTTTTGAAGTTTTGATTAACTTCGCAGTGTATTTGTGGTATTAGTCGGTAAGAATGGTGATGAAGCATATCAAGTTTTTCAAAATACTTCTTTCAATTGTCGCATTTTTGATGCTCCCCAGTATTGGTTTTGGGGCGACGTCAAAAGATAAGGGGCGTTTCGTAGTCGTCATCGATCCTGGACATGGTGGTAAAGATGGCGGAGCAAAGGGGCATAAGTCGTGGGAAAAAGATGTGGTTTTAAGTGTCGCCATGGAGGTAGGGAGGCAGATCAAAAGTATGGATCCCAGTATCACGGTTTATTACACACGGGATACAGATAAGTTTATTCCCCTCAATGATAGAGCGACTTTTGCCAATAAGAAAAAGGCAGATCTCTTTGTCTCCATTCACGCTAATTCGCACAAGACATCCACACCAAAAGGGTCGGAGACATACGTATTAGGTTTGCATAGGACGCAGGATAATCTGGAGGTAGCTATGAAAGAGAATTCGGCAATTCTCTATGAAAAAGATTATAGTGTCTCGTATAGTGGCTTTGACCCCAATCAGTCCGAGAGCTACATCATATTTAACTTTATTCAGAATAAGCATATAGAGCAGAGTATCGCTCTTGCCGAAGTGATTCAAAAGGGATTGGCCACTTGTGGCTTAGGGAATAGGGGTGTGAGACAGGCCGGTTTTTTGGTGCTTAGAGAGGTGGCAATGCCGAGTGTTTTAGTGGAGCTTGGCTTTATTTCAAATAGAGATGATGAGGATTATATGACCTCGAAAAGCGGTAGAAACAATCTCGCTAAAAATATTGCCAAGGGCGTTGTTGGCTACAAAAATAAAACATACCGCGATACCAAAGCTAAGGATACCCCTAAATCATCCGTGGAGGAGACCGACCCTCCTAAAGACGAAAAGTCAGCCACTATAGATAAAGACGCAGACAGTCAGGTATATTATAGAGTGCAAGTGATGGCAGATAAACGCCGACTTAAGCCCTCGCACTTCGGTGCTTATGCCGACGAGATGAGGGTATACCAAGAGGGCGGATACTACAAATATACACTATATAATACCACAAAACTGAGTGAGGCTAAAGCTCTCCAACGTAAGCTAAAGGCTAAGTATAAAGACTGCTTTATCGTAGGCTTTGATAGCGATGATCGTAAGGTAGGTAGCTACTATTGACGAAATACCTATAAGTGGTGAGGTAATGATAGCAGAGATTATTTATATTTGTCTATCAGTAAAGTATTGAATAATGAAATCATGATGAGGTATAAACACTATTCCCCCCATAGCAAGATGGCAGACTTGGTTTGTGACCATTACAGCATCTTACTATTGATCAATAGATTTGGTATTTCCTTAGGGATGGGAGAGAAAACGATTAAGGAGATATGCGATGAGCACGATGTGGATGTGGATACATTCCTATATATCGTCCACTTTTTACTCTTTGATGTTATGCCTGATGACGAAAATAAGCCTGAGCTTTCTATCCCTCAGATCATCACTTTTTTGCGTAACAGCCATTCTTATTTCCTTGACTTTCGATTGCCGGAGATAAGGTGCAATATGAATGAAGCTATCGAAGACGCTCCGGAGGATATTCAATTTGTCATCGGTAAATACTTCGATGAATACAGCGAAGAAGTGCATCAGCACATGAAGTATGAAGACCAAGTGGTTTTCCCTTATGTCGACGGGCTACTCAACGGAGTTAAGGACAAGGATTACTCGATTGAGACTTTCCAAAAGCGACATGATCAAGTGGAGCTCAAGATGGTTGAGCTCAAGAGCATCTTTATTAAGTATTATGCCAACTCCGGGAATAAGGTCAATAATATGCTCCATGAGCTGTTTACGTGTAGCGAAGAACTGCTTAACCACAACAGCGTAGAGGACTATATTTTTATTCCTTGTGTCAAAGAACTTGAAAGGAGGTTGTGATGGCACATAGCAACAATGTCTACTCTCTACTTTTGGCAATGTCTAATGACGCCGATGCTTATTACTTGGAGCATCAATTGAAAAACCAGACCGCTATAACATTTCGGATCGAACGTATCGCCGATATATATAGACTTATTGACAAGTGTAAAGAGATGATGCCCGACCTCCTTATCGTATCTCCCATCGTCTTATCTGACACTATGGTGCCAGCGTTTAAAAAAGCGGTAGGAGGATATTCCTTCCCTATCGTTTCATATTGTAACACACTTGGAGAGAGCCGGCTGTGTAAATTTTTTGACGCAAAAATTAGTAATACCGACGCCGAAACAGACATTATCCAAATTCTTGAGGCCGTCCTCGAGATGGATCAAGATGGCGATGAGACATTGCTAACGCCCCGAGAGCAGGAGGTCGTGATAGCAGTAGTCAAAGGCTTAACCAATAAAGAGATAGCAGAGCAATTGTATCTCTCAACACACACAATCATAACTCACCGACGGAATATTGCCCGAAAACTTAACATTCATAGTGCTTCCGGACTCACCATTTATGCCATTATGAATAAATTGGTTACCCTTGAGGATATCAAGATATAACGGCTCAAACTGATGGTAGGAATATATATTCATATCCCATTTTGTCAAAAAAAGTGTAGCTATTGCGACTTTTATTCCGTCGTTAATGCAAGACAAATCGAAGGCTTTGTTCAGGCATTGCTCGTGGAGATTAGACAAAGAAGTTACGAGCTAAGTACCGACATGGTAGAAACCATATACTTGGGCGGAGGGACCCCGTCGTTGCTTAATTACAAGCTCATAGATACGATCATCACGACAGTAAAAGAGTGCTACAATATCTCTAAGAATGCCGAAATAACCATTGAGTGCAACCCCGGTGACGTGTCGCAGATAGAGGTATCCCAATTAATCAAGTTGGGTATTAATCGCTTCAGTGTGGGAGTACAGAGCTTTCACAATCCCCTACTTAAAACCCTCGGAAGACGGCACTCTTCGGACGAGAGTTTTGAGCTATACAATTTCCTACGCACCGAAGGAGCTACAAATATATCGCTCGATCTGATTTACAGCATCCCTGGAAGTAGCCTTAAGGATGTGGAGGATGATGTGCTGCAGATGATCGCACTTTCGCCCGAACATATATCCACATACGACCTCATCTATGAGCAGGGAACACCTTTCGCTGAGATGCGGAATAAAGGCGAGATAACCCCGATCCCAGAAGACGTCTCTTTGCAGATGAGCCACTCAATAGACAGGCTATTAAAGCTCGCTGGGTATGAGCATTATGAGATCTCTAACTACTCAAAAAAGGGATTCCGTTCCCGGCACAATAGCATTTATTGGTCAGGGGGTAGCTACTTAGGATTTGGCCCCTCTGCCCATAGTTATATACACCCTTGGCGGTCGTGGAATGTCGCGTCACTTAATACTTACAATAGGGAACTATTGTACAGCGGATGCCTATCAAGTCGCACCTATGAGCGACTTTCTCAAGAGATGATTCAGGATGAGTACTTCCTTACAAGGCTAAGGACGTGCCAAGGAATATCTATTAACGAGATGGCTACCCTTGATATTCCTATCCCCGAAGATGCCATTAATCGTTTGAAGCAGTCGGGATTGCTCAAGCAAGATGGCGATAGAATCAGCCTTACAGAGAAGGGCGTCGATGTGGCAGATAGGGTAATCATTGATATCGTAAGTCAGTAATAAATTGAAACTATGTTCTCACATCTTACTTTTTTAAGTCGAAAAAGGCAAAGCGTTCGGTCGTATTCTACCGACCCCATTAAACCGGAAGTCCTGCAGGATATATTAGAGTCAGGACTTAGAGCTCCTACCTCTAAGAACAGCCATAGTACCCGTTTTGTCGTTGTCGAAGACAAGGCAATGCTTCAGGCTCTTAGCGAATGTAAGGAGCACGGAAGTCAATTCTTGGCGGGGGCATCTGTCGGTATTGTTGTGTGCAGTGATAGTACTAAGAGCAAGCGTCCTTATACAGATTGTGCAATTGCCGCTTCATATCTTCAGTTGGCGGTTACGGATAACGATCTCGGCTCTTGCTGGTGTCATGTGGAGGATAGTCCCTGTCCTAAAGGTGCGACAGCTGAGGAATACGTTAAATATAAATTGGACCTACCCGATAGCTACAAGGTACTATGTATCGTGGCGATTGGGGAAGTATCTGAGGGGGATATGCTTAAACCACGCGAAACGGATGTCGAGTGGGAGCGTGTCTTTATTGGGGGGTATGAAGAAAGAGGTAAGTAGCTTTGCCCTCATAGGAAGTGGCAGAGTCGCTAGTCAAATAGCCCCGGCATTGTGTGTGGGAGGAATGCGGTGTCAGGGTGTATATAGCCCTACATTGGCACACGCCGAGGCCTTGTCAAAGCGTTTGGGTTGCCCTGCAATAAGCGGTCTCGAAGAGCTGATAAAGCTTTCCGTAGACGTTACTATCGTGGCGGTTAAGGACGATGTTATTTCGGATGTTGTGGCACAATTTCCCTCGGATTATCCTGCAACTGTTTTGCACACATCAGGGGGTACGCCTATTGAAGTATTGGCGGCTGTCCCTCACTATGGTGTGCTATACCCTATGCAGACGTTCTCACCTGAGAGAGCGTTGGTTGCGTCCGAGATCCCTATTTTTTACGAATCGAGTGACGAGGAGTCTGAGGATACGATTTTAGCGATTACGAAAGCATTGGGGAGTCGTACGGCTTTGTACCTCAATTCATCTGATAGAGCGAAGTTGCATATAGCGTCTGTCTTTGCGTGTAATTTTGTGAATCATCTGTATGCAGAAGCGGATGAGATTATGCATTCAATAGGCTTAGACTTTTCGGTATTGTTGCCTTTGGTGCGGGAGACTTTGGATAAAGCCTCAGAGTTTCCTCCGCATATGGTGCAGACAGGACCCGCAATTAGGGAAGATCATAAGACGATAGAGCGACATCTCTCATGCTTACAAGGCTCATCCAAAGAGCTGTATGAGGTACTAACAAAGGCGATAATCAGCAAAAAGAAAGTACGTGATTTATGAGTAAGTTTCCTGAGGATTTAAGCCATATTGAGGCAGTATTATTTGATATTGATGGTGTACTATCTCGTGTGACAACGACGATAGATAACGAGGGCGTACCCGAGCGTACCGTCAACGTTCGTGATGGTTATGCTATTCGAGAAGCCCTCAAACACGGCGTGATTATAGGGATCATCTCTGGCGGTTATTCCGAAAGTGTGCCTAAGCGTTATGGAGGTCTGGGTGTTGAGCATATCTATATGGGTAGTGCTCTGAAGCTGGATTCGTTTCACGACTTTATCCGCAATACAGGTTTATCACCATCGGAATGTATTTTTTGCGGAGATGATATCCCTGATATCCCTGTGATGAAAGCGTGTGGTTTTTCAGTGGCACCAAGTGATGCGGCTACTGAGGTTAAAGCCATTGCCAGTCATATTGTTCCCGTTGCCGGGGGTGAGGGTGTGGCACGTGCCGTTATTGAGGAAGTGCTTAAAATGAAAGGACTTTGGATGAATGACGAACACGCATTTGGTTGGTGATATGAGCATACATTCGACACATCCCTTAGCAGAAAGCCTTGAGGGTCGAAAGGTAGTATTGGGGTCGCAGTCTCCTCGTCGTGTGGAGCTGCTAAAGGCACTAAATATTCCTTTTGAGGTACGGCCAAGTAATGCCTCAGAGGAGCATTCGGCTTTTGTGCATCCCGAAGACTTTCCTTTGGTTTTGGCGAAAAGAAAAGCAGAGTGCCTTAAAGTGGATTTGGCTCCGGACGAAATCCTCATCACGGCCGATACTATTGTGATATTGGATAGAGACGTCCTGGAGAAGCCCAAAAACCTTGACGAGGCCCACTCTTTTCTACAACGCCTATCGAGTGAGTGGCACACGGTCGTTACGGGGTATTGCATTACGACGACTAAAAGACAATTTCAAAGTAGTGCGAAAAGTAGGATCCGCTTTAATGCACTGGCGGAGGAGGAGATCGCTTATTACCTTGATCACTACCAAGTGCTGGATAAAGCAGGAGCGTACGGGATACAGGACTGGATCGGCTTAATAGGCATTGCCGAAATCGTAGGCTCTTACCATAACGTTATGGGGTTACCTACAGCACAATTGTACCAAGACCTAAAGGTTTTTCTAAAAAATAAGGATTAAATTCAAATAGGGATAAGCGTAGATAAGGACCCGGTTAGCACCATTATCCACTACTTAATCCGTCTTAATATTCTCTTATACTTAGGGTCGTTGAGCGTTTCGATTGCCCGCTCGTAGCCGATGGTCATAATGGTATCAATCGAATTGAGATCAAACATCGAGAAATCGTGCAAGCCATCCATGTCGATTAGAATATCTGCAAGCGGAATATCCTGACGCACATTCTCCTTAGAGGCGATATCAAAGTACCGCTCAGCCGCTTTCATGATATTAGTGGTAGGCTGGTAGGGCATTACTTTAGAGAGATTTACTCCAATGATGTATTCGGCTTCCTCTCTAATCACCGAGACAGGGAAGTTTTTGAGTACACCGCCATCGACATATTTCCTACCATTGATCTCAATAGGCTGAAAAACCATCGGCACTGTACACGAAGCTACAACGGCATCTACTAAGTCTTTACCCTCTCTAAAGCATTTGATTTCGGGCATCTCCCAGTCTGTTGCAACAGCGATAAAAGGTATCTGAAGCTCCTCAAATGTCTTAGCCCTCAGGTTCTTTTTCATCATTTCAGCAACACCATTTGGCTTCAGCAAGCCACCGGAAAAGAGACTTAATGAGGCAAAATCCGTAAGCTTGTGACCCTTGAATAGTTCGGCGACTTCCTCAGGCTCAAAACCATCGGCAAGGAATACTCCTGCCAATGCCCCCGCACTTGTGCCGGCAATGATATTGGGCTTAAGCTCGTGCTCCCTAAATGCTTTGAATGCTCCGAGATGGGCAAACCCCTTAGCTCCACCGCCACAGAGGGCAAAGCCCAGCTTATAATCCTTAAAAAACATACGACGTATATCTATCAATTTTTTACTAAACAAATATACCTAAGAATGTACACTTGGGCAAATGCCATTTACCCCTTACCATTGCATTTTATCTGTAAGGTAAATACTTTTGGTAGGCGTTGCCCATGATAGCCCTCACTACCTGCCTTTCCTTAGACTTCAAGATACGCTCTTACGGATACCCTATATTAACCCTGACGAATACCAGGTATTAGCTCCGACGAATTCAGGGTATTTGTCTCGGCTGATATAGGGTATCCGTTTTGAGGGTAGGTGTATCGGTTGTGCCGGAGAGGGCGATATTCCTAATGTTCAACGGCCTTAACCGTCTAATTATCAGTAAGTATAAGTGCTGATTTTTATGCTGATTCTTGAGCCTTATCTTTTTATTTCAATGTCTTTCGATAGATCCCTCTCAAGAGAGTACTTACCTACATTTTATAAGGTGTGCAATGGCAATGTGGTCAAAAAAGGGTATCTTTGCACATTATAAAATAAAGGTAATATAGTAGATAGTATTGTATGGGCAATAAAAAGAGATTTGCTGAATATAGCGGCTTGGATCTCTCTAAAGTCAATAAGGAGATACTCGCACAATGGCAAAGAGAAGATCTATTTAGGCAGTCACTGAAAGAGCGAGAGGGAGCTCCTAAATATATCTTTTATGAAGGACCTCCATCCGCTAATGGTATGCCAGGTATTCACCACGTAATGGCACGTACCATCAAGGATATTTTTTGCCGATACAAGACAATGAAGGGCTTCCGAGTAGAGCGAAAAGCCGGCTGGGATACCCATGGACTACCCGTGGAGCTGGGTGTGGAAAAAAAGCTCGGTATCACTAAAGCAGATATTGGCACTAAGATCTCTGTTGAGGACTATAATACCGAGTGCCGGCAGGAGGTGATGAAGTACACAAGTGAGTGGCGGAATCTCACCGAGAAGATGGGCTATTGGGTGGATATGGATCACCCCTATATTACCTATGATAATAGATACATTGAAACCCTTTGGTACCTGCTTAAGGAGCTCTATAAAAAGAGATTGCTCTATAAAGGTTATACCATTCAGCCCTATTCACCTGCCGCAGGTACAGGGCTGAGCTCACACGAATTGAATCAGCCCGGTACCTATCGAGACGTCAAGGATACAATGGCTACGGTGATGTTTGAGTTGCGTCAGCCATCCTCCGAATTGACACAGCATGGCAAAGCTTATTTCATAGCTTGGACGACGACACCATGGACATTACCCTCCAATACAGCCTTGGCAGTGGGAGCCAAGATCGAATATGTGGCAGTGCAGACCTACAATCCATATTCGCTCGAAGCAGTCACTGTAATTCTCGCGAAACCCCTATTAGGGAGCTACTTTAAGCCTGAGGGGGCAGAGCTACCTATGACCCCACCCGAAAAAGGTAGCAAGATTATTCCGTACCGAGTGATACGTGAGTATATGGGGGGTGACCTCGTGGGCTGGGAGTACAAGCAGCTTTTCCCATGGGTTAACCCCGGAGAGGGAGCCTTCAGAGTGATAGCCGCTGACTTCGTTTCTACTGAAGATGGTACAGGTATTGTGCATATCGCACCTACGTTTGGTGCTGATGACCAGAGAGCTGCTAACGCTAATGCCATCCCCCATTTATTGCTTTTAGATAAAAATGGTAGAGAACGCCCAATGGTCGATCTACAGGGCAAGTACTTCCTTTTAGACGACTTGGACCCCAAGTTTGTCGCAAGTAGGATGGATGCAGAGGCATACAAAACGTACCAAGGTAGGTATGTAAAGAATGATTATAGCCCGGAGCTCACAGAGAAAGATGAGACACTGGATATCGCTATATGTATGGAGCTGAAACAAAAAGGTCAGGCTTTCAAGATCGAAAAGCAGACACACAGCTATCCACATTGCTGGAGGACAGATAAGCCCATCCTATATTACCCACTCGATAGTTGGTTCATCCGTAGTACCGCCCTTAAGGACCGGATGCAAGAGCTTAACGAAACCATTCATTGGAAACCAGCCAGTACGGGCTCTGGAAGATTCGGGATGTGGCTCAAAAACTTGCAGGATTGGAATCTTAGTCGTTCGCGATACTGGGGGACACCACTGCCCATTTGGAGGACAGAAGATTCAAGCGAAGAAATCTGCATCGGCTCGGTAGAAGAATTAATAAGAGAGATAGATAAGTCCGTGGCTAAAGGCGTGATGAGTGATAATCCATTTAAGAATTTCACCATCGGCGATAATAGCACAGACAACTACGATAAGATAGATCTGCACCGACCTTATGTCGATGATATCGTACTCGTAAGCTCAAAAGGCGAACCAATGTACCGCGAATCAGATCTTATTGACGTATGGTTTGACTCCGGAGCAATGCCCTATGCTCAGCTCCATTATCCTTTCGAAAATCGCAACCTAATAGATGATAAAGGTCTCTATCCGGCCGACTTTATTGCCGAGGGCGTAGACCAAACACGTGGGTGGTTCTTTACCCTACACGCCATTGCTACGATGATATTCGATAGCATCGCATTTAAGAATGTCATCTCAAATGGTTTGGTATTAGACAAGGACGGAAATAAGATGAGCAAACGCTTAGGTAATAGCGTAGACCCATTTAAGGTGATAGAGGAGAAAGGCTCTGACCCACTTCGCTGGTATATGATCAGCAACTCCTCGCCCTGGGATAACCTACGTTTTGACCCCGAAGGGGTAGACGAAGTGCAGCGAAAGTTCTTCGGCACCCTTTACAATACCTACTCTTTCTTCGCCCTTTATGCCAATATCGACAACTTTGATCCCGACACAGCACAAGTCCCATTCGCCGAAAGACCGGAGCTGGATAGATGGATCCTCTCAGCTCTAAATAGCTTAATCGCTGAGGTAACTGCCGACTTGGAGGATTACGATCCCACAAAAGCCACGAGAGCTATTTCGGATTTCGTTAATGACCAGCTCAGCAATTGGTACGTGCGACTTAGTCGTAAACGCTTCTGGGGAGGAGGTATGAGTCAGGATAAGCTATCGGCATACCAGACGTTGTATCGCTGTCTCCGTGACATCGCTAAACTGATAGCTCCTGTCGCTCCATTCTACTCAGAGATGCTCTACGATGACCTTACGGGGCAGAGTAAGTCGGTACACCTCACGGATTATCCCGAAGCTAATCCTAACGAAGTGGACACTCAGCTCGAGACATCCATGGATTACGCTCAGAGGATTAGCAGTATGGTGCTGGCTCTACGTCGGCGAATGAATATCAAGGTTCGCCAGCCTTTGGCTAAGTTTTTGGTGCTATCGAATGACAAGGAAACCCGAAACTCGATAGAGAGAGTGCAGGATCTTATTCTTAATGAAGTTAACGTTAAAGAATTGGTTTTTGCTGACAATTCTGCCGATGTTGTGGTAAAGAAGGTCAAACCAAACTTCAAATCTCTTGGTCCTATTTTTGGGAAAGAGATGAAGCAAGTGGCTAATTACCTCACCGGACTTAGTAAAGACGCGATATTTGATTTTGAACAAAAGGGCAAGATAGATTACCTCGGGAAGGAGATCCTTTTGGATAATGTCGAGATCATTTCTGAGGATGTGCCAGGGTGGTTAGTGCAAAACGAGGGTGCGATAACCGTAGCTCTTGATGAGACGATTACCCCAGAGCTTAAGCTTGAGGGCTTGGCTCGAGAGCTCGTTAATCGTATACAAAATATCCGTAAAGCCCAGAATTTTGAGGTTGCAGATAAGATAAATGTTGTGCTTGAGGAGCGTAATGAGACCATAGAGGTACTCCAACACCATAAGGATTATATCACCACTCAGGTCCAAGCACTAAGCATAGAGACGGCTACTGATGTCGCAGGTGGCGAGACCCTTAATATAGATGAGGTGCTTGATATAGCGGTATTAGTAACCAAGGCTTAATATATTAGACAAGATTGAAAAGTATGGAAAAGAACAGCTATAGCCCAGAAGAATTAGAGGAGTTTAGGGAGATCATAGAGAAGAAGCTCGCTAAAGCAAGACGTAATTATGAGTTACTTGTCTCGTCAATGGATACAAATGATGGCAATGATATTACGGATACCACGCCGACTTATAAAAACTTAACTGAGAGTGCTGTGCTACTCTCGAAGCAGGAGACTGCAAGCCAAGCTGCACGCCAGCAGAAGTTTATCAAGAATCTTGAAGCAGCACTTGTACGGATCGAGAATGGTACCTATGGCATCTGTAGAGTGACAGGCAAGCTGATCCCTAAGGAGAGATTAAGAGCGGTACCTCACGCTACTTTGAGTATTGAAGCGAAGGAAGCCGAGCATAAGTAATAAGCTATCCATTATGGCAGAAAACGCCAAATACCAAGACATCATATCCTCTTCGCTTTCAGAGTGTAAGACTAAAAAGAGAGCATGGTTAGCGATAGGCATTATCCTCATCCTGCTATTGATCGACCAAAGTATCAAGTTTTGGGTCAAAACTAATATGATGTTGGGCGATAGTATAAGGGTAACCGACTGGTTTTATATTTACTTTACGGAGAATCCTGGCATGGCATTTGGCTGGGAGTTTATTGACAAGGTTTTTCTCACTATATTCAGGATCGTGGCGAGCGTGGCTATAGCTTGGCTCATCACAAAGGTGGTTAAAGGAGAATACTCTGTGGGTTTTCTACTCTGTATGGTCGCCATCTTTGCCGGTGCTGTGGGGAATATTATCGACTCCGTATTCTATGGTAAGATCTTCTCGCATAGCTATGGTCGGGTGGCCACTTTTATGCCTTCTGATGGCGGTTATGCCGATTTGCTACATGGCAAAGTCGTAGATATGCTCTACTTCCCCCTTATCAATACCACATGGCCTGAGTGGATCCCGTGGGTCGGTGGTAATGAATTGGTTTTTTTTCGTCCCATATTCAACTTTGCTGATGCCTGCATATCTGTAGGGGTTATTGTGCTAATTATTTTTTACACACATCCCTTTAGCCAATTGCTTAATAGCCTTAATAAGAAGCATGAAGAGTAAGCATATCCTTTTGCCTTTTGTCATCCTATTAGCACTTGCATTCACCCAATGCCAGAAGCCATCTGACATATTGGGGAAAAAGAAGATGACAGAAATCACTAAAGATATGCTCATAACCGAGGCGTATATTGAGCGGGAATACCTTCCCGACTCTATCGCTCGTAAGTATTACGCTAACGTACTAAAGCAACATCATGTTTCGCAGGCGGAGTATGACTCTTCCTTAATTTGGTACAGCAAGAATGCTCATAGACTGGGGGAGATATATGATAGAGTGCAGATTGAGCTTACCGACTCAAAGGCCGTTGTCGATACCTTTCTTAGCGATTCTACCTATCTGCACAGGCTTAGATATAAGCCAATGGAGTCTCTATGGGGAGCGGATGATCGATTCGTCATACCACACCAATTGAAGCTTTGGACTTACCAAAAGGAGATAGACTTTGAGGGGGATGAGGCAGCGTCGGATACTCTTGTGTGGTCAGCCTCGCTTGTGGGAATCGCACCTGATACGTTTGCCTTACGTTGTCGTATGATTCTCCTTAATGCAGAGAGCGAGTTGTACAAAAAGATAGAGGGTATCCCTGAGAACGATGCAACCCATCTTCGCTATTCTTTTGTACTCCCTGACTCTATCCCCATGAGCAGTTCGGCTAAAATCTTAATCCTTCTCCGGAAAAGTCAGCAGACATTATTCCTACAAAAGATTAAGCTGGAGAAGCCAAAACCCATTGAGATAACGGACGATACGGAAGTTGAGGAGCCTAACGACCTCTCAAGTGAGTCTGGCTACTCGCAAGACTTAGAGTAGTATCATTTCTCTCATAAGCATATTTAGGGGACATGGTATTTGACAGTTGTTTATGCCCCCTTCACTTCCAATATCCATTGATTGGCTACCCTTATTGGCGGATACCTGATATTCGCCGAGACAAATACCCTGAATTCGTTACGACGAATATAGGGTATTCGCTTGAGCGTATTATGGGTATCCTCTTTTGGATATTTCAGATCGTTGTAGGGGGGCTATTTCGGTTAAATAAATTAACAAGCTACGAAACGTTGAGGATTAATATATTACGTTATCATGTAGCACAAATGGTTTTTTTGTTAAAGATGCTGTAGGGGGATTTTTAGGCGAGTCACGATATAGATTCATTTGAATATTAATCATTATATTTGTAGTAAGAGAGTATTAAATCATTTATCAAATAAAAGCTTTAATATGAAAGAGGCGTTACTTGTAATTTATTTAGCGGGAGGATGTTTTTGGGGTGTGGAGCAATACGTAAAGTTTATCCCCGGTGTTGTGGAGACTGAAGTGGGCTATGCTAATAGCCTGATTACTAAGCCATCCTATGAGCAAGTATGTACAGGGAAGACCGGAGCGGCAGAGACTGTTAAAGTTACTTATGATCCCTCGATTACTTCACTAACCCATATCTTAGAGCAGTATTTCTTAATCATCAATCCTACATCACTCAATCAGCAAGGGAATGATAGAGGCACTCAGTACCGCACAGGTGTCTATTATTCAGATCCTGCAGATCGTGCCATCATCATGCGAGCTATGGCAAAGCTTCAGAGCAAGTATTCAAAGTCGCTTCTTATCGAGGTGCAACCACTCAGTAATTTCTACCCCGCAGAAGCTTATCACCAAGACTATTTAGAGAATACCCCAGGGGGCTATTGTCACGTGCCTATTGAGCTATTTGCTAGGGCTAAAAAGGCTTATGCCTCAAAAGAAAGCATTGAGAGAGACAATCGTTTGCGTGCCTCAGAGAAAAAGCGTCTCGGGGAGAGTGCTCAACAATTGCGGTCGCGGCTTACGCCACTTCAATATGACGTGACACAGAATGAGGCAACTGAAGCCCCCTTTAGTAATACCTATGATCAGCATTTTGAAAAAGGTATTTATGTGGATATCGTATCGGGCGAACCTCTATTTACGTCACTCGACAAGTACGATTCAGGGTGTGGTTGGCCCGCATTTACAAAACCAATTCAGAAGTCATCCGTGAAGGAGAAAGATGATCACCGCCTTGGGTATGTGCGACGTGAGGTAAGGAGTGCCTCCGCCAATAGCCACCTTGGACACGTATTTAATGATGGTCCTAAAGATAAGGGCGGACTGCGGTATTGCATCAATAGTGCGGCGATTCGCTTTATACCCTACGAAGATATGGAGAAAGAGGGGTACGGCGACTACCTATATCTCTTTAAGAAGTAAGGTAGCACCCATGGACCTTCGCCTAAATAGTATGGCTGAGAATGAGTATATTTGCACTTGTGCAAAATAAATAACGCAGTTAATGAAGGAGCTTTTTCAGACACTGAGACGCTTTATACCACCATATAAGTGGTACGTAGTGGGCAATATCTTCTTTAATATATTGACTCCACTCTTTAATCTATTGGCGTTCTCACTCATCATACCTATCCTTAATATCCTATTCAAATTGGATACTACAGTATACCATTTTATCCCTTGGGAGCAGATTGATTTCTGGAGTGGTGGAGGGCTAAATAGATTAGCCACGACGGTTAAGAGTAACTTCTTTTTTTACGTATCCCAGCTTATCGCCGATTATGGTGGCTCCGCAACGTTGGTGATCTTGGGCATATACTTGGTGGCTATTACCCTATTAAAGGTCGCTTCGCAGTATATGGGATTTTACTGTATGATACCGGTACAGACGGGCGTAGTGCGTGATATCAGAAACCAGATTAATAATAAGATCTTACAGCTTCCCCTCGGCTTCTTTAGCAATGAGCGGAAAGGCGACATCATCGCTCGCATCACGGGCGATGTGAATAACGTGGAAACCTCCATCATTAGTTCCTTAGAGTCGTTGATCAAAAATCCCCTAATGATCCTTATTTCACTTGTGGCTATGGTGGCGATTAGTCCGGAGTTAACGCTTTTCGTCTTTATCCTTTTGCCTGTAGCCGGGTACATTATGGGGCAAGTGGGAAAGAGGCTAAAGCGTACTTCGCTTTTGGCTCAAGAGCAATGGGGAGCTCTTATTAGTATCATTGAGGAGACCCTTGGCGGACTTAGGATTATCAAGGCTTTTCACGCTGAGGATAGTATGGATGACCGCTTTAGAAAATACAACGAAGCGTATAGACAAACCTCTATGAAAGTGTCGAGAAGACAGCAAATGGCTCACCCGATGAGCGAATTTTTAGGGACGGCAACTATTGCTATCGTGCTGTGGTATGGAGGGTCTCTGATATTGGAGAATACAGGAGGGCTGGATGCCAGTACCTTTATTTACTATTTGGTAATTTTTTATAGCATCATCAATCCTGCTAAGGAATTGTCTAAAAGTAGTTATGCTATCCAGCGAGGTTTTGCCAGCCTTGAGCGTGTGGATATGCTTCTATTGGCTAAGAATGATATCAAAGATCCTGCTTCCCCAAAGGCTATACACTTTGCAGAGGCTATTGAGTTTCGAAATGTCTCCTTCCGTTATGATGAGGAATGGGTGCTTAGAAATATCAATCTCAAGATACGTAAAGGCGAAACCGTAGCGATTGTTGGGGCAAGTGGTTCTGGCAAAAGCACGTTGGTGGATTTAATACCTCGCTTTCACGATGTGGATAGAGGACGCATCATTATTGACGGAATAGACATTCGTGAAGTGCGGATGCTGGACTTGCGAAAGCTGATGGGAAATGTCAATCAAGAGGCGATCCTTTTTAATGAGACAGTCCATAATAACATTGCTTTTGGGGTCAATGACGTGCCACGTGAAGCCGTTATTCGGGCAGCAAAGATCGCCAATGCCCATGAGTTTATAGAGGCTCTACCCGAGGGATACGATACCAACATCGGGGACCGAGGTGGCAAACTAAGTGGTGGACAAAGACAGCGCTTGAGTATCGCTCGTGCCATACTTAAGGATCCGGAAATATTGATACTTGACGAAGCTACATCGGCACTTGACACTGCCTCAGAGCGACAAGTACAGGAGGCTCTGGAGCGACTTATGGTAGGTCGTACAACGATTGTCATCGCCCACAGATTGTCCACTATTACCGGATCCGATAAGATAGTCGTTTTGGACAAAGGTGAGATATCAGAGATGGGTACGCACGATGAATTGATGGCACTAAGAGGGAAGTATGCCCAGCTCGTTGCCCTACAATCCTTTTGACATAATTCGGTATCTCATTTAGTGGATACCCGTAATAAGCTTTTCCTTATACCTGGAATTCGCCCGGACGAATACCAGGTATTTGTTTTGGCGAATAATAGGTATCCATTTTTCCTGATAGCGACATTGTATCTAATGAATAGGGAGCAAGCGATCCATTGGGGTGAGGAATTCGTAATAATACATATTGTAAGGAGAATGGAAATATTACGCTACAAATATTTTGTAATTTAGAAATATTTGTTACCTTTGCCATCGAATAAGGCGGAATGCCTTTCGTGGTATTGTTAATAGTAAACGATAATATGCT
Organism: uncultured Porphyromonas sp.; assembly: GCA_934364985.1. Lineage (GTDB taxonomy): Bacteria > Bacteroidota > Bacteroidia > Bacteroidales > Porphyromonadaceae > Porphyromonas_A. The sequence goes on along the minus strand of CAKRMU010000007.1, from coordinate 14,379 downwards.
TCATAGGAGTGTACAAATGATGGGGATGATGATGCGAATGTCTATGATGATGTCCGCAGATTTGTCGTACCTCTTAAGTCCATTCCAATGATTTAGCGAAATACTATACTAATAGACAAGGCTACTGGTACGACGAGGTCGTATCAGTAGCTTTTTTATTTTCAGAATATAATATCAAACAACTAAAAATAGGAATAATTATGAGTAAGCAAACCGATTCATTCGAGACCTTAGCCCTGCATGCAGGGTATGACCCAAGTGCAAACGAGCATGGAGCAGTAGCGGTACCCCTCTACGACAATACAGCGTATGTCTACCGCGATAGTCAGTACGCAGCAAATGTTTATGCCCTAAAGGAGGGGGGAATGATATACACCCGCCTTAATAATCCTACCACAGATATTTTGGAGAAAAGACTATCTGCCGTGGAGGGCGGAGTGGCATGTGTCGCTACCTCGTGTGGGCAAGCCTCCATTGCGACGACTCTTCTCTCTCTCTTGAAGTGTGGAGATCACATCGTAGCCAGTGAGAGCTTATATGGTGGGACATTTAATCTACTTGCCACTACTTTGCCCCGCTATGGAATAACTTCTACTTTCGTAGATGTCAATGATTTAGATGCCGTAAGGAGGGCTGTTAAGCCCGAAACAAAATTGGTCTTAGCAGAGGTCTTAGGAAATCCCAGACTTAATCTCGTAGATGTACCAGCCCTTAGTTCGGTAGCACACGAATGTGGTCTGCCACTTTTCGTAGACAACACTTGCACAATAGGTTTATTCCGACCACTTACAGCTGGTGCCGATGTTGAATTCTTGTCTCTTACAAAACTCGTGGCAGGCAATGGCACGACACTCGGCGGAGCTGTTATCGATAGTGGTCATTACGACTGGGGCAATGGGCGATTCCCCGATCTCTCAGAGCCTTCCCCATCGTATCACGGTCTCACTTTTAGCAAAGCCTTTGGTGCAGCCGCCCTTATTACGTGGATACGTGCAGTGGGCCTTCGAGATATTGGCACCTGTATCAGCCCTTACAATGCCCTGCAGATGATAAAAGGATTGGAGACACTTCCCCTAAGAGTAAAGCGTGCATCTGATAGTGCCTTAGCCGTTGCTACGTGGTTGGAAGACCATCCTTTGGTAAAATGGGTAAGGTATCCTAAGCTAAGGACCCACGAAAGTCAGGCTCTGGCTAACGAGGAGCTCCCAAATGGTGGTGGCGTACTCCTTACTTTCGCACCTAAAGGAGGGTATGAAGTGGCAAAGCGTTTAGCCGAACGGACCGAACTCATAAAGCTGGTAGCCAATATCGGTGACTCCAAGACTATCCTTATCCATCCTGCAAGTACTACACATGCCCAATTATCAAAAGACGAACGAAATAGTATCGGAGTAAGCGACGACCTTATCCGTCTCTCAGTAGGCTTAGAGGCGGTAGAAGACATCACCAATGACCTAAATAAAGCTCTCCAAAAGGCACAAGAAGCATGATGTCATACCTCAATATTTCGCATTTCGTTACCCATAAAAAGGAAACGCTTACTGACGTAAAGCTCAGTTACGAAGTGGCAGGTCAGCCCCTCGGGAATGCCCCCATAGTACTGGTTTGTCACGCACTGACAGGCAACTCATCAGTGGCAGGCCCTAACGGCTGGTGGGCAGATCTGATAGGTGAAAATAAAGCTATAGACACACGAAAATATACGATTCTTGCTTTCAATATCCCAGGTAACTGCTATAACGAAAATGCAGATTACGCTTTCAATACTTTCGACCTCAAGGACGTAGCAAGGCTATTTATTGAGGGGCTGAATACCCTATCTATCCATAAACTGGATATTGTTATCGGTGCAAGCTTAGGTGGAGCTTTGGTCTGGCAAATAGGCACACTTATCCCCGATAGATGCCGTTACCTTATCCCCATAGCTACGCACTACAAAGCGAATGATTGGCTACTTGCCCAGACGGAAGTCCAAAAGATACTCCTTGAGAGTCCCAACCCACTCAAAAATGCGAGGGTACATGGGATGCTCTGTTACCGTACACCGCAGTCTCTGGATCACCGCTTTAGAGGAGAGCGATTGTCGGATGGAACACCTAAGATTGTGGATTGGCTCAATTACCATGGACAGGTATTATCGGAGCGTTTTCAGTTACACGCCTATAAGGTAATGACCTATCTTACAAGTACAATAGCGGTAGCTGATAAACCCGAAGAGTTGTTTCCGCTTCGAGAAAAAGCCCACATCGTCAGCATTGATTCAGATCTTCTTTTCCCTCATTATTTGGCTAAAGAGACAGCGAATGCCATCGGGGCTTCGCTCTATACCATACATTCGGAGCATGGACATGACGCATTCTTAATGGCATATGACCAGCTATCCGATATTATTAATGACATATTAAGCGACTACTCGGAGTATGATAATAATGAAGTTTGGGGGTGAATTACTCTCTGACAAATGCGGTATTAAGAGAACGATAGACCTAATAAAGGCAAGTATTGATAGCGATCAACACCCTCTTGTAGTGCTATCAGCAAGAGGACGGAGTACCGATCAGCTTCTTGAATTGATAGACCTTGCCTCTGGTCAGAATAGCTATGAAGAGGAGTGGAATGCTCTTACGGATAGTATTACTCGCGGTAGTACTGTGCCATTAGATCGTGAGCTACAAGACCTAAGGACGATAATAGATAGTATCTTTTACCTGAAAGAGAGTTCGCCTGCCACTATAGATCGGGTACTGTCGTATGGCGAAATCCTCACGGTCCACTTGCTCGCTTATGAATTAAATAGGGTGGGTATCAAAGCTCAGGCGATTGACGCCGGAGACTTCCTGATTACTTCCGGCGAATATGGCGATGCTACGATCCTGCCGCAGTCTGAGCAACAAACGCATCACTTTTTTAGCCATATTGATGCCGATGTTGTCCCCATAGTCACCGGCTTTATAGGTAGAAATTGTCAGGGAAAGCGTACCACTATCGGTAGGAATGGAAGCAATTATACTGCCACTTGGTTGGGGGGGGTATTCAAAGCTGATCGGGTAGATATCTACACCCCATTAGATGGTATCTATACGGCTAATCCCAATCTTGTCCTTGGGGCACAAAGGATAAGCCATCTCACTTATTCTGAGGCTAAAGAATTGGCTCAGTATGGTGCTGAGATCTTGCATTACCGCACCATCGACCCACTCATCAAGAATTGCATACCTCTTGAGATTCGGAATAGTTATAGCCCGGATGGCATCCATCAGAGAGGGACACTCATCACATCGTCTCTTCAAGGCTCGGACAAAAGCAATATACGAGCTTTGGCTACACAAAAAGGCAAATCCCTCATCTCTTTTGAGGGTCATGAGATGATGGGTCGCTCGGGTATCGATGCTCGGATATTTGGAGCGTTGAGTCAAGCCGGTGTGAGTGTTAGTCTTGTGACCCAGGGGAGCTCCGAAAGGGGTATTGGCATTGTTCTCGATTCTACTCAGACGGATACTGCGATTGAGGCTCTGAATGCAGAGTTTCAGGGTGAGATACGACGTGGTATCACCCGCCCCTTTAAGGCGACAAAGGAGCAGGCAGTCGTGGCTCTTATCGGTGTGCCTCTCTCACAATTTGACAAACCATATAGTGCACTTATCCGCCATGGTATTGTGCCTAAACTGATTAATAATGCACTTCCCGGTAATACCCTTTGTCTCCTCATCGATGAGGCTCAGGTGCCACTTGCCCTTAACGTAATGCATGGTGAGCTTTTTGACAAAGATCGAAAAATTCACCTCGCAGTGGTCGGTCATGGTACCGTGGGAGGGGCACTTCTCGATCAGATTGTGGCACAGAGAGAAGAGATAAGGCGGCGAAAGGGGCTTGACTTGATCGTGTTTGCCGTTGCCAATTCTCGACAATTACTATTTACTGAAAATGGGATTAGAGAGAGCTGGAGAGAGGATATTAAGGAGGCTGATGCCACTCAAGATGCTGTTGAAGATATCATTAAGTACGCACAGAGTAAGCACCTTGAAAACTTGATATTTGTGGATAACACCTCTTCGTATGCCATACCAAAGCGATACACGCACCTGATCAAGTCGGGTTTTGATCTCGTTAGCTCAAATAAGATTAGTAATGTCCAACCTATTGAGGGTTATAAAGCCCTCCGAAGACAGCTCAAAGACAGCCGAAAGAGTTATCGCTACGAGACCAACGTAGGGGCGGGTTTACCGCTTATTGATTATCTGAAGTTGTTGCATCTCTCGGGCGATAAGATCACATCTATTCGTGGACTTTTCAGCGGCTCACTTGGGTATATTTTCAATGCCGTAAGTGAGGGAAGACCTTTTGGCGAGGTGCTAAAAGAAGCTGTCGCAAGTGGATTTACCGAACCGGATCCTCGGGTAGATCTAAGTGGCATTGATGTGGCTCGGAAAGTGCTGATACTCGCAAGAGAGCTTGATCTCGCCCCAAATTTGGATGATGTGAATGCCCAAAATCTTGTGCCTCTGTCGCTACAAAACGCTACCATAGACGAGATGTGGGGGCAGTTAGATAGCTTTGAAGGACACATCTCAGAGCTTACAAAAACCAATCCTGATGAGGTGGTACGATACGTGGGCAATCTCATTATGCCAAAAGATAATGAAGCCCCACGGCTGTACTGCGGTCTGGAAAAACTACAGGCAGATAGTACATTTGGGCAGGTACCGGGAGCTGATAGTTGTTTCGAGATATACACCGAAAACTATGGCTCTCTTCCCATCGTCATCCGTGGGGCAGGGGCAGGGGCGGCGGTCACTGCTCAGGGAGTCTTTAGCGACTTATTACGCACAGCAGAGGAGCATATTCCATAATCATGTAACCCATTGTGGTCGTTTGCCTTTAATCAAGTCAAGTACAATGAAAAAATGAATACCTGGAATACGCTCCGACGAATATAGGGTATTAGCCGGGACGAATATAGGGTCTCCGTTCCGGCTTATTATGAATATCCGTTTGGGAGTAAGTCCGTGTACCCTTATCCGTTATTTGAGATTCTTCTTTGTCAAAATCCCCATAGTATTAGTTTTTTAGGTACATTTGTAGAAATATATTAATAACCAATAACTAACACCTATTACAGAGACAGTTATGACAAAGATTACCAAAACATTGCTCCTAAGCGCCCTGGCAGGGATAGCTCTTCTCGCCACTGGGTGTAAGGGAGATAAAGCAGATTCTATGGAAGGAAATCCATTCAAGGAGCCCAGTACACTGGCATTCCATGCACCAGACTTCTCACAAATCAAAAATGAGCATTACAAGCCTGCTTTCGAGGCAGGTATCGAGCAACAACGCCAAGAAATTAAGGCTATCGTAGAGAATACGGAGGCACCTACCTTTGAGAATACGATACTTCCTTACGAGGATAGTGGCAAACTGCTATCTCGCGTGTCCGGTACTTTCTTCGCCGTTTCCGGGGCAGATGGTACCGATGAGATTAAGGCTATTGAGAGCGAAGTAGTGCCAATGCTTACTGCTTGGAGTGACGAAATTACCTTTAACCAAGCCTTATTTGAGCGAATAAAGACCGTGTATGACAATGAGTACCAGACGCTTCAAGGTGAGGATAAAAAGCTCCTGCAAGAGATCTACGATGGCTTTGTAAGAGCAGGTGCCAATTTGCCGGAGGAGCAGAAAAAAGAGCTAGAGAAGATCAATGCAAGACTCGCTGTCCTCGAGCAGGATTTTGTGAAAATGAATATTGATGCCCGCAATGCAGCTACTGTTGCAATAGATAACGTAGAGGAATTAGCAGGGCTAAACGAGGGTGAAATTGCCCAATGTAAGGCTGATGCAGAGGCAGATTCAAACATTTCTGCACCCTATGCTATCGTCATTAGCAATACCACTCAGCAAGCTATTTTGGAGAAATTAGACAATAGGGCAACTCGCGAAAAGGTCTACAATGCTTCAATACACCGCTCAGACAATACCGGGAATAAGAATACTTATCCTATCATTGCCGAAATGGCTCAGTTGAGACTTAAAAAAGGTCAAATCCTTGGCTTCAATAACTTCGCAGAGTATGCTCTTCAGAACACAATGGCAAAGACGCCGGAAACGGTAGTCAACTTCCTCAGTAAGCTTACCGAGGAATACCTGCCCGTAGCTAAGAGAGAGACTGAGGAGATTGAGGCATACGCTCGTAAGACTATGGGTAGCGACTTCGAGCTACAACCATATGACCGCTTCTATTACTCTGCTAAAATGAAGGAGGAGAAATATCACTTTAATTCTAACGACGTTAAGCCCTACTTTGATGTTGATAGCGTACTTAAGAATGGTGTATTTTACGCGGCAGAGCGGGTCTATGGTCTGAAATTCCAGGAGCGGTTTGACCTGCCTGTTTACCACGATGATGTGCGTGTCTTTGACGTCCTCGATGGTAATTCGGGTGAGCAAGTAGCATTATTCTACTTCGACCCATTCAGACGTCCTACTAAGGGTGGGGGTGCTTGGATGAGCGAATTTGCAGTACAGAGCTACCGAAACAACCAGCTTCCTATCATATATAATGTCTGCAATTTTACAAAGGCTCCTGAGGGGCAGCATAGCCTTATTTCTTGGGACGACGTTACGACTATGTTCCACGAGTTTGGACATGCTCTTCACGGAATGTTCTCTAAGGTTAATTACTCAAGTCTAAGTGGTACGGCTGTACTCCGTGACTTCGTAGAGCTTCCATCACAGTTCAATGAATACTTCGCAAGCGTTCCTGAGATCTTCTCTAACTACGCTAAGCATTACGAAACAGGCGAGGCAATGCCAGAGGATCTTAAGAATAAGATGCTTGAGTCTGTTAATTACCATGCTGCTTATGCTTTAGGTGAGAACTTAGCCGCTTCGACTGGTGATGTAGCATTCCATATGCTTTCGTCTGAGGATGCGATCAATGCGGATAACGTTGAGGAGCTTGAGAATACCGTACTTCGTGAGTACAACTTACTGAATGCCCAGATACCTCCACGCTATCGTACCAGCTACTTTAACCATGTATGGGGTGGCGGTTATTCTTGCGGATACTACAGCTATTTATGGGCTGAGGTATTGGCTGTTAACGTAGCAGACTACTTTACAACTAATGGGGCTCTTAATCCGGAGGTAGGTAAAGCTTTCCGTGAAAAGCTCTTATCAAAAGGTAATACAGAGGATCTAAGTAAGATATTTACTGACTTTACAGGTCTAGCTGAACCTAATGTAGCAAGTCTACTTCCAGCTCGTGGCGTAAAGTAAAGTTTAGGTTAACTACATTTTTGTCTTTGAGTTCGCTGGGTACTTAGGTGCCCAACGAACTCTTTTTCCATTCATGGCAAAGTGGAAAGGGCATCGAGTATTGATATTCATCGATAGGACGTTAGCTCAAGGTCAAGTGTCGCATTACACGCATACCATCTTAGAGCGACAAGAAAATGATGTCTCTAAAATGCTACCGACGCCACAATAGAAAGAATACCCCCCTATTTTAGAAAAAAATAGAGCTTCGAGGTACCCTCAAAGCTCTACTATTCTGTATTAAAAGAGACCGTTACTCCTTAACTTCTTGGAGTATTTCATTGGCTTTATCCCAAATTGTCAGGTCATCAAGTACGACCACACCCCCATCAGGACCCGGCTCTAAATGAGCACCTGTAGGTTCGCCTTCAGTAAAATTACTTCCACCGAAGTAATTACGAACAGTCTCTTCTTTTAGCCCAAGCTCATCGGCTATACGAGCAATGGTGCCATGTGGTAAACTATTCTTAAATGCTCTTAGTTCGTTGAATGTAAGTGTCTTGGTCATAATGTAATCGGTATTATCGGTGATACAAAAATGGTTATTTACAATGCAAAAGTAGCCATTGCTCCTATTGCACTGCTAACATACAGATTTTTTCTCACATAAGCACAAAATTCTCGTTGCTAATTATGTTCATCCCTTTATTTGTAGAGATATTATTCTACTCTGATAATGTTGTGAGCAACGTATGTGCTTCCCCAATCCTATTGATATTCTTTGACGTTAAGAGGAGTTTGCCATTCTCCTCTTTGAGGTTTAGGTTCTTACCATTTTTTGTGATGTTATTCAGTAGACGAGCAAAAAGAGCACTCTTGTAGAAGCCACTTGACCTATTTGAAACGAAATAAAGCTTGAGTAGCCCCTGCTTGTGTACTATTCGCTCAATACCACAATGCTTAGCTAATATGCGAAGCTCTACAACAGATAGGAGCTCTTCGGCTTCGACAGGCAGCTCACCAAATCGATCAATTAAGTGGTTGCGGTACACCGTAATATCCTTTTCGTTTTGGAGCGATTCTAATTCGCGGTACAGCTGGATACGCTCGTTATCACCAGGTACATATATCTGTGGGAAATAGGCTTCAGCATCAGTCTCTACGATGGTTTCGTAAACATATTCTTTCGATGCTGTGGGGCTCTCATTTTCCGTTTGAAGCTCTTCGTAAAACTCACTATCTTTAAGCTCCATTACAGCTTCGTCTAAAATCCGTTTGTAGGTCTCAAATCCGAGATCTGCAATAAAACCGCTTTGCTCTGACCCCAATAAGTTGCCAGCTCCTCGTATATCAAGGTCTTGCATAGCGATATTCATGCCACTTCCTAATTCGGAAAAAGAGGTGATGCTTTGCATCCTTCGTTTGGCATTAGGTGTTAAATTCTCCAACGGAGGTGTCAGCAATAAGCAGTAGGCACGGCGATCACCACGCCCCACGCGTCCCCGTAATTGGTGGAGGTCGCTTAGCCCAAACCGCTGAGCGTCGTTGATGATGATGGTATTAGCATTAGGGACATCAATACCATTCTCGACGATAGTAGTCGCAAGCAGAAGGTCGTACTCGTGGTTCACGAATGCCAAAAGCGTTTTCTCTAACTCCTTGGCTGGGATTTGCCCATGCCCTATTGCAATCCTAATACCGGGTACAGCTTTCTCAATATCGCGAGCTATATCGTATATATTATGTATCCGATTATGGATGAAAAATACTTGACCATCGCGGGCTAATTCTGCGTTTATAGCCTCAGCAAGTACCTCGATATCATAGAGTAGGTGTTCGGTACGTATCGGGTACCTATTGGGCGGAGGAGTGGTAATATTAGAGAGATCGCGTGCTCCCATGAGTGAGAATTGTAGCGTTCGGGGTATGGGTGTGGCGGTCATCGTTAGGGTATCTATGTGCGAACGCATTTCCCTTAAACGTTCTTTGACAGCGACACCAAACTTTTGTTCTTCGTCAATAATCAAAAGTCCTAAGTCGCGAAACGTCACGCTCTTTCCCGTAATAGTGTGCGTGCCGATAATGATATCGATGCCCCCCTCTTTCAATTTTTCTATGACCTCTTTTCGCTCTTTGGGTGTACGAGCTTGGCTAAGGTAGTCAATGGTAACGGGGAATTCTTTTAGACGCTTACGAAATGTGCGAAAATGCTGGTATGCCAAAACGGTGGTGGGAACTAATACTGCTACCTGCTTACCATCCGTAGCCGCTTTGAAGGCTGCCCGAATAGCAATTTCCGTTTTCCCGAAACCTACGTCCCCGCATATCAAACGATCCATGGGGATATTACTCTCCATATCGGCTTTGACATCCTTAGTCGCCTGTTCTTGATCTGGAGTGTCCTCGTACATAAATGAGGCCTCAAGCTCTTTTTGTAGGTAACTATCTGGCGAAAAAGCATACCCCTTGACTTTAAGCCTTTCGGCATAAAGCTTGATGAGATTGCGAGCAATCTCCTTGACCTTTTTCTTAGTGCGTTCTTTAAGATTATCCCAAGCCGACCCGCCTAATTTACTAAGTCGTGGGACCTCGTCGCTATCTTTGCTCTTGTATTTAGAGATATGATTGAGGGCGTGTATCGAGACATAGACGCTGTCACCTCCCTGAAAATTGAGCCTGACAGTCTCCTTTTGCTTTCCATTTTGCTCGATAGTAAATAACCCTCCAAAGGTAGCTATGCCGTAGTTTTGGTGGACAACATAATCTCCGTATTCAAAACTTTGGATGTCTTTTAGCGACAATACGGCTCGGCTTTTTCGGATCTTATCGCTTCGGAGCTTGTAATTGTGGTACCGCTCAAAGATAGAGTGGTCGGTGAATAATGCTATTTTAAGATCGTCATCGATAAACCCTGTATGTAGCGTAGGTCGCATTGGGGTGAAGTCAACACCTCTACCCTGCTCTGCGAAAATCGAATTAAGACGTTCAAATTGTCCCTCTTGGTCGCTCATAATAGCCGTGAGATACCCCATCGTTTTGTACTTTATGAGTTGCTCGGAGAGGAGGTCAAAATTCTTGTGAAACAGGGGTTCCGGCAATTGCCCAAAGGAGATAGCCCGTGACGTCGTCTTTGGGGATGGGTTAGAAGCTATTACCTGATGCCTTAGTAGCTCATCACGCAATATCGCAGGCTCTATTAGCACGTTTTGGATGGCTGTAATGGAGGTGAAAGCATTGTCCTCAGGACGTATTGGAGGGGTCGAATAGGTGGTCTGGAAACTATCAAAGAGGTATTTTTCTTGATCGATATATACCAATAAATCATCTGGTAATAGCGAAAGAAACGAGCAAAGATTAGTGCTATCCTCTGAAAACGATGCCAATATCGTCACCTCTGAAATGGGCTCATAGGAGAGCTGACTTTCAGGATCAAACCTCCGAATACTCTCCAATTCGGTGTCAAAGAAATCCAGACGTATCGGGAATTCAGAGGCAAATGAATAGATATCAATGATGCTTCCACGTACTGCAAAGTCCCCTGGAGCATACACATAATCCCGCTCTTCAAAACCCATTGTCCACAGTTTCTCTCGAAGCCAAGTGCGGTCTACTTCTGTGCCGATTTTGAATTGTAGGCGTCCCTCCTCGTAGGTATCCTCTTTGACCACTCCCTCGATAAGAGCCTCCGGAAATGTGACAATCATCTGAGGCTGATGGTGATTTCGTAATAGCTCGAGTAGCTCACTTCTAACGACTTCGTTCGCTGTGTCTACGTGCCCATATCTAATTGCTTTCTTGTAGAGTGAGGGATAATAATAGACTTGCTCTTCGCTATTAAGTTTTGCTAAGTCGTTATGAAGGTATGCCGCTTGTTCGGCATCGCGGGCAATGATAAGCATATATCGCCCTATGTCGATAAGTGCATTCAAAAGAAGTGCTGTGGCGGAACCTTGAAGCCCTTCCACAGCAATTCCTTTAACGCCTTTTCCGATATAGGTCTTTAGCGATCGAAGACTTATGCTCTGATTAAATCGCTCTTTGAGTAATTGAGGAGTTGAAATATCCAATGTCTACGTGTCTCCTAAGCTCCGATTGATTGTGTCAAGACAACAAAAGGAGTGAAGCAATTAAGCTTCCTCTTCGGCCATATTGTGGAAAACGTTTTGTACATCTTCGTCTTCCTCAAGTTTCTCAATAAGCTTCTCGACATCTGCCCTCTCTTCAGGGGTAAGTTGCTTATAGTCCATAGGCTCTCTCACAAATTCGGAGCTGGTAATCTCGTATCCCATCTCCTCTAAGTGTGCCTGAATGGCAGCGTTAGATGCAAAGTCACCGGTGATGATTAGCTCACCTTCGTCCTCGTCAATATCCTCAACACCGAAGTCGATAAGCTCCAAAAGGAGTTCTTCGATATCTGCATCTGCCTTCTTGACTACGTGAAATATGGCGAGATGCTCAAACATAAACTCGACACTCCCTGACGTACCAAGAGAGCCCCCACACTTATTAAAATAGCTCCGTACATTGGCAACAGTCCTTGTGTTGTTGTCTGTTGCGGTCTCAACGAATACAGCTATACCGTGTGGAGCATACCCCTCAAAGTTAACTTCTTTATAGTCTGTAAAGTCCTTGTCAGTGGCTTTCTTTATTGCTCGCTCCACATTATCCTTAGGCATATTCTCCTTTTTAGAGGTCTGGATCAACAGCCTTAAGCGGGGGTTGGTATCAGGATCGGGCCCTCCTGCCTTAACGGCAATGGTGATCTCTTTTGATAGCTTTGTAAAGGTGCGTGCCATATTACCCCAGCGGGCTAATTTGCGTGCCTTGCGATATTCAAATGCTCTTCCCATACGTGTTATATTACCTTAATGTAGCACCCAATTCTTTATTCAGTGCCTCGTATATCTTATTCATTATTTTGTCTATCTGTTTGTCCGAAAGTGTCTCCTCAGGGTTTTGCAATCCAAAGGTTACGGCATACGACTTCATACCCTCCTCTAAATGCCTTGAGTCTTCGTAGACATCAAAAAGGGTTATGGTCTTGACGAGCTTACCGCCGGCTTTCCTTGAGATTCGCTCAATATCTGCAAAGCTTACTTCTTTATTGATAAGTAGAGCGAAGTCTCGCTTGACAATCGGGAATCGTGCTATCGGTTTTAGCTTAATCTCCTTATTGGTTACTCGTTGCATGATGGGGTGCCATTCGATCTCGGCAAAATATACCGGACAATCGATGTCCATACGTTTTAAGATCTCCTGATGGACTAATCCCCATCTTGCAATCTCGCCTCCTCCTCTTAGTGAAAGCACTTCACAAGCATCAAAGAGGCGGGTATCCGTCTCCCGGGTACTCTCAAATTCGCGGTCAGTGAGACCCATCCTGCTGAGGACGTTTAGGACGACAGCTTTGAGCTCAAATACCGAAGTCGTGTAATCCTTTCGATTCCAATAAGTACTCTGTTGGTCGCCGGTCATCCAAACGCCAAGTCTGAAGTCCTCGCGGTAGCCATTGAGGTCAGTCTTTTCCTCTTCGTTAGCAATGCGATAGCAATTACCGAATTCGTATAGCCTGATACCGCTTGCCTGCCTATTGAGGTTAAAGTTAATGGTCTCTAAGCCTCCGTACATGAGGGTCATCCTCATAGTAGACAGGTCATTAGAGAGTGGGTTCATCACTTGTACGGCTTGCTTCTTTTGGATCTCCTCCGTGTAATAACTTGCTTTTGAGAGTGAGTTATTAAGGATTTCATTAAATCCGGCACCTGTCAGTTGCTCGCTGATCCTTTTCTGCATTGCCACACTGATATCTGTGGGGCTTTTTACGCTTATCGTACTAGAGAGATGGTCATCTTTGGGGTATTCGTTGTAGCCATAAATCCTCAGTATTTCCTCAACCACATCGATATCGCGTGTGACATCATATCGGTACCGAGGCACCTCAAGTTGTAGCACATCGTTGCTATCCTCTACCACTTTTATCTCCAAAGAGTCAAGTATCAATAGGGTTTTCTCTTTAGGGATATCTAACCCTGTGAGGTCGTGGAGCTTATTAAGCGAGAGTGAGATGCTATAAGGCTTTTGCTCCGTGGGGTAAATGTCATATACTTTACTTGCTACTCTACCTCCAGTGACTTCTAAAATCAAGCCCACGGCTCTCTGCATCGCTTCTGGTAATTGATTGGGGTCAAGACCTCTCTCATATCTAAATGAAGCATCCGAACTAATCCCAAATCTGCGTGCACTTTTCCGTACATAGGTGGGGTGGAATGTAGCTACCTCCAAAAACATATCGTGCGTCTCCTCTGTCACACCCGAGTAAACGCCACCCATGACGCCTGCAAGGCACATAGGCTGATGCTCGTCAGCGATGACTAAGTCTTTGGGAGTAAGCTCAATCGTTGTACCATCAAGGAGCGTGAGTGGTTCGCCTTCGGTAGCAAAACGTACCCGAACGCTCTCTCCATCGACTTTAGATAAGTCAAAAGTATGCAACGGTTGACCTAATTCAAAAAGGACATAATTAGCAACATCCACAACGTTATTAATGCTTCGCTGACCTATCATTGCCAGCCGATCCTTAAGCCAACGAGGGCTCTCAGCCACCTGCATATCCTTGATCACCAATCCCATATAGCGGTGACAAGCCTCGGGTGCTTCGAGAGATAGTTTTATGGGTTCCTCGTTACTAAGAGGGATATCTGAGAGGTCCGGTTTCCGCAATGCCGTCTCGTAGCCATGGCTCTTAAGGTATGCATAAAGATCGCGTGCTACGCCATAGTGAGAGGTCGCATCCACTCTATTAGGGGTAATATCGACCTCGATGACGTAGTCTGTTGTCACTCCGAAATATTCGGCTGCAGGTGTCCCCACTACCGTATCATCGTTCAGGACCATAATGCCTGAATGATCTCCGCCTAAGCCGATCTCGTCAGCCGCACATAGCATTCCCTCAGATACCTCCCCGCGTATCTTACCTTTTTTAATCGTAAAGCTTTCGTCACCTTGGTATAGCTCTGTACCAATTGTAGCCACTACTACCTTTTCGCCGGCGGCTACATTGGGGGCCCCACATACGATATTCAGAGGGTCCCCCTTCCCGATATCTACCGTAGTGATATGTAGGTGATC
>CAKRMU010000006.1 GCA_934364985.1 uncultured Porphyromonas sp. | reverse complement strand
AGGGGCAAACAGCACCCACTGCTGAACAAAAGCAGAAGCAGGACGAGAACAAGCAGAAGAAGTCTCGAGGACGTAAGATGTACACATAATTCTGACCATAATCTGGGAAAAGGTTTGTATTATCTGCGGTTTATGACTAACTTTGTTGGAGGTTGATTTTCAGTCGCCACAAGTTTATTATAGTTCTTTTGTATGCTTTTTATGAATGAATTAAGTTGTGTACTTTCTTGTGCCATAAGTTGAAGAGTCTAACCACAGGTAAATGATTGTTTTATTTGTTACGTTATAATTTACTATTATGGAGAGTAGATATTTTTTATGTCTGTTACTGTCGCTTGCTCTTTTAGGATGTCATCCGCGGCAAGAATTGGGTGGAGGGAAGATGATTAATGACAATGCTGATCTAACTTTTGCCGGTAGAGTTGATGTATTTAATGATATGTCGACAAGGTCGTACCCTACCGATCCTGCTGAAATAAAAGCTCATAGAATTACATTTAAGGGACTTCGTGTAGTTTTGTATTCAGTAAGTCCATCAAATAAAGAGCTACCACAAGAAGTCGCATATGCCTTTGACTTTGATATAAATGCCGATAAAGGCACATTTAATGGCAAGGATTACGAGATCATAAATAATGGAGATGCATTTAGCTTTAAGACAAACAAAAGCATTAAAGTTGCCCCTAATGACTACATTATTTATTTCTTTACTACTCCCGGTGTTAGTCTAAAGGAGGCAACAAAAGTGGGGCAACCATTCTCGGCACTTAAGGAGCCTATGGCCTATGGGAAAGAGGATTTTCAATACGATAAATTACTGGGAAATCACTACTATTCAGCGACTCCTACAAAGATTAGTAAAAGTTTATTTAGTGACAATACTCCTGGGAAAACATACGAAATACCTATTTCCAATTTAACGGCTTTGAACGCGATGCTATCTGTTAAGTGGCAGCCAGTAATTAAGGATAGCGACTATGAGTTGCTAAAAGATTTATTGATTTTTTATCCTGATGTCCAGAATAAGAAATATCTGCTATTCCCAGAGAATGACACAGAACTCGAAACGGCATTGGGTCTTAAGTACCCTAAGGATGCCAATTATTCCGGTTTTTCTGGCAAAAGTCTAACAGAACTATCAAGCGATTTTCTATACACTTCTGACGTTGAAATGCCATATTTTACTAGTTCGTCTAACTCTACGGACAAAATAAATGTATATAGGATGATTCCTGAAAATACAATGTCGGGAAATGAAAAGGGGATCGCCGTTATCACGCGTGTGATAATGTACATTAGTATAATTCCGAAAGCCTTAAAAGAGCATCTCTCGGCTCAAAAATTATCAAGTACGTGTTTGAGTTGGGTATCTTGGAATGGATCGTATTACGAAGGATCTGAATTCTTATCTAAGTACAATGCCCTTAAAAGTAAAAGCAATCGTACCAACGAGGAAGAGAAACTGATAACTGAGGGAAATAAGATTATTAAGGATGGAGAGCTTATAAAAGAGGGTTACGAAGACGATAATATCAAATATTACCATTGTGGGAATTCGTATTATGCCATTCCTATTACACATTATACGAAAGACGCTCTTGGCGAAAAAAGTTCTAATACTGGTTACTATGGTGTAGTTAGGAATCATCATTACCAGCTTGATATTCGTTCTTTTGCCACAATTGGTAGAGCCAATTATAAGTACTTGCCTATTACAGGTGAATATGTTGATAATGTCAAGCTCACGCCAGGTATCAATATCAATGACATGAAAGATATTGTCAACGTTATTGATGTCCTTGAATAATGGTTGGTCGTTATCAATTACTAAGTAAAACATCAGTAAACTCTATCTATCCCCCTTCTCTGGGCTTTCGTGTCTACTGATAATTCCTCAAGTAGGAGAGGATAAAGTAAATAATAGAATGATGGGTTATTAGTAAAAATGTGCCAAATACTATAGATGATTATTGGCGAACCTTTTACTAATAACCCATCTTTATAAATGGATTCTATGCATTAGTACGCATAGGGAGAGGACGAGCATCTTGTACCTTTAAGATTATAGGTAATACCCAAAGCAAAGGTACTGAGTCTATAATCTTGGAAGTTATGATGATAGGAAGCATTGATGTCAAGACCAATGACATGGTGTAATCCAGCACCTGCTGAAAGGTAGTTCATACCATTCATAAATGTGCCACCGACACGCATGCTCAGCAATTTGTGGTAAACGACATTGGCACCCACGCCTATTGTGTAGAGCTTAGCATTAGCAGGTTGGAGCACATAGTCAATAGTTGTCATGCCCTGCAGTATCCACTCTGGGTGTGGAGAATACTCAGCATCACCTGCCAGGGTGAGTGAGCCAGGCATACTATATTTTCCACCTTTCTGTCCGTATTGAACGAGACCACCAACATTCCTTAAACTCAATGCTAAATGTACTGGAACGGTCTTAGTGATAGGTGCATAGCTTACACCTATACTACCACCACCAGTGTAGGCAATCTTATTAATTTGTGACATCACAAATTGCCCAATAACAAATGCACTCCACTGAGAATTAAACTCAAAAGCATATCCAAGATCCACAGCCATATCTGCGGGCTTAAGTATCCGTGAATCACCTAACTTATTTGTAGTAATAAGATTTTGATTCTTGAGATAACGATATCCTCCAAGAAAGGCATGTTGCTTGTACTTAACACCGATAGAAAATGCATTAAACGTTGTTAGGCCAAGTTCACCCCCATGGGCTTCAAAAGGCAAAGTCTTAAGAGACCATGATGCGGTAACCCCATGGATATTATTACGAAATATTGCTGTAGGTGACGTAAAAATATAATGGCTTCGAGCATCACTTGCTCCGGCTCCTACTCCCATACCATCAGTAAAAACATCATAGTTTTGCCTAACGATAGGCAAAGTCGCACTGGTTTGTGCTTCTATAGATAGTGTCCCCAAGATTGGGCTAATAAAAATGGCGAGAGCTAATAAGCTCGTTCTATATTTTTTCGATATGAATGGTCGATTATTCATCATACTATTCTAAAATATTAATACTTAGTGAACTTGCGGTAATATGTCTTATCGCCACTTTTTACTATTAAGGTATAAATACCACCTGATAGGCTTCTAACGTCAAGTTTTACCTCGTTAGCGATCCCTGCGTCGCCTGAGGTTGTTACTACTTCCCTTGACAAAACTTTTGCTCCTTCTTGATTGACGACTGAGATATCAACCTTAGGAAGACTACCATTGATGATGATATTTAATTCATCATAAGTAGGGATTGGATATACGTGATAAACCATGTCATCATCAACGACTTGTACTTGTAGCGAAACATACATATCTGCATCCTCAGTATCAAGAGCCTTGACTTGTACCAATGTCCTACCTTTAGTAGTTGGGGTGAGGATCAGTTTAGTGCCATCCATTTTACTTCGAACTATTTTGCTCATAGATGAAGTAAGCAGATAAGTTACTTTGTGTCCATCAGGGTCTTGTATATACTCTGAAAGATCTATTGTAGCCTCGTTTGATAGCCCTGGAAGTAATGGAAGATATATTGGTGATGGTAGCTCTTTTACGAGTGCCGGAGCAGAGTTAGCGTACACCTCAAAAGCTACCTCTTGCGATGCGAATGCCCCAAACTCGTCAGTAGCGATAAGGGTAAAGCTATGCTTCCCTACGGCACCTCTTGCCGTAAGTCTTAGCGTAAGCTTATCCTTCCCTTCATCAATCATCTGTACTCCAGTGTGGTCTCCGGAAAGTTTGTATGTCAACGCATGACCATCAGGATCTGTAACCTTAATATGCAGATCTACCTGCTCTGAACCAGTGATACGTACATTTGTAGGATTAAGGATTTCAATAACTGGTGGGTTATTCAACTTCGTAGTTGCAGAAGCAAATACAGGAGTAGACTTATTACCCCATCTATCCTCGCCTACAATCGCAAAGTAATAGGTACTATTTAATTTGAGATCATTAAAGACTACAGATATCTCATCACCCACAGCGTATTTAAGACCAAAAATCTTACGCACTTTAGCACTTTGGTAATTACTTGTCGTGAGAGGTTCCTTATCACTATAATAAATGTAATAATAAGTAGCGGTTCTATCATCTTCATCGCTTGCCGCACTAAACTGAAGAGTTAACTTGGTATAATCTTCAATAACACTGACATTAGATACATTCTTAGGAGGAATCTTTTTATCATTGCCTTGGGGATTACCAAAGCTAAGAGCGACACCTGCGTCAAGATATCCATCACCAAGAATACCCTCAAAACCAGGGTTATTCTCATTGATATCAGCAGGCCTTAAGGCGGTAAGTAGCCGTCTCTTGCATTCTTCATTGGTGAAATTCTCACCGCCAAAATGCGAAACGATAAGTGCCGCTACACCACTAACATGAGGACAAGCCATAGAAGTTCCTTGCATAAATTCGTATGTGCCTCTAACGCTTATGATGTTTCCATTTTCATCAATCTGCTTTTTGATGGAGGTACTATATATAGAGCCACCTGGGAAGTTCGTATCACCACCAGGAGCCATGATGTCTATCCATTCACCTCTATTTGTATAATAGGCCTTTCTCCAGTTGGGGGCCATTGCCGAGACAGCTACTACTTTATGGTAAGCTGCCGGGTAAACAATATCATCCGAACTTTCGTTTCCAGCAGCAAAGAGTACGATACCACCTTTCATCGGAGACCCAGGAAGCTGATTACCATCATTATCACATCCCGCATACTTAATAAAATAATCGATAGCACTCTGTAGTGATGGAGATAAAAATTTGGCACCGCCCCAAGAATTCTGAGCTACCACTGCTCCATGGTTAGCAGCGTATATAAAGGCGTTCTCAAAGTTTTGTTTCTTATCGGTTTTACCAAAGGCATCACAGACCATGATACGCACTCCGCTATTAGAAGACCCATTACCGCCTGCAACACCACAGACACCAATACCATTATTATTAACGGCAGCGACAGTACCTGCGACGTGTGTTCCGTGTGCGTCAAATGCGATTTCAGCGTTATCGTCACCGAAATTATATCCGTGGATATCATTAATATAAGGAGCCCCAGAGCCTGGGGTGCCTGGATTAGGATTGACCCAAATATTTTGCTGTAAATCCTCATGCTCAAAATAAACACCTCCATCAATAACGGCAACAATAACCTCTGGTTTCCCAGTTTCTATTGTCCAAGCATCAAAGAGATTAAGATCCGCACCTTTGACCGACTTGAGCCCGGCACCAGTATTGAAATAGTGCCATTGTTTAGATAGGTAGGGGTCATTAAAAGGAAGAGTGTAATCGTCTGGTCGTACGGGATTAAAGTCGAAACTCCTTAGCCCAAATGTAGGCACCTCATCGTTGCGATTATACCTTGGGACTTCCTCGACTATTTGCACTCCTGAAAGGTCACTCACGCTTCTTAGCTTTGCCGAACGAGTATTACTTGCTTGACTATCATCAATAACGATATCGTACCATAGGTGAAGACCCTCTCTTTTCATCCTCTTCTCAAATTGGGGCTCTAAGGTAAATACGGGGCGTATCTCCTTAGCACCAATCTCTTCTAAGCATTGAGTAAGGTCGGCAATACTCGTGCGAAGCTTCCCGTCTCCATTAGCCCTGAGTGCTTGTTGACCTAATTTCTCAGCGTAGTCTTCAGTTAATTTTACTCGAAGAAGATTGGGGATAACATCCCTTGAAGGTGTTTCATTTGGAGCTATAATATTTGGATCGGGCATATCTTCTTTGGCGATCCTATCCTTAGCACATCCACTTGGGATGGTTAAGCCGATACCAAGAAGTAGAGTATATAGGTATGCCCTAATACATTTCTTATTCATACTAATTAATGTCGCTTAGAGTGAAGTGATTCATTTCGCACTGCGAATGTTGTTACTACGAACTATTTGCTTTTTCATAAGCGAATTGGGGATACTCAGCTTGCCACTCTTTCCAGATTGGTTAGGGAGCATAAAGATAACTAATGATGGGTCGTCCTCACCTTCAAAGTGTGCGAATTTCACTTTAAGGCTGAGCTGCTTCTCACTATTTTCATAAGAATCAAAATCATTTTTGTCCTTCCCTGTATACTTGAAGCCTTCTTTCTCCATCAATGCAGCAAACTCTTCGGTAATATATAGGTGACCATTATTTTCGTAATAAACGAGATTTAGGTCGTACCATTCTTGTAGGTAACCGATAAATACCAATGGCTTTTCTCCGTCATAAGTTAGATAATAATTGCGGTACTTGATCTGCTTGCTTTGAGGCACTTTATAAGCAATAAGACACAACTTACTATCTTTGTTGTAGTCGGATGAGGAATCATCATATTCACCACCATTTTTACTTTCCCATGCCTTGATAGTCTCATAGTCTGAGCCAAAAGGTACCTTTGGATATGGAATTTCTGTAAATGTTGGGTACTTTTCTTTTTGTTTTGGAATATAAGAATATAGCACGTGTGGATTAAAACCATAGTTTTTCTTTACTTCTGCCAAAACACGCTTCTCTGGGTGATAGTATTCGTTGTCGCTTCTTTTCTCTGTAAAACCATTAGCTGTAAGTCCTTTGTCAATAATGTCAATAGCTTGTTTAGTCATCACCTCGTTACCATCTGCATCATACTCCTTATAGGGCTCTGAGATGTCCATCTGAGCGTAGTCTAATGTACCACGAGTAGAGAATGTGTAGCTAAGTCTTGAGATGAAAAAGCTGATCGTAGTAAAGTCTAAAAACTTAGCATTAGTGGATTGAAGCATACTCTTACGATCCATTTCAAAGGCATTGACAATACTCTTAGTACCAAATTCAAAATCAATGAATGGGAGCATAAATAGAGGCCATTCCTTTTGTGTAACGACTACAGTAGAGCTCTCTTGCGAACCATCAACCAAGAATAGAAGCTCAGCTTTACGCTCTTCGCCCTCTTTACCATCCTCACTTTTATTACCGGTAACTTTAAGGACGATTTCATTTTTCCATGGTAAAGCAGTCACGCTAAGCCACTCTTGATTGCTCGTAACGCTCCAGTTATTGCTATTGAGGCGGACACTGATTGTTGCCTCATGTGCCCATGGGTCTAACACGATTTCTTCGGGGGACGTCATGACTGATAAGGTGCTACCTACTTGCTCTACCATAATCTGCTGTGTAGCCTCACCAGCTTGTACCAATACTAACGCCTTACGGCTTGCCACTTGATTATTGGCTTCATAGACAAGTTTTATAGCTCCCTCTTGTGGCGAAGCGGTAAGCCAATCTTTATTAGAAACAGCAATAAATTGGGGTTCATTTGTCGTTACATTAACGATCATTTCGCCTCCTTCTTGCTTTATTTTGATATTGGCATTTTGTATTTCAAGGACTGAAGGCTCGCGGACCTCAGCTTCTTGCTTGCATGCACTCAGTGCGAAGAGTGCTATGATTAGTGGCAGAATAAACTGCTTAGCAATATAATTGATTTTATTCATGATATGTAATTGCAAAAATTAAAATGATACTCTATGCTCAGTGACCAGTAATAAATCTTCCTGGATTGGTTTGAATCGTCAAGACAGGTTTAGGATCGCTATAATACTTTTTCACCTGAACTGCCATAGTGAGATTCTTCTCTTCGGAGTAGAATATATGCATATTCTCAAGAATACTGAAGTCTACATACTTAAAGCCTTCACGTGCTGCAAGAGCCTTAAACTCGTCTGTAAGTAAATTTCTATATCCCTTGTACTCCCAGCAGGCACGCTCTGTAGCCCAAAAGAATTGACGAGCACGCTCGACTTCAATACTACCATCCTTCTCTGTATGGAGGAAGTACAATCTACCATCGGCATCGTAAAGACCTGGTTCGCAACTATACTCAAGCTCTTCATCATTCCTGAATATCTCCTCTCCGCCATGCTTTGCTTCGTACTCCTCAACACCGGCAACACCTAAGTCAAAACGGGTAAATCCAAGTGGCAAGGTTGCAAAAGTCTCGTACGCTTTATCTTGCTTTGGTTCGTACGTAAATAGCAAATGTGGTGTATTTTTATAAAAAGCCTTGATCTCAACTTTAAGGTTGCTCATTGTTTCGTGCTGATAGGTGTTCTCATCGATCATCTTAGAAAAGCCTGACTGGCGTAGAAAGTCAATCAATTGCACCCGCTCAGCAGCTCCTGTGAGAATACGAGTAGAGACAGCATCCAGCTGAGCATATAGATAAGCTCCACCCTCATATATCGTATATACAATACGTGGGAAAGCTATGCTCGTAGTCGAAAATACCAAAAACCTTTCTTGGGGATCTTCGTCAAAAGCTCCTCCACGCTGCTCCTCAAATGCTTGAATTGCCTGCCTTGTAGCATGCTCAAAATCCATATAAGGAAGTATAAAGTAGGCGATACCTTTTTGGATAATCGTAATCTCGTAAGACGTATTGGGCGAAGATGGATTTGTAATAACTACTTTGCCCACTCGCTCATCTCTACTTGTCGAACGCAGTACTTTGAGATCGACTTTTTGTGCTGTAGGCTGTGCCGTTACGCTAATCCATGATTCCTCGCTGTGGGCTTGCCAATTCTCATCATTAGTCAAAACATCGACCGTAAAGGTACCCCCAAATTCATCTACATTAAGTGTCTCCGTACCGGCATCAATGGTAAATTCGCCTTTTGACTGAATAACCATAAGCTGTTTTTGTAGTCTTCCGGACTTCACCACAACGCTACCCTTACGCTCTTGTAGCGTATTATTGGCGTCGACATGGATAACAAGTGTACCCTCTTTATTAGCAACTGTTATCCACGAATTCAAAGAGTAGCACTGCCAATTAGCGTCATTGGACTGCACTTGTACCTCTCTTGTGGATGCTGTAGCGTCCATAGAGAGCGTGCCACTCTCAGATAACTCTAAGGTGCCCAGATCCTCCATCTGACCCTCACTGGTACAAGATGGAAGTACACTAATGCACCACAACGAAAGGAGCATAGCCATCCACGACCATTTTCGCTCTCGGTTGGTAGAGCTATGAATACAGCTCCGCCAGTTAGTCATTTTCTTCATCATAGGTATAAAAATTAATTAGTGGAATACCTTGGTTTCATAATAGGTTAGAATGAACCTGAGTACCCTATCGAAAAGTCCGACAATTATACATAAAATAATTGTCTCTTACTATATTTTTCACTTCATTAAGATTGTTAAGAAATGCCGATGATAGTCCTACCCTACTCCTTTATTTTTGTCTAATAAAGTACCTACCTCATAGCTACTTTTATATCAAAATGATTAGATAATGACTTTTATAATAGTGTCTATTGAATCTGTAAGATAGTGCATGTAAATTCCTGCAATACATCAAAATCAATACTTGGTATTCGGTCTGACGAATACCAAGTATTCCCAAAAGCGAAAACCCAGTATCCCAAAAACTGATGATACATTGCAATAAAGTGCAACCAATAATTAGGGAGGGGAAGAATCCAAAATAAAAGGAGCTATCTGATAGCAGTATCACATATCAGACAGCTCCTAAATCATAATCATCAGCTTATTATCTCCTACAAAAAAGGGGAGGTTGGAAAAAGCCAATGTCTAATCCTCATTTTCTTGCTCTTCAGCATCATCATCGTTTTCAAGGATATGAGACAACTCATTTTTTTCATTGTCGTAAAACTCATACTCAAGAATCCCTAACGATTCATCTGGAATAATATCAATACTCTTGCTGTACTTATTTCTCCAAATGCTAAGAATCGAACCGCCTAAAAAGCCTTTCTTTTTGGTAAGATATGCAGCAACGTATGGGTGTAAGTGTAACGAAAATTTACGGATGCCCTCTTCAGATACAAGTCTTTGCACCATTTCCTCCACTTGATTAGTGAAAAAGATAGTAGGCTGTACCTGACCTGTGCCATGACATGTAGGGCAAACTTCCTCCGTTTCAATACGTGTAGCTTGCCTTACTCTTTGGCGTGTAATCTGCATAAGCCCGAACTTAGTGATGGGCAATATGGTATGCTTAGCTCTATCATTACGCATAAACTCATTCATCTGCTCAAACAATTTCTGCCGATTAGCAGCTTGAGCCATATCAATGAAATCTATAATAATGATACCGCCAAGGTCTCTCAGACGCATTTGACGAGCTATCTCCTCGGCGGCAGAGAGATTGACATCCACAGCAGTATCCTCCTGCTGGTTTGACCCTCGAGATCGATTACCGCTATTGACATCAACGACATGCATCGCCTCTGTTTGCTCTATTACGAGGTAAGCTCCACTCTTATAAGTTACCGTTTTACCAAATAAATGCTTTATTTGTTTGCTTACATCAAAGTAATCAAAGATAGGCTTTTGACCTTCATAAAGCTTGACAATATTTCCATGCCCTGGGTCAATAAGTTCAATATAATCGGTCGTCTCTTGTACTAAAGACTTATCATTAATGTATATGTCTTTAAAGTTAGAGTTATAAGTGTCACGAAGTAAACTTAGTAGTCGATTGCTCTCTTGGTGAAGCATATAAACCATGGAAGGTTTACTTTGTTTTGCCCCTTTTTTCATCTGCGAAGTAGCTTCGCGTGACTCCTCATTATTAAGATTATCAATGGTTGTTTGCCACTTCTTAATAAGAGATCTAAGCTCGTGGTCAAGCTCTGCAACACGTACGCCCTCTGCAGAAGTACGGACAATGACAGAAACATTTTTGGGTTTTATGCTTAGAATAAGTTGCTTGAGACGATTGCGTTCTTCAGCCTGTCTTATCTTTTGCGACACTGATACCTTGTCAGCAAAAGGAATAAGAACTAAGTATCGACCTGCGAAAGAGAGCTCGGCGGATATACGAGGTCCTTTGGTGGATATCGCCTCTTTCGTTACCTGTACTATCAGCTCATCACCTTGCTCAAGCATATCACTGATAGAGCCGGCTTTGTCGATCTCTTTTTCCAACCTTACCTTCTCGGGAGAAAAGCTTTTACCATATTTCCTCTGGGCTTGAATAAAGCTTTTAGCTGTCTTAAAGTTGGCACCGAGATCTCTATAGTGCAAAAAGGCTTCCTTTTTGTGTCCGATATCCACAAATGCGGCATTAAGGCCAGGCATTATCTTCTTTACCCGTCCGAGGTAGATGTCACCTACGGAATAAGCAATATTTTGCTTCTCCCTCTGAAGCTCTACAAGTCGCCTATCCTCTAATACGGCAATGGAGACTTCTTTAGGTCTAACATCTATAATTAGTTCACTTTTCACTCAAGTAATGGTAGTTAATAAATTAATAATTAGTAAATACTAATATGAATTCAAGAAAAGCGAAAAAGCCCTTGGAGTTGTTGCTTCATTAGCGAAAGGAGCCACACCACCAAGAGCTTACGCCTAGCTTATGTAGATAGAGCCACAAAATGACTCTGTACATGTTACTGCTATGATTTCATACTAGACTTTCACCACAACCTAATATGAGAGATGAATTATCCCCATATTAAAGGTAATGACAGTTCCCCTATCACTTCTTCTTGTGGCGGTTCTTACGTAGTCTTTTCTTACGCTTATGAGTAGACATCTTATGTCTCTTTCTTTTCTTTCCGCTTGGCATATTACACTAAAAATAAAAATATTATCATTCGCCTAATCGTAGATTAAGCATTCTTCTTGTCTATTTTCACTGACAGCGTTTTAGAGGGCTTAAATGCAGGCACCTTACGAGCTGGCAATTGTATAGTCGTATTCTTTGTGATATTACGAGCTGTCTTAGCAGCACGTTGTTTAACAATGAAACTACCGAAACCACGGAGATAAACTGGCTCACCAGCCGATAAGCTACTGCTTACCACTTCCATAAAAGTTTCGACTGTCTCCAACACTTGCTTCTTTTCAAGACCAGTTTTCCTAGAGATTTCCCCTACGAGTTCTGCTTTTGTCATGGCTGTTATATCTTTATATCGTTATATACTAATGAACCACATAGTGTGGCACTACAAATCCTACAAATAATACATTATGCAACTGCATAGTGTGTCAGGACTGCAAAGGTAACACTTTTAATTGTTATTCTAAAAGATTGGATCAAGAATTTTCGTTGTAACGTATTAAAAACCTTTGCATTGCTAATAAAAGCACCTAAATATCGAAATTAAACGACCCATTAAGCGTGCAATAAATACATCTACTCTCGAAAAAACTACTTTTTGAGATATCATTCATCTACGACAAAAGCGACGATAACTGCGAAAGTATATTTGCACTCACCACTGCCTTACGCTCTATATGATCACGCACCGATTGTACGATTGTATTCTCTTGATATTGTTGTTCTACACGATCGCTATATGTACCATTGTCTTCTTGCTGAATGCCAAAGTTGACACGAGCTATTACGTTATATTCTTTGTGAGCATCCTTAAGAAATGCCTGATCTATTGACTTAACTGCGATCAGCCAATTATTGATAATTACTTTAACTATATCCGCAGTAATGGGGTGCTCATTGTCTATACCGTACCAGCGACATAGCAGATCATAGCTCCAATCCCACTCCAAGTCATAATATTCTTGATGGATGGTACGAATCGCATCATTAACCAAAAGTAAAGAATCTATTTTACCGCTCTTGATGTCAGCATTTATCTCATTAATACCTTGAAGAGGAGCTAACATACCGCTCATATCTATCCACTCCCCCCTACCATTATTATGGTCAGGAGCCAAAGCTTCTTGCAGAGATGTTTCGGAAGTAATTTGTGCATTTCCAAATTTCTGTTCTAACCTCTGGATAAGTTTACTGCCTAAATATTTTTCTATTCCCCAGCGATATATCTCTATCCCTTTTCTGAGACTTGTAGCTTTTATAAACAAGCTATTGTATACGTAAACATAGTCATGTATGCCTAAATTATGCTCAAGACTTTGAAGTGTTTTGTATGCACATACCATTTTCCCGACTGTAAATGGACTCAGCATATTATAGTTGATACAGTCAAGGCGTGATGTCTTAGGTCGCTTATCTCGAGATGGCCACTTTTTGGCATCCCTCATAGTACCTATGCTTAGTAAGTTTCGCCCGGGGAAAAGGTAACTCTTATTATCATTCTCAATCAAGTAACTAAATGGGAAGTCCGTTGTATCCACATTATGGACGTGCCGACCCATGACCAACGTAAAGGCCCCTATCCGAGATGGCCAAAGGATATATGAGTCTGAGCTTGTCTTAGAACCACGCTCAACTACACCTTGATGTATAGGACCAAGTTTATACAAATGATTACTTTGGTTTGAACCACTACCTGCATTAAGGAATGAGAAATGGCCAGCAATGAGCAAACTACTTTTGTGACATGAAACGGTAAAAGGACCGGCAAAGACCGCACAAGCTTCGCCATTCTCTAAATTGCAATTCGCAAACAACAATGAATCATGAGCCGAGAAAAGATGATTGACATGGCAAGATTGCCCCACAAAACATCGCTCCACGATAGATCCTCCACCTATTTTAGCACCAAGGGAGGCAATAAAATCCTTACCTTGCACATTATATCCGATATATACAGGGTGTTCCTCACTACTACACAAGCTACAATTCTCAAGTACAGTAGCACCCTCAATAACCGTACTTGTTCCTACGAATGTATTAATGATCGCACCTACATTCCTAATGACAGCATTTGCTTCAATGGTACCTCTTTGTGATGATATTTTCTCTGCCTCCTCGTCAATAAGGTTAATTAAAGCTGCCCTAAGAGCCTGATCTTGGTGTCCCATTAAGGTCATCATATATGCCACTTGTGCGTTAAGATTACGAGAAATGGGGACCTCTACACCACCAGTTTCATTAAGCACAGAAGCACGGACACCCACACCAAATGAGCTTTTGCCTTTCATCGCCACGACATCTACATTAGAAATCATGACACCATCCGCTACATCATAATTTGATAAACAATTGTGAATATGGTCTATACATACACCATTCCCTATCGTACTATTGTGTATCGTAGCAGAATAAATTCCATTAGGTATTTCCACACCATATTGATCCGTTCTTGTCCCACTGAGGTCGCCAATTGTGCATTTACCTGAAAACTTAACGTAATGGCACCAATTTGGATCAAAGTTATCACACACAGAGATATCAGCCCAATTACCGGAACGACATCCATTATCTTTTAAAAGCGAAATATCAGAATCTTGTAAATTTCTCATGATTATTAAACTAAGTCTACACCTACATGCTTTTTATTACTATCCTTACTATCCTTAAATAAGAAATAAAAAGCTATCGTCACTACAAGGGCATACATTGAGAAGATATACCAAGAGGTGGGGTAACCTTTTGCATCGACAACCCAGCCCGCAACATAAGAACCAATAAAAGAACCAAAGCCATTGGTCATCATTAGGAATACCCCCTGAGCACTACTCCGAATACTTGGGTGCGTATTATTGTCTACGTAAAGCGATCCAGAGATATTAAAGAAATCAAATGCAACGCCATACACAATCATTGACATGATCAGTAACCAAAGTCCATCGCCCGGATTGCCTAATCCAAGGAAGCCAAACCTTATCACCCAAGCAAAAAGACTAATCAGCATCACAGCCTTAATTCCAAATCGCTTTAAGAAAAATGGAATTAAGAGGATACACAATGCTTCAGATATTTGAGAGAGAGAGATCAATGTTCCCGAATGTGTTACACCAAAACTATTGGCATATTCTGGCATTTGACCGAAAAAATTAGTCAAATAATCATTGGCATAACCATTAGTTATCTGTAAGCAAATACCAAGAAGCATACTAAAGATAAAGAAAATAGCCATCCGACGCTCTTTGAAAAGAGCAAATGCTTGGAGTCCCAATTTCTCTACCCAAGTATCTTGTTCAGACTTTTCCTTTTTAATTATTGGAGTAGGACTAAATACAAACATATAAATAGCTATAAGTATAGATAGCCCTCCTGAGATATAAAGTTGCATATTAGTCATCTTAGCACCCACCCAGTCTACTACCAGCATTGCTACAATAAACCCTATCGTTCCAAACACACGGATGGGCGGAAAATGCTTCACTGTATCTAAGCCATTTGCTGTAAGCTTACTATATGCCACTGCATTTGTGAGTCCTAATGTAGGCATATAAAAGCACACACTAAGCAAAATCAAAGCATACAAACTACCATAATCTATTTGCTGGGCAGCCCAAAACATAAAAGCACCTGCCACTAAGTGACATAGGGATATCAAACGTTCAGGAGCAATCCACTTGTCAGCAATAATACCCATCAACGTTGGCATAAATATTGATGCAATCCCCATAGTCGCGAAGAAACTTCCTATTTGGATGCCACTAAAATGTAACGTTCCTCCCAAGTATGCACCTAAAGAAATAAGCCAAGAACCCCATACTGCAAACTGAAGGAAGTTCATCACAATTAGCTTAAACTTAAGCACACCTACACTCTCATTATTCTTTAAAATCGTATCACTCATATCGTATAATAATAATCAATCTATAAGTATACCCGATGTCCTGAGCAACTCTATTTGCTCAATCATTAACTCTCTATTGGGACTTTGCATCCGCACTAAGGGTAACCGCAGCACCTCGTCAAGCAATCCCAATTGTGCCATAGCACATTTCACACCTACAGGGTTACCATCTACAAAAAGCAACCCATACAATTCCTTAAAGAAATGATGTATCACAAGAGCTTCTTCATATTTATTTTCCTGCATGAGGTGTACCATCTTGCCAAATGTCTTTGGGAAGACATTACCTATCACAGAAACTACTCCATCGATACCCATCGCCATTAATGGAAAAGTAATCGTATCATCACCAGAGAGTACAAAAAAGTCATTGACCCTCTGTTTAGAGACGAGATCAATTTGTCCTACAATACCACTGGCCTCTTTTATCCCAATAATATTAGGGCAATCCTGAGCTAAACGAAGTGTCGTCGCAGGCAACATATTCACTGAAGTCCGTGCTGGGACATTATAGAGAACAATAGGGAATGGCGACTCCTCCGAAATCACCTTAAAATGCTGATATAGTCCTTCTTGCGAAGGCTTATTATAGTAGGGGCATACTATCAAGACTGCATCAACGCCCTCCTGGGGCATTGTCTTAAGCCTATCTATAACCCTAAGTGTACCATTGTGCGACACACCGACTACCATCGGTACTCTACCATCATTAACTTTGGCACAAGTACGGATAATCACATCTTGCTCTGCCCTACTAAGTGTAGGAGTCTCGGCTGTTGTACCAAGAACGACCAAGAAATCAGCTCCTCCCTCTATTTGACGCTCAACCAATTGCTCTAACACATTATAGTCGACGCTCCTATCTTCTTTGAAAGGCGTAACAAGGGCTGTCCCCAATCCTTTTAAGTAAAGCCCTCCGTCAATATTACTCATCATACCTAAATCACCCCTCCCCATTCTTTGTTTCAGTCTACGCAAATGTACAAAAAAGATAGTAAAAATAAAGGTACAATTGTGGTATCAAGCCAGTCTTTTATTTTACAAAAGATTCGTTTGAAAAACTATCATACAGGAATTATATCTCATAGACTAAGTAGGCATTAGTATTAGGCATTTACAGATTAGGTGAGATAAAATACAAAAAGAGGATACCTTATATTCGCTAATAATAATACCAGGTATTCCTTAGGAGGAATACCCGGAATCCTTCTAAACGTATTCCGCATATCTACTCCGACCAATATTTAGCTTCATAAAAAAGTAGTGCATAGGGTAATCCTATTAGGAACCCTATGCACTGCTAAAAAATATAACTTACTGCTTGATTACTTATCAACCGAAGTCATCGAAATAGATATTATCGCGTGAAACGCCTAACTCATCAAGCATCTTAAGTACAGAAGCCGCCATAGGTCCAGGTCCACACATATAGTACTCGATATCCTCAGGTGCTGGATGATCTTTAAGGTAATTATCAAAAATAACTTGGTGGATAAATCCTGTGTAGCCTGTCCAATTATCCTCTGGCAATGCTGCAGAAAGTGCAATGTGAAATGAGAAGTTAGGGAACTTCTCTTCAAGCTCACGGAAATCTTTTTCGTAGAAGATCTCAACTTTAGAGCGAGCTCCATACCAGTATGATACCTTTCTACCCGTTTTCAGAGTATTGAATAGGTGTAGGATTTGTGCCCTAAGAGGAGCCATACCAGCACCGCCACCGATATAGAGCATCTCGGCATTTGTATCATGGATATGAAATTCTCCGTAAGGTCCAGACATACGTACTTTATCACCCGGCTTGAGACTATATATATAAGATGAAGCAATGCCAGGAGGCACCTTCATCCATCCGCCATTCTTTTTATCAAAAGGTGGTGTAGCGATACGCACATTGAGGGTGATGATATTACCCTCTGCAGGATAATTAGCCATAGAATATGCACGAACTGTTTCCTCGGTATTCTTAGCGACTAAATCCCACATCTTAAACTTATCCCATTCAGCTTTATAAGGCTCCTCTACAGTAAAATCGGAATACTTAACCTCGTACTTAGGAATACGGATTTGTGCATACGATCCAGCCTTGAAGTCCATATGTTCGCCCTCAGGTAACCTCACAACAAACTCCTTGATAAAAGACGCTACATTACGATTGGATATCACTTCGCACTCCCATTCCTTTACACCAAAGACAGACTCAGGTACCACAATGCTCAAGTCTTCTTTTACTTTTACTTGGCAGGATAGACGATACTGCTGATTGATTTCTTTACGACTAAAATGGGGCTTTTCAGTAGCTAAAATTTCGCCACCGCCGTTTACGACACGACACCGACACTGACCACAGGTACCCTGTCCCCCACAAGCACTCGAGAGATATACGCCTTTATTCTGTAGCGTGGTAAGTAGTGATCCGCCCTGAGGTACTTCTAACTTCTTCTCATCATTAATCGTAATGGTGACATTTCCCGAAGGTACTAACTTCTTTTGAGCTAATAAAAGTAGTACCACTAAAAGGAGTATCAGCAACAAAAAGGCTACTGTACTAACCCATATAGTAGAAACTGCTAAGATTGTCATTATATTTATCTTTTATGTTATTTCTAATTAATGTCTACTATCAAATGCCCCACGTCACAAACTGAGACCGGAGAAGCATTGGAAGGCAATACCCATAAGTGCCGTAATTATAAGGGCAATACCAAAGCCTCTTAATGGCTTAGGGATGTCATTATAGGCAAGTTTTTCACGAATAGCTGCCAAGCCAACAATGGCAAGCATCCAGCCAATACCAGACCCAAATGCATAGGTAACAGCCTGACCAATATTCGCAAACTCCCGTTGTTGCATAAAGAGCGATCCTCCAAGGATAGCACAGTTAACTGCTATAAGTGGAAGAAATATACCCAAAGAATTATACAACGAAGGGCTATATCGCTCAACAACCATCTCAAGGATTTGTACAAATGCAGCAATCACAGCAATGAAAATAATGAGGCTTAAAAAGCTCAAATCTACATCAGCCAATGACGGATCAATCCATTGTAAAGCACCTGGCTTTAGAACGTAGTTTTCAAGGAGATAATTAAGAGGTAATGTCAGCGTTAACACTACGGTAACAGCTACCCCAAGTCCTACAGATGTCTTAACATTCTTAGAAATGGCAAGGTACGAACACATACCTAAGAAGTAAGCAAAAATCATATTGTCCACAAAAATGGACCTTACAAATAGACTAAGATATTCCATACGTAATTAATCTTCTTTGTTATCTATATCCACTTACTCTTTATCATTTCTCCTCTTGTAGGTCAGGATGTTTACTCCTCTGAATCCACACGATGCAAGCAACTAATATTAGTGCCATTGGTGGTAAGATTGCGAGACCATTATTCTCATACCCAGCCACATACCAGCTGTCTGGAATAACTCTGTAGCCAAGCAATGTACCCGATCCCATCAATTCACGGAAAAATCCAACAATAACAAGGATAAGACCATATCCTAAACCATTGCCAATCCCATCCAGAAACGAAGCCCATGGTTTATTAGTCATCGCAAAAGCTTCAAGGCGACCCATCAAAATACAATTGGTAATAATCAACCCAATGTATACCGATAATTGCTTATTCAAATCAAAGGCATATGCCTTAAGCAATTCACTAACTATCGTTACAAGAGTGGCAACAACAACGAGCTGAACAATCACTCGGATGTTATTAGGGATACTCTTACGAAGAAGCGAAATCACGACATTAGATAGAGCCACTACGATAGTCACGGATACCGCCATCACAATAGCAGGTGCTAATTTGCTCGTAACAGCCAAAGCCGAACATATACCTAATACTTGGACAAGTACAGGATTATTCTTATTTATAGGGTCGAGCAACGCTGCCCGATTTTTCTTATCAAAAAGTGCCATAAGTATTAATCTTACTTTCTCAAAGTTTCTAGATAGGGTTTGTATAGGTTAAGAGCATCGGAAAGCATAGAGTTAACTCCCTTAGAAGTAAGTGTACCACCAGAGATACCATCTACCCGATCTTGACCTGATATTTTTGCACTCGGCTTCACCACGGCGATGCTTCTAAGTTCACCTTCATTGTAGATTTTCTTACCTTCAAATTGCTTCCTAAAACGATCCGTAGTAATCTCTGCACCTAGCCCTGGGGTCTCACTTGCGTGATCCAAATTGATCCCGTAGACTGTATTAGCATCGTCATTAAGTGCGATATAGCCCCATATAGGTCCCCAAAGACCAGCACCATACATCCCTAAGATATACTTCTTTTCACCATCTACATTGGCTACAAATACAGGGAACTCTGTGGTACCAGGTCTCCCATCTTTAACCTTTAGTTCAGAAAGAGAGGTGGCAAAAGCCTTGTCTTTTACCCCTATACCTTCGGATCCAGGTACAATCTCACCACTTTCATTAACGAGATATGCTTCCGTGATGATATCGTTAAACATCGCCTCAGATTCCTTAAGCGAAGGGTTCATACGTAGGGAACGAAGGATCTGCCTCATCGTATCACTATTCACGTTTTTAGTCTGCTTATTCTTCAAGCTTTCCGAAGTAAAAGCTAACCCCACTGCTACAAGGATAACCATAATAGCAGAGTAAAGGATCACGTAAGTATTGCTATTCTTTTTCATTTCTTTCGTCATTAATCCTTTTGAATATATTACTTACCTTCTACTACAGCAGTAGCTTTCTGTGTTCGTTTAGCACGCATCCGGACATTGGCATCCACGACGTAGTAGTCGATGAGTGGTGCAAAGATGTTCATCAATAGGATAGCGAGCATCATACCCTCTGGATATCCTGGATTAAGGGTTCTTATGACTATCGCAAAGAAACCTATAAGTATGCCATAAATCCATTTACCTTTCTCTGTACGAGCGGCTGTAACCGGGTCTGTGGCCATAAAGACAGCTCCAAAAGCAAAGCCACCTAATAAGATATGGTCAATAGCGGGAAGACACATCGCTCCATTTGCCCCAATCGCATTAAACATTAATGCCGTCAAGAATCCGCTTCCAAATATTGATAGCATTATTTTCCAACTGGCAATACCAGTTACTAAAAGGAGTACAGCACCAATAAGGATAGCGGCAGTAGAAGTCTCTCCTACAGACCCTGGAATGAGTCCAAGGAAATAATCCAATGTAGTTAATGGTTCACCAATTGCATTTGTAATAGCAGGAATACCACTCTCTGTTACTCCAACTTGCCCCAAAGGTGTAGCACCTGTATAGGCATCAATAGGTGTACCTGTTCCTATGCCAGCGGTAGATCTTAGACGGATAAATACAGAATCACCCGTCATTTGCTTAGGATAAGCAAAGAATAGGAATGCACGTGTAACGAGTGCGACATTAAATACATTGTATCCAGTGCCACCGAAAACCTCTTTAGCGAATATGACTGCAAAAGCTGTCGCAATTGCAATCTGCCACAAAGGGGTATCAACTGGTACAATCATAGGGATCAATAGACCTGACACAAGGAATCCCTCAGCAATGTCTTCACCTTTTATCTGAGCTACGGTAAATTCAATACCAAGCCCCACCAAATAGCTGACAATTATCTGAGGTAATACTGCAAGGAATCCATATCCAAATATTTTCCAAAAGCCTACACTCTGACCGATAACAAGGAAATGCTGATACCCCACATTGTACATTCCAAAAAGCAGTGCAGGGATAAGAGCCATCACCACAATGATCATCGTCCGCTTAGAATCATTGGCATCGTGAATATGTACACCACGCTTGCTGGTGGTATTAGGAACAAAGAGAAAGGTCTCAAAGCCCTCAAATACCGAACCCAACTTAGCCATCTTGCCACCCTTTTGAAAGTTTGGCTTGATCTTATCTAAATGTTGTCTTAATTTATTCAAGGTAATATCTCTATTAAAGTTGTGAATAGTCCAAACAATAATATATTAGTTCAGCTCTTTATATAACTGATCCAACCCCTTACGAATAATGTACTGTAGCTCTAACTTAGAGGTATCAACAAATTCGCAGAGTGCAAAGTCCTCGGGAGCTACTTCGTAAATCCCTAAAGCCTCCATTTTGTCGATGTCAAAAGCTATAGTAGCCTTAATAAGTTGCTCAGGATAAATATCCATAGGGAACACCTTATCATACTCGTTGCTCACAATAATAGCTCTCTCACCACCCTTTACTCGAGCATCCAAATCGTGTACTTTATGTTTTGCAATAAAAGCACTTGGATAACCCCTATTGATGCTAAAACGCTTAGGGCTAAGTGATGCCCAACCAAACATTTCGTGTGTCTCATCACCCTCAGGCATAGCTGTTATGAGTGTATGAAATGGGCTTAGGTGATGGTTAATTTCCGTAACCTGTGTCCCCGTCAGTACGTTGCCATCAATAAGGCGTACGTGACCATGGTCGGTATCAATCATCGAAGTGCATAAGTCGTTGATATTTGCACCGCTGATCACTTGTGCATAACCAGCACTCTTCATACGTGACCCAGCGAGACAAATAGTCCGCCTCATATCCACTCTCCCAGTAGCTAAGAAACGACCTAAGAGAGCCAGCTCAGTAAGGTTTATTACCCATACATTCTCTCCCTTATTAATGGGTCGTGTGTGGTTAATAACAACACTTGCATTACCAGAAGGGTGAGGACCATCTACTTGGTGTATTTCACAATTAGTGAGGCTTAGCTCGTCACAAGACTTGATGCTGATATGCACTCGGCCTATGGTCAGACGACTAAGCATATCCACAGCTTTTTGTAAATACTTTTTATCTGAGGAAATAAGTTCTAAAGCATTTCCCTCAAGAGGAGCACTATGATAACCACAAACATAGATATCTCGAGGCTTAATGATCGGATTGATAATCCTATCATAAGGACGATTACGAAATAGAGATAGAAAACCGCTCTCGCCCAATAGTTCCAAAAGCTCTTCTGTACTTTTAGCTTCAATATTTGCTACATCGTACTCTTTGTACTCAATAACTGCATCTGGCTTAACCTCAACGTACAGGATCTTTCGTTTCGCACCTCGCCTAACATCAACTACCTCTCCATTCACTGGAGAAGTGAGCTTAATGGATGGGTTATCCTTGTGGTATAAAAGTGGCGAACCCGCAAGAACGTGATCACCGACCTGTACAGATAGCCGAGGAACAAATCCAGGATAATTGTCAGGCACAATACCATAAGAATGAACTTCACCAACCTTAACCTCGGTTTTAGGTGCCATACCTGCAAGGTTGATGTCAAGCCCTTTCTTAATTTTGATTACATTAGCCATATATTTCTAAACGAATTTAGATGTTATAGTATTTCCACGCAAACTTACTATTTTTAAAGTGAACTACGCCCCTTTTATCTATTTAATTCAATAATTAATCTACACTTCGAAACAAAATGCATCCCATTAACGAAGAATGCTATAGCGAGTGGCTTCATTTTTTATTTATCAAAATTCATTTATTCTCTTTTGGAATAATAGTCGCTCACTAACTGATCTATCTCCAATATGGATACTTGGTATCCACCTTATGGAATACCGGGTATTTGTCTCAACGAATACCCGATTTCACTTTAGACTAATAGTAGGAATGCGTTTTTTTATTAGTATGAAGCTTTGATAAACAATGTTTTAATTATAGCGACAAATAAGGCATAATGTCAATTTTGACTTATCTCTGAGAAGACGAGATATGGTGCAAGGCGAAGGGAATCATCTCGGGAAAATTCATTGCTTGCCATCAATTGTTGCCAAGTGATATCTTTGCCACTCCTAAGGAGTTCTTGTAGCACCCGCACATGTCTCCACTGTAAATATGGATGCCGTGGGATGCTATCTCTGCTAATTACGAGAGGCTCCACAGGGGTACTAATTTGGAAATAAGGTGCTATCATATCGTATCTTTCACGATCCATTCCGTAAACTTCCTGCAATTGTTCTACCACATAATAGCCACCTAATAACTCTCTATAACGAGCAATTCTTCGGGCAAAGGACTCTCCAATACCAGGCACTCGCATCAGCATAAGAGTATCAGCCGAATTGAGGTCTATCGTACTCCCTTTTTGCAATTTCTTAGGGTAGCTGGTTCGTTGAGGTGGTCCTGGGTAGCGGTTAGTGACGATCGGCAAAGTATCTATTGGTGGAAGTGAATCAGTCTCAATGCCATTTTCCGAACGCAAATATATAGTATCTCGAATAACTGTCGTTGACGAATCATCCTTAAGCTCTTTAGAGTGTGCTCGGTTATTGAACTCCAAATAAACGATAAGCCCTAACGATAGGATTAAAAGAATAATAAGGACTTTTCGGTCCTCCCTTAGCATATTTTCCATATCACTGCTCTATCTTTCCATCTTTGAGATGAAGTACCCTTGTTGAAACTGATTCAATATCAGGGTCGTGAGAAACGATGACAAACGTTCTTCCCTCTTTTCGATTAAGGTCGCGGAATATCTGATGCAGTGCTTTGCGATTGTCGCTATCAAGTGCCCCAGTAGGTTCATCCGCGAGTATCACAAGTGGGTTATTAATCAATGCTCTTGCCACTGCTACGCGTTGTCTTTCTCCGCCACTAAGCTGATTGGGTTTATGATGTAGCCGTTCCTTTAATCCAAGTTTAGTAAGCTCAATACGAGCTTTCTCCAAAGCTTTACTTTTACTTAAGCCTGCAATAAGGGCAGGCAAAGCCACATTTTCTTCAGCAGTGAACTCTGGTAAAAGCTGATGAGACTGAAAGACAAAGCCCAACTTTTGATTACGCAAATCGGATAGTTTATCTCCTTTTAACCCTTTAATATCTATACCATCTATTTCAAGCGTACCCTCATCAGGCTTATCAAGCGTACCCAATATCTGCAGAAGTGTGGTCTTTCCAGCACCACTTGCCCCGACTATGGCAACGATTTCCCCGCCCATAATCTCAATATCAATGCCTTGTAATATCTCTAATGTGCCAAAATGCTTTTGGAGACCTCTTCCTTTGATAATCATTTTTTCCTGCATAATACTGCTACTTTATCAAGTTCATAATAGCTACATAGGAGGCATAACAACCTGCGACAGCAGGATTATGAGCAATAGTTCCAGCCACTGATTTTTTATTCTGCTCGCCTTCTGTCGGCTGAATAGCTCCCTCTCTCGGTAGTTCTTGAGAATAAATGACTGGGAAAGTAAGAGGCACATCAAGCCGTCTCAAGCGTTTCCGAATCATACGAGCAAGGTGGCAATTCGTTGCATCTTTGAGTGGTTGTATCTTAATCTGTGTAGGGTCAAGTTTCCCTCCTGTCCCCATAACACTGACAAAAGGGATGTTCCTCTCTACAAGTGCCTTTATTAGATGTACCTTAGGGCTTAGAGTATCTATGGCATCAACGACAAAATCATAGTGGGCCTCGTCCAAAAGCTGATAGGTACCTTCGTCACGAAGAAATTCCTGCTTCACCCTAAGGGTGATTTGCGGATTGATATCTCGTATTCTCTGCTCCCAAACACGAGCTTTAGGCATACCAATAGTACTATGTAGGGCTATCAATTGTCGATTTATATTGGATGCATTAACCACATCGTTATCAATCAAAGTCAACTGACCAATACCAGAACGAGCAAGCATTTCAGCTGTGTAACCTCCAACTCCCCCAAGTCCTATGAGCAACACATGACTTGAGTGTAGCCGTTTTAGGGCTTCCTCCCCAAGTAATAACTCAGTACGACATTGCCATAAAGTATCTACTATTTTCATACGTACAAAGATACTCATTTTCGGATAGCAGAATAACAAAAAGAGTTGGTATAGAATCGCCTGTAGCTAATCTATACCAACTCTCTATAAGATGTGCGCCGAGGAAATTGTAAAAACTCCGAAATTAAGGATTTGAGGATGGCTGATGCTCTGAAATCCACTGGTGCAAAAGCACACTGCCTAAGCAGTTGAGGCCAGTCATTACATCATGCCAAAGATCTCGGAATTGTAATAAATTGATGAGTTTCGCATTTGCTCGACGCACTTTTTACCCTCATCTAAATAGCACTCTTGCTATCATCTATCACAAAGGTAAGGTAAATATTTCAAACGACCAAATCACGCTTTGAAGCATTTGTTTAAGGGTTTCCCATTAATTATGCCACCATTTTACTCTAAGAGCAATATATAATCAAATATCACAAAGTGACTCAAAAACGAATTGGAATGTATATATCGCTTTGTGGATAAGAAAGTGAAAATCTTAGGATTGTGCAACATGTAACATGCAAAAAACGATCAATAAGTCGTCAATATATCAAAAGGGAAACAGCCCCAAATATTGGCGAGATAGGTGGGGTAATATCCGAGATATCAAATGATCATTCGGATTTCTTTGAACGCAAATAACCCCACTCCCTTTGGCGTTTGAACCTGAAGCATACCATTCTGGAGCACACGCTCTATTGTACCCTCAAAGTTTTCTCCATTTGGAAGTGAAAAAAGATGCCGCTCATGAATCCCAAAGAGACGGTTATGGTATTCTCGCCTAAGTATTTCTGGATTTTCTATCAACTCTCGTCGTCTTTGTTGGAGTCTCTCGGTGATAGCTGTTAACAAAGGATTGTGCCACTTTGCGTAAGCAAGTGGCAGAATGGCACCCTCTAATTTCAACGAA
The DNA here is from genome assembly GCA_934364985.1 of uncultured Porphyromonas sp. Taxonomy (GTDB): domain Bacteria; phylum Bacteroidota; class Bacteroidia; order Bacteroidales; family Porphyromonadaceae; genus Porphyromonas_A. Next base: position 102,040 of record CAKRMU010000006.1, on the reverse strand, counting down.
GTAGCTTGAGGTCTATAGTCTCCAAAATGAGTTTGGCAAACATTAAGCCCTATACCAATAATAGAGTAGCTCCACTCTGTTCCCAACCACTCGTTTTCAATAAGAATGCCTGCCACTTTTCTATCGTTGATAAGCAAGTCATTTGGCCACTTAACAAAGATTTTGTGAGCAGGTAAATAAGATGTTAGGACATCTCTAATCGCTAATGAGATAATGATATTAAGATCAAAAGGATAGTCTATTTCTCGGGGACGTATGAGGAGCGAACAAGAAACATTATGTCCGGCATCACTTTCCCAAGAATTTCCCCGCTGACCTCTACCATTTGTCTGAGCAAAAGTGTCTATCAAAGTGTACTCAGGAAGCTCTGGTTGGGAGCTAAGTAGTTCCCTTAAGTAGCTATTTGTCGATGCTACTTCATGGAGTTGAATAAGATTCATAAGGATACTTTTCCCTTTCTCTTCAAAAAATTCAACACCAATAATGAGAAACCAGCAAGGAGCAATAACACATTAGCAACTATTGCGATAGTCTCCGTAGTATGCAAACTCTTTGGGTCAAAGACAAACTCAATCGTATGCTTGCCCTGGGGTATTACTAGTCCTCGCAAAATGTAATCAATTCGTAAGATATCAACAGGCTCACCATCAATAGACGCGTACCAACCATGAGGATAATAGACTTCACTAAATACGGCAACCCCTGAGTGGGTATTATCAGAGATATACTTGATATGATTAGGAGCGTAAGAAATCAGACTTACACTTGATAACGTATCTGTCTCAATTTGATTAGGTATTCGCTCAGAGAAAGGAGGTGCGACAACAGCGGTTTTATTAAGTGCTACTTCTCCAATCTTTTGAAACTCCTCATTAGCATCACCTACTCTGATCACATCAGAGACGAACCAAGCACTTCCATAAGCCTCAGCGTCTGTAACGGCATGAGGCATGCCCAAGCTATCTGGCACTATATAGTATTTTGTATTGAGTGCACGTAATAAATTAGGATTTCGATGTGCAAGATACCCCTCAATAACATCCTGATAACGTTGCAATTTAGCTGCGTGATACCCTCCAATCGAGCGATGGTTATAGGAGGTCGTGGCATCGTTAAAAGTATTGACCATTAGGTTCATTACCCTAAACTGAGCAGTATCTCGTAAAATCAATTCATCAGCAGGAGTAGTATATGCTATCTTAGCATCAACTTGACTTTTTGGTATATACTTATCATCATTAAGGTAACGCTTGTCAACGCTCCATAAATCAACGAAGCAAAGAATAACACACAATGGGGCAAGCACTTTCTGACCTATCTTATGTTTGTAGTACAAGTATAGCATGAGCAATCCCCCTACTAGTATAAATGCAGAACGAAGAGCATCAGCCTTGAAGATAGAGATTCGAACTGACTCAAGGGCATTTCTGACAAGACCGACTTCTGGATTTTGAGCCATCATAGATGCAAAGGCTTCCCGCTCTGGTTTGCTAATAAAACCGCTATATAGCGAAGGCACAAAATAGAGTAATAGCACTACACCTAAAGTAAGAGCCGTAGCTACGTATAAAGCGACTTTATTCCGCTTCAAATATAATGGGTCTTTAAGAATGGTCATTAAACCCATTATTGCGAAAAGAGGAATGGTAAATTCTGCTACAACTAATATTGAAGAAGGTGTCCTAAATTTAGAGTAAAGTGGAAAATAATCAATAAATAATTCAGATAACCACATCATATTATGCCCCCACGAAAGCATGATAGTTAATACCGTAACTATCAAAAGGCACCACTTCATTGGACCCTTAGTAACTATAGCCCCAAATATAGCTAAAAGTAGCACGAAAGCTCCGACATAAACAGGACCAGCCGTAAATGGTTGGTCGCCCCAATACCTATTTTGCTGTGCTACTATCTGCTGCAACTGAGGATTTTTGATTTCACTATTACGGACTTCATCACTCCCTATGTAACCAGTAGCTCCTCCCTTAGCATCAGGTACTAAAAAAGTAAGCATTTCGTCAATACCATAGCTCCATTGCATGATATACTCATGATCAAGCCCTTTAGCATTAACTTGTGATACATTATCCTCATCCAAAACCGTTATTTCACGTCCACCACGCATCGTCTCCTTACTATATTCGTAGGTGTGATAGAGACTTGTGCCATTTATAGCAATGCCGATTAATCCTCCGGCAACAACGACACCTAATGCTTTGCAGAAATGCGACCAGTCTTTATTTTTACCTGCATTAATTGCCCACGCTACTATCATAGCAACCATTAGAAAAGCAAAATAATAGCTCATCTGAATATGATTGGAGTAGATCTGAAGTGCCGAAAAAAGAGCTGTTACGAAAAAGCCAAGAAGATAACGTCGACGTTTAAAAGCCAAAACTAAACCCGCAATCGTAGGTGGTATATAACATAACGCTAATAGTTTCCAGAGGTGACCAGCATCAATAAGAATAAGAAAGTAGCTCGAAAATGCCCACATAATTGCACCACCGACACTGAGCCATCTACCTACGCCCCAACTCATAAGGAATATATAAAAACCCATGAGTAGCATAAAGATAAGGTATGCATCCCCTGGCAGTAGATTAAGGAAAGGGAATCTCAACCGATAGATATTTTGTACCGTTTTAATACCCTCTGCTGATGGATAAGACGGGGATATCTGGTAGGTAGGCATACCACCGAAAAGGCTTCCAGTCCAGAACGACCTCTCACCCGTTTGCTCTTGATACTCAACCACATCTCTACCTGTACCAGAAGCTGCTGCACCATCAGCCTGATAAAGAACACGATCTTCAAAAGCAGCAGGATAAAAGTAGGCAAGGGCTATCAAGAGAAAAATCAACACTACACCCAATATTTGCACCCACCTATTTTGGTACCACTTGTCGTTATTATCCATAATACTTTTATTCCTCTATACGTTTAACCACTACAAAATCTGGATACTGCTCCTCCACAATATGGTACATATACTTAAGTGCAGCCTTACGATCATTCGGGATAATCCCATCTAAGATCGCTTCCTTTATCTGCTCTTTAATCAGTCCAAGCTCGCGTCGCGGAGTAAGATTAAAAACTTCCATGATATCGTCTCCTGAGACTGGAGGCTGAAAGTTGCGTATTCTATCTTTTTCCTCTATTTCCTTAAGTTTCTCTCGAACTACTGCAAAGTTTGCGAGATATTTCCGCACCTTATCTGGGTTTTTACTTGTAAGATCACACTCGCAAAGTGTCATCAAATCATCTATGTCATCGCCGGCTTCAAAGAGCAACCTTCGAATAGCAGAGTCGGTGACGCCCTCATCTGCTAATTGAGCGGGTCGCATATGCAATCGAACAAGTTTCTTAACATACTCCTTCCGCTCACCTAATGGCAACTTACATCGTTGGAATGTCTTATTGAGCATTTTCTGCCCAACGTAATCGTGATTATAGAAACTCCACCCTGCTCCCGACTCAAATCTTTTCGTAATAGGTTTTCCTATATCGTGGAATAAAGCTGCCAACCGCAGATAAATGTTATCCCTATTGTTTGACACATTATCCACAACAATCATAGTGTGAACAAAGTTATTCTTGTGACCAATACCCTCACGTGTCTCAGCCCCCTCTAAGGCTGAAACCTCTGGAAGATACATTTGCATTAACCCCAAGTTATGCATCAAGATGAGCCCAATAGACGGTTTTGGAGAAGCCATTATCTTGAGAAATTCACTGGTGACCCGCTCTATGGAAACAACAGGTGGAGCTAATCTGTGGGCATTGTTTTGAATAGATGTAGCTGTATCATCCGAAAGTCTAAAGGATAATTGAGAGGCAAAGCGGACTGCTCTCATCATTCTTAGAGGATCATCAGAGAAAGTATGGTCGGGCTCTAATGGTGTACGGATGATTCTATTATGAATATCTGCAATGCCATTGTATGGATCATATAATGTACCACGGTGTTCTCCATTAAGAGCAATAGATAAGGCATTAATCGTAAAATCACGGCGGGCTTCATCTTCCTCAAAAGAAGCTTCCTCAACGATTGGCTTCCTGCTATCACTTCGATAGCTTTCCTTTCTTGCTCCAACGAATTCAAGATCTAATCCTTTCCAATGCACCTGAGCCGTCCCAAAAGCTTTGAAAACTGTCAACTTTCCGCCACGTCCTAATTTGCGTGAAACTTCTTCAGCAACAAGAATCCCACTCCCCAAAGTAACAAAATCAAGATCTTGATTTACGACTCCATTAAGTATTAAATCTCTGACAGCACCTCCCACAAGTCGCACCTCTTGACCTATGGTGTCACCAGCATCGGCTATTATATCTAATAGGAAGGGATCTACTAACTCTTGTAGCTTTTGATATATTATTGAACCTTTGTTTTCAGTCATTGTTTTTGATAGTTTTAGCTCTTTGCTTACTTCATTCGCTTAATAATTGAGTAAGCTTTATAAAAACCCAGTGCTCCAGCCTTACTCATATCTCGATCGGCTTTTTCCTTTTCACCAATAGCATAGTAGCAAAGTCCACGATTAAAATATGAAGCTCCAAGATTTGGGGTGAGGTTTATCGCTTCAGTATAGAACTTTATGGCATCACTATAATTTCCGATAGAAGCTGAAATGAAGCCCAAATTAAATAAGGCTGGTGTGAAATGAGGCACCAACTCAAGTACTTTTAAAAGATCTTTTGTAGCCACTTCTGCAACATGTTTTTTTTGCAAAAAACTTTTGGAAATGTCCCCATTAACAAGGGGCAAACCAAGGGCATTAGACTCCTCTATTTGAGCCTCATTAGCTTGTTTAGCCTCAAATGCAAGTACGCTGGATGTAGCTCTTTGAAAATAGGGAGCTGGGTCATCAGGCAAAGCATTAATTATTACTGATAGTGTTTTGATTGCCGAGTCGTGATCTTTTAGCGTTAACAAATCCACAGCATATCTCAACAAAGCATCTACACTCTGAAAGGTATCATTGTCAAATTGATCTACTCGCTCCAAATACTTATTAAGCTCTTTTTCGGGAAGCTGAGGCACCCTTTGAACGACCAAAATACCATACTCATCCAATGGCAGATTTAGAGCTTCAGAGTAGTAAACATTAGTATTACCCTTTGTCTGTATCTCTACATCATCGTAATACGAAAGTGTGAATAAAGGTTCTGGCTCTATAAGTACGTCTCTATCTTGAATACGACCTCTTATACCATCTTCTTCCTCTTGGTATAATTCGTCATACGCTCTTGCTTGACTTGCATATACGAGTGAACGGAATTTTTGTATATTCTCATCTTTTTCTTCACGTACACGATCAGCGTTACTGGCTAAAGAATTTTGCTCTTCCTGTTTAGCTGTAGCTTTTTCAAGAGTACTTCTATCATAAGTCATCTTAGATGCGAGATATAGGTCTTCTTTTGACTCCTTAATGCGTCCCTGTCCTCTTCTCGCTTCAGCACGCTGTATTAAAGCTGGCAGGAATGTTGGATATCGCTCTACAATACGATCAAGATCACTTTCGGCTTGGCGATAATCCCCCACTTCATTAGATAGGATGGCTCTATTGAAAAGGGCAAAGAAATTATTTGGCTCTAAAGTAGCGACCTTATCAAAGTCCTCCTGAGCACCATTAATTTCACCAACTTGGTTACGTAGTAAAGCTCTATTGTAAAGAGCAAGGCTATTAGATGGATCTAGTTGAACAGCAGTATTATAGTCTGCCATTGACCCCTTGAAGTTATATTGTTGATACCGAATTATACCTCTATTTACATACAACTCCACTTGGTCTGGCATCTGCTCAATAGCCTTATCCATATACGATTCGGCAGTCGCATAATCCTTACGGTCATACGAGATACTTGCCATTGACAAATAAGCACCTGGAAGATTAGGACTCAATTTCAATGCTTTCTCAAAGAGTGACAAAGCGGCAGTGGTATCCCCTCTATCTAATTGCAGACCTCCATCAATAAGATAACCCTGTGCATACTTAGGATAATACCTCTGTAAATGGTCCAATGTCTCTCTAGCTCCTAAACTATCGCGAAGAGCAATTAAGAGAAGAGCAGAATTATGTAACGCTCCTTGATGATCCGGATTATCATGAAGTACCACTTTATAGTCTTCTAATGCAAGGGAATCCCGACCTAAGGTGTGCCTTGAAATAGCCCTCAAATAATAAGCACCATATATAAATGGATTACGCTTTATGGCTTCATTTGTATCATCCTCAGCACCTAAGTAATCATCAAGATTATACTTCGCCATCCCTCTATAGTAGTATGGTTCAGCTAAGTATGGTGCACTTTGAATAGCAGAATTAAAATATTGGATGGCAAGGAGGTAATCCTTAAAATATATGGCATTTTGTCCAACAGAAATAACCCTTTGTGTATCTATTTGGGCATAAATAAAGTTGTTGGGTATTGCAAAAAGCAAACTCAACACTACCATAAATAATTTAAGGATATTCGACTTCATAGCTTACTTGGTTATAACTCTATAATCAGCGTGTACCTTACCTCTTGACATCTTACTGAGTTTACCTCGTATAATAGCTTTGCGCATTGGTTTAATGCGATCCGTAAAAAGGATCTGCTCTAAGTGATCATATTCGTGTTGAACTACTCGAGCATTAAAGCTTGTCAATACTTCTTCATGCTCATTAAAATCTTCGTCTAAATACTTGATTGTAATACTCTCAGGACGTTCAACTTCTTCACTCAATCCGGGGATGCTTAAACAACCTTCAGACATTGTGCAGAGCTTATCACTGAAAGAGACTATCTCTGGATTAATAAAAGCTCGTTTAAAGCCTTTGCATTCTGGGAAATCATCTTTAAGAGCATCTGCATCCACGACAAAAAGACGAATGGCTTTGCCTACCTGAGGGGCTGCTAAGCCTACGCCTTCCGAAGCATACATGGTCTCAAACATATCCTCAATCAGTTTATAAAGATTAGGATAATTAGGTGCAATATCTTTTGTTTCCTGTCTTAGCACATCCGTGCCATAGACATAAATGGGTAAAATCATAGTTATTTATACTTTTCGTTGTACAACTTACTATCCATAAAGCCTTGGAGAATAATTACAGCACTCACCTTGTCCGCAAGACCTTTTTTACGTCTTTTCATCTTAGGGACGCCACTATCTAAAATAGTGCGTTGTGCAAGGACGGTAGTATATCTTTCGTCATATCTTACGATCTCTAGCTTTGGTAAAACTTTTTTTATTCTATTAACTAAAGGCTCAATATACTTAACACTTTCGGAATCTGAACCATCACTTTGCGTTGGTTTACCAATAACCAGCAAGTCTATAGGTTCTGTTTTAGAATAATCAATAAGCCAATCAGCGACTTGATGCGTGGGGAAATAGCCAATACCACCTGGTACTATTCTCAGAACATCTGTAGTGGCAATACCCGTTCGCTTCCTTCCCACATCCAATGCAACTATTCTCCCCATCGCAATTCAAAAATAGTTTTCCTTGTAACTGGATCAATAACGTCCGGAGCAATTTCACATAGTGGAACAAGGACAAAATCCCGTTCCCTAAATCGCGGGTGAGGAATATCCAAATCCGTTGAGTGAAATATCAGGTCATCGTAAAGGATAATATCTATATCACATGTGCGATCGTGGTATATACCATCATGGCTTTTTTGCTTCCTTCCTAATTTCTTTTCAATATCAATGGTAATATTTAGTAAGTCAAGAGGAGATAGCGAAGTGATAATCTCTACAACTTGGTTAAGGAAAGCATGGTTTGAAACAAAGCCAAAAGGTGCAGTCTCTATAAGGTGCGAACGCTTAGTAACTTCACCTACTTTGTCAGCTAAAGTTGCTACAGCATCCGCCAATATCTCTACCCTATTACCGATATTAGACCCCAATGCTATATATACCTTATGCCCCACTGTCACTCCTATAATATTAACATTGCATCACCATATTGACCAAAGCGATATCCCTCTTTTACCGCTACCTTATATGCATTCATAACTTCCTTATATCCACCAAAGGCTGCCACCATCATCAGCTGCCAAGAATAAGGCAAATGGAAGTTAGAAATCATCGCATTTTGCAAACCATAAGAGTACTCAGGGAATATAAACTTACTTGACCACCCATCATAAGGTTTGACATAACCATCCATACTTACCGTCGTCTCTAAAGCTTTAGCTACCGAAGTACCTACGCCTACAATCCTATTCTTTTGATCAACAGCCTTATTGATGATATCACACGTCTCTTTATTAATAATCATCCGCTCAGACCCCATCTTGTATTTCGTAAGATCGTCAACATCAATCTCGTCATACATTACCCTACTAGTGTGTAACGTAAGATATGCGAAACGTACATCTTGTAACTCCAATCTTTTAATAAGCTCACGACTAAAATGCAATCCAGCAGCAGGGGCAACAACTGCACCCTCTTCTGTAGCAAATAAAGTTTGATACCGTTCCTCATCCTCTGGCTCTGCCGGCCGCTGAATATATTCAGGCAAAGGTGTCTTACCTAAGGAAAATAGTGTAGACTTAAACTCTTCGTAAGACCCTTCGTAGAAAAACTTAATTATCCTACCGCGAGATGTGGTATTATCCACTACTTCAGCCACTAATTCGTCATTGTCACCAAAGAATAACTTATTCCCTATCCTTATCTTACGAGCTGGATCTACTAAGACATCCCAAAGCAAAGGTTCATTGAGTTCACGGAGCAAAAAGACATCTATCATAGCGTTGGTTTTCTCTTTATTACCCACCATAGACGCTGGAAAAACTCGAGTATTATTAAGTACGAATAGATCGTCTTTACCAAAATACTTTATGATGTCCTTAAAGAGTACATGTTCTATCTCTCCACTCCCTTTATGTAAAACCAAAAGCCTACTCTCATCCCTATGATGCATAGGATATAGTGCAATTTGCTCTTTTGGTAATTTGTAATTAAAGTTGGATAATTTATATTCTGCCATATCTCACTGTGTTATCCATTATACTCCTCAATCCTACTTTCAATATATGTCTTAAAGTCTTCAACTTTTATGCCATTTTCTGCAAAGAAATTCCCAACACATTCTCTTCGTAACGAAGAAAGATAAGCACCACTATCTAAAGCTTCACCTATATCTCGTGCCAATGCCCGAATATAAGTACCCTTACCGCAAGTGATCCGAAGTTTCGCTTCTGGAAAATCAAAGTCTAGTAATTCTATATCATAGACATTGATATCTTTAGCAGATAATTGTGCCTCTTCACCTCTACGAGCTAATTTATATGCCCTCTCACCATTCACTTTCACTGCAGAAAAAATAGGTGGCACTTGCTTAATAATTCCAATAAATTGTGGCAAAATATCTCTTAGAAGTTCCTCTGTAATATGTGCGTTCGGAAACGTCGCATTCACTTCACTCTCTTTATCATAGGTAGGTGTGGTAGCTCCTAACACCATAGTCGCAATATAGACCTTTGGAGAAGCCATTACTTCTTCAATACGCTTAGTATACTTGCCTGTACACACTACAACGACACCTGTAGCCAAAGGATCCAAAGAACCTGCGTGACCCACCTTAATTTTCTTTGTGCCAATTTGTTTAGACAATATCCGTCTAAACTTATTCACCACATCAAAACTCGTCCACCCCAATGGCTTATCAACAACAACAAAAGCTCCATCTAAAAATGGATTAGCCACTTCGTTCGTCAGCTTTTCATTAATTATCATCTCCCCCATATTAGCTAAATACAGCTAAATCCATACCGAGTCCTAACATAGCTAATATCACACCACCAATAATAATGCGATAGATACCGAAAGCGACAAAACCATGCTTCTGTAGGTACTTAATAAAGGTCTTAATGGCAACCAATGCCACGATAAACGAAACAACATTGCCAATAATAAGCGTAACGATATTGTCGCTCAGGACAGCCATATTACCAGACTTCGCAAACTTAATTATCTCAAGTACAGAGGCTCCAAGCATCGTTGGCACTGCAAGGAAAAAGCTAAACTCAGCTGCAACATCACGCTTTAAGCCTGTAGTCATTCCACCTACAATCGTACACATAGAGCGACTCATACCAGGCAAAAACATAGCAATTGTTTGAAAAAAACCAATAATAAATGCCTTTGGATAAGTGACTGCTGTTGTCGTTGCATGCTTTAATAGTCTATCAATGAATAGCATTATTACACCACCCACTAATAAATTCGCAGCAATGATCCACACCTCCCCAAGAGCCTTATCAACCCAATTATTAAATAGCAAGCCCAAGATCGCTGCTGGGACAACACCTACAACAAGCAAGAAGTAAAAGCGAAAACGACTAAGTGTACGTCGCAACTCAGAATGATCTCCATGCCACATATCTGAGGGCAAATCAAAGCAAAAAAAACGCTTATAATAAAGGACAACAACAGAGAGGATTGCACCAAACTGTATCATCACAGTAAAAGCTTTAACATACTCGGTACTCTCAATCCCCATCAGTGCCTGGGCGATAACTAAGTGACCAGTGCTGGAAATTGGTAAAAATTCAGTTAAGCCCTCAACAATAGCTAAGACGATAGATTCAAAAATAGTCATATTACTCAGTATCGATCTTATTATCGTGATGGGTTACTTTCCCACGCCAAATAATTGCCACAAGAATCCCTAAGTACCCAATTGTTAGGATCACGGGGGCTATACCAATTCTGCGTGTATTAAATACTTCTGGATTAAAGCTAATGCCATCGGTTGATTTTCCTCCTGCCAATAACACATATCCGATCACGATTATGGCGATAGAGACCATCAATATCCAAAGATTGACACGTGTAAAACCATACGTTTTAGGTGGACGCTGGTCGTTATTATTACTTTTTCCCATTCCGTCGATTAATAGATTACGCTCTATAAAGCTTATTGACATCCATTCTCAAGTACTTTGAAACAGCACCAGATGCCGAAAACCAACTAATTAGTATACCCAATACTAAAACAATACTTGCCACAATATACGTCTTCTCGATAGTTAATACAGAGTGCATAAGTGGGTAAGTCGTTACCAGATGATACCACAACCAGCCAAGAAAACCAATGGCAATAATTGAAGCCATAACTCCACTCCAAATATTATAACGTACAAACGGACGACGAATGAATCGTGGGGTAGCTCCTACTAATCTCATGGTGTAAATAATGAACCTTCTCGAGTAAATAAGCAATCGGATCGTATTATTAATTAATACGATAGAGATTAATAGCAATAGAGCAGCTAAAACAATCATCACAATTGTCAGCGTTTGGATATTATTGTTAAGTCGTTCGACCAAGTCTTGTTTGTAACTAAGTGATTGAGTAAGGACGTAATCATTAAGCTTTTGCTCCACCACTTGAATACTATCCTTATTCGTCACATACGCTTCACTCAGTGTAATTTCAAAAGTAGGTGAAAGGGGGTTCCATCCTAAAAAGGCTTCTGGGCTCTCACCTAACTCATCTGTCAGCTCTTTTAAAGCTTCTTCCTTAGAATGGTATTTGATATCTCTGACAAAAGGCTCCTTGCGAAGCTTAGACTCCATCAATGCGATCTCCGAAGGCTCTGCTTCTGGAGATAATAATAGTGTAAAGTTCAAACTCTCACGCACGTAGGTCTTTAATCCACTACCTACAAGTCCCAGCATCGTTACTATTCCCAAAAGGAATAGCACCATTGAAATACTGATGATACTAATTACCCTAGAGTGAGTAAAGCTGGGAGTACCTTTTTGTTTTCGTTTACCCTCTGACATAAATAACGCTTTTCAAAGTCTCAATACTGCACAAACTTACCACTTTTTAGCCAATTAGCGGAACCGGCAATCTTATATCTTCACGAAAAAATAATATCAAAAGTCTCCAAATAGTTAGAGAATAAAAATCGATTAGACTTGATAAAGCATCACCTACAATAAATAATGAAAAACAAAAGGTACCTACACGATACACCATGTAGATACCTTGTTAACACTCTTTAATAGAGATAACCCTTTAGAACCGTAAAGATAACGTAGCGACAAATTTGTGCTTTGATGTCTCAAGAGTACCACCTTTCACCTCCATGTGGACGTTATCATAGATATCACGATGCTGAGGCTTACCATTCTCATCAATATACCCTTCTTCGTCAACAATAAGCTCCCCACGGCTACCACTAAACGGATATACCTGTTCCTTTCTCCAACCATAAACATACGCCATATCTATAGCCATATTATGGGTAAGCTGAAACCCGAGACCTGCAGTAGCTGTCTGATAGCTTCGCGGTAATACGAAATCAGTGATATAACCAGAAGGTACATAACTATAGGTTAATCCTTGCTCAGGCTCAGCTCTTAGTTGCTCAGCTTTCATAGGATTGCCCGTATAGCTATATCCAGCTCTGATACTTAGTCGATCTATAGGACGTACTTCTAAACCTACTCTGTGTGTATGCTCACGACCTAAATCCTCCTTAATAAACGCAGACTCTGATAGTTCCTCCATTTTTTCTGGGTAATAAAGTTTTGCTGAACCTAAGTTGCGATACTGGTAATCATAAGACAAAAACCCAAAACGACCGAGGAAAGCCAAAGCACTTACATTGAGCCTACCAGGGATTAAAGCACTATAGCTGCTCTCTAAGTCATCAGTCTTAGCTGATACGTTTTCTTTACCCTGAAAAGCCGCATTATGCCCATTGGCACTTGCCCAATACACTTCTCTATAATTTGCATATTGAGGTGTGAGATAAGAAATACCTATCCGACCATAATCCGAAAGAGCAACCAAGACACCTAAGTTCATGCCAATAATCTCACCTTTAGTCCGTAACCCGGTCTCATAATTAAGGTTACTCTCATATGTTTGGTTATTGAAGTTATCAAAAAAATCTTCGTGATATGTAGCTACTCTACTTGAATATTGAGAGCCTATAATAAACCCTGCACCGAAATAGACTATATCCGAATACCCTGCACCTAAGTTAAATTCATAGCTGTATCGATAGCCACTTTCCTGCACATTAAGGTTAGAGGCTAAAGGGGTAAACGTTACGAAACTACCATCCCTATCAATACCACTAAACTGCGAACGATATCGACGCTCTTGACCTCCCGGCACATTAGCAGCATCATTCGTAAAAGCCTCAATAAACCTGGCATCTCGTGCAATGTCTATGACAGGTGTTATTTGCTTTGTTTTCCATGGTGCCCCTATCCTGCTCGCTTCAAAAGCCATATAATCAGTAAGCCCAAATTTAGGATTAGAGGTTATCAAACCATACTCACGGCGATAGTCATAATCCTTATTAATGGTAAAACCAAAGTTAAGATTTAATGGAGAGTATACTGACCTTGAAATAATTGTACGAGTGATATTGAAATTATTCAAGCTCCCAATATTCCACTTATCGTTAGTATTAAAAGCATCCTTGCCATTTATCCATTCAGACTTAGCCATTCCCTTACCCAATTCAAAAGAGGCGGAGAGATTATTTCGGCTAAATAGAGCTACCCCCGATGGGTTAATACTTACTGCAGAAGGGTCAGCACCGACTGCTCCTATAGCTCCACTTAGGGCTTGTGCTCTGGCTGTTCCATTAAGCTCACTCTGACTATTCCGATACGCATCGGAGGGGGCCTGCCCCATTGCCATTGCTCCAATTAGTGAAGATATGGCGACTCCTATCGTAATTAGTAAATTTCTATTCATCATATAACCATCATTTAGTTAATAAATAGCTACAAGAAGATCATCTTGTACGACCAGATGAGCCAGTACTCCGAGAGTTACCACTACCGCTACCATTTGACCTTGATGTGCTACTTGACGTACCAGTGCTTCTGGTATTACTACTCCCGGAGCCACGATTCCAGCTACTGCTACTACTATTACTACGATTGTAACCTTGTGAAGAATTGCGATTCCATGAGTGTGACTCATTATTCGATCTTCTTACCGAACTATTCCTATTATTATAGGTGTTGTAATTCCCACTTCGGTCATAATATGCACCCGAACGCGTTTCTACATTACGCTGGTTGAGTCCATTACCTAAAGCTCTGCCATACTCACTATTTGCCATTGAGCGGTCATAGTATCCCCCACTACTCCTTCCATAACTATTGTAGTTTCGTTTGCTATAATGTCCGTGGTGTCTTCCATCGTATCGCCCATCATAGTAACCATTCCAATAGCCTCCATGATAACCATCATAGTATGACCATCCCGAATAAGAATAGGTGTAAAATCCGCCCCAAGGTGAGCCAAAGCCCCAGCCTCTGTAATATGGTCCATAGCCATAATAGCGAGGGTAATACCCCCATGGCGAATACCATCCATCATACCATGGATAGCTCCAAGAGTACCAAGGACTATCAAAGTAAGGGTCACACCATGGACTATAATATGGAGTTCTCCATCGCCAAGAACGATTATCTGTAATAATGATATTGACATTATTGCCCCAATCTCTACCATAATAACTATCGCTCCATGGGTCATATTGATAGTCATCAAGCACATAAACCTTGTCTACATTGCTCAGCACAATGACGTCATCATTACGTGAGTCAAAGCGACGAATCCTCTGTGAATACTTTCCACCTTTACGCCTATCAGATTGTGACGAAACGCTACCATCCAAAGCGTCAAGGTTCCCCTCCATTTCTTCGATAGAGATATTCATATCACGGCGATTGTACCAATCATTGACCTTCTTCTGATACTCCGCCTCAGTTTTTTTGTATTCAGCTTCCTGCCGAGCACGTTGCTCCTCAAGCCGTTTTAGCTCTGCTTTCCGCTTGCGATTAGCATTATCTCTCTGTTCTTTTGCTTTCGAAGGTGTAAGGTAGGCATCATCTTGTGCAAAAACACATGGTAATGCAACTGGTGACATCACCAACAAGAGACCCAAAAGTCCTCGAAGCATCCAATCAAACCTCTTCATATCTATTCCTCCATTTATCATATTGTATAACTTATATATGCCTATTCATACCTGCAAGATACCATAAAAAAGCATTCTTGCAACAACAATAAAGAGCTTTATATATTATTAAGTCTCCTTACTATCATTTTGACCATTGAGCTACTTAAAAGTTTAACTCCAGAATAGTCATTAAGCATATAATCATTAGGGTGACTGGACATTGACGTACGACCATCCCCTTTCCATTCTTCAAAAGTAAAAAAACATTGAAGTCAATCAAATGCCTCCAATTGAAATGCTTCCGAGTGGATGGGGAAAAAGGAACCCGCTATGTAGTGTTTCCTACATAGCGGGTTAATGATTATGTAAAATATAGAAGCGAATTACTCGCTAACTTTAGATACACCGATTTGCTCAAAGTAACGGCTCTCGGCTAACAACGTATTGAGAGCTGCACGGACATCATCCTTAGTAATACTCTTAAGTGTCTCTAAGTAATTGTCGTGGAAGTTCTCACCCTTGAAGTAGTAATCAACCAAGGTATTTAACCAATACTTATTCTCTCTAATATTCTGCTCATAAGCCTTTTGCATATTCAACACAGTCTTATCAAAGTAAGTATCAATATTAATTTTACCATCAACGATATCTCTAAGCTCAGATTTGACCTTACCATTAAGCTTGGCTACCTGATCAGGATTTGTCTGGAAGAATACCAATAAAGCCTCTTCGCCACGAGGTGCTTCAAAAACGTTGGTTTGAACGGCTACCCCATACGTACCCCCCTCATCCTCACGGATACTCTTGAAAAATTGCTGACTAAGGACCTCACCAAGTATATCAAAGACCATATTCTCCTTGAGACCATACTTGCCATTACGAGCATAGTAATCAAGTACTACTGCCATTGGGGTGTCGGTGTCGAGGTCTATCTTAACTTCATTACCCTCTTTTGCGACCCCCTTCACGAGGCTCTTTTGATCAGCTTCTTGCTGATGATTACCTGGCAATCCACCTATATAACGCTCTACAAGCGGGTAGATAGTTTCCGGCTCGAAGCTACCAACGATATAGAATGTAAAGTCACTGGCATTAGCAAAACGTGCCTTATAAGCCTCGTAGATCTTGTCATACTCAACCTTATCAATATCCTCCTCAGTTAGCTTAGCACGGACCTCGTCATCAGGATAAAGGAGTGCAGGGATATTATTAAAGAAGGTGGTCATTGGGTCAGCTTGGCTCGCTTTGATGATAGCTTTTTGCTTCTGAGCATTAGCTAAGAAAGCATTTGCATCTTTCCTCATAGAGGTCATATTGAGGTACAAAAGCTGAAGCATTGTCTCAAAATCTTTTTCGGATGATGAGCCTTTAATCCGCTCTACAGTCTCATCAACACTGGTGCTTAGAGAAGCTATCTTACCAGCCAATATCTTAGTTAAGGCAGTCTCATCGTAATCTGCAAGACCACCTACATCAGCCAAGCCTAATTCCATAGCACGGACATTGATACTACCAAGTTCGTCAACACCATCTACAAGTTGTAGATAACCACCATGGCTTATTGCTCTTAGCTGGATATCATTCTTTTTGTAGTCGGTAGGGAGTAAGTACACCTTAGCACCATTGTCAAAAGTCCAAGTCATTGCACCAAACATCTGGTCACGCTCTTCAGAGAGTAGCTTACCAGGCTCAGGCAATTGCTCCATTAGCTCAATGCCCGAAAACTCATCGGTATAAGGCTCAACCTCTGCCTTCATGGCGTCATTGTAGATAGTCAACAGCTCCTCCTCTGTAGGATAATGTATACCATCACCTTGCTTTCCTAAGACATAGATAAGAAGGTTATTTGGCTCAGTTATACTTTGGAAATGTTGATTGATGACATCTATATTAACGCCCTGAGCCAATTGGCTCATCAGCTGATACTCCACTTCTATACCAGGGATATATCCACCCTTAGTAAAGTAATCACTATACTCATCGGCGTACTCACTATTACTACAATTGTCTTTAGAGTTGAGCTGATCTTCAAGTGAATTGACAAGCTCTAAACTTGCACGCTGATACTCTGCGGCAGTAAAACCATACTCCTTAGCACGCTTCAGCTCGGTAGCGATGCATTTAAGGGCTTCGTCTGCCCTACCCTCGTGTGCTATAGCCGTAAAGTCAATGTTATCTTTCGTCATCACAAGACCTAAAGCAGGACCTATTGACATCTGTGCTGCTACAAAAGGAGCATCAGGTTTTTGTGCGATTTCATTCAATCGAGCATTCATCATTGATGACTCAACAAACCACATGTAATCCAAACTAAGACCTAAGGCAGAGGCTTTGTACTCCTGAGGTAGTGTCTCGAAGGAATAGGACATGGAGACCATAGTCATCGTCCCTTCCGGGTCAGTAAGCACCATGGCGAGAGGAGCCTCCCTATCAGGTACTGCTTCATAAACACGCTCTGCAGGATTGACAGGTGCCGGCATATCTGCAAAAGTCTTTTTGATTTGCTCCTCAACGTAAGCCACATCCACATCACCAACTATTACAAGCCCTTGAAGGTCGGGACGATACCACTTGTGGTAGTAATCGCGAAGCTCTTGATAGGTAAAGTTGCGAATAACGTCCATGCTACCGATAGGGAGACGATTGCCATAGCGTAATCCGGCATAGCTCGTTTCAAGCAACTTTTTCATCATACGCATATTACCATTTTCGCCCTGACGCCACTCCTCCTGAATCACGCCACGCTCATTGTCGATCTCCTCATCAAGAAGAGCGATACCATCACTCCAATCTCGGAGGATAAGGATACAAGAGTCGATCACACCTGTACGGGCAACGGGGGCATCCTTAATGGTATAGCGAGTTTCGTCAAAAGATGTATAAGCATTTAACTCGGCACCAAACTTCACCCCAATGCTTTCGAGGTAGTTGATCATCTCTTTACCCTCAAAATTCTTAGCACCATTAAATGCCATGTGCTCAAGGAAGTGAGCAAGCCCTGCTTGATTATCCTCCTCTTGCATAGAGCCGACCCGCTGAACGATGTAAAAGTTAGCACGCTGCTTAGGTTGCTCATTATGACGAATAAAGTAGGTAAGCCCATTATCTAACTTACCCATACGCACATCCTTATCGATAGGAAGTGGCTGTGGTGTCTCTTGAGCAAATGCCCCAGAGAAGCTACCAAGTAGGCTCAGAACGATAAACGAGAGCCATACGTTGAAAGTCCTTTTCATCAGTGATATTCTGTTTATATATTAATTAATTGATGATTATAGTCCTAAATCATTTAGTGGTAATATGCAATACCTCCTCCCCCACGCTCGCAAATGTAACCATTATATAAGGAATATCCACTTCTTAAAGTGTGAATAAAAGCAAAAACAATGTCTTATAGTCGCTACTACATTATTGCTAATTATAGTTTAGAATTAACAATATACGAGAGAAAATGGATACTATGTATTCGCCCGGACAAATATCAGGTATTCGTTGAGACTAATTCCCTGTATACGCTTTGACGAATTCCGTATATCCACTTTAGATCAATGCGAACTATAGTATAGCGAATGATCATTTCTGCCCCTCCTTCCCTCCACCCCCCAGGCTACCAACCATCATCTAATGCGTGTCACACGTATGGAATTCAAAGACACATAGCACTGCCTTTAGGATAAGGAAGCACCTACTCAAGAATACAAAACCCCGTACCGAAAGACCTTAGCTATTCGATACGGGGAAATACATGTGCCACTACCCCAAGGGCTGGGGTGGATAATGGTACTACTTAACTAATACTAACGGATAGTATAACGTCCTGCTTTTAGATCTTCATAGGTAGGATCATAAAGGTTGCTATTGACGGTTTTACTCGTCCAGTTTTTCTCATTAATCTGACCATTCTCCACCAATTGCTTGATCCCAGTGTAATCAAGCAAGCTTCTACAATATGTAATCTTGATACTCTGGATTTTCTGTAAAGAAGAGAGGAAATTAATATTGGTCAGCTGAGTATTAGCATTCCAAGAACCATTACTACCGATAAGTAGAGAATTCACATCATTCAATTTAGGGAAGTTAGCATCCTTTAGGTTCTTGGCCTGTAGATTCATCGTACCACTAATGGTTTCTAATAATGGCATATCAACGTACTCTGTATTTGAACTACCAATATTCACGCCACCGGCTTTGACAAGTCCCTTTGCCGTCACCTTTCGTATGCTATTACTTACCACCAGCTCTCCATTAATGGTTTTAAGAGTCTCAGGAAACTCTATGTCATAAATATCACTTGGGTACTGAATCTTAAAGCTACCACACTCCACTAAGCCCTCCATTTTTGGAGCTATCTTTGCAGGTCTACTATTATAATTAAGGATAATTTCTCCCTCCACTTTTTGAGGGAATATCACCCGCCTTAAGGTACAAGGATTGATGGTTACATTCTTAAGACTTGCAATACTGCTGATATCTATTAGCTCGATTTCTTCCTTATTTTGACTTAGGTCGATTTGTAATGTACCCACCTCTTTAAGGTGCTCTACCACAGAGGGAAGATAATCTCTCATCATTATCCACAATACCTTTTCAAGAAGAGGGGCTTCGTAAGTGATCAACCCCACTGGTAAATAGATGACTTCCAAATTCTTCAAACTTGGCATTCGTAAAGCCTCAAGCTTACCAAATGTAGTCTCAGCAAAATTGATACTATTTACTGAGGATAGCTTAGGTAAGTTTATCTCTTTAAGGACTTCATTCTTATAATAACCATTCCAATCCGAAGTAAATTTAAGGGATTGGATACTTTCGAGATTTGAGAGATCCAATGCGGATAACGATTGGATATTATCCAGAAGTAGTTCATCCGTGACTTTCAACGAGGGAAGATTAAACTCCTCAAGATTAGCTACAGTAAATAAGCTAATCTTTCCTGAGGTTTCCAGCTTTGGCATTGAGAACTTAACCAATTTACATGGCTCCATTGTCCGACTAACGGTCATCTCTTGTGCCGTGGTAAGTTCAGGGAACTCCAGCACTTCTATCTTTTCAGACTGTAGCCCGAAATTTCCATATATAGCTTTAAGCACCGGCATATTGATAGTAGCACAATTATCACATTTGATAGAAAAGCCACCTATTTCCTCCAATGCGGGCATCGAAATACTCTTCAAAGTACTTGAAGTTATGGACATCCCTTTAGGCATAACGCGGAGCTTTGGAAGGTAGAGTGTCTCAATATTATCATTTTGACCTATAAACTGGAGTGAACCGATACGCTCTAAGCTATTGAACAAAGGTGAGAGATCTGCCTTGACATTATTATAAATAATGAGATTATAACGCACCTCTTTAAGCTTGCTGAGCCCCTCAATATGCTCTATCGTGGTCTCGGTATCGTTTGACCCAATGATAAGGTTACCATTGATAACATCTATACCTTGAGTAGCAAATTGTGCAACCTCCTCGTCAGTTGTTAGCTGAACAACGTTATTGGCTTGCACATCTGTGGTCTGAATTTGTACGGAATACGTTCTTTTGGCACCTGAATAGGATGTAACGGTGAATGTCTGCTCTTTCGCCCACTTCTTCATCTCTTCAGGTTTCGGAGATACCATAGCGAGCTCGCTAAGGGAGTATTTGGCTTTAAGCGACATAAGGGGAACGTTTGAAGGCACACGGACAATTATCTTATCACCCATGATATCTCCCCTATAGCTACTTCCATCAACAGAAGAGAGTTCAAAGGATAGGAAGAAATTGTCTTCTCCGCTAAAAGGGTCTACTTTTTTACACGATACTAACGTACATAATAGTAAAAGCAACCCTAATAATATCGTCTTTGTATTGTTGTGTATCATACTATTCATTTTACTATTCTTGAGTATATTTACCTGCTTTAAGATCGTCCAGCGTAGGAGCGTAAAGGCAATTCTTAACGCTCAGAGTAGTAAGAGTACCTTTCTCAACTGCCTTCTTAAGGAACGTATAATCCTGGAATCCGGTAAGATTAGCAAAGACAACCTTTGGCACCTCTTCCAGAGACTTCAAACCGCTTAGATTCGCAAGAACTTTATTCTGATTCTTAGGATGATAACAAGTGATGGAGAGATTATCCTTGATCGACTTTAGTGCTGGCATATCCAATATTTCGAGATCATAAACATTGAAACTCAACCTATCTATTGTTTGGAGTTTGGGAGCCACGAGCTTCCTTAAAGCACATTTAGCTTGTATCTCTTTTTTATTACCATCGTGAGCGGCAGGGATATAAGAGTAGTCTATTTGTGCCGTTTCTTCAAGGTTAGGCAAAACCAAGCTATTGAGATTAGAACACTTAACAGATATCGTTTGTGCCTTAACGAGATCAATGGTTACATCTTGAGCCTGAGCTAAATGGTAGGCATTGATGCTAAATATTTCGGATACTTTTTGTAGTCCGGATATTTTTACCATAGACTTAAATTGCATCATATTGTCGCCCTTAATGTCGACACTCACCATTTCTTTTGGCAATATCAGCTCTTGGACATTACGGCACCGCTCAATATTTAGTTTTTGGACTCCTGTACTGCTAAAGTCCCACTTCCCATCGGCGTTGATGTCAATTAGGCTCACCTCCTTTACTTCTTTGATCTGACTGCTAAGGCTCACCATGTCTTGGAAGTTGGATAAGTTGGTGAACGAAAGCTTACCAGAAATCTTCTCTACTCCCAATTGACTGAGATTGGATACGCCACAACCTGTCAGTAAGAAGTCCCCATTTATTACCTTAAGATGTGGAGCAATAAGCGTTCGTAATGAAGTAGCATTGATGGACAATTTACCGCACTCCTTCAGTTCGTTGAGGTATAATTCGGTAATATTAACTACGGAGAAATCAATGTTTCCTACCGATACTAATTTATTGAGACTTAGCACACCAAAGAGGGGCAAAGTATTGAATGACATATTACCATTTACCATCTCCAACTTTGGAGCATTGAGGGCACCTAACTTTGTAAGCTTTTCAATATTCAAGTTGCCTGATATTGACTTAAGGCTTCGTAGGGATATAGTACTTACCCAATCGCAAAATGATATATTAAAAGCTCCTAAAGTCTCTAATCGTGGTAATGAAAACTCACTAATAGCGACTTTGGTTACCTTTAATGTGCCATTGATATGAGAGACTTGAGGCATACTAATTTGCTTCAATGCGTCACCCGTGATATCAACGTTACCATATACCACATTAAGGTGCTTAAACGTGGCATTTTTCAGTTTCTGGCTTCTAATGAAAATGCCCCCAGCTTCCCTTACATTACGTAATCCGGAAAGGTCAGTACCTTTATAAGTTGGGTTGATAATGATATCGTAGTCGACTTTTTCAAGGGAAGTCAAGGCATCTATATTGCTGATTGAGTCTTTACCAGTAAGTGCACCTACTATAAGATCGCCCTCAATGTGGCTCACCCCTTTTGCAACAAAAGCCTTTACCTCATCATCGGTAGTGAGTCTAACGGAATTCGGCAGTTCGGCACGCTCCCTTATTACTTGCACGAGATACGTCCTGCGTTGTCCTGAATACGAACGTACTTGAAAGGCTTGATCGTTATTCCAATTCTCCACATCTGTTGGCTTAGGTAAGATCTCAGCTTGATCGCTAATGCGGTAACTCACTTTCGCACCTAAAAGATCTGTATTGGCAGGTATCACAAACTGAAAAGTATTCTCACTTGTAAGAGTAGCAACATACTTCTGCCCTTTACTATCTGTGAGCGACAATTCCAATATTCTATTATCATTGCCCGTAAATGGAGTGTTTATCTGGTCCTTGCATGCAGTAATGCTAATTGCAAATATCAGCAATAGCAAAACGCGAATGTTCTTAATATACATATCTTATTTCTTCTCTTTGTAAATATCGATGAACTTGAAAACCTCAGTGGAGTTCTCACCTAACCAACCAGCCTTTGTATTAAGTCCAGTCTGTACCTTGACAAAGTCAATATAATCGAGCTGTATTGGCTGCATATTATGATCAATAGCATAGCTGATCTTAAAGTGATTAGCATTTGGTTGGGCATTGTAATTAATGTCATCTGTAAGCCGATCAATAGGGCTAAAGTTATCGGCATATCCCCAGTCAAATTCAGGATTAACCCAATACGTACCTTGCCCACTTTGATCAAAAGTTTGGCTCGCTAAGCAAGTACCTCTTAGCATATAAGTATCATTCTTGATCCAATTAGGATAATAGAAATCTTGCTGATGAAATCCAAGCCAATCTACCTCGCCTCTATTGCCTCTACTATCTGTCCACATCGTATTAGCCTTTTTTGCTAATGGGCGGTAGTAGGTTATCTCATAGTCTTGTATGGTTTCTGGCTTGCCCGTTTCGCTACCCTTCAATTCGTACCACGTATCATTTGGGAGTCCATCGCCATTCTCATCCTGCATCACCCACACGATGCCCGGCTCAGAACTGCCTTTAAAAGAATTGCCCTCAATTGCAAAGTCATAATCACCTGTATTCTTAACACTGTGATCAAAACCAACAATGATGTAACCGCCAAAACCGCCAAGAGATATGTAGGCATGTTGCTTTAAGCGTTCTTCGGCATAGGCACAAGCCTCTTCCATGGTGTTAACAACATATCGTTCATTTACGAATTGCCCAGGAGCTGGCAAGAATTCAAAGACTTTAACTTTATCCTTCGAATTAACACCCTCTACATAAGGGCGATAATACTTATTAGGCTCCACCACTTGAAGAGTTAGTGTCTTCTCTCCCCTCTTATCACCTTTTTTAGCAACTACTTTAACCTCATAAGTACCGAGAGTATTTGCCTCATAGGTCAGAATGTGACCCTCTTGCCCCTCAATCTTTTTACCACCAACGTACCACTCAAAAGTCATACTCTTAGTAGATGGTACATTAGCAGGTATGCGGATCGTACGCCCTACTGTCGTTGCACGAATGTCGCTATCAAAGTTGACCTCTACGGGGATTTCATTGACTACCGTTAGCCTAACGAGATACTCGTCCTCACCATCTTCATTTGATGCATTGAGCGTCACGAAGTAGATGCCAGGTTTGGTCTCGGTAAAGACATAATTCATATCCTCAGAAACTACCTTATTATCTTTCGTCCACGTCACTTTCAGCTTCTCCTTATTCTCAATAACAGGAGTGAGGGTATACTTTTCGCCTACTTCTACAATCGGTTCACCACCTCCCTCAATTGCAATAATAGGGAGTTGCAAATCTACAACATCAACCTTAGCATTCGCTTTAGAGGTACCAAAAGGTGTGGTAACCGTAAGTGTGAGGTGATGGGTTCCCAACTCATTAGAGCTAAATACCAGTGTAGGCTCAGTGCCGATTATCTTACCCTCTTCGCTCCAAGCGAATACAGCGTCCTCCTCAACATTCTCTAATGTAGGAGTAATTTTGACAAGCCGTTCAGGTTTTGTCTTGAAACTGGCTTGTTCCAATCTCACGATAGGAGGAAGTACTTTTTCAATCTTGCGACAGCTAGGTAATACTAAAACCATCAACAAGAGAAAACTTACGACATACTTAATTCTCTTCATTGCTTTAAATATTATTTACTGGTTCTAAAATGGATACCCGATTTAGTCCTTCTGAATATCCGTAATATGCAGTAGCGAACCACAGATATCTTCTTTTGTTTATTT
Organism: uncultured Porphyromonas sp.; assembly: GCA_934364985.1. GTDB lineage: Bacteria > Bacteroidota > Bacteroidia > Bacteroidales > Porphyromonadaceae > Porphyromonas_A. The sequence goes on along the minus strand of CAKRMU010000006.1, from coordinate 77,402 downwards.
CAAATATCCACTTCGAATGATTTATATATTATGTTTTTCTTATACTTATAATATTCGTCACTCTTTTTCGTAAAGGAATGCGAAGTGACCAGGGATATCCCCAGTGTCAACTTTCCATTTAAGTTTACCAAACTTGCTATAACAGCGTAGGGTGCCTGGTGTAACATAATCAATGGCATCTGTTACATAGATATCTCCGTTGATAGGATTAACCTTAACGCCATAAGGTATAGTAATATCCTCGTGTGTGCCATCTTTGATAAAATTATGACTCACCACTTCATGCGTCTTGACGTCAAAGATGCCATAGGTAATGGTATTGGAATTGGTGAGATAGCTCCATTCCACGGAGTAGATATAGGCTTTATCCCCTACGATATCAAGATTACTTACGGCGAGATCAAGGGTATCTGTCACCGCCTCAGTGTCTAAGTCAATAAAAAACGTCCGTGAAGGAATATAATAGTAATCTCCCCTACTGGTACAAACGAGTTCGTTGTATGGCGTCAAGCGAAGTCTGTGGAGATTGATAGCGACTTCAATGGTATTGACTACGGTAAAGGTCTCAAGGTCTACAACCGATATCGTGGTATCATAATTTGGGAACATATACCCCCCCGAATTTGCCACATACAATTTTCCGTTCGCGATGACCAATTCCTCTGGTTGGTATCCTACATTACATCTACGAGTAACTTCCAGTGTAGCAGTGTCAATTTCGCAGACCATCCCCACACGAGCATTCTGATTAAACTTTACGGGAGCTACATACGCCGATGCATACGCTTTGCCGTTTTGAAAACGTATGTACCGTACATTGGGAATCTCAATAGTGCCAATATGCTTAGCCGTAGAGGCATCCATGACCTCGATAAAATTGGAGACATTGATCACCGCATATAGCTTAGAACCATAGATGCCTATATCATTCCCGACATCCCCTAACTCCTTAACCATCTTTGGGTTAGTCTCTGCATAGATATTCCGATGATAGATACCAGTAGTAAAGTCAAAGTAATCAAGCGTCGACTTATTACTGCCCATATTGCCCTCATTAAGAAGGTAAAAGCCACGAAGCTTACCAAGGTTTTCCTCTTCGACATTGGTACTCTCAGAGCTTGAATAGATGATTTCATACTCCCCTCGACACCCAACAGCGAGTAGCAAGAGGGCAACTACTGCGAGTAGAATTATGGCATTCTTTCTCATAATTTGTAGGTAAGTGTAAGCTTATAATTACGCCCCGGCATGGGGTAATTGACCACTACATCGTAGTGTTGATTAAATATGTTATTGACGTCAAGAGTCAATCGGATATGGTTATTTTGTGAAAACGTAAAGTCCTTTCTAAGACTAATATCGCTCGTATACCAAGGTAGCATACGACTATTATTATCATTGTACTTAGCGTTGTATCGCTTACCGGTATAGATAAAGCTATAATTGAGCCCCCACGATTTATACTCAGCTCCTGCTATAAGTGAACCGCTGTGCTCAGGGATATACACAATTTGGTGGCGATAATTTTTGGCTTTAGGATTGGTGACATCCAAAGCCTTTTCATACGTATAGCTAAGTCGAATGGTAGTGAGTAGGTCTTTTATTGGCTCAAGAGCTAAATTAACGTTGGCTTCTGTACCAATTATCTGTACCTGCCCAAGGTTAAGCATCGTCCAGCGAAACATATTACCAGCCGGCACTGCTACTATCTTATCCCTAATCTTATTATAGTAAGTCTCTACCCTTACGTCAAGATATTTCAAGGGTGAATAATAGGGTCTCAGTCGGTAGTTAATACCTAAATCGTACTGCTCTGCATACTCAGGACTGAGGACCGTATTACCTATAAAAGTGTAGTATAAGTCATTAAATGTTGGCATCCTAAATATATCTTTATAGAATGCGTGTATAGATAAATCGGCCTCTCGAAATGGCTTTACCGACACAAAGAATGAGGGAGAAAGCACATCCTTAGGTGAGGCTGCCACATTACGCTCTACTTCCTCTCGCACGAGTGTCCCCAGCAAAGCGGCCTGAAAGGTTATCCATCTAAAGTCAGCTTCACCTGATACTACGCCCATCAAAGTAAGACGTTTAGGGTATGAGAAATTGACGAGATTGGCATTCAAAATATTGTATCGAGCATCGGTTGACAACCCGAATCTCAGCCATTTAGTTGCCTTAAACTCATGAGCTATGGTAGCGTATATCTCGTGTTGCTCATACTTATTATCTACGTACAGTGGACTGGTCCATTCCTCATCCAAATATCGGGTATAGTCATTGGCGTACTTAGCTTGGACCTGAAAGCTATACCAGTCATTGACGCTCTGGGATATCTTGCCTTGAAAAAAGAAATTCTGATCCTCCAATCGTTGCCCATGCTGGAAGACATTTCGCACAATAGGTCCAGGAAGTCCTCGCTTAGAGTGATAGTAATAGCCTTGCATATCCCACTTACCCTTACCCCCTTTGTACGTCTGAAATATAGCTAATTCAGCTCTTAGGGCAGTGATATCTCCATTTTCACGAATTGCAATAGTGTCGTATGCAATAGTGCCGTCTTGAAATATTCGTTTATATCTAAAGGGGTACTTTCCACTTGACGAGATAAATTCCACATTGCCACTAAGGGCGAAATTATTAGGTAGTTTTTGCTCCACTAAGATAGATGGAATGACTGTTGCGAACGAACCGAAACGGACATTAGCCCTCACATTAGTGGATTTACCCTCCTTAAAAGATGGATATCGCGTCTGGATATATATCGCTGTAGCAGATGCGAAATGCTGTGCTGGCTGAAAAAGGTCGCTTTTCTGACCATTATATAGGCTGACAGTCTCCACATTGTCCAATGAAAACTTTCCGAGGTCTATCTGTCCATTCTGTGCATTTCCGAGCTTAATACCATTATAGAAGACTCCCAAATGATTAGTTCCCATACCGCGGACATCCACGGTCTTGAGCCCCCCCAATCCGCCATAGTCCTTTATCTGGATTCCAGAAAAGTATCTCACGGCATCCGCAATAGAAATACTACTCAATTGTTGCAATTGCTTACCCTCAAGTTTAATCCCAGGTATTACCTCTCTATGCTGCTGGGCTGTCACCATTACATCTGGCAACATATATACACTATCTAATTGTGCGTACGCCACTCTACACCCACTTAGTGCAAGCAAAAACAATAAACAATGGCGTATAATTATGCGATGTGACATAGAATTAATTAAGACTAAAGTCCAAAAGTCAATTGATACGATATAGAAAAGCAACAAAATCGTATATCCGTAATACGTTTTGGCAGATAACAGGTATTCTTTTAGATGAATACCTAATATTCACCGAAATGTGTTATGGTTTTTTCTACCTGCGATTACTACACTTTGAATATCTATAGTTTATAATAAGTCAATATAAAGATGTGTATAATAATTACTATTAACATCTATTCAATGTGAACTTATTGCGACTCACCATTTCACTCTGGTACAATAGAAGCATCGGATAGAAGCCGATTACTTGTTAACAAACTCTGGGGTGAAACGATAAGCAAAGTCAATGCCCGCGGTACTTGCACCTCGCTGTGTAGGATAGTGGTATTTCTTTATTTCCTTAAGTGGAGTAACCGTAACATTATACACGAAAATATCGGAATCAACATAGCCTGCTGTCCTACCTACCCAAAGCTCACCTGTAGTAGGATGAACGCCCATAATACCATAGATGTTAGAAGGTCCATATGTACCCTCAACCTTTGGAACATAATGTAGATCCAGCGTTTTTGTTTCGTAATTGTACCGAGAACCCGTAGCAACATTAAAGTCAGCTGTATCTACAAAGTAGAGATAAGGCTCCTTAAAGGCAGCACAGATACCGATAGCAGGAGACCAAGTAGCCACTGGGAATACAATAGTATTGGGTATCTGATGCTCTTGTATCACATTCCCCTCGTGATCCATCTCCACAATGATTGGGGATGAGGTGAAGTTTGGATTCCACTGCTGATTCCCCTCAAAGGTTCCTGCAAAGGGTACAAAGATATTGCCATTAGCACCCTTGGCGATACCTTTTGCCTGACGTCCTTTATACTCAAGATGCTTGACAACGGAATTGGTCTCAGGGTCTATGATCACCATACCATGTCCACAAGCTGCGTACACTTTCCCCTTTGAATACAAAAGACGAGTCTTAATTGCTCCCTCGGTAGTAAAGGCTCCAAATGTCCCCTTGACCGTATCTCTAATCTTGACTTCCTTGTCTTTATAAACGACCTTGATGATACCAGACGTCTCCTCCATTTTACTATCTGACCATTGCACATATATGAGTGTATCATTACAGACAACTATATGTTGAGGCCATGTACCTTCGCCTTTAGGTGATTTGAACTCAAGAGCATCGGCATACTCCATCTTCATAGTCCTTGCGTCGCAAACCACAAAACGTCCGGCACCATTCATACGATCTCCATTCTGGGTAATGAGGTATATCTTGCCATTAGCCATATACATATCCTGCACCACATTGCCTATCTCAAGACCGTTATTAGCATGCTCAAAGATATCTAAGTACTCAGTCTTAGCCTTGTCATAGTACACTATGGTACCATTGACTGTCGTCATATTGCCTTCGCAAACCACAAATGTCCCTTCAGGATTGGTGAAATCTACGGATGCAACTACCTCAATAGAGGCAAGGTGTGTTGCACCATTCTTGTCTAAACCCATCAGGGTAATGATACCACCGCTATACGACTTCCCAGCTTCCTGTTTTGGAGCCGTTATACGGACGGTTTTCTTCTGACTGTTCACGACCACCTTCCATCCATCAGGCACCTTAATTTCCTCTATGGCTGTGATGTCTATGGCAGTCAACTTTAAGTTTTTCCCCTCATTAAACCTAAATACATAGTAATGGTATTCGCCCTCAGATGGAGGAAAAGCGAAAATATCGCTACCTGTCTTAGGAATGCTAATGGTTTCTCCATTCGCAAGAACAAATACTACAGCATTGGACTCATTACGGACGGATTGGAAAAATGACTCACCATCCTTACCTACCGCTTTGACATCATTGCCTTGGCTGTCTTTGATCCTTTCGCCATCAAGTGTCCAATACCCTTCATCATCGACACCCATAACTGGGGAGTGACCTGACGCACCATCCTTACCTGAGACTCGTATTCTATTCCCCTCACTGTCTTTAAGCCACTGGTCCTTTCCCCCAAGAGTCCAATAGTAGACACCCTCATCTTCTTGTATCCCGATTGTGGGTGCATCCAAACCATTTTTAATGGTTACCTTAGAGCCACCGCTAAAAATAATCTCGTATCCTCCCTCAACCTCTTTGATATCGTCTACGGTTTTCTTCTCTTCTAAAGCTTTAACTACTTTTTGCAGATTGGAGAGATTACTTTTGATCTTTGTCAGTTCGGACTTGATCTGATCTATCTCTCTTCGTAGTTCAGTATCATCATATCGCTGACAACCTACCAATATAAGACCTATCAGGGTGACGATCTGTAGAATCTTCTTAGTATTCATAATCCTAATTCCTCATACATATAGTTGTATTTATACTTCAATACTCAGCCACATGCTTCTACGATATAAGACTATTAATCATGGTACCACATCATGCTTATGGACATGGGGACAACGAAAAAGGAGTGTACGATAAATACGCACACAGGCCTCTAATGCCTCATTACCTCGGAAGCGATTAAAGGATACCATTGGCAGGTCTTCTGACTTACTCCAGCTCTAACAAACCTTCCCAAAAGTAGTATACTCTCAGTGGTTACTTACGAATAGCTGAGCCAAATAGGAGCTAACAGCAACGGGTATTGTTTAGGACTTACACCTAATTCCCTTTTCACCAATTGTCCTAAGAAAGAGGGCATTGGCACCAATGATATTCTTTACACAAGTGCAAAGATAATTAAAGCACTTAAGAATTCCAAATTAGGAGATAATGTCTAAAGAATACCTAGTATTCACCGACGCTAATATCTGGTATTCAGTGAGACGAATTCCCTATATTTGCGAGTGCGTATTTAGGGTATCCTTTAGCTTTACCCAAAAGTATCTATAAACTTGGCAGTTATCTACAAACTCCAAAATCATTGAAAGTTCTTGACTAACAAGTATTATCTGACTTTAAATAATACAAAAGACACACGTCTGTTGCATCGTCAAGCATTCTTAATAAATTCTTTTTGTGTAGAGAGAGGAGTTGGCAACCATTTTGTTCCCCACACATTAAACCACAGAACCCTTGCTTTCAACGATACTGCTATACACTAAATAGACAAAAAAGCACTTCCTCACTTGAGGAAGTGCTTAATCATACGAGTCTAAATAGAGTAATTACTTAAGCTTTGGGCCGGCAGCAACAAGTGCTTTACCAGCATCGTTACCTGTGAATTTTTTGAAGTTTTCAATAAATCTCTTAGACAAATCTTGTGCCTTTTCGTCCCATTCTTTAGCATCTTTATAGGTATCGCGAGGGTCTAAGATCTTAGGATCTACCCCTGGCAATGATAGTGGAATGCGGAACCCAAAGTAAGGCATCTCTCTGGTTTCAGCTTTGTCAATAGATCCATCAAGTATAGCATCAATGATACCACGGGTATCCTTTATAGAGATACGTTTGCCAGTACCATTCCAACCCGTATTTACGAGGTAAGCCTTAGCTCCATGTGCTTTCATCTTCTTAACAAGCTCCTCTGCATATTTCGTAGGGTGCAATGATAGGAAGGCTGCACCAAAACAAGCTGAGAATGTAGGAGTAGGTTCGGTAATACCACGTTCGGTACCTGCCAACTTTGCTGTAAACCCACTAAGGAAATAATACTGGGTCTGCTCTGGAGTAAGTATTGACACTGGAGGAAGTACACCAAAGGCATCAGCCGATAGGAATATAACCTTATTGGCATGACCAGCTTTGGAGATAGGCTTGACGATATTCTCAATATGATAGATTGGATAGGAGACACGAGTATTCTCTGTTACAGACTTATCGCTGAAATCAATCTTACCATTCTTGTCGAGAGTTACATTCTCAAGAAGAGCGTCACGACGGATAGCATTATATATATCTGGCTCACTCTCTTTACTCAAATTGATGACTTTAGCGTAACATCCACCTTCAAAATTGAAGATACCATCATCGTCCCAACCATGCTCGTCATCGCCGATCAACTTACGTTTAGGATCGGTAGAAAGAGTAGTTTTACCTGTACCTGAAAGACCGAAGAATATCGCAGTCTCTTTGTCGTCCATACTGGTATTTGCGGAGCAGTGCATAGATGCCATACCACGAAGAGGTAGGAGATAATTCATGTATGAGAACATTCCTTTTTTCATCTCGCCACCATACCAAGTGTTGATGATCACTTGCATCTTTTCCGTGAGATTGAAGACAACAGCTGTTTCGCTATTCAGTCCTAACTCTTTATAATTGGCAACCTTGGCTTTTGAAGCATTGAGGATCACGAAGTCTGGTTCACCGAAGTTAGCAAGTTCTGCCTCCGTAGGACGAATAAACATATTGGTAACAAAGTGTGCCTGCCATGCTACCTCCATAATAAAGCGAAGCTTAAGACGTGAATTCTCATTAGCACCCACAAACGCATCGACAACGAAAAGTCGTTTATTGGAGAGCTCATCTGTAGCTATCTTCTTAATGATAGGCCAATTCTCCTCTTTAACAGGTTTGTTATCGTTTTTATATTCATCGGAAGTCCACCATACAGTATCGCGTGAGGTGTCATCCATAACGAAGAACTTATCTTTTGGCGAGCGACCTGTGTAGACACCGGTCATAACATTTACAGCCCCTAACTCTGAGACTTGGCCACGCTCAAAACCTTCAAGATCCGCACGTGTCTCTTCCTTAAATAGAAGATCATAACTGGGATTATAAACAATCTCGGTTGCCCCCGAGATGCCATACTTTGTTAAATCAATCTTTTTTGCCATAAACTTATTATCTAATTATACGTTTCGTTGCTTTCCGGTTGCAAAGGTAATTAATAATAACAGTACCACAAAGCATTTGTATATTTATTTCCTCATTAATCTTGAAGGCGGTAATATCTTATTACAAAAATAAAAAAACTCCGTCACCAAGTGGTAACGGAGCTTTATAACTATCAGCAAAAAACACTTATTGGAATCTTGCACGCTTATCATTAATTGAAGCTTTTTGAATAACCTCAGCAAGAACTTGAGAGCGAACTAATCCCTTACGCTCTGCATTTAATTGCATCTTGGCATCAGCAAGTGTGCCAGCATCGGACTCTCTATTAAGAACTGTAGCCAAGTACACACTTCTTATACCTTTGACAACTTGTATACCACCAACTTGACCAAATGCTGCCACGGCATTCATAGATGGTTCAAAACCGATATTTGCAAGTCTGCCTGAACTATACTTGACAGCCGATAACGTATCCACTGTTGAATTAATAGAGCTCGCAAAAGTATCTAAAGAGGAGTAATTGTTTTCCTGAAGTTGCTTTTGCATAGCATCAACTGTCATTTCATCCACTACCACTTGTTTCAGATCATCCTTTATAAAGTCGTATGGGATAAAACCGCCTTCAAACGAACTATTGAGCTTTGCAAAGACATACTTATCTCCACACTCAGTGATATCGCTTATCTCACCTGGCTTAGCACGCATTGCCCAACGTATCAAAGAGCGACTGTTATCAAGACCTTGAGCTAATTGTGGTTGAATGGCATTCACCTTGGTATGTTTCAACACTTGATATCCTTTATTTAATGCAAGTGAATCAATACCAGCGTTTTTGTTTTGTGCTAAGAATGAACTTATCTCATTATAAATAGCACCTTGCGTTTCACTACTTGGCACTACCTTTCTCTGAGCAAAAGCGACTTTATATTTAGGAACACTTTCCTTTGCTTCATTAACCAAGACAATGTGTTCACCGTATTGTGACTTAAAGCTAAATGGCACTCCTACTTGAGCCGAATAGATAGCATTGCAGAAGTCTTGCCCAAGATATTGGGTCGCCATAGCCTCATTGAGCCAACCGATTTCACCACCTTGGTTACTGGAATTACGATCCAAAGAATAAGTACTAGCTACCTCGGCAAACTGGGCAGGCTCATTTTTGACAACATTTAACAAGCTATCTAAACTTGGTTGATCCGCCATCGCACCAGCTGGAGCAAGCACAATATGGCTCACTCGTAGCATCTCAGGAGCAATCTTTTTGTCCATCAACTTAGCTACACTTACAGAATTACCTAAATCATAGACTTGGGAGACCTCGCCAATTGTTGCACTCTGAAGGAAACCGGCAACGTCACTTGGAAAGATAGGATTATTAAATTCCTCAAGAGTAAAGTAAGTATTCTGATATTGAATATCGGAGTAATCGCTCAATACGTTAACAGGATCTTGACCTTTTGTAAGAGCCTCCGCAGCCAAATTGATATCCTCTCTTGCGTTCTCAAAATCTTTGGGAGAAGGATTAATCAATGTATAAATGATGTCAACATCGGCTCCACCACTCTGTGTCACATACATGTTCTTATGGCTTTCATAGAATGCCTTAATATCTGCATCCGTAACTTTGACATCAAGGTCACTCCCTTGTGCCACTGTTCTTTGGACATACGCTAAATTTGCGACGGTGCCATTAGCTTTAGCATAATAGGCTTCCTCAAGCTGATTGGTTACAACTGCACCTGCAACGAGATTATTATACTTTTCAGCCAACTTATTTGAGCGTACATCTGACTCAATATTTGCCCACAATGCTTTATACTCTTCCATGACGCCCTGCTCCTCAGGTGTCTCACTCTTGCCATTTATTACCTTTAGGAAGTTTAGGAGAGTAGCCCTATCAAATTCGCCTGTCTCAGGGTTATTAAAAAGTCCACTTTGCAGTATCACAGGAGAAACATTTTCGCCCTGAACTAAATCAAAAGTCTCTGCGGGGGTCACAGAAAGCCCTATCTTATCAGCCTCTTCACCCAGGATTTGCTTAGCCACCATTGTCTGATACACCATATTTCGTATTTGCTGTGTCTCAGCCTCAGATAAGTTACGGTTGGTTTGCTTATACCGCTCCATCTCCTGATTTACTGCCATTTCATAGTCTTGTATCTTGACCTTATTTCCATTGACAATAAAGGCATCCATCTCGCTATCACGTGATAGTGAAGAGAACCAATTGCCTACATCGCCAAAGATGAAAGCAAGAAGACCTAAACCTATAGCTGTTACCAAAAGGACAGCCATACCTCTAATTTTTTCTAATACTGCCATATATTATTATTTAATGTATATCCAATAGAACATCATGCTTATTTGGTTTGCGAAGTTAGCAAAATTTGGTAACTTATTCAAATATCACCATGAAATGCGATCAAATATTTTTCACTTAACAAACGACTACATACTTAAATCCAGTTTCTCAGCGATATCAATTACTGGCGTCTCAAGCTCGTCATACGGCAGGCGCCTTGATAGTAAAATAGCCTCCCACTCTGGAGCATATGCATCATAGATATCCATCCTAAAATTCTCGGCACCTAAGCGATCCATCGCTGTAAGTACCCGCTTTACTGTCACAGTATCTACCTCTACGGCTGGCAGATATGTGACAACATTTTTTTTCTTTTTAGGTGGTATTTCAGTAAGAAGTTGACTTGTGACAAGTTTCTCAAGTGTATCATTAACGATCACTATAGGCAACTCAGTTTCCTCAGCTAAGCCATCGGCACTATATGGGAGAGCATTAAACCGCAATGCTTTGCATACTTTCTCCATCAAGATAATAGCCACGAGGTCGCGATAACGGCGACTTACACGTTGGCTCTCTATACGGAAAACATAACGTTTTACGTTTTGAATAGCATAGCTTAATTGAGCTCCGAAAAGGATAATTGTCCATGAAAATTGTACGAATAACATCAAGAGGGGAATCGCAGCAATACTACCATAGATGCTGTTGTACTTGGACACCCACAACTGACCGGATATATACAACATCTGAAAAAGCTGAAAGGCCACGCCAGCAACGACACCAGCAATTAGAGCTGGTACAAAACGCACTTTTGTATTGGGCATAGTCAAATACACTATGGTAAGAATTATCACGATGACGACAAAAGGAAGTATCTTTAAAAGAGTGGTAATTATAGGAGCAATGCTAATTGCTCCTAATAATTCTATTGAGCGAAGAGAGCTAATAAAGATGTTGGAGAAAGATATCGCCATAAGCGAAATAGGCACCACAATTATTGCGGTAAAATAACCTAAGAGACTTTTACTAAGAGGTCTCGATGTCTTTATTTGCCATATTTGATTAAACATACTCTCAACGGTTAATAATAGAGAGAATACAGTATAGATAAGGAGGAAGAGACCAACGATAATCAGCACGCTGCTCTGGATTTGGGCTAAATACGACTCCACTAAACCAAAAGCTGCCGTCAGCTCCATTTGGTGTGCAGGGAAGGCTTCATACAGAGCTCGTTGCACTGAAGCTTCCATACCAAAGCCTGCGGCGACACTAAGTATAATAGTAAGAGTTGGTACTAAAGCCAATAACGTAGTGTATGTAAGAGCCGAAGACTTTTGCCCTACTCTACCATCTAAAAACTCCTTAATAGAGATATAAAGTACCCTTAGCAAGCGAACAAAGAAGCCTGAAATGCCGACCATTTCTTCATCATATAGTCGCCACATATCACTGGTCACAAAATTATAGGCATCCGAAAACCAAGCTATTAAACGCTTGATTTTAGATCGTTTACTTTGCTCTTTTTGTCGCTTCTCTTGTAACTCTTTGAGCCGTTTATTGTACTCCTCTGTGTAGTTGTTATCCATTCCTATGGGTCAGCAATATACAGCATAAAACGAAAAAAAGAGAGTGTGAAAGCCCTCAATAAGCCGGGTTCTGTCCTTAGTGCCTAAGCACAAGTGCTTACCATTTATCTACACTGGCAGTCACCTACCAGCTCTATCGGTCTACCCCTCAACATCAGGCGAGCCACCCTTAACGTTGGTATACGCGACCTTTCCACTCATAATGCGTACGGCAGTCTATATCACTATAGGCTCGGTAGGCTCTTACCCTACCTTTTCACCCTTACCACAACCCACACACGGCAGTGCTATGGCGGTCATTCTCTGTTACGCTCATCTACCTCACGATAGCTTCCCATTAAGAAGTATGATGCTCTATGTGGCCCGGACTTTCCTCTCACTTCCTCAAAGAAAGCCAGCGGCAAGCTTTAAGGCTCACACACCCACCTTTTATTCGCCAATATGCTTCTCTCAAAATGCAAAGATACAAAATACAAATGATAGGTTTAGGAATGCCCTCTAATTTTTCCCCAAAAATGCTTATTACGAGGAAATAAGACTTGAAATTGAATGTCATCATATATAGGTAAGAGTATCAAATTACCTACAATGAGATTAGTAATTCAATCAAAATACTTTGTGATAAAATCTTTTGAGAATACCCGATATCTAATGCAGATTATATTAGTCGTAGCAACTTCGTCAATACTATACTAACCAATCATGGTGCCAATTATAGTACTCGAAAAGACAACAAAAGCTATAGACAAGTGGCAATAAAACAATTGCAACACCATATCAATCCAAGAATAGCTTGCACCAAACTTCAAATTTTCTCACCTGATCTTCACCATGTTTAATAAGATCTTTCGTCACCTGCTCTACAGATTTCTCTCTGCACAAATCACCCGTCTTAGAAAAAAAACAATCAGCAAAGCATATTATCTGCTCCTCAAGTGAGATCGGCACCATCTCTCGATGAGGTAACGGCATATTCCGAGATTCAATCATCTCCATTGTGAGACCCACCCCCGTATGACGTTCACAAATCAATGCGTGCTGTGGTAACCCTTCAGAGCGTAATAGTTCACTACCCAATACCCCATGTTGTATATATGGTTCAGTCCCATGGCAATCTATACCGGGAGCATCGCAGAGAAATATTCCCACGTCGTGGAGCATCGCTCCCTCGTATATAAGTTTCTCATCTAAATGCCATTGTCTATGTCTCTTCTCTATTTCAAGGGCTTTATTGGCTACGCACTCACTATGCTGTGTGAGAATGCTATATAACTTAGTATTCGGGTCGTAGTATTTTTGGATGATAGCATACACATCAAGTGCTCCATCGGATGTACCTTTGGACCGCTTGTTGTTCTTATCTTTTGCCATAATGATTACTTTTTATAGTAATCGGTAAGCTCCACTACAGCAGCACCTATTGCCAACTCCGCTTGAAGCCTTACAGGTATTTGGGCCTTGTCACGTGTGAGCCAAACGATGACCGAATTCTTATTGGTATTGAAGTTTTTATCCTCAACATTAATGCCTATTTTCATCGCTTGCTTTTGCGAGCCGTCGGGCATCATGATGGTTTCAAATCCTTTAAAGACATACTCAATATCGGTTTTAGTATCTGCCAAAGGGACTACTGCTCGCATTGAACGCCCCTCACTCGGACTAACGAAGTCGTAGGTTCGTACCATCGCCAATGAGGAGAGCAAATCGATTATTGCCTTATTTGAACGATTGAATACAAACGTTGTGTCAATGCATATTTCGCCTTTAACCTTTTGCCTATTATTTACTTTGACCTGCCTCGAAGTATATGAAAAAGTGCTTATATCCTCAGAATAATAGCCCTTGTCATTTATCCTCTTTTCAAATCTCAGGGGCATCTTATCTACTCCATAGAGTGTCTCTAATGTGTCGCGCATAGAATAAAAGGTCTCTGCAATACCCGTAGTTCGCATCAGCAGTTGACTGAAATATTGCCCTCCCTTAGTAGCTCGATTAGTAATAGTTACATACCCAATTCGTCCTCGTACGATACCCCACTTAAAACTGATTTTATAGTGTAGCTCTTCGTTCGAAGTAAACGTTGCAGAATGGGATAAGACCGATGTTTGCCCTACTACTTGCTGGGTAGATAGAAGACAAAATGCTACTACTGAAGAGAGAAACAGGACGATATGACAAATGGCAATGCCTCGTGTACTATGCTCCATATTATATCTATGTCTATCAGAGTGGCTACAATACATACCACCTATTACGATTATTTGATGATGTCAAAACCAGTATATGGTCGGAGAGCTTTAGGGATCACAATACCCTCAGCAGTCTGATTATTCTCAAGGAGAGCGGCAACAATACGTGGCAAAGCTAAAGCACTCCCATTAAGAGTATGGCATAGCTCGGTCTTCCCATCAGCGTTCTTAAACCTACATTTGAGACGATTTGCTTGGAAGCTCTCAAAGTTGGAGACTGAACTCACTTCAAGCCAACGCTTCTGAGCCTCGGAGAAAACCTCAAAGTCAAATGTCAATGCTGAAGTGAAACTAATATCGCCCCCACATAGCCTTAGGATACGATAAGGGAGCTCAAGCTTTTGCACCAAAGTCTCAACATAAGCCACCATCTCATGCAGAGACTGATAGGAATGATCCGGATGGTCTATCCGTACCAACTCTACTTTATCAAACTGATGAAGTCGATTAAGACCTCTAACATCCTTACCGTAGCTACCGGCCTCTCTCCTAAAGCAAGCCGAATAAGCCGTCAACATAATGGGGAAGTCACTTGCATCGACTATGGTATCACGAAAAATATTAGTCACTGGGACTTCAGCCGTAGGTATAAGATAGAGATTATCTATATCGCAGTGATACATTTGCCCCTCTTTATCAGGCAATTGTCCAGTACCATAACCTGAATTTTCATTAACTACATAAGGGGGCTGCACCTCAAGGTAGCCTGCCTCTCTTGCATTATCTAAGAAAAAGTTAATCAAAGCCCTTTGTAGCCTTGCCCCTTGACCTTTATAAACAGGAAAGCCAGCACCTGTAATTTTGACCCCCAACTCAAAGTCGATGAGATCGTATTTCTTAGCAAGCTCCCAATGAGGCAATATTTCAAGCCCCCCAGGAAAGGGCTTAATCTCACCGCCCATACGCTCTACGACATTATCATCGGCACAAGTACCTTCCGGAACTGACGAATGAGGTGCATTGGGAAGCTCAATAATAAGTTGCTGAATGGAATCCTCCAGCTCTCGCTTGCGTAGCTCTAACGCCTTAGAAGTCTCTTTAAGTTTGGCGACATTACTCTTTGCTTGTTCAGCTTTTTCACAATTCCCATCACGCATTAATTGACCTATTTCTTTAGAGATCTTATTTTGCTCAGCCAAAGAATTATCCAACTCGCTTTGAGTATTACGGCGTTCTTCATCAAGAGAGCGTAATCTCTCTATCACCCCAGTAGCCTCCACGTGCTTTACTCTGAGACGCTTAATGGCATCCTCACTATTCTCTAAAAGGTACTTAATAGTCAGCATACAGATATCTTGTTTACGTTATTTTCACCAAGTAAGTGTAGGGCTAAAGGATGAATTAAATTGAATAAACAACTTTCGTCCTACAACTTCAACTCACCACACTACTCCTGCAAAGGTACGTAAAATTTGCAAAGTCATTTGTTCTTTAATGGCATAGAGTAAAGTACGTGACAACGAAACAGACGATACAGCCCTACCACAACCCTAATCTCAAAAAACCATAATGACAACATTTTATTTATTAATATAAAGGTATAAATAGCAAAGTTGACAATATTAAGTATAACCATCTCTGATTCAGCTGATAACAATCTTCTTGAAAGAATACCACATATACGACATAGAGGATACTTGATATTCGTCCGAACTAATACCTGGAATCCGTCGGAGATAATACCTGATATCCTCTCGAGCTAATACCAGGTATCTTCTTAACTGATTTCCAGAATAAAAAAGCTCCAATAGGAGCATAAAATGTGGCAAATAATAATTTATCACACAAAAGTGCTGATAATTCAATAATTTATTGTACCTTTGCAGAGCTAAACCCAAATAGGGTGGCAGACTATTAGAATACGGATCCTTAGCTCAGTTGGTTTAGAGCATCTGCCTTACAAGCAGAGGGTCGAAGGTTCGAATCCTTCAGGGTCCACTTTTACGTTTAAATTAATTACATATTGGATCCTTAGCTCAGTTGGTTTAGAGCATCTGCCTTACAAGCAGAGGGTCGAAGGTTCGAATCCTTCAGGGTCCACTTTTAAAATTTTCATTGTTATCGGTGTGGTGTAAATCAGATGTTTACACCACACTTTCTTTTTCTAAGGTTCATCAAAGCTACATTACTATTGTATGCTTCGTTGTTTAACTACGTTGCTAAATTTCTTATAACTAATCGATTACAATTGATTAGTCAATAAGAATTAGTTTATATAATAGTGGCTTATAATTCTCAGATAACACAGAAAACCAACAATAGGAACAATTACTCGTAGGCAACAGGATCAAGAAAGGAAGACAAACAAAAGGAGCATAACTAAATTATTTATCATTATATCCGGTAGCTCATCGCTATTTAGCATAATGATGACTATTGTTTAGTCATAAATACTTACATTTGCTCGTGTATTACATATCATCTATATGACTTTAATTGCTTTTAATGGGTGTAATAATGAATGAATAAGAAGGTTTTAAGCCTTCAGATGAACTGTCATATTCTACTATGTTGAAGAAACTTATCATAAAGAATAGAGAGGTTGAGGAACTTTCAAATGCCTCTAAATATGTTTTCCCAAAATATGCTACCCAAATTATTAATTTGATAAACAATAATGCTCAAGGGACAAGACCATCGGTAGCGGGTCAAATGTCTGAACTTATTCAAGAATTTGAAGGAGACTCTTTAGAGGAATGGGTTATTTGGTATAGCGAACAACAGCCTAATGCCATTCAGAAAGCCACAGATAAAATATACAATATGCATCAGCTTATGAGTGAGGCTTTTAATTCTATCACTCGTGAGATGATTGAAGAATGGGTAAAGGACTTGGTTTACACCAAAACCTATTGTGGACTTAGGTTTCAAAACGCGATAATTGCTTTTCTTGCCAAACAAGAATCAAAACCTTGGCGTTTAGCCAGCATTGAGGAAGAAGCTAAAGGGATAGATGGGTATATTGGTGACACCCCAATACAGATTAAAGCATCCTCATATAAATATGAAACCAATCTTTCTGAAGTAATTGTGGTACCAATAATATATTACGAAAAGAGAAAAGATGGCATTCTTATTGAATATGACGCAGATATGCTTTAGCACCTATAAAGTTGGACTTGAAGCATTAACCAATATCAAGGGAACCTATCTATTTCTATCCTTTTCTTTAGACATCAAATATTATTGCCCTTGAATTCCGCAGGAAAATCTTCTAATAATCTATCTTCATAATAAGATGAATCAAATATCAACGCTTCTGCATCATCGCAAAGAATGATATCTTTTAGGTAATGAAAAGTAAGATCTGTTTCTTGTTTAGTCATCACCTTGCATTGAAGAAAAGCATTATCATACTTTACAAGCTTTCCTTGTCGCATTCGCTCTTCCACAAATGCTAAATGCTTTTTGTATCGTTCTTCTATTAGGCAATTAAAATTAGCTACATTTATTGAAGCGATTCTATCTTTCAAAATCGGTTTCAATAATTCATCTATTTCAAAACCGATACTATTTCGCTCACATTGAATAGCCGCCATCGTTGTGGTACCTAACCCGATAAATGGATCTAAAACGACATCCCCCTTTTGGGAATACATATTGATAAGCCTATATGGAAGCTCTAATGGATATGATGCGTTACGGGCTCGTGAAGGTGCTTTTTGAATCGTCTGCTTGACTCCATTTATTTCCCATATATCAGAAAACCACACATTCCTCTCTTCCCAAAAAAATGAACTATCTCTACGGTCTTTCTTTTCTAAATCCTTGGTATAAGCACGTTTGTTGCCTTTCCTAAAAATGAGTATCCACTCGTGTTCCAATGTCACATATGCTCCACAAGGCAACATACCACTACCCATAAACTTATTTGGAGCATTTGTTGCTTTTTTCCATAAAATATTTGGCAAGGAAGTAAACCCCAACTGCACGCAACTTTGAATGACTCTTGCATTGTTATTATACAAAGCAAATTCCCCATTTACCGTCCGCGTGGCATCTCCGATATTAATGCACAAAAACGCTCCATCTTTCATCACTCGCCAGCATTCAGACCACACTTTATCTAATTCTTGATGCATCAACTCAAAGCTTAGTCGCACTTCTCTTGCTTTTTGTGCTTTGTCAATCTTCGGATTTTGATCCGCAAAAATACTATCCCACATCTCAATCATTGGATATGGCGGTGATGTAACGACAAGATCTACAGATTTGTCTCTTATCTGACTCATGTTCTGGGCCGCATTAAAATATACTATATGCTTCATTTCTTTTTATTATCGTCCAAAACTAAAGAGCGAGGAAGCTCCCATAAACACATAATAAACAATATTTTCTAAATTCCTGCCCACCCCAATTCTTAATTCAATACTATGGCAAGATACAACAATTTCACGGCATACATGAGCATAAGAGCGACATCGTCAAAGGAGGAAAAAGGGAAAAGGAGGCAAAGGAAGAAAAGATATAGGGTATCCGTCCAAGCAGATATAGGGAATTCGGTTGGGTGTATTCCGTATATTTGTCAAGGCTAATTTAGGGTATCCGTTGCACGTCGTATCATCGTATTTGGTCAAGTGATGTTGATATTAAGGAATGTGGGGTGTTTACTTGCAGTGCAAAGGAGGAGGGTATGAGGGCCTTTCCCCCTGCGGGGAGCGGAGTGTATAAATCAAAAAACGTGTCAAAACATCGTATTTATTTATGCTGTACGACAATGATTATTTAGGCAAAAAATTTGGGTACTTCATTGACTATTAGTAATTTCAGCATAGAAAAATAAGATGTAATTTTAAGCTATAAAGAAAGAACCTACTATCTGCATCTTTCTGTACCTTTATTCATTAATTATCATACATTCTAACGAAAACAATCAAATCAAAGAAAGAATCTATAAAGTGTACACTACAGGAGAAGAAAGGGTTGATATTACAATTTTTGAAAATGGAACTTTTTCACCATACACTATAAATATATTAGAGTGTGGTGTTTTTTGCAGATGTATGAACTGGCATTTGAAACCACCAAAGAAGTACTTCGAAAATATTCCATGATTAAAACAAAGATTTATCTGTCAAGTGAATTATTATTTATACATTTGTGGAAGTGATGATTGATTATCCATTTATTCTTATATACGACACTGATTGATGAAACAACCAAAATTGATGTCGCTTTCGGAAGCGATTATGCAGATAAAAGATGGGGAGCGAATTGTACTTGGTCATGGTGCAGTAACCCCTAATTGTGCTATTGAGGAACTTGTAAAGCAGAAAGAGCGTTTTTCGCATTTGTCTATCTTCCAGCTCATTTATTTGGGTGATCCTCTACATTTAGCTCCAGGAATGGAGAAGCATTTTAGGGTGTGTTCGCCTTTTATTAGCGGTAAAGAGGCTCGCATGGCAATAAATGAAGGGCGTGCCGATTTTATTCCGCGACATTTTTCACAAGTTCCATCGCTTTTTGAGAAAGGCAACACATACGAACCAGATTGGGCTATTATTCAAGTAACTCCTCCAGATAACAAAGGGCGTTATAGCTGTAGCCTTTCATCAGACTTTACCCTTCCTGCTGCTCGATGTGCGAAACACGTTTTGGCGATTGTCAATGCACAGCTTCCCTATATTGGGGGCGATAACTTTTTGGATGGGAAAGATATAGATATTATAGTGGAGCATAGCTCTAAACCTCATACACTTCCCGCTGCCACTCCATCTGAATTAGACTTGAAGATTGCAACCTATTGTGCAGAATTGGTACCAGATAGAGCCACACTACAAATTGGGATAGGAGCATTGCCCGATGCTGTACTTTCTCTCCTTACTGATCGCCACGACTTAGGAATACATACTGAACTACTTACACCGGGAGTGCTTGGCTTGTACAAAAGTGGTGCCATATCTGGTAAATACAAAGGGGTACAGATCGGAAAGATGACGGCAGCATTCACAATGGGCGATGATGCTCTTTATGAGTGCTTGGACCATAACACAGACTTTGAACAATATCCTGTAGACGTAATGAATGACCCTTATATTATCGGTCAGAATCCCAATATGATCTCTATCAATTCATGTATCGAAGTAGATTTATTTGGTCAAGTATGTGCTGAGAAAGTGGGCGGTAAGTTGTTTAGTGGCTCTGGAGGGCAGTTTGACTATGTCCGAGGAGTCCAAATCTCTAAAGGTGGTAAGAGCATCATTGCCATCCAATCAACGGCAAAAGGCGGTGAGATATCACGCATAAGTGCAAACTTGGGTCACAATAACGTAGTGACTACCCACCGAAATGATGTTGATTACATAGTAACAGAGTATGGTGTAGCTTCTCTATCAGGTAGGACGGAATTACAAAGAGCAGAGGCACTTGTAAATATTGCCCATCCTAAATTTAGGGATGAACTAATGGAGTCTCTTAGAGAGCAATTCCCCGCTAAGAAATACTTTTGAGAGAAGATTATTATGGAGGAAGAAAAGGTGATTTACCCTGATGATGTTTTTGCCATCTGTATAGGGCGCTCATTCGGAAGTGGCGGATACAAATTGGCCCAACATCTTAGTAAGAGACTTCAGGTAAAGCTCTACGATAAAGATTTACTGGATAAAGCTGCCGAAGATAACAATATCCGTAAGGAACTGTTTGAGCAAGCAGATGAGCGTAACAACTACGAAATTCCGCTAATGGTCGGGGGCTCATTGGGGCTACCTAATGCCTTTTATATGTACGCTAATAATTATCTCTCTAATGACCATCTATTTCGGCTTCAATCGGAAACCATTGAAAAATTAGCCAGTAAAGGTTCAGCGATTTTTGTGGGGCGTTGTGCCGACTATACTCTACGCAACCATCCGCATTGTTTGTCAGTATTTGTTACGGAAGACAAAGAAATCAGGATCAATAATATTCAAAATCGTCTTGATCTTGAATCACCCAAAGAGGCTGAAGAAGAGATCGATAAAGTGGATAAGAATAGGAGGGAATACTATAATTACTACACCTCTCGGTATTGGGGTCGTGCTGACAATTATGACCTTTGTTTCAAGCTTTCTATTATTGGCATAGATTATGCGATAGATACAATAGTAGGGCTTTTGAGACAGAGAGGCTTTGTAATAAAATAATGAGTTTCCTCTCTCTCCCTTGAGCTTATTTAGACACCAGAGAGGGAAAAATTATAATGAAAGAAACAAATAAAGAGTATAGAGATCAGGATATATATACGGATTCAATAGATCCTATTAAGGATGTTACTCCGAGTGATGAGGTGGTAAACGCATTCATTGATAACGACGACCTCTTTGAAGCGGAAGAGGATGATCTTTTAGGCAAAGATGACAATAAAAGTCAATCACAAGGCACGTCTAATGCCACTAAACAAGATAAAGATGGTGGCAAAGATTCAGGAAAATCTGACACCCCTACCCTTGATCAGTATGGGGTGTGGCTGAATGATCTTGCTAAGGACAACAAACTTGACCCCATCTATGGTAGGGAAACAGAAATCATCCGTGTCGCACAAATATTGGCACGAAAGAAGAAAAACAACCCGATTTTATTAGGAGAACCAGGTGTAGGAAAGACGGCAATTGTTGAAGCTTTAGCCCAGAAGATTGTTGCAAATGAAGTACCCATATCGCTATTAAACAAAAGGATTGTTGCTGTTGACCTTGGCGGACTTGTGGCCGGTACAATGTACCGAGGACAATTTGAAGAACGCCTCAAAACGATGATAACAGAGCTGAAAGCCAATCCTAATATTATTCTATACATCGATGAGGTACACACAATAATGGGTGGCGGAAATACCCAAGGGGGCTTAGACGCTGCCAATATACTCAAGCCAGCTTTATCCCGTGGTGAGATTAAGGTAATTGGTGCAACTACTTTGGAGGAGTACCGAAAATCAATAGAGAAAGATGGAGCTATGGAGCGCCGCTTTCAGAAGGTAATCGTGGAAGCTCCTGACAGCAAAGAGACGCTAAAAATTCTGTATAAGCTCCGCCCAAGATACGAAAACCATCATCACGTAGCCTATACAGATAAGGCACTTGAGGTGGCTGTGAGGTTAACGGACCAGTATATCACAGATCGTTTTTTCCCAGACAAAGCCATTGATGCAATAGATGAGGCTGGGGCTTATGCCTTTATTAAAAACCAAAAGCCAATAGACTTGACTAAATACGAGAGTAAGATAAAGGATGCAAGCGCTCTCAAACATTTGTCTGTGAAAAATAGCAACTACGAAATGGCAATTAAGTACCGAGATGAAGAGAAAACTGCTATTGAGGAGTTAGCTAATTACAAAGCTAAGCTTGAGCGAGGCGAACTTATGACTGAACCTATTGTTGTTGACGTACCAGAGATACAGCGAGTTATTTCTATGGCAAGTGGTGTGCCAGTGGAGACTTTTACAAGAGTTGACTTGGAGGCTCTATCAGGATTAGCTGACCGCCTTAAAATGCATATCAAAGGGCAAGATCATGTCGTGGATGCAGTAGCAAGTGCTATTCAGCGTAATAAGATTGGGCTAAGAGATCCTAATAAACCTATAGCTTCATTTCTATTTCTTGGCTCATCCGGTGTAGGCAAGACTTACTTAGCTAAGAACTTAGCTCGAGAACTCTTTGGCACAGAAGAGGCTATGATTAGGGTCGATATGAGCGAATTTATGGAGCGTCATACGGTATCACGATTGGTAGGTGCCCCCCCTGGATATGTGGGTTACGAGGAAGGGGGCGAGCTTACGAAAAAGGTTAAGCGTCACCCCTATTCAGTTGTGCTGTTTGACGAGATAGAAAAAGCTCACACGGATGTCCATAATCTTCTTCTTCAGTTACTTGATGATGGCATCCTTACCGATAGCAATGGAGGAAAGGTTAACTTCAAAAACACCATTATTATAATGACATCAAACGTGGGAACAAAGCAACTCGAAGACTTCGGCACAGGCGTAGGCTTTAAGGATGCTTCAAGTATAAACGTTAAGAAGTTATCCGAAGAAGTCATCCAGAAGATGCTTAAAAAGAGCTTTGTGCCTGAGTTTCTCAATCGTATTGATAAGATAGTTACCTTTAATCCTATTACGAAAGAAGTCATTAGGAGTATCGTTGATATCCAGCTCGCTAAGCTACAACCAAGGATAGAGACTTTGAAATTATCGGTTGATTATACAGAAAAGGCAAAAGCCTTTTTAGCCGAAAAGGGTTATGATCCTAAGTTGGGGGCAAGACCTCTTAATCGCACGATAGCGAAATATGTAGAGGAGCTCATCACACAAGCCATAATTGATGGCGAAGTCGTTGCAGGTGGGCGTTACCTAATCGATATTGCGGATGGAGAGATGCCAGAAGAGTTGAAAGTCTTGGAGAGAGAACCTGAAAAAGTACCCTAAAGCCATCCATAATTCTCTTCTTGAGAACCCACAATGATGCGATTCTTTCATAGCATATAATTATTAATTAATCGGAGGTTTATCTCCGACAAGAGTATAAATAGAATAAGCCGAGATTTCAATTGCAGTCTCGGCTTATCCTATTTATACACAGAGCCATAGAAGGACAAATTGTTGCCACACAATAAAAAAATATGAGCAGAATACCACACGTACTCTGCCCATAAAATACAAACATAGAAAAGAGAGCGGTAGGCGAGTCTCGAACTCGTGACCTTTGGCTTGGGAAGCCAATGCTCTACCAACTGAGCTACTACCGCATTACGATAAGCTTTTGACTTATCTAAAGCGTTGTACCCGAAGCGGGACTTGAACCCGCACAGCCATTGCTGGCCAAAGGAGTTTAAGTCCTTCGTGTCTACCGATTCCACCATCCGGGCTCCTTTGTTGTGCTTGCAAAGGTAAGCAAATCCTCCCAAATATCAAAGCATATACGCTATTTTCTTTTGGAGGTAATCCAAACTAACTATTTGAATATACGAAAGAGAGCAAAAAACAAGGCACTATTTTGTTCTTCATCTGCCTGAAATACAATAGATGAAGTACCGCAATAAGCTTAAATAAAAACCTAAAACTCACCTTATGGAATACCTAATATCCTCTTTGATAATACAAAATACCTTGACATGTGTTATTCATCAATCAACTTTTTAAATACTAATTTACAATTGTCAAAGAGTAATTATCATTAACGAGACAAAGCATATAAGTTGAAAGATAGTGATAAAGGATGCAAACTTAAATTGACATTCATCCCATAGATTTTTGGTACATTTGCGAGGAAAAAGATTGTTAATATGATGGATGCAATTAAAAGTTTTTGGACGGCACAAACACTGCCCCAAACGCTTTTTATTATATGTATTACTTGCGGAATAGGTCTATTCTTGGGCAAGTTGAAGCTCGGCAAGTTTTCACTTGCGGGTGCAGGAGTTTTTTTCTTCGGTATCTTTATGGCACACTTTGGGGTGTGCGTAGATCCTGTGATGCTACAATTCTGTCAAAACTTTGGGTTGGTTGTCTTTGTCTATACTCTTGGTATACAAGTAGGGCCCTCGTTTGTAGCATCCCTCCGTAAGACAGGGATAATCCTAAACGCTTGGAGTATGGGGCTCATCCTCTTAGGATTACTTGTAGCTGTGATATTATCTACTGCTAATGTGGATACCATTGGTAACCTTATGGGCATACTAAGTGGAGCCGTGACTAATACTCCAGCCTTAGCTGCAGCTCAGCAAGGGGTAGAGCAGATTCACGTGGGTAGTCCTCTTCTTCAGACAGAGCTTAATGATATGGCTTTGGCAACTGCTATCACCTATCCCCTTGGTGTCGTAGGAGTCATTGTTGTATTAGAGCTACTGAAGGTATTTTTCCCGAAAAAGAGCAAAGCCAAGGAGCCTGACCTCAATGAGACGCATCACCATGTAGCAGATTATAGGGTAGAGAATAATGGTGTCATCGGATCTACTTTAGGTGAGTTGAAACAGATCTTTAAAATCGACTTTTTGGTATCTCGTATGGAGCGTGATGGCGAAATCTTTCAGCCTGATGGGAACACAAGATTACAGCTACATGACCTTCTTAGCGTCGTTTGTAATGAAAATGACAAAGGTGCTATCCTAACGCTCTTTGGTAGTGAGTCTGAACAAGTGCATAAAGATTCATCTTGGGACAAGGGAAATTCCGAACTTGTACAGAAACGTCTATTGGTAACACGTGAAGCCTATAATGGGGCTACGCTCGCCAGCCTTAAGCTTAGAAACGAATACAATGTCACTGTAACGAGGGTTAATAGAGCTGAGATTGACCTCGTCCCTACCCCACGTCTCACTCTTCAGGTGGGTGATAGGCTTACCGTTATCGGTGGGAAAAGTGGTGTTGATAAGCTGGCAAAAGATCTCGGCAATCAGCTAAAACCTATTGATTCGCCTTACCTCATAAGCATCTTTATTGGGATGGCTATTGGTGTATTAGTAGGCATATTACCCATAGCGATTCCTGGCCTTAGCATGCCAATAAAATTGGGACTGGCTGGAGGTCCTATCATCATTGGGATCCTTATGGGAGCATACGGACCTCGGTTACACCTAACTACTTATATTACACAAAGTGCCAATCTTATGCTCCGCACTTTCGGAATTACGCTCTACTTAGGGTGCCTTGGGTTAGCTTCAGGGGGGCAATTTATGGAAACACTTGTAGAGGGGTCAGGACTATTGTGGCTGGCACTCGGTGCTGGGATAACGATAATTCCAACGCTCCTTATTGGTATTATTGCGATGAAGTACTCCTCACTTAGTTATGGTACTATTTGCGGACTTCTTTGTGGCTCGATGGCAAACCCCATCGCATTGGAGTACATCAACGATCAAATTGAGGAGGACACACCTACTGTCGGATATGCCACTGTGTACCCATTAGGTATGTTTGCACGCGTCGTATTAGCACAGATAACAATCACCATACTATTGACATAACTTATATATGAATAGAGGTAGTTTTTACAGCATTGAGCAATTAGGAAAGGAGGAAATATTTGACATCCTCAACACCGCAGAGCTATTTGAGAAGAATCCGAATCGTGATTTTCTCCGTGGCAAAGTGGTGGCTACACTCTTCTTTGAACCTTCAACTCGTACCCGCTTAAGTTTTGAAACTGCGGTAAATAGATTAGGGGGGAGAGTTATCGGTTTTTCCGATGCAAAAAACACCAGTTCCGTAAAAGGTGAAACCCTCCGTGATACTATCCAAATGGTTTCTGGCTATGCAGATCTTATCATTATGCGACATAATCTCGAAGGTGCAGCCCTCTACGCCAGTGAAGTATCCCGCATTCCTATCATCAATGCAGGTGATGGTGCCAATCAGCATCCCTCCCAAACAATGCTTGATCTATACTCTATCCGCAAGACTCAAGGGCATTTAAACGACCTACATATTACAATGGTTGGCGACCTTAAATATGGTCGAACAGTCCACTCTCTTATAGAGGGAATGTCACATTTTTCGCCATCCTTCTCTTTCGTAGCTCCTCACCAGTTAGAGCTACCTCGGGAATACGTGGACTATTGTAAGACACACGGCATCCCCGCAGAGTATTACGACGATTTTTCATCTGATGTAATAGCTAAGAGCGATATCGTATATATGACACGACTACAGCGGGAACGTTTTTTAGACGAAGAGGATTATAAAGCCGTAAAAGATACATTTGTCCTTGACAAGTTGCTCCTAAATCACGCGAAGGAGAATATGAAAATACTGCATCCTCTTCCACGAGTTAATGAGATTGCACAGGAAGTAGACGATACCCCTTATGCCTACTATTTCAGGCAGGCAGTTAATGGGATGTTCGTGAGAGAGGCTCTTATATGTAGGGCATTAGGTATAGAAGTAAAGGATTAGTTATGGCACATATTGAGAAAGGTGAGCTTCGGGTACAAGCTATAAAGAATGGCTCTGTCATTGACCACATTCCTACTGAACATTTACAAAAGGTAGTACAATTATTGGGGCTATTTGAATTAGATTGTCCATTTACGATTGGACAAAACTACCTCAGTAAAAAGATAGGACGCAAGGGCATTATCAAGGTAGAGGAGAAGCATTTCACTCCAGAAGAGGTGAGCATGCTGGCACTTGTGGCTAAAGAGATCGTCATCAGCGTGATTAGGGATTACAAGGTGGTGGAGAAAATCAAGGTCACCTTACCAGATGAAATAGAGGGTATTGTAAAATGCACAAATCCTAAATGCATCACCAATAATGAGCCTATGAAAGGTCTTTACAATGTGGTTGACAAGGAGTGTGGTACCCTTAAATGTCATTACTGTAATCGCAAAATAGAGCGAAATGAAATCGTTATTTTAGGTGAGCATCAATAGTAATCCCCCCCTCTTCTATCCTAAATAGATAAGACTTTATATGATTCTCTGCATATGCGAAAAGCCCTCAGTGGCTCGTGATATTGGAGCCGTCATTGGAGCAACGCTCCAAAAGCAGGGATACTTAGAGGGGGCTGGGTACTGGGTGACTTGGACATATGGCCACTTTTGTACCCTAAAAGAGCCGTCTGATTACTTCGCACATTGGCGACAATGGAGCTTAGTTCATTTACCGATGATACCCGATCGCTTTGGCATCAAAGTGATGAATGACACAGGTATTCAGCAACAATTTGGGGTGATTAAAGATCTTGTTAGCAAAGCAACAGAGGTCATCAATTGTGGTGATGCTGGTCAGGAGGGTGAACTGATTCAAAGGTGGGTATTACAGATGGCAGGGTGTACTATTCCCGTCAAGCGATTATGGCTTTCCTCAATGACTAATGCAGCTATTCAGGAAGCCTTTTTGCAACTAAAACCAGAAACGGAATACACCAATCTTTACTACGCAGGCTTAGCACGTGCCATTGGAGATTGGCTCTTAGGCATCAACGCTACCCGACTATATACACTAAAATATCGCACGGCTGGCGATCGTAGAGTACTATCAGTAGGTCGGGTCCAGACACCTACCCTCGCTCTAATTGTTAATAGAGACGAAGAGATTAAAGGATTTACACCTCAGCCATATTGGGAAATTAAGACACTCTATAAAGAGGTCGTTTTTGCGTCTACCCGCGGTAAGTATGCCACTGAGGCAGAAGCCCAAGAAGTTATAGCCGATATAGCGAGTAAGGACATAACTATTAGCAAAATCTCAAAGCGAAAAGGCAAAGAGGCTGCTCCACGTCTTTTTGACCTCACGAGCCTACAAATTGAGGCGAATAAACGGTATGCACTAACAGCGGAAGAAACACTCAATATCATACAAACATTGTATGAGGGGAAACTGGTTACCTATCCACGTGTGGATACTACCTATCTTCCCGATGACATTTACCCCAATTGCCTGGGCATCATTAAGTCATTATCACAAGCCTTTCCTACACCTTGCATGCCCCTACTTGGCGGGCATAAACTTCGCAAACTTAGCAAATACTTTGACAGTTCAAAGGTAACTGACCACCACGCTATTATCCCCACAGGCAACTTGCCACAGATGTTGGACGAAAGGCATTTTAATATTTATCAATTGATAATGCTCCGTTTCCTCGCTATCTTTTACCCTGATATGGAGTATGAGCAAACGACAGTCCTTGCAAAGATAGATAAGCACGAGTTTAAGGCAACTGGGCGAGTCATCACTCACGAAGGTTGGCGAATACTTTATCCAAAGCAGGATAATACTACGGACGAAAACGACGGGGATGAGGAGGCGACAAAGCAAACTATGCCCTCTTTTGAGGTAAATGAACACGGTCCACATACACCATCACTGCTACCAAAAGAGACAAGACCA
Organism: uncultured Porphyromonas sp.; assembly: GCA_934364985.1. Classification (GTDB taxonomy): domain Bacteria; phylum Bacteroidota; class Bacteroidia; order Bacteroidales; family Porphyromonadaceae; genus Porphyromonas_A. The sequence continues at coordinate 48,485 of CAKRMU010000006.1, read as the reverse complement.
CCGAAACAATATACCGAAGCTACCCTCCTTAATGCTATGGAGACGGCCGGGAAATTAGTTGACAATGATGAGCTAAGAGAGGCTATGAAGTCAAAAGGCATCGGACGGCCCTCCACACGCTCTGCCATCATTGAAGTCCTCTTTAAGAGAGGATACATAGAGCGTAAAGGCAAAAGTATTCTGCCCACATCACTGGGGACAGAACTTATTCATACCATACACAACGAACAACTAAAGAGCGTTGAACTTACAGGCGAGTGGGAATACAAACTTCGGCAGATAGATAAAGGAGAATATAACCCGAGCCAATTTCTTGATGAATTGAAAGGTATGGTGTCACAATTAGTTACCGAAGTCATTAGCGACAGGAGCTAAGTCCGGCTCAATTCATACTCCAAGTATTACCATTTACAAGTGGTCCAATACTTTCTGTAAAGATTCTATCCGAGTAACCACAGATACTAACATCAGCTCCACATCACCCCTACACTCAGCTAAAACGGATACCCATAATACACAGAAACAAATATAGGGTATTCGTTTCGGTGTATTATGGGTATCCGTTGAAAGCTATCTCTAAATAGTGATTATTAGGCACATTCAATGCGAACAATTAATTGACTACCTTTAGGTATTCTCTACCAAAAGTCGCAACCATGTAAATACAGCTTTCAGAAATTAAAAACGGTCTAATACCAATTGGACTAAGCCCTCAATAGTACCTTTGTATTCGGTATTCATCGTCTCGCTTTTTCTACCAGCAATGATGGTACAGATTGTAATAACACGATGACCAAGAATAGCTCCCAACCCAGCTAATGCCGAACTCTCCATCTCAAAATTGGTTAGCTTAGTGCCTTGGTATTCAAAAGACGTTATCTTTTTATTGAGCTCTGGATCTGCTAAGCGTCCACGAAGACGTCTCCCTTGAGGTGCATAAAAGCCATTACAAGCTATCGTAGCTCCTGGGATAACATTTGAAGATATAACGAACTGCTTTATCATATCATCTGGAGCCTTAACTACATAAGGCTTAAGACCATTGATCTGCCAATCAAGCTGCTTCATAAGCTCATTTTCAAAAGCTAAATCACAAACTTTATCGCGGTCTGCATAAAAATGGAGAACACCATCAAATCCAATCGCATAATTTGCTGCAACGTAAGAACCAATAGGTGTTGCATCTTGTAAGCCACCCGATGTACCCACTCGGACAATCGTAAGTTCGCGATGCTGTTCTTTGGCAGTTCTCGTCTTAAAGTCAATATTGGCCAAAGCATCCAGCTCATTAAGGACGATCTCAATATTATCCGAACCAATACCATGCGAGAGAGCAGTGACTCTCTTCCCTTTGTAGTAACCCGTAATAGTATGAAACTCCCTATTTGTCACATTCACTTCAATGTTATTAAAATGAGATGCAATCATATCCACACGACTGGGATCACCACATATCACTAAGTTGTCAGCAATATCCTCTGGTCGAATATGTAAGTGGAAAATGGAGCCATCGTTGTTGATGATTAACTCTGACTCAGGTATCACAAATTTATTCATATCATTAAGTATTTTGTTAATAAAAAGTAGGGAATAACGCTTCATTCCTAATGAATTCAAAGTGCGTTATTCCCCACATTGTACAGCGATTATTTATCTTTTTCCTCTTTATTTAGTGGCTTATGTTGCTTCTCATCGGTGATAGGCTTAGCTATCGCATCTCGCATAGAAGTGTCTGCCTCTATATTTTTCATCCGATAATAGTCCATAATCCCAAGGTTACCATTGCGGAAAGCTTCTGCCATAGCGAGTGGCACCTCGGCCTCAGCTTCTATCACCTTAGCACGAGCTTGTTGTGCCAATGCTCTCATCTCTTGTTCTTGAGCAACTGCCATAGCACGACGCTCCTCAGCTTTGGCTTGTGCGATATTCTTATCAGCCTGAGCCTGATCCATTTGAAGTACAGCACCTATATTCCTACCGATGTCGATATCAGCTATATCAATGGATAATATCTCAAAAGCCGTACCAGCATCCAAGCCTTTGCGGAGGACTAACTTACTAATGGAGTCTGGATTCTCAAGGACGACGGTATGTCTTTCACTTGAACCAATAGAGCTGACAATACCCTCACCCACGCGAGCAAGTATTGTTTCCTCTCCTGCCCCTCCCACTAAACGCTGGATATTTGCCCGCACTGTAACACGAGCCTTAGCAATAAGCTGGATACCATCTTTAGCCACGGCTGTCACTGGAGGGGTATCAATGACCTTGGGATTTACAGACATTTGCACAGCGTTGAATACGTCACGACCAGCAAGATCTATGGCAGCCGCCATCTTGAAACTAAGGTCTATATTGGCTTTATTCGCTGACACAAGAGCGTGGACTACCTGCTCTACGTGACCGCCAGCAAGATAATGAGCCTCGAGCTCATCGCGAGTTAGTTGTAATCCAGCCTTATGTGCCTCGACCATAGCTTTGGCTATGACGTGAGGTGGCACGTTCCTTATCCGCATCAAAAATAGCTGTAAAAGTGAGACTTTTACCCCGGAAGCTCGAGTAGAAATCCATAAAATAATGGGGAAATACCGTAAAAAGATAGCGATAACTATAAGGGCTACCACTATTATTACACCCCAAATGATGTAGGTTGATTCCATACTAAATATTGTTGATAGGTTTATTGTTACTTAATCAAATACTGGCATTAAACGGCGAAGAATCTCTCCGAACGTACACTTTTTGATTACGAATGTCGGAGATGATTATCCGCTCATTCTCATCAATAAATCCCTCCTCAGACTCTCCCTCTAACGCATTATCGCCAATCCTAATAGTCCCCCCAAGTGCAAGCCTACTGACTGCTATCCCTTTTGCACCTATAAATATGCCCTCAGGGAGTTTAATTGCCACCTCGTCTACAGTATCAGTTAGCTCCATCTTTTTGATAAATTTATTTCGACTGAGTAGTAAAAAACCAATGGCGAAGGTGGCAATTGACAACGCCCCAAAAAGGATTGCCTGAGGATATAATCCCATAGTTATGAAATAGGCTTCTGCGGCAATAAAACCTCCTCCACCAAGGATTCCTAAAAAACCAAACCCGGGAATAAAGAATAACTCAGCAAGAATAAGAGCCGCCACAGTAAGGGCAGCAAGGATAATGGGTAAATACATCATCATATCTATAACTCTAATCTAATAGTCATCTATTTGTTATTATTCGTGCATTGATTTATCACTTCGTTTCGAATCGCTTTGAGCTGGACACGGAGCTCTTCTATGCATTCCTCTGTGGCTAACATACGTTTCTTTATTGATTCGTCAGCACTTTGAGTATCATCAAAATGACGCAAATGCTCCCTTTCTTTTTCCAAAGAATCCACACGCTCATTATAAGCATTATAAATCTGCAAATACTTGCTAAAAGCTTCACGTGCAGTGGTATTAGGCAAATCTTCAACCCCTCTTATGGCTCTATTGTGTACCCAAAAGTAAATAGGGGCATGCTCTGATATGAGCTCGCTTTTTGAGGTAGTAACGAAATGCTTATGAGTGAGATTCGGAGCCTTCCATTTAGCCACTTCTCTCTGGTCTTCACCTTGATATCGCTGAACCGTCGAAGGAGCAAAGGTATAAAGGACAAGCGAATCAGCCTTAGCATTTCGTGCCGAAATTAACCACCCAAAGTCTGATTGTTCATCAATAATATAGCAAAAGTCATCAACACTGCTATTAAAAGGCAATGGTAGTTGAGTGGGCACTAAAAGGCTACCACTCTCCCTATCGTACCTACTTACAAATATATCCTTTCCACCCAAAGTGGTACTTGGCACTAACGAATGCTCCTCTATAGCGAAATAAAGTGTGTTACCATCACCCTGAAGGAAAGGATATGAAAGCGTTACATCCTGCGATAACCCACGAACGATAACGATTTCTGCATTACTCCTATCCCAAGATCCATCGCCCAACCTATGAACCACCAAAAAGCAAGGTGTACTATCTGGACTTATAGAGACCTCCCATTTGGTTTTGCCATCAGGTGTGGTATATGTATCCTTGGTAACCCTTCCCAAGTGCTTTATCTCACTTTGAACCTGTGCCAATAACTGATCCAACGTGGCAGTATCAGCATTGTGAATTGTGACAACTCTGAGATTAGCCAGCATACGCTCGGTAGCATGGAGATGACTGTCAATGAGACTTCGGTTGGTCCTATCCTTTTCTGACCTCAGTCTTAGATCATTATAAAGCTCCATCCGCTTATGAGCCAGAGGAAAATCTAAATCGTTAATTGATGAAAAGGTAGCGACGAATAAGTTATCAGGCAACCGCTTATCCCTTGCAGACAAATGCGAATACCATGCCTCAACCGAGGCATAATCTCCAGATTTTAATGCCCGTACAGCTAACTCTTTAGGAGTCATCTCGGGTGCTTTCGTGACCTCATCTTGTGCCAAAGCAAGTGGAGGTAACAACCCCAGCATTACAATAAATATGAGACATCTAATAATCATATTTCTTCCTTCTTATTCCCAAAGGTACCAATTTTTAGCTTTATAACCACATCAAAAGATAGCATCATCAAACAAATTTTGCGGACGACACAAAGTAAATATTAATTTTCTAAATTTCTATTAGAGCAGTTGCTATCCCGCGTCTTTAGATGTCTCATTATTCCACTTTTATAACAGAGATCCCTCAAAATGCCAATACGATTCATTTTCTTCAAAATATCAATATGATAGCATCTTTTTTGGTACCTTTGGGGATAAGTTTTTGCATAGTGCTGCTCTTAATTGGCTAAGGAGATGCATTTAAGTCTTTGGCTGTGCAGTTTATTAAAGTAAAATATAAGGCCCATGGATACGCTAAAAGCAATATCACCAGTGGATGGTAGGTATAGGAAACAAGTAGGTATGCTTGAGAATTATTTCTCAGAATACGCATTGATAAAATATAGAGTAATGGTTGAGGTTGAGTACCTTATCGCATTATCCAAAGCGATTCCAGACAAATTGTCACTTCTGAATAGCGATATCATTCAATCTGAGCTACGGAGTCTCTATGAAGATTTTACAGAAATCGATGCTACAAGAGTTAAAGAGATAGAAAACGTCACTAATCACGACGTCAAGGCCGTGGAGTATTTTATCAAAGAGAGACTTGCGGATGAAAAATATGCCGAAGTGCTTGAATTCGTTCACTTTGGTCTCACTTCGCAGGACATTAATAATACATCTCAGCCCATGATGTTGCGAGATGCTTTAGACGAAGTATGGATACCAGCATTGGAGGGTATTGTAGATAAAATTGAGCAGAGGGCAGATGAATGGAAGGCGATCCCAATGTTAGCTCGCACACATGGACAACCAGCTTCGCCTACAACCTTAGGCAAGGAAATGTATGTTTACGTTTACCGTCTACGCGAACAGATAAAGCTACTCCATATGGTGCCACAGAGCGTAAAATTCGGTGGAGCTACTGGTAATATGAATGCCCACCACATCGCCTACCCGTCTATTGATTGGCGAGCATTTGCCCACGATTTTGCAGAGGAGCATTTGGGAATGGAGCTTGAGGAATACACCACTCAGATCTCCAATTATGATAACTTAGCGGCACTATTTGATGCTATTAAACGCATCTCTGTGATACTTATTGATTTTGCAAGAGATATGTGGATGTATATCTCTGACGAATATTTTAAGCAGAAGATTAAGGAGGGAGAAGTGGGTTCGTCTGCTATGCCACACAAAGTGAATCCTATTGACTTCGAAAATGCTGAGGGGAACCTTGGTATTGCGATAGTGTACTTGGAGCATTTGGCACATAAACTTCCCATCTCGAGATTGCAGAGAGATCTGACAGATAGCACTGTAATGCGTAATGTGGGGATGCCCATTGCCCATAGTTTAATAGCCTTTAATAGTCTCAACAAAGGTATCGACAAGCTTCTTCTAAATCAGAATGCCATCCTTAATGATCTGGATAATGCCCTTCCTGTGGTTGCCGAAGCCCTACAGACCATACTGAGACGCGAAGGGTATCCTCACCCATACGAGGCACTCAAAGGGCTAACGAGGAGCAATGAAAAATTGACCCGGGAGAAACTTAATAGCTTTATTGATGGATTGGAAGTGTCTGAAGAACTCAAAAATGAGATGAAAAGTATCACTCCACGTAACTACATAGGTGTTTATGGCAAATAGTTTCATATACCTACACCATATTTAATAAAAGAATCGTAGCTTGGGGATAGCCCAAACTACGATTCTTTTATCATGATAATATGGATACCCGAAATACGCTTCATCGAATACTAGGTATTTGTTTCGAGGAATACCATGTATCCGCTGAAGCGTATTACGTATATTCTCAAATGCTCAATGCCGTAACATCCAAAACTAATTCTAAAAATATGTTTTGAAATAAGGAAATCTCTCTTATTTACTTGTCAAAACCTTGTATAACGGAGAGAAACTTATCTGCAACGAGAGATGCACCTCCGATCAAGCCCCCATCAACATCAGGCTGACTAAATAGCTCCTTAGCATTGCCCCCATTTGCACTGCCTCCATATAAGATAGTCATATCGTCAGCAACCGATTTTCCGTACTTTTGAGCCACTACATTACGGAGATGTGCGTGTATCTCTTGTGCCTCTTTACTCGTAGCTGTTTTACCTGTTCCGATAGCCCATACGGGCTCGTATGCTAAAGTAATATTGCGAAAATCTTGCTCTGACAAGTCAAACAATGCCTCCTCCACTTGACGCTCAACAACATCGAAGTGGCACCCTTCCTCACGCTCCTTAAGCACTTCGCCCACGCAAAAAATGGGCTTTAAGTTATTCTCAAGGGCCAATTTCACTTTTTTCTTTAGGATATCAGAAGTCTCGTGATAGTAACTTCGTCTTTCACTGTGCCCCAAAATAACGTAAGCAGCACCTGTAGATCCTACCATTGCTGCTGATACCTCACCAGTAAAAGCACCCTTGTCTTCGCTGGCACAGTTTTCAGCAGCGACCTTGATAGGAGTCCCAGCAACCGCTTTGACGACCTCTGTGAGATGAGTAAAGGGTACACTCAAAATGACATCGCAATGAAGCGTTTTTCCCTCAATAGATTTGGCTATCGCCTTAGCTAAATCCACACCTTCTTGAAGCGTTGTATTCATCTTCCAGTTACCTGCAACGATATTCTTCCTCATAATAATTACTCTTTTCTTATTTTGTTATTTCTATTTTCAATCCTATAATATATGCCTGCAATCACGATTGATAAAGCTAAAAGGACATGCCAACCAAAGGTAATAACATACCTAAACACTTCATCTCTATGATCTTGATATTGATAAGGGTCACTAAGGAAATCAGGATTTTTCACAAGATTCGTTAAGACATCGCCCGATATTTTATTGACAATCTTTCCTCCAGATATCACTACCAGACCAGGGTTAGATCTTATTACCGTCTTAGCCGTAGTATTATCCAGCTGATAGACTTCCACGAATCTATGCTCCAAGCTTTGATACTCCTCATTTGCCCAGATCTCATCACTATTTCCCATAGCTAAGGAAAAAGGTAACCCAGAGTCAAGAATTTTAGTAAGTCGCTTGGGGGACACTTCCCTTATATTGGGCGAAATCAGCAGGAGCGTATTTTGCCCTTCGTAAGCAATACTCTCTACCGCATTCGTACCATCGTCACGAACCAGTACAAAGTCACTGCCGAGGGGTTGCTCAGCTTTAGTTATCTCTATCGTCTCGTCACGCACAAAAACCCACGTAGAGTCTACTTCCTGAAGCTGGTCTAATGTGAATATCTGCTCATGCCCATCCTTACTATAAACGAACCTATAGTCATACTCGCCCTCTGTGCCTCCCGATTGTGTCAGCTCCATAAGGTCACTTCCTATCTTATAAGGGCGGAAATCAATAACAGGCAACTGGTGGATATTCGTAGCATTGAATCCTGATATGACTACGACAGATATCGCAACCGCTTTATCCGCATAGTCCACCGGCAACCAATGATACCAACAATCGGCACAAAAGAATAACGCTGATGAGAGACATAAAAGTACTATATTTTTGTAAAACGTAGTGGCATTACTGATAACTAGAGCATCGCCAAAACAGCCACAGTCAGCTACCGGTTCAAAAAGATAGATATAGAGTGTAACAATGGTCATAAATGCCATTAGGACCAAAAGAATCCACCTTGAGATCTGCGGACGATAGCCAATAATGAGGGCTACACCCAATACAAACTCCAGCGTAATGAGCAAAAAAGATACTATTAATGCCAAATTATTAGGCAGGGAAATAGAGACTACACCGGCATACTCTCCTATCTTAATGGCAGTCCCCATCGGGTCGATTCCCTTGACAATACCGGAGAATAGGAACGTTATACCTACTACTATTTGGGCTAACCTTGTAAAAAAGACTTTGCCATTATACCATTGCGTCACAGCCTTCTCCTATCTTAATGAGGGAAAAAATAGCATAATTCACCATGTCCAGATAGTTAGCATCAATGCCCTCGCTCACCTTTACGGCTCCTTGATTATCCTCTATCTGTTTTGTCCTAAATACCTTTTGGAGCAAAATGTCTGTGATACTAGAGATACGCATACTCCGCCAAGCTTCGCCATAATCATGGTTTTTTGAAAACATTAATTCGCGAGCTTGCTTAGCATAAGCATCATACCAAGCCACCAATTGCTCATCCGAACGCTCCGGACTATCTGTGTATCCTCGTTCGAGCTGTACCATACCCATGAGGGCATAATTGACTACACCTATAAATTCGTTGACGAGATTCTCGCCCACTTTATTTACACCTGCCTCCTGCACAGAGCGGATTCTCTGCACCTTGATATATATCTGATCGGTGATGGCAGTAGGTCTCATCACTCTCCAAGACGCACCATAGTCTTTAAATTTATTTAGAAAGAGCGTTCGGCACTTATCTAAAGCTTCATCGTACTGCTCTGCAGTCTTTTTGTACTCAGGCATACAATTTTACAGCATTAAGAACCGGAGATCGCTTTCCGGCTGATACTCCATAATTTCCTGACCTTTCTTGAATACGCGTAGAGACTTATTGCCTACGAGTGTCAACTCGTTACCCTCTACAAAGAAGCGACACCCCTCTCGTAAACCGGCGACATACATATCCGGGTTGGCTTCAATGTACTCGAGTATGCGTACTTCACGTGTTTCACCACCATGATTAGCAGGATGATCATCAAGATAATGCGGATTAATCTGGAAAGGTATTAGGTTAAGTGCCTTAAAACTTGTTGGCTCAACGATAGGCATATCATTTGTTGTGCAGATGGTCGGACATGCGACATTGCTTCCTGCACTCCAGCCCACATAAGGCACTCCTTCCAACACTCGGCTACGGATTGCGTCAATAAGCCCCTGCTCCTGCATCATCTTTATCAATTGGAAAGTATTACCTCCACCCACAATGATAGCAGACGCATCCTCAATAGCTTTAATAGGATCTGCAAAAGAATGTACACCTCGAACTTTAATACCCGTATCCTGCAATGCCTTATTAACTTTATCTACGTATGCGTCAAAAGAGAACGTAACACCCGCAAAAGGGATAAATACGACATTGCTATTACTATCCTTAAGGAAGTCTGCAATGTCACTTTTGGGTTTCTCTAAATAAGTCTCCCCCGGGGAAGCCGAATTACTAATAAGCAATAGTCTCATCATAACATCTATTCACTATGGATTAATACCTTGAGACCATCTGTGGGAGGTCTCGATACTCTATTTGATACAAATATACTATTATTTAGCTTGTACCATACATTAGTAGAAGTGAATATACGGAATTCGCCTTAGCATATTCCCTGTATCCTCCTCAGCAAATATCGGGTATTCGCTTCAACGTATTCCCAGTATACTCTTATAATTAATATAAAACATTGATTACCATACAGTTGTTACATCTATCAATTTAAAGCTACTATATAGATACCTATGAATTACATAGTTTCTCTCAAGGTTAATGATTCACAATAGTGATATTTGTGCACATCGTCTAATAATCATGTGTAATACACCTATTTTATCCTATATTTAAAATGTTGCATATGCGACCTTTGATAAGATATCGCGTAATAGATAGAAGTCGCTGGTGGAAGTTTGCTTTTGAGAGAGGCTAAAAATGGGTACATTTGTAAACTACTTAGTCTTTACACCATTCGCTACTACGTAATACGAGTAAATGGTATCGGTGGGGACAAGGATGCTATCATTTATTAATGAGTATTGGTTTATTAATGAGGGGATGAAGCGAGAGGACTTTGAAATAATGGCACCTGTGGGTAGCTGGGAGTCTCTATATGCGGCACTGCAAGGTGGGGCTAATGCTATCTACTTTGGTATTGAAGGCTTGAATATGCGTGCAAGAAGTGCTAAGACTTTTAGCACTGATGATATGCACGAGATCGCAAGGATCTGTAACGAGAATGGCATCAAAAGCTACTTGACCGTCAATACCATCATTTATGATAATGATATGGAGCTACTCCATAGCATCATAGATGCTGCTAAGGGAGCAGGTATCTCTGCTATCATTGCAAGCGATGTTGCGGCAATGACCTATGCCCACAAAATGGGAGTGGAAGTGCATCTCTCTACTCAATTAAACATCACAAACATAGAGGCTCTTCGCTTTTACGCTCAGTTTGCTGATGTAGTGGTATTGGCACGAGAGCTTAATTTAGGTCAAGTGTATACCATCCACAAAGCGATTGAGGAGCAGAATATCCGTGGACCTCGAGGCGAACTTGTACGCATTGAGATGTTTGCTCATGGAGCCTTGTGTATGGCAGTTAGTGGCAAATGTTATCTAAGCCTCCATGAGATGAATAGCAGTGCTAACAGGGGTGCTTGTAACCAAATTTGCCGAAGGAGTTATCTCGTAAAGGATACAAGTAGTGATATGGAGCTGGAGGTGGAGAACCAATACATCATGAGCCCTAAAGACCTCAAGACAATCCACTTCATGAATAAGATGATGGATGCTGGGGTACGTGTCTTCAAGATTGAAGGTCGTGCCAGAGGTCCAGAGTATGTGAGGATCGTATCCGAGTGTTATAACGAAGCGATTACTGCTTATCTTGAGAATAGTTACACCGATGACAAGGTGGAGGATTGGGATAATCGACTAAGCAAAGTCTTTAATCGTGGCTTTTGGGATGGCTATTATTTGGGACAACGCCTTGGGGAGTGGACACATCATTACGGTTCATCTGCCACACGGGTAAAAACAAATGTAGGTAAGGTGATCCGCTACTTCAGCCAGCTTTCAGTAGCGGAGTTTGAACTTGAGAGCAACGAAGTGACAGAGGGGGATGAGTTATTAGTGACAGGACCCACGACAGGTGCCGTATTTTTCCCTGCTAAAGAGATGAGAGGCGACCATGGGCTAATCCATAATGTCGACAAGAAAGGTTATCGTTTCAGCATTAAGGTACCAGAGAAAGTCCGCCCTAACGACCGCCTTTATGTGATGAAATTAGTTAATAATAGAGACGAAAGCATATTTGAATAAACATGAACGAACTGTCAGCACCTACAGAGAAATATCTCTATATTCTTGAGATGAAAGTACGCGATTACGAGTGTGACTTGCAAGGGGTAGTCAATAATGCCAATTATCAGCATTACATGGAGCATGCTCGACACGAATTTTTAGAGAGTTTGGGAGATAACTTTAGTCGCATGCACGAAGAGGGCTATGATGCATTCGTGGCTCGCGTTGAGATCGACTACAAACGCTCTCTCCGAAGTGGCGATTATTTTTGGATAGGTCTGAATATCCATCGCGATGGTCCTCGGCTGGTCTTTGACCAAGATATCATACATAAAAAAGACGGGCAGTTAGCAGCACGCGGTGTCGTTTCCGCTGTACTTGTGCAGGATGGACGATTAACACGTGGGGCTTATTTTGATAAATTGCTTGCAAACTTAAATATTTAACGAATTAAATGTTTCTAAGTCCCTACCTCTTGCCTCCAGAGCAGCTGGCTCTGCTACAACTAAGCTTTACAGAGGGTTTAGGACCTACAACCATTAGGGGGCTGATCGAAGCCATGGGGTCAGCGACATTGGTACTTCAAGCATCTCCTAAGGAATTAATGGAGAAAACCAATGCTCGCCCGAAGCTAATACACCAAATAAAGGATTCAAAAAGTGCGGAACTGGCAGAGGATGAATTAGCACGTTTGCGATCTCTTGCCAGCAATGGGGTGGAGGTAAAGTTGCTATTTTGGGGCGACGAAGATTACCCATTAAGTTTGGCACAATGCTTTGATGCCCCAATCGTTTTGTACATTAGAGGCAATATTCCTTTGTCCCCCATGATTAGCGTTGTGGGGACACGAAAGTGTACAGCATACTCAGGAGAAGTCCTGAGATACATTATCAAAGGATTATCAGAGCTTCGCCCCGACGTTACTATTGTTAGTGGTTTAGCATACGGCGTTGATAAGATAGCACATGAGACAGCTCTGCAATATGGCCTCAAAAGTATCGGCATCATTGCTCATGGTTTTTATACTCTTTATCCTGCCACTCATAGGGAATTAGCTAATAAAATGATATCTTCAGGAGGAGGCTTGATAACTGAATATCCATACTACACGAGAGCATTACCACAAAGGTTTATCCAACGTAATCGGATAGTAGCAGGGCTAAGCCTTGCCACGATAGTGGCAGAGAGCCCAGTGAAGGGGGGTGCATTAGTAACGGCTAATATTAGCTTTGACTATGGAAGGTCGGTATATGCTGTGCCTGGTAGGTTATTTGATGAAACATCTATGGGGTGCAATCAGCTAATAGCAAAGCAAAAAGCCTCTATCGTGACATCGCCGGATGACTTGCTCAGAGATATTGGCTTGCTTGACGAGATATTGATCCAAAAACCTCTTCCTTTTACTGAAGATACAGAAGAAGATATCAACCCAATCTTAAAGGTGCTAAGAGAAACTGACGAATTAACTATTGAGGATTTATCACTTAGATTAGGTGAGGAAATGTCCACATTATCTTCAGAGTTATTTGACTTAGAGCTTGATGGCAAAATTCTCTCTCTCCCAGGGGGGCGTTATCGTATCCGGCACTACTGACAACAGATAATAGGAAAGGTGTGCTTCCTTTTACTGCTCATAATAGGTCTCCACTATTATAATAAAAAACAATGCAGAAAGCAACAAAATATTGTCTTATTATGGATTAACCTTTATAAATATCTATCAATAGTATCATCTGCATACATTTATCCACTGGAATCAACTTTTTAATATAAAATTTGGATAGTTAGGATTTTTTCCGTAACATTGTGCCGATTTGTTTTTCAAAACATAGTCTGAATACAAATTCACTTTCAACGCGTTTGGTTTCAGATTAGGTTTGGAGAGACACTGCTTTCAATTCACATTTTATTAATTAAGGATTATGAATAAACAGAGATCCTTTACCTTAATTCGTATGCAGAGATGGGGACTTCTTTTCGGTCTACTACTCCTTCTTTCATGTACGAGAAGTGGCAATGTCGAAGAACCGCTTGCCACTAATAATGTAGACCTAAAGCAGCTACCGCTTGCCCCTGGCATGCTTAGGGGTGGCGACCCAGTAGCACCGCCAACGCCTATTGGTGACCCCTCCGAAGGTGGGCAGGTCGTTCCTACCAACAAAGATGGTATAAACGGCGTGATCATAAGTCGGAGTACCATGTACAGCGGAGGCGTGGTGTACAACGAATACCTACTATTTAACCCAATGAGTAATTTAATTTACCCAGGGAACGTTTTAGTAGGTAACTCAATCGGTAACGGCAAATACTTACCTATTAAGGGTAAAAAAGTGGGAGAATTGACGTGGTCAAGTCCCGATCTCATCCCGGCAGCCCCTGACGATTTTGTATTTGTCAAGACTGTCTCCGAACCACAATTCAGCGATTTTGCTGCGACAATGCAAGGCTGGCGCTCTGCACCTCAGCTCCCTACTTCAGCCATAACGACCTTTGAGATGACAGAGGTAAAGGACTTGAGAGAATTTAGCTCAAAACTTGGTATTGGTTTTGAAAGCGAAAATGTCAAAGCCGGCATCTCATTCGAAGGAAGACGCGGACTACTCAAAACTCACATCTTGGTAAAGTTTGTTCAAAAGTTATATTCGGTATCTATGGATATACCAGATCGTCCTATCTTATTGGCAGCAGACAAAGACTCGTTTGATGGGGTAATGCCCGTTTATATTTCGGATGTATTCTATGGCCGTATGGGGTATGCCCTGATTTCAAGTGACCACGACTATCTGGAGCTATTGGCAGCTTTAGAGATAATGGTACCTACCTTCCACTTGGAGATGTCTGCTACCTATAAAAAGATTCTTGACGAGAGCTATACTCAGTATGTCTTTACTGGCGGTAAGTCTGGTGACCATGGGCTTTCGGTGAAAGACGGATGGGCAGGCTTTAAAGAGGCGATTTCTACAGAACTGAATGCAGCAGAAGCAGTACCTGTAGCCATCACTCTTAGATATGCCGATGACAATTCAGTCGCTCGCGTTGTACAGACTGGTCAATACCCAGTTACCGAGAGTTACTTCGTCAAGGAGTGCGACGAGTTGACTTTTTCTCTCCGACCAGTGCAACTTAAAGCCAATGCTGGAAATAAGGAAGACCTGCAAGTTTGGGGACATACGATCTTAACTGTACCTAAGGAATTATCGGCTGAGGGTCAACTACAAGAGGATTACAAACTTCTTTGGATACCAATGAGCCAATACATAAAGCTGGATAAGCAGAAGCAATCCACCTTACCAAACGCTGAGAATACTACCATTACGCTCAAGCGTCCTAAAGGTATGAGCATGCAAGACTTCCTCAATCAACGCATCTTTATTAACACAAAATTCCACAACACCAATGCAGCTGGTACGATAACAGGTGACGACCTCGGTGCAAGCGAATATAGTATTAGGATTCAGGATTTGCTATTTAATGCAATCCATAACTCACTGACTGTTTCGACTCGTAGGAATACACGCCTTGACTTTAGTGCCACTGTCCTATTTGATCTTTTCTACGATACTAAAGAAGTAGAGGAGGTGTCCAATGGACTTCGAAGCATTACTATTGGGAATAAGAAGACTACTGAAACGAGATGTTATGGTAGTCAACCTCAAACATATTTCAACTAAAAATAAAGAACGAATACAACAATAGACATTATACAGAGACTATGATTAAGATAACAAAACCCATACTAACAAACTGCTACTTGATAGCAATATTGATGGCCATGGTCGCTTTTTTAGGAAGTTGCCAAAAGAATAATCAAACTCCTGATGCACCAGATACTCCTGATAATGCCAACACTCTTCAAGCACAGATTAGGGCATTACCAGACCCTGAAGGGTTAACGCCAGGCGAGATAGGTAACGGAGAGCTTCCGCCTCTTGACCCACTTGCTCCACAGGTAGATGAGGAAACGATTGAGGAGGGTGTCTTCGATGGGATTCAAGGCATCTTCATTAACCACCGAAAGGTTTACAACTCTGGCTTTGCTTTTGATGAGCTATCCATATTCAACCCATCCGAGAGTCAAATATTCCCTGGAAGTGTCTTTGTTGGTAGCTCTATCACCAATGGCAAGTACCTTAAGCTAAAAGGGACCACTGGTGAAATAGTATGGAGTGCAAAAGACCTTATCCCAACCACACCAATGAATACCTATGTTGCCAATTTTGTTAATCCAAAATCCAGCGACTACAATATGACCGTTCAGAGGTGGTTCGGTATGCAAAGCCATCCCCTCTCCGCTACTACAATGTTTGAAGTTAATGAAGTATCAAACTCTACCGAAATAGGTGTAAAGCTCGGAGTTGGTTACCAAAAAGAGGATCTTATGGCTAAGCTTAATCTTAGCTCTTCTCACCAAAACATGAAGACCCACGTTTTGGTAAAAGCGATTCAAAAAACCTTTAGTATTGCGGTTGATATTCCTGATGGATTTATCCTTAAAAATGCAAAAGTTGAGGATATGGATGGTGTAAAACCTGTGTACGTATCTGAGGTTTTCTATGGGCGAATGGGCTTTGCCGTTATCTCAAGTAACCACGAATACCACGACGTAGTTGCCGCACTTAACCTCAATATTCCTACTGAAAATATTAACATCGAATTAGAGAATAAATACAAAGAAATTTTAGATGCTTCTGTATCTAAAACACGTATAATCGGTGGCACATCAGAAGACCACGGATATGGCATGTCTATGGGATGGGAAGGCTTTAAGAAAACTCTTTCTGCCCCACTTACACCATCTTCAGCAAAGCCTATTGCTTATACTTTGAGGTATGTTCACGATAATTCAGTCGCAAGGGTTGTACTTACGAGCGACTTCGTACGCAATGAGTCATACTTCGTGCCAGAAATGGATCAACTCGTATTACGCTTCTCGCCACGCTCCATTAGAGCAAAAGCCGATAACGTTAAGCCTTTATTCGTTTATGGTAAAGTGTTCCTTGAGGTTAACGGGATGCCTAAACAAGTTATATTTGAAAGAAACATGAAAGACTACGTACGTATTGATGATCCTGAGCAAAACGTAGATCTCGGCGAATTTGCTTCCACCGAAATCAATATTAAGCGACCAAAGGGAATGAGTATGACAGAATTTCTCAATATGAAAGTAACTCTTTCTGGGCAGTTTGCTCACTCCAATGCTGCTGGCACAGCTCCTGTTTACACCTTAGGTCAAAACAGTGTCAATTGTACCGTTCGTGATCTTATGATGTCTGCCATGAGGGGTACAATGAATTTCTTTACTCAAGAGAAACGCTCCAATAGACGCGAAGCTAATATCGTATTTGACTTACAGATGGACAACGGCGTTCGAGTTATCAGTGGTAGCTATGCAAATATGTAATCACCTTTATTAGGATTATCATCATTATGAATAAGAGAAAAAGCATATGGCTAATGGCTCTTATAGGGTTATTCATCAGCTCTGTCTGCATCCTTATTGGATGTAATTCAGAGCGGGTGAACCCGATTATTTCGGAGCCTGACGATCAAGTAACGATCCAAGCCCACCACTTATCAGTAGAGGAGGCTCAGCAAATTGCCCTAACCTTTATTAAGGGAAGCGACACCTTTGGAGCCGACCTTAGGGCATCATCAGAGACAGATATCACTCTCGCCTTTGCCGAGCCTAAGAGTATGAGCGGGCTAAGAGCATCGTCCACAGAGGCTCCTACCGATGATCGCTCTACACTTCCTGCTTACTACGTTTTCAATATTAGCGAAAAAGGATTTGTGATCGTTTCGGCTTGGGATGTCACCTTTCCTATACTCGGATACTCCGCAGAGGGCAACTTCTTCGGTGAGGATATTGCGATTGCACAAAGCAATCCCGAAGCACAAAACATAATGAGTTTTCTTAGCTCATACGCTGAGAGTATCGACTCACTTCGTCAAGTGACCCACATCACGAAAGAACTACGTGAGGCATATACCACGTCTCTAAAAGGTGAAGTAGTGGGAGATGCTCTAAGAGCTACCAATAACATAGCACCACTATTAGGTGATATCAAATGGAACCAATCTCCTTACTACAACGCATATTGTCCTACAGGCACTCCTGTAGGGTGCGTTGCTACAGCGACATCTCAGATTATGAGATACTGGAAATATCCACCTCGCGGCACTGGCTCTCACACTTCGACTTCTGACGGGCTGTACGCTAACTTTAATAAGTCTTACAACTGGGACAATATGCCAGCCGCCACCCTCCGCCAGCAGAATCACGATGTAGCACAGTTATGCTACGATGTGGCAGTAGGGCTGAATATGCAGTTCTCGCAATATGGTAGTGGCACGTGGCAGTACTACGTTCCCACACTATTAGTAGACCACTTCTACTATAAAAACACGGCTAAAGACATCTATCGTTCAAACTACTCGAGCAATCAATGGGTAAACATTGTGTACAACGAGTTAGCCAACGATAGACCAGTACAATACGCAGGAGCAGGAAGTACAGGGGCAGGTCACTCCTTTGTTTGTGATGGTTATGCCAATGGTTATTTCCATATCAATTGGGGCTGGGGCGGTATGTCAGATGGATACTTCCTTCTCCATGCCCTTGACCCATATTCCTTAGGTACAGGTGGCGGTAATGGCGGATATAACTATGGACAAGATATTGTCATCGGTATTGAGCCCAATCAAAAGCCTAATCCTAATCCTGACCCAGAGACATCCGAGATTAAGTACCTCTTACTAAGTCAATTCAAGAATATGCTTACCTTTGGTGCTAATAACCAAGTCGCGTTTGGCTATGGCTATAATGGTCCAATGGTGGTATTTATCAAAGCGACAGGCTGTAGCTACTGCGAGACAACCCGCCCAAGCATTGAACTTTTAGCTAAGGAGTACAAAGGCAAAGTGCCATTTTACGGTTTTGATGTCGTCACCGATAATCAGTGGGGTGCCAATTGGGATTATGTCCAACGCGTATTAGGTATAGAGACCGTCCCACAACTCCTCTTTATCACAAAGGAGGGAACCTATACTCTAAAAAATGGTGTCATCAACACCAGCAATGCCAGTGAGGGTGCCAAGATATTCCGCCCTTACGTAGAGGCTTTGCTAAGTGGTGGTGACGAACCCACCCCTACTCCTTCGGGGGAATACTGCACCTCAATGGGTAGATATGCCCGCAGTACATACATCGCTCAAGTAAGCCTTAATGGGATGACCAATATTACTGCAAGTAATAAAGGTGGCTATAACTACTTTGAAAATAAGACTATAGAACTGACACCAGGCAAAACGTATAATATGACCATCAAGCCCGGGTCTCTCTCTGGCAGCTACCCGGAGTACTTTAGAGTGTGGATAGACTACAATGGAGATAAAAACTTCACCTCTGAGGAATTACTCCTCGACTTCACTACCACCCAATCAAATGTGGCCGTAACTAAGCAATTTACCTTACCACAAGAGGCAACAGCAGGGAATGCTCGTATGAGGGTTTCAATGAAATGGGGATCTGCACCCGACGCGTGCGAGACCTTTGATCACGGAGAGGTTGAAGATTATCCCGTTATCATCAAAGATGAAGTAACACCAGAACCTGAACCCGAACCCGAACCTGAGGTAGATCCTTACCCCGTTTCATATGGTAAAAATTCAGCATACGCCTTCATCAGTAGTGTCAATATTGGTGACATGACCAATACCGGCACCAAGGGCGATAACTACGCGTCCTACATCAATACCCACCATATTACAGGGCAACCAGGGAGAGCCCTGTCTTTCCAATTAACCCCAACATTCGGCACCTCACAAACCTACTGGTGCTACTGGCGAATTTGGATTGACTACAATAAAGATGGTAAATTTAGCTCCAACGAATTGGTAGCCTCCAAGTATGGTTACCGATATGTGAGCGGATGGTTTACCCTCCCTTATCGCATGGATCCTGGACTATATCGCGTGCGGGTTAGCATGAAGATGAACGATGGCTATCCAGCACCTGACGAAATATTTAACTACGGTGAGGTCGAAGACTATCGTCTACGTATCAATTGATTTAGATACGAACTTAAGTGACTATATGCAAGACAATGCCCTAAGATGCTATTTGCCTCTCAGGGCATTGTCTTTACTAAATACCCCCCCCCAAAAAAAAATAACCATAAAAAAATCTTCCTTGACTTTCCCTAAAAGAAGTGGGAATACGAATAATTTTTTATCGCAACTATTTGAATAGCTCTATCATTGCTTTAGTGTTCCGATTTTCATACATTTCCTACTAAGGAGAAAGAATGCCCTATATTCACCGAAACAAATACTTGGTATTCGTCAAAGGGAATACCCGATATTCATCTGTGCGAATACCAGGTATCCATTTTCACCAAGTGTACATATACATAAAATGGTATTAATCACCCTGCAATATATGATTTCTGTAAAATAGGAGTATAAAGCACTAAGGTAACAGCATACGAACTGATACTTAACACAAAATTAACGAGGAAAACATTGCCCACGTAGCGTTGGAAAAGAGCGAGACAATTGGTACCTTTGCTAATAGGCAAACGGGAGGGAAAAGATAGAGATTATAGATGGATTCCATACAGATCATTGAATTAGTAGCCGCCACACTCGGACTACTATACCTATGGCTTCAACAAAGGGCAAGTATTTGGCTGTGGATAGTGGGTATAATCCTTCCGCTATTCTATATATACATATCCTGGAAAAGCCAAGTGTATGGTAATATGTTCGTAAATGGGTACTACATCATTGCGTCCGTGTGGGGTGGCTATGAGTGGTTGAAACACAGGCACTCTGAAGAGGCCATGGCCGAAGTCACCATCGCCCATCTTCCAGAGAATTTGCTTTTACGGACCTTTAATATCGTTTTGCTTTTATGGCTAATCTTATGGTCCGTATACGATAAGTTTATGAGTAGTCCATTCCCATTATGGGATGGATTGGCAACAGCTGTAAGCTTTGTGGGGATGTGGCTATTAGGCAAAAAATATATTGAGACGTGGTATTGCTGGATTCTCTCAAACGCACTATTCTGCACACTCTATTTTATTCAGGGGTTTGTAATAACGGGCTGTTTCTTTATTGTTTATACGATAATGTCCGTTGTGGGGTATTTTGAATGGCGTAAGATGTTATTAAATGATGGAGATAACGATAGATCTTAATGCCAAATACCTTCCACAGGCCACAGTGGTAACGAATGGTGTAATCACAGACGACGAAGAAACACAGAGACTACTTCGGGCATCCAAACACATCGTGATATGCGATGGGGCTTTAGCAAAGTACCTAAAGCTTACTCGCCGCGTGCCAGACGTAGTTATTGGAGATGGCGATTCTGTGAATCACGAAGACCTGATGACATTAGGACTTGATTTGACGCAAGTAGACGATCAAGAAACGAATGACCTCACAAAAGCAGTCCACTTTGCCCACAGACAAGGGTGGAATGACTTAGCAGTTATTGGGGCTACTGGTTTGCGAGAGGATCATACTATTGGGAACATCTTTTTGCTACCCGAATACTTTAAAATGGGAGTCACATCTCGTATCTACAGTCCTTATGGTTGGCTTATGGTATTCCAAGGTCACTTGCAACTTATGGCAGATATGGGGCAGGAGATATCACTATTTGCGACTGAAAATAAGCCTATAAGTGCCAGTGGCGTAGCATATCCTTTTGAGTTACGTACCTTTTCCTCTCTGTGGCAAGCAACACTTAATGTGATCACAGAGCCTATTGTGAAGCTTTATTCTGAGGGGATTGCTATCGTTTATGTATCGCATGAGAGGAGGCAATAGTCATGAGTAAATACTACATAGTGTGGGAGGGGCATCATCCAGGTGTCTACGATACGTGGGAAGATTGCAAGCAAGAGATATTGCATTTTTCCCGACCAAAATATAAAAGCTTTAAGGACATCTCGAGGGAAGAAGCTGAGGAATTATTTAATAATCCTCAACGAATAAGATCCCCCCGAGACCCACTGATCACCGAAAGAAGTACGAGCATCATCACCCCAGCATTAGCAGTAGATGCCTCAACAATAGGTAATCCTGGTCAGATGGAATACCGCGGGGTATGGGTAGATAGTGGCGATATCGTTTTTAGCAGTAAGATATACCCTTTGGGGACGAATAATATTGGAGAATTCTTAGCTATCGTTCATGCCATGGGCTGGATGCTAAAAAAAGACTACATAGTCCCCGTCTACTCCGATAGCCTTACCGCCATTACGTGGGTGAAAAAGCACCGATACAATACACAATTACCCCATAACAAAGAGACCGAAGAGCTATTTTCGGTATTAGAGAGGGCAAGGCTATTCCTGGAGAATACCGACTTATCCGTCTTCAGATTAATAAAGTGGGATACTGAAATGTGGGGAGAAATTCCCGCCGATTATGGACGCAAGTAATGGAGAATAATAGAGCAATACTATTGATAAATACGGGTTCACCTGAAAATCTGACGACAAATGCCGTGCGTCGATACCTCAATGACTTCCTCACAGATAGGCGTATTATGAATATTCCGAGTGCGATAAGGGTCCCTCTTGTCAAGGGTATTATTGCACCTCTAAGAGCTAAAAAATCAAGGAATAAGTACGCACTCATCTGGCAAGAAGGGGGATCTCCCCTACAGCTATATACTGAATCTTTAGCTCGGAAAATAACTATGGTGGGTGGCATACCCACATTTTCAGCGATGAGATATAGCCGTGGCTCTTTAGCAAAAGCCTACCAAGCAATCGCTGAAACCGGAACTATTGAGGAAGTAGTATTGGTACCATTATTCCCGCATTATGCCATGAGTAGCTACGAAAGTGCAGTAGCTTTTGCCGTGGATATGCACAATGCGTTAGAGCCAAGATTTACACTCCGTTGTGTTGCTCCCTATTATAATCAATCTGAATATATATCAGTTCTTGTGGAGCAGATCCTAAATACGGTATCATTTGGTGACCACTTAGTCTTTTCGTATCACGGGATTCCGATTAAGCAAACTATGCCTTACGCCGGTGATAAATCCAAGGATTATCCTTGGCAATGTGAAGTAACGGCTCAATTGGTTATGTCAGATCCAAGGCTTCAAAAGTTATCCTTAACGAGCGAAATAGTGTATCAATCGCGATTCGGAAATGGCAAATGGTTGTCACCTACTCTTGAGGATCGTCTTGCTCGTTTACCTGATGAAGGCAAAAAGAAAGTAGCGGTACTCTGTCCGTCTTTTGTCTGCGATTGCCTTGAGACACTTTGGGAAATAAAGGTACACGCATCGGGACTATTTAAGGGCGAGTATCTCAAACTTATTCCTTGTCCTAATGACTCTACAGCGATGGCAAATGCCATATTAAGACAGGTGGAACGTCATACTACGGAAGCTGAATATTGGACTAAACCATAATTTATGACGAGCAGATTGTTTTTTATTCACCATAGTTGCTATCTCTGGGAGGGCAATGACGCATTCCTGCTATTTGACTATGCTGGAGAGGGTGATGTGGGTTCTCTCCTCAAAGAGTCTCCAAATAAGCCTCTCTACATCCTCGCTACTCACTCTCATTCAGACCACTTTAGCCCTTCAGTTTTTGAAGAATTTCAGCAACATTATGGTGGATGTAAATATATCTTTCATTCAGAATTAAAAGGCATTGTAGGCAATAAAGCAAACACCACGTTTCTGAACACAGGTGAGACCTATAGCGATACTTTTCTTAAAATAAAAGCATTTGGCAGCACAGATATTGGAGGCAGTTTCTTTTGTGAAGTACAAGGGTTAAAGATGTTTCATTCGGGGGATCTCAATAATTGGCATTGGAATGAGGAGGCAAACGATGACTATATTACTCAGTATGAAAATGACTGGAAAAGAGAGTTAAGTGTGCTTAGCAAAGGCATTCAATACTTGGACTTACTGATGTTCCCTACCGACCTTAGATTAGGCAGAGATTACCTAAAAGGGTTGCAAGAATTATTAGCAAAGATAACTGTTAAATACTTAGCTCCAATGCATCTAAATGGAGTACTTGACCCCAAGGAACTTGAGGAGTTAGCCCACAAAGAGCATTCAGTATTGCTACTCCCCTATCCATATATTAGCAGGCAATTATTATGACATTAACAAAAATCATTAAGGACTATGCCCTACTCTGGGCAATGATATTAGGGGCAATCTTTTATCAATGGCTGTGGAAACTTGCACCAATATGTACTTACACACTCTTTTTGATGTTGCTCCTCTCGTATACTAAAATTGAACCTAAGGATATTAAGGTATCCCGAACGCATCTATTGATGTTTGCCCTACAATGGTTATTGGGTATCCTTTCATTCGTGATTATTCAACCATTTGACGTGGTGATCGCTACAGGTGTAGCTCTTATCATATTGACACCTACTGCTACAGCGGCATCAGTGATCACTAATATGCTCGGTGGTAGCATCGCATTTGTGACTACTTATTTGCTTATAAGCAACGTGGCGATAGCCCTTATCGGTCCAATCCTCATTGGCATCATCTCACCTAACGTTGATTATTGGAGTACAGTATTCAGCATTCTTCGCCAGGTATCCACTCTGCTATTATTGCCTTTAGCCGTTGCTTGGCTCCTGAGATACGCTTGCCGAAAAGTACACAACAAGGTGGCTCGCTTTAGCTACTGGACCTTTTGGATATGGGCATTTAACGTTATGATATTGATAGCTAATGCTATTCACACATACTTTTCAAGTGATTCTCTGACACCGAGCTACACCATCCTACTACTTCTAATCACTTTAGCCACTACCTTAACAATGTATTTCTTAGGTGGACGAGTAGCGAAGTGGACTGGTGAGGCTACCGTCAATGGTAGGCAGACATTCGGACAAAAGAATACCGTCTTTGCAATATGGCTGGCACTACAATTTTTAGAACCCGAAGTCACCTTCATCCCGACGCTATATATATTGGTACAGAATGTTATTAACTCGCTCGAATTAGGAGCTTATAAGAGAAACGAGAAAATAGATGGCACGGATTAGTAAAGCAATGACCTCGTTAATTATTGATGGAGAGGTGGACACTTCTAAGGCTAGATTTGTCGCCATCAGGGACGAATTATCCGATGCTTTAGAGAGCAAAAAATACCCCATCAGGGTTGATATTACCTGGAATTATCAAGGGGATATGGCAGATATGCCTAAAGACGATACCATGAAAGACTTTACAGACTTTGAGGAAGCTGTCGTCCCTTCTTTCGAGAAAAACAACCTCGCTCTCCTCGCATATATCTTAACCGGTGAGGGAAAAAGAGTTTGGTCTTTCTATACCCGCAACCTAAATGCTTTTGAAACGACTCTTAACGAAGCCCTAAATGAATTGCCACTATATCCACTTATAATTCACGCAGAAATGGATATTGAAGGAGACGCTTACAAGGAAGCCTTCTCGCTTCTTTAGGATTGGCATTAATGGAAAGTGTATATTATTGATTTCCAATATATAAATAACAATAGAAAGGATTCCTGATATTAGGGCAGACGAATTTAGGGAATACACCTCGGTAAATATAGGGAATACGCTTAAGAGAATATAGGGAATAAGTTTCGACGAATATAGGGTATCCCCATATTGGTATTATGGTGCTACGATTTCAGAAGTGTCGTAATATTTGATTAGTTTTGTACTTTATTACTAAATGCCTAAGTCTATGGGGCAGACAATGGTATTTAGTACTTTATGAGCATTTTTATCACTATCTGCCCCATCTTTTTACGATCTATGAAAAGGGTAATTGTATTGGCACTATCATTGATTATACCTCTTTGCGTCTCATGCCAAGGGAAAAAAGAGGGGAAAGAAGCTCAATTAGCCCCCCTTAAGTTAGGAGCAATGTCTTCATTGGACTACATTCCTTACGTGGTAGCCGAGGAATTGGGATACACTGATAGCTTGGGATTAGACTTGGAGATTGTCAAATTTTTCTCAGCCAATGACCGCGATGCGGCTTTCCGTAGTGAGCAAGTAGATGGCACTGTGATTGATTATACAGGAGCTATGATACAGCACGCCGCAGGTATGCCTTTAAGTATCGTAGCTAAGCATGATGGCTACTTTGAGATGATGGCATCTGCCGATGTGGAAAATATGCAAGACCTCAAGGGTAAGCGTGTGTCTGTATCAAGGAATACCGTTATTGAATACGCCACGGATAAGATGTTGGAAGCCACTGGACTCTCTGTGGAGGAGGTGGAGAAGCCCGAAGTCAATAAAATACCATTACGAATGGAAATGATGGTGGCAGGCGAGTTAGAAGCCTCTGTCTTTCCTGACCCATTCATCACCATATCTAAATCAAAAGGATTTCATTCTTTAAGCTCTACTCGCGATTTGGGGATATCCGTAACGGGGACCATCTTTAACCAAAAAGCTTTGGGGGAGAAGAAAGCATCTATCCAAGTTTTACTTGTGGCATACAATTTAGCTGTGGATTACATCAATAGCCACCCTAAAGAGGATTGGGCAAATATTTTAGTCAAGGATGCAGGAATACCCGAAGCATTAGTTAATAACGTGGTATTGCCACAATACACCCACGCGTCTCTTCCAAGCGAAAAAGACTTAAACGAAACCCTTTCGTGGCTAAAGAGCAAATCATTAGTTCCCGAAAATTATTCAGCCGAAGGTTTGGTAGCTAAAGACTTCCTTCCCTAACTAATGAGTTACCTGACTACTGATAACCTCTCCTACACCTATAAGGGCAGACACCATATCACTCCAGCCCTCAATGGGATTACCTTTTCTATAAACAGAGGGGAGGTGGTAGGGCTTACCGGACCTTCTGGTTGTGGCAAATCTACCCTATTACATATCATAGCAGGCATTATCAAAGGGTACGACGGACATGTAGCCATCAACGAATATAGACCTGATCCCCATAAGCATTCTATTGCTCTCGTTCCACAAAACTTTGCTTTACTTCCCTGGAAAACAGTGGAGGAGAATATATTATTGCCACAGACATTCGGCAAAAAATGTCCGAGAGCAAAGCAGAAAGACGAAATTGCTAAAGAGCTAAAAATAAGCGAACTAATGGGTAAGTACCCCAACGAATTATCGGGCGGACAGAAACAAAGAATCGCCTTAGCACGAGCCTTTATCCAATCTCCGGATATTCTACTTATGGATGAACCTTTTTCTGCACTCGATATCGGCACAGCGGAAAGAGGGAGATCTTTTTTCTTAGAGTTTCAAAGAGAGCTTAAAGTGACTACTATTTTAGTGAGCCATAATCTTAACGAAATAAAAGGACTTACCGATAGAGTCATCGTCTTAGGGGGCAATCCCGGGCATATCATTACAGATAGTTATTCACTCACATGTGAGGAATTACACGAACAGATTACCGATAGAGACAACGACTTATGAAAGGGAAAAGTTTAGGGTTACTTTATCGTATCCTACTCGGGATCCTACTTATCAACTTACTTTGGTGGGTAATCTCCCTCCTCATAGATCGGTATAGCCTCATATCCCCTATCGCAGTATATCGTGAGCTTCCGACACTCCTCCACGGCGAAATGCTACAGCACCTGGGAGCAAGCCTACAAAGAGTACTCCTTGGTTTGCCTATCGCTTTTGCCTTAGGTACACTAACGGCATGGCTGATGTACCGCTTCAAAGGGTTGGGAAAGGCACTGAGTGCTTTTACCTATCTAGCATACCCGATTCCTAAAATAGCATTACTGCCCATCGTTATGCTTATTGCTGGGTTAGGTGATTCCGGGAAAATAACGATGATAGTACTGATTGTCGTTTTCCAGATTATCGTCAATATCCGCGACAGCCTTGAGAATATCCCTAAAGAGAGTTTCCTCATCGCGACGTCTCTAGGTGCCAATCAATGGAAGGTTTTTAGGCACATCCTGATTCCCGCTATCCTACCAGACCTCCTATCTACTCTGAGAGTAGCGATAGGGACATCCATCTCTGTACTCTTTGTTACTGAGACATATGGCACCGATAAAGGTATGGGTTACTTCATCATAGATGCGTGGATGCGCTTCAATTACATCGATATGTATGGTGGCATAGTAGTATTAAGCATTTCTGGATTTATCCTATTTGTCGTCACAGATATTCTGGAAATGCGATGGTGTAAGTGGCGGTAACCTTTTAATCAAATAGCAATTTTTATCGTATAACATTCAACAATAAAATTCATGAAAAGAAGTATTTTTCTACTCCTGACTACACTATTGTGTCTAACAGCTATGGCACAAGACGAAAACGAAACTTTTGCTGGTCGCATCAAAGTTATGGGTTATGGTCAGGTTTATGCCGAAGCCTCTTACGCCAATGATAATATCACCAAAACGACATTTGGCATCAACAAAATAGAATTGGTAGGCATTGGTAAGATCACAGAAAAGTGGACGGCCGGGCTTACCGTGCAATTCAATTCACAAGTAATGGTTAAAGATCTGTATATGCAATATGCCTTTATGCCAGAGCTTAGACTGAAATTAGGGCAATTCAAGACTCCCTTTTCACACGAAAATCAGTACCCACCCTTTATGAATCCACTTGCCACCGGAGGTAGTATGCCCACGATATACTTCGCTGGTATGGGTATGAATCCGCTGTACCAAGGTACAGGAGGAAGAGATATGGGGATTGAGATCAGTGGCGACTTATTTGAGCATATTGTGAGCTACCGTTTAGCTATGATGAATGGTCAAGGTTTGAATCACTTGGATCTAAATAAGGGAAAGCTGATGGGGGGCTCTTTATATATTCGTCCAACAAAAGGTCTTGCACTCCACACTTCATACTTAGGAGGTAAACAAGCTGCTATGGCTGCGGCTAAAGGCATAGATGCAGGCGAACAATACACGAGCCACCGTGCAAGTGCTGGCATTATAGCACACTACAAGCCCATAAGTGTTACAGCAGAATATATGTTTGGTCAGGAAAACAACATCAAGGGGATGGGTGCTTATCTAACAACTGCCATACACCTTCCTAAGCGTGTTGACCTAATCATTGCTGGCGATTACTTACAAACTGATATGGACAAATCGGGGAAACTATTCACGGCAACAGTAGGCGTAGACAAATGGTTCTATGGAAAATGCCGGATGGAATTGCAATATCGGTACACTCACCCCACCTCTGACGAGATGCCATTACCCAAAGGGCACAACCTCCGCACGCAATTACAATTTTACTTTTAGTCCTCCTCGTCATGATGATGGTTCAGGATTATCTTTTACAAATACCCAATATTAACTGATAAAGTATTCAGCCAGAGTTTTTGAATACCCGATATTTGCTGTAGCAGATATCGGGTATTCGCTTCATCAGGTATCATACCAAAGAGTGAGAATACCAGATATTAGGTTATATACTTCTGCCACAATCGTGTATGTTTCGTACCGAAAAAGAGGTATTGATATGCAATCTCCCTTGAATAAGTACTAAAAGTGCATTACATAGATGCGATAATCCCCATTTTTTTGTACCTTGCACAATAGTTATAATTTGATATTGGGACAATCGTAATGAAAAATAAAAAAGTAGTATTACTCACAGGAGCTGGTGGTAGTATAGGCAGGAAAATTCTTGAGAAATTGGTCAAGCGTAACCGAAGAATGCGAGACCTAAGAATCAGAGTTTTTGATCTGATGAATGCTAAGAACAGAGAATTTTTTGACCGCTTTGAGGATAAAATAGAAGTCTTTTTTGGGGATATTACCCACCAAGAAGACCTTAATGAAGCGACCAAAGGAGTGGATGTTGTCCTTCACATGGCTTCAATTATCCCTCCCCTCGCACACGATAATCCTGAGCTCGCACATAACGTTAATGTAAATGGTACTAAGAACCTTATAAAGGCTCTTGAGGAACAATCCCCTGACACTTTTATCGCTATGGCATCCAGCGTTGCAGTATATGGCGACCGACTCCTTACACCATTTATCAAAGTGTCAGACCCACTTATACCCTCTCCAGGTGATAATTATGCTGCCACCAAAATAGAGATGGAGAAAGAGATACAATCAAGCAAACTTAAATGGAGTATATATCGTCTCGCTGCCATAATGGGAGTAGGCAATCACCATGTGGGCAAACTAATGTTTAGGGTACCATTAGAGCAGATAATGGAGATTGCGACACCAGAGGATACAGCTCGGGCATTTGTCAAAACCCTTGACCACGTTGATGAAGTAAAAGGACGTATATTCAACTTAGGCGGAGGTCCTAAATGCACCACTACTTATGGTACTTTTTTAGCGAATAACTTTAGGATATTTGGGCTCGCCCCCCTTGATTTCCCTTCGCGTGCTTTCGCTACAAAAAACTTCCATTGTGGATACTATGAGGATGGTCAAGAGCTGGAAGACATCCTCCACTTTAGGCATGACACACTTGAGGACTATTATAGAGCAGTAAATAAAAGTACCTGCTTCATCACACGAGGGGTAGCGACACTGCTGAGTAGGGTAATTAAGAGTTTCTTACTTACAAAAAGTGAGCCATATAAAGCATGGAAAGATCAAGATGAAGAAGCTATGAGCTATTACTTCCGCGACAACGAGAGAAGATCGGAGACATTTTAATAAGCAACTTATTATCACAAATTGAGACCTTTGCATAATACTATATCTACTGCTTTTCTTTTGACGTTCGGGTTTTGATGCTTTCCTTCATCCGACAAGTTTCGCACGAAAGGGTGGTATTCCGTTGTGTAGATACTATTTACAAAGACCTCATAATATTTTATTAATTACATCATTTCTTTAACTTATGAGCATTAAAAGATTAGCATTAACAGGGATTGCTTGTCTAATGACGTGCTTCGGGTATGCCCAAAGCATCCAACCTTCGTGGGTGCGATACACTGCACTTAGTCCCGATGGCAAAGTTATTGCCTTTAGCTATAAGGGCGACATTTTTACTGTACCTATTGAGGGCGGTATGGCTCATCAAATCACCTCTAACGAGGCTTACGATAAAGCTCCTATCTGGAGTGCCGATGGTGAGCAACTGGCTTTTGCGTCAGATAGAGAGGGTAATTTTAACGTCTATATAACCTCAAAAATTGGAGGCGAAGCTAAGCGTATTACTTACGGCAGTACCCAGCAAGTGCCAGTGGCCTTTTTAGATCCAGAAACCATACTTTTTGACACCAACGTCCGCCCCGACAAAGATATGGGGTTATTCCCAAGTGGGGTTTTCACCCAGCTTTATCAACAAAAAATCAAAGGTGGCCGCCCACATATGTTTTCTGCGGTATCTATGATCGATCCCTCAATAAATGCTGATGGACAAATCCTCTTTACCGACATTAAAGGTTATGAAGATAAGTTTCGCAAGCACCATACATCCTCAGTTACTCGCGATATTTGGCTCTATAATCCAAGTGATAAGAGCTACAAAAAGATCACCAATTTTGAGGGTGAAGATCGAAACGCATTGTGGTTACCTGGAGGGCAAGAATTCTTATATACAAGCGAGGAAGATGGCACTCTAAATATCTATAGACGCAATATTAATGGAGGTCAGAAGCAACAGCTGACTCACTTCATAGGTCACCCAGTCCGTTACATGAGCGTAGACAACCAAGGTAATATCGCCTTTTCGTGGAAAGGAGAACTCTACTATATGCCCCTCGGTGGGGAAGCCCGTAAAGTGTCCGTAGAAGTAGTTGCCGATTATAATACTCCGCAAGTAGAATACAAGACTTTAAGGGGCGGGGCCACTGATTATGCTCTTTCGCCTAATGAAAAAGAGGTAGCTATCATCGTGCGAGGTGACGTATTTGTGGCGAATATTGAGTATGGCACTACTAAGCGAATCACGAATTCCCCTGAGCAGGAACGTGACCTTACGTTTAGCCCCGATGGTAAAAAGCTCATTTATTCTCGCGAAATTAATGGTCATTGGAATCTATATATGAGCGAACTCGTTCGCGGAGAAGACAAAGAGTTTGCTTATGCCAAAGAATTCAAGGAGACCCAATTAACGGATAATGAACTTCCGTCATTCCAACCAATCTTTAGCCCTGACGGAAAAGAGGTGGCATTCCTACGTGATCGTTCTGCTATATATGTAATTAACATTGAGACGAAGGCAGAAAGGGAGGTGATGAATAAGAAATACAACTATTCTTATTCAGATGGCGATCAAGACTTTGCGTGGAGCCCTGATGGCAAGTGGATCATCACTGAATACATCGGCAATGGGGGATGGAACAATAAAGATGTCGCTATTTTTAAAGCCGATGGTAGTGGTACATCGCACAACCTTACCGAAAGTGGTTACTCCGAGGGGGGCGGTCGCTTTGTCTTAGATGGCAAAGCAGTCATCTTTGGATCCGATAGAGCTGGCTACCGCAGTCATGGTAGCTGGGGTGCCGAATTTGACCTCTTTATGATGTTTCTTGACCAGGAAGCTTACGACGAATTTATTCTGGACAAAGAGGAACGTGGGCTTTTCATCTCTAAGAAAGATAAAGACGAGAACAAAGATAAGGCTAAAGACAGTAAGAAAGGTAAGAAAAAAGAGGATGCCAAGAAGGACAATGAGCCTAAGCTTGTTGCACCTCTCACCTTCGACTTGGATAGCAGAGACGACAGGACAATTCGCCTCACCCGTACCAGTGGTATGCAAAGTGACTTCGCGATGGATCCAAAGGGAGAAACCCTCTATTACTTGGCTTACTTTGACGATGCTACCAATCTCTACAAGGTCAACTTGGCAGAGCGAGAGACTGAGATGCTGATAAGTAATGTAGGCTCTGGCAAATTAGAGATGGGCAAAGACGGCAAAACGCTATACCTTTTCTCCCCAAGGGGAATGTTTAAGATAGAGGGTAAATCGAAGAAACCCATCTCTTACACTGCACGCTTTGAGCACCGGAGTGCAAAGGAACGGGAGTATATGTTTGACCACGTTGTGAAACAAGTTGAGAACAAATTTTATGATGTGAACTTACATAATGTAGACTGGAATAGTTACGCTGATACCTATCGTTCATTCTTGCCACACATCAATAACAATTACGATTTTGCCGATATGCTTTCCGAACTCCTTGGTGAGCTCAATGCGTCTCACACAGGAGCTCGTTATAGAGGTGGGTCTGCCAATAGACCATCTGCCTATTTAGGTCTCTTCTATGACGATACCTACGAGGGTGTAGGTGTCAAAATCGCCGAAGTCATCAAGGGTGGTCCTATGGATAAAGCTAAGTCTATCGCAGCACCTGGTGTCCTCATCACTAAAATCAATGGTGTAGAAATCGCTGAGGATAAGCCTATAGAGTTTTATCTTAATGGGCTATTAGGCGAGTGGCTAACCCTCACTCTCAAAGGCACAGATGGCAAAGAAGTGGAGGAGCAGGTACGACCTATCTCTGCAGGTGGGGAGAATTATCTCCTCTATAAACGCTGGGTAAAACAAAGGGCTAAAATGGTACAAGAGTGGAGTGATGGCAAGATAGCATATGTCCACATCGAGGGAATGGATAGTCCTTCATTCCGTGAGACCTTCAAGGACTTATTGGGAAAATACAGACATTGTGATGCGGTTGTAGTAGACACACGTTTCAATGGTGGTGGCTGGCTCCATGAGGATTTAGCAATTTTGCTTACGGGTAAGGAGTACAGCCGATTTGCACCTCGTGGTCAGTATATCGGTAGTGATCCTTTTGCCCAATGGACAAAACCATCAGCCGTATTAATGAGCGAGGGCAACTACTCTAACGCACACGGATTCCCTTGGGTATACAAGACCTTAGGTATAGGTAAACTAATAGGAGCACCTGTACCCGGCACTATGACAGCCGTTTGGTGGGAAACCTTAGTAGATCCAACCCTTGTATTCGGTATCCCACAAGTGACGGTAACCGATCTCGAAGGCAATGCGTTGGAGAATAAACAGCTTAATCCTGACATCCTAATATACAACACCCCTGAAGAAAATCTCAGGAACTACGACGCTCAGCTTAAAGCATCTGTTGATGAATTGATGAAGCATTAATGACCTATTTTTTAGCAGTGTCCCAAAAGGTTATCCGATCTTTTGGGACACTACCTTTTTTCTATGAATGCCAATAGCTCCCAGAAAAGACGAATAATCTTGCGAAATTAAAGCTTCAACAGAACGCTCTATTCTCGCCCAACCGACATAATATAAATTCTCGAATAAGGCGGGATTACAAAATAATAACTCTACAGAACCATTACGAAGTAGTACCATTAAAAGCTCGTCATAGACGTCTCTTTTAATGGTACTACTTCGTAATGATTCTCATTATGGAGGTGATCTGCTTGGGGCTCGAACCCAAGACCCCAACATTAAAAGTGTTGTGCTCTACCTACTGAGCTAGCAGATCAAACATTTGCTTACTACTAAAGCGTTGCAAAGGTACTAATTATTTTAATTCTGCCAAAATTGTAACGCCATTTCTTTTTACTTCAACTAAAAAATATGAATAATTGGGAGCGTTCGGGGATTATTCTTACTTAATAATCATCTTGATACCAGCAACTAAAGGGAAAAATAAACTTAATGCAGTTGTTAAGCTCCCAATAGATAAAAACATACCAAAAGGCACGAGCATATACAAAGGTTACTCATAAATAATCGATATGTGGAATCCCCTAAAACGAATTCCCTAAATTCACTTTAACGAATACCTGGTATTGACCGAGACGAATATAGGGAATTCATCTCAACTAATATCATATTCTATTAGGAAAAATAAAGCTTCTATGAATCAACTAATTACACCCGATGTATCATGAACTTGAAATATGACACATCCAAGACTTACCAAAAGGGACAATCTACACGCTACAAATAACTTTTGTATGTATCATATCAATTACAGGCAAAATGGGTTGGATGATTATAAGTAACCCTAACCACAATATACATTATTGGTGCTACGTGCTACTTTTTTAGCTATCTTTGAGGTGAGTAATGAAGCTTACCCACTTCATTCATGAATTATGTAAATAATAACCATTAACATATAAATAGTAAGGAAGTGTTATGGAAAAGATAAGGATCGCAGTAATGGCAATATTACTTAGTATCGGACTTTATAGCTGCTCAACGGTAGCTATAAGTGGTCGGAATCGTGTTAACTTAGTACCCGACAGCTATGTTTTGGAGGCAAGTTTTGCCCAATACCAACAGTTTATATCAAATGCCCCTAAGAGCAAAGATCAAGCTGCAACACGACGTGTAGCGAATATTGGACAAAGGATAGCTAAGGCAACGGACACCTATCTGCGAAATATAGGTATGGGGGCTGATGCGGATGCCTATCGATGGGAGTTTAACCTCATTGCAGCTCCGGATGTCAATGCATTCTGTATGCCAGGCGGTAAAATAGTTGTCTATGAGGGGATCCTACCGATTGCATCAAGTGATGACGAATTAGCGACAGTCGTATCTCACGAGGTAGCACATGCCATGGCAAAGCATGCTAATGAACGCATGAGCCAGCAGATATTGAGACAATACGGAGGCACCGCATTGTCACTAATGCTTGCAGGAAAAGGATACGGCACACAGCAATTAGCCGGCATCCTATACGATGTAGGTTCGACTGCATTTTTTACGCTTCCCTACAGCCGCAAGCACGAGTATGAGGCTGATATCATCGGGCTATATCTAATGGCTCTTGCTGGCTACGACTATCATCAGGCTGAGAACTTCTGGATCAAGATGTCAAGAGGCGACAAAGGTGGGCAAAACGATTTACTAAGCACTCACCCCAGTGATAGCAAAAGAGTAAAAGCTATTCGCGAAGAAATCCCTAAGGTAGATGCCTTTGTCTCAGCAGGTAAAAAGGGTGCACCAAGGCCTAATAATGCCACTTCGCAAACCTCTATCTCTAATAATCTGAAGGAGGTTAATAAGGGTCGAAACACTCCTATTAAGACACACTACTAATGCGATTCAAAGAGATTACAGCACTTTATGGTATACGATATATGGCGGAGATATTAGTGGTGTCAAGCGATAGTAGGTCTGCATAAGTCTTGGAGCTTTTTGAGACAAAAAGATTTGAATAGTGCTACATTGGCAAGAATTAACTACCTTTGCATGTAGAGTTTTCCCCAAAAAGAGCTTCACAATAAGTGTGGCTACGTGATGGCGAAAGTGCTTTTTATAAGATAATATTATTCTCTTAAATGCCTATTCCATTTGGTATTATGGACGATTGTCAATTAACAATTGGCGTATTGAGGATTGCATATAGCACGATATTTTGCACTCACTTAGAAATCGGGAAACTCGTAGATGTGGGAACAAGTGAATAAGAAGATGGAAGGCGAAAATAGCCAGAAGTATAAATTGCTATATAGTATTGAGGAGCCATCGGATCTCCACAAACTCTCAATTGATGAGCTACCACTCTTATGCGAAGAGATTAGATCTTTTTTACTCGAAAATCTTAGTGTGGTGCCAGGTCATTTGGGTGCCAATTTTGGGGTGGTTGAGCTAACGGTGGCTTTGCATTACACCCTTAATCTTCCGAATGATGAAATTATTTGGGACGTGGGGCATCAAGCCTACGTTCACAAACTTCTAACAGGTAGGCGTAAAGACTTTAAGACCCTTCGTCAATGGGGTGGGATTAGTGGCTTCACTCATCCGTTTGAGAGTCGCTACGATTCCTTTATTTCTGGTCATGCTTCCAACTCCATTTCGGCAGCCCTCGGTATTGCTGTAGGAAGCAAGATGAAGGGGGAAAAGAAAAAAGTGGTAGCCGTTATTGGCGATGGTGCAATGACTGGAGGTTTAGCTTTTGAAGGTCTGAATAATGTTTCGTCACAACCCAATGATCTACTGATAATACTTAACGACAATCACATCGGCATTGACCCCATTACTGGTGGGCTAAGTAAGTATTTGGTACGGATTAATACAAGCAAAGTGTACAATGATATTCGGCACAAAAGCTATCAAAGTCTTAGGAAACTCAGGCTGGTAGATGAGGGCAAAAAGCGGAGCATACTTATGCTCAATAATAGCATCAAGGGACTAATCGCAGACCAAAGCAATCTTTTTGAAGGCTTTAGCATTAGGTACTTTGGACCTACCGATGGTCATGACGTCGTCGACCTCGTTCGACACATTAATCGTATTAAGGACTTCACCGGACCCAAACTATTGCACATTAAAACCATTAAAGGTAAGGGATATAAGCCAGCCGAAGATAGTGCAGTGGTGTGGCATGCACCTGGTAAGTTTGACCCAATAACGGGCGAACGGAATGTAACCCTTCCCCACCCTGACACTCCACTTAAATACCAAGAGATATTTGGAAAGACCCTACTCGAATTGGCAGATATGGACGAACGTATCGTGGGAATAACTCCAGCTATGATCACAGGCAGCTCCTTTAATTTTATGCAAGAAAGGCACCCCAATCGTGTCTTTGATGTAGGGATTGCTGAGGGGCATGCTGTAACCTTTTCTGCAGGTTTAGCTCGAAAGGGGATGATACCTTTTTGCAATATCTACTCCAGCTTTTTACAGAGAGGCTACGACCAAGTGATACATGATGTAGCAATGCAAAAAGCCCCGGTTATTCTATGCTTAGATAGGTCGGGGTTTGTAGGAGAAGACGGCATGACACACCACGGGGTGTATGATATCGCTTACCTCCGCACAATACCTGAGCTAACGATTATGTCGCCCCTCAACGAAAAGGAGTTGCGGCTGATGATGTACACAGCATATAAACACCATACAGAAGGCCCCTTTATTATACGTTTCCCAAGAGGAAAGGGGAACTGCGTAGATTGGCACGTACCTTTTGAGGAAATCGAGATCGGGAAAGCTCAAGAATTAATACAAGGCGAAGGCGTAGTGTTCATTACCTACGGAGCGATTGGAAACGACGCATTGAATGCGATCAAGATTTTGGAAGACAAAGGATATCATCCAGGATTAGTTAATTTACGATTTGTCAAACCGCTCGACACGAAAATGCTTGACCGTATTGCTAAGCAATACCCGCACGTCATTACTGTAGAAGATGGTTCGCTCGCCGGGGGAATGGGCAGTGCGATATTGGAGTACTACTCTGACAACCATACTGAGATCAACGTGAGTAGGATAGGTATTTCTGATCATTTTGTTAAGCATGGTGCGGTTGCCCAACAGCACCAATACGAGAGTATGGATGAGGCATCTATGGTCAGGAAAGCATTAGAAATATATCAGGCATTATGAGGATTTTTATAGTAGGAGCTGGAGAAGTGGGAACACATCTTGCCGAGATGCTTTCGCACGAACACCACGACATTGTACTTCTTGATCAGAACCCCGAGAATCTTCAATTTGCATATGACAATAGGCTCGAAATGATGCCTGTCGTGGGGTCGCCTACCTCATTTAACGATCTACAAAATGCGGGGGCAGGCAATGCCGACCTCTTTATTGCGGTGACTCCAGAGGAGAGTGCCAACCTTGTGGCTTGCAACATTGCCACACAAATGGGAGCTAGCAAGACCTTGGCTCGTATCAATAATAGCGAGTATCTAAAGCCCACGTTCCGCAACCACTTTGCTAACCTTGGGGTCAATGATATGTTGTACCCTGAGGAGCTCGCATCAAAGGAAATAGTGAGTAGCTTGAGCCTACCTTGGGCAAAGCAATATTGGAGTATCCTCAATCACAAGTTGGAGTTAGTGGCAGCTCGTGTGACTAAAGACTCACCTCTCGTAGGGAAAGCCTTGAAAGAGCTTGCCGACCTTTCGCAAAAGGTAATACACATTATTGCGATCGTGCGAGATTACGATACCATTATCCCGAGAGGTACACATTTGATACAAGAGAATGACATCCTCTATCTCACTGTTATGCCCAATGATTTGGAGAAAGCCCGCTCTTTTTGCGGGCAAAAGGAATTGGAGATCCACCGAGTGATTATTATGGGGGGAAGTAGAATCGCAGTTAAGACGGCTCAAGCTCTACCTGAACACCTCAATATTAAGATAATTGAGCAGGATTATGATAAATGTATGAAGCTTTCAGAGATTGTTCCAGAGAATACGCTTATCATACATGGTGACGGAAGAGATCCTAATTTACTCATCAACGAAGGCATAAAAAAGACAGAGGCGTTCCTTGCTCTAACCAGCTCATCTGAGAGTAATATGCTTGCCACACTCAATGCAAAGCGCTTGGGAATCCCTATTTCTGTATGCCAGATTGAGAATTTAGATTACCTTGATATAGCTAATGAGATGAAGATAGGTAATCTTATTAATAAGAAATTACTTGCGGCATCAGCAATCTTTAGATACCTACTTAACGTGGACGTATCTAATGCTAAGACGTTATCAATAGGACAAGGCGAGGTATTAGAGATACAAGTACGTGAAAATTCATTGGTGACTAAAAAGCCTGTGATGGAGCTAAGCATTCCTAACGATATCACATTAGGAGGATTATTAAGAGGCAATGAAGTGCTATTAGTAGAGGGTAAAACACAAATACAAGCCGGCGACTTGGTGATGGTTTTCTCGCACAATGCTTCTGTTAATGAGTTAAATAAACTATTTGGATAGTGCCAAAAAGATGTCGTCAATTGTCCTTCACAACCTCCATAATGAATATAACACTAAAAGAGGATTCAACTATAAGTTCGTAGCAACCGTAATGGGCATCCTATGCCTATTGCAACTATTCTTTCTGCTTATAGCGGCAGGCGTTTCGCACTATTATCACGACGAAGGGATGACGTCCATCCTATACACTATTGGGATGGATGCGGTATTAGGTGTCCTCTTATTTGTTATCGGACGTGGGTTTAAGGAGTATGATACAGGTCGCCGTGAGGGTATGGTGACCGTCTCCCTTAGCTGGTTTGTCATCTCTCTGTTAGGTATGATGCCTTACTGGATTGGGGGCTTTATCCCGTGCTTCGCAGATGCTTATTTCGAAGCAGTTTCAGGATTTACAACGACAGGAGGTACCATACTCAGTGATATTGAAGCTCTGCCTAAAAGCATTCTCTTTTGGAGAAGCATCACCCAATGGATTGGGGGTATTGGGATTATCGTATTTTTAGTCGCACTAATACCACTGAGTGGAGAGAATGCCTCAGTGGTATACGACCATGAGACATCGGGAGTAACACACGATAGATTCGTCCCTCGTATAGGAGTGATGGCAAAGTGGACAATGCTTATTTACTGTATCTTTACTATCATCTGTGTCCTTCTCCTTTGGACTGGTCCACTTTCCCTATATGACTCAGTGTGTCATGCTGTTACATGTATCAGCACAGGTGGCTTCTCACCCTATAATAATTCGATTGCGACATTCGGGTCGAGATATACAAATATTGTCCTAACGTGCTTTATGTTTATCGGAGGGACGAGTTTCACACTACTTTACTTTGCAATTGTAAAGAAACAGCCTAAAAAACTTTTATTAGACTCAGAATTTAAATGGTACGTCAGTATTATCCTACTTGTATCATTAGCCTCTGCCCTATGGCTGTACTTTGGTGGCTACTATTCGTCGTTTCTAAAAGCCCTCGAGCATGCTGCTTTTCAGGTTGTTAGTCTTTTTACGACAACAGGATATATGATACAAGATTACAACTTCTGGGGAGGTCCATTCTGGGTAATGGCACTTTTCCTTATGTTTGTAGCAGGTTGCTCAGGCTCAACAAGTGGTGGTCTTAAAGTGATACGCTTTAATATCTTAACCAAAAATCTACTCAATGAGTTTACGCGTCGCACGCACCCTCAAGCTGTAGTACCTTTGCGATATAATGGCAATGTGATTAAGGACAAAGTCGTTACGCAAGTATACAATTTCTTCTATGCCTACTTGACACTTATCATCATAGCTACTTTTTCGATCTCTCTTGAGGGCTTTTCGTTTACCGATTCGGTTTCTGCCGCCGTCGCATCAATTTCTAACTCAGGACCAGGTTTGAGTGCTTTTGGACCGATGAGCAATTTCTCTGTACTTAGTGATTTTAATACCCTACTCCTCAGTGTTTTGATGGTTGTAGGTCGTTTAGAGATATTCACTGTGCTTACGGTACTTCATCGTAGCTTTTGGCGAAACTGAATCTTATTAATACAATATATAATACACGACTATGGACTTACATGTAGAAGACATCCGAAGAGACTATAAAGTAGGAAGCCTATCTCGAAAGGACATGCCCAGCGATCCCATTGTCAAGATGGAGGAATGGATCGAGGAGGCCATCAACCTTAAGGTTATCGAACCTACAGCTATCATCGTAGGGACATCTACACCCGATGGTCATCCCTCAACCCGCACTGTCCTACTTAAAGAATTGGATAATGGAAAAATCATATTTTATAGCAACTACGAGAGCCGAAAGGGACAACAGATAACCAGTAATCCAAATGTCTCAATCACTTTTTTATGGCATCAATTAGAGCGACAAATACATGTCGAAGGCACCTGTAAGCACGTCGCCCCTGAAGTCAGTGACGCTTATTTTGACAAACGGCCGTATACTAGTAGAGTGGGAGCTCGAATATCCCCTCAAAGCCATCCGATACCAGGTCGTTCCTTTATTGTCACTGAATTTGCAAAAGAAAGTCTGAAATATACCGGTACTTTCCGCAAAGTGCCTCGTCCAGATACCTGGGGTGGGTTTGAAGTCACTCCTCATAGGATAGAATTTTGGCAAGGAAGAGAGAGTCGCTTGCATGATCGTTTTCTCTACGAGCTGCAGTCAGATGGTAACTGGTCATTGGTCCGCATAGCTCCGTAAAAGCTTTGGACCTCATGACTTCTTACTACTTGCATTACGGCATACCTTTGTAGCCCCAATTCACAGATAGTGCAATAATTCATTTACACGTTAGTAAAAGATTCGGATAAGTGGATACTTGGTATTAGCCTTGACAAATACCTGGAATTAGCCGAAGCGAATACCAAGTATCTAGTTTGGTTAATTCCAAGTACCGTTTTTATTTAACTACCATATTATAATTATTGGCCATCAGATGCTGAAGTCTGAGTATCCTGCCTTAGCTCTTTAAGGATATCATCCACTTCGGTGCCGACTTTAGATATCTCCCTTTTACAAAAGCCTATTAACGCCACTACTCGCCTACTTTTCTCCAAGACCTTATTCACGGGCAATTGATTACCCTCAAGCTCAAATAATAGCGACTCTATTTCGGCTACTGCTTCATCGTAAGTTAGGTCTTTTATCTCTTTATTACTCATTATTATCGTGCTTAATATATTGTACTTTAGTGACAGCTTCTCCGTCAAGGAGGAAGATCGTAAGATCGTCGTCCACAGATAAGTCAGCCGTTTTCTGAATCGTTTTTCCCCTCTTTAAGATAGGCATAAACCCCCTCTTAATGATATTTGTCGGGTCATATAGTTTGATCAGTTTATCGTATTGTCCTTGCTGAGTCTGTAGCTTATCGGGGTAATTAGTGAGGTAGTATTCAAGATGATTAGCATGGTAGCTAATTCGCTCTTTATCTGCATTACTCATCTCTTTGAGTAGCTTAATAACACTATAAACCCTCGTGCTGTAGCTCTGGAGATTGAGGAAATAAGACTTGAACAAATCGGCTGTCCGATGAGCACGAAACAAAAAATAGTCAAGGCATTGTTGCTGCTTCGAAATCATCAAAACCAATAGATGTGACAACCTATTAGAATAAGTTTCTAAAGAAATAAGCGGTTTTTGTTGCAACTCCTTAAGTACTACTTGTGCCCTCTGAGAGAGATTATTTAAGTGCAGTATCTGCTCTTCATTACGCCTTTCAAGGGTGTTGGTCACACGCTCTTCTGCACGATGCAATTGCCGAATAACCTCCTCCATATTGCGAAGCAGAAATTCAGCTACAGCAGTCGGAGTCTTTTGCGACGTATGAGCCACCATATCAGCAACAGAAATATCTCTTTCGTGTCCTATCCCTGTAATGACAGGCAGAGGAAAATTGGCAATAAGACAGCAGAGGTGATACTCATCAAAAGCAGAGAGATCCATTTTACTACCACCACCTCTTATAATAACCAAGACATCAAAGTTTTCATTACTGGATAAAATGGCATTCATCGCCTCGTGTATTGATCGAGTAGTATCATTGCCCTGCATAGAGGCTACGAACATCGATAATTTGAATAAAGCTCCCACCTTATTCTCATTTATCTGATTTTGGAAATCGCCCCAACCCGCAGCTGTAGGAGAAGTAATCACTGCCACTTTTTGAATAAGAAAAGGGAGCGTTTGGAGCTTATTCAAACCCCATACGCCCTCTTCCTGCAATCTCTTTATCGTTTCCTGCCTCAGACGTTCTAAATGCCCAAGAGTATATTCCGGATTTATATCGTAGATCGTTAGCGATATCCCATACTGGGGATGCATATCCACTTTGACAAGTAGCATAATCTGCATCCCAATGGATATACTGCCACCTGTCACCTCTTTGAACTTTGGCAAAACCCGAGAAGCTATATTCGCCCAAAGATTACCCCGAGCATAGGCACATTTGACACCGTGATCTGTCTCAACTAAGTCAAAGTACACATGACCATTGTGTGCAGAATAATGAACATTTGAGACC
Organism: uncultured Porphyromonas sp.; assembly: GCA_934364985.1. GTDB lineage: Bacteria > Bacteroidota > Bacteroidia > Bacteroidales > Porphyromonadaceae > Porphyromonas_A. The sequence continues at coordinate 5,266 of CAKRMU010000006.1, read as the reverse complement.
TCAGCAGTTACCCAGTAGGTACCATTAAACGCACGCTGTAATACCCCTCGAATATCACTCAATAAGTCGCTCAATCTCATAGCTGATGGCTGAGGACTCGTTAGAGGAAACTGAAAGGCAGGCAACTCCATTATTTAGTATAAGTACGTAAAAAAGTTATCAAATTATCAAGGGCTCTTCCTCTATGACTCATAGCATTTTTTGCGTCTTCGCTCATTTCAGCAAAGGTTAATGCCGAACCATTGGGTTGAAAAACAGGGTCATAACCAAAACCACCACCGCCTCGGCATTCCGAAAGGATATCCCCCGAGACCTCACCTTCAAACTGGTACTCCTCACCATCTATTATGAGAGATATCACAGTACGGAAACGAGCATGTCTATCTTCAACACCCTGCATTTCTCCTAAAAGCTTCTTCAGGTTATCCTCTGCACAAGCTTGATTCCCCGCATAACGAGCAGAATAAACACCAGGACGACCACCCAAAGCATCAACCTCTAAGCCCGTGTCATCGGCAAACGTATTCATATGATGCCGTAGATAACCAGCACGTGACTTCAAAAGAGCATTCTCCTCAAGGGTCTCTCCACTCTCCTCAATTTCCTCATCGTCGCCCAAGTTTTTAAGAGAAATAAGCTCTACATCTAAGCCACTTGCTTTAAATATAGACCTGATTTCATCCGTCTTGTGATCGTTATGCGACGCGAAAAGAAGCCTCATAGTAGTCACCACTAATTATTTTCCTTCGATAGTTGCAACTGCCTCTGCACTAATACCATCAGGGGCATTCTTCTTGACCTTCTTTTTACTATTCACCTTAATAATATCAAAGCCTTGACCATATACTCCACGGACTAAGCTCTGTGTGATAAAGGCATTAGGATCAACCTCCTTTACAGTACGGAAGATAGCTGTACTCTCAGTTTTACGAGCAATAACCATCAATATCTTTACATCCTGGTGTGAATAAGCCCCCTCACCTTTAAGGAATGTTACCCCTCGATTTACCTCTTTAAGAATATGATCCGCCATTTCTTGGTGCTTATTAGTAATGATAAAGAACTGCATGCTTTGCCGAGAACCATTAAGGTAATAGTCAACTGAGAAGTTGGTTATCAATACCTGAAGCATACTATATACCAGCTTATCAGGATCTTCAAAGATAAACCAGCTGGCTGTAAGTGTCAGAGCATCGATATAGATTAGTGCCCTTCCAATTGATACTTGTTTGTACTTATTGATGATGGCAGCCACAATATCTGTACCGCCCGTTGAGCCATTCATTGAGAAGACAATACCTAAACTGATACCGATCAATATTGAACCAAGAATCATCGCTAATGGGGCATTATCCTTAAGCGGAATAGAGGCCTCAAACGTAGGCAATATGTACTTCTCAATTGCGGGAACTGCCAAAGCAAGTACGGAAACGCTGTACACTGTCTTCAGGCTAAACCTCCAACCAAGCACCTTAATAGCCACCAAAAGGAGGGTGATATTTATCGCATTATAAGGGATATAAAAGGGGATCTTAAAGCCCCAACTAATCACAGATGAGATACCAGCTAATCCACCACTTGTGATCTTATGATAGTAGACAAAACTGAAATAGGATACTAAGTATATTAGCAAACCTAGTGTGATAAAGAGGTAATCTTTAAGGTAAGCAAAGCCCTTGTGGGTACCTGATTTTGAAGCTGTTAAAGATGTCATTTCTCTACAATAAATATGTTATTAATTTTATAATTCAATGTGCATTTAGGATGAAATAGTGGATATTTTTTACTTACTTAGGTGTGACAATATTCACTATCCTGCCAGGAACCACGATTACCTTTAGTATCGGTTTACCCTCAAGGTAACGCTCCATTTCAGTGGATAATTGTACTTCTTTCGCCACCTCTTCCTTAGACAATTCTTTGGGGAGGGTTATCTGAAAACGCACCTTGCCATTAAAGGATACGGGATAGGTTATTTCATCTTCCACAAGATACGACTCGTCACACAAAGGGTAACGAGCATCAACAATGCTCTCCTCGTGATCCAATAGTCGCCACATCTCCTCAGCCAAATGCGGAGCGAATGGTGATAGCAAAATACTGAGAGGCTCTAAAATACTACGTTTATGACAGTCCGCAGAAACGAACTCGTTAGTACATATCATAAAGGCACTTACACAAGTATTAAACGAGAAACTCTCCAGTCCCTCTCTCACCTTTTTTATGCAAGTATGCAAAGTCTTAAGCTCTGCTCTTGTAGGCACTTCATCGCTAACGATGAAGTGGTCTTCACGGTCAAAGAAAAGCCCATATACCCTACGCAAAAATCTAAATACGCCATCTATTCCATTCGTATCCCAGGGTTTAGACTGATCTAATGGCCCTAAAAACATCTCGTAAACGCGCAATGTATCGGCACCATATCCTGTTACTATGTCATCTGGATTGACCACATTGAGGTACGTTTTACTCATCTTCTCGACAGCGAAACCACACACGTAACTACCATCTGGTTCAAGAATAAATTCGGCATCAGTCCTATCTGGCTGAGACTTAATAAAGCCCTCAATGTCAAGCTTATCGTTATTTACCAAATGAATATCTACGTGAATAGGCTGGACATCATACCCCTCTTTTTGACCTTGAGATACATATTTATTTGTGCCTTTAAGGCGATACACGAAACTTGAGCGTCCTTGTATCATCCCTTGATTCACTAACTTCTTAAAAGGCTCTTCCTCACATATGTACCCAAGATCGTACAAAAACATATTCCAAAAACGGCTATATATGAGATGACCAGTAGCGTGCTCCGAGCCTCCGAAATATAGATCCACTTGTCGCCAATAGTCATTATTCTCCTTTGAGACTAATGATTCAGAATTATGTGGATCCATATACCTTAAATAATAAGCAGAGCTACCAGCAAATCCTGGCATCGTACATAGCTCCAAAGGATACCCGTCTTTGGTCTTCCAGTTTTTGGCACGCCCTAATGGTGGTTCGCCAGTTTCAGTAGGCAGATAGCTACTCACTTCAGGCAGAAGTAATGGCAACTCGTCCTCAGAAACGGTATAAGCGATGCCATCTTTATAGTAAATGGGAATGGGTTCGCCCCAATATCTTTGCCGTGAGAAAATAGCATCTCTAAGACGATAATTGACCTGACCTTTTCCTAAGTGGTTTTCCTCAAGAAAACTAATCATTTTACCGATCGCTTCATCTACATCAAGCCCATCTAAGAACTGCGAATGCACCAGTTTGCCCTCGTGACTATCTATCGCCTCGGTCCATTCATCTTGATTATTAGGTAAGGCATTACCCTTAGGTACTACGACTCCTACGATAGGCAAATCAAACGCCTTAGCAAATGCAAAGTCGCGTACATCGTGACCTGGCACAGCCATTACTGCACCTGTGCCGTAACCGGCTAATACATAATCTCCTACCCATATCGGAAGTTTCTCCCCAGTAATAGGGTGCAAAGCATAGCCCCCAGTGAAAACACCGCTGACCATCCTACCCACCATGCGTTCCCGCTCCGTACGATGTTGACTTTCTTGAATATACTTATCCACCGCTGCTTTAGCACTCGGTGTTGTTACATGGCTCACTAAAGGACTTTCGGGTGCGAGTACCATAAAGGTCACCCCGAATAAAGTATCAGGACGAGTGGTAAAAACGGTAAAACGCTCATCGCTATCCGCTAATTTGAAATGTACCTCAGCACCCTGCGAACGACCAATCCAATGACGTTGTGTTTCCTTAAGAGCATTCGTCCAATCCAAATGCTCAAGACCATTAAGTAATCTCTCAGCGTATGCCGAAACACGCAATTGCCACTGACGCATACGCTTTTGCACCACGGGAAAACCACCTCGTACAGAGAGTCCCTCACTTACTTCGTCATTAGCCAGTACTGTACCTAATTCCTCACACCAATTGACAACCGTCTCACCTTGGTACGCAAGTCGGTAATTCATCAGACACGATTGCTGCTCACTAAGACTCATAGCAGACCATTCGGCAGCTGTAAACGAAAGCTCTTCGCTCCCAGCTGCACTTATCCCATCAGTGCCAAACTGCTCAAAGTGATTGACCAAATCAACTATCGGACGTGCCTTAGATAACCTCGTATCATAGTAGCTATGAAACATCTGAATAAATGCCCACTGCGTCCATCGATAGTACTCAGGGTCGCACGTCATTACCTGCCGGCTCCAATCAAAGCAAAACCCAATGCGATCTAATTGCGAACGATAACGAGCGGTATTCTCACGAGTCGTCACCTCTGGGTGCTGACCTGTCTGGATAGCATACTGCTCAGCAGGTAACCCATACGCATCATAACCCATAGGGTGAAGTACATTAAAGCCTTCGTGACGCTTATAACGAGCCATGATATCACTGGCAATATAACCCAACGGATGCCCCACATGTAGCCCCGCTCCGGAGGGATAAGGGAACATATCTAAAACATAATACTTAGGACGCTTAGGGTCTTCTGACACCTTATAAGTGCCGTGACTACGCCAATAATCTTGCCAATACCTTTCGATCGCTTGATGGTTATACTCCATAAAAATGAATCGTTCTTTGAGTCGTGAACTATCTGCCTATTATCGTTTTATGTCAATCCTTATAAATACAAATCATAGGTCACACTAAAACTTATGCAAAGGTACTACTTTTTGCCGAATGCTACTTCCCATTGCGTCAACATCCAGAGAATGTTGTCATAAATAGGTAACTCACCCATAAAATTAGGTATCGTGAAAGGACTACTATTCCTCATTACGCTTAAATACTCAGAAAATAATAATCTCAGATACTCCAAATCCACTAACACATGGATATCAGAGAGTCCCCAAAATGGCATCCCATAATACGCCTTAGCGGATACCTGATATTCGTCCGGGCGAATATAGGGAATTCGTCCGGACAAATACCGAGTATCCGATTTTTCGCTTGCCAATATAGGAGGAAGCAGTATCACTGAATGCTACTCACCACAATTAGCACCTGTTTTTTTACGGCGACACAGCATACTTTAATTGTGAGCCATTACGAATGGTCATTCAAGAAAAAACACAATAATTAAGGTCACTAATTATTACGCAGAAAATTGTATCTTTGTCCCATGAAGTTACGAAAAGAGTGTAATTTATTGGAAATGAGCGTTGGTTAATCGCTCTTGATAGTAATAGGTTACGATTTAGTTAGTTATCTACTGCATTATCCTTCTGCGCGTTGCGTAACCTTCAAA
>CAKRMU010000005.1 GCA_934364985.1 uncultured Porphyromonas sp. | reverse complement strand
GTTTTATGCTGATTATTTGTCTTCGCGAAAAGCAGGATATTAGTGTCAACTGTAGCACTTTCAAATATCCTCACTCCTGCGAAGTCAATCAGTAATATTGGGTTAGTCTTACCGGCAAAGAACTCTCTGGTCTTCTCGCCATATCCTGCACGCATCCACTTGTTGGAAGTAATATAGCAAAGATGCCCACCCTCTTGTAAGAGTTGCCAGCCCCTTTCATAGAATAGACAATATATGTCACCAGTGCGAGCAAAGGTAGAATAATTGCAATTCTCGTATAATCTTGCCAGTTCGCCACCATTATTCTGAAGCTGGATATACGGCGGATTTCCAATCACTATGTCAAAGCCTTCAGTAACGCCAAACATCCACTCTGGGTCAAAAAACGGACTAACAGCGTTCTGGTCGTAAGGGTTCCATGCCGCCAATTGTTTTGCATCCTCTGGGGCAAAGTTATCATCATCGGATAGGAGTTTGGCTAATTTCTCCCGCAGTACTTGGTCTTTCTCTCTTAGGCGATATTTTGTGGATGCTGACTTAGCAGAGAAATGCTTATGGCGGATATCGGCTAATTCATTTTTTGTTGTCTCTATCTCCGGATTCTCAAAAAGGTTTCTTTGAATAGGCTTTTTCTTTTTAGCGATCAAAGAATTGGCTGATACAAACTTTGTTTCGAGATTAGGGAGGGTAGGTATGCCAAAGTTAGGCTTTGACGGATCTTTCTCGCAGTCGCATATTAAAGAGATAAAGAAGCGCAATTTAGTAATCTGTGCTGCAATACTCTGGATGTCGCTTCCGTAGAGGCAGTTCTCTATAACGGATAGTTTCAAGTCATAGACATGCTCATCCGGTGAAATACGCTCCAGTATGTCAACCATTCTATTCAATAGCCCCATTGGGAAAGCTCCAGAACCACAGGCCGGGTCAAGCACCTTTACTGTCTTTAATTTATCGGCAATCTGTTTGTATTCCTCTGTCTTAGAGGGGTCAAAACTAAAGTCGTTGCGAAATAGGGATCGGACGAAGTCATTATCACCAAGGTAAGCGATAAGGCTTTCGTCAACCATAAAGTTGACAATCTCACGTGGGGTATAGAATGATCCGCTTTGGTTTCTAGCAGTTTCTTTGGTTTCAGGATTATATGCTCCGAGAAGATTCTCAAAGACCTTCCCTAACAATTCAGGATCGAGTGCCACTTGTTGCTCTTCGGGAGAATTCTCCTCGATGGTAAAATTATAACGGCTTAGGATAGAAATTAAGCCTTTCTCTGGCTCGAAGAAAAGAATATTAGGCACGACAGCACGGTGCTTAAACCGTCCATCAGCAAAGTGCATATCATTACGACTGAATCCATCAAAGTTGTAGCTCTGCTCCACTCCATCGATATATTTAGTCTTGTCTAAGCACTCAAAAAGACCGCCATTTAAGAAAGGTACTTCAGAAAACAAGTTGATGACCTCTTGCTCGCTAATGGCAAACATTTCTGCATAACGATATAGGGTTTTCACGTCTCTCTTGCTTGACGTGGCAAACTTACGGGTATTGCCCTCCTCATCATTTATCGCTCGATTCAAAGTGCCAAAGAATAGGTTTTGAAGGATGGCATTGTAGTAGTTGCCAATGGTAGTGCTGTATGGATCGAAGTCTTTTAAAATAGTGGAGAGGAAGTCAATGTCAAAGAGGTGATGGGGCACTAAATCTTTCTGTTTAATAAACCATACAAACATGATTCGGGTTATCATGCGGATAATCTTCTTCTCTATGTCGTCTTTATCATCTTCTTCAATAACAGTGTTATTAGGAAAAGTAACATTTGACGAGTCGTCAATAGCCCACTGATACCACTCAAACAAATCTTTGTAGAACTGTTTGGTCAATGCTTCGACTGAAAAGGCTGCCGTGATGTCGCTCAAAGTTTGTGTGCTATTTTTCAAGATTCCGAACTGCTCTATGGCTGTGCGACAACCACGTCCTTCTCCAAGTAGATAGGTATAGCGTTTGGTGTCGGTCGATATTTTTTCATACTCGCCCTCGTTATTAAAACCCCATGTCTCACTTACGTATGAGAAGCGGAGTATGCTTTCATCCTTCCGATAGCAGAACATGAAAGCTCCAGCATATCCCATATTCCTCCAGTCTGAGGTAAGCATATTACGTATTCCCCTACGATTACGCTCAATCTCAACTTTTTCTGTAAGCTCTACCTCGTAAATGGCAATGGACTCGCCATCAGCAAGTGAAATCTTACCTAAGTTAAGAGCCTGTTTTGCCATATGGCTTGTTACATGTACTTGTGATGGACTTTTCCAGAAGCTGACTTTGCTACGGAAAATGTCGTGAAGAAGTTGCTGCCAAGCTTCACGATTGTATCTTGATTCTATGACTTCTTTGTAATTCATAAGGCGGTATGTTTTGTATGTTTATTTGAATGTCTCTGATAATATAATTTCGGCTTCAGTCTCTTCCTCGTTGAATAAAGATTCCTCTGCCATATAATATGGGGCATATTTCTTTGCCATTTCTATAATCTCTGCCAACGCTTCGTCATGCGTCATACGAGCCTTACCACTCGTACGGCGCAAATCTTTTTGAATACGTTGTAGACGTTTCGGTATGTAGGTAATGACGCCACGCTCAGCTAATGTTTTTAGCTGTGTTACTTTCAAATAGAGGTCATTGTCATCAATCTCTCTCATAAAATTGGAAAGAAGGCTGATGGCCGTTGTTACTTGTGCACCCATGTTGCCTTGCGTTTCCTTTTCTGTCTCTTCCTGTAGAATTTCGCTGTCGCGGATGCTACGAAACGCTACTAGAGCTTTCTGAACATGTTGATGATGCTTTTCATTTCGCTCCACTTGTTTTTCGTCGGCAGAAGCCTTGAAGTATTTCAGAGCATCAAGTACGGAGATTTCTTCGGCACTTTCTGAAACGAGGAAAAACATCTTTCTGAAATTGGTTTTAAGGAAGACTAAAGTATCACCAGAAAGGGTAACGCCATCAACTGTGCGAGGCTTACGTCCCGTACGACTACGCAGTGAAAGCTTTGCGATGCGGTTATATTCCCTTCTGTTGGTGTGATAGAGCGAACGCAGTTCTTCGTAATAGAGTATTTCTTGGTTGAAGTCCTTCTTTTGTTCATTTATGGCCTCATCAAAGAGCTTGCTTAGATCGCGGTCAAGAATTTCATTTTGAGAGTATATCTGGTTGTCTTCGCCAAATGTGGAATGGAAGGTTTGTATTTTGCTGACAGCAACCTGGTTAAGATTGATTTCTCGGTTTCCTTCACGTGATGGATAGAACACATAATTGTATATGTGCTTCGATACAGAACCAATACGATTCACACGACCGATACGTTGCATCAGGCGAGTGGAGTTCCATGGGGTGTCATAGTTAACAATCACATTTGAGCGATGTAAGTTAACACCTTCAGCCAATACATCAGTTGTCAGAATGATGTTGTAGTCATTAAGTTTTTTCTTGTAGTTGGCATCAAAGTTTTCACGGATGGTCTTAAACTGCTCTTTACGATTGTCTGATGAAATAACCAAAACATCGGGACGATTGATGCGACGTTCCAGATATTTAATGGTATCTACCGATTCCGAGAACACCACAAGTTTTTGTTCGGGATTATGGTCTGCTTTGAATAGCTTATGTTTCATCAGTTCATTAAATTTGGCAAACTTGGAGTCGTCGTCATCTGAAACCTCTTGCCAATCTTTACACATTTTTTCGAGGATGGTTTGGTCAGCTTGTAGCATCTTGATAAACTCAGGGTCAAAGTCATCAGCACGGAATACAGCGTTCTTGGGGTTCACCTCTGCTCTGACATTCAATTTCTCTTCTATTTCTTCTTCCGACAAACCATTTTCTAATAAGAGGTTAATGTTAAGATCAGGAGCAATAATCACCTTGTTATTCGTAAACATATCCAGCATATTTTGATTAGCTTGGCGAAATTTCTGAATAGAAACTTGGAAGGCATAGAAGCTACTCTCAAGACGTTTAACAAGTCCGTTTTTACGGATGCCAGCCAAACTACGACTGATGATTTCTGCATTGTCATATAAATCATTGGAAGCTTCAGGCTTCAGGTAGGCGATAGCACGATAACGTGCGTACGTCAGTTCTTTGTCAAGCGTATGCATAGCACGCTCAAAAAGATTGGCCAGATGTTCGTTAAGTTCATATCTGCTCTCAAAAGGACGCTCCACTTTTGGGAAACCAATTACATCCTTCTTATAACGTGACACATTCTCGATATCAGTTCGGGTGCGACGGACAGTAATAGGCTTAATTACTCGGTCGCGGACTTTTTCTGCCAGCTTCTTGAAGTCCCTGATATCTGCATCGGGGTTGCTACGTAGTTTTTTGAATTCAACGATCAAAGGTGAAAAGAACGCTGTTAGGTTGCTGACACCATCGATTGTGCAATGACGTGGGTCTTGAAATAACAATATTTCGTTATATAAGTCGGCTGGAGTGTTGTTCATTGGAGTTGCAGAAATGAGCATTACCTTTTTCTTGTAACCAAGTATATTGCCAGTTTCCAAACGTGGCATCTTGCAAATCTCCTGCAACTGCTCAAAAGCTAATGTTGTATGGCTACGAAATTTGTGTGCCTCATCTACCAGAACAAGATCGTATTCGTCTGCGTTCCAGTAGTTGTAATTGTCTTCGTCCAAAATTTTCGAAAGACTTCCGCTGCTAATGAAGTTGGCATACTTATCAATACCAAAGTCCTTGAAAGTAGTCTTCCAGTTGTGTTCAACGGCAGGAGGGTAGACCACAAGTATTTTGGTATTGTCTCTACCATTCTCTATCAAAAACTTTTTTGCAATCATTGTCGCTATGACCGTCTTTCCAAGACCTACTACATCTGCAAGAAAAAAACCATCGTAGCGGAGAAGTTTTTGGTACCCCTCAATGACAGCATCCATCTGGTAGTCATATTTAGTGTAACCTTCTGGCATGTCGAAAGGGTCGTTGTTATCGGGCTCCATAATTCTGTCAGAGAAGTACTCCATGAGCATCTTGATATAAAGATCGTATGGTGTAACATCTTTTTTTAGATATGTACGATCAATATGAACTTTTAGGTCATCAGCTACAATCTCACAACCTTTGGCTTCTTCCCACAATTGCTCAAATTCATCTTTGGCAAATTGTACATCTTCATGTTGGGTCATTTTTACGTTGAACTCGTACTGCCGTTCTTCAGTAATGCCGAGGCCATTGCCAGATAGATTGCTGGAGCCAGTTATAACTATACCTTGTGTATATTGGTTGAAGTCATTCGGATAGAGCACATATATTTTGGCATGTATTTTTTTCGATGGATGGACACGTAATTCCAATTTGCCATTTTTGAGGTCTTGTACCATTTGGAATATGCCATCTTCAATCTCCTTTCTGTAGTTGGAACTTTCAATATCTTTGCGAATCAGACGGAGATAGTCCTGCTTAACATCATCTTCAGCACCAAAAAAAAGTTTGCCTTGCCGATCGGCTTTTGCTATATACTTATCTACATCTATGCCTATAAGCACCCTTACTTTGTGGATATCGTCAAGTAATGGACGAAGAGAAAAGTAACCAGATGCGCGAAGAAAGCCTACGACAGCATCAAGATTTTTGATTTGAGGATTGTGGTGCAACACCCCCTCAAACTCTTTTATTAATGTATTTCCACCCTTATTGGTGAAGATGTGGGAATTGAGTTGCTGAACTGTATTCATATATTTTTATTCGTGTGTAGATTATCCATACTTACATAATAAGGATAGAAGTAGTGTTGAGGGTATCTATGATTATTTTCATAAACTTATATTTTCTAATTTTTGGGGGTGACACACTGAGCAGATCTTTGACTTTGGAGAGGGGTCGGTCGCTTTTTGATATCGGAATCTTTTTTTTGGGGGGGAAAAAAAGCTCATGCCAAGTCCTTTGGGGAGCCAGGTTTGGGGGACGCCTCGCTTCCTTAGATGCGTTGAGCCAATAATCGTACGCTCTTTCTTCTGTCCCATCGGATGATTATTTCCTGTTGGTAGTGGTTTACTTGATAAAGTATAGTATGTCCAAAGATACGATTTTTCTTCGTGTTAAGGATTCATTAGAAATATCAAGATAAAAATGTAACTTTGGGTGCTATTCAAGGTCGCATTATGGGCAATTTTGATGTGATAGGTCCAATGCCTAATAATTCCTATGAGTGTATTTATGGCTATGAATAAGATATTTTTATTAGACGCATACGCTCTTATCTATAGAGGGTATTATGGGATGTTTAATAACCCTCGTATCAATTCAAAGGGCGAGGATACGACTGCTATATTTGGATTTCTCAATACTTTTGAAGAAATCCTTAAGATGGCAGATGGACACTATATTGCTGTCGTTTTTGATCCCCCCGGAGGGTCTTTTCGCAAGAAAGTGTATGAAGCCTATAAGGCACAGAGAGAGAAGACACCAGAAAGTATCAGCTTCGCCATCCCTTATATCAAACAAATAGTTGAGGCTTATGGTGTACCGCATTACGAAGTAGAGGGGTACGAAGCAGATGATGTGATAGGCACAATGGCATCCCAATTGGCTCGCGACCCTAATAGTATGGTCTATATGATTACGGGTGATAAAGACTATGGACAATTGGTATTGCCTAATGCTCATATCTTAAGTCCTAAAAGGGGAAGTGGTTTTGATGAATTAGGTCCTAAAGAGGTGCTGGAGAAATATGGGCTACATGATACTAAGCAGATTATTGATTTACTCGCTCTTTGGGGCGATGCGTCGGATAACGTTCCTGGTATTAAGGGCATTGGGGCTAAAAAAGGAGCAGATCTTTTAACGACATATAGCGATATTGAGGGCATCTATACCCATATTGATGAGATCACAGGTAAGATGAGGGATAATCTTGTGTCTGGGCAGGAGCAATTGGCGATGTCGCGAGATTTAGTGACGATATGCACGGATGTACCTGTTGATTATTCTTTAGAGGAGATGAAGCCTAAAGGGGTATTTTGGCAATCTCTTTTGGAGCTATACGAAGCGTTGGAATTTCGATCCAAGATCAATAAACTTAAAGAGAATATTCAGGACGGAAGCTCCGACTTATCGCATCAGCCTTTGACACTATTTGATCAAATGGATGTCCCAAAGGAGACGCCCTTAGCGAGTGGATTTGACACCATTGATACATGGGGAGCCACGTATCATTTAGTGCAGGACGAGATGGGCATTAATGCTCTTGTGGAGCGTCTTTCGGGTTGTAAGGCTTTTGCTTTTGATACCGAGACAGACTCGGTTGATGCTATGACGTGTGGCATTGTAGGCATCTCGTTTGCCATCCATGAGGGCGAAGCTTGGTACGTAGCCCTATCTCCGATGGAGATGGAAGCTCGCCACCAATTGTCGGCTTTTGCTCCTCTCTTTCAAGACTCGGCGATATTAAAAATAGGGCAGAACATAAAATTTGACCTCAAAGTAATAGAGCGGTATGGGCTAAAGACTGTGGGTCCATTTTGGGATACCATGATAGCCCACTATCTTATCCAGCCAGAGTTGCGTCACGGTATGGATGCTATGGCAGAGAGCTATTTAGGTTATCGACCCATCCCAATAGAGGATCTGATAGGAGAGAAGGGTAAAAAGCAGATCTCCATGCGTGCTTTGCCTCCTGAAGCAGTCTATAAATATGCTTCGGAGGATGCTGATGTCACGCTTAGGCTATATGGCAAGTTAAAGCCAATATTGGAGCGTGATGGCTTGGAGGATCTCTTCTATCGCTTGGAGATGCCATTGATGGAAGTGCTACTTGATATGGAGCAGGAGGGCGTGAGGATTGATGTAAAAGTACTCACGGAGACGGTGAACGAATTGTACCAAGAGTTAGATAGGCTTGACCATGAAATACACGATTCGGTAGATGGGTATGACTTTAATATCAATTCTCCAAAGGAGGTAGGGGAAGTCCTTTTTGATCATCTAAAACTATTGGATAAGCCTAAAAAAACGAAGACGGGGCAGTATATAACGCGAGAGGAAGAGCTACAGAAAATCAGCCATCTTCACCCAGTAGTGGCGATGATACTCAGGTACAGAGGGCTTCGGAAATTGGTCAGTACATACATCGAGCCGCTACCTCAGTTGATTAATCCTAAGACGGGGAGGATACATACTACCTACAATCAGACAGCTACAGCTACGGGTCGGCTCTCCAGCACTAATCCCAATCTCCAAAATATTCCTGTGCGTGACGAGGATGGTAGACAGCTACGTAAGGCATTCGTTACTTTGCACCCAAATGAGGACGAGGTATTTGTTTCTGCAGATTATTCACAGATTGAGCTGAGGCTGATGGCTCATTTTTCGGGTGACGAAGCCATGATCGAGGCATTTAGAAAAGGCGTTGATGTTCATGCTCTGACGGCATCCAAGATCTACCACATTTCACCTGATGAGATCTCTCCAGATCTGAGGAGACGGGCGAAGACCGCTAATTTTGGTATCATTTATGGCATCTCTACTTATGGTTTGAGTAGTCGATTGTCAATTCCTTTTGGTGAAGCCAAAGATTTAATTAATGGCTATTTCCGAACGTTCCCTGGCGTGGCACGATATATGGAGGCGGTGGTTAGTAAAGCCAAAAATGACGGATACGTTGAGACGATTATGGGGCGTAGGCGTTATCTAAAGGACATTAATTCTGCCAATAGTGTTGTCCGAGGTGTAGCAGAGAGGAATGCTATTAATGCACCATTGCAGGGATCTGCCGCAGATATTATCAAGGTAGCGATGATAAGAATATCCGATCGGCTCAATACTGAGGGGCTACAATCAAAGATGATCCTTCAAGTGCATGACGAACTCAATTTCTCGTGTCCTAAAGCAGAGGTGAACCGATTAATAGCCATTGTTAAGGAAGAAATGGAGGGTGTTTGCCCACAGCTCTCAGTCCCATTAATAGTGGATGTAGGTGTGGGGGATAATTGGCTCGACGCTCATTGATGTCTATTTTATTTAGTTGTATTGCGTTGCTTTTTTCTGCTCTTAATGTCCGTGCGGAAATGATGCTCGGCACGAACGTTAAGGACGAAGTTGCTCTTTACCCATCAGGGTCAGTAGATATAGAAGGGGTTGTACCTGATAGTATTTCTACCGAAAGAGCCATTGAGCTACTCCTTGATAGGCTCCCTAATATTGAGGATAGTGAGGGGTGGGAGGAACGATTGATACGGCTTTCAGAGACGCCGATAGACGTGAATACAGCCTCTGAAGAGCGACTCTTAGAGCTTCCTTTTTTTGACGCTTTTTTTGTCAGGAATCTGCTACTTGAGCGCTCTAAGCGTGGTGTCTTTCAGTCTTTATATGATCTTAAGACCATTCAAGGTGCTCCTATCGAGGTCTTACCATTACTAGTGCCGTTCCTAACCATTAGCACACTCACCTCTGAAGGAAAACCACCTTTTCGGCAAAGTATATATGTAGGAACTGAGGGGCAATTACAAAGAAATGCCGATAATTATAAAGGCTTAGGTTGGGGCATCAGGTATTCGGCACACCAAGGCGAGCGCCATACGTGGTCGGTAGTCTTTGAGAACGATAGGGGCGAAAACGTGCAACCTATCTTTAGGGGCTTTGGAGATTTTTTCTCCGTGAGTTATCAATATAGGACACCCAATACCACACTAATCGTTGGTGATTATAGAGTAGGTGGGGGCTTAGGGGTGCTGCTTGGTCAGCACCTGTCCTACTATTCTCGTGCAGAGATACAGGGAGCTGCACCATCCATTAATCCACAATGGTTGCACCCTCATAGTGGATTTCGGGAAAGTGGTTTCTTAAGAGGTGTCGCGGGTAGTTTCCGCAAAGATTATTGGCAAATAGGTTTATTTTATGGGGTGGAACCCATAGACGCACGGCTTGCTTATGGGAGAGTCGTCACGGTATATTCAGGGGGTAAGCATCGGACAGCTTCCGAAGTGCGTTACCGACATACTGCCTATCGTTCTTTAGGGGGTGTGCTACTTGAATATCAAACAGATGCCCTAATCGTGGGGGCGATTCTTAACACCCTGAGGTACCGGCATACCGAGGACTTTCACCCACTTTTACCACCTCATAAAGACGGAGAGCGTAAGACGAATAATAATGGATCCGTCTATTTTCAATATCATAGAGGGAATTGGCGATTATCTGGCGAGGCTCTTATCGCTCCGCGAGATAGGCATGCGATGAATATCGTAGCCAATTATTTTCATGATTATTGGGGCAATCTATCTGTCGTATTGAGGTATTTAGGTGCCATGTACTCAGCACCTTATGGTCTTGTTGACAGCCATTATTCAGCACAAAAAAACGAGAAGGGCTGCCAAATTATATGGTCGGGTGACCTTTGGAAATGGTGGAAAGGAGTTATGCTTATCGACCTTTACAAGCGGATTAATCCTGATAGCCATGGTAGTAAAGGGCGTGGATGCTCTCTTACGGCTATCACTAACTACCGAAACGGGCGGTACGCTATGCAAAACAGACTTAGGCTAACTACGCAAGAGCAAAAGTCGTGGCGTGCTACTGCTAAAGTGACTCAACAATTTGCCATCAATTCCCATCTCCATTTACGTGTACGGGCTAACGTAAGTTACGTACATCGGGAAAATGTGACCTGGGGAGTAGCATTAAGGATGAGCTACGAGCCAATCCCTCCATTTCTGATGGAGGGTGGAGTGCAATATTTCTCTGCTACAAATGGTGTGATAAGTGCAGATCAACCTTATCTCCCTTGGCATTACTATATGCCCATGCTTAGAGGTAGAGGTATTAGATGTACAGCACGAATGAGATTTAAGACCGATAATATCCAGATATCTACGCGATATGCTGAGACGTTTTATTCCGAGGCTCCTAAGGTCCCTTTGCCCTCCCTCATTGAATTAACTGCCCTCATCAAGCTTTAGAGTTTATGACCTCTATGAAAATAATTACAAACATTATTTTCCTGTGTATTGAGGAAGTTTGTAGAAGCCGTGTAACGACACTGCTTCTTTGCAAATCCACAAAGAGCAGCCTCCTGAAGGCAGAAGTAAAAGAAAGGTTTGCCTAATGTCGGAACACCAAATTTAGAGCCTAAAACCTTGTCGTTGACCCTCCACCTCCAGAAGCCCCCCCTCCAAAGCCCCCTCCAAAGCCTCCTCCGAATCCGCCACTATGCGACCCTCCACCATTATTTAGCAACCTTGTGACTTCGGTTTTGGTGTGTCCGCAATAGGCACACTTGTAGGTCTCAATAAGCTTGTTGCGTACTTGATGTTGATCCTCCTTTCGGTACGTCCTTGCACCGCAAATAGGGCAGGTAACATAGCCACTGAGTGCCACTCTCTCTTTGGCAATTCTTTGGTAGTCGCATTGGTTACACTTATATACCTTGTAGTGGATAGAGCCCACTCTGTCCTCGGCTTCTTGTGTACCTGAGAGGTAATTCTTGGCAATAGAGCGAGGTACGAGAGCAACACTCCCTTTCGTGTGACACCGAGGGCAAAGGGTAATACTTTGGGTAGTACGTCTTTTTAGCATCAAGTAAATTGGCAAGAAGATAGCGAGTGCAGGGAGGATTAATACAAACCATCCACTACGGCTAATCGCGTTATTTAGCGTGGTTTGCTGAAGCACTGGCTCCTTTTCTTTTCCCCATCTAACGTATAAGCCGATGGCTACTAAAAGCCCTACTAATAAGGACGTACCTAAGTAGGCAAATAGGGTATTGTGCAGAGCTTCATCCTGCTCCGTTTCATAGAAAAGAGTATTGCCATCGTTACGAGCTTCGTATTCCTCGCTGAGGATTTGGTCAATTGCCACAAACGTTTGCCGGAAAGCCTCTGCATCTTTTCCCTCATTAATGAGAGGTACGAGATACTTATTCGTCAGACGCTTAGTAGTGATGTCAGGCAACGCTCCCTCCAGCCCATAGCCTGTCTCAAAACGGATAATCCTCTCTCCTGGTGCCCCATATACGTAAAGGATGAGTAAGCCATTATTATCAGCCTTCTTGCCAATCCCCCAAAGCCTGAATAGCTCTAAGGTGAAACTCTCTGGGTCATCGTACTCTACACCTGGCAGTACTACTAAGACGATCTCTGCCGTATGTCTCTCCCGAATATCATAAAGTAGCTGATTCAGGTCTGCCTTTTCCTCCATCGTAAAATGCTCCGTTGGATCGCTGACAAATTGGCGATAGTCCTCCACTTGTACGTTAGGTACCTCGCTCGGTCTGTAGTCTTTTGCTGAAAGAGCTGTCGGGAATACAAGGCACACACATACGTACAGAGCACATCTAAGTAGCGAATACCTGATCCTTGCCTTCCAGATATGATTACCACACAAACCCGATATTCGCTCTTGATCGGTGCCCTTTTGACTAAAGATAATAACTGAATCGTGGAGCATTGAACTATGGATATTAGGTCTTAAAACTCTACACGAGGAGCTGTCTCTGCCCCTGCTATTGATTCGAAGTAAGCCTGCTTTTCGAAGCCACAGATGCCTGCTACTATGTTGCGAGGAAACTTGCGAATATAGGTATTGTAGTCCTGAGCTACCTCGTTGAATCTTTGACGCTCGGCAGTGATCCTATTCTCAGTCCCTTCGAGCTGAGTCTGTAACATCTGGAAGTTTTCATTGGCTTTAAGCTCAGGGTATTGCTCAGCAACGACCATCAGTCTACCGAGAGCCTGCGAGAGATTATTCTGAGTCGCCATGTACTCTTGTAGGGCTTCTGGTGTCAGCTCATCAGGATTAACGGTCACTTGGGTTGCCTTGGCACGTGCTTCTATTACCCCTTGTAGCGTCGACTGCTCGTGGGTAGCGTACCCCTTAACGGTATTCACAAGGTTAGGGATAAGGTCGGAACGTCTTTGATATACATTCTCCACTTGGCTCCACGCTGTACGGACACTCTCCTCTTTTTCTACCATAGTATTATTGGACTTAATGCCGTAGCGAAGTCCTACTAATACCAGCACCACTACGATAACGATGGTGACGATTGTTCCTTTCTTCATATTATTTACTCAAAAAGATATTTAGCGGTGGCGTCATAGTTATGCCACCGCTAAATGCGTAACATGTTATATTCCTAATTGCTTCATTATCTCACCTACTCGCTCTGTCGAACGCTTCTTTGACACCTCTAATTCCTCAAGTGTTGTAGGCTGGGCATGTACCTCAATGTAGTACTTTATCTTGGGTTCTGTCCCCGAAGGTCGTATTGAGAGCTTGGTGCCATCCTCCGTCCGGTACTGCAAGACGTTGCTTGTCGTTGGCATATCGAGTGTAAATGTCTCACCATTGTCCGGCATCTTGCCTTTGAGTGATGCGTAATCAAGGATCTCTATGACCTTAGATCCTGCCAAATCGGTTAGAGGATTGTTGCGGTAATTAACCATCATGGCTTCGATCTCCTCTGCACCACTCTTCCCCGGTCGTACCACTGAGACGTTCTTTTCAAGTGAATATCCGTATTGCAAGTAGATATTCTCGAGTAGCTCGTAGATACTTTGTCCTTTGTCTTTAGCCCAAGCTGCTATCTCGGCAAATATAAGGCAAGCTGTTACCGAACACTTATCTCTTACGAAGTCGCTCCATAGATAGCCGTAGCTCTCCTCGCCGCCTCCTAAGTATTCCTTTTTACCTTCGTTCTCGCGGATGACGTTAGCTATCCACTTGAAGCCAGTGTATGTGTCGTATAGCTCTATGCCGTTTTTCTCGGCAATCGTACGGATAAGGTCGGTGGTGACAATGGTCTTTACTAAGTACTGATTGTTCTTTAGTTCGCCAGCTTCTCTCCTCTTCTCAATGGCGTAGTAGGCATATAGGAGACAGGTTTGATTGCCATTAATCAATACCCATTCACCATTTTTGTTTTTAACGGCTGTGCCAATGCGGTCGCCATCAGGGTCGGTTGCCATTACGATTTCGGCATTAATTGCTTTGGCTTTTTCTATCGCCATCTTGAGGGCTGTTGCCTCCTCAGGGTTGGGTGAAACCACGGTTGGGAAGTCACCGCTTACGACCATCTGCTCCTCAACCGGGTGGACGTTGTCAAATCCTGCCTCCTTGAGGGTGCGGGGGAGTATCTGACCACTGGTGCCGTGCAGTGGAGTAAAGACGATCTTAAGGTCGTGCTGACGTTTGATGACTTCTGGGGACAAACGTTTAGAGAGTACCTCTTTGATGAATTTGTCATCCATCTCTTTGCCCATCATCACCACCAATTCTTCCGGTCCGTCAAACTTTATTTCGTCAACGGAGCGAATCGCATTAACTTCGCTGATAACATTACGATCGTGAGGAGCAATCATCTGGGCACCATCGCTCCAATATGCCTTAAACCCATTGTAAACTTTAGGGTTGTGTGAAGCAGTGATCATCACACCACTCTGGCATCCAAGCTCCCTTATAGCATATGAAATCATAGGAGTAGGGCGGAGAGCTTCGTATAAATAGGCTTTTATCCCATTGCCGGCAAAGATTCGGGCTACCATATTGGCGAATTCGCTACTATGGTGCCGGCAGTCGTAGCCTATGGCTACTTTAATCTCTGCATCCTTGCCAAACTCTTTGATCAGGTAATTAGCAAGTCCTTGGGCCGCTGTCCCTACGGTATATTTATTCATCCTATTAGTGCCTGCTCCCATGATGCCACGGAGCCCACCAGTACCAAACTCTAAATCTTTATAGAAAGCCTCCACAAGGGTCGAGGTATCGGGATCATTAAGCATTGCTTCTACCTCTTTGCGGGTTGCTTCGTCGTATTTGGGCGATAGCCAAGCCTCAGCTTTAGCCCTTACGGTTGTCAATAATTCATCTGTTGCCATAGCTACATCATTTATTTATCTGTATAATCTTACTATCGCAAATTTACTAAAAACCTCTATCTTATTCAAGAAATTGGCTTTGTTGTCCTGTGGACAAAGGTCAGAATAAATACCCGTTATCTTTTTACCAAGTATGATAAAGGCGAAGCAGGAATCCCCCCACTCCGCCTTTCGTGGTATGTGTATGATGATTCGCCTACCTTAGGGCATCCTGAAAGAAGCCTTGGGTCATGTAGCGAGCGAATTCTTTGTCACTGGTAAACTGGCTTATCTTAGATGGATCGAGGCGAACGGCCTCCTTAATGCCTTGTGCTATTGTATCTACCTGTGCTGTCCTTGCCCCTATAAGAGCTAAGAGATAGTAGCTCGTAGCATCTTTCGTGTTGATAGCCTTGAATAACTCATTGGCACGATTGTAATCCTTGTTAAGGATCTGAGCGAGGACTCCATTATTAGTGGGTATATCGTAAAGCTCCTTGGCGGCCTCGGCATATTTGCCTTGTCTTAGGTAGATAAGCCCTAAAGCCTCTCCCAATTCGGGTACATTGGTTGCCTGCCCAATGTAGGTCTCGGCTTGTGCAATGTTATTCTCACGTAGCTCCATTAGCCCTTGATTGAGGAGAACTTCTGGGGTACGGCTTATCTCCATAGCCTTATCAAAGTAATTTTTAGCTAAAGCATAATCACCTTGTCTATATGCCAATACGCCAAGGTTATTAAAGGCCCTCCCGTCATTAGGATATAGGCTTGCAGCTTGGGTGTATATCCGTCTCTGCTCGCTTGGATCTTTAGTGAGGGTAGCGGCATATAATAGTTCTTCGTTAGATAACTTCCCAGGGTTGCTCTGTGCCATTGCCGATATCTCGTCATCGCTTTTGCCAATGATCTTGATGTTTGCTATCAGCCTTGAGCGACGCAGCTGTGGCAATATCTCATTGGCTAACTGGCTAAACACACTCGAGATGTTTTTGATCTCACGCTCGCGAGTTTCGGGGTCTTTGTACATTGAGAGTACCGAAAGAATCAACTCTTTATCCTGGATGTCGGACTGCTCTAATAGCGTCTTAAAGCCCTCCCAGTCTTGAGCAGTGTAGTGGGCACTCATAGGGACATCGACATTAGCCCTCTTGAGGTCTTTCTCGATTTGAGCAGAAGTATTTTTTTCGCGTTGTGCCGATAGCTTTTCATTAAGCTCTTGTCCGCCATCAGGCGACGCGTAAGCCTGCACCTCTACATCTACCTCCTGATTAGGGGTGATAGAGGCATTCTCCACGATGCCTTTCCATTCTTTCACATCCCCGGAGTTGAGTTCGGAGCTACGGATATTGGCTTGCTGTATTAGGAAATGTATATCTGCATCGTACGACTCCTTAATAATCCTTTGGAAAGCGTCGGGAGCGATGGCCGGAGATGCATAATCGGCACTGGCTAAAGCCTCAGTAGCGATAACGCCCTCGCCTATTTTTAGCTCAGGGAGTGCAACATCCTTGCCGTTGATACGTGCCGTGAAAAGAAGCACTAAGTCACTCTTAGCCATCTCTGGCTTGTAACGGAAGTTGGAGTGAAGAGTAACGCTCTTAGGGGTGCTGTAAGGAATTGTAGTAGCATTGCCACGTACTTTTTCGCCTTGGAAGTTATAGGTTGTCCCCCAGACTTCGCCATTAGCAAATTTCAGGACAGGGGTAATCCGTACCTCAGCGTTCTTGTTAAACCACTTTGGAGGAAAGCTGACCGTAATGGTCACCGGTATTTCACCACCCTGCAATACTAAGGGCTGCGGGTCGACAGTCACCTGACGACCGTCAAGAGGTTTGAGGTTACCGGCACAGCTACTCATCAGTAGGAGCAATGCGGTAAGGATAAGATATCTCGTCTTCATATATCTATTGATAAATAGTTAGTATATAATCTCAGTCAACAAAGATACCAATAATCGCACATCTCAGTTGGGGTATCCGTTTTGGGTATGTATTAGGAAACGTCATACTATGAGGATATGTCCGTAGAGATGATTGCATGAGAAACAGAGTGTTTTTAGGGTATGGTGGTTATTGACAATAAAAAAGAGGGGTGTGCCAAATCTTTATTGTGGCACACCCCTCTATCTATTAAAAGAAATGATGATGTCACTAACGACATCTCTCTTTAGAAATTATAGAGCTTAATAATCAAAAGACAATGTGAGAATGAACCTGTCAGACCCAAATTTATTGATTACATTCTGGTAGCCGAAGTCAAGCTTCACACCATAGTATGCAGCTCCCGCACCTACACTCCATAGACTCGTCTCTTTGGTGCCATATTGATACCCTGCACGAAGACTTACGATGTTGTACATCGTGTATTCAGCACCGAGATTGGTTTGGAATACTTGTGCTTTATTAGGCATGAAGTAATACTTGCAACCAATAACCCCATGCACTTTGTGGTTGTCGTTAAATGCTTGTCCGTAATCAGCAGTGAGTTGCATATTTATAGGTAGAGCATACCCTTCTTTACTGCTATAGTAGATAGGGGTGCCAAAGTCAGCGACCCTGGCTCCTATATTGAGATCACTCCTCTCTGATAGTGCAAGCAAATAGTTGGCACCAATGCTAAAGGCACCAGCGTAAGCGGTGCGACCTGTATAGCTCTGGATAAAGCTACCAGTCGCATATGCCGAAAGCTGGTCATTAAACTTAAAGGCATACCCTAAATCCAAAGCCCAATCAAATGGAGAGTAAGACTTATTCTTCATGCCAAATTGGTCAGAACTGCGACCAGCGACCTTTAGACCGCCTTGATACCTATATCCTGCATATACAACGTGGCGATCTAAGAAACGGTATCCCGCAGAAACTGCACCGAAAAGTAGATTACCACTAACAAAATCATTCTTAGGAGTGTTAAACATCAATCCTCCTGCTGTGATGGTAAACCTTGAGTTGCCATTAAAGATTGAGGCTGGATTGGTGTACAGATAGTTACGATCCGTTTGGGTCAATGTAGCATTACCCATAGCCGCTGTACGGGCATCTGATGGTGTCTCAAGGAATGGCAATACACGGCTACTCTGAGCCTGCATGGTGATTCCTGAGCAAATAGATAAAGTAAGGGCGAAGAGAGCCCCGATAATAGGCTTGGTATTCATAATTCTCATAATTCTTAATCAGTCCGTATATTGGTTATCTCTTCTGAACCACCTGCTCGTATGGTTTATTGCCCGTACCTGTAACAAGTAGTCTGTAAGTGCCGGGAGCTAAGTTCTTCACCTTGACGGTTGTCATTCCCTCGTGGTCTACAATCAGTGTTTTATCCAATACTTTTTCACCTGTTATGGTATAGATCGTAATCACTGGTTTTGAGCTCTTTGGATTGACCCAAAGGTTCAGCTTATCCTTCATAGGAAGAGGCCAGATAGCATAAACTTGACTATCCACATTCTTGGTGACAGTTACTGCAAAGCTGGTACGAGTCTCGTAGTACCCATTGGATACCGTGATATCGATAGTCGTCTTACCTGGTTGGAAAGCCTTGATTGTGAGTTTTGAGCCATCGATCACTGCCGAAGCTACAGACCCATTGCTGGAAGTAGCTTTGTAGGTGAATTGAAGTAATTCTTGTGGCTTAAAGACTTTGCTGAGGTCAAGAGTCATTGGATCATTCTCAACACCGATCAAAGTGTTTGGTAGCTGATCTATCAACTCTGGTGCTTTGACATTGATTACCCTGAATGGGATCTCGTATTTGTTTGAGCTACCCAATTCATCGGTTACGGTGATAGTGAAACTATATTCGCCTTGTGTCAGCACCGGACGGATACGTACATTGATCCCTTGTTCGGTCTTCTTGAGGCCCACACCTGTCAGTTTGCCCTCTGAGGTGAAATCCCATTTATGCCCATCAGGGTCGTTGACCATAAGAGTATATTCTACGGTACCCTGAATGTCAACAACGGTAATAGGCTCATTAGGTACGTTGGAGACAACCGGAGGATTATTGACCTTAGTCTTGGTCTCCATAAACGCCGGTGCACTCTTAAGCCCCCAACGATCTATTGCCACAATCGCAAAGTAATAAGTGGTACTATGCCTAAGATTATTGACTGTGTAGCTTACCTCGTCGCCTGCCTCTTTATTCATACTCCCAATATAGCCCTTGTCATTGCCAATGCGAGTCGCTTTGGTATAATTGCCAGTATTGAGAGGCTTGTCTGAAATATATAGTTCGTATTTTGCCGGTTCTCCGTCATCGGCATCCTTAGGGACTTCCCAGTAAATGGTAACCGCTTCGAAGTCATTATCTTTAGATTTCTCAGGTAAGAACTTGGGTGTTTCCGGTGCCTTGTTCTCATTCTTTAAAGTCAAAGCAAGATAGGCATCTATATAGCCTGCCCCTAATTTACCTTCGTATCTTGGATTATACATATCAATGTCGCGTGCAGAGGCAAGGAGATATTTCTCCAATTCAGCAGCCGTGAAGCCCTGACCTCCTCTATACGAAACGACCAATGCTGCGATACCGGATACGTGAGGGCATGCCATTGAAGTACCATTATAAAAGTCATAAGTATCTGCTTCAAGAGTACTCAATACACCACCGCGGGTGCCAAACTTTCCTTGATCTCCACCAGGAGCAGTGATATCTGTCCAAGTACCAAAGTTTGAGTAGGATGCTTTGGTGAAATCCGGTCCCATAGCATTAACAGTGATAGCAGGCTCATACTCACCGGGGGAGTACCGCTCCTCAGAGTTCTCATTTCCGGCAGCAATAATTACCACACCACCCTTCATTGGAGAGTTAGGTAGTTGATTACCATTATTATCACAACCAGCGTTTTTAATGAAGTAATCAATAGCAACACGTTGCGACTTTGGGGTTGTTCCAGGGATTTGGCTACCCCAAGAATTTTGAGATATGACAGCTCCATTGTCAGCTGCATAAACAAACGCCTTTGCAAATCCGCCTTGGCCTTTCTCGCCAGAGAAAACGCCAGTAGACATAATCCTGATACCTGAGTTAGGAGTACCATCGCCACCTGCTATTCCTCCTACACCAATGCCGTTATTATTACGTGCGGCTACGGTACCGGCTACGTGGGTGCCGTGGAAGTCACCATCCGGGTTTAGTTGTCCTTTGTCATCCGCAAAGTTGTATCCATAGATATCATCCACGAATCCGTTCTTATCGTCATCGACACCCGGTTTACCATTGTACTCGGCTTCGTTTACCCACATATTGTCAATGATATCCTTGTGCCGTATATCTACGCCACCATCCTCTACGCAGACAATAACATTTGGAGTACCTGTGGTCAACTTCCAAGCACGGAATAGGTTAATATCAGCACCCATAACACTTCCACTAATGCTACCTGTGTTATTGTAGTGCCATTGTTGTGCTAACATTGGGTCGTTGAAAGGCAGTTCTGTTCCCCTATTCTGGAAACCCAATAAATCAAATGCCGGTTGGCTGTTGTCGCTTAGCATGGCGACCTCAGGTTCGTATTCCACGTGGTCAATACCCGGCACTTCACTCATCGTCTTGAGAGCATGTACCATCTCCATATTCTTGTCAATGGTCACTTCATACCAGAGGTCCAGCCCGTCCCTCTTTTTGCGCTCTTCAAAGCGAGGGTCGATGCGAAATAATCGCTCCATATTGGAGGCTTTAAGCGTATTTAGAGCTGAGCTGAGGGGCGAAGGGACGCTATTCATCTGTATCTCCCCTCTTTTTGAGATCTTCATTTCGCTTTGCATCTCCCTTGAAACCTTCACGATGATTTTCCCTGGGAGAGGTTTGCCATATTTTAGTAAGTCTTGCGAAGTATCTGATCTCAGCACTTGATTATCGGCTTGTGCAGAGATTTCCTCTTGTGACAATCGCTCTTTTGTACACCCTGTGGCGAAAAAGACGATGATTGACGTCAGTAGCCAAAAGTATCTTTTCATCTGTAAATATTATTGCTGGTTCTAATTCTGACTTTTAATGACCCCACTCTTCAGGTCCGGAGTAATAAGCAGACCTTGAAAAGTGGGGTACTAAGTTCCACAAGTAGTCTTTTATCCTTTATGGTATGTTAAAGGCTGACTACTGATTTACATAGGTCTTTCTGCGAATCGCTTACTTCTCGCTTTTGGATCCAACATTAAAGACATAGAGGATTCCTCTTTTTCAGTATAAGCCTGAATCCTAACAATGTCCTTGCCATCGTTGAAGTCCTTATAGTTTTGTACGCAAACGCCAATTACGCGATTATCCTTTTGATACCAATAATAAGGAGCTTGCTTAGCGATGAATTCGTAACCACCCTTCTCCATGAGTTCCTTGAATTCCTTGGTCTGGTAGTAAGTACCTCTTTCATCTTTCCAGAATACGCGATTGATATCAGCATCTAATTGACCGCAAGCATGCAACTGACCTAATTGTGTTACAGGATCCCAAGTGTCGTTCTCTGCACCGACGAACCAGTATTGGTGGTATAGAGGAAGAGTAGCTTTCACGTCATAGCTTACGTATATAATGTTACCCTCTTTATCCTTATTATCTGAGTTGAATGTACCATTGTTTGCGGCCTCATACTTCTTGACATCATCAAGCTTCCAGCCTACCTTTGTAGTAGTAAGCACGTTATCAAGCATTGCGTCAAGTGGCACATTGGCGTAAGTAGGCATAGCCTTTGGTTGGTCTGGATCCGGAGGCGTTGGCATCTGGAATATCACTGCGGCCTTACCCTTAGCGTCGCCCATCAATACTTTGTACTTCAACGGTTTACCGGCTTTATCAGTACCTTCTTTAACACCTTGGTAGATCTCACCACTCTTGTCAATCTTAAATCCAAGTTCTTTCTCAACGAATTCGATGTAACCTGTTTCTTTGAATTTCTCAAAGCTTAAAGTACTTACATAAGAGATCATCTCAAGATAGCCACCTTCAAAATTGAATTCGTAAGTAACAGAAGGCATAAACTCACAGCTTGTTGCAAACTCATATATTGCACCAGTTGGTTCAATACCCCAGCTTGGCAAACCAGGACTTGGAGCAGAGTAGCCCATTAGGAATGACCCTTGTTCTTTCTCGTAAGAAAGAAGAGCGTACTGAGTTGGGAAACTTTCGAATAATGGAGTATGGAATCCATTACCCTTACCGGCTTGCTGTATGGTGATTTCCTTTTGTATTGTACCGCTCTTTGCGTACAGCTTAGCCTCACGAGGCTCGCCGTCGTTAGGAGCGATCTCAAGCTGGATCATATCCTTGAAGACATTTTGAGAGATCCAGGATTGAGCTGCTTCATCAATGTCGAGTGTCCAAGCACCGGTGTTGCTCTTAACGCTCACGAGCTTAGTCTCGCCTGAGTTCTTAACAACGATAGCGTCAGGAGATACCTCAAGGACGATGTCAGCAGCGGTTTGTATTACGTTAATTTTCTCGTTCGTTGCACCTGCAACCACTAATATTTGAGCACTACGATCTTTGCCCATCTCGTTAGGAGTGGCTTCGATCTGAAGTGTGTTGCCATTAACAGAAGCCTTAAGCCATTCTGAGTTAGAGATAGCGTTCCATTTCGTTTGGTTAGTGGTTACGGTGATAGCTTGAGCTTGACCGCCGGCATTAGGAATCGTAACTGACGTTGCAGAAAGTGTTAGGGTTGCTTCCTCGGGACCATCATCGTTTTTAGGTTGACAAGACGTCATCAACCCGATCAGTAGCGTCACCGCAAGGGCGATTAAGTAGTTGGTCTGTTTCATAATCTTTGGTAAAATAGTTAAAAAATAGCTGACTGCTCAGCGTTAATAATACTCTAAATATTTGCTAATAATCAAGTATCCCTATCATTCCGCTATCGTCTTGAGTAGATGACGTGGCTTTGGATACTTTAAGTATCAACGAAACAAATGTGAGTAAAAATTTTTATAATACCAAATAATTCCAAAATAAATTATTATTTATACTGGTTTTATAAACTGCACATTACAATTTTCAATATCATTCTTTAGATATTCTTGGACGAAAAGCCTTTGCAGCACGGCATTTGCGGGGATTGATTAGAAATATTTGGAAATATCTGTACAAAATCCATTTTACCGGTACCCTATATTCGCCGCAACTAATATAGGGAATTTGTCTCGGTGAATACGTGGTATTTCTCAGGACGAATTCAGGGTATTCGCTTTTATCTATTAATGTGTCGTGTGGTGGAGGATTCGGGATGCTCCTAAAAATAAAGCCGACCGTACGGGGCAAGTTATTACCCGATACGGTCGGTTCTCTGATTAATTCGGTCTCGAGAGGCTACCAAATGCTCTTATCCGGAGCAAAGGTATTCTCGAGGGTGCCTGTATTACTCTGTGTAGGGTGCAAAGTCGGACTTTGCCGCCCCGCATACAGGGCAGACCCAATCGTCAGGAATATCCTCAAAACGAGTACCTGGTGCAATCCCTCCATCCTCATCGCCCACTTCGGGGTCGTAAATATAGCCACAAGGCTCACACTGCCATTTACGCATAGTTTTGAATTTATCTTGGTTATTAAAAACTGTATGTCCACATCTGTGGTCTTGCCCAAAGGTACACTTTTTTTGTGATATACCTTATTTACGGATGAGTTTATTTGGGTGTCACCTATAATATATGCCTTTAATCTTCTTTGCCTGCGTCGGCAATTGCTCTTTTGAGGTGCTCCAAGTAGATCTGATTGATCTCCGGGTAATCGCCAAGACCTTTTATGGTAGCCTTAACGGTCCAACCCATATTCTGAAGCTGAAGTTTCCAGCTTCTCTCTTCCATAGGTATTGGTTGGCCTGCCTCCATGGTGTCGTCACCTGCCATATCGTTATTGGCGTGGTCGCCTGCGATGGTCATCAATGGGTGTAGGTTGATGATCTTCTCTTTGGCTCCGCATTGCTCAACAGCTCCTGCAAGATAGTCACCGAATAATTTCCCCGGGAAGTCTACGGTAGCGACGAATACTCTGCCGTTGCGATACTGCTTCGTGGCATATTCCTGCATCTTTTTCTCTATAACATTGTACTTCTCATTAGCATAGAGGTAGTTGTCCTCCGGGTTCCCGTGCCCCATAAAGGCAACGACTTCGCCGGCCTTTAGCTCTTTAGCGTAGAGATCTACGAGGAACTTGGCTACGTGCTCTATCGAAGCATCATCGTAGAGAAGCGGGTCACCAAGAACGGCATAGTTGCAGTCTTGGTATTCTTTCATGTGCTTATCTTCCTTGAGGTCGAATAGCTGTTTGTTGTACTCCTTTTTGACATATGCATCACGAAGCAGAGTGTACTCTTCGCCGGGGATTACGTGCAAGGATTGTACGTAGACGTTTTTATACTTTTTCTTTAAGAAGCTCTGAAACCAAAGTGGTGGCTGGATAAAGGTCTCCCCTTGTGCCTCTAAACGGTTGATGATGGTGCGTGATGTGTAGGAGTAATACAGATCACTATTGGGGAATGCTTTCTGGAAAAGCTCCTTTTGGCTTGCATATGTAGCCTTTGGCACTTCATAAGTAGAGCCGAAGGTAACGAGGAGAACGGCTGTGTCGTGTTTCTTCTCAAACTTATCGGCAGGGTTGATGTTTTCTGGATTTGGTTCATTCTTTCCGTTGCAGGCGGATACGAAAAAAGCAAATACCATGGCAAGTAATGCCGTGCTAATAATTCTCTTGTCCATAATCTGAAATGATCAATACGTGTTATTTAATTAGTTATTTACGTTCGGTGTACGTTTGAAAGCAACCGGTGTGTTGCACCGGTTACTCTTTGTCGGCATTGGCAATGGCCACTTTGAGATGCTCCAAGTAGATATAGTTGATCTCAGGGTAATCGCCAAGACCCTTAAGGGTAGGCTTAACGACCCAGCCCATATTCTGAAGCTGAAGTTTCCAGCTTCTCTCTTCCATAGGTATTGGCTGTCCGTTTTTCTCGGTTCTGTCACCTGCCATGTCGTTATTGGCATGGTCACCGGCGATGGTCATCAATGGGTGTAGGTTGATGATCTTCTCTTTGGCACCGCATTGCTCGATAGCTTCCGCAAGGTAGTCGCCAAATTGCTTGCCGTGATAGTCTACTGTAGCGACGAATACTCTGCCGTTGCCGTATTGTTTCGTGGCATATTCCTGCATCATTTTCTCTAATACGTCGTACTTCTCATTGGCAAAACGGTAGCTTTCCTCAGTATTGCCGTGCCCCATAAATGCGACAACTTCGCCGGCCTTTAGCTCTTTAGCGTAAAGGTCAATAAGGCACTTCGCCACACGCTCTATCGAGGTATCGTCTGATAGGAGTGGGTCACCAAGGACGGCGTAGTTGCAGTCTTGGTATTCCATTATATGCTGATCTTCCTTGAGGTCGAATAGCTGTTTGTTGTACTCCTTTTTGATATTAGCGTCGCGGAGGAGCGTATATTCCTCGCCGGGGATTACGTGCAGAGATTGTACGTAGACGTTTTTATACTTTTTCTTTAAGAAGCTCTCAAGCCAAAGCGAAGGCCGGATGTAGGTCTCGCCTCTTGCCTTCAAGCGGTTGATGATTATCCGAGATGTGAAGGAGTAATATAGGTCTGTATTGGGGAATGCTTGCCGGAATACCTCTTTTATCTGTGCGTATGTGGCCTTGGTCGATGGCGATGTCGAGCCGAAGGTAACGAGGAGAATCGCTGTGTCGTGTCTCTTCTCAAATTGGTCGGCAGGATTGCTATCCTCTGGTTTTGTTTTCCCTTTATCGCTCCATGCAGATACGACTAAAGCGAAGGCTAATGCCAGTATTGCCGTGCTGATGATCCTCTTATTCATAAAATATAGTTAGTAATCAGGGTCATTTGTTTTTTCGTTGTAGCCCGATCGTAATGCCGGCATAATAGGTACGCCCGGGGGTAGTTGTCCCGAAGTTGTACCCATATGGATGTGTCTCTTTGTAGTCAAAGAGGTTGTCGACGCCGAGGGATACCTTGAGGTCAAAACCCTTAGGCAGCTTAAACTGATGTAGGGTAGAGAGGTTGGCGAGGACATAACCCGGCGCCGTGCCATAGTACCTATAATATCTATCGCTTTGTCCTCTTCCGCTCAGCGAAATGGTGAGGTCGTAGCCTTTGGTAGCGTACATATAGGAGACCATTGCTGTAGCTTTGTGGGCGGAGGTGCCGTCGATACGGCGGTGCTCGGTGACCACTCGCTTCTCCTGCTTACTGATCTTCTCGTCGTACACATCCGCCCATGCGTCGGTATAGCTGTAGCTTGTGGCAAGTTTAATACTCGTCAAGGGCTGATACGTTATCGTTGCTTCAATCTCCTTAATACCGGCTTTCTCGCCATTGGTGTACTGCATGGCGGTGTCAAAGTCTGACCCTTCGTCGGTCTTATATTTATTAGGCATCGTGGTAGGTACCAGCACGATCATATCCCTAAGGGCATTATACGATGCGTTGAGGTGCAGGGTAAAGTTTCGCTTTGGGCTATAGCTCCCGCCAATGGATACGAAATGCGACGTCTCGGGTTTCAGGTTTGGATTGCCGAGATACATCCTAAGCTTGCCCATCATAGTCCGCTCATACTCGTAGTACAACTCCTTGATCGTCGGAGTCTTGTAGCCCATCGAGTAGCCGCCCCTTACCTGTATCCCTAAGTCCGTATTATTATAGTGAAAAGAGACTTTAGGGGTAACGTTTGAGCCGAAAGCCTGATGATAAAGATATCGGATGCCGCCGGTGACGTTCCACTCAGGGCTGATTTGCCACTCATCCTGTGCGTACAGCGATAGCGACGTGGCCGACCTAAAAGGCTCAGCCATACGCCGTGGAGCATAGAGCTGATTGACCAATACCTCACTGCCGGCTACCATAGTGTGCCGCTCGGATAGCGACATACTCGCTTTGGCATTCACGATCCACCGCCTCTCGTCACTCTCCACGGAGCTCTGACCGGGTAGGAAATAAAAAGGTTCGGGGACGAAATGTATCTTGCCGTCATCAAGCACCTCCTCCCGCAGTATTTCGTCAAGGTACCTATTGTAGTAGTCATAATAGTAGGCGTGTCTATCGAAGCTCGCATCGAGGGAATAGCTCATCCGGTCATTCTGTTGATAGCTCGCCCCCAAGCCTACAGCCTGATCATTGTACCGCAGGTTGTACGACCGCCACCGCGGAGCTCCCGATGGGTGCATGATCTTCTTTAGGTAAAGCATCCCATCAGCATACACTTGCCATTGACTATCAGGGTGCCAACGAATCTCTTCATTTACCCTATGATTGTAGTACGAGCTTACCGTGGGGGTCGTCGAATTGTGGTAAAGCTTATTGCGGTACACCTCATCTGTGCTATTCTGCCAGCCGTCTGTCCGCTGACCGGAATACTTAGTGGCACTGCTCCATTTGCCGATCGTAAACGAAAGGATATCACTCTGCCGTAGAGAGTTGTACGAACCATAGCGGGTCGTATTCTCCACTTTATACTTATCGATACCGGGATCCTTCGTCACGATATTGATAACGCCCGCAATCGCATCCGACCCATAGAGCGTAGAAGCGGCCCCCTTAACAATCTCTACACGCTTGATCGTCGAAGGGTCAATCTTACTAAGGTCGCTCTGACCTCCCATATCGCCATAGAGACGTTTGCCATTCACCAAAACCAAGATGTACTTATTGCCCAACCCCCCAAGCGTAAGACCGGCACCCATAGCACTATGTGACGCATCAAAAGATGCCGAAAGCCCCAAAAGCAAACCTAAAAAGTCCTGCGGGCTAAAGCGATCGATATCCCTCTGAGTGATCAACTCCGTGCGGACAGGTGCCGTACTGCTGTAGTGCGGTGTCCCCGTTCCCGTGACCACCACTTCCGATAGCTCACCCTCCATCTCCTTAGGCTCCGTCGGCTCTTGCCCCCACACATGGCCACACAGCAATAGCGATAAGGATACAACGAGGGCATACCTCCTACTTGTATTCATACCCATAAAAAAGACTTGATACCATAAGTCACAGAGCGAGGTATCTATCCCGAATAACCTCACTCAATATACATCACACGCAATAGCAGGTCTCCCGGCTCAGTCTTATCTTATAGCTTCATGCCTTCCCGGAGAGAGTGAGTTCATCATCTACCCCAGTGGCAAAAGAAAGAAGCCATAAGCTCAAACACCATACCTCAGTATAGCGCAATACAACCTTACGGTAGCGGGTACTGCTTTGGATTTGCACCAAATTCCCTATTAATGATGCCCCGGTACGGAGCCATCACACTACTGCTTTGTACTGCAAAGGTAGTCATTAAATTCCATTCACACCCAACTTTCCACTTTTAATCATCCCTACTCACCTCCTTTCCGGATACTTGGTATACGTCTCAGCTGATTCCCTGTATCCTCCAGAGCTAATTCCCTATATTCGCTATGACGAATTCCGTATATCCGTTTTTTCGGGATTACCGACTTCTTTTTCGGCACTTCCACAATAAAAAAGCGGCTTATTTATTTGGTAGTTTTGAAAATTTAAGTACCTTTGGCTCGGAGAGCTTGTGAATGTCCTATTTTTTATAAATATCGCAGAGAGAGCTTCCTACTATTAACAAATTAGAATAAATCTGCTCCACTATAGCAGAAAATAACGCTCCAAGCATTAGCGAATACTTGAGGCAAGAAAAGGTTAGATATTTAAATATACAGCTTGTGGGTAGCTTCCGTAGGGAGCCTTTAGCATAATACACATAGCTGTAGAAGTAACAATGTGAGTAATACAGAACAATTAACAAATTAAGTGAATGGTATGAAAAGTAAGATTCTAATGCTAATCACCCTATGTCTTTTAACCATAGGTACAGCAGTAGGGCAGACCATCTCAGTGAAAGGTATCGTCCAAGACGAAAAGGGTGAGCCTGTCGTGGGTGCTACGGTACGTCTTAAAGCTGATGCCTCTGTGGGTACAAGGACTGGTATAGACGGTGATTTTACGCTTAAAGCTAAGCAAGGAGAGATCATCCTTGTTACCTACATCGGCTATAAGGATGTTGAAGTAGCCGCCGCTCCTTCTCTCGTCATCAAGCTCGTCCCTGATACAGAGATGCTTGATGATGTAGTCATCATCGGTTATGGTTCCGGTCGTTCTGTGGCCAATACTTCTGCGTCTGTCGTAAAAGTCAATGCCAAGCAAATAGAGCAGAAACCATCATCAAACCCTTTTGATGCTTTACAAGGTAAGGTATCAGGTATGCAGGTCTTCACTTCGTCCGGTGAGCCTGGTGAGATTTCATCTATTAAGATCCACGGTGCCGGTTCGCTTACCTCAGGTACTGCTCCTCTATTCATCCTTGATGGAGTGCCGGTATCATCCGGGCTTATCATGAGTATGAACCAGAACGACTTTGAGAGCGTACAGGTACTTAAGGATGCCGCCGCTACATCTATCTATGGTGCACGTGCGGCAAATGGTGTTATCTATATCACCTCTAAAAAAGGTCGCTCTAACGAGCGTGCAAGTGTAACCTTCAGGGGTTACTACGGTATATCCAGCCTTGCTAATCCTCAGTATTTTGAGCGCTTGGCTAATACCAATGAGCTTCTACAGATCTGGCAGGAGTATGGTATAAGAAGCAAGGCCGATATTGATGCCATACGCGAGAAGTATGGTCAGAATAACACCAAATGGTATAAGTTCTTCTTGAAGGACAATCGTCCTACTTACTCCACTGACGTTGCTATCTCCGGTGGTACAGGTAAGACTCGCTATTATAGCTCTGTAGGTTATTACTACAAGGATGGTATGCGTCCGGGTTCCGATTACAAGAAACTTAACTTTAGGCTTAACCTTAATACCGAGCTTAATAAATACGTTAGCATGGGTATGACAAATGCTATCACTTATGATATCGTTAATAGCAGCCCAT
Organism: uncultured Porphyromonas sp.; assembly: GCA_934364985.1. Taxonomy (GTDB): domain Bacteria; phylum Bacteroidota; class Bacteroidia; order Bacteroidales; family Porphyromonadaceae; genus Porphyromonas_A. The sequence goes on along the minus strand of CAKRMU010000005.1, from coordinate 103,118 downwards.
ACGCAAGAAACAGTACAGAGGGTGGTGGTATTGCTGTCTTGGCACCTCCTTTCTACACTCCTTACGATAAGGATGGTAAGGAGTACATGCCAAGGATCCCGGGTTGGAACCGTTTCAATCCTAACTATTCTATGACTGTTGAGACACAGCCGGAGAAGACCCTTGCTGTTATTACCACCGGTAATATCACTATCCGTCCATTTGAGGGGCTTACACTCAGATCTAATTTAGGTGTTGATATTTCTGACTATACATACACCTACTTCCTCTCTCCTAAAGCAGCTTGGAGCGTAGGTAATGGTGTAAGGGAAAGAGAATTCTCAAGAGGTATTAACTTTACCAATAACAACACTATTGAGTATAAGTTTAACGTCGCTGAGGATAATCACTTCACACTCTTAGCAGGTCACGAGTACATCGCTTACGATTATGACTATTTCTATGCAACCGGTAAGGGTATCGAAGACGAGCGTCTTCCACTTCTTCCTAATACTACAAAGGAAAAGAATGTAAGTGAGAAGAGGATTCAATATGCATTCCTATCTTACTTCGGTCAATTCTCTTACGACTACAAGACTAAGTACTTCCTTGATTTAGTTGTCCGTAATGATGCTTCTTCTCGTTTCGGTGCTAATAAAAAGAATGGTACATTCTGGTCAGCCGGTTTCCTATGGAAAGCAAAGAAAGAGTCTTTCCTTGAGGATGTAGAATGGTTAAGTGATCTTGACTTTAAGGTCAGCTCCGGTGTACAGGGTAATGCAGATATTGGTAACTACCAACAATATGCTCTTGTAGGTAAATCCGGTCAATATAAGGGTAACGCCGGTTGGTCTTTAAGCACCAATGGTAACGATAACCTATCTTGGGAAAGACAATTTACCAATACAGTAGGTTTGACCTTCGGACTATTTGACAAGCTGAATGTCAATGTAGAGTTTTATGATCGTCTAACTACCGATATGTTAATGGATGTTCCTATGCCATTGACCACAGGTATTCCATTAGATGATTATGGCTTCGCTTCTATCCTTTCTAACGTAGCCAAGTATCGTAATACGGGTGTTGACTTAGGTATCAAATACGATATTCTTAAAGGCAAGGATTATGGTCTTGATGCTTACTTAAACTTCAACTACAATAAAGATAAAGTAGTAGAGCTATTTGATGGCAAGCAGACTTGGATCCTTCCAAATTACGGATTCGGTTACATCGTTGGTCAACCAATCAACTTCTTATATCCTATCTGGAAAGGTGTGAATAAGGATACAGGTAAGGCAGAGTGGTATTTACCGGGCGAAGATATCTCAGTCACTCAAAAGGATGATAGCAAGATCACCAATGTGTTTAGTGAGACATTAGAGCAGAATACCGGTGTAAATCGTTACCCACGTGTTAATGGTGGTTGGGGTCTTTCAGGTAACTATAAGGGCTTCAGTCTACAAGCAGACTTCACCTTCGTACTTGGTAAGTATATGATTTCTAACGATAGGTTCTTCTACGAGAATCCTTATAGATTCCCAGTTCTTAACCAGGATCGCTCCATTCTTAATTATTGGAAAAAACCAGGTGATGTTACCGAGGTACCAAGCTTAGAGTATATTACTTCAAGAGAGGGAGGTAATACCATTATGCAGTTTGACTCTCGTATGATTCAGAATGCGTCCTTTATGCGTCTAAAGAACCTTACCGTAGGCTACCAGATCCCAACATACATTCTCGAGAGACAGGATGTAGTTAAGGGTGCCAAGGTGTACTTTACCGGACGTAACCTTCTAACCTTTACCAAGTTTACTGGTACAGACCCTGAGATAGATTCTAACTTGACATTTGGAGCTTATCCAAACTCTAAAGAGTATGTCTTCGGATTAGAATTTACGTTTTAATTAATCAAAGTTTACGTAGTATAATATGAGAAATATTGTATATAAGACGCTACTTTGTTTGTCTGTTGCGGTTTTGGCTGTATCTTGTGACCTGACAAGAAAGCCATTCTCATCAATGGATAAAGAAGGTGCTTTAGAGACTGTAAGCGATGCTCAAAAATGGTCAAATAACCAAATGTCTTCTTTCAGAGGTAGATTGATGGGTGACTATGATAGGTGTCAAGACATACAGTCAGATATGCTTAACGCTTCTGTCGATTTTGGTAACCGTTATGGTGGCTTCCACAATTGGAATAGTCTTAAAGCCGGTGAATATGAATTGAGAGATATCTACCATTCATATTACCTATCTCTTAAGAATATCAATTACTTCCTCTCTAAGGTAGAGAAAATGGAGGTAACTGATAAGGAGAAAGCTACTATGGATGCTATGGTAGGACAAGCTCTTTTCTTAAGAGGTTACTACTATTTTAATCTTGCTATCAGATATGGTTCGCGTTATAACGCTGCAACCGCTAAGACCGATCTATGTGTTCCTATGGTATTAGAGCAAGATCCATTTGCCAAACCGGGTCGTGCTTCGAACGAGGAAGTTTATGCTCAGATTGCTAAGGATCTTGATAAGGCAGCAACTCTTTTAGCAGCCAATGTAGGTGAGGCAGGTGCTGATGTAATAACTCAGGATGCTGTAAATGCTCTTCGTGCAAGGGTAGCTCTTTATAAAGGCGACTATGAGAATGCTTATACTATCGCTAAAGCTATTGTAACTTCACAAAGATACGAGCTTGGTAAGACAGCTGAAGACCTAATGAATATGTGGAGGAAGGATACTTCTTCTGAGGATATTCTTAGATTGTTTGTTAGCAAACCGGATGAGAAACCTAACGTTAATTCATACTATGGTCCTATAGTAGGTGAAAAGGATGCAAGTGGTAATCCTGTAAAGCTTTATGGTCCGGACTGGCTGCCTACACAATGGGTTCTTGACCTATATGAAGATGTAGACTTCCGTAAGGCTGTATACTTTGAGAAGGTTAACCTTAAGTACTCTTCTGATATTTACGAGGGCTTGTATGTGATCGCGAAATTTAGAGGTAATCCTAAGTTCGCTTCTGTTACTGATGACCCTGCGTTTGGTATTGTTCCTAACTCTATGATTGCTCCTAAGGCATTTAGAGTTGCTGAGATGTACTTGATTGCTGCCGAAGCCGGTGCCGAAGCAGGTAAGGGTGATGCCGTTAAGTTCTTAAATGATCTTCGCGAATCACGTGGTCTTGCCAAGGTTGCTCTTTCCGGTCAAGATCTTATTAAGGAGATTAGGAATGAGAGAACTCGTGAGTTGGCTTATGAAGGTTTCCGTCTATTCGACTTACGTCGTTGGAATGAGCCTCTTGTTCGCCATAACCCACAGACATTAGCTGATGGCTCTTATCCATTCCTTTCTCAAGTGCCGGATCCTAAGAACATGAGAATTGAGGCTAATGATAATAAATTTATCTGGGGCTTACCTTCTTATGAGTTCCAGACAAATCAGAACCTTAAAGGTCAGCAAAATCCAGGCTGGTAATAGTTTCTATTATAGCTTAATTTGCAAGCATTGTATATTTGGTAAAGGTGTAGCTCCGTGCTACACCTTTACTTTTTTATATTTCTTTTGTCCGCTATTTGTACTGTTTTTTGTGTAACACGGTCTTAATTATTTCACTATAGTTATTCGATATCATGTTGTCTGAGGGGGGAATATTTGATGGGAAAGGTAAGGGCTGAATCCAACTTGTGGAGTCAGCCCTATGTAGTTCAATCAGCATTGGTAACCTATTTACATTTAACCGTGGAATGTAGTACACATTTTAGCGAGTAGCAATAATTCATGACATATCTATTCACAAATATAGGTTGGTTATTATCAAAAATGCGTCCTTTGGCAATTGCCTATGAGAGGGTATTTATCTTCATACGCTTTCGCTGTTGTTATTCTGTATGTTTGTCTTTATCCAAAAATTAGGCATAATGGTTCTAAATTCAACATCAATATAATGGCACTGCTCTTTTATAATGCCACGTCGACGAATGGCTGGTTGTAAGCAGTATGTATCGAAATCATCAATATTTACATCTTCAACATGAGTCCAATGAGGGAACAACAGCTTCATATATGCTACTGCTATGCGCTTCACTGCATTGAAATCTCTGGTGTCTGCATTTTTGTCGTATCCCACCAATTCATCAAATAGCAACCCATAGATGTTTTGCGTGCGGAGGGAATGAAGTATTTCTGAGAAATATTCCATATTAAGCGTCCAGCCGTTATAAATGATCCCCTTGTTTATACGAGGTAAGTGCCATCCTTCAATAAAACAATGAAAGCGATCAAGCAAAGCTGATTCACGAAATGACTGTGGTAAAGCATCAAAGTAATGGGAACTCAAAGGGTGACGCTGTTCGTTAAGAGGTATATTACCCATTATCATAAGCCCACACTCTGAACTGAACTCGTAGTTGTCTATCGTTGTTTTTCCTGACTCCAAATACGATTTGAGAGCGGCTTGAATCTCTGCTGGTTCTTGGAAAAGTATGGTCTGAATCTCATCAAAGGCAATAAAATCATGATTCTTGATGATGCCATTCTGCTGTTTGGCTTTATCATAGAAAAGTTTGGCACGGGTAACCTTACCGCCACTCACCAACCATCCATACTTAGAGAGATTCCCAAATACGAATGACTTACCTGTCCCTTTTGGAGCAAGCTCTATTACATTTAGTCGAGGTTCGACAAAGATAAGAAGGCGTGTCAAGAATTCCATCTTTTGCGTCATAGTCTCAAAGCCGTCAGCTTCATATTCCATGGATGACAGCAACACATCTATCCATTCACTATTAGAGAATGCAGTACGGGCGTTTCGCAAGTAATCGATATCAACACTTCGGTAAGGCTTGAATGGCTTGTAGTCAACCATCTCAACATGATTTTTCTTCCCGTCTTCATCTGAAAGAACAGATAGTTTAATGATTCCCCATTTCTCACCATCCACGAGCTCACCTTGATGATTCTTGTAAACGTACTCAGGTATTTGTCCTTCATTTTTTTTGATGCCAAGGTCTGGGATTCCGAACCTGCGTACACCTTTCACCAAGTCTATGTAGATGATGAAACGAGTGAGCAAGGTCACTTCCTCACCCGAAGCCAAACGGTCTTTTACTTCTGTTTGTTTTTGCGGTATTACTATATTAAGGAAGTTTGTCAACTCTGTACGATTGATAGATCCATCCGCACCAATAAACCGTTTTAGAATAAAGTCTTTTACAAATGACGGAAGGTTTCGCCCGGCAAACAAGCTGTTGGTTGATGCAGAGTCTTTATATATAGCCATTGAGGAGAACTGCTCACGAATCTTTTGTGTGGTAGTTGCTTGCATAATTTAAAATACAAATAAATCGTCTTCTTGGACACCAGTGTTGACGCTCAGATTGTCGGTTTGCTCAAAGTCTCCAATATGTAGAATTATTCTTGTTGAAGTATTGACAAGACTCAACCGCTCGCTCTCATAAACATCACCACCCATATTATGAAGTGCATAGTCAACGCCATTGTATGTTACATTGGGTGTGTCTATGCTGCTGAGTCCATTTATCGTATATCTAACTATAGGATTGCTTGCCACGATCTCATTTGTCTGTAATTTTGCTGAATATACATTTGCATTCTTTTTGTTGGAAACAATTATAATGGGTACAAGTACCTCTTCGGGTGTTGCACCGCCATGTGCACCCTGTCCCATTGGCGTTTTGGCAGAGAGAGAATTATTGTTTAAAGAGCACAAAGTATGGCCATCGTCCAAAACAATATAGTTATTGTCTGTCGGAGCAGAGCCCTTGAGCCATTGCCCACAACGCCCAGCATGATTTGTCTCCACACCAGCAAGCTTCAGTCCTGTACCGAACTGTGCCATATAGCTAATCCCATGATCAGAGACAAATGCTATCTTTTTGCCATTGTACTGCGAAAGTACTTTTGAAATAGCGGATTCTATAGTTTGAAATTCGTCTATCAGATATGCTGGGTAGTTTTTTTGTTTATGTGCGTATTCGTCTATATCTCCGATTTTCTCCAGTTTGCCATCTGATATCTCGTCCAATTTTATCTTGTTTACAGATGTGATAGTAGGCAATTCTGAAGTGGCGACATATATTTCATTCAAGAATACTCCGTCTCCCTTATGTTTTTCAACAACTTGCGTTATGAATGGAATCCAGTCAACACCAAGCCCATCTATCCAATAGTAAATGTCAATGTCCTGTCTGTTGTGCAAGAATGTTTTCATTGTCTTGAAGCCATTGTGCCATGCCTCAAAACAGACTTGTGAGGCATTAAGTTCTTTTAGCTTACTTGTCAAATTATCACTTTTGCTATTTCTAATCTTTGAGAGACAATATTCCTGGAAATATTCATTTATCCAACCATTATTCTTCTCTGTTTGTACACTTGAAGGTAACAAGTAGGCATACAATTCGGGGAAAAGAACCTTAATGCAATTCTTTTCTATCTTTCCTTCACCTACCCATTGTATCATAAGACATTGTTCCGATAGAGTGAGTGGTGACATATATTTCATCGCAAACAAAGGACCGCGTTCCGGATCTTCAGCCATTGCCTCTAATTTTTTCTTAACCTTTTGTTCTGCCGATTCCGTTATCTGCACGTGTTGTCTTTTTGCTTCTCTAAGCAGAGCCAAACGTTGGTTAATACTGACTTCATCAAGAGGCTCTTCAAAGATATGAGTAGCTATTTGTGAGAACAAATCTGGCGAACTCAAAGAGGTAACATTCTCCAAGACCCTAATGAGATAATTGCTTTCCTCTGTTTTCCATACAAAATAAGTTTTCATCAACCAACGTGAAAACTCATCCTTATATTCAAACCATGTCTGCACAAAGGCATTCTCTTCATTCAGACTTGATGTATTGAACCGCTGATTGACAAAAGCGTCAAAATTAAAATCTGCCACATCAATATTGGAAGCTAATTCTTCCCAATGCGGCATATCTTCTTTTCTTGCATTCAATTTGCCAAAATCGATACAGAGTCCCTTGCTTAAAAAATCAAACGCATTGTTGCAAATCGTATATTTGAAGGCATTGTCTGGCTGTGCATTATTGCTATTAGCGAAAATACACTTTGATGTACAAATAATCTGTGGCTTTATCTTGGCACCCACATTTTTCCAAAGGGCAATCCAATGGCGTAGATCTTTGCATAGTGTATATCGTTCTTCTATACCTTTTACACCATATGTAGTTCCCTCCGTAAGGATAAGTTGGTAGCTGTCATACTTTATTTTAGACTGGTATTCCCAAATATGGATATCGGGGTCTTCCTTAAGTTTGCTCACTTTACTCTGCATGCCGATGACAGGCACGTATATACGCCGTTGACCGAGCTGAGCTTCTTCAGGTGCCTCAATATGACGTATTGTCTTCAGTAAGGAATCAAACTCTTTATCATTGTAGAATCTTATTATCTCTGAAATTGGTGCGATGACGAAATCATTTGCGGACCGGCTTTTAATGTAAGACTTGATACGTGTGGCAAGTTGCGAATAGGTGATAAGTTTGTCGTCCAGTCCGTCTTTCATCCATTTTTCAATGCTTTCCACATATGCACTATCGTCTTGGCAGACTTGCACGAAGTCGCTACAGTCGGCGAAATTCTCAAACAAAATAAAACGTATAGGATAGCGATTGCGGTGAACGCTCTCCGCCCCCGTCCAATGTTTGTCGGTCTCTATCTCTTGATAAAGATCTTCCAATGAGGTAAATTCCTTATACATAGACTTAACCATTTATCTGGTCTAACAACCACTCATCACCTTCGTCACAAAGTTTAGTCAGTAGTGCCTTGGCATCGTCAATAGAGACAATGCTTGCAATGTGTTTTTTTGCTTGATATCGTTTCTCGTCCAGTAGGTTAGAATCCGTATGAGATGTTTGAGCAGTATTATTGGCAGGAGGCTCGGAAACAATGTCGTTATTTTGTTGCCAACCACTGCCATTTGTTTTTTGCTGACCGTTTTCTGGTGAGTTCCTTTCAGAAATCCATTGCAGTGCCTTTTTCTCCACCTCTTCTTCTGTCCAATAACCTACTGTTGATTGCAGATTTTGCTCGATGAAGTGCTTCACTTCATCCACTTCATCTTCTTGGATGTAGGTGTGTTCAAGCTGCATTAGATAATTTTTGAAGCCGTCAGAGAACGCGGCATCCACATTAAGTATGTTCTTCATCTCGAACCTTAGTTCTGAGATGAGGTTTATTGTTTCCTTTACCAACGCTGGATTTCTCAGGTCACGCTCCATACAGATGGTGACTATATTGTCTATCAGTCTGCACTCTTCATCCGTAATGATCTGCTTGACTGGCAAACTGGCAAAAGCAGCTTCCGAGGCGTACTTCACAGTCCATAGTGGATATCCTTTCTTGCCAAGAAACTCTGATGTAATGGCGTAGCGGGCATCTTTCAGACTGGTCACATCCGAATAGTCATTGTTTTTGCTGTTCAGTTTGAAAAGAGATATGAGTTCTTTGCATAGTTTGCCTTCCTCTGGAGTTTGAAACTTGAAGTATAGTTTATTGTTTGATTTCTTGTTCTTGTCATCCCAGACCTTGAATAACAATGCGATATCGTCTATCAATGCATTCTTGTCGCGTGGTTTGCCTTGCATGTCGAATATCTTATTTGCCCAAGGCTTCAAGGCAAAAGCCATCATCGCCATAGAAGCGTAGCTACTATAAAGTCCGTATGGAGGTTTTTGCAGGACAGAAAATTTATCATCAAGATTGAACGGCAAGCTCTTGTCTGCATTCTTGATGATATTTTGTACCGTGTCATATACAACCTTGAACGGATGGTTCTTTAGTACATCGTCCTTCCACTCCATATTATCATCCAAGCACTCTTGTACAAGATATTGTATAGGGCGCATCTGTGCACTCATTTTAGTTAGTTCTTCCTTAGAAGTCGCAAAGATGAACACACGCACAATCTCCTTTGAGTTTTGTTGTCGCCAGAATGTAGATGGTGTTTTCTGACGCAATAGGTCGTAAGCATCAGGACCATTGGGGAAGATAGTAGGAGAAATATGATCGTTAACAATGCTTGACAAGTGTTTTACAGAGATTGGCTGTTTCTCTTGTCCGTTTATATACACATTGGCATTGCCACGCTGCACAGAGTCCAACCACTCTTTGACCATTGACACCGCATGGTCGCGGTGTACCTTCTGCTGGTCAAGGAAACCATGGCTACTGGCACAGGCATAGTTGGCTTGATACTCGATAAACTGCTCATACTTAGCATCGGTGAGCACCTCGTCAAACACAAGGTACACAATATTCTTTAGATCTTTGTCGTTCTCATCTTCGGCACATTTCTCCGCAAAACTGCGTAGCACGCCAAGCTCAACGTCGTTCCTTGCCATAAGCAAGGCGAAGAACATGGCACTTGTCTTGGTTTCCTTTCGTGCGTTCTTTATTTGACTTCTGAGTACGGCTTCGTTCTGATGGTCTGAGAAAAACTTGAATCCATACGGACGTATCACCTGTTGCATCATTTTTTTTTCAAAAGCCGTGCTGGCAGCATCTGAGAAGTTGAGAATCTGATCAGTATAACGATACTGCACATTGCGCATCTCGGTCTTCTTTTCTTCTATTTCACCTGAAGGTAATGCCGAGAATTGTACTGAGTATAATCCGCCCGGTGCACGTTGTATTATGCCTTGATCATTGAACCACTGCAAAATGGAGTTTACCATTTGATCATAACGTGTTCCGGTAAAGAGAGCGTGTATATTCTCTTCTGATGGTGTCACAAGTCCGTTGTTATTTTCTCCCGACACATTATTGAAAGCATTAAGCAACAATATGCCTTTAAACACAGCGGAGTATGCCTCCCCTTCATTGCTTACCTGCAACTTGTAAGAATTGTAGCGTTCGGTCACAGCTCCATAGTTGGTCACATTGTCTTGGAACACCTTCAGTACATAATCCCACAGATAGTCTGCGGTGATGGTGTCGCAGTTCGAGAAACGTTCCTCGCTGTCAAGAAAATCGCGGATAGAATCATTCTGTCCCAAAAACTCGAATACGCTTCGGCTGGACGAGCCTACCACAGTGGCATAGTGAGTGGCAAGATTAGCTGTACCCGGATGCAGAGGGTAAAGCTTTAAGAGGTCATCGCGGGTGGCCTGCGGGTCGTTACTTGTTACGGTAAAAGTATCAAGCAACCATTCATTCATCTCATCAAACTTCTGAGACATCTCCTTATGTTTCACCTCGTCGATGATTTCAAACTTACGCGACATAATCTTAAATGCCGATACCGATTCCATGTTGTACTTCATGCGGTGGTAGCGCCCATCGGTCTGCTTCAGTTGTTCCGGGTCTATGCCGTTAAATGCAGACGGATGCGAGATAAGGAATAGGTAGGAATTGCACTCCTCATTCATGAACTTCTGAGCCACCTCCTGCAACTGTTTCAATACAGGTACACCTATGGCATCGGTCATAACGTCGGTAAACTCGTCCCAAATAATCAGCAGACCATTATACGTTCCCAACGCGGTCAAACGATCTTGCACCTCACAAAGCCATTGCTTGATATTGTAGTTATTAAGGCGTATGTCGAGTCGTGCCTCACGGAGCGTGTCGCTTACGCGATGGAATATGCCAAGGTCTCCGGTCTTCAGACTTTCTGCCAAATGTTCGCTGTCGGCTACTACAGACGAAAGGAGAGCATGGGAGTCTATCAAATGATTCCATATCTCTGGGTTTTGGCGTATTTGCTCAATGTAGTTTTCATAATCAGTCGGTACGGCTATCTCTATCTTGTGCTTGTGGAGCGTTTCCGTCACCGCCTTCTGTAGTACCAACCCAAGGTCACCAGAGTGTGTCATTGTTCCCAATCCATACACATTTACCGTTAGCAATCGCTTCGTCTCGCGAAGTGAATAGATATCTTGGCGGAGTGAGTCAAACTTTGCATCCTTATACTCGTAGTCCACCCACTCGCGTATGTTTTCCATGGTGTCACCCAACAAATGGCTGATAACTGCTACGGCATGGCTCTTGCCTGTACCGTATGTACCATTTATCCAAAAACTCTTGTGGTTGTCTATGTCTTTACCACGCACACTTTTTATGACAGTACGCAACACGTTGTTGAACTGCTCATTTGGGATGAACGATGCCCATTCACCCTTTTTTTCTTCTGCTATGTCGTAGGCGGCTTTGCCCCCACGTAGCTTTATTATTTCGCCATACTTAGTAGCCATAAGCGTATGATTGGATTGTTTTAGTTTACCCTAATTTATTATGCCAATAATGCTTTCAGTGCGGTTATAGCATTTAAATCATCACGTAAAGTGATGTGGTCTAATCCCATTGCAAGTTCTGCGACAAGAACTCTGTTTTTGTCAGAAGTCAAAAACCTCAATTTCTTTTGCAATTCCGTTTTGCTTATACCAAATTCCCGATATACTCCACAAACCTCCTCAGAGCGATACAAGTCGGTAACTCTAAGCATTTTAATCTCTTTCTGCTCGGCGTATTTGTATAAAGAATAAGCAACTGCCTCAGGACTCAAATCGTTATAGGGTATTCTTTGGAAAGAAGTTCCTTTTGCATCTTGACTTACAAACTGTCTTAGATCTTTACCAATAGGAGAATACTTAAATGTTTGCAACAAGGCTTGTACGGCATATGTAATTGTCGTTTCCTTGAATGTCTGTTGGAAATACTCGAGAGCAAGTTTGTCCAAATCTTTTCTTCCTATCCCAGTATTAAAACCAACAGAAGAAGAAAACCAACCCATTAATGGACTATTATAAGTCAAATTGATATAAATAAGTTCCCATAATAGAATTGTGTTCTCTCTGTTTACTCCAACGCATAATTCACCAAATGGTGTAAGCTTTGATTTTTCATCAATAATCTCTGCGTCTTTCAACCATGCTTTAAAACTTGGAACTTGTTTTACGCCAAGGAAATTATTTTCCCAAAAAGAATCTGTATCTGTTAAATATTGGTCTACCCATTCTTGATGGATACCAAACGTTCCATATTTTGATATTTTCATATCCGATAAATTTATTGTTGTTGGCTTAATCATTGAGTCTGCCACAATACAACCGACATTATGATATTCCAAGCATTTAAGGCAATGCACACATTTGTCTTTGTCTATGTTTACTTTTGGATAAACAGAAAGAGCACCTGTAGGGCATTCCAACTCACACGCCTCACAGTTAATGCAATACGCTGTCTTATTGATAATTCGTCTTAGGTAATATCTTAGTTGTATATTATTATTGTCGTACAAAGCGAACGTAAAATCATTCTTATCCTTGACGAAACGAATTTCAAAATGATATATTTCGTGTTTGAACTCCAATTCACCAATGATAGATTCCTCTTTTTCCTTTATACTATATTTCCCTATGACTGGGAACCAAGTGAATAGTTCCTTTTCTGCACTCTTCACTATTGCTTGCCATTTATTGGAAGACGAAGAAAACGAAACGGAGGTCTTAGCCTCAGAGAATTTACCACTTCCTCTTAGTTTCCATTTTCTTTCAGAGATATATTCTTTTTTATTTGGAATTTTTCTTGAAATAGCATTCGATTCTATCCTATCCAAGAAAGGCTTTAATTTACTTGAATAGCAATTGTTTACTATCATGTCATCCCAAGGAGACCCGAACGGACAAAGGAGACATCCTACTCTAGGCTTTCCTACACGATATGCTGAATTTATATGCAAATCATACTCAAACAGATATAGAAAAACTTCCGTTGTATTCCAACTTAATATTGGACGTGCGTTTACAACAAATTTATGCTTAACCCCCTTTCCGATTCTATTGTATTCACTTCGAGTTGTAGATTCTTCAGCTCTTACACCCTCAAAAGCTAAGAATTTCTGTTTTCTTCCCGTTCCTTCCATTAGTTTTCGGTATAGGGGTGCTGTCTTCATCACCGAGCAACACCAACGATGATTGTCACTAGGTGTGCCAATCTTGTCCCAATAGTTTAGTACTGACTCGTGGTTACGTGCCGTGAGGAAACGGAGAGAAGGGAATTTTTGTTTGTAGTATGCTTCTACGTCTTTATACAATGACAACGAAGGAGGTAGTTCGTAGCCAGTATCGCTATATATGACCTCAAATTCAGTAGGTGGGATGGCACGCGTACACAAGTCAAGCACGACCTGCGAGTCCTTTCCTCCAGAAAAACTTGCTATGAAGCGGTCTATTTTGGTGGATAGCAACACTCGCTTACCCTCTTTTTCTGCCGTAGTTAGGGGCATGATGTCGAAAGAGTCGCAATCCTGTTTCACAACAGCCATTCGTTGCTTGCTCTCCTTTTCCACCCGCTCTGCCATCGTCTCAAAGTCCAGTTTATTGGCATCTGCCTTGTTGTAGGTCTTATTGACTTTGGTATATGCCAAGTAGGTATCGCGGATAAACTCTATGGCTTCGTTTTCTAATACAAACATCAAATCAGAAGTGCGCTGAAGCATTTTCTTCACGTCGACAGCCTCTAATGCCATCGGCTCTATGCCTGGCTGCATTTCCAGTGTAGGTTTTGTATAGATGTTGGCACCTTTAGCATCGAAAAGTCTTACCCCTCGATACCAATACTGCTTATTGACAGCCCACATGATGGGCTCTTTTGCATGAGGATAAGTCCACCCAAGCTTATCCAGCCCCAGCAAGTCCAGTTCTTCATAGAACACAGGACGAGGAGAGATACCCAAGGTACCGTCCACAATGCGAGAGTGGAGCAGTACTCCTCCCGTTTCCTTATCCCATGTTATTTTGTACATTTCGGTCCTACCTTATTATACGGATAGAACCCCAATCTCCGACGATGATAATAAAAAGTTTGCTGTACCTCTATAAAAATAAAGCGTGGGATTCGCCTTTGCCCATCCCACATGTCGAGGCCTTCGCATTGCCCTAATCGTCGAGACGGACAACGCTGAAAGCCCACGCATGGTATATATTAATTCCTATATGTAAACAGCCGTATACATAATAAGTACACACACGGCGAATCACTATAGGTCATAACATACCTCATCGTGAGCATTTACTGGTTGCCACCGTCCTTTGACGATTATTGTAAGTTGCGAAGTTACGACATGTCAAAGACAGGCGCTAAGTAAACGCCCATTTCCATAAAGTCAACACCCACCCGCTTGCCCTTTGGGTTTCCTGCAAGTGGACGTCTTGTGCAAAGTTAACGCAAAATACTCAGAATCACGAATTTTTACTATGGTTTTCTATTGTAGTGCGTTCTCGTAAGTGAAAATTGAATTATGGTGAACTCTTAGGGGATGTGTATTAAAGAGTTGGTTATGGGAGCGTGTCATCCTAATAAAGGTGGCACTCGTTTCTTATTTTTTCTCCTGAATTCTCAAAAAAAGTGTGACGAATATGCTATATTCGTCACACACTTATATCGTAGTTAATAGCCAAAAATAAGCTCTTGACTTTAGCTTACTCGGATGCTCCTACCTACTCTCAGGGTAGATCTAGCTGTCATATTATTGAGTTTGCAGAGCCTTGAGACGGATGTCCCATAGCGTTTAGCTATACTTGAGAGGGTATCACCTTGCTTAATCCTATGGGTCTTGACATTATTCCCAGTGTAGGTAGCAGGCCGATGCTTGTTGACAGTTCCTGACCCTGTCCCTCCTCTATAGTTACGAGCCAAGCAAAGGTATTGCTCACTTTTTGGCACGCCATTGTAGAAGTCGATCAAAAATTCAGGGTTAATGGCTTGTCCTAAATATCGGGCTTCGAAGTGGAGGTGTGGACCGGTAGAGCGACCGGTAGAGCCACCTAAAGCGATGGGATCTCCTGCATGTACGATCTGGTCTTCCTTAGCTAAAATCCTTGAGTTGTGGGCATAAAGGGTCTCTAATCCATTGGTATGCCTAACGATAATGTAATTGCCGTACCCTCTGTAATCTTTATTGACCATCCTCACTTTGCCATCAAAGGCGGCTCTAACCGTATCACCTACGTTTAGTGAGATGTCAATGCCATAGTGCATTCTACGATAGCGACGACGATAGCCATAGTGGCTTGTCACTCGCTTAAGTTCGTCTAATGGGTAAACAAATTGGGATAGGTCGACAGCAAAAGTGTCAGGCACGATGGCTCTGACTCCACCTATAAATGGATTTATAGCGTCATTTCGCCAAGAGAATTCACCGTAAAGATCAACGGAGGGGTATTGGAGGTCTTCTTCAGATGTCACGTTGTACCCCATTGTCTTATTAATAGACTTGGTGTAGTCGGAAATCTTTTTTTTGTCGATGACACCATCATTAATGGCTAAAAGCCCTGCCATTTCTGAGATGCCACAATCCTCAACTGGGGGCGGAGCTGTTACCACAACTCCTTTTGGGTGCGTAGGCTTCTCGGTATGAGTTGTTTGGGCAAACGACATACCATCAATAAGGAGCCCGGCACACAATAATAACGCAATTTTACCTGCCATTACTTATGTGTTTAAGTTCTATTATTTGTGTTACTTAGGTAATAATAGACCCCGTAGAATTGTACTCAAAGAGCGGGTTTTACATGAATGAAAAAAGCCCATATCCACGATTACAATCCTCGAAATCGTACGCAAGGTACGGATATTTTTCTAAACTGCATAATTATTTAATGATTTATTTTGTTTCGCTATCCTTTTGTTAGGTGTTCCGGCATTGGTATTGAGGACTCAAATTGAAGGTTTGAATGGAGTCTCGTTTGTTAAACGCCTTAAGGCATCAATATATATTATAATTAAGTCTTAACAGAATAGGCACGCAGATGAAACCGTGTCGTAAATAGTTGGTATTCAGTAGTCGGTATTTAGTGCGAACGGATACCCGGAATTAGCCTCAGCGAATATAGGGAATTCGTCTTGGCGAATACCAGGTATCCCCACGGACGTATTACGGGTATTCACTTTCACTGATATGAGGTCCTTCGTGATGGCTGTCCCATAAAGGTTATTTTTTCAGGAGCAAAGGAATAATGATCAGGCATTGCTACGAAAGAAGCGAGTGGAGATGTGTATTGATACTTTGTTTCATTTTCTGTAAATTTGCGGGGTAATTTTATTGCAAATGAAGAGGAATTAAAATTGTCGTAATATGAGAAAATTTTATTTTTTGGCATTGCTTGCCGTGCTAATGATCATCGGTAATAGCCCGCTTCTATCGGCACAAAACCATTCTATAACTTATACTCATGTGTCTATAGATGGCTCAAAAGATGGTGGTAACGATATGGCAACGCCCCTTGATAAGCATCACGAAATACGTGTGAATGCTTTGATGTCGACGCTATTGCTTCACCCTGAAATTAGTTATGACTATACGTTTAATAACGATTTGACCGTCGGCGGACGCGTCTCTTTTGGAATCCCTGCCGTGGGTGTCCCTAATGATGCATTGGGCAGAGCTCAGGTTATGCCTTATGCTCGGTGGCATTTCTATCGCAGCGTTCCTAATCCTAACAAAGGGACTTCTGTGAGAGGACTTTTTGTCGAAGTAAATATGGCAGCGACCTACTACGCTTACCCCGATAGAGATAAGAGTGAAGGGGTTATTCTTGTAGATAATAATGCAGGTAATGCAGGTGGTGCCTTCGGCTTAGGTGTTGGTTTGGGGTACAAATGGATTACACCTAAAGGCTGGACTTTTGAGCTTGGGGGCTTGATAGGGAGAAATATCGTTAGTCCATTAGGTATTGATGCCTATGGCAGTTACTTAGTCTCCGTCGGAAAAAGGTTTTAGGAGGATTGTCAGGTATGCTGAATGTCGTTACGTGGACCATTGATCCTATTTTATTCGAGATAGGTCCTGTCCGGATCGGTTGGTATGGTATCTTTTTTGCCGTCGGGCTTATCATCTTTGGGGCCGGTATTCTCGCTAAAATGTGGGCACACGAGGGGCTTACAGAGAAATCCTTCAATTCCTTAGTGCTTTATGTGCTGATAGCCACTGTCGTAGGGGCACGCTTAGGGCATTGCCTATTTTACGAGCCCGAGTATTTTCTTGCTCATCCCGAAGAGATCATTAAGACGTGGAAAGGAGGGCTTGCAAGTCATGGCGGTGTCATCGGTATTATGATTGCGGTGTGGATATACTCTCGCAAGGTGAGCCATCAAAGTATGCTTTGGACATTTGATCGGCTTTGTGTACCTACGGGTTTGGTGGCAGCTATGATACGCCTTGGCAATTTGATGAATCACGAGATCTATGGGCACGCTACAGATGTGCCTTGGGCATTTAGGTTTATAGAGAATGTCAATCAGTGGCGTTTAGGTGCTGACCCGGTATTCAGTGCCCCCTCACATCCTACGCAATTGTATGAGGCATTGGTTTACCTTATCACTTTTGGGGTGTGTATGTGGCTGTACTGGAGACGCGACGCTCAGAAGCACGAAGGGCTGATATTCGGTGTGTCGATGGTGATGATATTCGTGGCACGCTTTTTCATAGAATTTGTCAAGAATGACCAGGTAGGCTTCGAGGCCGGGATGCACCTCAATATGGGGCAATGGCTAAGTATACCATTCATTTTAGTGGGTATTGCATCTATCGTATATAGCTTACGGCGACCAGTCAAGGAGTATTACCGTGGCGGTAATAGCATATATAAGAAACAGAGTAATAACAAATAACGCAAACTTCATGAAGTATAATCTCAAGATAAATGATAGTACATTCTACTTTGGGCAGAACGATAGGACAAAGACGCTATTTGAGCATCTCTATCCACTTCCTCACGGAATGTCGTACAATAACTACCTGATTAAGGACGAGAAAAATGTCCTACTTGACACGGTCGATGTGGATATGTCGGCACGCTTTTTTAGGCAACTTGAGAGTGCCTTGGATGGAGATACGCTTGATTATCTTATCGTACAACATATGGAGCCGGATCACTCCGGATCAATTGGGTTACTGACACTTCGCTACCCTGAAGTGACGATAGTCAGCAATAAGAAAGTGCGGACGATGCTCGAGGGTTATGGGGTACCTACCGATCGTTTTATGGAGGTAGACGAGAAGACTCCTCTCAATATCGGGAGTCGCTCGTTGCAGTTTGTCTTCGCTCCCATGGTGCATTGGCCTGAGGTAATGTTTACGTATGACCCAAAGGAGAAGGTGCTATTTTCGGCAGACGCATTTGGATCATTCGGAGCGATTGATGGAGGCTTTTGGGACGAGCAACATGATATGAATACCTACCTCTTAGAGGCACAGCGCTATTATACTAATATCGTGGGTAAGTACGGCAGTTTCGTGGAGAAAGCTCTTGCGAAAGCTCAGACTTTGGACATTGAAATATTGGCACCTGTCCATGGTGTAGTGTGGAAAAAACATATCCCTGAGATATTAGACTTGTACCAAAAGGTATCGACTTACGAGCCTGAGGATGGCGTGGTCATCATCTACGGATCTATGTATGGGAATACGGATGAATTGGCTGAGACTATCGGTAGGTCGTTAGGTAACCATGGTGTATCTCGAGTTGTGCTACACCACATGGGGTACTCGAGTGCTTCAGAGGTTATATCTGATGTTTTCCGATATAGAGGTGTGATAATTGGTTCGCCTACATATAATAATGGTGTGTGGCCAAAAGTGCAGGATGTGCTGTACCAAATAGGGGAGCGTCATATCCCTAATCGTCTTTATGCCACTTTTGGTTCGGGTTCGTGGAATCCTAATACACTCAAGCCATTAGATGAATGGGCAGAAGGTCAAAAGTGGACACGCGTGGGGCAGGAATTGAAGTTTGCTCAAGCTCCAAGTACGGATGACTTAGAGGCAGCTTGGCAATTAGGGAGGAAGATGGCAGAAGCTATTTCAAACAAGTAATTTTATATATAATCGCTTTTTAGCGTATGAGAGTAATCATTGAACCTAATAAAGATGCGATGGCAGTATGGGCTGCTCGCCACGTAGCTGAGAGAATTAACGCAGCGAAGCCCACAGATGACAAACCTTTTGTACTTGGATTACCTACCGGTTCGACCCCTCTCGGGATGTATCGTGAGCTGATAAAGCTTAACGAGAAAGGGGAGGTAAGCTTTGAGCATGTGGTGACATTCAATATGGATGAGTACATCGGAATACCTCGTGATCACGAACAGAGTTACTACACCTTTATGTGGTCCAATTTCTTTAGCCACATAAATATCAAGCCTGAGAATACGAATATCCTTAATGGTAACGCCCCTTGTCTTGAGGAGGAATGCCGGAAATACGAGGAGAAAATCCTTAGCTATGGAGGTATCGACTTATTCATAGGTGGCATTGGCGAGGATGGACACATAGCGTTTAATGAGCCGGGGTCATCTCTCGTCTCTCGCACACGTATTAAAACCCTGACTACGGATACCGTTGAGGTGAATTCTCGTTTCTTTGACAATGATATTACGCAGGTCCCCAAGACGGCATTGACCGTTGGTGTGGGTACCGTTATGGATGCACGTGAGGTGATGATCTTAGCCAATGGTTCGAAAAAAGCGATCGCCCTCAAGCATGGTATTGAGGAGGGGGTGAGCCAGATGTGGACAGTCTCTGCTCTTCAGATGCACCCACATGGTATCATTGTGTGCGATGAGGCGGCGTGTGGTGAACTCAAAGTGAGCACGTATCGCTACTTTAAGGACATCGAAAAAGGCAACCTTTAACTCCTACAAACCCCATATGCGAAGTGTCGTGTATGGGGTTTTTTGTGTCAATTAATTGCGTATGATATCCCTCAAATATAGGTAGGCAAGTTAATTAATAGGGTTTAGTACTCAACGCCTTAATGGGGTCCATTGTTAAGTCCGATTCGCATCCTTTATAATGGATGGCAACATATTCTTTTTAGTGATGATATCTATTTGAAAGTCAATAGCGGATATTTGTCTGTAAAGGATGTCCTGAATTTTCTCCAGCGAATATCTGATATCCGTTTTGAGGCAATGACGTTTGGCACCTTACTGAAGTACGACGATGCTATGCGATAAGTCTATATTGCCTCTTCTTTAGGCTATAATCGGGATATAGAAAACAACGGATGCGTGCGGATAAGTACTGAGCTCTTTTCGTAGAAATATTTGGTGTTAATTAAATCTAATTAACGCCTGAGTTATGCATCAAGATAGCCATAAATTATTTATCGATGCCCATTCTTTGTACTTTTGCCACATTAAAGAGGAGAATGAAGTCATATTCGTCATTCTCTTTGGTATTATTTCGTAAGTAGCAATGTATATGAATGGATGGTTAACAATTGGGATGCTCGTGATTTCCAATATATTTATGACTTTTGCGTGGTATGGTCATCTGAAGCTTCAGCAGTTGAAAGTACTGACGGATCATACTCCCCTCTATGTGGTTATATTGCTGAGCTGGGGTTTGGCACTATTGGAGTACACGTTTCAGGTACCGGCCAATCGATATGGCTTTGTGGAGAATGGCGGTGCTTTTTCTCTGCTACAGCTTAAAGTGATACAGGAGGTCATCTCAATCACTATTTTTACACTTTTTACGCTCGTATTCTTTAAAGAAACCAGCTTTGAGTGGAATCATTTCGCTGCTTTCATTTGCCTTGTATTAGCAGTCTATTTCGTTTTTAAGTAATTGATAATTAAATGAAAAAGAGGGAGCTACACCTGCATGTAGCTCCCTTTGGCATAGACATAGATTTGCCTCTTAATCGTTGATTTCCTCAAACCTTGCGGTAAAGAACCTCAGTTGTTTTGGCTCATACGTAAAGCGTAAGCCCTTAATACTCTCGCGGTGCTTGTAGAGAGACTTGACAGCCTCTGCCACAACATCCATGTGACGGTAAGTGTACACCCGGCGAGGAATGGTTAGGCGGACCGTCTCTAATTTTGGTCGATGGTTTTCGCCCGTTTTCGCATCACGACCTGCAGAGACTATACCTCGCTCCATACTCCTTACCCCCGATTCGACATAGAGATTAGCTGCAAGGCTCTGGGCAGGGAATTGATCCTGTGTGAGGTGAGGACAGAAACGGCGTGCATCTAAGAATACTGCGTGTCCGCCCACAGGTCGTACAATAGGGATGCCGGCCTCTATAAGTTTGTCGCCCAAATAGCGTACCTGTTTGATGCGGTGCTCAATATACTCGTATTGTAGAGACTCCTTGAGTCCGATAGCCATTGCCTCCATATCACGACCAGCCATACCGCCATACGATGGCATTCCCTCGTACACAACGACCAATTCTTTGGCAAGAGAGAATAGCTCTTCGTCGTTCATGCATAGAAATCCACCGATATTAACGATGCAGTCTTTTTTGCCACTCATGGTACAGCCATCGGCATAGCTAAACATCTCGTGTACAATTTCCTTGATGGTCTTATCGGCATACCCTTCCTCTTGCTCCTTAATGTAGTAGGCATTCTCAACACTTCGGGTAGCATCGTAGAATACTTTTATGCCATACTTATCTGTGAGCTCACGGACGGCTTTCATATTCTTCATGGATACGGGTTGCCCACCTGCTAAGTTCACAGTGACGGCTAAGCAGACGTAAGCTATATTCTCAGCTCCCTTTTCGTCGATAACTCTCTGAAGCTTATTAAGGTCGATATCTCCCTTAAATGGCACATCAAGAGTGGCATCGTGTGCCTCATCGCGTATTACATCTACAAAAATGCCACCATTGCGCTCTTGATGGTAACGAGTAGTGGTGAAGTACATATTCCCTGGCACATATTGCCCTGGCTTAATAGCGATCTGCGAAAGGATATTTTCGGCACCCCGCCCCTGATGTGTAGGTACTAAGTGCTTAAAACCGAAGATTTCCTGTACGGTCTCCTGCAGGTGGTAGAAGTTGCGACTCCCTGCATACGCCTCATCGCCCATCATTAATCCTCCCCACTGGCGATCACTCATGGCATTTGTGCCACTATCTGTGAGTAGATCAATGTAGACATCTGCGGAATCAATCAGAAATGTATTGTAGCCTGCACGTTTGATAACCTCCTTCCTCTCCTCAGGAGATATCATCTTTACGGTCTCTACAGACTTGATGCGGAAGGGCTCCGCTGGGTACTTAGATAAGTCTATCATAGTTTTTCTGCTCTAAAAGGTTTAACAATAAAGTATCTACGAAACAAATATATAAAAAAAGGTTGTTATTGCAAAACATTAAAATAGTGGGGGTTTGTGGACAATAGATTTTAGGTACATTTGTAGGAGAATAGTACTATATAATGATGAATACTCCCACGATAACCAATGGATTGATACCAGAATGGTATCCTCAAGACTGTGTGATATTAGCGTGGCCCGATGCCTCTATGGACTGGGCAAGTAACCTTACAGAGGTACGAGCTTGCTACATCCAGATCATTGACAATATCTTAGAGGCAACAGATGTACTCCTGCTTTTAGACGAACCGACGAGTGTACCTGAGGATAAGGTGAAAGTGTGGCAAGAACACCCTTGTCATCGTGTTTTTTTTGTCCCTTATTTCCCGCTTAATGACACGTGGATGAGAGATGTGATGCCTCTTTTTGGTATCAAAGACGGCGTGCCGGTAGCTTACGATTACGGCTTTAATGCTTGGGGACTGAAGTTTGCCGCTAATTTTGATAATACTGCAGTACGGAGGTTATTTTTTGAGAGAAGTATATTCAGCCCCACAATTAGACATATCAATAGGCTTGACACCATACTTGAGGGTGGAGCTATTGACGTCAACAGCCGCGGTGAAGTGCTAACAACAGGGTGCGTTTTGTGGGAAGAAAATCGGAATCCAAACTACCTCATCGGTCGCTATGATAGCTATTTCTCCAGTGATATGGGCATACGGAAAGTCTGCGAATTAGAGCATACGGTGGCTCTCCCTGGTGATGACACCGATGGTCATATTGACACCCTCGCACGCTTTGTGGGTGACGAGACCATATTATATTGTGCCTCTAACAATACGCACGATCCACTTTACCCCCAGCTAAAAGCTATGGAGGATGAGTTGAAAGCCCTAACAAGTGTTGAGGGAAAGCCGTATCGGTGCATCCCTATCCCTGTGCCCGCTCCACATTTTGGCATAGATGGAGAGCAACTACCTGCTACTTATGTTAACTTTCTTATCACCAATGGGCTTATTATTGTGCCTACTTATGCTGACGAAAATGACGACGTAGCCCTTGAGATTATCCGTAGTGTACTCCCTAATTATCGCGTAGTAGGCGTTGACTGTACCGCCTTAATTCAGCAGCATGGTTCGCTTCACTGCATTACCATGCAGGTGCCTAAAGGTTTTATTAATCCAGAAAGAAAGCAATCATGAAAGTAGGAATCATCCAGCAACATAATACGAAAGACGTTATAGACAATAGGCAAAGACTCTCTGAAAAGATTAGGACTTGTGTTAGAGGGGGAGCTCAATTGATCGTACTCCAAGAGCTACATAACGGACTTTATTTTTGCCAAACAGAGGAGGTACAAGTTTTTGATCAGGCGGAGACAATACCAGGACCGAGTACCGACTTTTATGGGGCTTTAGCAAAGGAGCTGGGTGTAGTTTTGGTGCTTTCGTTATTTGAAAAACGAGCCACAGGATTATACCACAATACAGCCGTGGTTATCGATAGAGATGGCTCCATAGCAGGGAAATACCGTAAGATGCATATCCCTGATGACCCCGCATATTATGAGAAATTTTATTTTACGATAGGCGACATTGGCTTTCACCCAATCGATACTTCTGTGGGGCGTTTAGGGGTACTTGTCTGCTGGGATCAGTGGTATCCTGAAGCTGCAAGACTGATGGCTCTTGCAGGGGCTGACCTACTTATCTATCCCACAGCTATTGGGTATGAGAGTACAGATATCCCCTCTGAGCAATTGCGGCAAAGGGAAGCGTGGACAATCGTACAGCGAGGTCATGCCGTTGCTAATGGGCTACCTGTAGTCGCCGTTAATAGGGTTGGGTACGAGGCAGATCCCTCAGGTAGAACAGGCGGGATTACCTTTTGGGGGCAGTCGTTTATCGCAGGTCCGCAAGGAGAGATATTGGAGATGCTCTCCACGGATAAGGAGGAAGCAGTAGTCGTTGATATTCCTATGGAGCGGAGCGAGAAAGTAAGACGATGGTGGCCCTTCCTTCGGGATCGAAGGATTGATGCGTACGCAGATATAACAAAAAGATTTAGAGACTAATGGCAGAGGTATTGGATATTCTGAAGGATGACCCTTGGCTTAAACCTTACGAAAAAGCCATAGTTGGTCGGCACGAAGACGCCATTAAGAAGGAGCAAATACTCACAAATGGCACGAAGAGTTTGTCGGAATTCGCTTCAGGGTATCTCTACTTTGGGCTCTTTCGGATGTCAAGCCACTGGGTGATTAGAGAGTGGGCTCCAAATGCACATAGTATCTATCTAATAGGAGATTGTAATGGGTGGCAACGTTTGCCAGAATTCGCATTTGTTCATGTCGGGAATGGCGTTTGGCAGCTTGAGATACCTATAAGTTGCTTGCACCATGGTGACCATTATAAACTCTATATGGTATGGAATGAGGGGGAGGAAGAGCGTATTCCTGCGTGGGCAAGATACACAGTTCAGGATCCAAATACCCACCTTTTTAGTGCCTCAGTGTGGGATCCGCAAATGCCGTATGTCCCGAAGTTTCCTCACCCAATACTCCATAACGAGCCATTGATGATATACGAAGCCCACGTGGGAATGGCTATTGAAGAAGAGCGTGTAGGCACCTACCGAGAGTTTCAGAGGGATATCCTCCCCGAGATAGTGCGGAAAGGATACAATGCTCTTCAGCTAATGGCTGTGATGGAGCATCCGTACTATGGCTCTTTCGGATATCAGGTATCCAGTTTCTTCGCACCCTCGTCTCGCTTTGGGACACCAGACGAATTAAAAGAACTCATTGATACTGCACACGGAATGGGGTTGATCGTCATTATGGACTTGGTACATTCGCACGCAGTCAGAAATGAGGTCGAAGGTCTTGCAAGGTATGATGGTACCTACACTCAGTTTTTCCACGATGGTAGTAGGATGATTCATCCTCAATGGAATTCGATGTGTTTTGATTATGGCAAGAATGAAGTCCTACACTTCTTGCTCTCTAATTGTAAATTTTGGTTAGAAGAATACGGCTTTGATGGCTTCCGTTTTGATGGAGTCACCTCGATGCTATATTACGATCACGGGATGGGTAAAGCGTATACTTCGTATGCCGACTATTACGATGGCGGGCAGGATGTTGACGCTATAACCTACCTCACACTCGCTAATAAACTCATCCATCAAATCAACCCGGCTGCAATTACGATAGCTGAAGAGGTGAGTGGAATGCCAGGTTTGGCTATGCCTGTGTCTGCGGGTGGCTATGGCTTTAATTACAGATTAGCGATGAATATCCCCGACTTTTGGATAAAGTTAATCAAGGAGTACACCGATGAGGAGTGGCGACCCGGTGACATCTGGTGGCAATGTACCAATCGTCGTAAGTCCGAAAAAAGCATCAGCTACGCTGAGAGTCATGACCAAGCACTTGTGGGAGATAAGACACTTATATTTCGCCTTATCGACAAAGAGATGTACTGGCATATGAATAAGAGTGACGAGCACTCAGTTGTTGCCCGTGGCATAGCTTTGCACAAGATGATTCGGATGGTTACCATGACGACTATCAATGGTGGTTACCTTAACTTTATGGGGAACGAGTTTGGACATCCCGAATGGATCGACTTCCCGAGAGAGGGGAATGGTTGGAGCTACAAGTATGCTCGTCGCAAGTGGAGTCTTGAAAAGAATGGCTTCCTAAAGTATGAGGAGCTGAGCCGCTTTGACCAATCTTTAGTGGCTTTTATACGAGGAGAGAATAACTTTCACTTGCTACCCCTTAAGCAGTTGTGGGAGAAAGCGGATGATCAGGTGCTGGTATATCAAAGGGGTGATTATCTGTTTGTGTACAACTTTCATCCCACACAGTCATTTGCCGATTACACGTTTCCCGCTCCTTGTGGTAAATATACGTGTTGCCTCTGTACCGATGAAAAACGATTTGGAGGTCAGGATTTAGTCGATTTGAGTGTGCCTCATTTCACCACTTTTGACCCTCAATCTTTGCCGAAAGATAGCGGTTGGCTAAGTCTTTACATCCCATCTCGCACTGCACTAATCCTTAAAAAAGAATGAAATGATGGTCACTATATTCCCCCCTTTATATCCGTTATTATTTGATGAAATATACAAAACCACCCTTTGGGGAGGTGATAAGATTTATCAGTATAAGGGTGAAAAACCACCTTGCCATAGTATAGGCGAGACGTGGGAAATATCGCCTTTAGAGGGGAATATTTCTGTCATTTCAAATGGCTTTCTGCGGGGAAAGAACCTTAATGAAGTCGCTCTTGAGTATGGTGAAAAGCTATTGGGACGTGAGGTAATGGAGAGATATGAAGGGCAGTTTCCCCTACTCGTTAAGCTGATAGATGCTCAGTCTGACCTCAGTGTACAGGTACATCCCTCGGATGCTTATGCTCAAGAAAAAGGAATCGGATGGGGTAAAACCGAGATGTGGTATCTCTTATCCAATACTCCGGATGCACGAATACGCTTCGGATGGACTAAGGAAACCGACCCTTGTCAGTTGCGAGAATTAGTGAAGAGTGATGCCGTGATGGAGTACATCGGTTCCTACAAGAGTCATCCGGGAGATGTCTTTTATATCTCACCAGGAAAGGTGCATACTATCGGGGCTGGTAACTTGCTTTTAGAGATTCAGCAGGCGAGCAATACGACCTATCGTCTCTACGACTTTAATCGTACTGATGCAGATGGGAATAAACGTCCTTTGCATATAGAGCAGGCAATGGAGGTCATTGATTATGGGGTTAATAATGGTGGTACATTGACTTACGACCGCACTCTTACAGATACTCCTATTACGTTGGTCGACTGCCCCTATTTCACGACACGTTTGTTGCAACTTACTAAAAGCTACCACTGCAATCTCGAGCCGAGGCAATCCTTTACCATACTATTCGTGGAGGATGGGGAAGTGATACTTAATGACGAGCTGCCACTAAGACGTGGACAAATAACTCTCATCCCTGCTTGTATAAAGGAGATATCTATCGCCCTTAGTTCCCCAAAAGCGAAGCTGGTAGAGGCTTATATCCGTTAGCGTTAAATGGACATTACACCTGAGCTTCTATCCTATATTTGGGATCACAGAGAGGAGGATGTGCGACGATTAGCACTCAATCATCCTCCCTTTGGGAAAAATGACTTCATCGTCGCTCTTAATGCCATTCAGGCTCATCAAAAGTTGCAGACAAAGTGGCAGGAATGGGCAAAGAATCCGCAGGTCTTTATCCCTGAGTCGGTAATTGTAGAGCAATCTTCTAACCCCGAGACAGCAATTTATAAGACGCGATTTATACGCTCTCCTCATAGCATTGTCTTAGACTTGAGTGGCGGAATGGGGGCTGATAGTTATGCTTTTAGTCAGTATTGTGATGCCGTTATTTACCTCGAAGCAAATGATAATAGGGTACAAATTGCCCGCCACAACTTCTTCTCATTAGGCATCAACAATATCACTTGTCACACAGGAAGAGCAGAGAATGAAGGGGTAGAATTAGCTAAAAACTATCAGCCTGACCTCATATTCATTGATCCTGATAGACGTGCTTATAAAAATGTGCGTACTTTTTTCCTCAACGAAAGCAGCCCGGATGTCACGACCTTAATCCCTCGGTTACTAAACGTTAGTCCCCATAGCGAACTACTCATAAAGCTCTCCCCTATGCTCGATATATCGTATCTTGAGGATGCTTTGCCCTACATCTTTGACCTCCATATCGTATCACTTCATCGAGATGCCAAAGAGTTATTATTACATATCTATCCTCACGAAAAACCGAAAATCGTATCGTTAGAATTACAGAGAGATATCACATTTACCTGCACGTCAGACCCCTCATTGCCTCCTGAAATAATCCCTTTTTCGCCTGAGGTAGGAGCCTATATCTATGACCTTTATCCTGCCTTTGCCAAGGTCGGATACCCATCTCTTCAGCTCGGTTATCCGGTTTGGCAACCAGCTCAGAATACTCATCTGTATTTTTCACATCAGTATCTTCCTGACTTCCCCGGTAGAGTGTTTCGCGTGATAGAGAGGAATACTAAAGGCAAAAAGTGGCTGAAGCAAATTGCTCGTACACCCCTCCACCTAATCACTAAGAATATACATACCACTACTGATACTTTTAGAAAAACGTGGCATATCCAGGAGGGCGGAGAGCGGTTTCTCCTCGTCTATGGCTCTTCGGATGGTAATAATGCCATGGTGCTTAGTGAGGCGATCCGTTAGACGATTCTTTTCTTTTTTTAACCAATAATATTACCCCTCTTACGTAGGTTTCTATATATTTGTAGTACTCAAGTGCAGATATTATGGATAAAACGATATATAATTTTTTCGCCTTATTACCCTTTACACTGCTATTGGCGTCCTGTGCCAAGCAGGCATATTACATTGATACCCATACGAGCCGAAATGCTCAAGGCGACTACGTCGTCCAATGGCAAGTCAATCCAGGTATGGAGGGGCAAGTGGCGATATATGCTTCACAGAATGCCAATGTATATCCGGATCAGCCCAATGCAATAGAGGCAATAGAGAAAGAGATTTACCGATACTCTACACCACAAAATACCTCAGAGCATACTTACTTCTTACTCGTTTTTAATAACCGCGACATACGGGTTGTCTCCAGCCGTACAATCCCGACCATAGGCATTATCAATCTAAGAGATGTGGGCGGGTATATGACCGCTTTGGGTGATCAGATGAGGTGGGGAATGCTTTACACGTCGGGTGACTTATGGCGTAGTTTTGAGCAGGATATCCCTACGATAGCTTCCCTTGGGATCCATACGCAGTATATACTTGTGCCCTCTGATGTTGCCGATTATGCTCCCTCATTGGGTGCGTCTGAAATGGAGCAGATATTCATTTCGCCAGATAGTGTATATGATTATCAAAAGATTATTGATAGGATATACAATGGTGATTTATCAGGCACGGAAGTGAGGAAAATAAGGCAAAACATCCTTGAGAATATCGCTTTTAATAATCCAAATCAGATAACAATGATTTTGGATGAATTGATAGACCCCAATAAGTATCCCATATTGCTGAGTGATAACTTAGGGAGGGATCGTGTGGCGATCGTGACTTTCATTGTTCACCACATTCTCGGAATAAGTAAGTCAGATGCCATCAGTGACTATATGATTAATAATGATAATCTGCCTCCAAGTCGCTTAGAACCGAATGGATTTATGCAAACAACCAAAGTGCAGGAGGCCCTTACGGAGTACTTTCGCTCGCAACCCAATCAAATTAATCAACTGATTGATGCCATCATAAAGCGATATGGGTCCGTCGACAAGTACATCACGGAGCACCTACATTTTAACACCTCTAAGCAGGAGAAACTCCGAAATATTCTACTGTATTAATGATATGAGATAACTTGTTCGTGCCTAACAGGGTGACGCTTTATACCTCTATTTGAGACAAGGGATATAGATCAGGAAAGGTCCTTTCATTCTGAATGGTTTTAAGTAAATGGCCCTAAGTAATAAGTATTGAAGCGTAAGACGAATAAATAAGTAGGTCTGTTGACAAAGAGGTGTTCTCTGCCTTGCACTCATTTGGGGATACAATTGGCTTTAGAAAATATACGGAATTCGTCGAGGGGAAGGCCTGGTATTTGTCGCAACCGAGACCCTATATTCGTCGGGGCGAATATAGGGTCTCGGTTTTTTGAAGGTATGTGGAAGTAGTGTGAATGTTGAGTGAACCTTCCATGACGATGGTTGAGATTAGGTTAGGGCGAACCTTATCTCAACCTATTCTTGTTTATAGGATGATGAGGTAGGGTCGAAGCAGTCTTGCGTACTCTGGTGTGTAGCTATGCCGTCCGTTGCCCTGCAATATTGTGAGGGCGTTATTTCGTAGTGGCATAGGGCTATTCTGCCAAAAGGTGACGATCCGTTTAGGAGGTCGCCCTACTTTTGATACTATGTTGATATTTTCGATTGGGCTAAAGCCATGGCTTTTGCCCTGCATTTTATACTCCTGAAAGGCTGATGTGGCTATGATGGTGGCGATGCTTCCTTGTGGGGTTAGTAACTCCTGACATTTGCCGAAGAAGCACTCAGGGGATAGTGAAATTGAATGCTTGGCTTGCGTTGAGCGTTCGTCGGACGTGCTATGTGTGTGAGTGAAAAAGGGCGGATTGCTGACGATTAGATCAAAAGAGTCGCTCGTGAAGTGCCGGAGGTCAGTATTGATGATGGTTACTTGCGAAGAGAATGGGGAGTGAAGAGCATTTTGCGTTGCTTCTTCAGCGGAAGCAGTATCTATCTCTATGCCCACAATCTGAGTGGTTCTGGGGAATACTTGAGCCAGCATTAGGGCAATAATACCTGTACCTGTACCGATATCCAGTACTCTTTTTGGAGGATTTAACACGCAACGATCAGCGACTATGGCTCCGAGCAACATCCCATCTGTCCCCACTTTTAGAGCTGACCGGTCTTGATAGATGTCGAACTGCTTTAGGTGGAATGGCTCACTCATCTCGTTAAGATCTCCCTAAGTTTGTACCACGCTTTTGCCAGTTTGTTATTGGTGCGGCGGTAGTAAGCTGTCAAGATGTGCCGTGCCGTCTTGCTTTCTGTGGGCGAAGTAATAGGCTCAGCATAGATAGGAAAAGGGGCTACAGGTGTATTGTAACGACCGCCCCCACCTGAGTGTGTGCCACTATTGTCAAAGCCTCTGTTAGCGACAAGTGGGGGATTGCAACTGACGCTTAATCGATGATGCAGGACGAGGGAGGCGTGCCAACGTACTGCCCAAGAGTTGTTGAGCCCCTCTACTTGTTGCCGAAGCATCCGCGTGAAATCCATATATCCGTAGTAATTGAATTGCCGTCGGACATCCGGCTTTGCCATCAATTCATCAAGGAGCTTTTGCCCATTAGGCTCCCATAACTCCTTCCATCTATCTTGCCACGTTGCCCATCCCCAGCTACCTGCAAAATGCAATAAGTGATTGTTTTTGAGCGTTGAAGAGGTGTAGAATGTACCTGCATGGATATGTGCTATCTCCGGATTGTTTTCGTAGCAATTAAGGGTATCATTCATCCAGCGAAGGAAATAGGGCGAAAGGATAAGGTCGTCCTCAAGCACAATGACACGTGTATGTGTCTTTAGGATTGTGCTGACCCCCTCCACTACATTATTGGCTAAGCCAACGTTTGATATCTGCTCGTGCAAGGTCGCTTGAGGCAATAGGCTCCGACAGATAGCTCTGACTTCTTGCACGGCATCGCTATCTTGATTACCCTTTGGTCCGTCACTCCATATATATATATGTGTGCTTTCGATCTCAGGTTGTCTCAATAGTTGCTCAAAGATTCGGCGAGTATGTTGAGGGCGATTATAGACAAAAAGAAGTACGGGTGCCTGCTCTTGCTGCGACATAGTTCGCTTAAGACCTGTGACATTTACTGCAGGTCGATTCATCCAAAGCCTCATTATTGGGCGGAGTGACCATAGACATCCGAGCATCTTGAGATAACAATTAGCCAATGACAAAGGGGCTTTTATCGCTTCCCCAAAGGGCATAACGAACCCTCTGAAGAAGCGTTTCAGAGGAGAGTATAAAGGATTAATGGCTTCGGCTAAATGGTATGCTTGCTTTAGCTGTAGGGATTTCTCCAGGGAGAGCGTACCCATTTCGCGAAAGTGAAAAGCAGTAATAGAGGGGAGATATCCCACCTTAAGACCCTCAGCTTGTACCCTATGAGCGTAGTCTAAGTCCTCCCCATAATGATAGAAAAGGGGCGAAAATGTGCCTACTTTTATTAGAGTACGACGAGGTAAATACCATAATGCGGCATTGATAAATGGCACTTCTGTAAATGACGATTGGGGCATACGGGGAAGGTAATGTGCGAAACCCGCTTCCACGTTTCCCTGCTTATCAAGGTGCGTAGGTGACAGAATCCCTACCTCAGAGTGCGTATCGGCGAAATCAGCTAATGCCCTAATTGAAGTAGCCGAAATACTGGCATCCTGATTAAGTAAGAAGACACCCGAATAGTCTTTAGATATGGCTTCCTCAAGGAGGATATTATTCGCAGCCCCAAAACCGAGGTTACTATGCCTTTGGATAATCCGTACAAAAGGATACCCTTTGAGGACAATCTGTGGGGTGCCATCGGTAGAAGCATTGTCCACAATGGCGATATCCAGCCCCTCCCGATCACATACAAAGGGCTGAAGTAGACCCTCAATCCACTCCAGCCCATTATAGGTAACGATGATGACGAGTATCATCTGCCCTCCTGCTTAGTACGGCTATCCCGCTTCCGTGCTATCTCATCAAGGATGATCTTACGCATACGCATAGACTTTGGGGTTACCTCCACTAACTCGTCTGCTTTTATGTATTCAAGCGCATCCTCAAGTGAGAAACGGACTGGAGGTGCAAGTTGCACTTTATCGTCTGAACCTGAGGCTCTCATGTTGCTCAATTTCTTGGACTTACAGACGTTGACATTTAGGTCTTCGTCACGGGTGTTTTCGCCTACTACTTGTCCTGCATAGACCTCTTCTTGTGGCTCAATAAAGAATCTACCACGGCTTTGTAGGTTATTTAGGGAATAGGCATAAGCGACTCCGGACTCAAGAGCTACTATTGAGCCGTTGTTACGGTTCTCGATCTCTCCTTTCCAGGGCTCGAAATCAAGGAATCGGTGTGCCATAATTGCTTCACCGCTGGATGCTGTAAGGACTTGGTTGTTAAGCCCGATAATTCCTCTTGAGGGTATCCTAAACTTGAGGAAGGTACGGTCGTTTTTCTGCTCCATTTCAGTCATCTCTCCTTTCCGTCTGGTGACCATATCGATGATCCTGCTTGCAGTTTCCTCTGGGAGATTTATCATCAATTCCTCCACAGGTTCGTGCTTAACGCCGTTGATTTCTTTGATAATCACTTGAGGCTGACCTACCTGAAGCTCATACCCCTCACGGCGCATCGTCTCAATTAATATGGATAGGTGTAGGACGCCCCTGCCGTATACGATCCAGCTATCAGCACTATCTGTCTCTTCGACTCTTAGGGCTAAGTCCTTATCCAATTCCCTCCGAAGACGATCGTATATATGGCGTGAGGTGACGTACTTACCCTCTCTCCCAAAGAAAGGAGAGTTGTTAATCATAAACCGCATGCTCATTGTAGGTTCGTCTATGGCGATTGTGGGTAGAGCATCAGGGGTAGAGGCATCGCATATAGTTTCGCCTATCTCAAAATTCTCCAGCCCCACTACGGCACAAATGTCGCCGCACTGAGCTTCGGAGACTTTCTTTCGTCCTAATCCTTCAAATAGGTTTAGCTCCTTGATTTTAGAGACTTGCTGGGTGCCGTCTCTCTTCATTAGGACGATGTTTTGACCCTCTTTAAGGGTACCACGATGTACCCTTCCCACTGCGATACGTCCTACATAATTGGAGTAATCGAGCGAAGTGATCAGCATCTGACTTGCCCCCTCGAGCATTGGAGGAGCGGGAATATACTTGATGATGGCATCTAATAGTGCGTGGATGTTATCCGTTGGCTTTCGCCAGTCATCCGACATCCAGCCCTGCTTAGCAGATCCATAAAATGTGGGGAAATCTAACTGCTCCTCCGACGCATCAAGATTAAACATCAGGTCGAATACCATTTCTTGTACCTCGTCGGGGCGGCAATTCTCTTTGTCTACTTTATTAATCACCACGATCGGTTTTAGCCCTAACTCGATGGCTTTGCTGAGGACAAACCTCGTCTGTGGCATAGGACCTTCAAAGGCATCCACAATAAGGAGACAACCATCAGCCATATTTAGCACACGCTCTACCTCGCCCCCAAAGTCAGCGTGTCCGGGGGTGTCTATGATATTAATCTTATAATCTTTATATTGTATAGAGACATTTTTGGAGAGTATAGTGATACCTCGCTCGCGCTCCAAGTCATTATTATCCAATACTTGTGTGAGCTCTGCACTCTCTTCTCTAAATAACTTTCCCGCCTGCAACATACGGTCCACGAGCGAAGTTTTGCCGTGATCCACGTGTGCTATAATGGCTACATTTCTAATCTTTTGCATCTATTCTCCTTTTGTCATCTCTTTTGACCCTGCAAAGATACCAAAATAGCAGGGATCATTAATATACCCCGGCGAGTGATGGCAGACCCGGGAAATGAAGGCAGGTAAAAAGCCTGATATGTTAAATATTACTAAATGCCCGATGCGGGTTTTGTTAAAAAGTTGGGCATGGCAACCGGTCTTTTTCGGTGCTTTCTAATTATTTGATAATCAGTGTATAATGTCTCTGTTTTTTGATCTACGGGATACGCCTCAGCGTATCCCGTAGATTCGCCGAAGCGAATCCCGTAGATTCACCGGGGCGTTTTTACACACCCCTTTTTAGGTAGGTAGAAAAGTGCCTAAACTGTTAAATAATTATAAAACGGGGGGGGTAAAATAGCTCTGAATATTTTTGTCTATATTGTGCAACAGTTGCAGAAGGGTACTTTTATTTGCCAAGTAAGGAGGCCCGTGGCATCACTTTCAACATCTTCAAATAAGAAACGGACATGACTATTTTTCGGACTTTACTGCTGCTTGCCTCCGTTGCTTTGCCCATCTCGGGCATCGCGCACGCACAGCAGGTTACTTACAGTGCACACCTTACCGATACCCGAGACCAGCCCATTGACTTTGCCACCATCGTGCTGATGGATGCCGACTCCGTGGCGCTGAGCGTGGGGGCTTCCGACAGCCTCGGCTACTTTTCCGTGGCGGCAAGCGGTGCCCGGCTGCTTCGGATTTCGCACCTTGCATACCGCGATACAATGCTCTCGCTTGACCATCCTCTACCCGAAGTGATCCGCATGGAGCCCCGCAGCCAAGCACTCGATGAAGTGGTGGTAAAGGGGGAGAAACCAATGATGAAGATCACGGCAGGGGGCATCCCCACCTACGATATCGACCTGCTATTTCACAATAGCGTGGTCTCCAATGCCTACGAGATGCTGCTCCGTTTGCCCGGCATCGTGGAGGAAAACGGAGCGCCCAAATTGGTGGGCACCTCATCACTGACCATTGTGGTGAATGGCAAAAATTTGAATATCCCTCAGGATCAGGTTTTGGCTTACCTTAAGCAGATCCCGGTAGGGGCGGTGCAGAGTACCGAGGTAAGCTATGTGCCTCAGCCGAAGTACCAAGCCAAAGGCGGCTCCGTGAATATTGTGCTGAAGCCCCAAATAACGGGAGAGAAAGGGAAAAGTATTTGGGCGGTGGAAGCAGAGAGCTACTGCGAACTACAGCATTACCCCGACGGCGGAGCAAATACCTTCCTCTCCTACGGTGGCGAGCACCTCTCCGGACGGGTTAGTTACAACTACAGCATCTTTAGAGATTATACCGATATGGTTGTGTCAACCTTTCCTGACCCCGCAAGTGCGCTCATCCCTATCCTCTCGCACTCGGTGGGCGACACGGAGGACTGTTCCCATAAGGTCTTTGCCAACATTGGCTATAAGGCTGCGAAGCATGAGTTCTCTGTAGACTATTTCAATGAGCTGACCCCCGGAGGTCACGCCTGGAAAGAGAATGGCGGCATGGAGGAGGCAACCACGGTGCTTACCGATTATCGGAACCATCTGCACCACTTTGCGGCTGACTATGCCTACGATGGGCGGCTGAGAGTGGGGCTCTTCTATACTTTTTTCCGAAAGTTTAATGAGACGGAGACCACCACAACGTTGGCATCCGATGCCTCCCCCTTAGGCAGTTTCGCAAATAACACGCAGCAGCATAATGACGTATGGGGCGGTTTCTTCAGCAACGAGCATGAGCTCCGCAACGGCTGGCAAGTCAATTACGGGCTACATGCCAAGCACTCCGAGACCCGAGACTACATCCGCTATATCCGCTCCGAAGGTATCTACCGGCTGCAGGACGCACAGGGAAGCTACAAGGAGCTGGCACTCGATGCTTATGCGGGGGTGAATAAGCAGCTCTCCCCCACGCTCAACCTCTCCCTGACCCTTGCTGGGTACTATATGGATTTTGAGACAGACCGGAAGCACTACATAGCACCGCAGGTCAATCTCACCTACAATGCCTCGCCGGCCTCTATGCTCCAGTTTTCGTTTAACACCTCGGAAAACTACCCATCGTACTGGGAGCGGCAGCCCTTTGAGGAGCAGCAGAGCCCCCGGCAGATTTGGCAGGGCAACCCCAATCTACGCCCTTACACCAACTACAGCACCGGGCTGCTCTATATCCTGAAAGGGAAATATATCTTTAAGCTCTCTGATGACTACAACCCGCACTACTTCGTGCAGCTCATGAGCCACGATCAAGAGAGCAACCGGCTCATTTTCAAGACCGAAAACTGGGACTACACCCACAACATCTCCCTATTGGCCATTGTGCCATTCTCCTTTTGGAAAAGGCTCAATAGCCGTTTCCTAGTGAGCTCCAGCATACAATCCTCAAAAGCCTCTTTAGAGAATGGCATCAGTTTTGACCGCAACAAACTATTTTTATTGGCACAGCTCGAAAACGATCTGAAAATCACTGACCGTGCCGCACTCAACCTCACCTGTGCTTACGTGACGGGTGCACACCAGGGCTATTACGACTTAGGCAATATGATTATGCTCAACGCCGGTGCCAAGTGGTCCTCCAAGAATGGCCATTGGACGCTCAGCGTGCGTGGTAACGACTTGCTGAATAGAGCTACACCTGTCATAAAAGCCGACTACGCCGGGCAGCGATTTATGTTTCAGCCGACACGGGACCGGCGGAGCGTGCTGATGAGCGTAAAGTACAGCTTCGGGACTTACAGCAAGAAGGCGGTTGCCCAGCTCGAGACTTCGCGCTTCTAAACCCTAAAGAAAGACTGTTGCACGGCGGTGATCTGCTTCGTTGCTTTCGGAATTCGGGCTCGGTCACGTACCTGAGTACGCTCCCTTCGCCCTCATCCTCAGCGCCTCGCATCTCATCCCCCGTGCAAAGTCCCGGCACATTTGCAAGCAAATGTGCAAGCATGGCACTCCGTGCAACATTCTCAAAGAGTTGTTATATAGCATGGTTTTGGTAAAAAATGGGCTTAATCAAGGATAATTATTTATATTTGTGCCGTTAAGCCTATATCAAAGGTCTCAGACCATTTATATTGACTGTAACCATAGATAATCTATATATAACATCGTTATGAAGACAGAAGAAATTATCAAAAACCTGGAAGCAAAGCATCCTGGTGAGCCAGAATTCATTCAGGCAGTGCGTGAGGTTTTACTCTCAATTGAGGACGTGTACAATCAGCATCCCGAATTTGAGAAAAACAAAATTATCGAGCGGATGGTAGAACCTGAGAGAATCATCACTTTCCGTGTGCCATGGGTAGACGACAAAGGTGAGATACAGGTAAACATCGGTTACCGCGTTCAGTTTAATGGTGCTATTGGCCCATACAAAGGTGGTACCCGTTTCCATCATACCGTTAACCTATCAACGCTTAAGTTCTTAGGCTTTGAGCAAACACTTAAAAATGCTCTTACTACCCTCCCAATGGGTGGTGGTAAAGGTGGCTCTGATTTCTCACCAAAGGGAAAGAGCGACAACGAGATCATGCGTTTCTGCCACGCTTATATAACCGAGCTATATCGTCACATTGGTCCAGATACTGATGTGCCTGCAGGTGATATCGGTGTAGGTGGTCGTGAGATAGGCTACATGTATGGTATGTACCGCAAGCTCAAGGTAGAGAATACAGGTACGTTTACAGGTAAAGGTCTTACTTGGGGTGGTTCAAACCTCCGTCCAGAAGCTACCGGATATGGTGCTGTTTACTTCCTAAATCAGATGCTCAGCGAGCACAATTTAGAGCTTAAGGGCAAAGAAGTAATCGTCTCTGGTTTTGGTAATGTAGCTTGGGGTGCCGTTAAAAAGGCAGATGAGCTTGGTGCTAAGGTAATCTGTATCTCTGGTCCTGATGGATACATCTATGACCCAGAAGGTGTTAAAGGCGAGAAGATTGACTACATGCTTGACCTTCGTCAGAGCGGTAACGATATAGTTAAACCTTATGCTGACAAGTACGGGGCTCAATTCTTCCCAGGTCAGAAGCCTTGGGGGCACAAAGCAGATATCTATATGTGCTGTGCTATCCAGAACGAGTTAAATGGCGACGATGCTCGTAGTATCATCGCAGCCAACCCAATAGCTGTTTGCGAGGTATCCAATATGGGATGTACCGCAGAAGCAAGTGAGCTATTCGTAGAGAAGCGTATCTTATTTGCTCCTGGTAAGGCAGTGAATGCCGGTGGTGTAAGTACTTCCGGTCTTGAGATGACTCAAAATGCTACTCACTTATCTTGGAGCAACGAGGAGGTGGATGAGAAGCTTCACTACATCATGAACAGCATCCACGAGCAGTGCGTTCGCTATGGTAAAGAGGGCGATTATATCAACTACGTAAAGGGTGCAAATATTGCAGGCTTTATGAAAGTAGCACAAGCTATGTTGGAGCAAGGCGTTATCTAATCAACGCACATCGATAAAATAATCATTCGGAGGCTGGTAATGGGCTATACTTGATGGTCCATTACCAGTCTCCCTTTATTTAAAATCGCCCTATAAGTTTAGGCTGCGTAGCCACATTGATATCTGATATTCGTGGTGGAGAATGCATGAATTCTGCTGAATGGTTATCAGACATACGTCTTTGCTTATTACAATTGTCTTATTATTATGGATTTAATAAAGCGAAGGCCGACGAGTATGATTAAAAAAGCGAAGCAACAAAATCAATTCGTAAGTATTTGATTAGTGGTGTGTGCGATGTGGGCTATCAATGATTTTAAGAAGACATTATGATGCGAGGTTGAGCTCTCACCGAAAAAGAGTATATTTGCGAAGAAATAAATAATATGGCAGAAAGTAAAGAAATAAAACCACGCACCAATCCCACACCTGTACAGGAGAGGTATCGTTGCCAAAGCCCGATGACGTTGCTCGACTTAATAATGGATAAGTCGTGCAGGAATCGTACTGCAGCAAAGCAAGTAATAGCGTCTGGGCGTGTGGCAGTGGATGACGTTTCCACGACTAAGGCGACAGATGTACTGCCTGAGGGTGTACTCGTAACTATCCATCGTGGGGTACCAGCTAAACCATTTTCGCACACCAAGTTAGAACTTATTTGGGAGGATAACGATTATGTCGTACTCTATAAGGAAAGTGGTATCCCTACGGTTAATACAGCCCATAAGAGTAGGCAGGAGACCGCATTATCCATCATGAGCCAGCATTATAAGGCAACCGACGAACAAGCCAAGGTATTTATGGTTAATCGCTTAGATAATAATACTGCGGGCTTTATTGTTTTTGCAA
This sequence comes from uncultured Porphyromonas sp., assembly GCA_934364985.1. Taxonomy (GTDB): domain Bacteria; phylum Bacteroidota; class Bacteroidia; order Bacteroidales; family Porphyromonadaceae; genus Porphyromonas_A. Next base: position 63,629 of record CAKRMU010000005.1, on the reverse strand, counting down.
AGAGTGTAGAGTCGAAAGAGCTACTCACTAAAGAGTGGCATACTCGTGTGAAGCATCAGGTCTTTGTGGCATGCATAGAAGGAAGTATGCCCGAAAAAACACTGGAGCTTACTGCTACGTCATCCGATAGTGAAGGAGGTATAAAGCATAAGATCAGTGCAGATATTAAGGTAGACAAGAGCAGTAAATGGGGCGGTTTGCATGTGGTTCAGGCAGATGTAAAGAGAGCAAGGATCTACTCTCTCAGGAAACTATTTGGTGATAACGGCTTGAGTATCATGGGAGATATTCGTTCGCGAAGTGCTTTTAGTTCACGAGGAACTATCGCCCTTGAGCAGACCCTTTTGGAGATACAGATGCCAAGCGAAAAGGCACCGAGACGATATGAACACCCTTATCCAACACATTTTTTTACGCTACTTAAGGAGGATAAGGGAGGAGATATGGAAGTTACGAATAATAGAAATGGTAAACGACAGATTTAAGGGACAACGTATGATGCAGAGAGTACTCTTAATGCTTTTAGCGTGCATTCCTTTGATGAGTGCTAACGCACAGATGATCAAGGATGCCTGCACTTGGAAACAAAATATAACCAATACAGCGGACGGCATTGTGACGCTGACGTTTGAGGCTAATCTCAAAGATGGGTGGCATGTGTACGATGTAGACCTTCCTCAAGGGGGTCCAACACCTACACAGATAGAGCTTGACGGTAGTAAGGGAGTTGAACTCATAGGAGCATTAACACCCTCTAAACCTGCATCCTCTGTGTATGATGACAATCTTAAAATGACACTAAAGTGGCACACGAAGTCAGTAGTATTTACACAACGAGTGCAGATAAAAGACCCTGATAACTTTGTACTTGCGGGCGACCTTATTTATATGTTGTGTAACGACAAGACTTGTCTTCCCCCCACACGTTTGCCCTTTGAATATAAAGCAAGTGACCTCCCAACAACCCTCCAGATGGCAAGTATCGCTATAGAGGATGGAAACGATTCTTCAATAGATGAGGCTTTCACCGGGTCAGGTGATGAGAATGCCAATGAAGCTGTTTCAGATACTACAATTACTGCATTTAAGGAGACGGACGACATCTGGGCTCCTATTCAAGATGAGCTGAAAGCATATGGAGATAAGACGTTATCAGCGACCGATAAATCATTATTAATGATATTTTTCCTCGGCTTCTTAGGAGGGCTTGTGGCCCTATTGACACCATGCGTGTGGCCTATGATCCCTATGACGGTTAGCTTTTTCCTCAAAAGGAGCAAGAATCGTAGTGCAGCCATTCGAGACGCTATCATATATGGGCTGGCAATAATCGTAATATACTTAGCTCTTGGGTTGCTGATCACAGGTATCTTTGGGGCTAATGCACTTAACGATTTAGCCACTAACGCTGTTTTTAATCTTATATTCTTTGCGATGCTTGTGGTATTCGCCATCAGCTTCTTTGGGGCTTTTGAGATAGTTTTACCTCAGTCTTGGACAAATAAGATGGACAGCAAAGCCGAGAGCACATCGGGAGTCTTGAGTATCTTCTTTATGGCTTTCACATTAGCTCTTGTCTCTTTTTCTTGCACCGGTCCTATAATCGGGACATTGCTCGTTGAGGCGGCAACCACACGTAGTCTCCTAAGTCCTGCCATTGGGATGCTCGGCTTCTCGTTGGCTTTAGCTCTACCATTCTCACTTTTCGCGATATTTCCTAACTTCCTTCAGAATATGCCTAAGAGCGGTTCGTGGATGACCAGCGTCAAGGTGACTTTAGGATTCCTCGAGCTAGCACTATCTCTTAAGTTCCTCTCTGTCGCCGATCTCGCTTATGGGTGGGGGATCCTTGATAGAGAAACATTTGTGGCTTTATGGATTATCATTTTCATCCTTTTGGGCATTTATTTATTGGGTAAACTCAAACTTCCACACGATACCGAGCTGGAGCATGTGAGCGTTAATCGTCTCTTCTTAGCGATTATCTCGCTCTCTTTTGCCATATATATGGTGCCCGGATTATGGGGTGCTCCACTTAAAGCCATTAGTGCCTTTGCACCTCCTTTATCGACTCAAGATTTTAATCTTTATGCATCGGAAGTTCATCCGCAATACCACGACTTCGAGAGCGCTATCCGTGCCTCAAGGAGCGAAAACAAGCCTGTGCTGGTAGATTTTTCGGGTTATGGTTGTGTTAATTGCCGAGAAATGGAAGCCTCAGTATGGACCGATCCTAAGGTTAAGGGTATCATAGACGACGAATTTATTCTCGTTACCCTTATCGTGGATGATAAAACTCATCTGCCTGAATATATAGAGGTAAAAGATGGGGATACCACTCGCAAACTCAAGACAATAGGGGAGCGATGGAGCTACTTGCAGACTACAAAATTCGGTGCTAATGCACAACCATTCTACGTAATGCTGGATGGTAACGGACGCCCATTAGGGCCAAGCTATGGCTTTGATAAAAATGTAGACCATTATGTATCTTGGCTAAAAGGTGGTCTGAGTGAATACAAAAAGAAATCGGAGAGGTGAACGACGATTACACGGAGAGTAGTAGGGAGGAGAAGCTAAGAGCTTTTGGTCGGCTCCTCGATGTCCTTGATCGGCTCCGAAAGGAGTGCCCTTGGGATGCGAAGCAGACCAATATGTCGCTCCGCCCAAATACCATTGAGGAGACGTACGAACTCAGTGAAGCAATTCTCGCTAATAACGATACTGAAATAGCGAAAGAGTTAGGAGACGTCTTACTGCATATCCTATTTTATTCTAAGATAGGTGAGGAGAAAAGGACTTTTGATATTGCGAAGGTTTGCAATAACGAAGCCGATAAATTGATCTTCCGTCATCCTCATATCTATGGTGCCACACATGTGGATACAGCCCATGACGTTGAGCTAAATTGGGAGCAATTGAAGCTCAAAGAAAAAGGTGGCAATAAGAGCGTATTGGGCGGTATTCCTAAGGGTCTTCCCTCGCTCATTAAAGCGTATAGAGTGCAGGAAAAAGCTGCAAATGCCGGCTTTGATTGGGACGACCCTAAAGATGTTTGGGCTAAGGTTTACGAAGAATTAGATGAGCTAAAAGCCGAGATAGATAGCGACAGTTCGAAAGAGCAGAAGGAGGGAGAATTCGGTGACTTTATCTTTAGCTTAATCAATATGGGTAGGCTATTTGGAGTGGATCCAGACACCTCTCTTGAGCGGACGAATAAGAAATTTATCCGTCGCTTTAACCATATTGAAAGGAGGGCAAAGGAGCAAGGACGAAGTCTTAAGGATATGACACTTGAAGAGATGGATGCCCTCTGGGACGAGGCAAAAGACGAAGAAAGGTAGGCCGTATCACTACTAAATGATATGAGTAGTGCCGTAGCGACTTAAACACTTTGGAGAAGCCGTATTACTCTATGGCTCTAATAAATGAGGAGGATATGCGATATGCTCCAGACGTAATCCGGTAGCAGGAGCAGTATTAAATGGGTACTCGTCATCTACTTTGTCCAATATCTCGGCAAACTCATTGGGGGACATTTTCCCTGTGCCTACCTCAATAAGAGTCCCTACGATTGCACGTACCATGCTCCTCAGGAAGCGGTTAGCCGTGATCCGAAATACCCATTCCGTGTCTCCCAATTGTACCCAACGTGCTTCCGTAACCGTGCAAAGGTGATTCGTAACATCGGAGTGTTTCTTGGAGAATGATGAGAAATCGTGAGTACCAATAAGGTATTCTGCTGCTTGATTCATCATACCAAAATCAAGCGGTTGTGGGATGTAAGTGTGGTATTTGCGTAAAAAAGGATTAGGCTTTTCGGTGATATAGTAGCCGTAACTCCGACTTATGGCACAGAAGCGAGCGTGAAAATCGGATGACACTTGTCGCACTCCAAGGATACATATATCGGGAGGCAAGAAACGATTGAGTCTGAAAACGGCTTCCTTGATGTTAGGGACAAGCGAATTAGGGAGATCAAAATGAGCTACCATATAAGTGGCATGAACGCCTGTGTCAGTCCTCCCGGCCCCTACCACCTTAATGGGGGTGCGGAGAATGGTCGAGAGCCGATTTTCAATGACGCCTTGTATGGTTCGGCCTTTCGATTGTTCTTGCCATCCAACGAAGTCGGTGCCGTCATATTGTAGCTCTAATATATATCGCGAGGTATCACTCATGGTGGTAAGGATGATGGTTAATAATGGTATAAGCTCGGTAGATTTGCTCAATTAAAAAAAGTCGTATCATCTGATGACTGAAGGTCATATTGCCGAGTGAAAGTTTTTGGTGGTACGCACTATAAACCTCCTTAGAGAAACCATAGGGACCGCCGATAACAAATATTAGTTTACGTGGAATACGCATCTGTTTCTCCTCAATAAACTTGGCAAACTGTTGGGAGGTGGGCATCTTGCCTTGCTCATCAAGCAGTACTACTTCGTCTTGAGGGGAATTGATAGTCGCTAAGATGGCTCTCCCCTCCTCCTCTTTTTGTTGCTCAAACGTGAGGGATTTCCTATTTTTGATATCAGGGATCTCCTCTATTTCGAGTGGTACATAACGAGAAAGTCGTCGCTCGTATTCCGCAATCATTGCCTTGATATGAGGGCTATCTGTTTTGCCGACAAAGAGTAATTTGATGCCTTGCATATTAGTGTAAGTCAATGTAGATAGGCAGGTGGTCGGAGTAGCCTCCGGTGTAAACGGTCCCCCTGTAAGTCCGTTTTAGGTTCCCGTCTTTATCAAATAAAACCGGGTGCTTGAAAATACTTACCTGTCGCTCACTGAGCAATGGTTGGTCGCCTTGATAAAGATTCCCTGATACGATGATCTGATCCGGCATCCAGGGCCTTCCCTGAAAGCGGTGCGTACCTTTGCCATTTTTGTAGAGAGTATATGTGAGATTATAAAGGCACGTAGGTTGTATATCCGTCTCCTTGTCTATCGCTTCAGCTTGTAGTGTTTTCAGTAATGATAGGTCTGTCGGGTTGTCATTAAAATCGCCCATAATTACCACACAGCGTTGAGGGTTATCGTGTAAGAGTTCGTCAATAATACACTTTATTTTTGATAAAACCCGGGCTCTTTTCTCTCCTGTTATGCGGGTGCCTGCCCGTCGACTCGGTGCATGGAGGACGAAGATATCCATAAGCCTTCCTGTCGCCCTATGCTCCAAGGTGACCCAAAGGGTATTTCTGCCAGTGCCTTTTGCCTCTTCAAGTTTACGCGGATCATGACTTAAGGGGTAGGATTGTAGCTCTCCGTAGTGTGGGATTTCGCGGCTACTGATATGCTTTAGCCGGTTATTATCCCACATAAGAGCGACATCAACGCCTCTGGGGTCCGAGCTATCGGTGACAGCATAATCGTAATCTACCATTTCAAAAGTGTGCAAACTTAGGAGGTCGTGTATCACCCTTGTGTCCTCCACTTCTACCATACCCACGATAGCTGGATACGACCATTCACCGATGTTGCTTATGACCCAAGCAATGTGTTCTCGCTTCTTACGATAACGGCTTTTTGTCCAATGCAGAGATCCATTGGGTGTAAAGTCGTCGTCATCAGTATCGGGATCATTAATTGTGTCAAATAGGTTTTCCACATTATAAAACATCATACGCCCTAACTCCTCTTCTCCTTTTTGTGCCGAAATAATACCGCTCGAAAACCATAAAGCCACCACGAGTACGATGGCTCGTGGCAGCTTATTAGGTAAATAGTTATTGGTACCCCGGAAGTTATGCTTTCTTAGGTGCATTCTTGAGGATAGCCAATAGATGCTTCCAGAACATCTCAACGGTCTTAAGCTCTAAACGCTCTTGAGGAGAGTGGACATCCCTCATAGTTGGGCCGAATGACAACATATCGAGGTGTGGATATTTCTCTTTAAATAGACCGCATTCCAGACCAGCGTGGATGGCCATTATCTTTGGGTCGTGTCCGAATAGCTCGTTGTAGGTGCTTTTAGCTACTTCCATGATCTCGGACTCTGGGTTTGGTTCCCAGCCTGGATAACCATCACGCTCGGAGACATAGGCACCTGCCAAGTCAAATATTGAGGTTACCATATCGCCTGCCATACGCTTAGCACTCTCTACAGAGCTACGTTGGCTGGTCTCAACATAGATGATAGGGTAGCCGTCTTCCGACTGTTGCATCTTGACGGATGCGAGGTTATTTGATGTCTCAACAAGGTTTTCGATGGTGTGGCTCATGCCAAGAACTCCATGAGGGCAAGCGATTAGTGCGTTGATTAATTGTGCTGTTGTTGTCTCGTCGATGCACCATTCAGGTTTCTCTGTTGTCGTTGCCTTTACTTCTACATTTGGATCAACGGCTTTGAGTTCATTATGAATGTCACTTGAGAAAGTATTAATACGTGCTGCCACAGGCTCTCTATCAGCTGCTTCAACACCGATAACGGCACAAGCTTCTCTTGGGATGGCATTATGTAGGTTACCGCCTTGGAAACTTGCGAGTACGTAGTCTACTTCGTCGGCAAGCCCATAAAGAGCACGAGCAAGTATCTTCACGGCGTTCCCTCTTCCTAAATGTATATCGCCACCCGAGTGACCTCCGAGGAGACCGCTTACGGTTATCTTGATGTAGGTGAGGTTGGGATCGGCATACGTTGGTTCGTAGTAAAACTCTGCCATCGTTCCCATGCCACCCGCACATCCTACAAACATTTCACCCTCGTCTTCGCTATCGAGGTTGAGGAGGATATCGCTATCAAAGAACCCTTTTTCGACATTCATAGCACCCGTTAGTCCTGTCTCTTCGTCCACAGTGAATAGGGCTTCGATAGGTCCGTGTTGTATGTCGTCGCTGGCGAGAATCGCGAGCTGAGTAGCTACGCCAATCCCGTTGTCAGCACCAAGGGTAGTACCCTCCGCCATGAGCCATCCGTCCACAATCTTGGTGCGGATAGGGTCGGTCTCAAAGTTGATATCCACGTCATTGTTTTTCTCGCAGACCATATCAATATGGCTTTGCATAATGATACTTTTGCGGTCTTCCATTCCTGGGGTAGCCCCTTTCTTCATGACGATATTACCGACCTTGTCTTTGCGATATTCCAATTTGTGTTCCTTCGCAAAATCCTCAAGGAATTGTATCATCTTCGCCTCCTTTTTACTGGGGCGAGGGGTCTTAGTAATCTTATCGAAGTACTCGAATACAAGTTTTGGTTCGTGTGTAGTCATAAACTCTACAAATAATATTTGGTTTGTTATTAATTATTCTGAGGGTAAAGGTACGCTTTATCGGTCAACTTTTCAAGATATATATTCTAAAAAGACTTAAAACCTTTGTGGCACAAAAGAAATCGGTTACATTTGTAACCGTTTATTATTACGATAGAAAGGAGTATGACGCAAATCCTACTTATTACCCTATTAGTTGTGGCAATATGTGTGCTGCTTTTAGGAGTTAGAGTATTCTTTACGAGGCATTGGGGGTTCCCTAATTTGCACGTAGAAGGTCAGCCAAAGCTTGAGGAAAAAGGGCTTACGTGTCATAGGCATCAGCATAAAGATGCCGTGACGCATCGTAATCTCTTTGATAGGATAGCGGAAGAAGATAGATTACAATAATCAACTATATAATAACTAACTTACAGGTCGATAGGTTATCAACAGATCCTTAAGCCTGCCAATAGCAAGAGAGATGAAAGATAAAAATACCATCGTTAGCATTATCTTGGGAGTTGCTGTAGTAGTACTTTTCATTCTACACTTTACGGGTAACAAGAGCGATAAATCCGTAGCTGTCGATAACGTCCCCAGTGATTCCATATCAGCACGTATGCCTATCGCGTACATTAATTTAGATAGTCTTATCACTAACTATACCTATGCCATTCAGGTGCAGGAGGAGCTGATGCGTGAGATGGAGTCAAGGCAAGCCACCGTTAATAGCAAAGGGCGTAACCTAGAGAGCGAGATGCGGGAGTTTCAGCGTAAGGTAGATAATAATGCGTTTTTCGACCAAGGCAGGGCTCAGAGGGAGCAAGAGCGTATCCTAAAGCTTCAGCAAGATTTTCAAGAGCTTAACCAAAGGCTCCAGGGTGAGCTAATGCAGCTCGAGGCAAATAAGATGGCAGCCCTCTCAGATACTATAATGTCGCACGTACAGCAGTATAATAAGGAGGTGGGTAAATACCAAATGATATTTACCAATAAGTCAAGCGACAACATCATATATTCAGATGAGTATTACGATATCACGAAAGAGGTGACTAAGTACCTCAACGATCATTTTAAGCCACTAAAGGACGAAGCTAAAAAGTAAGTCCCTAAAAAATGCCCTTAATGGGTATATAGCACAAAGGGGGTTGCAGGAGGATGCATATATTAAAGAGTATGTAACAGCACCTGCGATCCCCTTTTTTGTCCCAAAATACAATAACCGTGTGCTTGAACACCACGTAAAAAACAAGATTATGAAACAACAAGTATCTATCACGTTTCTCTTAATGAGCGTGCTCTTTGTGGTATGCCTCATTACGAGTAATCTCCTCGAGACGAAAGTCATCGATGCCGGTCCGTTAACCCTCACAGGTGGCTTACTCGTTTTCCCAATCTCCTATGTTCTCAACGATTGTATCGCAGAGGTGTGGGGCTATAAAAAGACCCGCCTAATCATATGGTGCGGTTTTGCGATGAACCTTTTTGTGGTCCTTATCGGGCTGCTTGCCGTCCAGCTCCCCGCTCCTGCCTACTGGGAGGATGCCGAGCACTTTAATTTCATCTTCACATTTGCCCCTCGCATCACGCTTGCCAGTATGATAGCTTTCCTCTCCGGCTCATTTATCAATGCCATTGTGATGAGCAAAATGAAGCTTAGGCATGGAGAGAAGCACTTCTCCCTTAGGGCAATTCTCTCGACGATAGCCGGTGAGGGGATAGATTCATTGCTATTTTTCCCCATCGCCTTTGGTGGCGTCATCCCATTTGTGGAACTCCTCAAGATAATGGGCATACAAGTATTTCTAAAGACGCTTTATGAGATTATCATACTACCCATCACCCGCAAAGTGGTAAAAAAAGTAAAGGAGAGGGAGGGTGTAGATGTCTACGACAGCAATATTTCATACAATATTCTTAAAGTCAGAGACTTAGACTAAATGCAAGAATAGTCCATATGTCACAAAAATGAATTCCCTATATTCGCCAAAGCGAATATAGGGAATTAGTCTTGACGAATATAGGGAATCCTTTCGAGCGAATTTCAGGTATCCACTTTAATGCTTCCTGTGATGGTCATTTAGCCAATTCTTTATTTGTCTCAAATTTGATGCCGACTGTCAGCTTTTTTTTGTAAAATTGCATATGTGTCAGAAACCGGCTCTATATGGTTTCAGAGTTGTCAATTTTTACTAATAATAAAAGGAATGAAGATTAAACAGTATTCGTGGTATGTGCTATTGTCTATGGCACTACTTTTGGTGGGCTTATCGGCCTGTGAAACTGAGAATAAGCAACCCATAGAGGCGAGATTCAAAGTGAGTCTCACCAATATTCTATTTAATAAGGATGGCGGTTCGGAAGTCATTACCGTGAGTGGGGTGAATCAGTGGAATTATATTTCAAATATCGGGGAGGATGCTTGGCTCTCTCTCTCTAAAGAGGGGGATAAACTTACCCTGACAGCTACTAATAACCCCTCTGGGCAGGAGCGTAAGGCGGAGGTCCTTATCACCAGTAGATTTGGTACTCAGAAAGTATATGTGGTGCAATCGGCAAGTGATATGGTACTTAATTTCTCCGAGAGCGAACTGGTCTTTTCTCATAAAGCAGAGGAGAAGATAGTGCAGGTGGCGACGAATAGTAATACGTGGGCTTTTGAGCCATTAACCGAAGATGTCAAGAGCTGGTTGACCATTGTCGCTACCCCTGGAGCTAAAACGATCATCCTCAAAGTGGCAGAAAACAAAACCTATGAAGTGCGTACCGCCACCCTGATAGCTAAGGGTCAAAATGGGGAGAAAGTGGGTCTCAAGGTGACCCAAAACGGCGTCGCTAAGTACATACTACCCTATGAGCCACAAGACAAGAACTACAAAGATATAGACCTTATCACCTTTGAGCAAAACCGTGGATCAATACTCCAAGGTTATCAAGAGGCAAAATGGGATTATGTCTATAAGGAAGAAGTGCCAGGAGTAGCACAATTCCTCACCACAAGTGATTATATGCCCATCATTGCTTATAAGAGGGATTTGGGCGAACTTAAGTACACTATGGCTCAAAGCATCCTCTACATCAATGACGATGTAGAGCAAGTAGAGCTCAAAGAGTACGATGCTTTCCTTAAAGAGAATGGCTACATTAAAGAGGATGCAGAGAGTACCGAGCTATTGTGGTATTACGTGAATGAAAAACGTGCCATGCTTGCAGAGATTCACATCCAACAAGGGGGCGCAATCGTCGCATTTGCACCACTCTACCCTCAGACAGAGGCATATCCAACATTCCCTAAGGTGCCAACCGACAGAGAAGGATGGCTCGAGAAACTCGCCAATCCTCAGGTAAAAGTCGAGGACATTATCAAGATGGAGAAAGATAATGGTTCGGAACTAACATTCCAGAATAAAGACGACGCCACACAGATGACCAAGGGAATGGGCTTCCTCTGTGCTAAGAGTGACGATAAGTATGCTTCGCTTAATCATACCTACTGGTGCTATACCTCTGCCCCTAAAAATGTGGCTAACCCTGACGAGTACATCCAGTCAGTTAGCGAACAAGCAATGTACTTCAGCAATCCTACATGGGGTATCCGCCAAGAGGGTCGTAAGTACTATGTCACCAACGAATTCGATGACCTTCTTCTCAAAGATGGATACCAGTATGATGGTACCGACAAGGTCGGAGAGACCTTTTATTACGTAAAACAAGTGAACGAGACAAAACTCCTCGCATTGTACGTTAAGCAAGTCCATTATACGGATGTCAATGACGGCAAAAAAGCATTGATGATAGGTTATTTCCCTGTATTCCAATCTGCCCAGAGCAATGCTACCCTCAATGCTCAGGCACAAAGTGCTATGCGTGCCGCTAAGGAGGGCAACTTTGAAGCTTTGGACTACCTATTTAGTAGCAAGGTAGCTCGGATTCACGACCAAGTAAATGCTACCCATAGTGCAGGTAGAGGTGTAAGGAAGTAATCACTCTGACCGACTTTGTTAATTATGAAACACCAAATAAAATTATTCATAAGTCTATTCTGCATCGGGATATGCTCGCTATTAGCCCTGACGGCTTGTAATGGGCAGAAAGACGAACCAGCGACAAGACGCCTAAAAGTATCCGATAAGGAGATAACCTTTGAGCGGGCTTTCTCTACAGAGGATATCGTCGTCAAAGGCGTCAAAAAGGATGAATGGACATATATCATTACACCACAAGTAAAGTGGTTATCCGCCAAGCAGGATGCTAATAATCTCGCTATCGCCGCCTCCGAAAACCTCACTGGGGTAGAGCGTCGTGCAGAGATCTCTATCCTCTCAGGTAGCGAAGTAGCCCACATTAAGATTACTCAAAAAGCCGCTGACGTCCTCGTTAACGTCAGCGATGAGAAGGTCCTCATGTCGGCGTTAGGCGATGATAAATACGTCTCCATTACCACAAATCTTGAGAGCTGGGAGCTCGCTTCAGCAGAGGCTGATTGGCTACAAGTTAGTGTCCTTTCCGAGACTAATGCACTCAAGATATCAGCTCCACGCAACAGCTCTAATGAGGCACGAAAAGCGACTATTACCCTGAAGCTGAGCGACGGGAATACGCGGACGATCGAAGCAGAGCAGGCTGGTCAGCTCAGATACTTTGTCCCTTATCAAGAGGAGCATAGGCACTTAATCTACAAGGATATCATTAAACACGAGGAAGAAAGAGGCTTTAAGATGACCCTTCTTCAGTTTGGAGACAATAGCGGTTTCATCCCTTCGCCCGATGCAATAGTATTTCAGACTGCGAGCGATGTACTTCCTAAGGTTATCTACTTCCACGACTTAGACTCTCCTTTTGTCTATGATGACGCCAAAGTGTCTATCTCTGACCCTAAGGAGATGAATATAGAGACCAGTGGCTATTATAAATATCTAAAAGAGCTGGGGTATAAAGACCGTTACAATAGCAAGCCAGATGCACCTCGATTAATTAGCCCTGACGGATTCCTTTTAGTGGCATTTGTGTACGATGAAAACGCGAATGAGTGCTACGCTCGTTTCTCACCTCAGTATCTACCAGATAAGCCTTTGCCCACCTTTGAGAAGCTACCTATGTACTCCGAAGAGCTATGGGAGAAGATCGAGAATCCTGCAATTAAATACAAAGATATTGATGCTTGGGAGACATCGATAGGGAGCAAAGAGCATCTCAAGATGGATGCTAGCAAGTTTGATCCTGCTCATCCAGAAGAGATTTGGTTAGCTATCTACAATACCAATAATGCCACTGAGGCAGAGGGTAGAGAGTATCGTTTCTACGAGTTTAAGCTATCTATGATGGGAGCGAAACCTGAAGAAGTCCAGAGCGTTAGCGTAGTCCGTCTGTGCTACAATGACTATACGAAAGTCGTTTTCAATACCTCAAAGAATCAGTTTAGGACAACTCCAGAGTTTGAAGCTTTGGCAGAGCGAGAAGGCTTTATCTTCCATGGGATGAATCAGAATGGAGTTAACTTTGTGAATGAGGAGAAAGGTCTTAGGATGGTAGTGCTTATGTACGTAGATCCAAATACCTTTGAATCTCCATACACGGCGACAATACGATACGAGCGATTGCCACAAAAAACTGCAACAATGGCTATGGATGCTCAAGGCGATTCTCAGGATAAGCAAGAGGCAAAATGTGCCAAAGCTCAGTCTTCAGCCTTATATTCACCCAATCATAATTAAAGATAACAAATGAGACATTATATATCAAATAAGTATATTATTACTCTGCTGTTGTGTGCTACGTTACTTTTAGCCGGTTGTCAAAGTGACCGTTCGGCGGAGAGGGAGATGCCACAGGAAGAGCAGCAAGAGCAAAATGAAGGTGGTACGATAGAGAATTCTCCCGTAACTTCTATCCTACCTGGGCAGGTCGTTATCAAGGTAAAGCCTGAGGATTTACAAGGGCTACGCTCAAGCGGGATGTCGCTCCGAGCTACTTCCGAAGGGGCACAACAGAGCTTTAAGGAGATAGGAGCCGTTGCGATAAAGCCTCTATTTGCGGACTATGAAGAGTATCGTGAGCGTCGCCATAAAGCAGGTCTTGACCGATGGATGGTGGTGACTTTTGAGGGGAATCTATCCTCTATCCAAGCTAAAGAAATCCTATCAAAAGCTGAGGCGTTTGAGTATGTAGAGCTACAGTATGCCACAGCTCTTCCCGAGTCAAAGGTAACGATTGTCTCACCCGATGCGGTATCCAATACCCGTGCAGGCGGTAATATGGCATCGTTTAACGACCCTTTGCTCCCATCTCAATGGCATTACTTTAATAGGGCGACATCAACTATGCCAATGGCGGTAGCGGGTGCCGATATTAATCTTAGTGACGCTTGGCTTCAGGAGACGGGTAAACCAGAGGTTGTGGTGTGTGTGGTTGATGCTGGTATTGATTACAATCACGAAGACTTAGCTTCCCACTTTGATCTTGACAAAAGCTATTCTTTCGTCATTGATCGTAAAACACGCCAACCAAAAGGTCAGGGACAAATTGAGAGCCGAAGTTCCTCTCACGGCACCCATGTTGCCGGTACTATTGCTGCCGTTAATAATAATGGCATTGGCGTAAGTGGTGTAGCAGGTGGTAATGGAGAAGAGGGGACAGGTGTCACTATTATCAATGCTCAGATCTTTGGGGCCAAAGGAGAGGATACTATGGCCGGTGTTAATGGCATCGCTTATGGTGCAGACCATGGTGCCGTTATCAGCCAAAACTCATGGGGGTATACCGCTCCCGGTCCTGGCAAAATGCTGGAGTACGACAAGGAGGCCATTGACTACTTCATCAAGTATGCCGGCACAGATGAGGAGGGTAATCAGCTCCCCGATTCTCCTATGAAAGGGGGTATTGTCATCTTTGCCGCGGGTAATGACGGCTTAGAGTATAGCAATTATCCGGGAGCTTATGAGGGATGCGTCAGTGTGGCATCTTATGGTTGGGGCTTTAAAAAAGCACCTTACTCCAACTTTGGGACGTGGGTAGACATCACAGCTCCTGGTGGTGACCAAGAGTTAGGTGAGGCCGCAGGTGTCCTTAGTACCTTACCAAATAACAAATATGGTTATATGCAAGGCACATCGATGGCTTGCCCTCACGTTTCGGGTATTGCAGCACTTATCGTCTCAAAATTTGGTGGTCAGGGCTTTACTAATGAGATGCTAAAGGAGCGTCTTCTCGGGGCTATCCGTCCGTATGATATTTATAGCTTTAATCCTATTTTTAGGGGCAAACTTGGAACTGGGTACATTGATGCAGGCATCGCTTTACTTGAGAACGGAGGTAAAGTGCCGGATATCGTGACGGACGTAAAGGTGCAACCAAGTTACATTGTTGCCGACTTTAGCTGGGCTATAGCCAAGGATCCCGATGCGCCCAATGGACAAGCCTACTATTATAATCTCTACATTAGTGAAAAAGAGATTTCGGAGAGCAATCCTTCGATTGAGCCACACAAAGTATATGCCAATAACCGCACGATGAGTAAAGCGATCCAATATCGCGTATCAGGGCTTACCGATGCTACCAAATACTATTATGCAGTAGAGGCTGTGGATTACTTCGGGCAAAAGTCAAAGCAGATGACCCGAGGAAGCTTTGAGACAATGGCGAATAAGGCACCTGAGATTATCGATGGTCTCCCAAAGATGCCTGTTGAAATGGCTAATAATCAAGTCATCAAATTATCACTTAAGGTAACAGACCCCGACCAGCATGCTTGGACATATACTCTCAAGGGGGATCTATATGGGGTTAAGCACTATCGTAATGGCGAAATCGTCGAGATGGAAATTGCACCAATTCAGGCTATCGGTACTCATCAGTTGACCCTCGTCTTAACGGATGAGTATGGCAAGAGTAGCGAAAACGTTATTACCTATACCATAAGTCAATATCAACCAGTAAGCCTTATTAAGAGCTTAGGAGAGGAGACTATTGGGGTAAATGAAGAGGGGAAGAAAGTAGACCTCAATACGCTCTTTAAGAAGCAAGCCGGGGCTACGTTGTCCTTTACTGCAAGCTCCGAGAGTCCAGAAATTCTATCCGTGGCATTGGAGGGATCCATGCTATCTCTTCAGCCAAAGGCTAAAGGGCGTGCTATCATTCAGGTGACTGCAACAGATGGCATCACCACAGACAAAGTGGCACTCCATTACCTCGTGAGGTAATCCAAATAATAGTAATCTTTTTCAGTGTGGCTCGGAGCATAAAATGCTTCGAGCCATTTTTTTTTGAGAAAGTAGCCATGTATGTTGAATGAGTTTGCAAAAATGGATACTTGGAATCAGCCTCAGCAAATATAGGGAATCAGCCATGACGAATACCAAGTATTTGTCATGGCTGATATAGGGTATCCGTCAGAGTGGATGCCCTGTATCCACTTTCGCTGATATTGTACAGCGTAGTCGCTACTATCTTAAACAATGTCTAAAGTAGTATAATGGCTCTGAATTGCTCTTCAATATCAGGGTGTAGTGATGAGGATTTTGTCAAGTGAGAATAATTGGTTATCTTTGCACCCACAAAAGGGTAATGGTTCGTTGGCCGAGTGGTTAGGCAACGGTCTGCAAAACCGTGTACGGCGGTTCGATTCCGCCACGAACCTCTCAGTTTTTCATAATATTTTAAGGTTTATAGTAGCAATGCCTCAAGTCGGGAGACGTGGGGCATTTTTTGTATCTTTGGGTACTATTGTCATAGTACACAGATTTTAATTATGATTGAATACATCAGGGGAAAGGTCGTAGATCGTACACCTACGGCTACGGTATTGGAGGTAGCAGGAGGTGTAGGTTACTTCTTATCTATCACTTTGAATACATTTAACCAATTGCAGGAGGGGACAGAGGCGAGACTAATGGTGCATGAGGTATTGCGTGAGGATACCCACGACCTATATGGTTTTGCCGATGAGCTTGAGCGAAGACTATTCCGATTGCTCATCACTGTCAATGGTATTGGTCCCGCAATGGCACGCTTGGCACTCTCTAATTACACCCCTATGGAGCTGACGAAGCTCATCAAGGAGGGGAATGAGATGAAGCTTAAGTCCATCAAAGGGGTGGGTGCCAAGACAGCTCAGAGGATAATCGTGGAGCTAAAAGATAAGATCGAAGCCGAGATGGGTACGATAGTCCTTGACCCCACATTGCCAGACGGTCCATGCTCCGATGCTCACTCAGCTATGTATGAGGAGGCGGAAAAGGCTTTCGTGGCTCTCGGTTACCCTGCTATTGCCGCTCGAAAAGTGGTGGCGAAAATTGCGAAGAGCTACCCCGATATTTCTATCAATGATATGATTAGGAAAGGACTACAAATGCTCTAAAAGCGATATGAGGTGGTGGCGTATAGTAGGGGGCTTACTCCTCATTATCCTCTCTATGGCAAAGGGATGGGCAAGCCCTCCCGACTCCGTTGCCTATCATCCGGAAGGTCCATTTTACCTAATCTACCAACGTAATGACGATGGTACGTGGCTCCTAAAGCAACTACTTACTCCAGATGAATACTACCGCGCACAGGCGAGAGTGGCGATGGGCGAAGGTTTTTATCGCCTCGGAAAATCACCGAAAGTGGCAACTAATAAGCCTAAAAATACCCTTGGGCTTAAAGCTAATGGGTATCTTGACCTGAATATTAGTCAGACGGTCATTGAGGAAGATAACCCACAAATCCCTGTGGCATTACGTCGGAGAAGCTACATGGTAGTGGATCCGCAGATGAATATTCATCTAAGAGCGAATTACACAGATCGACTTAAGCTAGACCTAAGCTACAATACTCAGACAGCTTTAGTCAATAAAAGGAGCCGGCTAAGACTGCGTTACGAAGGCGAGCAATACGACTTCATCCAGAGGCTCGAAGCAGGAAATATACGCATGGAGAGCCGCAACCCACTCATCGATAGTGGCGAAGAGCTGATGGGCGTGAGGGGAGACTTTGCCTTAGGACCACTCACTCTTCAAGTGATCGCCAGCCGACAGTATGCTGAAGAACGTAGGATAACCGTCCACGGCGGCCATGAAACTCAGCAGAGCGAACTGAGGGGAAGTGATTACGACTTTGCCCAACACTTTTTCCTTTCTGCCTACTTTGCCGAGCAATACAATACCGCTCTACAACATTTACCGACTGTATCCAGCGACCTATACATAGAGCGTGTCGAGGTGTGGGTAAGCAATTTCTCTACCATTTCATCCCCCACCACGACAGAACCTATTGTAGCTTTCTTGGGGGCATCTACCCAAACCGATGCACTCCCTTCTACCGATGGATTTGAGGAAAAAGGCATTGAACTCGCGTCTGCCCTCCGACTGCCCTCCGAGGCATATACCCTTCAGCCCACATTAGGGTACATTTCGCTACACGCCCCCCTATCCGATGGGCAAATCTTAGCAGTAGCCTACACTTATTGGTATCGGGGTAAACGCTACCAAGTAGGAGATCTTACGAGCAATGGAAAAAGGTGCCGAGCTGCTCTCCTCTGCGGAAAAGACAAAACACCAAATGCCCCCCTTGACCCACTAATGATGAAAAATGGGTATTCCTTGAGAGGAAGCAACCACGATGCTACGAACGAGGATTTGGAGGTGCAATTGGTATATAAAGACCCAACGAATGGCACAGAACGTACACTCGCAGAGCGAGGTCAGACCCAGGGGAATAGCTTCTTAGCCCTATTTGGATGGGATAATACAGATAGTTCTGGTACTTCGAACGCTCCCGATGGATTATTTGATTGTCTCGAAAATATCACCTACCAGCCCGCAACGAATACCCTATTTCTCCCCATTAGATACCCATTTATGGATATTGAAATTGACGGATATCCCACCTACCAGAGCTTATATACCAAAAGCAAAAGAGTCGCTAAAGAGGAGCGTGAGCACGATATCTTTCGTATCAAAGCATGCACTAAAGGAAGTGGCACTAAGATAATCCACTTGGGGCAGAGCGATATTGCTCCTAACAGTGTACGTGTAGAGGCAAATGGACGACGGCTTTCCGAAGGCATAGATTATCGAATTGATTACGCTACAAAGACGATTTCCCTCAACACCAATAGCAAAGAACGCATCGACATAATCATACAAGAGCGAGAACGAGTACGGCGAAAAGAAAAATCGCTTATCGGTACAGAGCTCAATTGGTCACCACTTCCAGGATTGAATATTGGGGGCTCACTCCTTGCCTATTGGGAAGATAGCAAGCGAAAAAGGATGAGATGGGGCGAAGAAGCTATCCGCAGTACAATGTGGGGGCTGCACACTCAATACTCAATGCAAAGTACAGATGCTATCGAATGGTTGAATAACTGGAGTGGCTTAGAATTACGCCAACCACTCAAGCTAAATGCCGAGATCGCCCTCGCACAAGTTCGCTCTCAGTATAACGTACCCAGGGACTCAAGCGACAAGATTATCATTGAAGACTTTGAGCAAGGTAGTAGATACATCGACCTTACCCCGCCCTCTCAGTGGCGCTTAGGGTGGCTTCCTTCGCCTAAGATACGGGCACTAATGTCATGGTTTACCATAGATCCGCTATTGGTAAGACCGGGCTCTAAGCACCAGCCACATCATCTTGCTGAGGACGGAGAACAGCGAAACCACCCTCTTGTTAGGGAAATTAAGCAGGACGAATTCTTTACTAATCGCACAGAGTCGCCCCTATTCTTCCAGACCCTTGAGACTCTCAACCTCTCCTTTTATCCCGCAGAACGCGGTCCTTATAATCCACAACTTCCTACCGATAATTCCGAAATGTGGGGGAGCATAATCCACCCATTAGAGATACGAGATTTAGAAAGTCAGCGGTACCGATATATAGAGTTTTGGCTCTTAGATCCCTATTCTCTTGATCCCGATTCTCCAAATGGGGAGATGCTAATGGACATAGGAACGATCCCCGAAAGTATACTACCAGATGGAGGAATATCCTACGAAGGGGCGGAGGATAGAGTGCCAACAGAGTGGGGCAAAAGAGCCACTTTGCCTCCGCAAGTATACGCATTTGACGCCACCGGAAAGGTCCCTATGGAGCAACAAGATACCGGATTAGATGGCATCCCATCTACTCTTGAGGGGTTGCTACCTATGTATGCCGCCTTCAGGAATACCAATGATCCCGCGATGGATGATTATCACTTCTACCTCGGCGATGATTGGGATGAGAAAAGGGCAAGCATCATTGAGCGGTACAAATATATCAATGGCATGGAGGGGAATGCTACAGATAAAGTGATTCAAGAAGTCCAAAGTGCGAGTACTTGGACTCCCGACACGGAGGATCTCAATAGAGACAGAATCCTCGAGGAGCAAGAAGCATATTTCAGGTATCGTATTCCCATATCAAAAGAAACTTTATCTGGTAGATTCATCGTAGCTGAGAAGCAATTATCGACTCGTGAAAGATGGGTCAAGATACGCATTCCTCTCCACGATCCGGATGAAACGATAGGAAATGCGGTGTCTCTGCAAAACGCACAAAGTCTTCGCCTATGCCTCACTCATTTCTCGCACGAAGCACAATTACGGCTTGCTCAGTTCCGGATTGTGTCAACGCCGTGGACACCTTTCACTTCGACTATTGAGCCTACAGATCTCCGTACTGCTCAAGCAGAAGTGCTACAATTATCCCTGGAAGAGGATGCCGACCGCAAGCCTATTCCGTACGTCTCACCTCCAAATGTAGAGCGTGAGATAACCTCCTATCAATGGGCGATGAGGGCGGAAGATGAGCAGGCGATAGCCCTCAAAGTTGATTACCTTGCTCCCCATCAACCGATAGCGATATATCAAGATTTTACACTTGATCTACGGCATTACGAGTGGCTTAGTTTATGGTCGCATCTTGAGAGCGAATTACCCTTAGCTACGGGTGATGTCGAATTATTTATCCGTTTAGGTCAAGACTTCACGAGCAATTATTACGAATATCGCTTACCTCTAAGCCCCACACCACTCATAGACTATTCTTCAATCTCAGAGGAGCAACTACGGGAGAAAGTGTGGCAGAAATCCAACCAAATGGCATTCCTGCTATCACTTTTGCCACAAATCAAAGAGGAGAGAGAGCAAAAAGGGATGGAGGCAAGCGACCTCTACTTAGTGGCAGATCCGAAAAATCCTAAGGCTTCGTTAGGTGTCTTAGGGCATCCTACTTTAGGCGACGTGACTTCGGTACTCATTGGGGTCAGAAATAGGAGTGATCGCCCCATTTCTGCTGAGATATGGTTTAACGAATTAGGGGTATCAGGGGCAAGAGCTATAGGGGGAACTGCGGCTATAGGTAGGGTGGAGGCTGAAGTGGGTGAGCTGATGTCTCTATTCCTCTCTGCACAATATCGCCAAGCTGGGTTTGGGGCTGTCAATAGTGATAGCCGTAAAAGCACCCTTGACGATCTCTATACCCTCTCTCTCTCATCTCGAATAGAGATAGGGATGTTAGTGCCAAAGCAGTGGCACCTCATTGCTCCTCTCCGCTATACCCTTGATGTCACAAGTAGCCAGCCCTATTACGACCCCCTCAATAGCGATGTGCGAAATACCCTCCATCGACCCACGACATTTCGTCAAGAGCAAACGATAGAATTACCCAATATCCGGTGGCTACCTCCTACGCAAGATAGGACGAAATGGACCAGTCTCGAGAATATACAACTTCGCTACCGCCTCTATAATCTCAGGGGCTTTTCTCCAGAGATTACCAATGAATTAAACCGGCATTCGGAGACAGAGGCTAGCTATACCTACCATACAGACTCATCGCATAAAGGTCTCATCCGTATCAATACTCTATGGCAACGCCTTTACACCCTAAAAGAGTACGACAAAAGTGCTTCGACTTTCGGTACACTGCACAGCCGATGGGACTGGGTGCGTGGACTACAGATACGCCAAGCAATCCACGGCATCAATATTACCCTGCAAAGCACAACTCAAGCTTTGATATATGAACCTTTTGAGGAGCGTTTTAGGAATCACGACAATGCTCAATTTGTGTGGTTCAGTAGGGAAATCCTCCGCGACATTATGGCTCTCGGCACCACTCAGCGATACAGAGGGAGCCTCGATATTACTTATAGCCTACCTGCCTTTTCGTCAAAGACCTTGCAACCGCTCTCAGCGACTCTCTCTTGGCAAAGTCACTATTTGTGGCAAAAAGGGATCACGACCCCCCTCTACAATATAGGTAATCGGGGCGAGAATAGACGCGAAGTAGACCTCACGAGTCGTTACCACTTCGCTTCGTTGTGGGCGGATCCCTCGCAAGCACTACTAAAAGACGCTTCGTTGCATTTCCGACACACGGGAGGGACATCGCTAACCGGGCTATTATCAGGAGGAGGGAAAGCTTTTGGTCTGGCTTTTTATCAGAGACGCTTAGAACCCGGAATACTCTTTATGCTGGCACTAAGTGATCCTGAGCGAACCTTTAGACAAGCCATCAATAGAGGATTAATTACCCACGAAACCAGTAGCCCTCAGCCCCTTACCTCTTATTGGCGAAACGAATTGGATGCACTCATTACGCTGACACCGATTAAGGGAATGGAGATCACTCTTACGTGGTTCAATAGCCATGACCACCACACATCGCTACTGCCCTATCCCCAAGGTACCCCTCCAATAGAGCGGGGTAGTATACGATACTCTACCATTACACGGCTGGCTACGACCATCGATCAGGATGATTTTATTACCAAACACACCCTCATCAGTATCAAAAATAAGGATTTGCCTAGTCTCCTTAATACCCTCCCTAATTGGCAAATTTCCTACCAATTAGCAAACCTTTCGCCGTCGTTGAAATCGGTTTTTCAAAGTCTTAGGCTCCAGCACGCATATAGGGGGGTATTAGAAATTCCCAACTACTACCTCACCAATGAAGGCTGCGAGATTAAAAGTATTGTAGCCAATCAGGACTATACTCCACTCGTGGGCATTGAGATAAAAGGGGATAAAGGTTGGTTTATGGACGAAAAATACAATTACCGCACCACACAAACCCTCATGACAAGCTCCCAGAGGCTCCTCTCTGAGACGCAGCAAGAACTATATACTGCATTCGGATACGAATACGCCTTTGCTCCACTTTTCCATAGCAGGCTTAGCATCCTAAGAGCTTCCCAGCAAAAGCTCCAGTTGCAACTACACCACACCTATACATATACCCTTCTTCACCAATACCTACCAAGTGATATCCAGAAGGAATCCACCGCTATCCAAGGACTCAAAAGCCATGCTCTACAAATATCTGCCGAGTACACCCTCTCTGAAGCCATAAGTATAAGAGCTTTTTATGAATACCTACAACGGAAGCCCCTTGTCACGAATTACAACTACCCCTACCGTCAAACCACTTATGGTGTACTTCTGAGACTACAACTCGCGAGTTTCTAATTCGTTATACGAGCCGATCCCTATGTCCCCAACAAGGCAGCTCCCTTTAGATAGTCGTATCAATATCCCCCCCCCCCATAACAGATATCACTATATGCCCCGATGGATATACGGAATTAGCTCTCACTAATATCCAGTATTCATCGGAACGAATACCAAGTATATGTTTTTGTGGATATTTTCAATCACTGAGATGATTGGTTGGTTTGTAGAAACGATGCTCTTTTCCTTACTCACTTTTGGGGATATATCCGCTTTTAGATGTAGAGGATTTATTAGGTCGTAGGTTGTATTTTGGAATGGTTGGATATTGAAATAAAAAGAGGGTAGGGAGCTATATCTATGCTCTCTACCCTCTGTAATTGTATGGTACCCTATGGGTACTATATCAACAATGATTTACTTGCGAACGAAAGTGTAGGCAGCAACATCTGTTGGTTCAGTACCATCTTCGTTAAGAAGAAGTAGGTTACCGCCTTCAAGTACTTTGAATAGCATTTTCATGCCGTCCTCAGCCTGTAAGGTAATAACTTGGGTCTCAAAGTTCCCATCAACTACTTCACCCTTGATGGTTGCTACCTCTCCCTTGCCGGCGAAATCCTGGTCGTAAGTAAAGGTAACATCAGCATTGATTACAAGAGTGGTACTGATCTTAGAAGCATCAGCAGCAGGAAGCTCAGCTACATAAGTGCCGAAAAGGCCCTCGCCGAATGCCTCAATTTTGCTTTGAGCGATATTCTCAAGCTCCTGAGCAGCATCCGTAGCAGCGTTAGCAAGGCTATCTATTGTAGCTTGTGTGCTGTTGTTGTTCTTGTTTGAGCAGCTTTCACAAGAAGTAAAAGCTAATGTAGCAAATAGAGCTACCGTGATAAAAAAGATCTTCTTCATGTCGTTATAAACAATCTAATAAATAAGTAATAAAACCAATTCAATTCAATAAGTTGTGGTCTAAAATATCTATTGGCCACTTATTCACGTGTGGGGGATGCCATAAGGCACTCCTCTTAAGCTATAGCTTCTCTCGCGATGTGCGTACCTCTGAGCATGTGTCGCAGGTACACTTTTATGGGATAGAGCTATTATATGTATTTACTTTTCCTCTATAGCCTTTGTCTTTTTCAAGACTTTGTGGCTACTTGTTCGTTTATCGTTTATCCCTTGTGTGTGAGATTCTTTACGCCATATTTCCTTTTTTGTAACCGCTTCAGTGATTATCATCAAGAAGGACTTTCTCTATCGGCAGGTACTCAAGTGGCTTTTAATGGTCGGTTTAGTTCGGATCAATTGGTCTTGAATTTTAATCCCTCAAGCACACGAAGTTCGTTATTCGCATTGACTATCTTTTGCTTTAGTCCCTCCTTGTATTCTGCGTATTTATGGGCAAGGGTGGTATCCGAAAGCGATAATATTTGGATAGACAAAAGGGCAGCATTTAATGACGCATTAATCCCTACCGTGGCAACGGGTACCCCAGGAGGCATCTGTACAATAGCCAAGAGGGCATCCATTCCCTCTAAAGTAGACTTGATAGGGACGCCGATAACTGGAAGTGTGGTGTAGGCAGCGATAACACCACACAAGTGGGCTGCCATACCTGCCGCTGCTATAATCACCTTAATCCCTCTCTCCTCTGCGTGTGTAGCAAAGTCCTCAACGGCTTGCGGAGTACGATGGGCGGATAGTGCGTGCACCTCATATGGTACTTCCATCTGCTCGAGCAGATCAATAGCTTTTTGCATTATAGGGAGATCGCTTGTGCTCCCCATGATAATGCTTACTAATGGATTTAGTGACATTGTAGGTCTAAACGAGATTATTTCTGAACAAGAGCTTGGTACTCCTCAGCACTCATTAGTTCGCTTAGGTCATCAGGGTTAGCTAATGTAGCCTTAATGATCCAGCCTTTACCATAAGGGTCGCTATTGACTAATTCAGGTGCATCCTCAAGTTCTTCGTTAGCTTCGTCTACTGTAAGAGCAACTGGAGTAAGGAGATCGGATACGGTTTTTACAGCTTCAATAGAGCCAAATGCCTCGCCAGCCTCAATGTCTTCGCCAACGTTGTCCTCAACATCTACATAAACGATCTCACCTAACTCGCTCTGAGCAAACTCAGTGATACCGATGGTTGCTTTATCTCCGTCGATAAGGAACCACTCGTGATCCTTAGTGTACTTTAAGTTCTTTGGAAAAGTCATAATCTTTACTATCTAATGATTTGCTTAATATATTGTAAAATAGTATCTATTACGTGGCAAAGTTACCAATCTTTTCTTAACCTTGCAATAGGAATACCCATTGTATCTCTGTATTTGGCAATAGTGCGCCGTGCTATATCAAATCCGTGTTTTTTAAGTTCGGCTTTAAGGGCTTCGTCAGAGAGGGGTGCATGCTTATCCTCCTCGGCTATAAGCTGACGGAGGAGGTGTTTAACGGACCGTGTGGTTACTTCTTCGCCATCATCACGCACGATACCCTCACTAAAAAGTTGCTTGAGAGGTAAAATTCCGAAGTAGGTCTCAACGTATTTGGTACTGGTAACTCTTGATATGGTGCTAACGTCATAGCCTACTCTATCTGCGATATCTTGCAGGATCATCGGTCGGAGGAGGTTGATATCACCTGTATGAAAATAATCTCTTTGTAGGTTGACAATCTCGGTCATTGTGGTGAGCATTGTATTATTACGTTGCTTTAGTAGCTCTACAAAGCCTCTTGCGTCATCAAGTTTTTGTTTGATGAAAAGATTGGTTTTTTTTGCTTCCGGATCCTTGCTATTTGTCTTAGAGATATCCTTCGCACGCTCCTCAAATTCACGACTGACCCGCACCTCAGGTATACCTCCGCCATAGAGCGTTACGACCAAGTCCCCGTCGTGTTCGGACACTTCAAAATCCGGGGTTATGGTCATGAGCGTGTCTTGTAGTTTACTTGTGAAGTCTAAACCTGGGGAGGGATTGAGCCTTGTTATCACTTGCAGGGCATCGCGTATGGCATCAGGTGTCGCTCCGGTCTCGGTTTCAAGGGTTTGTATTTGCTTACGACCAAGTTCGTCAAAATGGTTCTTGAGTAATCGTTTTGCCAAATCGACTTCTGGAGATTGCGGAAGCCGCTCTACTTGAAGCAGTAAACACTCTTGAAGGTCTTTTGCTCCAACGCCTGCCGGATCTAAAGATTGGATCACCTTGAGTATGCTCTGCAGAGATGATTCGTCAACCTCTAACCCTTGGTAAATGGCGAGATCGTCCGAAACCCCGAGTAGAGAACGCCTAAGATATCCGTCGTCATCGAGACTGCCGACTAAGAATCGTGCAATCTCTTGTTGCTGGGAGTCTAAAGAGGTGAGAGGCAATTGGTCGTTAAGGGCTTCTTGGAGGCTTTGCTCCTCAGCAAAGGGAATCTCACTTGCTACTTTTTGCCCTTCGTAGTAGTGTTTAAGGGTCGCATCGGGGACATCATCAAGGTCTGCGTAATCCCCAAGGGTCATCTCTTCTGCTGATAATTCGGAAGTTGTTTCTTCGGTTGCTCTATCTGGGTCGTCCTCGGGATGTCCCTCCTCAAGAGCAGGGTTCTCTATTAGTTCTTGCTTGATCCGCTCTGCCAGCTCCACCTGAGGCAGCATTACCATATTCATCACCTGCATTTGCCAGGTGGAGAGGTTCTGCGAAAGCTTCTGCTTTAACTTACTATTACTGCTATCAGACATTGGACGAAGCTACTATTAAATGCCTTATTAGATTCATTATTTCCCTAACTCTTTGGCATACTTATCCAATAATGAGTGCAAACGCTTCTCGTCACCTTTAGGAGCGATAAATAAGGTATCCTCGAGGTCCACTACTAAATAATCATCAAGACCAATGATGACAATATCCTTTTCTTTATTCCCTTGGTGTACCATGGTATTATTGCACTCCTCCATGAATATCTTGCCCTTTGTTGCCGGCTTATTCTCTACCGGATGATGCTCTTGATACTTTTGGAGGCTTTTCCATGTGCCTAAGTCGTCCCAGTCGAAGCCTGCTTTTACACATGCCACATTATCGGCTTTCTCCATCACACCATAGTCAATAGATATTGATGGGCAAGCAAGGAAAGCCCTTGCTACAGCCTCCGTTTCGTTGGGCTTGCCATAGGCATCTATTTCAGCAAAGTTCACAGCCACTTCGGGGAGATATTGCTCTAAAGCTTGGATGATGTCCCACACCCTCCATACGAATATCCCTGCGTTCCATACGTAATTGCCACTCTCTAATAGTCTAATTGCCTCATCTCTATTAGGCTTTTCCTTAAATCGAGCGATGGGACCTACAACTTTGCTCTTGGCTTCATCGCCTAGCTCAATGTACCCATATTCAGTGGCGGGAAACGTGGGAGGTATGCCAATGGTCATCAGGGTATGGTGCTCCCTTGCGTAGTCCACGGCAGTTAGTAAACTCTCCCTAAAGGCTTTCTTGTCGGTGATGTGATGATCGGATGGCGAGACAATCATCATAGCGTTTGGATTAATGCTGGCAATCTTGTACGCTGCGTAGGCAATGGCTGGTGCTGTATTTCGTCTCTCAGGCTCAGTGAGTACTTGATTTGGGTGTAAGGCAGGTAGGGCTTGTAGGACTTGTGGAGCCAGATTCTTTCCGGTCACAACCCATTGATTTTGTAGGGGGACAAGTGTATCAAAGCGGTCAAAGGTTTCCTCAATCATCGTCCTTCCACTTCCTAATATGTCCAAAAACTGTTTAGGTCTTTCGGCTCTACTCCATGGCCAAAAGCGAGAGCCGACACCGCCGGCCATCACGACACAATGGTTATCTGTGTAAATATTATTCATGGCGATCAAAACTGGAGAATAGGAGAATGCTATCACGCTTAAGTGCGGGTTCTGTCCATTCTTTTGGCTCAAGCGACCAGTGGGCATTAACGACCGGGGTGTAAGGGTTATGCGTCTTGAAGAAATCTATGAGGTAGTAGCGAAGGTCGTGATCAGTAGTCTCCACGATGCGTTGTTTTAATTCATCTTTTGGTATTTTGGCACCTTTGGTTAAGAGACCGCCTCCTCCGTTGCCACGATAGGAGTTAACCGCCACGAGATAATTCTTATCTGGGTCAAAGGGATTGTCACCCACACTGGAGATGACGATGCGGTTGCCGTAAGGCTTAGTAACATCTACGATATAGCTCATACCCGAAGCTGCATCAAAATTGTATGACGAATTGGTCGTGGGTAAATACTGCCCTCCTATTCTCTTTTTGTCAATTTGAATGAGGGGGTCATCGGGGGAAGACATCGTGGATATCCATCTATCGTAGCTCTCTTCAAGCATTCGCTGCACTTCTTTTCCCGTAAGTGACATTAGATAAAGGCTGTTTTCATAGCGATAGAGTTTGAATAAATCTCGCATAGCTATGTCGCCTTCGCTTAGGGAAACATTAAAATCCAGAGGGGCCGTAATGGAGATGTCGGCTTGTGGATATATGGAGAACTGCAATTGGTGAATAAGGTCTGTGAATGTTGAAGGTCCGAAAAAGGCACTACGGGCATTGATATTCTGCGTCAGTTTACCCACAGGTTGAGATACGAAGCTACGTACTGCTGTCTCTTGTGATTCCAGCCCTAATAAAAGTGCAGGATCGGGCTCAATGCTGTCCAAATGAACGATTCGGGGGGCTATCCTTAGGGAAGGCCTTCCCTCTATTTCGCTTCCAAAATAAACAGTGGTGTGACTAACTGCAGTGGCGTTATTCGCAGGATTGAGGAGGTAAGTGATCCTTCCGTTGTCGTGAGGTACAGAGTCGAGCGTCTCTCGGTGGTCATGACCCATTAGGATAATGTCGAGTTCGGGAAGCTCTTGAGCCATCTTATAGCCTTCGTTTTCGGCATATCCCTTAGGGTCATTGTCTGTAGAGCCTATTCCGCTATGTATCAAAGCGATGACAACGTCAGGGTTTTCCTTTAGGATCTCAGGCAGGTATTTACGAATCGTTTCTACCTGATCCTCAAACCTCAGACCCTGCCATAGTTTCTCAGGAAGGTTATTAACCAGCCCTGTTTCAATGGTGCCTATCACGGCTATCTTCCTACCTCCTCTATGGATGATAGTGTAGGGCTTGAAGTAGCACTCTCCAGTATCTTCGCTGACGATATTGGCGGCGAGGGCAGGCATATTGAGTTGCTTGACAAACCTATCATACACAGAATGCCCTGTCTCAATATCATGATTACCGAGGGTAATAGCGTCATACCCCATTTGATTCAGTGTTGTCGCAAACACGTGGGGGGCAAGGGCATTGATGTAATTAAAGTAATAGGCAGTGGGCTGACCTTGGAGAATGTCGCCAGCGTCTAATAATACTACCTCATCCGTGTCGTGCTTTACCTGCTTTATATATGAGGAAACACGTGCGTAGCTTCCTTCGTTAGGGCAATCGTTGACAAAGTCATAGGGAAAGAGGTTGCCATGTACATCAGTGGTGTGTATTATGTGGATAAAGTCTACTTTTTTATCGCTACTACAGCCTGCTGATGAAAGACATAGCAAGGCAATAATCCCCCACAAAAACGTTTTCTTCCTCATACTCAAATAAGCCTTATTTACTCTACAATCTCAAGCTCGTCAAGTAGTCGCTCGGCACCTAAATACTTATCAAGAATCATTAATAGATATCGTACATCGAGAATGATACTTCTCTGATATTCTGGTAAGTATTGGATGTCGCCACCGACACCTTCCCAGTTCCGATCAAAGTTGAGCCCCACAAGTTCGCCCTTAGCATTAAGAAGAGGCGAGCCTGAGTTGCCCCCTGTGGTATGTGTTGTGGCCACAATGTCTACAGGCATTTTCCCATTAGGCAGAGCCCATTTTCCGAAGTCCTTGTTGTTGTAGATCTCCACTATCTTAGGGAGTAGGTAAAATTCTTCGCTGGTATCATCCCACTTCTCAATGATGCCATCCATTGTGGTTTGTGCTCCGTAATACACGTTGTCGCGAGGGGAGTATCCTTTGACTTTGCCATAAGTATATCTTAGGGTGAGGTTGGCGTCAGGCCATACATTCATCTCTCCCTCCATCTCAAGGATGCCCTTAAGCATCGTCTTGCGAGCTTCAAGGAAATCTCTGTCATAGGTCGCCAAAGCATTACTAATGACTGCTCTATCACTTCTGACGGCGAGCCCTAAGAATACCAATGGATCCAGGCAGTATTCAAGATAATCTCCTGACCGGAGTACCGAAAGCATCTGGTCTCTATTTTGATATAAAGTGGCATTAAATGCTGAGTCAATAAAATTAGGATCCTCAAGAGCAGGCTCAATGAAAAGCATAGATATCAGAGAGCTCTTTATGGTATCCGTCTCGTTGACTGCTGCATTGATCTGCTCCATAACGGCGGATAACATCGCTTTTGTAACCACTTTATCTACCTCTGGGTTATAGTCTTTATCGAAATAAGCATCCAGCTTTTTCATCCACTCTTTAGCCGTTCCGTTGGCTTTCACTTCCGCAAACTCTTCTTCAGTAAGTACGGGAGCTTGTACCACTTCTATGGCACGCCACAGCCCTTCATCGTATATCTTAGACAAGGCACGGAGTGTAGCACGCTCGTGGACCATTGCTTCAATCTTATCGACAGCCTCGGCATACTCAGGCTTGCCCGATTCCTTAGAGTAGAGACGGAGCTTATCTGTCATCTCCTTTTTATTTTGCTCAAAATGGAGCTTATTAGTTGCCCAATTGGTGCCAATGGCATTCTTGTAAGCGTTTGTCGAACCTTGATACTTGGCTGCGTATTGGATGTATACAGCCTCGTCCTTAAGCATCTCTTTCCAGAGGGCTTCTTGTCTCACACGTCTTAGGTCAATCCTAATCTGGTTGTCGATATCCCTACGCTCCACTACTTCGGCAGGGGTGTAAAAGTGATTAGTAGTCCCAGGATATCCCATCATCATTACGAAGTCATCCTCCTTAGCTCCTTTGCCATTAATCTTAAGGTAGTAGTTAGGCTTAAGTGGCACATTGTCGCTTGAATACTTTGCAGGAGACCCATCGGGAGCTGTATAGATACGGAATACCGAAAAGTCGCCTGAGTGCCTTGGCCAAGCCCAGTTGTCGGTATCTGCACCAAATTTTCCGATACAGCTTGGGGGTGCTGCTACTAAGCGGATATCCGAATATACCTTTTTGACAAAGAGGTAATACCTATTGCCTTCGTAAAATGGAGCCATATCCAGTAGGATACCTTCCGTAATAGCACCTCTGTTCTCTTCGTACCACGTATTAGCTACTTTCTGTAAGTAGCCACGACGCATATAGACAAGTGGATCATGCTCGCCCACCTTATTGAGGTAGCTCTCAAGATACTCAGTGGCATCTACAATTTCCTCAACGATGGTGACGGTTAGTCCTGGATTTGGTAGCTCGTCACTAAGTGTGCGGGCATAAAAACCATCACGGAGGTAATTGGCATCTACCGAGCTATGGTTCTGTATCTGCCCATAACCGCAATGGTGATTGGTGAATACCAGTCCTTTTGATGAGACTATTTCGCCCGTACAACCATTGCCAAACTGCACCACGGCATCGGCT
Source organism: uncultured Porphyromonas sp. (assembly GCA_934364985.1). Taxonomy (GTDB): domain Bacteria; phylum Bacteroidota; class Bacteroidia; order Bacteroidales; family Porphyromonadaceae; genus Porphyromonas_A. The sequence goes on along the minus strand of CAKRMU010000005.1, from coordinate 32,424 downwards.
AAAGAGCCATGACCAGGGTTGTAAATGTCTTCAGCGGAGAGCTGAAGTCCCATCTTTTGCATCCGCTCTATATTCTGTTGCTTTAGGAATTGTAGCATCCACATTCCCTCGTCTGCCCTTAGTTGTAGGGCTGTTGCAAGTAGGACTAATGTCCCAATGATCCACTTTTTCATATCAAGTATTCTTAAGTTATTTATTCCAAGTATTGTAGGGATTTTTTGCTAAAGACGCATTAAGATAGCGAGGGTCATCGGTGACCTCCTGACCTATCCACTCTGGCAACGTGAGTGAGACGTCAAGGCTCGGAAGCTCTACTTCGGCAAGCATCAAGCCCTCATTATCGTCCATAAAGAAGTCCACCTCCCACTTATTTTCTCCTATGATAATAATGTGTCGCTGTTTGACAACCATAGGATAGGGTGCCATATTCATCATCTCGATAGCATCCTCCACCGGTACAGCGTATTCGTACTCCTTGCGTACGCCGAGGCTGGATTTAGAGGCTTGCTTAATCGTGATAAAAGCCTCCTCCATATTGACTACCCTCAGCCGTATCGTCGCGTCATGCTCCTCCGCAAGGTATGATTGCCGAATATTAAGTACCTCATCGCTCTCTGGAAGTGTCGCACCAGGCTTTAGCAAAAACTTACGCTCAATCTCTACACCCATAATAATTTTATCGCTATCGGTTACCTAATCGTTACTTGTGATGCCCCAAAGCCATACTCCATAAAGGAGGCATCCCGGACATCGTAGGTGGGGTACTGACGCTTAAGGAGGTCAAGAACTGCTTGGCGAAGTACTCCCTCTCCTTTGCCGTGGATAAAGATAATCTTCATCCCTTTGTATGAGGGTTTGCGGTGAGCCCTAAGCACATCCCCCACTTTTTTAAGTTGTAGATCCAGCATGTCCCGTGGCTCCATACCTAAAGTCGTATCTACTAATTCGTGAATATGCAGATCCACAACAAGGGGTTCGTCGGCGGTCGCTCTACTCTGTGGCTTTTGTCGCATCTGCCGCGATGTCTTGATGTCCATATCCACTTTGTGTTGCATCATCTCGCTTGCCAATTTCTCTGGATCTATCCTATGCTTCTCCATAGGTTTATCCTCCTTTATTATCTCATAACTGAGGGCAGGATCATCAAAATAGGGCGTTGCCCTAAATGCGTTTTCGCGGAAAAACTTAGCCCCATCTACCTTGAGGTCAATAGAGAAAGCAGGCTTAGGACGGTAAGGAACCCCCTCTTCCTTAAATGCCAATATCTGGAATGTGCTGTGCAATCTTTCGGGCAGGTCGTCAGGGGAAAAATGCTCTAAAAGTTCACTGCTATCAAAAGGGATAATACCCTGATATCTAATCTCCTGAGCTCCTGCTTTTCCTGAAGTGTAAACTACCGACAAATCATAATTCGAGTCGTTGACTAAATACAGCTCATAGTGACACTGCCCGATCTTGCCTCCCTCCTCCGGAAGATAGCAGAGGGTGACATTAAGCAGCTCTCGAGCAGGGTCTGTACCCCGTTTGGGAGCTGGTCGATAGGTAGGCTTAGGCTCCTCTTTTGGTGCCACAGCATCGCGACGCCCTAAGGTCGCTTCAAGGCTTTCGTTGGGGCGAGGTTTCGGTACAATCGTTGCCCCCTCCTCCACCGGAACTACCTCGTTGAGCAATACAGGGATCTCAAAGCCCGACTCATCCTCGACATATACTACGCCACTGGAGCGAAGTATACGACGCACAATACCTCCTCCTGTAGTGTTAAGGAAGCGTACCCTTACCCCCTCCTTAAGTATATCATTCATACCATTATCTCTTAATTAATAGTACAAATCTACCAAATCATAAAGGATAATACAAACAGATGAGGTGGGGACTCACAAAAAACACCCTTTAGGGAAGCCAAAAGAGGAAGTAGTATTAATCCAAAAGAGGTAGGAGGAATACTGTAATGGCGTCAAGGGCAACGACAATCAATTAACTCATCAAAGGGAGATCTTTTGATGAACACCTCCTCAAACGAGTCCCAAATATCCTTTCACCGAATACCCTATATTCGTCAAGACTAATTCCCTATATTCGACTCGGCTAATTCCGTATATCCGTCCAAACGTATACCAAGTATCCTCAAAAGATATTTACTTGCAAAGGGCTGCGTAAGTGTGTGTTTACCCCTGTTTTATAGCATTTTTTTAGGGCAAATCTTGTGGTAACGCTCTCGAGCTAATAGTTCGACCTCCGGCGTACTATATTTCTCTACCTGCCTCAGGATGATACCGATGACGATGAGGTCGTCGGAAAACCCAAAAAGACTGGGTAGAAAATCGGGGATCAAATCCATAGGGAAAATAAAGTAGCCCAAAGCCCCCATGATGTAGAGCTTAGCAGTAGTCGGGGTGTCGTGGCTACGGAGGATATAATAGATGCGAAGCAAAGGGAGCAAGATATTGTCGCCCAATAGATGCCCTATTCGCTCCAATTTTTCCTGAAAGGATATCTCGTTAAAGTGCTCAATATATGGCGTGAAATCTTGTGGCTTAGCCTCTCTCAAGAGTTGCCAAACAGTAGATGCTCGTTTGATAAAACCTCTCTTTTTCATATTTATTAGTACCAATGATTTTCGTAAAAGTCACATATATCGTCCTGCAATGTTACACAAAATAAGTGACACTTGTCCAATGGTGATATCCTGTTTCATACGACAAACGCCCACTTTCGATCGTAAATATCGGCACTCATACCTCTAATTCGTTCAAGGTGATGGCCGGGATTGTGTCTGTTAAGTATTTGTAATTAATCTCGATTGTCACAGAATATCCTCTTTTATTAGTACCTTTAGACGAAAAAGTTAAAAGCAGACTTAGTAATGACCATATATATATGTTAGACAATAAATATAATAAAGCAAATAGTGACTTTGAGCAAGAATTAGTGGGACTTCAGCCCAATATGTATAGCTTTGCTCTTTCGCTGACTGCCGACCCCAATAATGCGGAGGACCTCATGCAGGAGACCTCATTAAAGGTACTTACCAATAGAGAAAAGTACTATACCAATAGCAACTTTAAAGGATGGGTACTTACGGTGATGCGGAACCTCTTTATCAATAATTACCACCGAAGCATTCGCACTCAAAATATCATTGATGACACGGCTGACCTCGCCTATATAGGAAGCCAAACAGATACTGAAGGCATCGGTTCGCCTGACCACGAATTTAGCCTTCAGGAGATCAATACTGCCATCGAAGCCTTGGATGAAACATACCAATTGCCTTTTACATTGTACCTATCGGGCTTTAAGTATAAAGAGATCGCGGAAAAGCTAAACCTGCCATTAGGGACCATCAAAAGCCGAATTTTTTTTGCACGAAAGCAGTTGCAGACCGAGCTGAGTGACTTTAAGTAGATGCACCATTGCCCCCTTATATAGGTTCAAAATGCGTATAACAGCAAGCGATTATTATCGATAGCACACCTCTGAGGATAGGTATTATCCTCAGAGGTGTGCTTTTTAAAGCAATGTTATTCCCCTCCCTCTTAGATATTTTCTTTACCTTTGTGCATACGTGAATATCTATATAATTCTATTGTAATTTCAACAAAATGAAGATGGTAACCTTTTTCCAAGGAAACGACGATATCGTATATGCTGTACGGCACAATCAGCCAATAAGTGAGGGCGACGAGCAGGCTCTCAAATGGCTCTTTAGTGGTGCTAAGAAAGTGGATGAGCAGGAGCTGACACACTATTATGTGGGACCTCGTGCCGAGATGATTACACCTTGGAGTACCACGGCTGTGGAGATAACAGAGAATATGGGCCTATCTTCGCGTTTGGGGATAGATCGTATAGAGTTTTTTCAATTAGCCAGTGAGGATACTCCTTTTGATAGAATGCTCCTCCGCAAATATAAAGGTATCGGTGCAGACGTCTTTACGCAAACCCACCAGCCTGAGAGTATCATAGAGGTGCGGGATATTCACCAATACAACAAGGATGAAGGTCTGGCACTAAGTGACGAGGAGATAGATTACCTCCAGCACGTAGCTGAGGAATTAGGACGACCACTTACTGATAGCGAGTTATTCGGTTTCTCACAAGTCAATTCCGAACACTGCCGACATAAAATCTTCGGCGGTACCTTTGTCATCGACGGCGAAGAGCAACCACGCTCACTCTTTAAGATGATTAAGGAGACCTCCGAAGCCCATCCCAATAACCTCGTTTCAGCATATAAAGATAACGTAGCATTCAATAAAGGTCCAGAAGTAGAGCTATTTACCCCAAAGAGTGCCACCACGTCAGACTTCTTTGAAGTCCGAAAAACGAAGTCCGTGCTATCCCTCAAAGCCGAGACGCATAACTTCCCTACCACCGTCGAACCTTTTAATGGTGCAGCTACAGGTGCTGGAGGCGAGATCCGCGATCGACTAGCTGGAGGTAAGGCAAGTTTGCCACTCGCGGGTACAGCCGTGTATATGACGCCTTACACACGTGAGGGGAACCACCCTTGGGAAAAGGCAATATCAGCTCGCCCATGGCTCTATCAAACGCCACAGCAACTCTTGACTAAAGCAAGTAATGGTGCAAGTGACTTCGGCAACAAATACGGACAGCCCTTGATTACTGGATCCCTCCTCACCTTCGAGCAATACGAGGATGGAGCCATTTGGGGTTACGACAAAGTGATCATGCTGGCTGGCGGTGTCGGTTACGCACAGGAGCGAGATGCCCTCAAGGGGGATGCCGAAGCCGGCGACAAGATGGTCGTAATGGGGGGCGACAACTATCGTATTGGGATGGGAGGTGGTGCCGTTTCCTCCGTCAACACAGGGCAATATGACGATGCCATAGAGCTGAATGCCATCCAGCGTTCTAACCCAGAAATGCAGAAGCGAGTGTCCAATGTTATCCGTGCCTTGGCTGAGGGAAAAGAGAATACGATTGTATCCATCCACGACCACGGAGCGGGAGGACACCTCAATTGTCTTAGCGAACTTGTGGAGACGGAAGGTGGTAAAATAGATATGTCGCAATTGCCTATAGGCGATCCTACTCTCTCATCAAAGGAGATCATATCTAACGAGAGCCAGGAGCGGATGGGTCTACTTATCAAACCTCAGGATGTGGATACGTTGCGTCAGATTGCGGAGAGAGAGAAGGCACCATTCTACGTTGTCGGCGAAGCTACTGGCGATAAAAAGTTGCAGTTTGTTCAGGCAGATGGCAAGAAGCCTTTCGACCTTAAGCTGGAGCATTTATTTGGTTCTGCTCCCAAGACAATAATGACTGACACTACACGTATTCAGCACTTCTCTGAGCCTCAGGAACAGCAATTAGATGCCGAGCATTTCGCAGAGAACCTAAGAAATGTCCTTGCTCTTGAGTCGGTAGGTAGTAAAGACTGGCTCATCAATAAGGTGGATCGCTCGGTCAGTGGTAAGGTAGCCCGCCAGCAGGCTGTAGGACCTTTTCAGGTGGCGATTGCCGACTTTGGTGCGGTCGCACTTGACTATCAGGGACACGCTGGTATCGCTACTGCTATTGGACATGCTCCGCAAGTAGCTCTTGTGGATGCCCCTTCAGGGTCACGTGTAGCTATGGCAGAAGCCTTGACGAATCTCATAGGTGCTCCTTTGAAAGAGGGTATGAAGTCCATATCTTTGTCGGCAAATTGGATGTGGCCATGCCGTAATGAGGGTGAAAATGCTCGCCTATACAAGGCTGTTGAGGCGGCGAGTGACTTTGCAAAAGCTTTGGGTGTTAATATCCCTACAGGTAAGGATTCGCTCTCGATGACACAGAAGTATCCAGATGGCAAAAAGGTACTATCCCCTGGCACGCTTATCGTATCGGCTGCGGGTGAAGTCTCAGATATCCAGAGGATTGTTTTGCCCACTTGGCACGGTGAAGGGACGATATATAAGGTTGATCTTTCGGGTACTCCTGAGTGTTTAGGTGGTTCAGCTCTGTACCAAACACTTGGTAAAGTGGGGCTCCAAGTGCCTGATATCCGTGATGCTAAATACTTCGTTCATGCCTACGAAGTGTTGCAACAATTGATGGCTGAGGGTGCCATTACAGGTGCCCACGATATATCTGCCGGCGGTACAATTACGGCACTTATTGAGATGATGCTGGGGAATGCACGAGCAGGTTTGTCCATAGATAGCACCGAAGAATTAGCTCAATCACTATTCGCAGAGAATACTGGTGTGCTGGTCTTTACTCAGGATAAAGCAAAACTGGAGAGCGAATTACAGAGACAGGGCATTCAGCATAAGGCCATTGCCAGTACCACCAATCAACCCTCTTTAAGAATAAAATCCAAAGACCTTGATCTTGAATGGAGCCTTGACGAGCTACTGAATATGTGGAGCGTCGCTTCGGACATTATGGAGCCTCATCAGGCATCTAAAGAGACAGCAATGGCGCGAAAAGAGAATCGTGGCAAGCAACCTCTGCAATTTACATTTCCTAAAGGGCTTCAGACAAAGCGACCTAAGAGGGACGATAATACCCCAAGTGGCATCCGTGCAGCTATCATTAGGGACAAAGGTACCAACGGAGAACGTGAGATGGCATACGCCCTCTACCTGGCTGGTTTTGATGTTAAGGACATACACATGACCGATCTCATGAAGGGTAGAGAGACACTCGAGGAGGTACAGCTTATCGTATTCTGTGGGGGCTTCTCGCACTCTGATGTCCTCGGTAGTGCCAAAGGGTGGGCTGCCGGGTTTAGGTATAACGAAAAGGCTAAGTCTGCCCTCGCTAATTTCTATGCCCGTGAGGATACCATCTCGCTCGGCATCTGTAATGGGTGCCAATTGATGAGCGAATTGGGCTTGATATATCCTAAGTATCCTGAGCATCATAAGATGAGACACAACGAGTCCGGTAAGTTTGAGAGCGGATTCGTCTCGCTTACAATTCCAGAGAATAATTCTGTCTTCCTGCATACCCTTGCCGGCACTACTATGGGTTGCTGGGTCGCTCACGGCGAGGGTCGTTTTGACCTCCCTTACTCTCTACCACACTATAATATTGTAGCACAATATAGCTACCAGGAGTATCCAGCCAATCCTAACGGATCTCCCGAGGGGATAGCTGCATTATCCAGCCAAGATGGTCGCCATTTGGCGATGATGCCTCACCCGGAGAGGAGTATCTTCCCTTGGCAATGTGGCTATTACCCAGAGGATAGACAGGATGAGGTGACCCCATGGTTCTCTCTTTTCACCAATGCCTATCAGTGGTGCGAAAAGCATAATAGAGGTAATAGGTAAAGGATATATTATCTATCTGAAAGATAAGATATTAAACTTGGCAAAAATGGATACCCCATATTCGTCATGACGAATATGGGGTATTTGTTTTTGCTGATTCCCTATATCCGTTGATGCGAATACTTGGTATCAGTTTCGGAGATATGGGGGATTATATGGTGTGCCTTTCGGCTATGATTTTTGAGACGGTGTCAACTATGGTGGGGATTGATAGCCCTTCAAGACACGCGTAGTCGTCTCTGCTGCAAGGTTTATTGCCATAAATAGAGCATGGGCGACAAGGCATATCAAGACCCATGCAAGTGCTTTCTTGTGTGCGGAATGCCATAAACCCAGCCGCAGGATGTGTTGCCCCCCAAATCGAAACTACGGGTGTCCCCACCATCGCTGCTATATGCTGATTGGCACTATCCATGCTGATCATACAATCGAGCTGAGCAATCTCATGGATCTCATCTTGAATCCCTTCGGCACTGGTCGTGCGAACGGATTGAGGGCGAAGGGATACAAGTTCTCTATTGCTTCGGGCTTCGCTCCCAGCTGCACCATAAAGGATTAGGTCGGCATCGGGGTAAGTCTCTTTAAGGGTATCGATAAGGGCGAGTGTCTGTTCGCGTGTAATCATCTTTCCTCGGTATTGTGCATAGGGAGCGATGCCGATGCTTATGGAGGTGGAGCATTCGGTACGCGTGAGTACCATCTTGCCCTTGCTCAATATGGTAATACCCGCCCTTGTTAATGTCTCTACGTAGATATCCGTCATCCTGGGGACGTAGAGTTGCTTTGGGACAACTGCCTCTGTGCGTTTCTCTAATAGTTGGTGTCTTTCTCGCCGTGGTTTGTCTATTGTGAAGACTGAGTGCCCTTTCGACTTTAGCAGAGTACGAAGCCATTTGGTACGAAGCACATCGTGTAGGTCTACAATAATAGCATTTGGGTACAGCTTATGTAGCTCGTGAGATAGACGTATCAGCTGACCAAAAGAGCCATCTTCGTCCTTTCTAAACGCTATGGTAGAGAGATTGGCAGGAGGATGTACGACCATTTTGCACATAAAAGGTTGCGTCAGGAGGTAGAATGTATCCTGAGGATGCTCCTCTGCCGCTTCGTATATCGCAGGCAACGCCATGGCGACATCGCCTAAAGAGGACAGGCGAATGATTATGTAGGTTTTACCTTGTTTCACCTTATTAATCTCCCTGATAAAGGCGTTTATTTTTTAGCGTTACCGTATAGGATAGGGTTGAGATTAGGGTCATTGTACATCTTCATCTGCTTGTATACTTTCATATACTTACGCCCTTCGGACATATCCTCAAGGAGTGTGGTGATGGCGGATGATAAGTCGATATTTTGCTGAAGAAGCACGGAGAGCTTAGCATTAACTCCCTGGCGTTGTTCCTCATTAATCCCCGGACGCTCTGTCTCTACCCTCATGTGGTATATCTTAAGTTGCAGAATGCTTAGGCGGTCAATGGCCCAGGCGGGACTTTCTGTATTGATGGTCGCATTGGCATCTACCTTAACTTGTGAGAACTGATCGAGGAAGTAACTGTCAATAAGCTCCACGAGGTCTGTCCGGTCTTGGTTGCTCCTATCTATGCGTCGCTTAATCATAAGTGCCTCTGCAGGGTCGATCTCGGGGTCACGTATTATATCCTCCATATGCCATTGTACAGTGTCGATCCAGCATTTCAGGTAGAGGTAGTACTCAATAGACTTAAAAGTATATGGGTTATTAACCTCAGCATCTACATTATCCCTCACGTGATAATCCTCAATGGCTTCGTTAAAGATAGCCACGGCACGTCTGCAAAAGTCCGTATAGTCGGTCTTCATTTAACTAATAATTCATTAGGTTTTTACTTAATTACATCGTAAAGATAACGATAATCCAATGATTACCCACCTAAAAAACGTTATCCTTGCTATATAACAACTATTCTCCCGATATCTCCAATGCTTTTAAGGTAATTTGCATTCCCCCCTAAACGGATACTTGGTATTAGCCTAAGCGAATACCTGGAATTCGTCCATACAAATTCCAGGTATTTGTCCATACGAATTCCCTATATCCGTTTTAGGTTAGTGCTATGGTAGCTTAAGTTTTGGTACATTTGTGGAGTGGTGGAGGTGGGTAATAACACATTATAACGTTTTGGTATGAATAGATATGTCTTTAGTAAGTGGGCGTGGCTTTGTGCTATAGCTACCCTGCTTCAGTGTGGCTTTAGTGGGCTATGGGCTCAGGAACTTCAGCACATCTCTATTGAGCAGGCGACACCGGGTGCCAGGGAATACGCTCGGCTGATGCCCCGCAGTCTGAGTGTGCTTGGTGCGGTAGATGAGGGGCTATTGTTGTATAATAGTGATGGTATTTATCTGATTAATGGCACTGATAGGGAGTTGCTGTTGCCTTTTAATAGTGTGGGAGGGAGAGGTGCTTTTACCTATTTCTCCTCGGGTGTATTAGCCGGTAATGTGGGCAATGAATGGGTCCTTTGGGATTACAAAGGTCAGCGTGAGCTTCGGCGGTATTCCTTTGACAGCCAGCGTTGGTCGCATACTCAAGCTGCTCATTCGGGTAGTTACTTGATGCTTTCTGACGGAAAGAATATGGCTATTCTTCGCCCGGGAGGTGAGCCGGAGATGATAACTTCGGATGGTTCTCTTGATGTTACCTATGGCGTTGGTGTGCATCGAAATGAATTTGGCATTGAGGGTGGGCTTTTCCCTTCCCCGGACGATCGTTATGTGGCATTCTATCGTAGCGACCTCAGTATGGTGGAGTCATACCCTATTGTTCGCATCAATGATAGCATTGCTTACGTTGACCCGATTAAGTACCCTATGGCCGGACGTCGCAGTGAAGAGGTACAGGTGGGTATTTATGATACGGAAGAGGGGAGGATATGGTACCTAAAGACAGGAATCCCAAAGGATAGATTTTTTACTAATATTGCGTGGTCGCCTGATAGTCGTGTTATATACATAGATGAGGTGGAGCGTAATCAAGAGGTGACGAATCTTAGAGCATATCGTGTGCCTAATGGCGAATGTCTCGGTACTATACTCACGGAGAGGAGTGATAAATACATCGAACCATTGGTGCCTATACGCTTCCTTAAGGATGGCACATTTATACGCGTCAGCAGGGTGGATGGCTATAACCACATTTACCATTATACGGCAAAAGGTAAGCTGATTCGGCAAATCACCTCGGGTAAATGGGAGGTAAAGGAGGTTGCTTGTATTGATGAAACGCATGGGTTGATTTACTTTGTCTCAAATAAAGATTACCTCATCGGTCAAGACCTCTATCGTGTAGCTATCGATGGCGGTGCTATTGAGCGTATCACTAAGGACGATGGTTGGCACAGCGTAGAAGTATCTCCAAATGGTGCGTTTGCCTACGATGCTTTTTCCAACCTCAATACCCCCGGTGAGTATTACCTCATCTCCCTTGAAGGCGAGCCTAAGACTACGACCCTCCTAAGTGCTGAAGACCCATTGAAGGATTACTACAAGCCCGAAGTCGAATTGGGAAGCCTTTATGCGAGCGATGGCACAGAATTATTTTACAAACTTACGCGACCAGCCCGGATCGAGGAAGGTAAGAAATATCCCGTAGTACTATATGTGTATGGCGGTCCTCACTCACAACTTGTAACGGATACTTGGAGAGGTCTACGAATGGGTTGGGATACCTATATGGCTCAAAAGGGCTACGTGGTCATCACACTCGATAATCGAGGAACAGCTTATAGGGGGATGCCTTTTGAGAGCATCACCCACCGACAAATAGGGACTATCGAGATGCAGGATCAACTTCTTGCCATATCTTACGTGCGTAGTTTGCCGTATGTTGATGCTGAGCGTATCGGAGTTTACGGATGGAGCTTTGGGGGATTTATGACGACGAATCTTATGCTTTCCTACCCTGAAATATTTAAAGTCGGCGTTGCAGGTGGTCCGGTTATGAATTGGGCATATTATGAAGTGATGTACGGCGAGCGTTATATGGATACCCCTCAAGAAAACCCTCAGGGGTACGAAAAAAACAACTTAATCAAGCGTGCAGGTGACCTCAAGGGTCGCTTATTGCTGATACACGGAGGTGTGGATCCCGTAGTCCTATGGCAGCATTCACAGCTATTTCTCCAAGCGTCAGTGCGGAAAAACGTGTTGCTGGATTATATGATTTACCCTATGGATGAGCACAATGTACGCGGACAAGATAGGGTACATTTGCATCGTGTGATATGCAGATATTTTGATGACCATCTTAAGTAATTATTGATATGAAAGCCCTGATAATAGGTAATGGCGGACGCGAAGAAGCTTTGGCATGGAAGGTAAGTCAGAGCCCACTGATATCAGATATCTTCCTTGCTCCAGGTAATGGTGGCTCACTCCATAAATGCCACAACGTGGAGGTGGATATCTCCAATTTCTCCGCTGTCGTATCCGTAATTAAAGCCAAGGATATTCAGCTCGTCGTTGTGGGTCCTGAGGTGCCTTTGGTCGACGGATTGGTGGATTGCCTACTTGCCGATCCGGCACTTAGCGATCTCTATATAGTGGGTCCTACGAAGTCTGGTGCGGCACTCGAGGGGAGCAAAGACTTTGCTAAAGCCTTTATGAAAAGACATAATATCCCGACGGCGAAGTACCGAACCTTTACGAGTAATACCATAGAGGAGGGGCTTAGATATTTACGAGAGGAGGAGTGCCCTCCGTATGTCCTTAAGGCGGATGGATTAGCTGCGGGCAAAGGAGTGCTGATACTCAACACACTTGAGGAGGCAGAAAGTGCGATGCGGGACATGCTTGAGGGTAAGTTTGGTGACGCAAGTGCCAGTGTCGTTGTGGAGACTTACCTTGAGGGGATAGAGTGTTCGGTCTTTGTGCTTACTGATGGTAAGGACTATCGGATACTCCCAACAGCTAAGGATTATAAGCGGATAGGCGATGGTGATAAAGGCTTGAATACGGGTGGTATGGGTGCCGTTTCGCCAGTACCTTTTGTCGATGATCGGTTTATGGATAAAGTGGCACAGCGTATCATAGAGCCTACGATCCAGGGGCTACGTGATGAGGGTATCGACTATCGCGGATTTATCTTCTTCGGTCTGATGAATAGGGGTGGTGATCCTTATGTGATAGAGTATAATTGCCGAATGGGAGACCCTGAAACGGAGGCGGTGATGATGCGGATAGAGGGCGATTTTGTCCCTGCTATGCTTTCGCTCCGAGATCAGACTTTGGGTGAAACAAAACCCATAAAGGAGAGCTCGGAAATAGCCACAACCGTGGTCGCCGTTTCGGGAGGTTATCCAGAAGCGTATGCCAAAGGAAAGGTCATCAGTGGCGTACTTGAGGCGAATGAAGAGCCGGGCACTCAGATATTTGATATGGGGACAAAGCGGACTTTAGCAGGTGAGCTTGTCACGGCCGGAGGTAGGGTACTAGCCGTGACAGCTTTGGGTAAAACTGCTGAGGAAGCTATACAAAAGGCGTACCATAGATTAGGTTCCATTGATTTTGAAGGGATAACTTACCGTCGAGATATTGGGCAGGACCTCCTAAAGATGTAGGATGATAACCAAGCCGTCTCTCGTAGATTCGTATCTCCCAAATTTGGGCGAATGGTGGCTGAGGTGTATATCGTCGCCTTGGCTTTTTGTGGCATTACTTATTGTCGGTGTCCTATCCGTTAGGCGCCATGGTGTGTTATCGTACGGGTCGTATAAGGCAACTTTTTGGGGGCTTTTTTTCGCACTCGTCTGTTTTGGAGAGCAGATGTTATGGGGGTTTAATTCGGCAAATATTGGTTTGATAGCCTTGTTAATCATTGTGATGCTGTCCGATAGTATTGTCGACTCTATTAGTCACAGCCGTTCGCCTTTTTTTGTCTATGATATAGGATTATTGTTGGGACTGCTATTCATCATACATCCAGCATTTCTCTTGCTCATACCCTATTTTATCCTAAAGTTGAGACGGATAAAATCGGGGACAATTAAGCACATCATAGCTCTTTTGGTAGGAGTTTTGACCATCTTGTTAATAGCGACGATCTCTTTCGCACGTCGCGACTGGTCTGGTGTTGTTGGGTACTGGGCAAGTTGGTTGGCCCCCATTAAGGAGATCCATTGGGGCGATCTAAAGGATGTGGTGATCATGCTTCTCAATGCTATCTATTTGATGATTAGTTCGTTTGCTATCTGGCAATTGTACCATTCGAGTACGATACGCGTCCGTGCGGCTATTAGTTTTCACTTGCAATTAGCTTGGATTCTTATGGCTCTTCATTTGGTTTTTGGGTCTGAAAATTATCACCTTGGTTTTCTTTTAGGTTCGCTATTCCTCTGTAGTACCATGGTGGATTATCTGCTCACCGATAAGCACTCCCGATGGGTGTTATTCCCATTAATCGGTATCCTCCTAACGACCATTGGCTTAGGAGTATGGCTGTAGAGATAGGAATAATTTGTGTAATAAGCGTATGATTGATTTACTCATCAATTACGGCTACATAGGGGTCTTTATAGCAGCTTTATTAGCTGCTACTGTACTCCCTTTTGGCTCCGAACCTGTGGTACTGGGGGTATTAGCCGCGGGGGCTTCCTATTGGCCGGTGCTGATAAGTGCTACGATTGGTAATTTTCTCGGTGGAATGAGTTGTTACTTATTGGGCTGGCTGGGGAAGACAGAGTGGATTGTCAAGTACCTTAAGATGCCACAAGAAAAGGTGGATAAGTGGGTATCGTGGCTACATGGTCGGGGGTCGTGGATGGCATTTTTCGTATTTCTGCCAGGCGTTGGCGACTTCTTTGCTGTAGCCCTTGGTTTACTTCGAGCAAACGCGTGGAGTGTCGCTATTTGGATGCTTTTTGGGAAGTTTCTTCGCTATCTTGTACTACTCGGAGCGTTTGATTGGGTGGCAGCTCTTTTTTCATAGTTAAGTAATAGTCCCGAGATACCTGCTATCAGCCGAGACGAATACCTGGAATCCGTCAGGACAAATATTAGGTATTCGCTTTGGCGTATTCCAGGTATCCGTTTTTGGCTATATCATCAACTAATGTGTGGCAGTGGGCATTAAGTTTCTGGGTAAAGTATTGTGAAATTCGTAATTATTCAGTAATTTGGCAAACGAAAGCAATGTTGACCATTTGGCGTTGCTTTGGGTTACGATTGAGAGCAATTAATTACAAACCAAAACATATTTCTAACGAACAATATCATGAAGGTGTACGAAACTAATGAGATTAGGAACATTGCCCTCCTTGGAAGTTCAGGCTCTGGTAAAACCACACTTGCCGAGGCGATGCTCTTTGAAGCGGGTGCTACCCAGCGCCGCGGTACAGTAGAAGCGGGCAATACAGTGAGTGATTACTTTCCTGTCGAGAAGGAATACGGGTACTCCGTATTTGCCAGTATCTTTGCTGTACCGTGGCAAGAGAAGAAACTCAATTTCATAGACTGCCCAGGCTCTGACGACTTTATCGGGGGGGCTGTCAGTGCCTTGCACGTGACAGATTGTGCACTGATGGTCGTCAATGCTCAGTATGGTCTTGAGGTCGGTACTATAAACCAGTTTAGACAAACCCGAAAATTTAAGAAGCCGGTGATCTTTATCATCAATCAATTGGATCACGATAAAGCTGACTTTGATAGTAGCTTTACACAACTTCAGGAGCATTATGGTACTAAGGTCGTTGCCGTACAATTCCCGGTCCAGACGGGTACTAATTTTCACCAAGTTGTGGATGTCCTAAAGATGAAGCTCTATGAATGGGGACCTGATGGGGGGAAACCAGAAGTCAAGGATATCCCAAACGAGCTAATGGATAAGGCAAAAATGTATCAGCAAGCATTGGTAGAAGCAGCGGCTGAGAATGATGAAACGCTGATGGAGAAGTTCTTTGACGCGGGGACTCTTACCGAGGATGAGATGCGCGAAGGTATTCGAAAAGGTTTGATTCAGCGCGATATGTATCCCGTCTTCTGTGTGAGTGCCGCCAAGGATATGTGCGTTCGTCGTACACTCGAATTTTTGGGTAACGTCGTGCCTACTACCGAAAAACTACCTCCTTTCATGACAAAAGAGGGTGAGGAGGTTGCCCCAGATAGCAATGGTCCACTTAGCCTTTACTTCTTCAAGAGTGCTATGGAGCCTCACATTGGTCAGGTGGATTACTTCAAGGTTGTTAGCGGCACGCTTACCGAGGGTGTTGACCTCGTTAATGTAGATAGAAACGAGTCGAAAGAGCGTATTACGCAATTCTTCGCACCTCAAGGAGGAAATCGTGTCAAGGTTAGTGAGATGAAGGCTGGCGACATAGGTGCGGTAGTCAAGCTTAAGGATGTCCGTGTGGGGAATGCCCTTAATGAGAAAGGCTGCACCTTTACCTACCCAAGTATGACCTATCCGGCTCCTAAATACAGGAGGGCGATTAAGGCAGTTAACGAAGCTGACTCTGAAAAGATGACGGAGGCTCTATATCGTATGCACGCCGAGGATCCCACATGGATCGTAGAGCAAAGTAAGGAGCTACGCCAGCTCATAGTGCAGGGCCAGGGAGAGTTTCACTTACGTACCCTAAAGTGGCGTCTTGAGAATAACGACAAGATTCAGATCGCTTTTGAAGAGCCAAGAATACCCTATCGTGAGACGATTACTAAGGCTGCACGTGCCGACTATCGCCACAAAAAGCAGTCGGGCGGAGCAGGTCAATTTGGTGAGGTACACCTGATTGTAGAGCCATACGTTGACGGACAACCCGTGCAGAGTGTTTACAAGTTTAATGGTCAAGAGTTTAAGATCAGCGTTAAGGATACTCAGGAAATCAATCTTGACTGGGGTGGCAAATTGGTCTTCGTCAATAGTATCGTAGGTGGAAGTATTGATGCTCGTTTTATGCCAGCCATCCTCAAAGGTATCATGAGCAGAATGGAGAGAGGTCCGCTCACAGGCTCATATGCTCGTGACGTAAGGGTCATTGTCTATGATGGTAAGATGCACCCGGTTGATAGCAATGAGGTATCATTTATGCTGGCAGGTCGTAACGCCTTTAGCGAGGCATTCCGCAATGCCGCTCCTAAAGTATTGGAGCCTGTTTATGACGTTGTCGTGGATGTCCCCGGTGACTTTATGGGCGATGTGATGAGTGATATGCAAGGGCGTCGTGGTATTATTATGGGTATGGAGAGCAAAGCCGACTACGAGGAGCTCAAGGCTAAAGTTCCCCTGAAAGAGCTCTCTAATTACTCCACTGCACTAAGCTCGATTACCGGTGGTCGTGGCTCCTTTACTATGGCATTCGCTTCGTATGAATTGGTACCTGGTGATGTCCAAGAAGAGCTTATCAATAGCTATCAGGCAGAGGACGAGGAATAACCTTTACCTGCAATCCACGGAAGTAAGGGTCTGTCTCACACGTGAGATAGACCCTTTTCTCGTTTTTACGGATACCTTGTATTAGCTCCAGCGAATATAGGGAATTTGCCTTGACGAATACCAGGTATTTGTCTCGTCTAATATAGGGTATCCAAAAAGTGGGTGTAGGTAATCCGATGACACCCAATGAGTGGATCGTTTATATTATATTGATTAATAAATAGTTATAGTGTTTGCAAGGCACTCATTGGTAAGCTATGAGTCATCAGTGGCTTTTGCCTTACATTGGGGGTAGGGTGTGTAGCCATTTAGCAATGGTGGGTGCGAAGTATGCGTGCTCAAGCTTTTGTACTTTATGGGCGATGTCTATTGGGGTATCCGAGCTGTCTATAGACGTTGTGCTTTGAAATAATATCTCCCCTCGGTCGTAGTCTTCATCTATAATATGTATGGTGATACCGCTTACTTTTTCGCCCGCCTTCTTTACCGCCTCATGAACGTGCATGCCATACATCCCCTTCCCTCCATACTTAGGGAGAAGTGCGGGGTGTATGTTAACGATCCGTTTGGGGTAGGCACTAAGCAAAAATGGAGGTATCAGTCGTAGGTAGCCGGCTAAGATTATTGCCTCCACATTGTAGCCTTTTAGAAGAGGTAAAAGCATCTCTGGGGTATTCAGTTGTTCGCGGGTGAGGTAGTGCGAAGGAATATCAAAAGCTTTGGCACGCTCCAGTACATAAGCCTCCTTTTGGTCACTAATGACGCAGACTATTTCTATTTCATCCATAGGATGTTGCTGGAAGTATTCAGCTATTTTCTGCATATTAGTGCCATTTCCTGACGCAAATAATGCAACTTTCTTCATATAAATTAACGTTAAAAATGCACAACTATATACTCCATGTGCAATAAAATAGTATCTTTGCAAAGTAGATATCGGGAGTATATGCTCAAAGATAGTTACTTTTGCTGAGAGTAAGACAACAATAGTAAATATAACAACTAATCAAAACAGACTATGGCAAATCAAGAAATTGCGGATAAGGTGATTGGTATCATCGTAGATAAGCTTAATGTAGACCGCAGTGAAGTGACTCCAGAAGCGAGCTTTACCAATGACCTTGGTGCTGACTCGTTGGATACGGTCGAGCTTATTATGGAGTTTGAGAAAGTCTTTGACATCACTATTGGTGACGAAGTTTCTCAAAATATCCAGACCGTAGGCGATGCTATCTCTCACATTGAGGCAGCATTAGCTAATAAGTGATAATGAAACAAATAGAGAGGTGTCCCCGTGCGAGTAAATGCTCAAAAGGGACACCTCTTCTTTTGTTATCGTCTCATAGTTTGCGTTTATTTCAGAATCAAATCATTTATAATATATGGAGCTAAAGAGAGTAGTAGTGACGGGACTGGGTGCCATTACGCCACTCGGAAACGACGTCTCAAGCACTTGGGAAGCCCTTAAAGCTGGTAAAAGTGGTGCCTCTAACATCACTCTGATTGATGTAAGTAAGCATAAAACACAATTTGCTTGCGAAGTAAAGGGGTTTGAACCTAATGATTATTTTGACCGAAAAGAAGCAAGAAAATACGACAGATATACGATGTTCGCTCTCGTTAGTAGTGCTGAAGCCATTAAGGATAGCGGCATATCTCTCGAGGAGGAGGATAAGAATAAGATAGGTGTAATATTTACCAGTGGCATCGGCGGGATCAAAACTTTTGAGGACGAAGTGCTATCTTACGATGCCGAGCGTGGTCCACGTTACAATCCTTTTTTTATACCTAAGATGATAGCCGATATGGCGGCAGGTCAGATCAGTATGGCATACGGCTTCCATGGGCCTAACTATGCGACTGTGTCAGCTTGTGCCTCAGGGACGAATGTATTGATAGATGCATTTAATCTTATTCGCCTTGGCAAAGCCAATATTATTGTATCCGGAGGTGCAGAAGCGGCAATAACGATCTCCGGTATTGGAGGATTTAACGCGATGAATGCCCTATCTACTCGTAACGATAGCCCGGAGACAGCCTCTCGTCCTTTCAGTGGTAGTCGCGATGGATTTGTAATGGGTGAAGGCGGAGTTACTCTAATCCTTGAGGAGTATGAGCATGCTAAGGCTCGTGGAGCTAAGATATACGCAGAGATGATTGGCGGTGGAATGTCGGCAGATGCTTATCATCTCACCGCATCTCACCCCGAAGGTTTGGGTGCTAAATTGGTGATGTGGAATGCCCTTGAAGATGCTAATATTTCGCCTGAAGAGGTGGATTATATCAATGTTCATGGCACTTCAACGCCTGTCGGAGACCTCAGTGAAGTGAAAGCGATATTGGATGTCTTTGGGGAGCATGCCTATAATCTCAATATCAGCAGCACAAAATCGATGACCGGGCATTTACTCGGGGCCGCAGGGGCTATGGAGGCTATGGCTTGCGTTCTTGCTATTAAAGACGGAGTGGTACCCCCTACAATTAACCATCAAGAGGGGGATGATGACCCCGAGATTGACTACAAGCTTAACTTCACTTTTAATACTAAGCAAGAGCGACCTATCCGAATAGCTCTTTCCAATACTTTCGGATTCGGAGGGCATAATGCTTCAGTCCTTTTCAAGCGAGTGGAGGAATAGAGGCTGGGTGATAGGTACTCACACAATATTATTACATATAGGGAGATCCTCACTTGTTGTGGCAAGTTCACTTGTGAGGATTCCCTTATTTTTTTGTTAGCTATATGGATATAAACAAGCAGTGGCAGCAAATTACCGCCCGACTCCGTTCTCTCTTAGGTACTTGTAAAAAGCCAAAACGGAAGACTCCGTATAAGCCGTCACACCAGTTGAAAATAGAGCAACTCTTGGGTGCAGAGATAAACAATCCTTCGTTGTATTTATTAGCTCTCACCCACAGATCCTACGAAGGGGTCGGTGCAAGTGGTAGCAACGAGCGTCTTGAGTACTTGGGCGATAGTGTCGTAAGCCTTGCTGTGAGCCAAGCACTTTACGAATTGTATCCAGAGGAGCCCGAAGGTACCCTTACTAGTATTCGTTCATACCTTGTTAGTCGTAAGAATATGAATGCTACTGCTGAGCGAATGGGTCTTGACCAATTGATACGAGCCGATGCAAGCGTTTCGATAATAGGCAATGATATAATGGGTAATACCCTTGAGGCACTCGTGGGAGCCATTTACTTAGATAAAGGGTTTCCTTTTTCTCGAGATTTCGTCCGCTCTCACCTCATTGTCTCAAAAAACAATGTCCGAGTAGTTGCAAAAAAGGAGGAAGACTACAAGACGGAGCTCATCATACTATTGCAAAAAAATAAAATTGCGTACGACTTTACGCACATAGATACGCGGTATGATAAGGATACCGGATTCGTGCACCGCTGCGAGCTTGTCATCAACTTTCCCAGTGCTCCAATGACCACTATTGGAGTAGGTACCTCCAAAAAACAATCCCACCAAAATGCGGCTAAAGAGGCCCTGAGACGTATTGAGAAAACACATGTTATCTAAATCCTCAATGCCCAATAGTCATACTTCTAACAATCAATGACTTATTAAAAGATAGGTTACTATCCCAATAACCCACAAAACGGATACCCTATATTCGCCTTAACGAATATAGGGTATTTGCTTCGGTGGATATAGGGAATCCGCTGAGACGGATATAGGGTATTAGATTCGTACAAGAGAGGAGATTGGCAATCAATGGATTGTGGACTCTGCATTTAGAGATACTATAGCAGTGAGTGTGGAGGTCGCTAATGGCTGTGTGGAATAGCTCGAAGTGCCGATCAATGATAGCGCTTTTGGCATTTGGGGCATATTCCTTTGATGATGAGGGTATACCCCTTGGCACTATAGCTATCTGGCAATTCGAGATCGTCCACCTCAATAGTCAGCTGATCCAAGCATATCGTTTCGGCACACTCTATGCAGGTAAAATGAGCATGATTGGTGTGATGCTCGTCTTTTGGGATATCTGAAATGGCATATTTAGCGACTCCGCTACCATCCTGGATCTGATGGATAAGACCTACCTCTAAAAATAGCTGTAGGTTACGGAAAATACTGCTCTTGTCTACTGTGCGAAGTGCCACTTCGAGATCGGCAAGGCTCATCGCCGTTGACGCGTCGCATAGTACCGAGTAGAGGAGCTGGCGCACCGGAGTAATCCGTACACCAAAATGTGCTAAATGCTTTTCAAGAGATCCACTATCCATACCGCATGTATTATTTCTCGTCTATAGTCTTGTATCTCAAAGCTCGTAAGGCATTCAGAATGGCGAGGAGTGTGACACCGACATCAGCAATCACGGCAAGGGCGATAGAGGCTATACCGAAAACGGCGAGGACCATAACTGCCAATTTGAAGCCCAATGCAAATATAATATTTTGTAGCACAATATGCCTGGTATGGCGAGCGATATCTATTGCTTGAGGTACTTTATAGGGGTCATTCCCTTGAATAACTACATCAGCAGCTTCGATGGTGGCATCACTGGCAATACCACCCATGGCAATCCCTACTTGGCATATTCTCATCACGGGTGCGTCATTGAGCCCATCACCGACAAAAGCGACGTTATACTGGGGCAAGAGTTTCTCTACCTCGCTTATTTTATCGGTAGGTAGTAACCCTCCGTGAGCGTCTTCAATGCCCATCTTGGTTGCCGTCTCTGTGACCACTTCTTGCCGGTCACCCGAGAGCATAACCACATTTTTAATCTCTTGTTTTTTTAGTCTTTCAATAGTGGCTTTACTGGTAGTTTTAATGGTATCTTGTAGCACGAAGGTCGCTTTTACTACACCATCAATAGAGAGTAATACTGCACTCTTACCTTGTGGACTAAGGGTCTCGGGTAGCTCTATACCACTTCGGTGCATTAGTTTTTCGCTACCTACGAGGATCTCTTTGCCACTCATATCCTTTGCCTTAATCCCCATTCCCGACACCTCTTCAATGTCTGACACTTCGGCTGGAGTCGCATCTTTGGCATAGGTTTGTAGGGCTTGTGCCATAGGGTGGTGGCTCTGTTGCTCGAGGGCTAATAGGTAACTTAAAGCATCGTTAAGGGTAGTCCCTTCGGATAGTTTAACGTCAGTGACCTCAAAGACACCCCGAGTGAGGGTGCCGGTTTTGTCAAATACGACAGCTGTGATGTGGTTAAGTTCTTCTAAATACACTGCACCACGAAGCAATAGTCCGTGCTTACTCGCAGCTCCTAATCCGCAGAAATATGAGAGTGGCACACTGATAACTAAAGCACAAGGGCATGAGACAACAAGGAAGACCAAAGCTCGGTATGCCCATTCAGAAAAGTCATAAGTGTAGGTAGGGTTGATGAGCGTTACGAGAGCTGGGATGGCGACAACGAGGAGGGCAAGGAAAAAGACTATAGGGGTGTAGACTTTAGCAAAGCGACGGATGAAATGCTCTGTTTTAGGCTTCCGCTCTTGTGCTTCTTCCGACTGCTGGAGTATGCGTGCAAGTGTACTCTCTCCGTATGGTTTTGTTACCATTATATCAACAGGCTTACCATTAACCAAGCTGCCGGCAAGTACTTTATCCCCCTTATCGCACTCTACAAGCATACTCTCGCCTGTGAGTGCCGACTGATCGAGAAGCGCCTCAGCACTCAGTAGCGTGCCATCAAGAGCCACTCTCATCCCAGGAGTTACCCGCACTCGATCGCCTACTTTGGCACTCGTGGCAGGGATTTCTTTCGTTGTAGCCCCATCTATAAGTTGTACAGTATCGCTTCGGACATCAATGAGTTCGGAGATGCTTTTCCTCGCTTTTTGTACGGCTTTGCCCTGCAAGTATTCTCCCAATTGGTACAGGAGAAGGAGGAGGACAGCCTCAGGCTGTTCGCCTATGACAAAAGCACCTATTGAGGCTACTGTCATAAGAGTGCATTCATTAAAAACAGAATGCTCGTGTACCATTAACTCCCAACCCTCTTTAATAACAGGCCAACCTACGGGGCTATATGCTATGAGATACGCTATGTATCGGAGCCACTCAATACTCCACCAGCCATAGACTTTATCGATGACGAGTACCACGATAAGTGTGCCGAGAGATATGAAAAATGGCATAAGAGTTACCTTTTCGTCTCCATGACTATGGCAATGACCATCACAGTGATCGTTGCAAATGTCTTCAGTTTGGTTATGATATTCTGCCATAATGGTATGTGTATTTAATTTATTCTACGGCAAAGATAGGGATAACCTATTGCAACTCATTTGCAGGTTTATATTACACTCGTATGGCACGCTATTAGGTATTTGGATGGTTATTATCCAAGTTTTTTTGGGTATTTTTACTTTAAGACTCACTTAATCGCCGAGAATGGATGCTCGTGATTAGTCAGAAAATGCTTACCTTTGGGAGTATTATTAGACTAAACAATAGAGATATGGACAAATTTAATAATCAGGATATAGCACAAACAACAGCTGAGCATTTGCTTCGTCTGGAGGCCGTAAAACTTAGTCCTAATGCTCCTTTTACTTGGGCTTCTGGCTGGAAAAGCCCTATCTATTGTGACAATAGGGTGACACTCTCAGACCCTGTCGCACGCACTTATATTCGCTTTGCCCTTGCGGAGACAATTCGCAAGTACTTCCCAGAGGTTACATCTATCAGCGGGGTGGCAACTGGAGCTATTGCTCAGGGAGTATTGGTAGCAGATACACTGGGTTTGCCATTCAGTTACATCCGCTCTAAAGCCAAAGATCATGGGATGGAAAACCTCATTGAGGGAAGAATCGCCCCCACGGACAAGGTGGTCGTCGTTGAGGACCTTATTAGTACGGGAGGAAGTAGCCTTAAGGCTGTAGATGCTCTTAGAAAATACGGCTGTGAGGTATTGGGGATGGTGGCTATATACACCCATGGTATCAGTGTTGCCGAAAAGGCTTTTAGTGAGGCTAAAGTGGATCTACACACCTTAACGAATTATA
The DNA here is from genome assembly GCA_934364985.1 of uncultured Porphyromonas sp. Taxonomy (GTDB): domain Bacteria; phylum Bacteroidota; class Bacteroidia; order Bacteroidales; family Porphyromonadaceae; genus Porphyromonas_A. The sequence continues at coordinate 8,741 of CAKRMU010000005.1, read as the reverse complement.
GCGAAGTGGTTGAGCGAGCTGCCAAAAATGGTTATGTGACTCCTGCCGATCTTGATATTCTTGGGGAGTGGCGAAAGGATCCAGCTAACTGGGGTAAGTTTAATGTGGATCACCCGAGCAAGTAATGCCAAAGTAAGATAATTAGATATACTGTGATGAAAGTATTTACAAGTAGACCGATAGAACTTAAAAAGGATATCAACTCAATATACAGCATGGTATCATCGCCGGCACATCTTGCTCCCATCGCTGAAAAGTTTAAGGACTATATAGGTGAGTATCAATTAGAGCTCGGTGAGACGGAGCTCTCATTTAGCGTCCCCGCTCTCGGGCAAATCGTTTTGGAGCAGACGGAGGTCATCGCTCCTAATATGGTTAAGTACGGCACCAAAAAATCACCTATCCCTCTCTCTGTACTCCTCAATCTGTCTAAGAATACTGAGGAGACGACATTAGGGCAAATATCAGTTGAGGTAGATGTTCCACCATTCCTCTCCGGTATGGTTAAGAAAAAGATAGAGCCGGCACTAGATAAGGTTTCAAATGTACTTGAGCAGATTGATTTTGACCGATTGGTAAAAGGGACATCCTTAGAGGGAAAATGAGGCTTACGGCATTCTCATTTCTCTCATTTGCTACCTTTATCGTGTTGTTGATAGGGTGTGGAAGCAAAGATAACGAGATCGAAAAGGAGCATCCGATACCGAGAGTAGGGGTTTATTTGGAGGTTTCTCTTGATCACGAGGGTGCAATTCTCCTTGAGCCATACTCGTACAAGGTCTTTGATGCACCATTGCTCAGTGGTCAATTATTGGGGCATTGTGGTATTGTCGTAACACATACTACACAAAATGATTATGCTGCATACGAGCTTGCTTGTCCCTATTGTTGGCCTCAGTGTATCGCTGTAACGATGAACCCGAATCGTGGTATAATTACGGCAGAATGTCTTGTGTGCCATACCCTTTATGACTTAGCTTTGGGGGCGGGTCACCCGATTAATGGTTCCGGCAAGACCCCTCTTCTTTCGTATCGTGTGGCAAAAGCGGGGCAGGTACTTAGGGTCTATTAGTTGCTCGGGGGGCGTAAGGCGGATTCTTTTTATATCTATTTTTAATTTGACAGCTAATACACCCTATAACTTTGAGGTTTAGTTTTTTGTAGATCCTATTGTTTAGGGCATACATACCCTCATGGCATTTTGCAAGTCTTGTAAATGAATCTAATGCTATATTGCAATTAATTCTACAATAACAAGATATTTGCTTTGAGAGATGCAAAATAATAGCTAATTTTGTATGCATTGGGCAAGTATGATAGCCACGAAATAGGCTTTATCCTTTTGAGGAGAAAGCGTGAGGGTAGTTGCAAGCTCTCTCTCTGGCACCCTACCCAAGCCACCGTAAGTGGTTACTTCGTATAAAACACGAAGCGGTTTAGGGTATCTATTCGTGTCTATCTATACATTATTTAGCAATCACTTACATAATTAACCGATTAAATATGGAAGGAAAAAAGCAGTTTGTACTCGATAGTACACTTCCCGCATACCCTGAGTTTATTAAGGGTATTAGGCGGGCACCGGATCGTGGGTATAGACTCACCAAAGAGCAGACTAAGGTGGCTCTTCGCAATGCCTTACGGTATGTCCCTAAAGAGCTTCACAAGGAGTTGGCTCCTGAATTTTTGGAAGAGCTCAAGACTCGTGGCAAGATTTATGCCTACAGGTATCGCCCTGAAGGGAATCTTAAAGCTAAGTCGGTAGACGAATACAAAGGTAAATGCTTAGAGGGAAAAGCCTTTCAGGTGATGATCGATAATAACCTTTGCTTTGACATCGCCCTATATCCTTATGAGCTAGTGACCTACGGAGAGACAGGTCAGGTATTCCAAAATTGGCTTCAATATCGGCTTACTAAGAAGTATCTTGAGGAATTAACCGAAAACCAAACGCTTGTATTGGAGAGTGGACATCCCCTTGGTCTTTTCGCCAGTAACCCGAGTGCCCCCCGTGTCATTATCACTAACTCGATGATGGTGGGTGAGTATGACAACATCAAGGACTGGGAAGTCGCTGCTCAGATGGGGGTGGCTAACTATGGTCAGATGACAGCAGGAGGATGGATGTATATCGGACCTCAAGGTATCGTACATGGCACCTACAATACCATTCTTAACGCAGGTAGGCTCAAGTTGGGGCTAAAGCAGGGCGAGAACCTTGCTGGCAAACTCTTCATCTCGTCGGGCCTTGGTGGAATGAGTGGTGCTCAACCAAAAGCAGCAGATATTGCAGGTGCGACCTCCATTGTAGCCGAAGTAGATGAGAGCAGGATTCATATCCGCTACGAGCAAGGATGGGTCAACCACATCGCCCATACCCTTGAGGAAGCTTTTGACATGGCTAAAAAGGGTATCGAGAGTCGTAAGCCCACTTCCATCGCATATCTTGGTAATGTTGTTGACCTCCTTGAGTATGCGTACGAAAAGAATATTCATATAGATTTGCTCTCAGACCAGACCAGTTGTCACGCCGTTTATGAGGGCGGTTACTGCCCAGTCAGCCTTACCTATCAAGAGCGTACCGAGATGCTCTACAAGGATAGGGAAGGTTTTAAACGGGAAGTGGATAAGGGGCTTCGTCGTCATTTCGAGATCATTAAGAAGTTAGTAGCAAAGGGCACTTACTTCTTTGACTATGGTAATGCCTTTATGAAATCCTGTTTTGACTCAGGTATTACGGAGATTTCTCGTAATGGCTACGATGACAAAGATGGCTTTATCTGGCCAAGCTATGTTGAGGATATCATGGGTCCAGAGCTCTTTGATTATGGATATGGACCATTTAGATGGGTATGTCTCAGTGGTAAGCATGAGGATTTGCTTAAGACCGATAAGGCAGCAATGGACTGCATAGACCCTAACCGCCGTGAGCAGGATAGGGATAATTGGATTTGGATTAGAGACGCTGAGAAAAACCAATTAGTGGTGGGTACGCAAGCTCGTATCTTGTACCAAGATGCACTCGGACGTATGAATATTGCCCTCAAGTTTAATGAAATGGTGCGTAATGGAGAGGTCGGCCCGATAATGCTCGGTAGGGATCACCACGACGTCAGTGGTACCGATTCTCCATTCCGTGAGACCTCCAATATTCGTGACGGGAGTAACGTTATGGCAGATATGGCAGTGCAGTGTTTCGCAGGCAATTGTGCGAGAGGGTTTAGCCTCGTTGCCCTACATAATGGTGGCGGAGTAGGTATTGGCAAAGCCATAAATGGCGGATTTGGAATGGTCTGCGATGGCTCTGAGCGTGCTGATAAGATAATCCGTTCGTCAATGCTTTGGGATGTTATGGGAGGTGTAGCACGTAGGTCGTGGGCCCGTAATACCAATGCGATGAATACCGTCAAGCACTTCAATGAGACCCACTCTGAGGGTTATCATATAACCGAGCCTTTCTTAGTGGATGACGAAATTATTAATTCCCTAATATAAATTTAGATAGTAAGATGAATAGAATTATGGAGTGCGTCCCTAATTTTAGCGAAGGACGCAATAAGGAAGTGATGGAAGCTATCCTCGCTCCGCTCAGAAATAAAAAGGACGTAGTACTGCTTGACTACAGTAATGATGAGGATCACAACCGAATGGTAGTGACCTTAGTGGGCGAACCAGAACCCCTAAAAGAAGCCGTCATAGAGGCTGTTAAAGTGGCTGTAGATAGGATAGACCTCACTAAGCATCAAGGACAACACCCAAGAATGGGTGCCGTTGACGTCATTCCTTTTATCCCAATTAAGAATGTCACAAAGGAGGATGCCGTAGCTCTCTCAAAGGAAGTTGGGCGTATTGTAGGCGAGGAAATAGGAGTGCCTGTTTTCTTATACGAGGATTCTGCAACTGCTCCTCACCGTCAGAATTTAGCCAAAATCCGTAAGGGTGAGTTTGAGGGTATGGCAGAGAAGATTAAGGATCCTGATTGGAAGCCAGATTATGGTAAAGCAGAGCGCCATCCGACGGCTGGTACTGTCGCAGTAGGCGGTCGTATGCCACTCGTTGCGTATAACGTCAACCTCGATGCTGAGGATGTCGAAGTTGCTACAGCCATAGCTAAGCGAGTGCGTTTTATCGGTGGTGGCCTTCGCTTTGTCAAGGGTATGGGCGTTGATCTTACAGAGCGTCATCAGTCTCAAGTGTCAATGAACCTTACTGATTATACCCGCACTGCTATTTATCGTGCTCACGAAATGGTTCGCATGGAAGCTGCACGCTACGGAGCTAAGATTGTGGGTGCAGAGATCATTGGCCTCGTCCCAAAAGAAGCTCTTGAGCAATCTTTAGCATACTATCAGCACAGAGAAGAGGTAGCTGAGGGCGAATACACCTTTGAGCAATTGGCAGAGGAGATGACTAAGTATCTCCAGCTTGAGGGTTTCTCCGTAGAGCAGATTCTTGAGTATAAGTTGAGTAAGGCCAATGCGTAAGAGCGAAAAAGGTAGCATCTACCTTTATAATATCGGACAATTAGTTACCATGGCAGGAGGTCCTCGAAAGGGGGCTTCCGCTATGGGTGACATCGGCATTATCGATGGACCGGCTGTCCTTGTCATTGAGGATGGCACCGTGACCTTTGCGGGCAAACAGTGCGATGGTCCTTGTCCTAAAGAGGAGGGAATGGAGTACGTAGATGCTAAAGGTCAGTGCGTTTTGCCAGGGTTTATAGACTCTCACACCCACCTTGTTTTTGGCGGATATCGAGAAGACGAGTTTCAGTGGAGGTTAGCAGGTGAGAGCTACATGAGCATAATGGAGCGAGGAGGGGGCATAGCGTCGACGACCAAAGCGACGCGAGCTGCCAGCTTTGAGGAGCTATACGAGCACGCTACGAAGCACCTTGATGCCATGTTTCGTATGGGAGTAACGACGACAGAAGCCAAGAGTGGCTATGGTATGGATCGGGATACCGAGATCCGCCAGCTCGAAGTTATTCGTCATCTAAATGAGACCCATCCTATGACACTTTGCCCCACATACATGGGGGCTCATGACACACCCAAGGAGTACGCCGGTAGACCTCACGAATATATAGATTTTATTATTCGTGAGATGTTACCGTTAGTTAAAGAAAAAGGATTGGCAGAATGCGTTGATATTTTTACCGAAAAAAATGTCTTTGAGCACGATGATACCCGTCGACTGCTTACCGCAGCCAAGGAGCTTGGATACAAGACTAAGATGCACGCCGATGAGATAGTCCCCATTGGTGGGGCTGAGCTTGCAGCGGAGTTAGGATGCCTATCTGCGGACCATTTGCTCAAGATTTCGGACAAAGGCATAGAGGCATTAGCCGGTAGCGATACCGTAGCAACGTGCCTACCACTCACCGCTTTTTCATTGATGGATGCCTATGCCCCTGCTCGCAAGATGATAGATGCTGGGTGTTGTGTGGCAGTTGCTTCAGACCTCAATCCGGGTAGTTGCTTCTCCGCTTCTATACCACTTCTTATCGCACTCTCTACAATCTATATGAAGATGACGGTAGAGGAAACCCTATCGGCACTTACCATCAATGCTGCCAAAGCTATTGATCAGCACGAGCATATAGGGAGTTTAGAGGTCGGCAAAGCCGGAGATGCTGTGATCCTTAAATACCCATCCTACAAGTTCCTGAGCTATCATTTCGGGATGAATCTTGTAGACACGACGATTAAGAATGGCGTAACATATCAATTTTGAAATACAACTATGACAGATAAGAAATTACTAAAAGACCATACCCTAAGTCAGTTTTGTGACGTAACAGCCGGTAGCGATCCGGTGCCGGGGGGTGGCAGTGTATCAGCTCTTTGTGGCTCGATTTCGGCATCGCTGACTGAGATGGTTGCCAATCTCACTATCGGGCGTAAGAAGTACGTAGAGGTAGAGGAGGAGATGAAAGAAGTCGCTAAAAAAGCCGACGAAATCCGTCATCGTCTCATCGAAGCTATAGATCAGGATAGCGAGGCATACGACTTAGTCTCACAGGCATTTAAGCTTCCAAAAGAGACAGATGAGGAGAAGGCACATCGCAGTGCCAAGATTCAGGAAGCAACAAAGGTGGCTGCTACCGTGCCTATGGAGGTAGCTAAGACCACATACCGGTTGATACCACTGATCGAAAAAGTGGTGATGAAAGGCAATCAGAATGCCATCACCGATGGGTGTATTGCGATGATGAATTGCCGTTTAGGCGTTATAGGAGCGATCCTTAATGTCCGTATCAATCTCGGTAGCATCAAGGACGAAGCTTTCGTTAGAGAGCTAACTGCCGATTGCGAAAAGCTCGAAAAAGATATCACTGAGGTAGAGCATCGGTTGCTTGCTCATACCTATAAAGCCATTCAGTAAAGGGGAGTATTATGAGAGTCGTTAATCACCAACCATATACCCTTGGGGAGCCAATGACCTACAGCGTAGGTAGCGGTTCGCTCACCTTAGATCTCCTCGAGAAGATCATTTTTAGCGAGAAAGTCAGCTACACATTAGCTCCGGAGGCAGTAGCTCGTATACAGAAGTGCCGTGACTATCTTGATGCTAAGGTTGAGAAGTCAGACAGACCTCTTTATGGCATAACTACCGGTTTTGGTTCACTGTGTAATATCAGTATTTCGAGCGAAGACCTCACTACGCTTCAGGAAAATCTCGTTAAGAGCCACTCCTGTAGCTATGGTAATGAAGTGCCGGTGCCTGTTGTTAAGTTGATGCTTTTACTCAAAGCTCATGCCCTTTCATTGGGTAATAGTGGTGTACAAGTAGAGACTGTTGAGCGGATTATAGATATGCTCAATGCCGAGATGTACCCTATCGTGTACGATAAAGGGTCACTCGGTGCGTCCGGCGACCTTGCACCACTTGCCAAGCTATTCCTCCCACTCATCGGTGAGGGCGAAGTCTACTATAAAGGAGAGCGAATGAGTGCTAAGGATGCGTATCAAAAGGCAGGACTTGAGACCATTACCCTAAAGAGCAAAGAGGGCTTGGCACTCCTCAATGGTACCCAGTTTATGAGTTCGCATGGCGTATATGCCCTTATCTTAGGCCGCCGTGCCGAGCGTGTGGCATTACGAGTAGCCGCCCTTTCGCTTGAGGCTTTTGACGGACTAAGTGCCCCTTTCACCTCACAGATTCAGGAGGTGCGGCCACATGCAGGTCAGGCATATGTCGCTAAAACGATGCGGGAGCTATTGGCAGGAAGTCGCCTTCAGGAGCAATCAAAGCCCCAGGTACAGGATCCATATTCCTTCCGTTGCATACCTCAGGTACACGGAGCCTCCTACGACGCTTGGCAGCATGTGGCGAAGGTCGTTGAGACCGAGATCAATTCGGTGACCGATAATCCTACCATCTTCCCCGACGATGATATGATCGTCTCAGGCGGAAACTTCCATGGACAGCCCCTCGCTCTCGTATATGATTATCTCGCTATTTCTTTAGCCGAGATTGGCAATATCTCAGAGAGACGTACCGCACAGCTCATCCTTGGGTTGAGACATCTACCGGAGTTCCTTGTCGCTAAGCCCGGGCTCAATTCCGGTTTTATGATCCCGCAATATGCGGCGGCTGCTATGGTCAGTCAGAATAAGATGTATTGCTTTAGTGCGTCTTCCGATAGCATCGTTAGTAGTAATGGTCAGGAGGATCACGTATCTATGGGTGCCAATGCCGCTACCAAGCTGCTGCCCTTGCTTGATAACCTCTATGCTATTCTCGGTGTCGAACTGATGAATGCGGCACAAGCCCTTGCCCTACGTAAGGGCGAAGGAAGCACGTCAGAGCCACTTCAGAAGTTTTATAATGCCTTCCGGAAGGTAGTGCCAATGGTACAGGACGACGTGGTGATGTACCGGCAGATGCAGGACGCTGCCGACTTTGTCTATAGCTATAGGGAGTAATACCCCTCAGGTAATACCGACGCCATAGTAGGCACTTTGTGCTGAATAATCCCTGCCATTTATGCGAAAGCATAGGTGGCAGGGATATTTTTCTCTCCCATTGTGTGGGTTTGGGTTAGCGATGATGTCGCATACAGCCATAGAGGCTCCCTATGAGCGTTACGACGTGTACGGGTGAATTTATTCGTGCGGGGTGGTGGTATCGGGGGTGCTACTCTGTAGGAAGCCGTGGAGGTACACCTTGGGTGCTATCTTATGATCACCGAGGTATTTGAGGGCTTGGCGGAGGTTCCGCAATAATTCGTTGTAGGTCTGGTCTTCGCTCGAGTTATTCATACGACCGCGATCATCTCTGCCCTGAAAGTATTCGCGGATGTCGTAATAGCCGGCATTGGGTAGGGCGTCGGGCTGATGGTGGTAATAGCTTCAGAGACGACGACCGGCGTCAAAGAGGAGACACGCTTCGGGCGAAAAGGAGAGAGGGGTCTGCCCTGTGGGGTAGCTTTGGGTGCTGATGTCGTCGTCCGAGAATAGACTTCCCTGCTGTGCGGTAGGCACCTCTGCGGTGTAGAGGGGTAGCCTCCCGGAGATGAAGTCGGTCATAAAATGGCTCTCGAAGCGGTCACTTGCCCCCACCTCCTCCTCGGTAAAGGGGATCCAGTGGTTGGTACCCTCTGCACACGTGATGCGGTTTTGCCCGTGGAAGAGGGTGAAAGCAAGGCAATCCGTCTGAAACTCCCGGTCTGCCTGCCACGTATCGCGGGGGTAGAGAAATTGGTCGCGGTCGTTGATCCATGTCGCCTCAATGCA
>CAKRMU010000004.1 GCA_934364985.1 uncultured Porphyromonas sp. | reverse complement strand
CACTTCAACTAAAACCCTTGTAACTCAATTCTATCACTATATCTTTCCGCATTTCACTTTTTTGTAGTAACTTTGTACTTTAAGAATTAATGGTTTGTCGGATTGTAGAAATATTTAAGGATTAAATGCCTTTCGATAGGCTAAAAACATAGGTATGAAAAAAGGTGTAAGCGTTGTCGTCAGGATACTTTGGGGCATATTTGCCCTTGTGGTCTTTTTGTCGGTATTGGGCTTTGTACTTATATACAATGGTGTTATTGGTTATATGCCTCCCATCGAGGACCTCCAAAACCCTATTGATAAGTACGCTACCCAGATTATTTCTGAGGACAATGTGGTGATGGGGTCTTTTGCCCTAAAGGGGAACAACCGCATATATACGACTTACGAAGAGCTTTCTCCCGAACTTGTACAGGCTCTAATTGCCACTGAGGACAAGCGCTTCATCGACCACTCAGGGATTGACCTAAAGGGACTATTTAGGGTTTTTTTTCGCACGGTTCTTTTACAGCAAAGGGGGGCTGGAGGAGGTAGTACTATCACTCAACAATTAGCTAAGCAGCTCTACTCCCCACAGGCGGATAATTTTCTCGAGCGTGCATTACAGAAACCAATTGAGTGGGTAATAGCCATCAAATTAGAGCGGTATTACTCCAAAGAAGAGATCATTTCGCTTTATCTCAATAAGTTTGACTTCCTTTATCAAGCAGTAGGTATCGACTCAGCTGCAAAGACCTACTTTAATAAACTTCCGAGTGAGCTTACCACAGACGAGGCGGCTCTTCTTGTGGGGATGTGCAAAAACCCCTCTCTTTACAATCCAGTTCGCTTTGCAGACAGAGCAAAAGGGAGAAGAGATGTCGTGCTCAAGCTTATGCAAGAACAGGGGTATATTGATTCTGACCAATTGGCAGAGCTACAAGCTAAGCCAATTGATATCACCTTTAAGCGACAAAGTCATCAAGCCGGGATAGCTCCCTATTTCCGAGAGTATCTTAGAAAGATGATGATGGCAGAGAAGCCAATTCGCAGTAATTACCGCGACTGGCAAGAGCAAGATTATTATCGAGATTTAGAAGAGTGGGAAAACAATCCACTATATGGCTGGTGCCAAAAGAATAAAAATGCTAACGGCAAGCCTTATAACATCTACACCGATGGGCTCAAAATCTACACCACTATAAACTCACAAATGCAAGAGATTGCTGAGGATGCCGTACTACAGCATATCGCTGGTGAGATACAGCCTGCATTTGATAAAGAGAAACGAGGACGGAGCTATGCACCATTCTCAAGTAGTATCAGCGGAGAAGAGAGGGAGCGTATCCTATCACGTGCAATAAAAAATAGCGAGCGATATCATTCACTCAAAGTGTTGGGTTATTCCGAAAGAGAGATCATCCAGACATTTGATGAGCCAACGGAGATGTCCGTATTTGATTACACTAAAAAGGGAAATAGATATGTAGTCACATACAGAGATACGGTAATGACACCCAAGGACTCCATCCTGTACATTAAGAAATTTCTGCAGGTAGGATTTATGGCCATGGACAGCAGCACCGGGCATGTACGTGCTTACGTGGGTGGGGTAGACTTCGGCACCTACAAGTATGATATGGCGACACAAGGGAGGAGACAAGTGGGGTCCACTATGAAGCCTTATCTCTTTGCTATGGCTATGAACGAAGGCTTTACACCTTGTGACCAGATGATGCACGTACAGCCTCACATCAAACTGCCTACTGGACAAATTTGGTCGCCTAAGAATACTGGGGCAAGCCATGTAGGCGAAATGGTAACTATCAATTGGGGTCTACAAAATTCATCAAACTGGGTAACAGCTTGGCTGATGAGCCACATGTCACCCGTGACTTTTGTGGATCTGCTTCATTCATTTGGTGTGACTGGAGACTTGGATCCAACCCCAGCTATCTGCTTGGGGACTCCAGATATTTCGGTAGCTGAGATGGTATCTGGCTTTAGTACTTTTGCAAATGCAGGAATGAGAGCAGTGCCTATTTACGTTACACGTATTGAAGATCAATACGGCAACGTAGTAGGAGAGTTTCTTCCAGACATTCGAGAAGTATTGCCACCTGAAGCCACATACAAGACACTTCATATGCTCCGCAACGTAATGAATGGTGGCACAGGTAGCAGAGTGCGATTTAAGTATGACGTGCGATGCGATATGGGAGGTAAGACAGGGACAAGTCAAAACCAATCTGATGGCTGGTTTATGGGATTTACACCTCGGATATCGGCAGGATGCTGGGTAGGAGGTGAAGATCGGTCTATCCATTTTGATGGTATAAGGCTGGGACAAGGAGCCAATATGTCTTTGCCTATTGTCGCTAAATTTTTCAAGGGAATTCAGAGTAATGCCACCCTACAAAAGCGAGGTAAGGAGCTGGGAATAAGCCCTGACCTCACATTTGATATACCATCAGAATATGCTGATCCCTGCAAAAGCAAGGATGGGAGGGTGGTAGCACCATTTGAACCTATCCAGGAAGGCATTGACCCACTTTTTGAATAAGAATGATTTGTATATATATAATCTATAACAACAGATAAATAAATAACAGATGTCAAAGAAAAGAGTTTACTCCTTTGGTAATGGTACCGCGGAGGGAAAGGCAGATATGAGAATGCTGCTCGGAGGGAAAGGTGCGAACCTTGCCGAGATGAATCTAATAGGCGTTCCCGTACCTCCAGGATTTACCATAACCACAGAGGTGTGTCACGAGTACTACGAATTAGGTGAGGAAAACCTACGGAAAGAGCTTCGCCCAGATATTGAAGCTAATATAAAAAAGATAGAGGAAATAATGAATGCCAAATTTGGCAGTAACGAAAATCCGCTATTGGTATCTGTCCGTTCTGGAGCTCCTGCATCAATGCCTGGCATGATGGATACCATCCTCAACTTAGGTCTGAATGACGACTCCGTAGAGGGTTTAGCTAAACGAAGCGGTAATCCGCGTTTTGCATGGGATTCATATCGTAGATTCGTACAGATGTATGGCGATGTTGTTTTAGGGATGAAACCCTTAGACAAAAAAGAGATTGACCCATTTGAGAAGATTATTGAGGAGGTAAAAGCCGCAAAAGGTGTCCAGCTTGACAATGAGTTAGATGTTGAGGATCTTCAGGAGTTAGTCAAGAGATTCCGCATTGCTGTTAAGGAACAAACAGGGATGGACTTCCCCTCTGATCCTTGGGAACAATTATGGGGTGCTATAGGAGCTGTATTCGGTTCGTGGATGAACGAGCGGGCCATTATCTATCGCCGAATGGAAAGTATTCCAGAGGAATGGGGTACTGCTGTCAATGTCCAGGCGATGGTATTTGGCAATATGGGTAATAATAGTGCTACTGGTGTATGTTTCTCCCGTAACTCTGCGACTGGAGAAAATCTTTTCAATGGTGAGTACTTAGTGAATGCACAAGGTGAGGATGTAGTAGCAGGGATACGCACCCCTCAGGAAATTACGAAAGAGGGTTCTTTGCGGTGGGCTAAGCTTGCTGATGTCACTGAGGAGTATCGTTCTACACAAATGCCTTCACTGGAAGAGTCTATGCCAGAGATGTACAAAGAGCTTTTTGATATCCAGAGAAAGCTTGAGGAGCATTACCACGACATGCAGGATATGGAGTTTACTATTCAAGATGGCAAACTTTGGTTCTTGCAGACACGTAATGGTAAGAGAACTGGTAAGGCGATGGTTAAAATCGCAATGGATCTGCTTCGGGAAGGAGCAATCACTGAGAAGCAAGCTCTTATGCGTATAGACCCTAATAAGTTGGACGAATTACTACACCCTGTATTTGATAAGAAAGCAGAGAGTAAAGCTATTGAAATAGCACGTGGTCTACCTGCATCTCCTGGAGCTGCGTCTGGAAAGATCTGCTTCTTTGCAGAAGATGCTGCTCGTATGCATGATGAATTGGGTGAGAAAATCATCCTCGTTCGTAATGAGACTTCGCCTGAAGATCTTGCGGGAATGCAGGTTGCCGAAGGTATCCTAACAGCTAAAGGTGGTATGACCAGCCACGCCGCTGTAGTAGCTCGTGGTATGGGTAAGTGCTGTGTCTCTGGTGCTGGGAGCCTTAAAATTGATTATAAAGAAGGTACTATTACCGCTAATGGAAAGGTTTACCACGAGGGGGACTTTATCTCAATCAATGGCTCGACAGGTGTAATTTACGAGGGGAAAGTACCTACTAAAGCTGCTGATCTTGATGAAGATTTCCAAACTCTAATGGCTCTCTCCGACAAATATGCACGCTTGTCTGTCCGCACCAATGCCGATACCCCACACGATGCTCAGGTAGCACTTACCTTTGGGGCAACGGGTATAGGTCTTTGCCGTACAGAGCATATGTTTTTTGAGGGCAAGAAGATCAAGGCAATGCGTAAGATGATACTTGCCGAAAATACAAAGGGTAGAAAAGAGGCTCTAAAAGCCCTATTGCCTCTACAAAAAGAGGACTTTGTAGGGATCTTCCGTGCTATGGCAGGACACCCTGTTACGGTACGTTTGCTTGATCCTCCACTACACGAATTCTTGCCACAAGACGAAAAAGGTCAGCAAGAGATGGCACAGGAGCTTGGCGTTACAGCTTCGGAAGTTCGTAATCGTGTGAATAGCCTTCACGAAGTTAACCCGATGTTAGGACACCGCGGTTGTCGCTTAGGAAATACCTATCCTGAGATTACCCAGATGCAGACTCGTGCTATCTTAGGGGCAGCATTAGAGCTCAAGAAAGAGGGCGTTAAGGCACTTCCAGAAATTATGGTGCCTCTTGTGGGAACCGTTAAGGAGTTTGAGCTCCAGCGTAAGGTGATAGACGAGACAGCAGAGAAGCTATTTAAGGAAGAAGGTGATAGCGTAGAATACAAAGTGGGGACCATGATTGAGATCCCACGTGCGGCTCTTGTTGCAGATAAAATAGCTGAGCATGCTGAGTTCTTTAGCTTTGGTACTAACGACCTCACACAGATGACATTCGGGTACTCTCGTGATGATATCAATGGATTCCTTCCTGATTATCTATCAATGAAAATATTGAAAGTGGATCCATTCCAAGTACTTGATCAAGAGGGTGTAGGTCAACTAATAAAGACAGGTGCGACCTTAGGGCGCAAGACCAACGCCAACCTTAAGGTGGGTATTTGTGGCGAACATGGTGGTGAACCAAGTAGCGTTAAATTCTGCCATAAAGTGGGGCTTAACTACGTCTCCTGCTCACCATTCCGCGTTCCTATTGCCCGCGTATCAGCAGCCCAGGCGGCTATTGAGGAGCAAGACTAAGAGGTATTTTTTATAGTTTTATGGGGCTGTAATGACTTTTTCAAATCATTACAGCCCCTATTGTTTTAGCGATATCCTCTTGTATACTTCCACAGCCCAATCATCATAGAGTGGTATTAGCGAAATCAGATATCAGGTATTCGCCTTAGAGTATACCCAGAATACGCTTTGACGAATACCTGGTATCCGTCAAAGCGTATTCTGGATATTCGTTTTTGGCGATATGAAACATGTGACATTAATTAGTAAGAATAATATTATATAAAGCCATAATGCTAAAGGCTTGAAAGTCGTACAAAATGCTTAAGTTTGCGTAGATACATAGTTGATAAGGCATATCTTTAAGTAGGCTATATGGTACCGACATTAATTATTCTTGTAACAACGGCAGGACTTTTGGTGTGGGGCAAGGTGCGTTCGGATATTATTGCCATTTGCTCCATGCTGGCATTAATCTTAACAGGGGTTATCACTCCTGAGGAGGGTCTTGCGGGGTTTTCTAACCCAGTAGTTATTATGATCGCTGGATTATTTGTTGTAGGTGGAGCCATCACCCAAACGGGAATAGCATCAAAGATAAGTAGCAAGACGATTGCCCTCTCCGGCAATAATCCGAATAAGCTATTTATCATGGTGATGCTGGTCACTATCATTGTGGGACTATTCGTTAGTAACACTGGGACAGCTGCTATCCTGATGCCTATTGTGATCAGTCTCGCCAATCAATCCAAGACGAATCCGAGCCGGCTTTTAATGCCAATGGCATTTATGTGTAGTATTAGCGGTATGATGACGTTAATAGGTACCCCCCCTACCCTTATCGTCCATAATGCTCTCATTGAGTCAGGTTACGAGGGTCTTAATTTTTTTACCACTCTACCTATCGGACTTATTATCCTTGCAGTAGGACTCCTAATGCTATTACCTCTCTCGCGTATTCTCTCAAAAGATAAAAAAGATGATCTTTTTGACAGCGTTTCTTCTGTCAAGTCACAGCAACAGCTCACCAATGAATATAAAATCGTAGACAATCTATATCGTTTAGAGCTTCAGCAGGGTTCTCTTTTAGCTGGAGTTAAGCTAAAAGACGCCCAAATAACCCAGAGATATGCTTGTACTATAGCCGAAATACGCACACGGCATAATACAGCTCTCGGCAGGAATATAGAGGCAAAACTTCCAGAGGGTAATACGATTATTTCTCAAAATGATGTACTATACATCCTGGGGCAATACGATAATGTAAAGCAGTTAGCAGAGGAATACCAACTTGATTTTTTAGATGCTGATTCAGATATTTCAATCACGCCACCTCGCTTTAGTGGTAAGTTTAAGCACCACCAGTTTGGGCTTGCAGAAGTGGTTTTACTCCATAATTCCAGGCTCAATAATAGGTTGGTTCGAGACACGGATATACGACAAAACTACAACGTCAATATACTCTCTATCCAAAGGAATGATGCATATATCCTTCAAGACATCTCCAAATGCAAGCTACTTTCAGGCGATATGCTTTTGGTACAAGGTACGTGGGAGGACATAGACAAGATGAGCAGACTTGAGAATGATATTGTCGTAATCGGTCAGCCTGAGAATGAGGCTGCCAAGGTGACGAGAGACGAAAAAGGAGCTTACGCATCTGTAATAATACTCCTGATGATATTATCTATGGTTTTTAACTGGTTGCCCCCTGTTGTTTCAGTGTTGATGGCCTCTGTCTTCGTCATATTAGGCGGTTGCTTTCGGAGTGTTAAGGATGCGTACCACACTATTAACTGGGAAAGCATCATCCTTTTTGCCTGTATGATGCCATTGGCTACGGCTATGCACAATACCGGATTAAGTAACTTAGCCTCAACTGGATTAGTGGATACTTTGGGTGGATTCGGCTCTTATGCCGTCTTAGCAAGCATAATGGTGGCAACGTCTATCCTCACCATGTTCATCAGTAATACCGCAACTGCCATCCTCTTTGCCCCTATCGCCATCTCAGCAGCTCAGATGCTTGACGTCAGCCCAATGCCATTTGTCATCGGGGTTACTGTGGCTGCAAGTATGTGCTTTGCCAGCCCTTTTTCGACACCCCCTAACGCTATGGTGATGAGTGCAGGTAAATATAGCTTTATGGATTACATCAAAGTCGGTCTACCTTTACAAGTAGTTATTCTGATTGTTATGGTGGGACTTTTACCTCTCATTTACCCATTTTAGTATGCTTGAAGTAGCAAAAAGCATTATCCGAGACACAATACAGCCTGATGATCATATCCTCATCGGGGTTAGTGGAGGGGCAGACTCCGTCGCTCTTGTTCATCTGCTATATTCTATGGGATATACCCTAACACTGGTGCATATTAATTTCCACTTACGTGGAGCAGAGAGTGATAGAGATGAAGCCTTTGTACGACAAATACATCAAGATAAATTCCCTAAATCCTCACTGAGTATTATCCATACAGATACGATGAGTGTAGCTAAATCCAATGGTATTTCAATAGAGATGGCAGCTCGAGACATTCGGTACCAGCTGTTTGCTGAGATAGCACAAGAGCGGAAATGCCAGTGGATTGCAGTAGGGCATCATGCAGATGATCAGATAGAGACAGCTCTCCTCAACCTAACTCGCGAAACTGGAATAAAGGGTCTTGCAGGTATGAAATGTGTGAGTGGAAATATCTTCCGCCCTTTCTTAACGACCTGGAAAAGCGACCTCCTTAGGTACCTCAATGCTGTAGGTTTAGATTATGTGACAGATAGTACTAACCTTGAAGACAATGTAAAGCGTAACTATATTAGGCATCACCTCATCAGGAGTTTTGAGGCACTTAACCCCTCATTTAAGCACGGATTACTAAGGAGTATCAGTCATTTTAGAGAGGAGGAAGAGGTACTTGATCAGTCCCTAAATGACTTCAAAAATGGTTACATAAATTCAGCTGAGGATAGCATATTATTAGCACCAATTGTTGAGAGTAATAGGCTATTATTTTTACTGAAACGCTATTTAGTAGAGGAGGGGTTTAATTATACCCAAGCCCAAAATATACTTCAAGCATGGGATAATAATAAAACGACGACGTTTGAGGGCAAAGGCAACTTGATTCAGATATACCGCAAAAAGTTATTCGTTATCAATCATATGCTAAATGACTATTATGCTCCTCTTCACCATACTTATAATATCCCTAATATTGGGAAAATCACCCTTGATGGTACATATATAACTGGCAGTTTAGGGATAGATAATAATATTGCCAAAAAAGATTTACTAGTGAGAAATGCTCAGAAAACGGATACTTTTCAGCCGTTTGGGATGAGAAATGGGAGAAAACCTCTTTTCACCTACCTCGGGGAAAAAGGAATCCCCGAATATTATAGAGGTTACTGCCCTGTGCTGACTTTAGGAGAAGAGGTCATCGCTGTTATTCCTTTTGAAGTTAGCGAAACAGCCAAATATTCTAACGCAAAAGATGCCATTTATCTACACTTTGAAGCAGCTCAAACACCTATCGGAAGTATTCTATACAATTACTCAAAGGCTAAAAGACAACGAGGTATTTGAATAAACCAAGCACTATAATCGCATCTAAAGGATACCTGGAATTAACCATAACAAATACCTGGCATTCGCCAAAGCTAATATAGGGTATCCTTTTTCTTTAAGTTTTATCCCATTTATTGCGTTATCGGCATTGACAAATCATCGTAAGTGGGGAGTCCAAAAGTATTTAGGGCAAATTGCTCTCCATCCCATTGAGCATAGCTAAAGTGATGGATCCAATCTCCAAGAATGACGACCCGAGTTTGACGACTAAGCATAAGGTCAAGCATGATGTGCCGGTGACCGAATATAAAAAAGTCCGGAGCCATAGAGGGATGCTCCTTTATATATCCTTTAGCGTATTGGACTAAATACTCTTTGTCCTCGCCTCTATATTCATAATATGCCTCGTTTTTCAGACCTTTTTTACGACTTCTATATGCCCATCTATGTGCAAAGCCCACGGTGAACCAAGGATGTAATCCCGAATAAAGCTTTTGACAAAACCGATTATGAAACACAGCCCTTATGAATTTGAACCCTTGATCATCGCGAACGAATTCATCCCCATGAGCGATAAAAAAACTTTTGCCAAGGAGGTTAAGGGTCGTTGGCTCGCGGTGAATATGGCATCCTATTTCTTTAGGGAGATAATCAAAAATCCAAATATCGTGATTCCCTGTAAATAGGTGTATCTCAATGCCATTATCTGCCATATCCGCGAGCTTTCCTATCACTCTTGTATAGCCACGAGGGGCTACGTACTTGTATTCAAACCAGTAGTCAAAAATATCACCCACTAATATGAGGTGCGTTGCATCCCTCTCAATTTGCTTGAGCCACCGCAAAAACTTACGCTCTACCTCCAACGCATTTTCGTGGTAGTAGGCACCAAAGTGCATATCAGAGGCAAAATAAATCATACCATTTATATGAATTATGGATTAAATCAGTCCGAGCTCCAGTTTAGCTTCTTCGCTCATCATTTCCTTATCCCATTCAGGCTCAAAAGTCAGCTTAATTTCAGCACTCTGAACACCAGATACCGCTTCGACTCTCATCTGAGTATCTGTGACAAGGAAGTCTACAATAGGACAATTGGGAGATGTTAGCGTCATAGTAATGACGACATGTCCCGTATCGTGGTTAATATCAATATCGTACACAAGCCCTAAGTCATAGATATTGACTGGTATCTCAGGGTCATATACGGTTTTGAGAGCTTTAACGATCTCCTCCTCCATCTTTAGCAGATTCTTCTCCATTATTTTTCTGTTTTTTCTCCCTAAGTTTGAAAATCTTTTCCACCGCTGCCACCAATATTCTATCCTTAGCATCAGGTTTTTCGTAGTAGCTATCGTTATGGACCTCAATGTCGGGTGCAAAGCCCCCTTCCAGCTGATTCATATCCTTGTCGTAGCTTTTTACTGCAGAATATCTTACTCGCCAGCCATTAGGGAGCTCAGATGTTGCAGGCATACCTGTACCTCCACCGGATATCTCGCCAATTCTAATCACGTTATCTGCAAGAGCTATTTTATATAGGAAGTCATTCGTAGCACTAAAGCTACTCCTATCTTGTAGCACTATTACTGGATGCGTGGTAAAGGTTTTCTGTTTGTTTGGTGAGATATACTGTGCCCTTGGGTTAGAGAAATCTGAGTGTCCAGGACCAGTTTTGTAGACCGTATATCCCACAAGTTTTTTGTCTTTATAGAAATAAGATGCCAGTCTATTGGCATTATCAACAAGACCTCCACCATTACCTCTCACATCAATAATGACACCATTCGTCTCCTCAAATAGCGTTAGGATAAGTGACATATTTCCTAATGAGTTTGAGAAACTTCCATACGAGATGTAACCGATTGTGATATCTCTATCCTTATCGGCAAGGATACCGTACCTCATACCTCCCGAAATATTTAGCCGTCCTTTTATGTGTCGACTCCTCGCATATACGTTAAGCCCCGTTGTGGGATCTGGCACTAATTTGTGATACGAACCGATATCAAAATCAGAGTAAAGGTTGACATGCCCATCCTTTAATTCGTTAAGCATCTCATCCATAAGGTAGAAAAATGTGACATCATTATACTGCTGACTTCTGAGCCGTTTAGCATATTCTTCATGGACTTGATCCCAATTTACCTGCTTCTCATCAAGGAAACAATACCTCTCGTCTATAATTTTCCAGAGAGCCTCAAAGTTGGTCTCGTAGTCAGTGTTAATGGGAGTATTCGGGATGCAACTATTAAGGAGCAACGCAATTAATCCGATTAAACCTATAAGTAATACCTTCTTCATGGTCATCAATTTAGTGAAATAGGGTGTTGTGAATATCCTTTGACTTAATCGCTCTATTCCCTGAAAGGCACATCAAATCTACTGAACAGCCAAATAGGACTCCCCAACTTCCACTCTGGTATGTGGTGCGATTAATCTCTTGCTTTATATATCTATGCTCCGCTCCAAATGTAATTGTAAGATTATGAATTGGCAAATCCACTAACAGCCGTTGCCTAATCCCAATCGTATTAAGTGGAGACCCGAGCTTCATTTTGATTCTATTACCATTTTCTCCAGATACGTAGTCGTAATAACTTTGTCCGTACTCTGGATGAAAAACGCACTGGATTAGGGGCGATTGGACAGTGTAACTAATGGCGATTGGCATCGTATTCCATGGAAGCTGATACCTCAAACGAGACCAACCCTCTATCCCAAAACTCATCTTGGCGTTCGCAACATTGTTGGTATTTGAAGGCTTATAAGCCCCCCCAAGATTAAGGGCAAAAAGAGGAGATAAATCAATACTAAAGCCTTTTGTAGATAGCACTCTCCACGAAGGTCCTAAGCTATACTGTAAAGCTAAAGCATACATTTTAGAGCCGTTTGCTGCATTACTTAGGTCCGATAAGCATACAGAAAGCTCCTGATATAAGTGCCATTTTCGATCTCTTTGTGTGGCATAATCTGTAAGAAAGCTAGCACCAAGTTGCCAGCCTTTGTGTGCTATCGGGCTGATGTATTCGTCAATGATACCCTTACGTCCCCCTTTCATTAGGTACTTCGTATGTGTAGTTTTGATTGATCCGTCGAAGGTATAGCCTTCGCTGGATACCCAATTACGTACCTTGTTATACCATCTTATTTCTTCTTTTCCATCGTCTTGAGCTTTGAGCTGCATCGGAAACAGGCAAGCAATAAGTGCTATTAAAGCGACTCCAATATGCCGATTAATCCCTATCTTCAGTTTCGTCATCGTTATCTCTAAAATGTAGCATTTTCTGTCCTGTTGCTTCCTCAATAAGGCGAAGGGTATCTCTAACATCTTCCTCTTGTGATATTACCTTATTATGGCTCATTACACTATTGTCGTCATCGGATTCATCCGAAATACCTCCCTCTGAATCATCTTCTTCAGGTTGCCGTTGTGGAGGAAGTTCCTCGACTTTTCCTACGATGTAGTTACTAATTCTTTTACCTTTAGCTCGAATGCTTTTCTCACTAATGAATTCCTCAGCATCCACTTCGATAGGTAGCCTATGTTCATCGTTACCACCAAAAATCACCTTTAGAAGAGGGTAAGTCTCATCTGTAAGGAGCAGGATTTTGTTATCTTCTGACCCTTGAATATACTCCCCCTTGTTGCTATCTTCGATAGCAAATCGTTTGATGTACGTATAGTTGGATTCGCTGTCGTGGTAAACCAATGTCCAAATCTTGTCAGGATCAAAAAGTTCTATCACCTTGATGTCTCTTTCAAAATGGTTGGTTTCATTGAAAGAGGTAGTGTATGCGATGCCATTCTCCCGTATCACTAAGACGCTATCTGTAGGAGCAAATGCTCCTAAGAAAGTACCTCTACTTTCGTAATTAATGCGGTACACATCAAAATCAAACCACACTTTTCTACCTCCTAACGTACTAACACCCTGCTCCTTAAGCGTAACTTTGAACACATTACCTCGGGTCAAAAGATTTCCTTTTGCTGTACGACTTTTGATAAGAACGTCTGCAAAGTCACGCTCAAATACCAATTTTCGTCGACGTTCTTTTTGCTGAGGACGTAGCACAACTTTAACTGTCTCTGCTTCACCATTGGAATTACTTGAGAAGTATAATAGCTGTGAGCCTGACTTCTCTTGGGTTACGTTATATTCCCTATCACGGATTACAGAGCTTACATTAAACCTTTTGATATACGAAGCCCCATTTTTTCCATCACGATAAATCACATTATAGATGGTTCGTTTATCATTTTTAACCCACCGAGCTACGTGCATTATATCTCTTCCTACGAATGCCTTTTCAGAAACTTTTGTGACAATATACCTACCATCTTGAAGAAATACAATCACATCGTCAATATCTGAAACATCGCAGACATACTCATCCTTCTTAAGACCCGTACCAATAAATCCACCCTCACGATCAACGTAAAGTTTTTCATTTTTGAGTACTACCTTTGCGGCTTCGATTTCGTCAAAGCTCTGTATCTTAGTCCGCCTTGGGTAGTTCTTTCCATAGGTTTTAAGCAGTTTTTGGTACCACAAAATAGCATAACCTCTTACGTCTTCTAAGGATTTCCGGATTTCTGCCATCTGCACTTCCAAACCTTGAATATATAGATGATTTTTCTCCTCATTAAACCTCAAGATGCGTGCCATCTTAAGCTCTAATAGGATCTTAAGATCGTCATCTGTAACAGGGCGTATCAATTCCTCCAATGCGTCAGAAAGCCTTTTACGTATATGAGCGTACACTTTCGCAAGATCCTTTGCCTCCTCAAACTCTTTATCCTTATAAATCCTCCTCTGTATAAAAAGTTCCTCAAGCGAACTCTTGAGATGTTGCTCCTGAAGCTCCCCAAGCTCTATCATTAACTCGGCACGTAGATACTCAATTGTACGCTCCACACCATCCTTTAGTACGTCGGTGACCGTGAGAAACTCTGGCTTTTCGTCCCTAATCACACAACAATTTGGCGAAAGACTTATCTCGCAATCAGTGAATGCGTACAGAGCATCAATGGTCTTGTCAGTTGAAGTATTGGGTGGTAATTGTATCTCAATATTGGCTGTGGCAGCCGTCTTATCGTCTATTTTCTTAATTTTAATATTTCCTCGGTCATTAGCTTTCATGATCGAGTCGATGAGCGAACTTGTAGTACGCGAAAATGGGACTTCCTTAATCGCTAAAGTCTTCGAATCTTTTCGCTCAATGAGGGCTCTAACCTTAATTTGCCCTCCTCTCTCGCCATCATTATATCGGCTCACATCCATCAAACCACCCGTCGAGAAATCGGGGAATAGTTGAAAGTCTTCACCCTTTAAGTAGCTAATACACGCCTCTAATAGCTCCCCCACGTTATGGGGAAGTATTTTACACGACAAACCCACAGCGATACCCTCTGCTCCTTGAGCTAAAAGTAGTGGGAACTTAACTGGCAGTGAAACAGGCTCTTGATGTGCGGCATCATACGATGGTTTATACTCTGTGACTTTGTCGCTAAAGAGTATCTCACGAGCAAATGGCGTAAGACGAGCTTCGATGTATCGGGGAGCTGCGGCACCATCACCTGTTAGCACATTACCCCAGTTACCCTGACAATCAATGAGCAATTCCTTTTGACCCAATTGGACAAGAGCATCTCCGATACTGGCATCACCGTGTGGATGAAGAGCCATTGTCTGACCTACAATGTTGGCTACTTTGATCAAACGATTGTCTTGTTTCCACATCGTGTATAAAATCCTACGCTGGACAGGCTTCAATCCGTCCTCAATGTGTGGCACTGCACGCTCCAATATTACATACGAAGCGTATGAGAGAAACCAATGACGATACATACCACTAAGCTGATACCCGCCACCAGATATATCGTGGTTATTGGTATCCTTAGGGTCTATTGTCATCCCCTCATTTTCTGCATTTATATCAGTAAGCTCGTTCTGTGGATCGCTTGAATTTTCTTCCTTCATAAGTAGCTACATTTTCGTGCAAATCTAATCAAAAACCGACATAATATCAAGACTCTTTTCCATTGTGCCTTTAAATACGAAAGAGTGCAAAGGACAACACCTATATAATCGGATACTTGGTATTAGCTTTAGGAAATACTTGGTATTCGTCTCGGTGAATACCAGGTATAGGTATAAGCTTATTACGGGTATCCGCTTTTTTTATCACCATTGAGGCATACAATCATTGCGGATATTGAGAATGACGAGAGCGTGGATCTTCTTCTTGATAGATGACAATAATAGCAGACTATCAAACAAAAAAAGTTATCTTTGTAGCTGAATTAATATTTGGATAGATTAGATATATGGCATACGGCTTATTAAAAGGAAAGAGGGGTATTATTTTTGGTGCCCTTAACGAACAATCTATAGCATGGAAGGTAGCTAAGCGAGTTGTGGATGAGGGAGCATCTATTACGCTCACCAATACGCCCGTAGCTATCCGTATGGGTACTTTGGATCGCCTTGCTGAGGAGACAGGTGCTACAGTAGTACCTTGTGACGCTACAAGTGTTGAGGATCTACAAAAGGTATTTGAGGAGAGCATCAAAGCTCTTGGTGGGAAAATCGATTTTGTGCTTCACTCAATCGGCATGAGTCCCAATGTCCGCAAGGGAGTCCCCTATGATGAAATTAACTATTCGTATATGACGAAAACGCTTGATATCTCAGCCCTTTCCCTACATAAAATGCTATCCGTTGCTAAAAAAATGGATGCGATATCAGAGGGTGGCTCTGTAGTAGCACTGACCTACATCGCCGCTCAGCGTAGTTTCGTAGGGTATAGCGATATGGCAGACGCTAAAGCTTTGCTCGAGTCTATTACCCGCAGTTTTGGGCTTATTTATGGCAAAGAAAAAGGCGTCCGAATCAATACAGTGAGTCAATCACCCACAGTTACCACGGCTGGTAGCGGGGTAGAAGGGATGGATCTATTGCGTCATTTTGCAGAGAAAGTTTCGCCTTTGGGTAATGCCTCAGCCGATGAATGTGCAGACTATTGCGTGACGCTTTTTAGTGATTTAACCCGAAAGGTTACTATGCAGAATCTTTACCACGATGGTGGATTCTCATCTACCGGAATGAGTAGTGATGCTCTCGCTCAGTACACTTTAGGTGGGCTGGATGATATTGATTAAAATGCTACAGTAAGGGATGGAGAATATTCCTTTTATTGAATGGGCTCTCGAGCATCTTAGCTATTGGACGATAGTCTTATTAATGGCCATCGAGAGTTCGTTTATACCCTTTCCAAGTGAAGTCGTGATACCTCCAGCAGCCTATATGGCGGCATCCGGCGATGGCTCAATGACATTTGGGGGGATCGTTATCTTCGGCACCTTGGGAGCCCTAATCGGAGCTTTGATAAATTATTATTTAGGCCTTTGGCTTGGAAGACCATTGGTACATAAGTTTGCACGAAGCAAGGCTGGAGCGTTCTTATTACTATCAGAGGAGAAGTTGGATAAGGCAGAGTCTTATTTCGTTAAGCATGGAAAAGTCTCTACATTTATCGGTAGACTGGTGCCTGGCATTCGACAACTAATATCAATTCCTGCAGGGTTGGCAAAAATGAAAGTGCCTTCCTTTATGGCATTCACTGCATTAGGAGCAGGGGCCTGGAACCTTATTTTAGCTCTGATTGGTTGGTACTTAGAGAAAGTCGTGCCTCGTGACGAACTGATGCCGTATGTCAATAGATACAGCCACGAAATAGGATTATGTATTTTGGGAGTAGTTGTATTGGCATTAGGGTATATGGGCTTCAAAGCGTATCGGAGAAAGCCCAAAAGTGAGAGCGTAGAGGCATAAAACGCTATCCTTTTCAGATAATAAGGGACAGCATTATCGTAACACCAATAATGATGGATACGATATTAGTGTACTTTAGAAGCTTATTTAGGCTCCTTCCATGTAGCCTTTTAATAGCAAGAACACCATTGCCAAATAATACTAAAGTGGTAATGCTGGCAATCATAGCCCCTATATAACTTCCCTCCAATACAAGACCTGCAACAATCAAAATAAACGATGAGATCGAATTGACGAGGTAAAGCAGAGGTCCCGAATCCTCACCCATACGGACAATAAGCGTCTTCTTACCACTCGCGTTATCCTCATCAAAATCTCGGTAATTATTACACACCAAGATATTATCCTCCCACATCCCGATCCCTAAAGATAGTAATACGAGATAAAGAGGGGGAATAGAAGCAACAGCATAATAGGTAGCAAGTATCGGGATAAACCCGTAAAAAAGGACTACTGCCAAGTCTCCAAGTGCTATCCGTGCGAGGGAAAACGTTCCCGCTGAGTAGGCAATGGCTGCAAATAAAACAAGCCCTCCAATAATCAGTAATTCCCATCCGCTGAGGGCAACAATAGATATCCCAGCTATTGCACACAAGGACATAGCTATGACGAGAGCCCATTTCATCTCCTTTTGAGTTACCTCTCCAGAAGAGAGAAGACGCCTAAAGCCCAACCTTTGGGGCGTATCTTCGCCAGACTTAAACCCGAAATAGTCATTAGCTAAATTACTTGCAATTTGTGCAGAAAGTGCCACTAAGAAACACAAAAAATAGATACCCCACTGCATGGCATCCTCATCTACTAAACTCCCAAGTACTATCAACATCGGAGCTATAGACGCACCAAGAGTGTGCGGACGGGTAGCGTAGATCCAAGTTTTTACGCGTTCGTTCATACAGTCTCGCTAAATAAGTGCTGGCTCAATAACCTCAATGCTTCAGCTTTGTCCTCAGTACGAATAAGTAGAGATACACCATAATTTGAGCCTCCATACGATATCATTCGCACAGGAATGTCTTGAAGAGCTTCCACGACTTTGCTCTCAAACCCAACGTTTTTCCAATTAAGGTCTCCTACGACACTGATAATAGTCATATTTTCATCCACATAAACCTGAGCAATTTTCCTCAAATCTATTAGGATTTCTTCCAGTCTACTGGCATTGTCTATAGCCAAAGAAACCGCTACCTCACTGGTGGTAACCATATCAATAGGTGTCTGGTATCTCTCAAAGATTTCAAAGACTTTACGTAGGAAGCCTTGGGCAATCAATAACCGCGTGCTTAGTACTCGTAGGGTGGTGATGCCATCTTTAGCTGCCACCGCTTTTATATTACCCTCAATAATTCGATTGGATATCAGTGTGCCTTGAGCCTCAGGTTGCATTGAGTTAAGTAGCCTCACAGGGATGTTATTCATCTTAGCTGGATGAATGCAAGCAGGGTGCAAAATTTTGGCTCCGAAGTAAGCTAATTCTGCCGCTTCGTCAAAATGAAGATGTCTAACTGCAGTCGTATCATCAACTACTCTGGGGTCATTATTGTGTAAACCATCGATATCCGTCCAGATCTGAATCTCCTTAGCGTCGATAGCGGCACCTATAAGAGAAGCGGTGTAGTCGCTCCCTCCTCGCTTCAAGTTGTCTACTTCGAGGTAAGCGTTTTTGCAGATATATCCCTCCGTTAAGAATAGGCTTTGGTCGGGATAAAGACTTAGGAGGGAAAACAATTCTTCCCGTATCAGCGGGAGATCCGGTTCACCTTGCTTATTGGTGAACATATATTCAAGTGCAGGCAATTTTATGGCATTTATGCCGATCTCGAGGAGATGTAATCTCATCATCTCTACGGAAATGATCTCTCCTTGAGCAAGTATCTGCCGCTCTTCGAAGTCGGTAAAATACTCTCCCTTAAAGCCTTTAAGGAAACTAAGAATACCATTGACAAAAGCTAAAGCTTCGCTCTTATGCTCGTCGATAGTATAAAGCTCGTTGATGGCTTTAGTGTATATCTCCGCAAGTTCTTCAATACCTTTGAGGGCTCCTTGCTCGTTATTGTTATAATACAATTGACATATATCTACGAGCCTATTAGTGATGCCAGACATAGCACTAAGCACTACTATCTTGTGCTCTTTAGAGGATATTAAGCGACCGACGTTCCTTATTCTTTCGGGATTACCTACCGAGGTCCCCCCAAATTTCATTACTACTAAGTCGTTGTATTTATTTTCGTATGCCATTGTTTAATGAATATCGCTCCGAAGTTGCATTTCCTCTAATTTTCCGCCCTCTGTTCTAACGATCCTGGCTGGGTATTTCTTTACCAATGAGTAATTGTGCGTACTCATCAAGACGGCAGTGCCGGTATCACTGATGTCGCGAAGGAGCTTTATGATTTGCTCTCCGGTATAAGGATCGAGATTACCTGTGGGCTCATCAGCGAGTATCATCTTGGGTTTATTAAGGAGGGCACGTGATATTACCACACGCTGTTGCTCCCCACCTGATAATTCGTGTGGCATCTTGTACCCCTTGCTCTCAAGACCTACTTGCTCCAAAACTTCGCTAATCCTATTTCGTATCTGTTGCTTATCTTTCCAGCCAGTTGCCCTAAGGACAAACTCTAAGTTTTTCTCTGCCGAACGATCGGTCAGCAATTGAAAGTCCTGAAAGATAATACCAAGCTCTCGTCTGAGATAAGGTATCTGTTTTCGTTTCAACCTCATCAAATCATACTCGCCAAAGCGAGCTTCTCCTTGTTCAATAGGCAAGTCAGCGTATATTGATTTGATAAGGGTGGATTTTCCAGCCCCCACTCTCCCGATGAGATATAAAAATTCTCCTGGGTACATATTGAGCGAAGCCCCATTGAGGATAATATTTTCCTCACGCTTCACTACTATATTCTGAAGTGACAATAAAGGTTCTTCTGCCATCGTACTTATATCTCTTAGTTCATTCTACTTAGTCGCAAAATTAATCAAATTGTTCCACTTAAATCATTTTAATATCACTGATTGTTATTCTAAGTGCAATGTATGACATTTGTAAAGGTGCTAAACAGCCGAAAATGGATATACGGAATTCGTCCAAGCAAATACCTGGAATTCGCCTGGGCGAATTCCCTATATTCGTTAAGGCGAATACCGGGTCTCCGTAAAAATGTATCTCTGAAGCAGACGAATCGAAGATTATGGCACCCGTTCTCCTCGTTACCATGGTTTCTTTTTGACATTTTTTGTAACTTCGCCATTGACACGATAGTTACACAAACCTCACTCCTTACGATGATAATCCTGCACACTGCCGACTGGCACCTTGGACAAATGCTCTATGGGCATGAGCGTACTCACGAGCACCGTCTATTCTTAAAGTGGCTTCTTCACCAAATAATAGATATAAAACCCGATCTCTTATTGATATCGGGTGACGTTTTTGACAGCTCAAATCCTTCTGCCTCAGCTACTCAATTATATTATGAGTTTTTAGCCTCCGTAGCTCAATTATCATTTCGACCACAAGTGATAATCACAGCTGGCAATCATGATGCCCCAGCTCGCTTAGAAGCTCCTCAGGGGCTTTTATCTCGGATGGATATAAGCGTGAGGGGAATTGTTCGTAAAAACGAGATGGGGGAAGTAGATCTTGACTATCTTACACTTCCACTACGGGGTGGGGGCTATTGCTTAGCAGTGCCCTATATCAGACAGGGAGATTACCATAGAGATGACGGCTACATTAAGGGGGTATGCGACCTTTATCATAGACTTGTAGAGGCACTTCCAAAGGAGGCGTACCCAATCATAGCCATGGGACACATGCACGTCTTAGGAGGGGAAGAGTTGAGTGACGATCGCTCTGAACGCCTTTTGCTTGGCGGACTTGATGCGGTACCCGTTAGTGCATTTAGCGACAAAATCACCTATACAGCATTAGGCCATTTGCACCGCCGACAAGCTATCAAGGGGGCAAATAACATAGTGTACTCTGGTGCTCCTCTACCTATGTCGTTTTCGGAGGAGAGCTATCGGCAAGGTATCGAGTATATTGAAATAACACACGAGGGGGTGCACAGCCAGCAACTTTGTTACTGCTCTCCGATGTCGTTAATAACCATTGGACCACATAGTAAAACGGAAGTCCTTCAGAGGATCAGCACACTGGAGGATGGCGATATAGGGGAGCTAAGCCCCCTACTAAGGGTACGTATCTCGCTATCAGAACCCGAACCTGCACTGCGTAGTGAATTAGAGAGAGCCTTAGAGGGCAAGGCTATTCGCTTAGCCATCGCCGAAGCTGAGCTGCCAAAAGAAGTAAACTCCGAAAACAAGGACAGCCGAAGCTGGGAAAAACTAAAAGAGGTGACCGAAATAGATGTTGCCGAAATGCTCTACCGGCAATACTACAACGACCCAATGCCAGAAGCAATGAAAGCTTTGCTTATTGAGGCTATTAATGAAGTGCATGAGGAAAAAGAATTATGAAGATACTCGCCATTAAAGGAAAAAACCTTGCGTCATTTGCCGAAGCTTTCTGCATAGATTTTAGAGCAGAGCCCCTGGCGTCCGCTGGATTATTTGCCATCACAGGCAAGACCGGAGCGGGTAAAAGTACTATATTAGATGCACTTACCCTATCTCTGTATGCACGAGTATCGCGCTTGGTCAATGCCGGCAAAAGCAAGGAGGGAGCGGACGGACTCACATCTGAAGATCCGAGACGAGTATTGCGAAATGGCACAACTGAGGGGTATGCTGAAGTGGTATTCGAAGCGAGTCGTGGGGGCATCTACCGGAGCAGATGGGCAGTTCATAGGGCGGGCATGAGGAATAGTGGCAAGATTAGTCCCTATCAAATGTCATTAGTTAACGAGGAAAACAACTCAGATTTTTCAGGCACCAATACAGAAATACTTAAAGAAATTGAGCGGTTGATAGGGCTGGACTTTGAACAGTTTCGACGGACTATTTTATTAGCTCAGGGCGATTTTGCGACATTTCTTAAGGCTGATGCGAGCAAAAAAACCGAGCTATTGGAATGCGTCACCGGGACTAATATTTATCGCGATATTTCTATTAAGGTTTTCCAGAAGAATAAGGAAGCACAGGAGTCCATTTCCCTATTATCATCACAAATAGATTCTATCAAAACATTATCAAAAGAGGAAATTACAGCCATTGTTAAAGGAATTGAGTGCATTCAAACAGAGGTGCTATCTAAAGAAAACCTCTTAAAAACGACTGACAGGCAATTAGCATGGCTAAAGGAATATACGAAGAAAAAAGAGTTGCTTGAAGCTGGGGAAAAAGCCCTCCAAATCGCAACGAATGAATATCAAAAAAGCGAATCGCGTAGAGCGGAACTCGCAGAAGTAGAAGCCGTGCAGGTAATAAAACCCACTTGGTTAGCCCGAGAAAAAGATAACGAAGAGATACAACAAGCTAAGGACACCTTGGTAGCACTCACAAAACTTCTCAAGGACAAACAATTGTTTTGGGATGCTAATAAGCAGGAACTAATCAAGATTGCTGAAGAGAAAGAGAAACTGTCAAAAACTATAGAAGATTTGACACCAACTTTAAAAGAAGTAAGATCAATTGATGATGAAATTCGGAATACAGATGAGAGCATTTCGCAACTAAAGAAAGCGGTTGATAAAAATAGTCAGGTACAACTACTCAATAAGCAAAAGGTATTATCTCAGTTAAAAGAAGATTTAGAAGCACTAAAAAAAGAAGAATATCGCCTACAGCATACGCTCTCTTTGGAGATACTCAGGTTGAGGGCACAACTAATTGATGGGGAGCCTTGTCCAGTTTGCGGTGCCATACATCACCACATAGTTTCTCAAAACTCCCTTTACAATGAGGAGGACAAAATGGCTTTAGACGAGGAGAGTTTGAGAGATAAAGAGAGCTTGATATCTGAAGATATTAAGAAATGCGAAGGCAAGATACTATCTATAAATGAGACAATCGGAGGTCTCAAATTGGCAGTCGAGACGGAGAAGAAACAAGCTAAAGACCTCCGTGAATTAATGACTCATCGGAAGCGACTTATTGAGAAAAGAGAGCGGTTAATGGGGGATAAAGATGGTGACGAAGTAGAAAAGAGCCTAAAGGAATCGTTAAAAAATCAGACAGAGAAATGGCTTAGCACAAATGAATATTGCCACTCAATTGAAAAAGAAATAGGAGGTATTGATGCCAAAATAGATATCATTACGACGACCATCACGACTAAAAAAGGATTGGTTCAGCAGTACAATAGTGAAGTTGCAGACTTTATCTCAAACTACCCTACAACGATCACTGAGAAGTATTTAGCACAGCTATTATCGCACACTTTAGAATGGATCAACGCAGAACGAAAGCACCAATCGGAATTAGTTGATACCTTAAAAACGAGTAGAAATACGTACGAAGAAAGATTGCGTTTATATAACGAACATAATTCGGCAGATGAGAAACCAGCAAAAGAAGTTACCCTAAACGAATTGAAACGAGTATCGGATGAATGTCAAGCAGAACTTAAATCTCTAAGAAAAAAAGAGCAGGAATTAAATATACAGATAGCACGAAACAAAGACGAACGAAAGCGAAAAGGGGAGTTACAGAAAAGTGTAGATGCTCTGAAGCCGATTGCGACGCAATGGGAGAAACTTAACGACCTAATTGGTTCGGCAAAAGGTGATAAATTTGCTAAGATTGCCCAGCAATACACTATTGCCAATCTCCTAAGATATGCCAATCAACAGCTAAATATCATTGCACCGAGATATCAACTAAAGCAAGTGGACCCCGACTCTCTCAATCTCGTTGTCGTCGATAGAGATATGCTTAATGAGGAACGTTCGGTCTTCTCATTATCGGGAGGAGAGACATTTCTTGTCTCATTAGCATTAGCATTAGGTCTGTCATCTCTCTCAAGTCAACAGGTAAGTATCGGTTCATTATTTATTGATGAAGGTTTTGGTAGTCTTGACTCAGAGACACTCGGCATTGCACTTGACTCTTTAGAGCAGTTACAAAGTCAGCAAAATAGGATCGTGGGTGTCATCTCACACGTTCAGGAGATGAATGATCGGATAGGTGTGCAAATACACGTGGACGGGAATGGCACTAAAGGAAGCCATCTCTCTATAACGTCTTAAAACGACACCAATTTGCCTACCTAATCAGAATTGAGTACTTTTGAATGCTTTAATAGGGAAAAAAGAAAAATTATACTATACATAACAATATCATTATGGCTGATAAAGAATTTCATTATCAAGCAATGTTCCCAATGGGAAATGAGACAACAGAGTATTACCGACTGACGGATAAGTACGTCTCTACTACTCAATTTGAGGGACAAGAGATACTTAAAATAGAGTATGAGGGTATCCGAAAAATGGCAAAGCAAGCTTTCCATGATGTCAGTTTTTATCTTCGCCCTGACCATCAAAGGATGGTGCAGAAAGTCTTAACGGATCCCAAATCTTCAGATAACGATAAGTTCGTTGCCCTTACCTTTTTAAGGAATGCCGAGGTGAGTGCAAAAGGACGACTACCTTTTTGCCAAGATACGGGTACGGCTATTGTTTTAGGCAAAAAAGGGCAAAAGGTTTGGACTAACTACTCAGACGAAGAGGCTATTTCGCATGGTATTTACGACACTTACCAGGAGGATAACTTGCGGTATTCTCAAAATGCTCCTCTGTCTATGTATGAAGAAGTGAATACCAAAACCAACTTGCCAGCTCAGATAGATCTTATGGCTGTTGAGGGGGATGAATATCATTTCCTATGTATTGCAAAAGGTGGAGGTTCGGCAAATAAGACATACCTTTTTCAGGAGACAAAGGCGATCCTCAACCCCGAGACGCTCATCCCTTTTTTGGTAGAAAAGATGAAGACTCTCGGCACCGCAGCCTGCCCTCCATACCATATAGCCTTTGTGATTGGAGGTACTTCTGCCGAAGCTAATCTGAAAACTGTAAAGCTTGCGAGTGCTAAGTACTATGACGAACTTCCTACTAAAGGCAATGAATTTGGACACGCATTCCGAGATACGGTTTTAGAACAACTGCTCCTTGAAGAGGCACACAAGATAGGGCTTGGTGCTCAATTTGGAGGTAAGTATTTTGCCCACGATGTACGGGTTATTCGTCTTCCTCGTCATGGGGCTTCGGTACCCGTCGGGATGGGCGTTAGCTGTTCTGCCGATAGAAATATCAAAGCAAAGATTAATAAAGAGGGGATTTGGATCGAAAAATTAGAGACCAACCCTGAACGCTTAATACCAGAAGAGTACCGACAAGGTATGGAGGGCGAAGTCGTGAAAGTAGACCTCAATAGGCCTATGGAGGAGATTTTGGAGCAGTTAGATAAATATCCCGTGTCCACACGGCTTTCACTCAGTGGCACCATTGTAGTGGGAAGAGACATTGCTCACGCTAAACTAAAAGAAAGGATAGAAAAGGGAGAAGGCTTGCCCGATTACATTAAAAAGCATCCTATCTATTACGCAGGTCCTGCCAAGACACCTAAAGGTATGGCTTCTGGGTCATTCGGACCTACGACCGCAGGACGTATGGATCCATATGTAGACCTATTCCAGAGTCACGGTGGAAGTATGATTATGATAGCGAAAGGCAATAGAAGCCAACAAGTCACTGATGCCTGCCACAAGTACGGAGGCTTTTATTTAGGTAGCATCGGTGGTCCTGCTGCGATATTGGCACAGGAAAGCATTAAGCACGTCGAGGTTTTAGAGTATCCCGAATTGGGTATGGAGGCTATCTGGAAGATAGAGGTTGAGGATTTCCCAGCATTCATTCTTGTTGATAACAAAGGGAATGATTTCTTTAAGCAGATAAAGCCAATTAAGTAAAATCGCTACTACGCAGTTGCTAAGCGACGAACTGCCAAGTTTATTATTGTAGAAATAGGATTGTCTATTTAAGCATCCTATTTCTACAATTTTCTTAATGAATGCTTAATTATCACTTTGACTCTTAATGTGTAATAAATAAACATAAGAGATGTAAGTTTTAGCTCTAAAGTAGCAAAAGTGATTATCTTTGTGGGCGTAAGGAAAGGTAATTATATATGAATAATTGTAGCAATTATTGCCATTGTTTTCCGCTCACTTTGCTCTGTATTCTATGCATTGCATTTTGTTTTCCAGAGCCAGCGAAGGCCCAGGACAATAGCATACCACCTCCCGTTGCTAAGGGTTATATGGTCCCTGCCTGCGTCTATGAGGGGGATACTATTGCCAATTTTTCATTGCCTGTTCTCCATATCTTTAAGCCATTAAGACTAAATACTCGAGATCAACAATTGGCATATCGACGCTTGGTAAGAGATGTCAAGCGTGTGCTACCTCTTGCTAAAATGGTGTCTGAGACACTTTTTGAGACCTATGAGTATATGGAGACACTACCAACTGAAAAAGCAAAGAGAAAACACATGAAACAATTGGAGCAAGACCTACTAAAGGAATACACTCCAGAGCTAAAAAAGCTGACTCTAAATCAGGGTAAGCTATTAATAAAACTAATAAATAGAGAATGCCATACCAGTAGCTACGGACTTATTGATGCCTTTTTAGGCCGATTCTCTGCCAGTATGTGGAATAGCTTCGCAAAACTATTTGGTGCCACACTCAAGTCCACTTACGACCCTGAGGGTGAGGATGCTGTGATAGAGCGCGTGTGCGTTATGGTGGAGCGTGGGTACATTTGACCACACTGCAATTAATACGATCACAGCCCTCCGCTACCGAATTACACTTCTCTCCCCTCCACAAACATATTATCAAAGGTCTTCCAGCCGTCAAGAGCTGGAAGATACTCCATGGGAAGTTAGTAACGACTAACCAAATGAAGAGACAGCAAATACTGCCATAAGCATATTCATCATCACACCACTAAAATTTCAACGACCATTTTTGCATTCTTGATAATTGCCTTGACGAATACCCTATATTCGCCAAAGCTAATTCCTTATATTCTCTAAAGCTAATTCCCTAAATCCTCCAAACGCATATTCTCACACAATAATAACGCTTGAAGAAATTATTATTCTCTTATGCTGAAAACTATCTCAAATATCTTATTATCCCTTCAACAATTAAACCTCACAAACAAGCCAGCCACTTACTGCAACGAACTATTGCTATATAGCAACTTAATGAAAATGAATAGAATTAATTAGCACTAAGTCTCATTTTATCTGTATCTTTGCAGTTGTGAAAGGGAATAGGGGGCAAGAGTACATCTTGCTCATCCTTTTTATACATATTCAACCCAGTAATATTTAGCTCAATTATTTAGTGTATTGATAACTATGAATGGAAAGACCGTTGTTACAGGTGTGATCGGGGCAGACGCTCATGCTGTGGGCAATAAGATCATTGCTTTCGCTCTCACCGAAGCAGGTTATAAGGTGGTCAACCTTGGTGTGATGGTATCTCAAGCCGAATATATTAATGCAGCGATAGAGACCAATGCTGACGCAATATTAGTCTCCTCGCTCTATGGTCACGGTGAAATCGATTGCCAAGGTCTACGTGAGAAATGCGATGAAGCTGGACTAAAAAACATTCCACTATTAGCAGGTGGTAATCTTGTGGTCGGGAAACAAGAGTTTTCGGACGTTGAGGCAAGGTTTAAAAAAATGGGCTTCGACAGGGTATATCCCCCTAATACTCCGATTGAGAAAACGATTGCCGACCTTAATGAGATTTTAGGCATATAATAACTATAGTAACTAAGGGATACATTCAACGGAACAATAGAGATTAATCGGACGATGAATTACCTTACTGCAGACTTTGGAAGTACCTATACAAAAGTAACTGCAATAGATACAGACAACTGCGAAATCATAGGGACAGGGGCAGCCTTTACGACCATTGAGACCGATGTAATGGAAGGTTTGAGAAATGCCATCCACGAGCTCAATGACCGCATCGGACACGAATGGACTTATGATAGGTTTTTATGTTGTAGCAGTGCTGCTGGCGGTCTTAAGATGGTAGCTTCCGGACTTGTGCCTGAGCTTACTGCTAAAGCGGCTCGGACTGCCGCCAGTAGTGCTGGAGCCAAAGTAGTCAAGACATATTCCTTTGAAATCAGCAGAAAAGAAGCTGCCGAAATCGAAGAGATAGCACCCGACCTTATCCTGCTATGTGGTGGCACGGATGGTGGTAACAAAGAAACTGTAACCAATAATGCCCGAACACTTGCTAAGGTAAAAGGAAGCTTTACTATTGTAGTAGCAGGGAATAAGAATGCCCAAGAGGAGGTAGCAGAAATTCTCGAAGAAGCGGGAAGACCATACGTCTTAACAGACAATGTGATGCCCGACTTCAATACCCTCAATGTCCAGCCAGCTAAAGAGTGCATCATGCAGCTCTTTATTGACAGAATTATTGATGCGAAAGGGCTACATCAAGCTCAAGAATTATCTAACAACGAGATTATTCCTACCCCA
The DNA here is from genome assembly GCA_934364985.1 of uncultured Porphyromonas sp. GTDB lineage: Bacteria > Bacteroidota > Bacteroidia > Bacteroidales > Porphyromonadaceae > Porphyromonas_A. Next base: position 136,338 of record CAKRMU010000004.1, on the reverse strand, counting down.
TTGGCCGTCCTTAACGCATGCGAATTGCTAAGTAAAGGCACACGCAATGTCGAAGGCATCGGGGAATTATTAGCTATTGACTTAGGAGGGGCGACTACCGATGTATACTCAATTGCCGTAGGCGAACCGCAAGCTCCCAATATTGTCCAGAGAGGATTACCTGAGCCACCCAGTAAACGAACAGTTGAGGGCGATTTAGGCATGAGGTACAGCCTTAGCTCCCTTGCCGAAGGATTGAATCTTTACGACTTAGGCTCAGAGATAGGAGTGAGTAAAGAGGAATTGGAGGAGTGGGTGAAGACTTGCGTGGCCACCCCCTCACGCCGAGCAGAGGACGAACGGGAAGCCAAGATGGAAAAAGCCCTTGCAAAAGGAGCCGTTTCTATCGCTACCGAAAGGCACGTAGGTCATATGAAGTCCGTATATACCCCTATGGGACAATTGTTTACTATTGATGGCAAAGACCTCACTAAAGTAGAGAAGGTACTCGGAATTGGCGGTGCTATCATCCATAGCGATGACCCTAAGTATGTGCTTAGTGGCACTAAATACGACCAAGCACATTACGAAACAGCCAAACCAAAAGACCCTACGTTCTTAATCGATAAAACTTACATCATGGCATCAATGGGATTGCTAAGCAGAGAGCTACCAGATGTAGCCCTTACGATAATGAAAAAGGAATTGAAAACCATTTAGTCAAAGTATTGCTAATGGATAATTCTTTTTTTTGCTATGCTTTATAAGCAAGTATAGCACACGATATATATAAGACAACTAACAACCCTCACAATAATTAATTATACATAGTATGGAAATCCGTAACGTCCGTATCAGCGACGAAGAATTTCACAAAGAGAGAGAAGAAGTCCTCAAACAGTGGCCCACAGGTGCCGGTGTTGACTTTGAGGAGGCTGTAGAATACCAAAAGCGTATACCTAAATCCCAACGCTTTGACGAGAAACTTCAAAAAGCCGACAAAGAAGGGGTTACACTCATCCAACCTCGAGCTGGTGTAGCTCTATATGATGAGCATATAAAACTGCTCCAATATCTTGAGAACGAAGGAGAAGCAGACTTACTGCCCTCTACTGTAGATAGCTATACCCGTCTCAATAGATATAACGAAGCACAAAATGGTATAGAGAAAAGTAAAGAGAGCGGACGCTCTATGTTGAATGGGTTCCCTATCGTCAACTACGGAGTAGATATTTGTCGCACAGTTACCTCGGCACTAAAGAATCCTGTACAGGTTCGTCACGGGACGCCTGATGCAAGGCTTCTCACTGAGATATCTATTGCAGGTGGCTTCACCTCATTTGAGGGTGGAGGTATATCATATAATATCCCCTACTCTAAAGATTACTCTTTAGCCAAAACTATTAGATATTGGCAGTATACCGATAGGCTTTGTGGAATGTATGCAGAAGCTGGTATAGATATCAACCGTGAGCCTTTCGGTCCACTAACAGGTACATTGATTCCACCATGTATCTCCAACTCTGTAGCTATCATCGAAGCACTATTAGCTGCTACACAAGGTGTTAAAGATCTAACAGTAGGTTACGGACAATGTGGAAATCTCATACAAGACGTAGCAGCCATTCGTTCGCTTAAAAAGCAAACCATTGAGTATTTAAGCAAATATGGATTTGATGATGTTAAGGTAACAACCGTATTCCACCAGTGGATGGGAGGATTTCCTCAGGACGAAGCGAAGGCTTTCGGTGTAATATCATGGGGTTCTGCTTCTGCAGCTCTCTCAAAAGCTACCAAAGTAATCGTCAAGACTCCTCACGAGGCAATGGGCGTGCCTACTATGGAAGCAAATGCAGCTGGGTTGCGGGCTACTAAACAAGTAATTTCTATGCTCCGTGATCAAGATTTTACTAATATTCCAGCCGTATTAGCCGAAGCTGAAGTTATAGAGCAAGAAGTAGATCAGATCTTAGCTAAGGTATTTGACCTAGGTAAGGGTGATCTCGCTCAGGGCGTAATCGCTGCGTTTGAAGCAGGAGTCCTTGATATCCCATTCGCTCCAAGTAAATACAATGCAGGTAAAGTAATGCCAGCACGTGACAATAACGGGGCAGTAAGGATCATGGATGCAGGCAATTTGCCACTTAGCAGTGAGATATTGAAATTCCACAGAGACAAATTAGAGGAACGTGCCAAGAGCGAAAATCGTACCGTCAGTTTCCAAATGGTTATTGATGACGTTTATGCCATTAGCAAGGGTTTCTTAGTGGGACGAAAATAAGACAAAAACATAACAAATATATATTCTTTCATTAATTATGAAGATCAAAAAGGTAGTATGTGCCGCTGGTAAAACAGGTTTCTATTTCGATGACCAGCGTGCTATCAAAAGAGGAGCTGCAAGTGACGGTGCATTTTATTCAGGTGAGACCGTAACCGAAGGCTTTACAAGTGTAAGGCAAGCAGGCGAATCCATTTCAGTACTATTTGTGCTTGAGGATGGACAAATAGCCCACGGAGACTGTGCAGCAGTGCAATACTCCGGAGCGGGTGGTCGCGATCCTCTTTTCCTTGCCAAGAATTTCATTCCTGTCATCCTTAAAGAAATCGCCCCAATGTATGAGGGCAAAGAAATCACAACGTTCCGCGAGATGGCTGATAAGGTAGATAAATTTGTTCGTCCGGAGACTGGCAAACAATTCCATACTGCTATCCGCTATGGCGTTACACAAGCTTGTTTAGATGCGGTTGCTAAGAGTCAGCATAAGCTTATGGCTCAAGTAATTGCAAAGGAATATGGCACACAGATTTCAAACGAAATGATTCCGATCTTTACACAATCTGGTGACGATAGGTATAATAACGCTGACAAGATGATTATGAAAGAGGCTGAGGTACTTCCCCACGCACTCTTTAACCACGTAGAGCAAAAAACAGGGCTTAAAGGCGAGAAGCTTCGTGCATATGTAGAATGGCTTCGCAATAGAATTCTCGAAAAAAGAACCAACGAAAACTATAATCCGATATTCCATATTGATGTATATGGTACTCTGGGTTTGGTTTTCAATAACGACTATAAGAAGATAGCTGAATATATTGGCGAACTCGCAGAAGTAGCAAAACCATTCCACCTGCGTATAGAAGGTCCTGTGGACGTAGAAGAGAAACAAGCTCAAATCAAAGCCCTTCACGAAATTCGCAAATATATGGATGAGAATGGCTGTGATGCTGAAATTGTTGCTGACGAATGGTGCAATACACTCGAGGATATTATCGACTTCTCCAAGGAGAAAGCAGGTCATATGGCACAAATCAAGACCCCAGACCTCGGAGGTATAAACAACGCTATCGAAGCCGTATTATATTGTAAAGAGCATGGTATGGGTGCCTACTTAGGTGGCACTTGTAACGAAACAAATCGTTCGGCAGAGGTTTGTGCAAATATTGCAATGGCGACCAACCCTAAACAAGTCTTAGCAAAACCTGGCATGGGTGTAGACGAAGGCTATATGATCGTATTTAACGAGATGAGTAGAATCCTTGCACTAAAGGATATCATCTAATAAAATAAAAGAGAGAGAAAATGGAAGAGATTAGAGTACTATCCCCAACAGCAATCCTCGGTTATGGCTTCCCTTTGGAGTCATTTCAAGAGGGTATGAAGAGGAAACCAGATGTAATTGCCGTAGATGCTGGCTCGACAGATCCAGGTCCCTATTACTTAGGTGCTGGCATTTCTTTTACCGACAGAAATTCTGTAAAAAGAGACTTAGACATAATGATTCCTGCTGCTATCAAAGCTGGAATCCCTGTGATTATAGGTTCGTCTGGTGGCTCAGGTGGTCGCCCTCACGTAGAGATAAACCGTAAGATCATTGAGGAAATTGCTGAGGCACATGGTCTGACCTTCAAATATGCTGAGATATCCTCAGAGTTTGATAAAGATCTGATACGGAAATATTTCAAGAATGGGAAAATCACTCCTCTCGCTCCGGCTCCAGAACTTAAGGAGCAAGATATTGACGATGCAGTACGTATTGTAGCTCAGATGGGTGAAGAACCATTCATTGAAGCTCTTAACAATGGGGCACAAGTTATCCTTGCAGGTAGAGCTTATGACCCTACTGTATTCTCAGCTTTAGCAATATCCAAAGGCTATCCTAAAGGGCTTGCTATTCATATGGGTAAAATTCTTGAATGTGCCGCTATCGCAGCACTTCCTGGAAGTGGTAGCGATTGTATGTTTGGGTATCTTCGTAAGGATCACTTTGAATTAGAGACCTTGTCATCAGCTCGTAAGTGTACTACACTTTCGATTGCAGCACATACTCTTTACGAAAAATCTAATCCTTACCTTTTGCCAGGTCCTGGTGGGCGCTTGAATCTACATAATACCACATTTGAGCAAATTGCAGACAACCGAGTCAGAGTTGCCGGTACTGCGTTTGAACCAACTGATGGTTATTTTGTCAAACTTGAGGGTGTCCGTCGTGTTGGGTACCGCACCATAGCTTGTGCAGGTGTTACTGATCCTATCTTTATTAGTAAAATTGATGAAATCACAGAAGCTGTCCGAGCAAGAGTAGACAACAACTTTAAGGACTATGGAATGAGTAATTATTTCCTTGACTTTAAGGTATATGGTAAAGGTGGTGTGATGAATATGTTCCCTGGCGTTAAAGTAGAGACTGGGTCCGAACTTTTGATTATCATCGAAGCCGTTGGTGCTACTCAGCAGGAAGCTGATACAATTTGTAGTTTCGCTCGTAGTACTATGTTGCATTTTGGATACGAAGGTCGCTTCTCGACTTCTGGTAATCTTGCATTCCCATTCTCGCCATCTGACGCTCATATGGGAGAAGTGTTTGAGTTCAACATTTACCACCTAATGCAAGTTGAGAGCCCTACTGCCCTCTTCCCAATTACGTATCGTCAATTTACGAATGGTAAGGCTAATTAATGAAGAAAGGAGATAATAAGATGAAGACATACCAGTTAAGAGATATGGCATCAGTGATTAGGAGCAAGAATTCAGGTCCCTATGAGCTTACATTTGATATCATATTCAAGACTTTTGATGAATACAATTTCTTCAAAGAGCACAAGCCTATTAATACAAGTTCTTTTGCCAAACTTTATGGTATTCCAGAAGACAATGTATTGCAGGTAATATACTTTGATCCAGCAAAAGCTGTCAAGGTAACCATTAAGCGTCCTATCCCCAGCGGTGCATTAGGGGAGACAGATGTATATGGTGCTCAACAACATGCTCCATTAATGACCTTTAGCTTTGATGCATAACCAACACGGAGCAAAGCCTAAAAGACTACAGGAGCATTGGGTCTCCTCACAGTATTATGCCCCCCGTGGGAAGGAGAGACTCCTTACCCTCGGGGAGCAATTGGCTCATTTTCACCTTAGCTTTACAGACAGACTAATAGGCTTTATCGGTGATTCTGGCAGTGGAAAGAGTTCGCTTATCAGAGGTATATTTCCTGGTCTTGAACTTGCCAATGACGATGACGTCCTTGACCCTCGTAAGATAATGCAAGTGAGAAGAGGTATGCAGAATATGCGAGAAGCCTCCACGTATCATATTGATATGCGTTTCCAAAGTGCTTTTACTCAGATGTACGAGATAGTAGATTTCGTGCAAGAAGCTTTGGATAATGGCAAGCGAGTAGTTGTGGAGCATTTCAATCTTTTAAATCAAGCTTTAGGACGAAATGCCGACCTAATCTTTGCTATTGGAGAAGAGATTATTGTGACACGCCCAACCATATTTGGGCCTCAACCACAGACACTATACAATATTGTCCATGAATCACTCAAGTACCGTAAAATGGCACATTCAGCCGAGGAAATAGCTGGATATGCCTTAGAGATATTATTCGGTATAGATATGTCTAAGTACTACAGTGCAGATATTCCAAGTGGATTTGTCCTTAAGTTTAATGAGAATCCTAACCTTACGGCAAGCGACTTAGATAAGTTAGAGGCTAAGATATTAGAACTGATAGATGAGGATACTGCTATCGACTATTACGACGAAGATCATATCATGATTGGCAAAGAAATTATTCCTTGCGATGGGCCTCGTATCCACGTAAGATCAACAGGTGAAATTGAGTTTTTCTCATTACACAAAGAGTTGATATATGACAAACGATATGATGCTTATTGCTTAGTAGGTCTATTGGATAGGGATCCTAAGAGCCACGAAGTCATCAATAATAGGAATTCATTCTACTTTATTGGCAAGAAATACTAATCCTATATTTTTATGAGAGAAATAAATGTAAAGGAGGTTACATCCTTAGTATCAAAGCTGTGTATTGAGGCTTGCTACTATATGACTCCTGATATTCATACTCGCCTAACGACTGCGAAGAAGATAGAAAAGTCATCATTAGGCCAGGATATCATTGGCACTTTATTAGAGAATAGCGAGATAGCTCGCACACAACAAAAGCCCCTTTGTCAAGACACTGGTATGACGGTTGTTTTTGTACAATTGGGACAAGACGTACATGTCACGGGTGGGCTACTTGATGATGCCATTAATGCAGGGGTACGAGATGGATATGAAAAAGGATATCTCCGGAAGTCAGTAGTTAACGATCCGATTATTCGAGAAAATACTAAAGATAACACGCCTGCAGTCATCCATTATAGCATCGTTTCTGGTGATCAGATCCATATTGAGGTGTCGCCTAAAGGCTTTGGCAGTGAGAATAAAAGCCAATTAAAGATGCTCACTCCCAGCCAAGGGGTTGAGGGCGTTAAGGACTATGTTGTGCAAGTAGTCTCAGAAGCTGGAGCCAATCCCTGCCCTCCTATTATTGTAGGAGTGGGTATTGGAGGTACTATGGAGCGATGTGCGTACTACGCGAAGCATGCTTTACTGAGACCTGTTGGCGAACATAATCAAGCCCCTCATCTTAGAGAGATTGAGGAAGAATTACTTGAGAGGATTAATAAACTGGGAATTGGTCCGGCTGGCTTTGGAGGTATTACTACTGCTTTAGCTGTAAATGTTGAGGCCGGTCCTACACACATCGCTGGGCTACCAGTGGCGGTAAATATTGGTTGTCATGCTACCAGGCATGCAAGTGGTGTTATTTGATTTGAATAGAAAATAAGATATATGAAACGTATTATCACACCCCCGCTCACTGATGAAGTTATTCGCTCTTTACACGCTGGAGATATGGTCTATATTACTGGGACCATATATACAGCTCGTGATGCTGCACACTTAAGGTTAGTCGAAATGCTTAAGCGTGGTGAGGATATGCCTTTTGACTTCAAAGGGCAAATCGTATACTATGCAGGGCCAGCTCCTGCCAAGCCTGGCGAGCCTATCGGATCAGTGGGTCCTACAACTGCAGGACGTATGGATGCCTACTCCCCTACCCTTATGAAAAAAGGGCTAAAAGCTATGATCGGTAAGGGGCTTAGGAGCAAAGAGGTTATTGATACACTCAAAAGCGAAACAGGAGTTTACTTCGCTGCCATAGGAGGTGCTGCAGCCTTGATGGGGCAACGCGTTAAGGAGGCAGAAGTAATAGCATTTGATGACCTTGGTCCAGAAGCGATAAGACGCCTATGGGTAGAAGAGCTTCCGGTAATAGTTGCTATTGACTGTGAGGGCAATAATGCATACGAAAAGGGCAGAGCCGAGTTTGAGAGAAAGTAAAACCATTACCATCATAATAATTTATTTTGCCTTATTATATTTTTGAGGTTTATTCTCAAATAATTGAGACACGTTGCGGAATATTCGTATATTTGCCGTGCGATGTAGTGACATCGTGATTTTTCATTCAACAACTACACATTTATAATTATGGCACATGTTATTAAAGACACCTGTATTGCTTGTGGTACTTGCATCAGCGAGTGTCCGGTAGAGGCTATTTCTGAGGGCGATATCTATAAGATTGACCCAGATACTTGTATAGATTGTGGCAGCTGTGCAGAAGTTTGCCCAACAAATTCTATCGAAGCTCAATAATTAGGTTGTCACGAACTTAAGGAAAAATAAGGTTATATGGCGTAATAGTCATATAACCTTTTTGTGTTTTATCTACAAATCATTATGAGACTAAAGATAATTATTCTACTGCTACTATTTATACCCATTGGTGGGTATGCACAAATATCAGGCACGTGGCATGGAGCAATACGGCTGACGAAGTACTACCAGCTTCCCATCGTATTGCACATTTCACCTTCAGATAATAGCTATACAGCGACATTAGATAGCCCCGAACAAAATGCCAATGGGATCACTATTGATACTCTATCCTATGATAGTGCTACAAATGTCCTTAGCTTCGAAAGTAAGTACATCACAGCTCGCTATCAAGGGACTATGGCAAATGATACCATTAGAGGGCTATTTGCTCAGAATGGAAAGTTTTTACCTCTTGTCCTTACTCGAGGAGAATACATTAGAAAGCTTCCGGATCTTCCATATAATACAAAAGAGATAACATTTTCATCTGGAGATATTACCCTCTCTGGCACCTTAACAACGCCTCGAACCATTGAGAAACCCATCGCCATAGTATTGGTAGCTGGTAGTGGCCCCAATAATAGGGATAGTAAGATAGGACCACACCAGCCTCTATACGATATTGCTGACTACCTTACAAAAGAGGGATTTACTGTACTACGCTACGATAAAAGAGGAATTGGAGCGTCAAACGGCACATATAAGGCAGCTATGATCAACGATTTTAAGACAGATGCCAAAGCCGCTATTGAATACCTTCGCGACACACTACAATATCAAAAAGTAGGTATTATTGGACATAGTGAGGGCGGATTAATTGCAGAAATGATAGCTGCAGAAGAGCCATTCACTACAGACTTTATCATACTACTCGCAGCACCCGGAGTAAATGGTATAGAGACTGTGGTATATCAAAATAAAGTGATGATGAGCTACCTAATCAAAGAAGAAAGAGCAGAAGCCTTCGGTAGAATTACCTCAGCAGTATTCCAAGAGATAGCCTTCAACACCACAACGAGGCAAGAAGACTCAATCCAATTTGTGAAATATATAGACGCTGTTATTCCACTTGTAAAGGACGAACAACAGCAGTCAATAGGCGAGATGATGCGAGGGGAGCAATATTTTCAAGCGACGCTTAATTCCATCACATCACCCTATTATAAAAACTTCCTTCGTACTAATCCTGCACAATACTTACCCTATATCGTCTGCCCTATTCTCGCAATTAATGGGTCAAAGGACACTCAGGTAAAAGCCGATACAAACCTAAATGCGATACAGACATTAGCCACGAAATCAAGGAGCGTTACGATACATGAAGTGGAGGGGCTCAACCATTTATTCGTTCAAGCTAATACAGGACTACCGCAAGAATATTGGCTACTCAAGCCAGGATTCTCAGAAAAGGTCCTCTCAATAATAAACGATTGGCTTAGTAAGTTATAATAATAAAAAAGGTGGTTAGTAAGAAATCCTACTAACCACCTTTATAGAAATAGGAAAGATTACTTCCTTGGAGATACTTTGATTAATTGGCACTCAAACTTAAGTAAACCAGTTGGACGACCATAACCGTCAGTACCGGCTTCACCATAAGCAAGGCTACCAGGGATCCACAGGGTGAAGGTAGAGCCTTCAGGCATTAATTGGAATCCTTCGGTCCAACCAGCGATAACGCCATCAAGAGGGAATGTAGCAGGCTCATCCCTATCATAAGAAGAGTCGAAAACATTACCCATAACATCTGTACCTTTATAGTGTACAGTCACTGTATCCGTTGCTGCTGGTTTAACACCTGTCCCAAGCTCAGTAATCTTGTACATAAGACCGCTCTCAGTCTTCTGTATATCTGAATCATTAGCGAGCTCATCAAGTACCTTTTTCTCAGCATCTATCTGCTCTTGAGCAGCTTTTTGTTGCTCCTCAAGCTGCTTCTGTTGCATCTTAGCTTGGTACTTCTCCATGATACTATTAGCCTGCTCTTGATTGATCAAAGCCTTTTCCTTTAGAGCATCAGTAAAACCTGCAATGAGATTATCAAGATAGACAGTGGTATCAGACTCAGAAGCCCTACGGAAATTCTCGCCTATACCATAACCCTGCATATAGGAGGCTGTTTTGCCACCTTTTTGGTATGCAGCATCGACAAAACCTTGAATAAGTTCGTCAACATTGATAGTTGAATCCTGCTGAAGATAGTTAAGGTACTGTGCACCATTAAGGAAACCGATAGCGTACGAAGCACTATCCACATCATTCTTACTAAAATCAGCTTTTTTTGCTTTAGCTCCACAAGAAGAGAGCAATAGCATGACACTTACAAGTGCTGAAGCAACAGCAATAAATGTTCTTTTCATCGTTAATTAATGTATATATTGTTACTTACCTTACTCTATACCTAAAAGCTCAATATCAAAAATAAGCGTACTATAAGGCTCAATCATCTGACCTGCGCCACGCTCCCCATAGGCATGCTGGTATGGAATCGTTACACGCCATTTAGACCCTACCGGCATCAGCTGTAGCACCTCCTGCCATCCGGTGATCACACCATTGACAGGGAAGACTGCAGGTTCGCCCCTCTCTACCGAGCTATCAAAGACCACGCCATTAATCAAGGTACCATGGTAGTGACACCTAACTTTATCTGTCAGCTTTGGCGTCTTACCATCCCCCTTAACCAGCACTTCGTACTGGACACCCGATGGGAGTGTCGTCACTCCGTCTTTATTGCCATTAATCATCTGATACTCAGCACCAGCTTTCATATTCAGCTCCATCCTCTCAGCGTGAAGGTTATCCAAATAGGTTTTTACCAATTGTTGCGTCTCCTCCATACTGATCTTGGGTTCACGCCCCTCCAAAACATCCACGACACCCTGAGTAAAATCCTCAGGAGTCGCTATCTTCATCCCATCGGCCTTAAAATTGTGACCAATGCTTAAGCCGATAGCATAACTTAGTTTATCCATTATTACTCAACAATTAATATCTACGTAATCGTCATTCAATACAATCTTTGCAAAGATAGATAAAAAACGCCAATAATAAGACTTTTCAATAGGAGTAACTCTTGTCAGGGGAGCTACATAACGCTATTATTCATTGCATTAACACTTGTACTGATAGCGTCTTAACGAAATCTCACGGGATAATTTTTAAATCGATCGTGACGATTACCATCCATGCGACCCATCCCTTTGTGCAGCACAAAGAGGGTTATTCAAAAGGTCAAGTAGCGATAGCCATCGGTCGTGAAATAGGAATCCGAAAACCGTTTCTCCTGATTCCCCTTTAGAGCGTTGTCACACAACTCCATACGTGTATGGTATACATTTCGTGAAAACGAATACCCTATATTTGGTAAAACAAATCCCCTGAATACGCTCAAGCAAATATAGGGTATTCGCTGTGGCGTATTTAGGGTATCTCAGTCCATGAACTTCGATATAGGTTTAATCTTAAATTATGCCTACATTTGTATCCAAAATGAAAAGTTATGGGTTTTAGTACACAACATCTAAACGGCTTTATCCGCAACGAAGCACTTTTGCTATTCAACACCGCCATAGGCGATCCGTGTTATTTGTACAGAGATAGCTTAGTCATCGAGCTGCTTGGGAGGCGAAAAGTCGTGAGTTCCTCAAGCATCAATGGTGGCACCCGTGACGACATACAATTTATCTTCAATAATAGCTGTAGCAAACGGAGAGAGGTTGTCGAAAAGATAAATTGCCCTATGCAGGAGAATAACCTGAGGGAATACTATCAGGGATTGTGTCGCAACTTAGGTTTACCACTTGATACAACGGTGGGGATGAATACGGCGGCACGTATTGAAAACTATGGTGTCGCTTCTCGTTGCTACCACAATGTAGAAGTGATGGTAGTCGCCACTGCTGGAATAGATGTTAACGGAGGAAGAGCGGGTGATAAAGCCACATACAACGAGTTTGAACACAAAGACATCCTCCCTGCTCCTGGGACCATTAACATGATGATATTCATCAATGCCCACCTTGATGGCGGAGTACTTACACGGGTATTGGTGACAGCTACCGAAGCGAAAACTGTAGTTTTGCAGGAACTGATGGCTGGAAGTCGTTATTCCGAAGGTATCGCAACGGGGTCTGGAACAGATACCATCGTAGCTGTCTGCAATGAAGAGTCTGAAGTTGAGTTATTTGATGCCGGCAAACACGTTATTTTGGGAGAAATGATTGGCGAAGCTACGATTGAAGCTCTACGCGATGCCCTAAATAAGCAATCGGGTATGAATGCTCAACGACAATCCTCAATAGAATGGCAAGGAGGCAGATATGGGATAACACGTCAGCGTATTGTAGACAGTTTTCAGCATCTATTTCCGCAGAAAGTCGATGCTAAATTGCTCAATAACGTTTTAAGTAGTTTAGATCAGGACAATCGATTGGTAGGAATTATGGCATCCGTACTTCACCTATGCGATCAAAATAAGTGGGGAATAATTACAGATGAGACTCTGACTATTTTGGCAGAGAAATATATCACGCTGATTTCGCAACAACAGGAATACAAGCAACTTTCGCAGAGTAAAGGATACAAGGGCATCGTGGAAAAACTCATTAAGGCTTTTGCGTATCAACTATATGGGGAGCTGAATAAATAGCAACCAGACTTCCTAATACCAGCGATTATATCCACGCCAGAATTGTGAATGATAGTGCAGAATAGTATCATAAACGACATCGGGATCAGCACCTCGAGCTTCGGCATAACCATTAGCGAGAATACGCAAAAAGTCAAGCCCTCCCCATAACCTTTGGAGGTTTGCACAGCCCTCACGCAAAGAGACAGGAGCAAACTTCATCCGATTGATATCAACGATCGTATACTCCCATTCGCCCAATTGATTTTTATCGAATAGGATATTTCCTGGCGAAAAGTCAAGATGTACCACACCTTTATCGTGCATTTCAGCAGCAAAATGTGCCAATCCATTGATGATATCTTCGCGACCCGATACACCTCCTTCGTCAAATTCGTAAAAATTACGCCCCAATGGCGATTGAAGAGTTACCAAATAGCTTTCAGCAATCTCTATCCCCCTGTACCTGACGAGGTAACCAATGGGTTCGGGCGTGGGTATACCTAACGTCTGCAATCTAAGGGCATACGTTAATGCTCGAACACACTTTGGTTTTCTCAAATAACGATAAACGAAGCGATTAATAGGGTGAGGTACGGCAAATTTTTTGACATTAATCAAATGACTGGACCACTCGAAGACTTTGATAGTATTACGCTCATGGTAAATCACTTCGCCATTTTTCTCAAAAATATGCTCAATATCCTCAAAAAGCGGAGTGAAATCTAAGCGATACTTATTCTGAATGAATATCTTATCCATAATGAAAAAAACCAGTCCTCATCCCGAGAGACAAGGACTGGGTATGGGGGTATAACTTAATGTTGTGTCAAGTTATTACTTCTTGTTAATAGCCTCTTTTGGTTCAAAAGGAGCTTTATCTACACGCTTAATATATTCCTTTTTTGCCTCTTCTGGTGGCAGAAAGTCAGTGCACTCATCCATGTATGCAATCACATCGCCCTTCCGCACTTGAGCTCCCTGATCTGCAACAATCTCTCGGATTCTTCCCGAAATACCAGCACAGATATCCACAGAATAGAGCATATTTGTCTGGATAATACACATCTTGCTACCTGCCCTGTAAGAAGTACCAATAGCAGGTGCAGCCGATTGGTCTTGGAAGTCAAGCTCCCAGAAGACTTGCCCACTCGCAGGAGCCGTAACCGGGATATAATTAGCACGTTGCAAGGCCTTAACATCCTCTGCAGTATACCCTTCTTTAGCCTGCTTTTCAGCTTTAAGTTTAGCCAAATCCGCCTCAAAACGCTCCTTAGCTACACCACTCTTATAATCGCGATACTGCTGCTCGTGCATCGCTAATTCAAATAACTCCTCATCGTCAGGACCATAATCCCAACCCTCTTCGTCCATAATCTTGCGGAACTTATCCAGCTCATCAGGATAATAACTTTGAGGATTAGCATCGGTAAACTCCTCTCCTTTTTCTTTAGCAAGTTGCACAATCTCTGGATCCAAAGTGCCTGGTAATTTACCGGATTTACCCGTAATCATACCCCAAGTATTCTTATCAATAGCTTGCCAACGACCTTCCCCTCGCTCCATGTTAAACACATTCATCAGTGCAACATTCTTGACATACTGACTGAATGGTGTTACCAATGGTGGGTTACCGAGTTTAGGCCAAACATACTCTACTTCCTGGAATAGCTTAACCATTAATTCGTCTATTGAAATCTCTGGTTCGTTATTCTGCCTATGATACATATTGATTGCGGAGTGGATACCCTTGAGATCCGCCATCATTGACCCCATCATTCCGCCTGGAAGACCACAGCCAACAAGCAAAGATGAAGACTGAAGGTTCCCGAAGTTAGTAAAATAACCAAGGAAGTCGTCGAGGAACTCTTGGGTTAGAGATCTTACCTTCATATAGGCATTCATATTTATCTCTGGGACATCAAAACCATCAGCTTTAAGCATTGCTTGTATGGTAATAACATCAGGGTGGATTTTACCCCAAGCTAAAGGCTCAACCGCACAATCGATGTAATCAACACCTGCCCTTGCCACCTCAAGCATTGACGCAGGGGAGAAACCAGGACCTGAATGTCCGTGGTACTGCACTATGACTTCCGGGTTACGATCTTTGATAGCTTTGACGATCTGTCCCAAGACCGTAGGACGACCAATACCAGCCATATCCTTTAAGCAAATCTCAGGAGCACCTGCGTCAATTAGCTGGAATGCGATATTGGTATAATACTCTGCAGTATGGATCGGAGAGTGTGTGATACAAAGCGAAGCTTGGGGAATCATCCCTGCTTCTTTGGCATATTGAATGGAAGGAATAATATTCCGCACGTCATTAAGACCACAGAAGATACGTGTAATATCTGTACCTTGTGCTTTCTTTACTTTGTACATTAGCTTCCGCACATCGGCAGGCACAGGATACATACGTAGTGCATTCAGTCCACGATCAAGCATATGCGTCTGTATGCCAGCTTCGTTAAATGTTTTGGTAAATGCCCTTACTGCCTTGTTCGGATTTTCGCCATAAAGAAGCTGCACTTGCTCAAAAGCACCGCCATTAGTCTCCACACGAGAGAAACAGCCCATCTCCACTATTGCTGGAGCTACACGTGCCAACTGGTCGGCTCGAGGCTGATATTTACCTGAGCTCTGGAACATATCTCGGTACACGAGACTAAACTTAACCGCCTTCTTTTTCATTTCTCAATTGTATAATATAATAATTATGTACTTAAAGCTTGCGAGCAGCCACATCACTTAAAAGCGAACGTTCACCTTGCACGAGATTGACATGCCCAAAGAATTCCTCCCCACGCATCCTCTCGATCATATATGCTAATCCATTGCTACGGGTATCTAAGTATGGACTATCTATTTGGTGGACATCACCTGTAAATATCATACGAGTATTCTCGCCTGCTCTTGTAATAACCGTTTTGATTTCTTGGGGTGTAAGATTTTGTGCTTCGTCGATAATGCAAATAACGTTTGAAAGGCTTCGTCCTCTGATATATGCCAAAGCCTCAATGACTAATTTCTCACTTGATAGCATGTCCTCTATCTTTCGTGCTTGTGCCGAACCGTCACTAAACTGGGCTTTAATCACATTGAGATTGTCAAAAAGTGGTTGCATATAGGGCATCACTTTCTGCTTATAGTCGCCCGGTAGGAAGCCAAGATCTTTATTGGCAAGTGACACAATAGGTCTTGCCAAAAGGATCTGCTGATAATCGTCGGCCTGAGCTAAGGCTGCGGCTAATGCTAAAAGGGTTTTGCCTGTCCCTGCAGTACCCGTTAGTCCTATCAGAGATAAGGATTTATCTGAAAGGAGGTCAAAAGCCATCGTCTGTTCGGCATTACGTGGTGTGATCCCACTGAATGTTTTTTTGTCAATAACCTTTATCCGCTCTGCAGTGTTATCGACCCTAACGAGGGCTGTGCTCTGTGGGCTCTTTAATACGAATGTCTGATTAGGAATTGGCGTGAATGGCAATGTCACCTCACTGATTTCAACACCCTGACCCTTTGAAATGTAGATATTATCGATGAGGCTTGTGTCATCAACCTCTACCTCAGAGTAATTGTGAGCAAAGATATCCTCCACATCTACTTGATCCGTAGTATAATCCTCTGCCACTAAGCCTAAAGATATCGCCTTTATCCGAAGATTGACATCCTTAGTAACCAATATGGTGGGAAAATTAGAGCTATCTGCGAGGGTGAGGGCGACAGAGAGTATTCGGTGATCATTAAGCTCTTGTCTAAACACCTCGGCGACTTTAGGGTGATGCTGTCCGTTTGTTAGGACAAAGACCTTACCGCCATCAGCATTAATCTGGATGCCGTTATCGTCTATCTTTATACCTTTAGTCTTGGTCTTTTTCTCTGCTTCTCCTATTTTATCGTCAAGTATACGCGTAAAAGCACGGGCGTTAAAATTGATTTGCTCGTAGCCCTTTTTGAACTTATCTACCTCCTCCAATACGGTTATAGGGATGTAGACATTGTTGTCCTGAAAATTCTCAACACACTTGTAATCGTGGAGGATTACATTGGTATCAAGTACATAATTCTTCTTTGCCATAACAATATTACGTCATTAAGCCGTCAATAAAAACGGCTGTCGGTGTTTCATAATCACATTAGAGCATTCATTACATACCCTTTCTCGTTTCACAAATGTACAAATAAAATGTATTAGAGACATATGTCTTTAATTGTTTTATAGCAACATTTCATTTCCATCCAATAATGAGTAGCGACCTCTTATATCATAGGGAGGATGATTGAAGTAATAATTTGGGCAAACAGATACGTAAAATAATCATTATGTTATATCCATAAATGCTCCATAAGACATCGGATAGTAGCGGATAAATAATCTTTAGATTTGCCAAACTTTATTTCGGGTTCCCTTATTATTCAAGTATCAATATTCAATTCTTGATAGTTAGAGAAAATAAAAAAAAGGTATGCCGAAATAAATCAGCATACCTTCTAATGACTAAATCTTAATATTGGATATTAAAACATTACTTTTGCTCGGCGTCCATTGCTGCCATCTTATCCTCCATATCAAGGTTATAGTAAACATTGTAGAGGGCAGTACGGAACTGACTATTGTCAGGGTCTAACTGGTGTACTTTCTCAAGATATGGGAGGGCTTTCTTATAGAACTCTTTTGCCTTAGCTAATCCTTTTTGATACTCTGCGTTGTCATTAATAGAATTGGCATTATTTATGGCGTCTGCACCTTGGTTAAAGTAGACTTGTGCCAAACCATAGATAGCGGTTTGAGACTCAGGATCTATCTCTATAGCCTTAAGGTAAGCTAGCTCACCCTTTTCATAATCCTTTAGCCCCTCGGTGTAAATCTGACCAATTGCAGCGTGCACGATGGGATTATTTGGTTCGGTTTCGAGCAATTTATTTAAGAAATGTAGTGCCTCTTCATTTTCGCCTTTAATGATATGCATATTCGCCAAGTTGGTCAAGTACATTGGCTCAGTTGGGAATATATCAATAGCTTCCTTTAGGGTATTGACGTAAGCTACTGTATCACCGACATTGAGTTGAGATAGAGCTAAGAGCTGATATACTTCGTTTTGGTTAAAAGGCACATTTTTAATAGCCTCTAGCTCAGGGATAGCATTCTGGTAGTTATCTTTCATCTGAGTAGCGGCATAAGCTGAGAAGAAAGCAACCTCCATGCTCAATGAATCTGAAGTTGCAATGGGAGTACCATTAAAGATACCCATCTTTTTCACTTCGCCAAACTTTGAGAAATACTTATGAGCTTTAGTAAAGTCACCTGTAGTTAGTCCCTCATTACCAGCATTGATAAGCTGATTATAGTAGCTCCCGATAGCCTCAGAAATCTTTTTGGTAAACTTAGGTTTTATCTTACCTTTTTCATTTGGAAGATTATCTAGCTCAGCAGCTTTTTCGTAGTAAGTAATCATATCATAAAGAGGGGTATAAAACTCGCTCTCCTTTACTTCCTTACCTAATTGTTGATTAATAAAGCCTTGCTCTACGACTTTTTCCTCAACTAGACCAGCTACATACCAAGCATAAGCAGAATTTTCAGTCTCAGGATTGACAAGGGTAGTCTGGATAAGTTTTCGAGCTTCTACGATATCTGCACCGTCTTTCTTTACGGCACGCTCCACCTCTTTCACCACCTTAGTTTGTGCGAAAGCCGGGATAATCATAAGAGTACATATAGCACTCAAGATAAATCTTGTCTTCATATTGTCTTAATCTCGTTAATGTATAATTAATTGTTACGTCTTATATTGTGACTTGTAAAAATAACTGTCGTTTAATCTTTACTCCTCATCTGTTTCATCATCCTGAAGGATATCTGCTCCATCGACTTCCTCAATACCATCCTCAACATATACGCCCTCGGAGAGATCCTCCTCCTCCATATTCTCCTCATCAGATAGTACTCGACAAGTGCTAGCTATCTCATCTCCACGCTTTGCAAGATTGATAAGCTTGACGCCCTGAGTATTTCTTCCGATCACCGAAATATCAGCCATCCGCGTACGTATGACCACACCGCTCTTATTGATAATCATAATATCGTGCTCGTTCGTAACGCTATGTATGGAGACCATCTCACCCGTTTTCTCGGTAATCTTAAGCGTGATAACGCCTTTACCACCCCGATTTCTTTGTGGATAATCCTCCAATAGACTTCGTTTGCCAAAGCCATTTTCGGAGATTACAAGTATCGTCTCCTCCTCTGGATGCTTCACACATACGGCTCCAACTACTTCGTCGTCATCGCCGTCAAGTTTCATGCCTCGCACACCCATAGAGCTACGTCCTAAAGGTCTAAGTACGCTCTCATTAAAGCGGACTGCCCTACCTTGCTTGCTACCCATTACGAAATCGCATCTGCCGTTAGATAGCATAACGCTAACCACATTATCATCGTCACGCAACTTGATGGCAATAATTCCAGATTGCCTTGGACGCGAAAAATCCCTCAAGCGAGACTTTCTTATGAGCCCCTGACGTGTAACAAATGTGAGATAATGAGTGTCTACAAATTGCTCATCAGTAGTGAGATTCTTTACTCTTAATACCGCAGAAATCCTATTTGAAGAGTCTAAATTAAGGAGGTTTTGTATGGCACGTCCTTTAGAGTTTTTTGCACCCTCTGGGATCTCGAATACCCTAAGCCAATAGCACCTTCCTTGCTCCGTAAAGAATAACAAAGTGGCATGCATAGAAGCTGAATAGATATACTCCACGAAGTCCTCATCTCTGGTATCAGAGCCTTTTGCACCTACTCCCCCCCTACTCTGAGCACGGAAATCAGCTAAAGGGGTTCGCTTAATATAACCCATGTGAGATAGGGTAATCACCATGTCATCATCAGCATAAAAGTCCTCTGGATTCATATCAGCTGTGGCATAGACAATATCGCTCTTACGGTCATCGCCATAACGATCAATTATTTCCTGTATTTCCTCAGAGATAACATCGTAGAGCTTATTTTCGTCCGAAAGGATCTCCTTATAATACTTCACCTTTTCTTGAACTTCCTCGTACTCTGCACGGAGCTTATCCATCTCCATACCTGTTAATTGGCCAAGTCGCATCTCGACAATCGAGCGAGCCTGTATTTGAGATAAGCTAAAGCGAGTCATCAGCTTTTCGATTGCCTCAGACTGCCTTTCGGACGACTTGATTATAGCTACTACTTCGTCAATATTATCTGCTGCGATAATTCGTCCTTCAAGGATATGCAATCGCTCCTCCGCTTTTCTAAGGTCAAAAACAGTACGTCTGGTGACTACTTCATGCCGATGCTTTACAAACTCCTCTATAAGGTCTTTTAGGTTAAGTAGCTTAGGGCGGCCATCTACGAGTGCTATATTATTAACGCTAAACGAGCTTTGAAGCTGGGTAAGCTTGAATAACTTATTGAGGACAACGCCTGCATTGGCATCTCGTTTTATATCTATGACAATACGCATGCCCGTCTTGCCACTTGACTCATCCTGCACATTGCTGATACCCTCTATTTTTTTGGTGGTAGCTAATTCTGCAATGCTCTTTACGAGATCCTTCTTAATGACATTGTATGGTATCTCAGTGATAATAATCTGCTCGTGCTGTCCATCGACTTCAATTTCGGCTTTTCCGCGGAGGACAATCCTGCCACGTCCGGTGTAAAAAGCATCTTTCACACCTTGATAACCATATATGGCTCCTCCGGTAGGGAAGTCTGGTGCCTTGACGAATTCCATCAATTCATCTATCGTGATATTTCCTCGCTTGGCGATAAATGATAAAGCACCATTCATCACCTCGGTAAGGTTATGGGGAGCCATATTGGTTGCCATCCCCACGGCAATACCGGATGCACCATTTACCAATAGGTTAGGAATACGTGTCGGTAGCACTGATGGCTCCATCGTAGAGTCATCGTAGTTAGGAACCATATCGACCGTCTCCTTATTGATGTCGGCAAGCATCTCCATTGCTAAAGGTGCAAGGCGACTCTCGGTATAACGCATCGCAGCAGGCCCATCTCCATCAATGGAACCAAAGTTACCATGAGGGTCAACAAGCGTATACCTCATTGACCATTCTTGAGCCAACCGCACCAAAGCTAAGTATATAGAACTATCGCCATGAGGGTGATACTTACCCATCACATCCCCCACAGTCCTTGCACACTTTTTGTATGGCTTATCGGGGGTATTACCCAGCTCATTCATTCCATATAATATACGGCGATGAACAGGCTTAAACCCATCACGGACATCAGGTAATGCTCGACTCACAATCACAGACATGGCATAGTCTATGTATGCCGACTTCATCTGCTCCTCAAGGTTAACCTCTATCGTCCTACCTCCTTGCTGAAAATCTTCCTGCATTGTACTTAAACAAATTCTCTATAACATTGCCGAGGATAGCAACAAAAGCTACCACTTCAGCACACTAACTAATGCCAAAGATACCAAAATCCAACCAAACATCCACAATTTGTTAACGCGAAACGAGCGAAAAGGAGTCTCAACAATAGCTCAAATTCTCCATATCATTTACACTAAAAGGATTAACCCATTTGGCACAATGCCTACTGACAGCGTCACTTTATGAATACATCGTAAGGTGCCAATGAGGATACTATACCTTTAGTATCACAGAGGCTAAAATTTGATTACATCCCACAAGAAAAACGCATCCTATGATCGGCATCCCTGATGTGCGAATTTCCATCAAGAGTCCTACAAAGTATCAACCAAGGTAATAAGAGCATATCACTCTGTATATCTGTATATTATCATTACATTAAGAGGATTCCCTATATTAGCTCAGACAAATACTCGGTATTCGCTTCGGCTAATACCAAGTATTTGTCAGAACGAATATAGGGAATCCGTCTCAATGAATATCAGGTATCGGAAATCCGAGTGTAGGACATAATTTTCTCTTTCACGCATCTACCTCCACAAAAAATAGTAAGTTTGTAATCAGAATTTAAGTCAATACACATTACCTGTTTATGATAGAGGACGAGAGAGATGAACTATTACCCCGGCAAGGAGGGACTGAAGACCGCCGAGCTTTTGTTAATAGATTTTGGGACTTTGTTGAGGGGCATATTTTAGAGAAAGCCTTCAACACCAAGATGATTTCTTGGATTGTGGCTGTGGCTCTATTCGCCATATTTCTCGTTGCTTATAACTATTCCGGGATGCGTAAAATCCGCCTTATTTCTGATAATAATACCGAGCTTCAGGAGTTGCGAATGGAGTATATCACGATCTCCACAGAGCTAATGGATGACAGCCGTATTACCAGTATAGAAGAGCGAGTAAGTGAAGCCGGCTTACCACTGACGACCCCTAAAACACCCCCTATAAAAGTGGCTAAATAATCACTGACTTATATGGAAGATATCAATCAGAAACGCGACGAGCTTGGTAACAGACAGCGGAATAAGAGGATCCATAAAGGGTGGGAGCTTTACGCTAAGTTCGGCATCGTACTGGTTCTCTTAGGGGTGATTATTCTCACAAAAGCCACGATTACCTGTACCATTAACGCAAATAAATGGGAGAATCTTGTCAAGGACAATTCTAAAGCCAAAGCCCCTATCCCTCCTCTCCGAGGTAATATCTATAGCGACGACGATGTCCCAATTGCTATAAGTGTCCAAAGGTATGTAGTGGCATTAGATTTGGGGGCCGAAGGGATTGATCAGAAGGTTTTTGATGAAACTATTGACGACTTGGCAAAAGGGCTTTCCGAACTTATTGGTGACAAATCGGCAACTGAATACAAGCGTAGTATTGAAAAGGCAAGGTCACAACATCGAAGGTACTATCGACTTGTGCGTAGAGAAGTGAGCTACACTGAGCTACAAGCAATCAAAGAGATGTCCTATTTCAAAGGAAGACCTTGGTACCGCACAGGGCTAACAACCGAGAAGTACGTGAGACGCGTACTCCCATACGGCAATCTAGCTTACCGCACGATTGGGAGGATAATGAATGAGCCAGACTCCACGGGTATGACTCATGGCAACAGCGGATTGGAGATGAAGTTTGACTCATTATTATGCGGTACCCCTGGACTTAAACGTTTTGTTCGTGTCCCTCCATCCTGGGAACCAGTGGTAGAGGTACCCGCTAAAAATGGAATGAATGTCTACACGACCCTTAACGTAGACATACAAGACATCGCTGAGAAATCCCTCAGAAAGACGCTTGTTGAAGTGGATGCGGACTGGGGCTGTGCCGTAGTTATGGATGTCAAAAGTGGGGCAATTAAAGCTCTGACCAACTTAGATAGGATGAGCGAGGGTGTGTATAGAGAGAGTACCAATCACGCTCTTGCCGACCTGATAGAGCCAGGCTCAACTTTTAAGTCTATATCTATGCTGGCGGTACTTGAAAAAGAAGGGATTAACCCCGAAGACACCGTGGATGTGGGCAATGGTCTATATAGCGTAGGACGAGGGCTGACTATTCGTGACCACAATGCCCACAAAGGAGGTTATGGAAAGATTACCTACAACCAAGTGATTTTCAACTCCTCAAACGTAGGAACTGCAAAAGCCGTCCTAAAGACTTTTGCAGGCAACGAACAGGGATACTTAGATGCTCTCAACAGAATGAATATCTTTGACCAAATCGATCTTGAGATACCAGGGACAGCAAAACCGGTATTCCAGCAAGACGTTAGCAAATGGTCCAAGAGTACAATGCCGTGGAGTTCGTATGGCTATGAGATACTTATGCCCCCTATATATACGCTTCGCTTTTACAACGCAGTAGCTAATGATGGCAAAATGGTTGAGCCATATCTGGTTCGTCAAGTTAGTGGAAATAGCGAAGTCGCTTACGAAAGAAGCACGAGGGTAGTAAATAGAAAAATCGCATCAAGTAAGGCTATTGGGCAATTGCAATATATGCTCCGAGGAGTAGTCACTGAGGGGACGGGGAAAGCTATGGATTCGCCTTACGTCGCCATAGCAGGCAAGACTGGTACCGCTCAAAGATTAGGAGGTGGTACATTTAGTGGGGCAGGACACAACGTAACATTCTGCGGTTATTTCCCCGCTGATAACCCACTATATAGTTGCATTGTAGTAGTAAGCCACCCAAGAGGTGTGTATCCATCTGGCTCCATTCCTGGTCAAGTGCTTCGCGATATTGCAGAGAAAACTATAGCTACATCTTACACAAAGCCACTCTCTGATGTGGCTCCCGACTCAATGGCCACCTACAATCAAAGGATAGCTTCCGGCTACACTGAAAGCATTAAGGACGTCCTCAGCTACACTAATGCCCGAGTAGACAAGATAGATAAAAAGAGTGAATGGCTCCGCCATGAAGGTGGCGACAGCCTACAGATACTGACTAAGACGACCCCACAACACGCCATTATGCCCGACTTAATAGGGATGAGCGTCATGGACGCTGCCTACTTAGCCGAACAATTGGGTATGAAAGTAGCGATAAGAGGTACTGGGGCTATCGTTAGCCAGCAGTCAGTAAAAGCAGGCGGGAAAATTATGAACGGACAACATATAATATTGACGCTAAATAAATAGCAGATAATGAAGCTTAATAGATTAATGAAAGGAATAGCCCACGAGATAGTTGTGGGCGACTCTGAAATAGAGATACGACAATTGACCAGTGATTCCAGAGAGGTCAAAGAGGGAATGCTCTTTATCGCTTTAAGAGGTACCATAACTGATGGGCATTCATTTATTCCTACAGCCATCAAAAATGGGGCGTCCGCGATCCTCGCAGAGGAGATTCCAGACGAGCGCGTAGAGGGTATCACTTATGTCCGTGTGGAGCATACAGACTTAGTTATTGGCGAAGTAGCCGCCAATTTTTACGACCACCCATCCGACAAACTTAAGCTTATCGGTGTAACAGGAACTAATGGTAAGACCACCATTGCCACCCTACTCCACCGACTTTTTACCGAATTAGGGCACAAAAGCGGTTTAATATCTACCGTTTGCATTATCATAGATAATGACAAAATACCTAGTAAACTCACCACACCTGATGCCCTAACCCTCCAGAGGTACTTATGGGAAATGGTAAATGCTGGGTGCCAATATGCCTTTATGGAAGTATCCTCCCACGCTGTACATCAACATCGTATCAAAGGAGCCAAATATAGCGGTGCGATCTTTACGAATCTCACCAGAGACCACCTCGATTATCACGGCACATTCCTCAATTACCTGCATGCAAAGCAGGCGTTTTTTGACGATTTACCAAAGGAAGCATTTGCTCTCACTAATACTGATGAGACAAATGGGATGGTCATGGTTCAGAATACCAAAGCAGAGGTGCATACATATGGATTGAAGCGAGAGGCAGATTTCAAAGGCAAAATATTGGAGCTACATTTAGATGGTACCGATATGTTGATCAACGACACGGAGGTATATACGAGACTTGTTGGTGGATTTAACGCTTACAATATGCTTGCTATCTATGGCACAGCCATCCTGCTCGGAGAGCCACACGACGAGGTACTAAGGGTTTTAAGTTACCTACTTCCCGTTGATGGGAGATTCCAAACCATAACTTCACCAAAAGGTTATGTAGCAGTTATTGATTACGCACACACTCCTGACGCACTTGAGAATGTATTATCAACGATTAGGGAATTACAGAAGTGCCATGGCGGAAGGATTATTTCCGTAGTGGGTGCTGGCGGGAATCGAGATACAGGTAAACGTCCTATCATGGCGGCGACAAGTGCCAAACTATCCGACATTTTGATCCTTACGTCTGACAACCCAAGGAACGAGGAACCCGAGAGCATCATTAAGGATATGGCTGAAGGACTTGACGACGATATGGCACGACGCACACTCCAAATTACACAAAGGCGAGAAGCGATACGGACTGCTTGCACTATGGCTATGCCGAGCGACGTCATCCTCATTGCAGGGAAAGGGCACGAGAATTATCAAGAAGTAAAGGGTGTCCGGCACCATTTTAGTGACCTTGAAGAGGTAGAAAAGATCATAGAGAGTGAGAAAGGAGGAGCTAAGTAATATGCTCTATTATCTATTTGAATACTTACAAAGCAAAGGGGTCCCTGGTATTGGAGCTTTTACGTATATCTCCACGCGTGCAGGCTTAGCTCTGATATTGAGCGTTATTATTAGCACACTTATTGGGAGCAAGATTATAGATTGGCTACGGAGTAAGCAGATGTCAGATGCCATTCGGCCCTTAGATATTGAGGGGCAAATGGCGAAAGTCGGCACCCCTACTATGGGAGGTATCATCATCATCATTGCGATAATCATCCCCACGCTTCTCCTAAATAAACTCAATAATGTATACATCATTCTGATGCTTGTGACCACTATTTGGCTGGGGGCATTAGGGTTTGCTGATGATTATATTAAAGTATTCAAGAAAAATAAAGAGGGAATGCACGGCAAGTACAAGCTGATAGCCCAGCTTGGTCTTGGTGTTCTTGTCGCTGTCGTATTGCTTACCAGTCCTGCCGTAGTTATCAAAGAAAATGTAAGCACAGAGACAATTAACCACGAGTTAGTGGTCACTCATAGCAACGTAGAGACCAAAAGTACCAAAACGACTATCCCATTTGTCAAGAATCACAATCTGGATTATGCCGACCTTGCAAAGTCAATTGGGCTTAAGCAAAATGCCAATCTATTTACATTTTTACTCGTCACTCTGATCTTTGTGTTTATTGTTATGGCGGTGTCAAATTCGGCCAATCTCACTGACGGACTTGACGGATTAGCAACAGGCTCATCGTCCATAATCGGAATAGCTTTAGGTATCTTAGCTTATGTGAGTTCTCACTTTCAGTTAGCGAGCTACTTGAATATTATGTTTATCCCAGATGCAGAAGAGTTGGTGATCTTTGCGGCATCATTTATAGGGGCAACGGTAGGTTTTCTCTGGTATAATTCCTACCCAGCACAGGTATTTATGGGAGATACGGGAAGTCTAACATTAGGAGGTATCATTGCCGTATATGCAATAATCATCCGCAAAGAATTATTACTTCCTATTCTCTGCGGGATATTTTTGGTCGAGGCTCTATCGGTCATAATTCAGACTTCCTACTTTAAATACACCAAAAAGAGATATGGAAGTGGCAAAAGGGTTTTTAAGATGACCCCTCTACACCACCACTATCAAAAGCCAGCAGGAGTAGTTGATGCCGTTATCCAGAAACCCAGCAGACCAATCGCCGAAGCCAAGATTACTGTTCGCTTTTGGCTGATAGGTATTCTCCTTGCGGTGCTAACAATAGTAACATTAAAACTCAGGTAATAATGAAACATACCATAATATTGGGAGGAGGCGAAAGTGGCATTAGTGCCGCACTATTAGCCAAACAAAGAGGTGAGGAACCATTCGTTTCAGATAGTGGGAAACTCAAAAATAGTGTGAAAGAAACACTCCATTCCGAGCAGATCAATTACGAAGAGGAGGGTCATAGACTTACACAATTACCAAAAGCGACTGAGGTCATCAAGAGCCCAGGTATCCCAGACTCTGCCGAAGTGGTAAAGCGGTGCGACGCTCAAAGAATTCCTGTTATATCTGAGATAGAATATGCTGCTCGATCAGTCCAACCTCAACAATTGATTGGCGTGACAGGGAGTAATGGCAAGACCACTACCACTACCCTGATTGACTTAGCCCTAAAGTCCGCCAAAATTAATAGCACGCCTTGTGGCAATATCGGTTCGTCGCTTGCTCGAAGCGTCCTTGAGGATAATAGCACAGAGGCTTTCGTAATGGAGCTAAGTAGCTTTCAGCTTGATAGAATGTACCAGACGAGGATTCATATTGCTTTGCTCCTAAATATCACGCCCGACCACCTTGATCGTTATGATCATCAACTTATCAATTATGCTCGAGCAAAGTGGCGTATTTTCCAAAACCAAACCCACGACGACTACGCGATAATTAACGCTGACGATCCGATGACTTGCGACTTACTTCAGCATTACCCTCTATCGTCACAACATCTACTTACTTTCTCCTGCAAAGATAAGACTGCCGATGCCTACTTCGATGGTTCTACAATAGCATTCAAAGGAGGTGGGCAATACACTTTTTCTGACTTCCTACTCAAGGGTGAGCATAATGCCCAAAACCTTATGGCAACCGGCTTAGCCCTTCAAGCATATGGGGTATCTCCCGCCACGCCAGAAATCGTCGATGCTCTTAAGTCTTTCGGGGGTGTTCGTCACAGGACACAGATATTAGGTGAGTGGCGGGGCGTCACCTTTATCAATGACTCCAAGGGAACTAATTTGGATGCCACTCGACATGCCTTAGGAGCTATGCCCGACGGCAAAACCATCCTAATATTGGGGGGAACCGACAAAGGTAACGACTATTCCGAGATTTATGACCTTGTCAAACAAAAAACCAAAGCACTGATTTATCTGACTTTAGATACCGATAAACTACATAGAAGCTTTGACCAATTGAGGTTGCCTACCTCAGAAGCCCATAGCATAACAGAGGCATTTACTCAAATCAAAGGACTGCACCTGAATAAAGATGATGTGGTACTGCTCTCCCCTGCTTGTGCCAGCTTTGACCTCTTTAATAACTACGAGGATAGAGGCGATCAGTTTATCGAAGCTTTCAAGAGCCTAAATTAATATAGCATCATTACCAAATAATTACCTTCGTTTTTTTCACTCGTCAACAGACAAATACCCACTTCTGTGTACAAGTGTCATTTATTATATATGTGGTATAATTGGTAAGTTTGCACACGAAAGGTTAATACACAAACCAATGAATGAGAAGAATGGAAAAGATGATTGAAGTAATCGGAACTAATGCAGGGCTGGTGTGGCACGCACTTGACCAAAGCAATAAGTCGCTAACTGTCAAAGAGATTCAAAAGGCAACAGAGATAAGGACACAAGATGAAGTTCGCTATGCTTTAGGTTGGCTTGCCAAAGAGGGCAAGGTGACTTTTAGTAGTTGCGACAAAGATTGTAAGATTAGCTTAGTGAAGTAATGTTGAATGGATTACTAAGGTATCTGTAGACAATCTTTCAAGGATGTATAAAGGGCAGGTTAGTTTGCTAACCTGCCCTTTATGCTTTATCTGATATTTACTTTGATGAAAAGCTAATATATATCAAGGCTTATATTAAGAAGCGGGTACGCACTCATTAACTATGACACACTCGCTTACTATATCTATAAAGCGTATATTTATATTAGCTTTTAAGCTAATTATATGTAATTACTCTTTTGCTCGACTTACATAGTCGCCTGTACGAGTATCAATAATGATTTTTTCGCCATTATCAATAAAGAGTGGTACGCGTATCTCTGCCCCTGTCTCTAACGTTGCAGGTTTAAGAGCATTGGTAGCGGTATCACCTTTGATACCAGGCTCGGTATAAGTTACCTCTAATGTGACATGGCTTGGAAGCTCACAGGTAAGTACTTCTTCCTTATCTGCGTGAACCATTGCCTCAACCATATCGCCTTCTTTAAGAAACTCGACTCCCTCAATACGCTCTTCAGGGATATGGATCTGGTCGAAAGTCTCAGGATGCATAAAGATTAGACCCATATCGTCCTTATATAAATATTGATAAGGGCGACGCTCAATGCGTATCTCATCCACTTTAACTCCAGAGTTCCAAGTCTTATCAAGGATACGTCCAGTGGCGATATTTCTCAATTTTGTACGGACGAAAGCCGGACCTTTGCCAGGCTTAACGTGCAAAAACTCAACAATCACATAGGGTGTGCCATCAATATCAAGGCACATTCCATTCCTAAAATCTGCTGTACTAGCCATCTCTATAATTATTCTTTTGCGTTATTAATATCTTGATTATTCACCCCCAAACTCCATAAGATAAGCTTTGATAAATGGGCTAATCTTACCATCCATTACCCCATCTACGTCAGAGGTTTGATAGTTAGTACGATGATCCTTTACCCTCCTATCATCAAAAACATAGCTACGGATTTGAGACCCCCATTCTATCTTTTTCTTACTGCCTTCGATCGCCGCTTTGGCTTTATTACGTCTCTGAATCTCTTTGTCGTAAAGCTGACTTCGCAACAATCGTTTAGCATTTTCGCGGTTATCTAATTGGCTTCTTGTCTCGGTATTCTCTATGAGTATTTCCTCCGTTTCCCCAGTCTCCGGATCAGTGTACATATACCTCAAGCGCACCCCGGTTTCTACCTTATTGACATTCTGTCCTCCAGCTCCACCCGAACGGAATGTCTCCCAAGTAACATTGGCTGGATTGATCTCCACCTCTATGGTGTCATCAACTAATGGCACAACAAATACTGAAGCAAAAGAGGTCATTCGCTTACCCTGAGCATTGTAGGGCGATACACGGACAAGGCGATGTACACCATTCTCGCTTTTCAAAAACCCATAAGCCATATCGCCTTCGACCTGCAATGTGGCGGTCTTTATACCTGCATCATCACCGTCCTGCCAATTAGTTATGGTTACCTT
Source organism: uncultured Porphyromonas sp. (assembly GCA_934364985.1). Classification (GTDB taxonomy): domain Bacteria; phylum Bacteroidota; class Bacteroidia; order Bacteroidales; family Porphyromonadaceae; genus Porphyromonas_A. The sequence goes on along the minus strand of CAKRMU010000004.1, from coordinate 106,180 downwards.
ATAGCCTTGGTTTTCACACCAACGTGCATACATACGGACAAGCATCGAAGCCCAGTCTTGACTCTCTGTACCCCCTGCACCGGAATTGATCTTTAATACGGCTCCCAGCTTATCCTCCTCTGCTCTAAGCATATTGCGAAGCTCGACATCCTCTAACTTATTTATGACCTTAGCATAGAGACTGTCTACCTCCTCCTCCGTTACCAGTTCCTCCTTAATGTACTGAAAAGCCAGTGATAGCTCCTCAGAGAGAGTATCTACCTCATGGTAGTCATCTATCCAGTGCTTCAACCCCTGCACCACTTTCATCTGGCTTTGTGCTTTAGTGGGGTCATCCCAAAAATGGGGATCCTGCGTCCTTAACTCCTCTTCTTTTAGCTGTATCTCCTTATTATCGATGTCAAAGATACCCCCTCAGCGCATCTCGGCGCTCCAATACACTCTGTAATTGGTCTGCTGTTATCATTCGGTATTGCCTTATGATATATTAAACATCGTAGTGCCACAAGAAGGCACAACAGTATCAAGGCAAAGGTACCAATTATTATGCAAATCTCTGAAACTAAATAGTGACCTCGCAAAAATGGGAATAGGGTATTAGCCTGAAAAGATACTGGGAATACGCCTCAACGAATTCCCTATATTCGTCAAAGCTAATTCCCAGTATCCGTTCAAGTACATTATTAACCTATCAACAAGGATGTCACTGAATTCTGATTATCAATATATTAGTATAAATACCTACACTTCCTATCCTCTTTCGCTACACCCTAGATAGTTCCACAGCTTAATTTAGCTGTCGTCACCATTAAAACTTTTGGACGTATCAATTGTACTTCACCCACTTCGCCATCTCTTTTAGCGATGGTTTCTTGCCATACATTAGGAGCCCGACTCTAAAGACTTTGGCTGATGCCCACACAAAAAACAACGTAAAGAGGAGCATAATAATAGCTGAGAGGACAATCTGCCACACAGGAGGATCGAAAGGCAAACGGACCATCATCACATTAGGTGAGACAAATGGTATAAAGGAGCACCACAATGCCAATGGACCATTAGGATTCTTGGCAGAATAGAATGCCGCATAAAAGGCAAACATAAAGATGAAGGTGATGGGCATACTCATCTGACTAATATCCTCATCGCTATCAAAAGCAGCTCCCATGGCCGCGTAAATCGACGCAAATGAGAAGTATGCACAGATAAAATAGAAAATAAATGCAATGATGATTCCAGCAAAATCAAATGACTCTAAGGGACCCATTATGTCTTGTATCATCTCTGGATCCATGCCAGAAGAAATGGCATTTTGAGACAACTGAGCCATATCAAGCGTGACACTACTTAGGAATGTCACTTGGACGATAAAGAACCCTAAAAGGAAGAGTATGACCCAAATCCCGAGTTGCGTTAACCCTACAAGTGCAATCGCTACCATCTTAGCAAATAGAAGCGTTGTAGGCTTTACGGAAGAAGCGATTATCTCTACGATCCTATTCTTTTTCTCCTCCTGCACACTCGCCATCACCATACTGCCATAGGCGATAACGAAGAAAAATAAGACGAAATTAAACAGTTGACCTACAACCATAGCGAAGTCAGAAGAACTGGTTAGCTCTTTTCCGTCTTTGCTCCACTGCACTTCGCCCACTGAGATAGAGACTTTGCTATCATCAATGATCTTATGGAGCTCTGGGATGTCGTAGCTATTAATCTTTTCGTTTCTAAGCTCTGGCTCTATATCACTAACGATCTGGTCTTTAAGGGTTGGTGGAATGGTCTTGTGGCTAAAAAGGGTTATGGCACTAGGATCATTCAGAAGATCATCAGTGATAAGTAGATAAGCATATACCGAGTCATCGGCATTCTTTCGTGCCTCAGCTATATCAACGTCAGAGGGAACAAAGACAAAGCCCTCTTCTGAGTTATTGTGTAGATACGAAATATACTTATTAGTCTCATCGATGACCATCACTTTTTTCTCTGAAGAATCTTTGGCATTCATCGCAAGGTATAGAGGCACCACGATCAGTAAGAGACCTATCACCGGAGCCAATATGGTGAGGAGAATAAAGGACTTCTTTTTGACCTTCACATTGTATTCCCTCCGCATTACTATCCAAAACTTATTCATACTTATCTCCCTTTATTTCTTTAGTTCTTGACTCTCCTTTTCGCTCTGTTCGTAGCCATTAACTTGCCCGGTTTTTCGAACGACATCCAAAAAAATCTCGTGCATATTGGGGATAACCTCTTCAAACTTTATGAGGTTACCACAGGTGTTCCATTCCGAAACGATGTCACGAGATGGTAACTTATTGATGTTTTCGATAACGACTTCGCTCCTGCCGTATTTGTCCTCCTCATGTGAAACGATATGGTATCTCTCTGCCACATTTTGGGGGACTTTAGCTGTGTTATCAAAGACAAAGCGATAGGTGTTACCCCTATAAGCTTGCTTGACCATCTGCACATCGCCCTCAAGGACCACGTGACTTCGATTGATGAGAGAAATATGATCGCACAGCTCTTCTACACTCTGCATATTGTGCGTAGAGAAGATAATACTATGCCCTTCGTGCTTCAATCTGAGCATCTCATTCTTGAGTATCTCCGCATTAATAGGGTCAAAACCGCTAAACGGCTCATCGAATATTAAGAGCTTTGGACGATGCATTACAGTACAGATAAATTGCACCTTTTGAGCCATTCCTTTTGATAATTCCTCCACCTTTTTATTCCACCAAGGGAGGATGTCAAACCGCTCAAACCACTCCTCAAGTATCTGCTTAGCTTTCTCTCGACTCAGACCTTTGAGCTGAGCGAGATAGATAGCTTGATCTCCGACTTTCATCTTTTTGTACAAACCTCTTTCCTCTGGGAGATAACCGATATTCTCCAGGTCGTCCCTCCTAAATGGATGCCCCTCAAAGATAACTTGCCCACTATCTGGAGCAGTAATACGATTTAAGATCCTGATTAATGTGGTTTTACCTGCACCATTAGGCCCTAATAATCCGTAGACTTTACCCGCAGGTACGTTCATGCTAACGTGATCTAAAGCTCTGTGCTTATCGTAATCCTTGACTACGTCTATCACCTCTACAACGTTATCCGACATTACTTTATGTATTGATTAATTCAACTATTTATAATTCTTTATATCCAATAAATCTTTTGACGTAAGGACTCTATCCCCGAGCATTTTACTGGCTTCACACTTAGCCTTATTTAGGAAAGTAAGATGCTCTAATAGCTCATTCATTCCCTCCTCATCGTTTTTATCATGTTCGTCAATTTGCCTCAACGTCTCTGCAACATTGCACTGAAGCTGATATAACTTTAGGGATAAAATGTCTCGCATCAATAACTTCGTCAGCTCACTTTCCTGTGCCATCTCCTCGAGATATTTTGAATGCAAAGGGCTTAGATGGTACTTATCGAGGAGGTAATTATCGGCGAAAAAAAGTATCTCATCATCGCCTAAGCGAGTGAGGACTGTGCTAACTTTGAGGTCTGGATTATGCTCATGCTCACTAAGAAGATGGTCCAATACGCTGACAAATTTATCACTTAATCCCTCCTTTATGCTACGCAAATCTTTAGTCGCATCGGCAATTAGCTCGATTCCAGTGACACCTTCGTTACCAGAGACTGTGGTATAATTGGGGAAGAATGTCGTACCATAGTCTATCAGATCTTGAATAATAACACCTTCGTATGGTGCAAAAGGGTCTTTTGACTTGTGATATTTCTCAGCAATAGGAGCAACACTATTTGGAGCTTTTGTGGATAAATTGGTGAGGGATTCATCCTCTTGTTGTCGTTGTTGATCGCGATATTGTTCTCTTTTTATTGCTGAAGTACGCTCTCGTTTGATCTCCTTAACCCGCAATCCGAGAGCGTCTTTAGAGATATCCATTTGGCTACTTATAGCACTCAGATATAGCTCTAAAGTGATTTGTTCGTTGATATAAGCCAGTGATTGTGCAAGTTCTTCGATCACGGAGGCTTGCCCTTGAGGGTCTGTCCCGTACTCACTCACGAGCATGCGAAGCTTAAAAAAGAGTCCGTCTTCCTCATGCTCTTTGATGTACGTTTGTACATCTTCAAGGCTATGGCTTTGAGCAAAAGAGTCCGGATCTTCGCCGTCAGGCAAAAGCAGGACGCTCACTTTAAGGTCTTGCTCAAGGCATATATCAAGCCCCCTAAGTGCCGCTTTGACACCCGCACTATCGGCATCAAAGAGGAGCGTGATATTCTTTGTCAATCTCTTGATGTGTATTACCTGCATTGGGGTGAGGGCAGTTCCCGAGCTTGCCACTACGTTTCTGACCCCGCTTTGGTACATTGAGAGGACGTCCATGTACCCCTCTAATACCAAGCATTTATCCTCCTCAGAGATATATTTTTTGCTGAAATACAACCCATAGAGTTCGTTACTCTTGTCGTACAAGTCAGAAGACGGGCTATTGATATATTTGCCTACCTTATCATTTTTTTTGAGGATACGTCCGCCGAAGCCTACGACATTGCCACTGATACTATGTATAGGGAAAATAACGCGTTCGCGATACCTATCTACGTAATCTCCCTTTGATGACTTGACGATGAGCCCTAATTGCTCTAATGTCTCTAACTCTATGCCTTTCTCCTTTGCTCTCTCGACTAAATAAGTCCAGTTACTTGGAGAATACCCCAATTCAAAATTCTTTATAGTGTCATCCGTAAGTCCACGCTCACGAAAATAGGATAACGCTACTCGCCTTCCCTCGGCTTCCTGATGCATGGCGTTGATAAATTCGTCGCGGGCAAAAGCATTGGCATTGATAAGTTTTTCCCGTTGTGACTTTCGCTCCAGCTGCTCTGGGGTAAGTTCTTTCTCGACCACCTCAATGCCATACTTCCTACCTAAGTATTTTATGGCTTCGGGAAAGGTAAGGTTTTCATGCTTCATTAAAAAAGAGATGGGTGAGCCACCTCCATTGCAAACAAAGCACTTACAAATATTTTTACTGGGGGAAATATGGAGCGAAGGGGTACGATCATTGTGGAATGGGCATAGGGCAACGAAATCCTTCCCTTGCTTATGAAGTGTTAGGAAGTCGCCCACGACATCGACGATGTCTGCCCGATCTAAGATGATATTAACCGTACGTTCGTCAATCATGGTACTTACACGAAAGACTATCAAAATACGCTCTCGCTACTTCCAAATCCTCAATAGTATCGATGCCGATAGAGACTTCGTGTGTCACTTGTGTCTGAATGGCATAGCCCGCATCTAACCATCGAAGTTGCTCAAGCCCCTCAGTCGTCTCTAAAATGTTAATAGGAAGCTCCGTAAGCTCTCGCAATACATGGCTTCTATAAGCGTACAACCCGATATGCTTATAATAGATCATCTCAGTTTTATTGCGCTCATAAGGGATAACGGAGCGGCTAAAGTATAGGGCACGCCCCATGGATGAGCGTACCACTTTCACCTGATTAGGGTTTGCCAATTCATCTGAAGTAACACCAAAAGGAAATGGATGCACCAAGGTCGCAATATCTACTCTGTCGTCCTTAAAGGCCTCAATAAGCAAAGTGAGGTGTCCGTGCGACACAAAGGGTTCATCCCCCTGGACGTTGATAACGAGATCGTACTTAGCCCCGTTTTCTTTCTCCATAATATCAAGGGCTTCACGCACTCTGTCTGTGCCACTTTTATGATGCGTAGAAGTCATGACAGCACACCCCCCAAAGCTTGTGACCTCGGAAAGAATGCGTTCGTCATCCGTAGCCACCACTACATGAGGCATTAGCTGACGGACACGCTCATAAACGTGCCGAATCATACTCCAATCTCCTATCTTCAATAGTGGTTTACCTGGTAGCCGACTGGAGGCATAACGTGCAGGGATGACCGCCAACACTCTATCTAAATCCATATACACTCTCTAATTTATATAGGGCAAATATACCAACTTATGGACAATTTTCCAATCGCCCATGGTGGATGAACCCACTTCCGACCATTGACTGGGTCTACTTCTTGTGCATACTTATTTCTCGGTGCATTGGGAGTAATTGGTATCGCTTTGTCACACGATGGAATCACTACTATAACTCCCTGTAAACCAATATATATTACTTATCAAAAGTGGATTCCCTAAATACGCCTCAGCGAATACCTGATATTAGCCGAGCCATATACCCTATATTTGTCGTGGCGAATACAGGGTATCAGTTTGTGTGACCTTCGTCATCAGTATTTACCGAGTGGAGAGAAAAGATGTTGGTGATCGTAGACTTAATTATCCATTAATCAGCAAATTTCCCATAGCGAAATCGCACCCATACTTAATGTAATGCCCAACCTATATGGGAGCTTTTAGAGAATGGGGACCTACGCTATTCGCTCAATTATGGTTACCTTTGTTAGTCAATTGAGATCTTAATGTGGTCTCTCATAGATGGAGAATAGGAATGGAGAAAGATAAGATAGTAAAAGGGGATTCGTTGATTATAGAGGGTGCCAGGGAGCATAACCTCAAAAATGTCTCAGTGACCTTGCCTCGTCATACACTCTCTGTGGTCACAGGGTTAAGTGGAAGTGGCAAATCATCCCTTGCCTTTGATACTATCTTTGCCGAAGGCAATCGCCGCTATTTAGAGACTTTTTCAGGGTATGCTCGTGGCTTTGTAGGGAGCTTAGAGCGTCCGGATGTCGATAGTATTAAGGGGCTTTCTCCGGTCATTTCCATCGAGCAGAAGCGGACGGTGAGTAACCCAAGAAGTACCGTGGGGACGACCACCGAGGTATATGATTTTTTTCGACTACTTTATGCTCGCTGTGCCAGTGCTTACTCAGCAAGTGGAAATCTTATGGAGAGCCACACATCAGAGCAGATATTGTCGCAAATCTTAAAGCAATTTGCAGGTGAACGGATCGTACTCTATGCTCCCCTCGTTAGAGATCGTAAAGGACACTATCGGGAGCTATTAGAGCAGATGCGAAAGCGAGGTTACCTCTACGTTCAGGTAGATGGCGAACGCCTTGAGCTTACCCCAGGGCTTTCTTTGAGCAGGTACAAGAGCCATCGTATTGAGCTTTTAGTGGATAAGTTAGTGGTACCTTGTGACGCCTCAGGGGAGAATGGTGAGGGTATTGTACAGACAGAAGGACTAACTCGACTACAAGAAGCTTTGCGGACGACCCTGAAATTAGGCAAGGGCATTGCTATGGTAGTATCCTACAATCAGGACCCCATCTCTGACGGCAAAGGGGAAAAGGAGCAAAAGCCTTATTACTTTAGTCAGCAGCTGATGGATATCACCACAGGCGAGAGCTTTGAAGAACCAGCTCCGCATACATTCTCATTCAACTCACCTCAAGGGGCCTGTCCTAAGTGCAAAGGAATAGGCACTGTACCTTCGCCCGATATGACTAAAATTGTCCCCGATGACAGCCTATCTATCCGCCATGGTGCCTTAGCCCCTATTGGGAAGTACAAACCTAATATGATCTTTAAGCAACTCGAAGCGATCACCGAATACCATGGATGCTCTATCAATGACCCCTTTAATACTTTACCTGAGGAGGTGATCGACGACATCATGAATGGAGCCAATTATCCGCTTAGGAGGCGAGTGGAAGCAACGGGGAAGGTAGAGCGACTTTTTGGGTTCGACGGGCTTGTCGCCTACATTGATAAGCTGGCAGAGGATGACGAGTCAGCACAAAGCCGTAAGTGGGCTAAGCAATTTAGTAGCTTTACGACCTGCCCTTCGTGTCATGGGAATAGGTTAAATCCGCAAGCTCTTTCGTTTAAAATCGATGGGTATAATATCTCTGAAATCTCTTCGTGGAGCCTACCTAAGCTATTGGATTGGGTGAAAAATGTACCCAGTAAAGTGGAGCCGAAGAAATCAGCTGTTGCTAAAGAGATCGTCAAGGAGATCATCACAAGGCTGGAGTTTTTGCTTGAAATGGGGCTCGATTACCTCGCACTTAATAGAGCTACTGGCACACTATCAGGAGGTGAGATGCAACGCATTCGCTTAGCAACACAATTAGGGAGCAAGCTCGTGAATGTACTATATATTCTTGACGAACCCAGTATTGGACTTCACCAGAGAGATAATACTCGGCTGATTCATTCCCTGCAACAGCTTCGCGATCAAGGCAATTCTCTCATCGTAGTTGAGCACGACAAGGATATGATGCTTTCCGCAGACTACATAGTGGATATGGGACCTGGAGCAGGCAGAAAAGGAGGTCGCGTAGTCTTTGCAGGTGCCCCACAGGGGTTGAAGAATGCCGACACTCTCACCGCACAATACCTACGAGGAGAAAAAGCGATAGAGATACCTATTGAAAGACGAAAAGGCAATGGGCATTCCCTAAAACTCATAGGAGCGACAGGCAATAACCTCAAAGGAGAGACATTAGAGATACCTCTCGGCAAACTCGTATTGATAACAGGCGTATCAGGGAGTGGCAAATCTACCTTCATCAATGATACACTCTACCCTGCACTCTCTAAGCACTTTTACCGGTCATCAGAGGAGCCTTTACCTTACACAAGTATCGAAGGGATAGAATTCATAGACAAGGTAGTGCAAGTGGACCAATCCCCCATTGGAAAGATCCCAAGAAGCAACCCCGCGACCTATACAGGGATATTCACCGACATCCGAAACCTCTTCGTTGAAATGCCCGAAAGCAAAATCCGTGCATACAAACCTGGGCGATTCTCCTTTAATGTTAAGGGAGGAAGGTGCGAAGTATGTAAGGGCAATGGTTACAAGAAAATCGAAATGAACTTCCTACCAGATGTGTATGTACCTTGCGAGAATTGCAAAGGGAAACGATACAATAGAGAAACTTTAGAAGTGCGTTACAAGGGTAAATCGATTGCCGATGTACTGGATATGACGGTCAATACAGCCGTAGAATTCTTTGACGCACAACCCTTAATCCTCCGCAAGATTAAAGCCATTCAGGAGGTCGGTTTAGGGTATATCAAGTTAGGACAATCCAGCAATACGCTCTCAGGTGGTGAGGCACAACGCGTGAAGCTTGCCACTGAATTGATGAAACGAGATACGGGTAAAACTATCTACTTCCTTGACGAACCGACGACGGGACTTCACTTTGAAGACATAAGGGTTCTCATGAATATCCTGCAACGACTTGTAGATAAAGGCAATACCGTTGTCGTCATTGAGCACAACTTAGATGTCGTTAAAGTTGCAGACCATATCATAGAAATCGGACCCGAAGGTGGCGATGGAGGTGGGCATATTGTCTTCTCTGGGACACCCGAAATGATGATTCGTCAAGACAAAGGACACACTACGCCTTACCTAAGAAAGGAGATGACAGAATGAAAGACAGGGAATCACTTCTTGCAGATCTCAATGATGAGCAAAGAGAAGCGGTGCTAAACACTGGATGCGATAGCCTAATCCTCGCAGGTGCAGGTGCGGGAAAGACACGGGTACTTACGACTAAGATAGCCTACCTATTGTCGCAAGGCACCGCCCCATATCAGATAATGGCACTGACTTTTACCAATAAGGCGGCTCGCGAAATGCGCCAACGGATAGCGGATATCGTAGGGAGTGAATTGGCTCGATATATATCTATGGGGACCTTTCACTCAATTTTCGCGAGATCTATCAGGAGCTATGCTGATAAGTTAGGATACACTAATACTTTCACGATATACGACACTACCGACTCCAGATCCCTCATTAAGATTATTATTAAGGACCTCAATTTAGAGACCAATATATATAAAGTCCCCTCTATCCAAAACCTCATATCCACTGCCAAAAACAACGGAGTTTCGCCCACCGATCTTGCCGAAGATATGCTGAGTAATCCGAAATCTCTTTTTTCTAAAGAGTATCCTCAACTACCTGAAATATACAAACAGTACCAGCTTCGTTGCCACTTAGCCAACGCTATGGACTTTGATGATCTCCTCCTAAATATGCTTACGTTGCTACAGAGATACGATGAGGTAAGGGCTTTATTCCACGATAGGTACAAGCATATATTGGTAGACGAGTATCAGGATACTAATAGAGTGCAGCATCGCATTATACAATTGCTCAAGGGGAAACAGACGGAGCTAACGGTCGTGGGCGATGATGCACAGAGCATATATGCCTTTAGAGGAGCTGTTATTGACAATATCCTCAACTTTTCGAATACCTATCCGGACTCCAAACTATACAAACTAACGAAAAATTATCGCTCGACAGGTAATATCGTAGACCTTGCTAATGGGCTTATTGAGAAGAATGAGAAGCGTATCCCTAAGTCAGTAGAAGCCGTAGCGGGTCGAGGTGAAAAGATCCTCTTATTTGAGGCTTTCAATGCACCGATGGAGGCTCAGCAGGTAGCTGCTCAGGTATATAAACTTACTCTTGATGGCATTGACCCAGAGGAGATAGCGGTATTGTATCGGACGAATGCCCAAAGTCGTCTCCTCGAGCAGAATCTTAAGATGTTCGGAGTCCCCAATCGTATCTACGGCGGATTATCTTTTTTTGATAGGAAAGAGGTCAAAGACGTCTTGGCATATCTTCGTTTGGTAGTCAATCCATTTGATGATGAAGCCTTTAGGAGAGTGTACAATGTGCCTGCTCGAGGTATTGGTGCAACGACTTTTGAGGGCTTAGCCGAAGTGGCTAATACCGAGATGCTTCCGCTGATGACATTGGTTAAGACTCCAGAAAAAATCGCTCATAAGGTGAAGCCTCGTGGCATACAAAAACTACAAGAATTTGTCCATCTCATAGATCGTATTACGGAGCTTACCGAGGAGTTAGAGCCCGTCCCATACCTTCAGAAAGTGATAGAAATGACAGGCTTAAAGACGCTCTACGATGACGGCTCTGTCGAGGGGCAGTCAAGGATAGATAACATTTCGGAGCTGGTGACTGCCCTCAACGATTACATCAATCGCCGAAAAGAGGAGATAGGAGAGGAGCCATCACTTGAAGATTTTATTCAAGAAATGGCACTCTATACAGACCAAGATACCGAGGAGGATGATACTCCCAAGGTAACTTTAATGACGATGCATGCCTCCAAGGGGCTTGAGTATAGTCATATCTTTTGCGTCGGCATTGAGGAGACCTTGATACCAAGTATGCGGAGCAATTATAGCCAGGAAGAGGTAGAGGAGGAGCGACGACTCTTTTACGTGGCTATCACTCGAGCAAAAAGTAATTGCACGATTAGCTTTGCCCGAGAGCGAATGGTCAATGGTCAGACCATTCCTACCGGACCCAGTCGATTTATAAAAGACCTTGACCCCAATTACATTAAAGACACAACGGGTATTCTCAAAGGAAGTATAAAAGAGCAAGTTGCCAAAAAGCTCGAACGGCTACAGAGCGACCTTCCATCACCTAAAAAAAGGATCACGAGGATCAAACGAAAGAAAAACCCGGATACTGAGGTTAATCAGGTTGTTTGGCAACCCTTTACAGACGAATCGGACATCAAAACAGGCGACATCGTCTATCATAATAACTTTGGCAGAGGAGAAGTCCTTGGATTTAGCGATAGCATCTCAGGCATAAAAGTGATGGTGCAGTTTGGAGATGGCCAAAAGCGACAACTCATCCTTAAATACGCTAAGCTCCGTAAAGAGCAATAGCGGTACCGATAGCTCGCAAGACACCAAAAAAGGATATCCGTAATACCCCAAAAACTAATACCCTATATTCGCCCCGACGAATACCTTATATTAGTCTCAGCGAATATAGGGTATTCGCCGAAGCGAATACCAAGTACCCATTTTCCCCTACTCCAGCATTCACAAAAGGCATTAATTGCACTATTCTTTGACTTAGTATCAAGGGTATTAAAAATTAAAATCGTATCTTTGGCACAAAATAATTAAGACAACCACAAATAGATAGAATTATGTACGGAGCTATCAAACAGCACCTGCAAAAGGAGCTACAAGAGACTAAGGATGCAGGTCTCTATAAAGAAGAACGCATCATTACGAGCGAGCAATATGCCGAGATAACCGTAAAGACTGCAAAAGGAGAGCAAAAAGCACTCAACTTCTGTGCCAATAACTACTTAGGGCTTTCCAATAACAAACGCTTAGCACAAGCGGCAAAAGACGAGATGGATCGTCGTGGGTATGGTCTTTCATCTGTGCGTTTCATCTGCGGTACCATGGATATCCATAAGGAGTTGGAAGCCGCTATTAGTAAATACTTCCACACTGAGGACACCATCCTTTATGCCGCATGCTTCGACGCTAATGGAGGAGTTTTTGAGCCCCTACTTTCAGATGAAGATGCCATCATCAGCGATAGCCTCAACCACGCTTCTATCATTGACGGAGTACGTCTATGTAAAGCGAAAAGATATCGCTATGCCAATGGCGATATGAAAGAGCTGGAGGAGTGCCTAAAGCAAGCCCAAGAACAACGCTTCAGGATCATAGTTACCGACGGCGTATTTTCAATGGACGGCAACGTGGCTCCTATGGATAAGATTTGCGACCTTGCCGACAAGTATGACGCTATGGTCATGGTGGATGAGTGCCACTCTGCAGGCGTTGTCGGAAAGACTGGTAGAGGCGTTGCTGAGAAATTTGACCTATACGGACGGATTGATATCCACACAGGTACCCTTGGCAAGGCATTTGGCGGTGCAGTAGGTGGGTTTACCACTGGTCGCAAAGAGATTATCGACATCCTAAGGCAACGCAGTAGACCTTACTTATTTAGCAACTCCTTACCACCGGCTGTCGTAGGAGCAGGTCTTGAGACCTTTAAGATGCTCGAAGAGAGTGACGAGCTACACACCAAGCTTATGAAAAATGTTGAGCACTTCCGCACCAAAATGCAGGCATTAGGTTTCGACATCAAACCTACTCAGAGTGCAATATGTGCCGTGATGCTTTATGATGCACCTCTTAGCCAAGAATTCGCTAAAAGGATGCAAGATGAGGGGATCTTTGTAACCGGATTCTACTACCCGGTAGTACCAAAAGGTCAAGCACGCATCCGTGTACAGCTATCAGCAGCTCACGAACCAGAGCATATTGATCGTGCCGTAGCTGCCTTTGAGAAGATCGGTAGAGAGTTAGGCGTTATCAAGTAAACACCCTGCATAAGGAGTCAACTCATAGAGGAGCCGGTGCCATTAAGGCACCGGCTCCTCCTGCATTTTGCAATTGTTTTTAGATGGCACACAGATTCTCTCGGAAAAGTATTAGAAATCGGTAATTGTAGATACCCTATATTCTCCTCAGCTAATTCTGGGTATTAGTCCGAGTGAATTCCTGGTATTCGCTCCGATGTATTCCAAGTATCCATTTCGATTAATTCTTATATTCTGACTACTAAGTAGTTATAACTTCTATATAAGTTATACCTTTATCAAGTCTTTCCCCTCTCTGCTTTTCACAGTAGATTATTCAGAAAAAGATTTTGCTATAGATACATTCTATACTTAGGGAGGTTATATCGTAAGAAATTGGTACCTTTGGCTTTAGATACCCAATGGGCTTCATCAAATCGTTTTGGAGTCGCTTACTATTGGGTATCATTAATTGAGGATCGTTTTTCTGCCCTAATGACATTAAAAACTGAGAGAATGGGAATCAGCATCGACGACATTCAAGCTCTCGCACACGATATTTGGTATGGAATAAAACAAGATGATGCAACAGATCCACACCAATTCTTCCCTTGTCAAGAGCGAACTCCTGCGTTCGTGCAGGTGGAGCGACAATTACGTGATAATCTTTCACTTATTAAGGACATAGCAAATCGTGCTGGCGTCGAAGTGATATTGGCATTCAAAGCTTACGCACTGTGGAAACTATTTCCTATTTTTAGAGAATACATCCAAAGCTCTACCGCCTCCTCTCTGTGGGAAGCCACAATGGGGCTGCGTTATATGGGGCAACGGACACATACCTATGCCCCTATTTATAAGTGGGAAGAATTTGATGGCATTCTCAGGTGTAGCCAGCACATCGTTTTTAATTCCATCAGCCAATTTAATCGTTTTTACCCAAGGGTCAAAGCCTACGATGCCTATCCCATTGAGTGTGGCATTCGTATCAATCCAGAATATAGTGAGATCGGCACTGAACTCTATAACCCTGCAGCTCCCGGAAGTCGTTTAGGAGTAGTGGTGGATGATATTCCTCAAGAGCTACCCCAAGGGATCAAAGGGCTACACGTGCATACCCATTGCGAGAGCGACTCATACCAATTAGAGCGTTCGCTTGAGGTGCTCGAAAGACGATGTGGACACCTACTCGACCAAGTTAAATGGCTCAACTTAGGTGGAGGTCATCTCATCACTCACAAAGACTATAATGAGGTGCATCTCGTTCATTTATTACGGGGATTTAAGAACCGCCATCCCAATCTTAAGATCATCCTCGAGCCTGGAAGTGCGTTTGCTTGGGAGACAGGCTACCTCGTGGCTACTATTGAAGATATTGTTGAGAATCACGGCATTAAAACGCTGATGATGGATGCGTCATTTACCTGTCACATGCCGGATTGCCTCGAAATGCCTTACCAACCCAAAGTGAGAGGAGCCGAAAACCAGCCTACCAGTACTCATATCTATAAATATAGAATAGGTGGAAATAGCTGTCTCTCAGGTGACGTAATGGGCGACTGGTATTTTGACCACCAACCACAAGTGGGTGAGCTACTGATTTTTGAGGACATGCTACACTACACATCTGTTAAGACCAATATGTTTAACGGCATCTACCATCCCAGTATTTGCTTAGAGAATATGCAAGGTGAGCTTGAAGTGCTTAGACGATTTACCCCAGAGGACTACCTATCAAGGATGGATTGACCATGAAGACAACACGAAAGTAGATATAATATGGCTTTTTTTGGATTATTTGGTAACGAAAAGAAAGAGACTTTAGATAACGGTTTATCGAAGACCAAAGAGTCTTTTTTAGGGAAACTATCCCGGAATATTGCGGGCAAAAGCAAGGTCGATGATGACGTTTTAGACGAGTTGGAGATGACGCTCGTCTCAAGCGATGTCGGTGTCCCTACAACACTAAAGATTATCCGCCGCATTGAGGAGAGGGTAGCTCGCGACAAGTATGTGGGGACTAATGAGCTTCAAAAGATACTACAAGAGGAGGTTGCTGCCCTACTTCACGAGAGCGATCATCCTGATGGTTCTGCCTTTGATCTCAACAAAGAAAAGCTTCCGTATGTTATTTTGGTCGTAGGAGTTAACGGTGTAGGCAAGACGACTACCATTGGTAAGCTCGCCTATCAGTTCAAAAGCTCGGGATATAAAGTGGTATTAGGTGCTGCAGATACCTTTAGAGCTGCGGCCGTAGATCAATTGGTCATTTGGGGCGAAAGGGTAGGTGTTCCTGTCGTTAAGCAAGAAATGGGTAGCGATCCTGCCTCAGTAGCATACGACACAGTAGCGAGTGCAAAAGCTCAAGGTGCTGATGTCGTCATCATAGATACGGCAGGAAGGCTACACAATAAAGTGGGATTAATGAACGAGCTTACCAAGATTCGTAACGTGATGAAGAAGGTACACCCCGAAGCACCTCAGGAAGTTCTCTTA
Organism: uncultured Porphyromonas sp.; assembly: GCA_934364985.1. Taxonomy (GTDB): domain Bacteria; phylum Bacteroidota; class Bacteroidia; order Bacteroidales; family Porphyromonadaceae; genus Porphyromonas_A. The sequence continues at coordinate 90,567 of CAKRMU010000004.1, read as the reverse complement.
GTCTTAGATGGCTCTACGGGACAAAATGCCTACGAACAAGCTAAAGAATTTACTCAGGCAACGGATGTCACTGCTTTAGCTATTACGAAACTCGACGGAACGGCAAAAGGTGGCGTCGTTATCGGCATATCCGACCAGCTCAATATCCCAGTAAAGTACATCGGATTGGGCGAGCAGATGACCGATCTTCAGCTATTTGACAAGCAAGCTTTTGTACAATCGCTTTTCGGTAAATAGGTAATAGGATGAGGAAAAACAGGGTAGATGTCATCACTATGGGGTGCTCTAAGAACCTCATAGATTCTGAACTCCTGATGCGACAATTTGCACAAAACGGCTATCAGGTGATGCATGATCCAGAGGAGCCGTGTGGTGAGATCGTTGTTATTAATACCTGTGGTTTCATTGAGCGGGCTCGAGAAGAATCCATTGAGATGATTCTGGAATTAGCCCAAGCCAAGCGACAAGGAAAGATAGGTAAATTGTACGTTATGGGATGCCTTAGTGAGCGATACCAAACGGAGCTTGAGGCAGAGCTTCCCGAGGTAGATCGCTTTTACGGAAAATTTAATTGGAAGTCGCTCCTTAAGGATATCGGCAAAGCGTACCACACATTGCCTTCTGACGCTCGCCTGCTATCCACACCTTCTCATTACGCTTACCTTAAAATCGCTGAGGGTTGCGACCGCACATGTGCCTATTGTTCTATCCCATTAATGACGGGCAAATACCAGTCGAGGCGGATTGAAGATATAGTACTTGAGGCAGAAGGATTGGCGAAAAATGGCGTGAAGGAGCTCCAGCTTATTGCCCAAGATCTGACCTATTATGGTACCGACCTTTACCGAAGACAAAGGATTGCCGACCTTGTACAAAGCCTTACCAAAGTGTGTGGTATTGAATGGATAAGGCTCCACTACGCATATCCCAATCACTTCCCCATGGAGCTTCTAAAGGTAATTCGAGAAGAGCCTAAGGTCTGCAAATATATCGACATTGCTCTACAACACGCTAATGACGAAGTCCTAAAGGCGATGAAACGCCATGTGACAAAAGCCGAGACACTTGATCTAATAAAATCCATCCGGAGCGAGGTACCTGGCATTTACCTGCGTACCACACTCATGGTCGGTCATCCGGGTGAGACCGACGAGGCTTTTGAGGAACTGCTTAGCTTTGTGCAAGATGTTCGCTTTGAACGTATGGGAGCCTTTAGCTATTCTCACGAAGAAGGCACTTACGGGTATCAGCATTACAAGGACGAGATTCCACCCGCCGTTAAAGATGAACGCCTAAATAGGCTTATGGCACTTCAGGAAGAAATCGCACTTGAGCAGGCAGAACACTTTGTGAATACACAGCAAAGAGTCATTATTGATAGAGAAGAAGACCACTACTATATAGGTAGGACTGAGTACGACTCGCCCGATGTTGACCCCGAAGTATTGATAACTAAAGATCAGTTCCTTGAGGTAGGCAACTTTTATGAGGTACAAATAACCAAAGCCGAAGGCTTTGATACAATCGCCAAAGTGATATGATTCAAGAAGAAAAGATATGTAGCTTAGCAGACGACCTAATAGCAGCAAGGCTTGAAGAACGTCGTCAAGTAGACATCCCTTTTTTGGGTTCTTTTGAGCCCATTTTTCACAAAGAATACATCTACAATGGCGAAGGTAGTAAGCAGCTGATGCCCCCTACCATTTCTCTAAATTACCAGCCATCAGCATACATATTAGAGCATAAGCACTACACGTCTTTAGATATAGAGTCACCTCAAAACTACTTTTCGGATGACTTCGTTACTAATCTCGCGGATCTCTATGGCTACGACTACAAAGATGTCAAAGAAGCTTTGGAGCATTTTGCCGAGCTATTTATCGAAGGATTATTCAGGGGACGAAGAGTAGCTTTTTTAGGGCTTGGGGCATTTTATGCTAAAGAAATGTCAAGAGGACTATTAATCCTCCACTTCGAACCATTTCCCGCATTAATGACTCGCCTTAACCAACCATTTTCTGTCTATCAACCCACTTTATTAAAAGTAGATAATAGCTTTCCAGACCTTGAGGAACACGACCAAAAGGAGGAGTCTAAGCAGGTATTACAGTACGTGATAGCCTGTGCCGAAGAGCTTGAAGAGCCTGTGACACCTCAGCTTAATAACGAAAAGCGAGAAGAGCCATCCCCCATCAAAGCATACGAGAAAAACGACAAGAGACTAACCACACCACAAAAAAAGGAGATTGAAAAATCCAAAAGAAGACCACACTTATGGGTATGGTTAACAATACTCGCCGTCATAATCTTTTTAGCTATCTACTTACTTACCAGACCCAAAAAGCCTACAATAGAAGTTGCACCTGTTGTGTCACAAGTGGAAGCTTTTCAGCCCATAGATACCACCAATTACGCAGAACCTGAGGAGAGGATCGAGGAAGTCGTCCTAACCGTCACCGAACCCATTGACACCGTGACCATAAAGAATGGTGTGACACTTGCTAAACTTGCTAAGCAGTACTACGGCAATTCATTTTATTGGGTCTTTATATATATGGCCAATCATGGTGATATTAACGACCCTGATTATATCCCATTAGGCAAATCCATCGTCATTCCTCCGCTCAGCTGGTATCAGCTTGATGAAGATAAAGACAAGGCATTAGCGGAAGCCAAAGCTTGGGCAACTGTTATCCTAAATAAGCAATACACATCATACGAAGAGCAACGCCCACAAGTCGTCCACGAGGAATAAGTGATTTCTTATCCCCACCCCATCACTCCCCGTTAGTTGGAAATTCCAAAAATCGTATACCAGGTATTTGCCCAAACAAATACTTGGTATTCGTTAAGACGAATTCCCTATATCCATTTCGGACAATTCCCTATATCCATTTCGAAGATGATAGATATTAGATCATCAATAGTGGCATATGGTGATGTTTTCAAATATTACTAAATCAAGCTAATGAGCCATACAGACGATAGGCATTTTCTAAGTTATCGATTCATTAATTATTAGCAATCAGGACCATTCGGAAAAGATTTGAATTAAGTGACTTTCACTATTGGAAAGTTTTTTGTAACTTCGCAAATGAGATTATATTCCCTCGTAAAGGGATTGATATATACATCAGACAATACTACTATTAATTAGACTTAAAAAAAGAGATGAAAGATTTCGGTAAGATGGTTTTCGGTTCTTGTTTAGGAGTAATCCTTGCAAGCATCGTAGTATTCTTTATTTTCTTTGCCATGTTAGGCTCAGCTATCAATGGTGTGGTAAAGAGCTTCAGCAAGGAGAAAGAGGTAAAAAGCGTTAGTAGCGAAAGCGTCCTCATGCTGGACTTGACGGGGAGTATCAAAGATACCGCCCCAGTAATGTCCTTTGAGTTTGGCGACAACGAGAAGACCAATTATACACTTCCTGAGATTCTACGTGCCATAACCATAGCTAAGAGCGACCCCGACATCGAGGCAATAGTCGTCAATCTCGAAAGAGCCAGTATCAACTTTGCGACAGCAAAAGAGATAAGAGACGCACTTAAAGACTTCCAAGAGAGTGGCAAAAAAGTATACGCCTACTCCGACCACTATAGCTATCTAAATTACTACATCAGCAGCGTTGCAAACGAGGTGATGGCCGGACCAGAGGGGAGCCTTAATATCACTGGGCTTACTTCAACAACGATATTTAAAAAGGGATTACTAAAGAAACTTGGAGTAGAGATGCAGGTATTTAAGGTTGGAACCTTTAAGGGAGCAGTAGAGCCTTATATACTTGATCGTCTTAGCGAAGCTAATAGGTTACAGATATCCGAATTTTTACAAGGACTTTGGCAAGGTACAACTCGCGAGATGGCAGATAGCAGAGGAGTCGACCCAAGTGTCTTTCAACGCTATGCCGATGAGGCATATTTCTTAGAGAAAATCAGTGTAGCCAAAGAGCTTAATCTCGTGGACACACTTGTATATAGGATAGATCTTCAGGATGTTTTAGCCGATAAGATCTTCAACGATGCTTCACTTGATATCAATTATGTCCACATAGAGGACGTATTGCCGCTCAATTATAAGAGCGAATTTGATGATAAAATCGCAGTCATCTATGCCGAGGGCAACATCGTAGTAGGCACAGGTGACGAAGAAAAAGATTACTTTAACACTGAAGCCGTTATCACGGAGAAGATCGTTAAGAAGCTACGTGAAGCAGCCGAAGATGACGACATCAAGGCAATCGTAATGCGTGTCAACTCGGGTGGCGGTGCCGTAACGACTTCCGAGCTCATTTGCCACGAAGTAGACGAGGTTAAGAAAATCAAGCCCGTCGTTGTCTCAATGGGCGACTACGCGGCATCGGGAGGATATTACATCTCTTCCCATGCCAGCTCCATTGTAGCTAACCCTTATACATTGACAGGGTCAATAGGCATTTTTGGAATGTTCCCTAATGCAGCAGGCACCATGGATAAACTAGGTCTCAAAGAACAGACTGTAGCGACAAGCGAGACAGGTGTCTTGAGCGTCAGTGCTCCCCTCAATCCCAAACTTGCTACAGGCATACAAAAGTCCATCGAGAGAGGGTATGGCGAGTTTACTACACGCGTAGCTACGGGTAGAGGTATGACAGTAGAGCAAGTAGACTCAATAGGACAAGGCAGAGTTTGGTTGGGCGAAAAGGCAATAGAGTTAGGGCTTGTAGATAAGATTGGCGGCATTGATGTCGCTATCCGGGAGGCAGCTCGGCTCGCCGAACTTGATGAGTACAGCGTCATAGATTTGACAGAACAGACCGATCTGTTTGAGGAGATATTTGGTTTTAGTCTATCTAAAGCAGCATTCCAGTTGCGTCTTTCAGACGTTGAGAGACTCAACCTTTATAAAGAACAATTGCTAAAAGACCTCACTGGGATTAAAGCAATGCCACCTTACGACATTACCATGGTAGGCGAAGCTGCATGTGAAACCAACGCACTATCACCTACTATGTAACTAATTACTAAAGCTGATGAACCAAGGCAAAAATGTACTACTGTGGATACCCGCAGCTGTCTACGGGATGGTCGTGGGTATCCGCAATTTTGCCTACGATCATAAGCTATGCAAGACTTGGAAGTCGACGATCCCTACCATCTGTGTGGGGAACTTATCTGTAGGTGGTAGTGGTAAAACCCCTCACATAGAACTACTGATATCACTTCTAAGACGTGACTACCGCATCGCTGTCCTCACCCGCGGATATGGGCGAAAAGGGAAAAAGCCAAGGATTGCCACGGTAGAAGACGACGCACATACCATAGGGGATGAACCGCTACAAATCAAACGGAAGTACCCAGATATCATGGTTTATGTCGATGGGAATAGGAAACGAGGTCTAAAAGAAATGGAACAAATGCCAGCCGAAGAGCGACCTCAAGTGGTGTTGATGGACGACGGCTTCCAGCATCGGAGCGTAACCCCCTCCTACTCCATTCTATTAACTCGGTACTCCGATCCATATTATCAGGATTTTTACATGCCATTTGGCAACCTTCGAGACGGCAAGAGAGAAGCCTTTAGAGCCGACACAATCATCTTTACCGGCACTCCCAAGCAAGCCAATGTAACGGAGATGCGGCTGAAGATAGAGAAAACTAATGCCATGGCATATCAGGACATCTTCTGCTCAAGTATACATTACGAAAAACCTCAACCACTATTCACCCCTGAAGAATGTACCACTCACGAAGTGCTTAGTCCAGAAAAACAAGTAATGGTAATTAGCGGTATCGCTAATCCAAAAGCCTTTCAAGACACCTGCGTAATATACTTTCCGAAAATCTTAGATTATATAGAATACCCCGACCACCATGACTTTAGAAAAGAAGAAATCCAAGCACTCGTTGATGATCTTAAAGCTAATCCCGACCTCTTTATCCTCACAACGGAAAAGGATGGGATGCGATTTATCACCCTCAAAAAGTGGATACCCACGGAGGTGAGACACAGGATTTGGATCCTCCCTATATCCATAGATATGGAGCTCGGAGATAGGATTCAGCTCCTACGAAAAGCTAAAAAAGCCATCAAACATAACGGATTACCACTATGAATAAAATCGAAATACAAGTGATCAATAAGAGCAACTATCCACTCCCCGAATACGCGACCCCTCAGTCTGCAGGTCTGGATATTCGAGCCAATATTTCCGAAAAAATCGTTGCACAACCTTTAGAACGGATAGCGATCCCTACAGGTCTTTTCATTGCTCTACCCGAAGGATACGAGGCACAATTGCGACCAAGAAGCGGTCTTGCGCTAAAATATGGCATCACGCTTCTAAATACCCCAGGTACCATTGATGCCGATTATCGAGGTGAGATAAAGGTGATTCTCGCCAATCTTTCTAATGCACCTTTCACCATCGAACCTGGCGAACGTATTTGCCAAATGGTCGTAACACGGCACGAACAAGTGGCGTGGCAAGCCGTAGAGACATTGAATAGTACCGAGCGTGGAGAGGGTGGTTTCGGGCACACGGGTACCAATTAATCGGCGAAAGAAATCAACATTATGAAACAGAAAATAGTGGCTCTAACGGGAGCTGGGATCAGTGCAGAGAGTGGAATTGCTACGTTTCGAGACTCGGATGGGTTATGGGAGCATTACTCCGTAGAGGAGGTAGCATCTGCCGAAGGTTATCGAAGAAACCCACAGCTGGTTATCGACTTTGCCAATGACCGAAGGGAACAATGCGTGAAAGCTCAACCTAATAAAGGACATAAGTTATTAGCCGAACTTGAAACAGATTATGATGTAACCATTATCACACAAAATATAGATGACCTTCACGAACGTGCTGGTAGCAGTCACATCATACACCTACATGGAGAGTTGATGAAATGCTGTAGCGAGTGCGACCTATCTACCCCACTTCCTCTTCCTGAAGGTCGTCTTAGAATGACGCTCATGGATAAAGATGCACAAGGGTATCAGCTACGTCCTTTCATTGTATATTTCGGCGAACCAGTTCCGAGAATGGAAGACGCCATGCGTGAGACTCAGACTGCAGACATTTTTCTTATTATCGGCACCAGCCTCAATGTCTACCCTGCTGCAGGATTAGTGCAGTTTGTTCCTCATAATGTACCTATATATGTGATAGACCCGAAAGACATCCCAGGCTCATCGCAGTACCATCACATAAAGATGGGAGCAGGCAAAGGAATGGAGGAACTTATTAAGATTCTGCGTAATGAGTGAGCAAATAATGGAGTGGGAAAAACTCATCAGCGACTATCGCTTTGGCTTAGAATCTCACTCACAGAAACAAGAGACACGCACCGACTTTCAGCGTGATTACGACCGACTGATATTCTCTTCACCCTTTAGGAGGTTGCAGAATAAGACACAGGTATTCCCTCTCCCGGGAAAAATATTTGTCCATAATAGACTGACCCATAGTCTGGAAGTAAGCTGTATAGGTCGCTCACTTGGCACACAGATAGGGCGATATGTATGTCAAAAAAATCCTAATATCCACGCAGATCATAGCGACTTTGGAGCCATCGTATCAGCAGCTTGCCTTGCTCACGATATGGGTAATCCGCCATTTGGACATGCTGGCGAACGTGCCATTAGTGCCTACTTCACAGAGGGTAAGGGGACACGTTGGGAACAGGAAGTGCAGGATGAAGGTGGTCGTTGGCAGGACTTTTCGCACTTTGAGGGCAATGCTAATGCTATCCGATTGCTCACCCACGGATTCAATGGAAGGCGAAAGGGAGGCTTTGTCTTAACCTATTCCACGATTGCATCGATAGTAAAATATCCCTACAGTTCACTATATACCAATGCGGATAATCCGAAGTTTGGCTTTTTCATTACTGAGGAAGAGAGCTACGACAAAATCGCTCAACATTTAGGCATATTACGCCAAAGTGCCAAAGACAAAGCCCCAATTTTTGCTCGTCATCCCCTTGTCTACCTCGTGGAAGCAGCCGATGATATCTGCTACCAAATAATGGACTTAGAGGATGCTTATAAGCTAAAAATCGTCAGCTTAGAGCAATGTAAAGAATTATTATTAGCTTTTATCCCTGAAATAGAGTACCCCAATATCAGAAATACCCTTATGCGGGTCACAGACCACAATGAACAAATTGCGTTCTTACGCTCTATAGCTATTGGCAATTTGGTCACCTGTGTCACCAAGACGTTTATTGAACATGAGGATGATATTTTACGAGGAGTATTCAAAGGCTCACTTATAGACTCCATTACAGAGAGAGAAAAAAAAGCGTATAAGTCTGCCCGCAATTTTGCATTTGAGAATATCTATTTTACAAAAGAGGTTTTAGACATAGAGTTTGCAGGATATCGTATTTTTGAATACCTCCTTGACACACTTATCGAAGCTCAGCTCCACCCAGAAAAGTCGTATAGTAAATTGTGGTTTAATCGAATCCCCGAGCAGTACGATATGCACCGCAGTAGTATGTACGGGAAAATCCAGAGTGCTTTAGACTATATAAGCGGGATGACCGATGTCTATGCCCTTGACCTATACAGAAAATTTACAGGGATGAGCCTTCCTGCTATTTGAGAATTTTCATACGATTATTTCACAGTATTAAACCGATGAAATAGCCCTCTGACGTGTACTTATTACAATTCATAGGGCATCGTGTTTTGCAGATTAAAAAAATATTACTACCTTTGCAAAGCAAAAACGGAAATGGTTGCTATTCATTTCGTATTGCGGCTGTGGCGTAATTGGTAGCCGCGCTAGACTTAGGATCTAGTGGAGCAATCCGTGGGGGTTCGAGTCCCTTCAGCCGCACAATAAATACACCATTTCGGTGGTTATGTTGGGTAGATTGTAAGTTTTTGGTTTTGGTTGCTCTGAGATGTTATTTAGGCACATCCCAGAGCTTTTTTTATACTTATTCTCTAAATAGTTCTTATTCTACCCTGAGCGATAAGCATGGTAAGAGACAAGACATACGCATATCCCATAAAGTATACTTGCACTTAATCACGATAGCTATACAAGAGGTTAACTATTTTTGCGACCTTACAAAAAAGATTTTTCAAGGGAGAGAGAAAAGAGAGATTTTTTTTGTTATCTTTGTCAAACAATATGACGATAATAGATTTATTAAAATAAAAAGAGTAATACAAGTATGAAGAAGTTTTATGGACTTATCCTTGGAGGCATACTTGGGTTGCTTACATTCACTACTGCCCATGCACAGATAGATGGTGTAAGCTTTTCTTTGTCTCCAAACGTATCGTACAACTGGTGGAATGAGAATATTGCACTAAAGAATTCACCATTTTATGGAGTTCGTTTAGGAATAGGTTTCGGCCCTTACGTAGAGCTACAAGGCTCTGTAGAAAAGTCAATCAACCTTAAGCAAAACCTTGAGGGTAAAAGCTGGAATATCCTTAACGAAGATGCTCTAAATAAGCTTCAAGGAATGCAATTTGATGTTACTCGCGTAGGCGGTAATCTCAAATTCAACATTCTAAATAGCAGTTATATCGTATCCCCTTACCTTACATTAGGTGGTGGGGTGCAACTACTCAATTACAACCCATTGGATACAAAAGAGAATGTTATTGAGGATGCTAAGCAAAAGGAAAAGCAAATCTACCTATTAGGTGGTGTCGGTGTCAACTTCAATCTATCTGAGAGGGTAGCTCTTTCGATTGAGGGACGTAACATCCAGTTTAATATGGGCGAATTTAACTACTTAGTTAATAGAGAGCTGAATAATGATACTAAAAAGTGGGGCAATTGGTCTGCTTTGGCTTCATTAGATATTAAATTAGGCGGTTACTCTCGCTACAATGATAAGACGATGAAGTACAGCAACCTCTTCGAGGATGGTTTCCGCGGAGCCAAGTTTGTCCTTGAACCAGGTCTGAAATATATTGACTTTAACGAGAAGATGGGTCAGCCTGACCAATGGTTCATTGGAGGATCAGCCGGTGTGGATTTCTCATCATTGATTGGTCTACGTGCTTTCTACTATCAAGGCACCAAGGATCCTCAGAAGCTCAGCTTTGACTTTAACAAAGACCTAAAGGTATATGGTGGTAACCTATTATTCCGTCTAAACCAACCACGCGGTATCGTACCTTATCTTACACTCGGTGCTGGTTACCTTGACGATAAGAGCTTGATTCCAACGGACCCAGATGCTCCAAAACCACTTCCAGAGGCAAAAGAGCGTTTTGACGAACATAACCTATTCCTAATGGGTGGAGCAGGTATCGAAGTACCACTATCAAGATATATCGCACTCTTTGGTAACGTAGACGCACTTCTTAGTAGCGGAAGAGACAAGATCATTGATACTCAAGTAGAGAACGTATTTACCAGCATTGGTTACACCGCAGGTATCCGTTTCAACATCGGTGCTCCAGCACGTGAGGCTATTGAAAAGGCAGATCAGGACGACGTTAACGATAAAGTCAATGATATGCGTAGCGATGACAGCACACGCAGATATCTATTCCAAAACGACGAAGTATACAAAAACGCTTCTCGCCATTGCAAGCATGCCGACCTTGATGGTAAGATGATGACGAAGCAAGAGTTTGAGGATATGGTTGACCGGATTCTTGCTAAGATCCGTAGCGAAGAGATGAATAGGGCAAGCAAGTTTTCTGAATCCGAGATGGATATTATTGTGGCAGCCCTTAATGCTCAGAACGGGCAAAACGCAGGTAAAAATGTAACTGTAACGACTAAGGATGCCTCAAATGACGAAGTTGTAAGAGAGCTACGTAGGTTAGTGGATCGTATGGATAGGCAACAAAGAGTAGTGACAACAACTACCCCTCAAGCACAAGTAGCCCCTGTCCAAAGGATAGATCCTGTTGTGACAACCGTGCCTTCTGCAACAGAAAATAGCAGCAACACAAGTATCAATGGTGCAACAAGAGTAAAGAGCCAATACCTCAAACTCAATCGTCTTGCTATCCTTACCGGTGTTAACTTTGGTGAGGGAACGCAATGGGAGCTTGGTATCCGTGGGTACCTACAAATCTCAGACACAGACTTTGACTTTGTTCCAGAACTTATGATGGGATTTGGCAAAAAGAGCTCCTTTGACCTTAGTAGTAATGTCATTTACAACATTCGTCTTGACAATACTATTGTTGACCCATATGTAGGTCTTGGCGTAGGACTCTACAGCCATGGTAATGGGCTTAAGCTCGGCACTAATGTCATTCTTGGCTCCAACTTTAAGGTAGGTGCTAATGGTGAAATATTCGCTGACTACACAGCAAGAGGCTTGTTTAAGAATAACCAAATAGCAGTAGGTTATCGTTTCGTATTCTAATCATCAGCTATTGAAGAGAAGGATATGAGAAGTAACATACTACTCTCCTCAGTATTAAGTACTTTCTTCCTAAGCATTGGCATAATGGCGAATGCTCAGGAAGTGGTAGTCACAACTTCCAATGACACTCTACCTGATAACGTGGTTTTGATGGGTGATACCATCTACATTCAAGAGGTAGCCCCTATGAATGACCAACGTATAGATGATGCCGTCTGGGAAGCGATTCGGAGTACTGAGGGATACGATACGATACCTGGTGAAGCTCTACTTCCCATCACTCGTAGTCAGGCAGAAGAGCTTATTACTAAGCTGATTGTGGAAGCCCGTAAACCATATGTTGATGCTGCTTATCGCGACTCTGTTGTCACCGCATTTAAGGTTGAAACACTCAAGCGTAGGGCATTAGATCAAGCATTGGCTCGCACATACACTGAGCCCTATGAGCGTAGGCTTGATCAGATGGAGCGTCTTTTATATGCTCTTTTACTTACCAAAGGCGACCTTGACCCCTCAATTATCAATCAATTATTGGGTGGAAATGGAGTGCCAAGTAACGCATACCTCGTACCTCAGCAGGGAGCGAATGCAGGAAAGAGTACTAAAGAGCTGACGCCAGACGAAGCGATTGCACTTAAGTCAGGTCTTAATAATAAGGACATTGAACTCTATATGAGTGTTGCTTATTTCAACTTCGATAGTAGCGAGATAACTAAGGAATCCGTTGCTACATTAGATAATGTGGTAGAATGGTTAAAAGAGAATGATCTAAGGATATCACTCCGCGGTTATGCTTCGCCAGAAGGTAATATGAGCTACAATAATAAACTCTCAGGGCGTCGTGTCAATGCTGTCGCTGACTATATCATTAGTAAAGGTATTCCTCGCACGCGTTTAGAAGTTATCCCTTCGGGCATTGACTCCATGAAGGACACTAAGAGTAAGTATCCTCAGGGTCGTCGCGTAGAGATAAGGCCTATTCTATACTAATACTTAGTTACATATAACTTAGAAAGAACTGGTTGAGGAACGTCTATTCCTTAACCAGTTCTTTACTTAAATATATAAGGGTAGCACGAGAGAAAAACAAGCCTAAAATAGAGACGTAAAAATTCTTGCCATCTTCTCTTACGAATGGGCGATAGGACTAAGCTTAACATCATAGTTTTAAGAGGTAAAATACATTGTAAACTTTTGGAAAATAGCGATTTAATACAGGTGAATTAGACTACTCACCCAAAAAGAATACTACATTACGAAAAGAGAGAGAGCCCTATATACAAAAGTGAATACCTTAAATACGTCTCATCAAATATCAGGTATTCGCCTCAACAATAATGTAGGGTATTCGTCTTAATATATTTCGAGTACCTTATTCCCCTAATTATATAGTCGTCTCTGAAATATATCCAGAAAAAACTCAAAGAATTTCAACTCAGTTTGCATATTTAATGCACCTAAAATAAAGTTCTTTCAATAACCCTAATATATAGAGGCTACGCACCATAAAAGATGATATTCGCGTCTATTCTAATGGGATACCCATCGTTAGAGAGATGCGATAAGGCACGATGAATCTCCTTATTACTCAATTGAGGTAAAGCAGATGCCAATTCCGCCATTGATATATGCCCTTTTTGTATAATAATATCACGGATCTCTACAATTTTTTTATAAGTTAAACCCTTATAATCGATCGATATACAATAATCGCAATACCCACACGGAAGCGGTTCGGTATCACCAAAATAAGTGACGAGTTGCATACTTCGGCACGTATTATTACTACTCAAATATTTCTCCACAGCCACCATTCGATGCTTTGCTTTCCTATATCTGTCACGATAAATATCCTTAGGTATGACCAACCTTTTTGCCTCAACCCTCTGAGTAAGATAGTGGATATAATTACCCCGTTTCCCTGGAATATAATCTATGACATGCCACTTCCGCAACTGAGATAATAGGGTCACGAGTTGATCAGGTTTCAGTTTTAATGCTTGACAGATTTGCCATTCATCAATAGCCACATACTCGGTAAATAGTCCGGCATAATGCCTCATTAAGTACTCCAAAACATCATCATAGGCGACCTCCCTTTCGGAAAATAGTGAATAAAGATCGTTTCTATCTACCAAAATGGTTATCGTACTCATCCTATCATGATTCTCCAAATATTCGAGGTATCCTGATAGCTGTAAAATGCCGAAAGTAGCAACTAAGTCGCGAGAGGAGACCCGATATCTGGAGCAGAAATCATATATATCAAATTCATACAAGGCCCCCTCCCCACTCTCTACACCTAACTGAAAATAATTACCAAGAGCGTCATATATTCCTCGGATGAGTGTAAGTGATGGGAACGACCGTCTAAGAGACTCAGCAAGATAATTTTCGTCCTTTACCGGAGTATAGAGTAGCACCGCATAAGACTGCTGATCGTCTCTCGCTGCTCGCCCAGCTTCCTGATAGTAAAACTCTAATGAGGGCGGAGGCGTAGGATGAATCACGAGCCGGACATCCGGCTTATTAATTCCCATTCCAAACGCATTTGTACATACCATTACACGCACCTCATCGCTCTGCCACGCGTTTTGCTTACGTTCTTTGACCTTAGGAGACAAACCTGCGTGGAAATAATCACTCTTAATTCCAGAAGAATTTAATAGGTCCGATATCTTGCGTGTTAAGACTCTACTCCTCACATATACAAGGGCACTACCCTCTACACGGGATAATATGTGAAGTATTTCTCGGGGTTTGTCGTCAGTATTACGAACAACGTATGTGAGGTTTTCCCTGTAAAAACTCTTTTGAAATAGCTTATGAGGCTCACGAAATGCTAATTGACGCTGTATGTCTTCAGTCACCCTCGGTGTCGCTGTTGCGGTAAGTGCAAGTAACGGCACATCTGGATAAAGTAAGCGGAAGCCCTTTATCTTTAAGTAGTCAGGGCGAAAATCATAACCCCATTGACTGATACAATGGGCTTCGTCAACAACAATTAATGAGACCTCAATGCTCTCTAAGCGTTTAAGAAATAAGGCATTCGACAACCTTTCAGGCGACACATAGAGTAACTTTATATAGCTAAACGTGCAACCATCAAGTACAGCAAGCATCTCGCTACGTGTCTGTCCGCTATGAAGATAATTGGCTCGTATGCCATGTCTTTTTAAATCATCGACTTGGTCTTTCATCAATGCCACAAGTGGAGATATCACTAATGTTAATCCCTCACATAGCATAGCAGGCACCTGAAAGGTGAGAGACTTTCCTCCTCCTGTAGGCATTAAGGCTAAAGTATCATAGCCATCAAGGACACTTTGGATCACCTCTGATTGAAGCGGTCTAAAGGTATCGTACCTCCAGTATTTCCTTAATACGTCTATCGGGAGGGCATCAGTAAGTCTCTTTGGTTTCATCCTCCGCCACTTCTCCTATATGAATATCTTGGATATTAAGCTGGATAGAATGCTTCCCTTGTCTCTGAGACTCTTCGATGGTATACAAGATATCAAAGGGCTTCCCTTTCGCTATTAAAGGCAGAAGCTCTGCCTGATTATAGGCGACTGCTTGGTAAATAGGCATATCGTTAGGCATAGATATCATCAGCCTAAGGTGACTATTCTTGTAGCCCATTAGCCGTGGTGGGGTTACACTTACTACCCCTCTGGTCATAAAGAGTGGCTTCTCGTTACCAGGACCATATGGTGCTAACTTTTTTAATTGTCTGCGAAACGTTGGGGTGATGTCCTTAAGCTCAATAGGCAAATCTACCTCGTGCTTGGGCTGAAGTCGCTCCATAGTAAGCTCTTCATCAGCAATTCTATTGGCATTTTGTATGAATTGGTGCAGATGCTTTTTCTGAATTGTGAGTCCAGCCGCAAAGGGATGCCCGCCGAAGTTTTCCAGAATATCCTTATTTTGCTCCAATAATGTATGAATATCGTACCCCATAACACTTCTTGCCGAACCATTGACTAAGTTTTCGTGAGGTGTATCAGTAAGTACGATCGTAGGTCTATTGTACTTCTCTGAAAGTCTCGAAGCAACAATCCCTAAAACCCCATTATGCCACGAAGGATCGTAGACAATGATGATCTTGCGATCCTCCATATCAGTGAAGCCCTCTACGATTTCATTTGCCTCTAATGTAATAGAGTGATCAAGTAGCCTTCTCTGGTTATTGTACTCATCTATGTGGTGACTCATTACCTTAGCCTCCTTTGCGTCTTTTGCTAAGAGTAGATCTACGGATTCACGACCGCTCTGAACCCGTCCGGAAGCATTGATACGGGGACCTATCTTAAAGATGATGTCCGCCATATCCAATTGTTTACTTTGCAATCCGCTAACGTTAATAATGCTCCTCAGACCTATGGATGGACGGTGGTTAAGTTTTCGCAATCCGTAATAGGCAAGTATCCTATTCTCGCCCTCTAATGGCACTAAATCTGCGGCTATACTTACGGCTACGAGATCCAGCATCCCCTCAAGGAGCCGAGGGTCGGTGCCATTATTACTTCCAAAAGCTTGTAACAACTTAAAGCCTACACCACAACCAGACAATTCTTTAAATGGATAAGGCGAATGCTTCAGTTTGGGATTGAGATTAGCGACAGCACTGGGTAAATCGCTGTCCGGCACGTGGTGATCGCATATAATAAAGTCGATTCCAAGGCTATTGGCATAGTCTACCATATCATTGGCTTTTATACCACAATCAAGAGCTATTACCAATCTAAAGTCTTCCTTATGTGCAAAGTCGATCGCTTGCTTAGATATACCGCTTCCCTCCTCATATCGGTCTGGAATATAATAATCTATGGATGTAGTTATCAGCCGAAGGTATCTATACACGAGCGTTACAGCGGTAATACCATCCACGTCATAGTCACCATAGACGAGGATTTTTTCTTTATTACCTATAGCCTTATTGAGCCTCGCAACTGCCTCATTCATCCCCGGCATCAGAAAAGGATCGTGCAAGTCACTAAGCGATGGCCGTAAGTAATGCTCCAAGGCATCAGTGTCCTTTACCCCTCGCTTCATAATAATCTCGACTACTTGGGGGGATAACTTTTCTTGAACTGCCCACGCTCGTGCCAGCTCATGCTCATTTTCGCTTAACGGATAGTATTTCCAGTCTAAATCCATATAGGACAAAGGTACCTTTTTTCGCTGATATTATAGGTAGATTATTCTTAAATAATGACAAGAGAATTTCTATTTTATCCGCCTTAATTTGGCATTATTATAACACAATACGGCATAATAATAAGGGCATAAGTAATCATAAAACTTATGCCCCATCACACTATGCAAATTCAGCAAGTCTTACAATCATTACTACTTAATTCTCCTTTTAATTTATGGGGTACAGATAATCACGCCCAGAGGATACTTGGTATTCGCTTTGGAGGATATAGGGAAATCGTCAAAGCTAATACCAGGTATTCGCCGGAGCAAATACCTGGTATTAGCTTTTGCTATTGTGTAAATAAAATTTTCGCAAGAAACTCCTTATTACTTGAGGATAGTAGCTGAAATGATGTACACATTCTCGAGAGGTCTGTCGTTACTATCTGTATTCATTTTTGAAATTTTCTCAATAGTATTGTAACCCTCAATCACTTCCCCAAACACTGTATACTGGGTATCTAAGTGTGGCGAACCACCTATTTTCATATAGCTTTCTTTGACTTTCGGAGGCATCATTCCCCTATCTTCTGTCTCATAAGGGGCTAATTCGCTCTCAAGAAAGCAGGTACCCACAACGACGTAAAACTCTATGGGGTCACTCTTTCGCTCAGGGTTTTCGTCATCCCCTATCCGAGCTGCAGCCAAAGCTCCTTGCTTATGGAAATACTTTGGGTAAACAATCTCTGAGGGTATCAACTCACTATGCTTCAGCTTGAGATACTCAAAAGCATCTTTTTTATCCCCATTGATATCGCCTCCTGCTTGTACCATGAAGTTTTTGA
Source organism: uncultured Porphyromonas sp. (assembly GCA_934364985.1). GTDB lineage: Bacteria > Bacteroidota > Bacteroidia > Bacteroidales > Porphyromonadaceae > Porphyromonas_A. The sequence continues at coordinate 73,244 of CAKRMU010000004.1, read as the reverse complement.
TAACTCGATGAAACAAAAGGTCTTTATAGGCCCCCTCACGGACAAGCATAAGGAAGTTATCCCGATGCAACGGCGTCTCATTGTAAAGCTTGACGGTAAACGAACCTTTATTGGTCTTAAATTTTACCTTATACTCTACCTCTTGAGCTGAGGATATGAGAGGAAAGAAAGTGGTAAAAAGTAGTGCTAATAGGATGTGTTGAATACGTTTTTTCATAAGACAATGTAGTAATCAAGTTTATGGGATTAATGAAGAAAGTAAAATGGCTGCACTCATAGAAACATTTAGTGAGTCACTAATAGAGGTAAGGGCTCTGGGGATCGCTATCTGCTTTGTTGCTAATTTGAGTAAATTGGGAGATAGCCCTTTGCCCTCATTTCCAAATAATAATACCGCCCCTAATAGCTGTTTGCGATCCACTTTTCGGTAGTCATCACCACTCATAGTTGTAGCTATGATTTGGTCGAAGTGCTGGGGAAGGAATGTGGGTAAGTCAATATCACAAAGTAAATCAACGTTACCTATTGCCCCCATACTGGCTTGAATGACTTTAGGAGAATAAGGATCGGCACACCCTTTTCCGCAAATGAGAGAGGAGATACCGAGCCAATCGCAAAGCCTGATTATGGTACCAAGATTTCCCGGATCCTGCACTTCATCAAGAGCAACACTAAGCCCATCTACCTCCGTTATCTGTTTTGAGTCTGACGAAGGGTACTCAAAAACAGCAATGATCTCCTGACGGCTTTCCAATTGAGATAGCCTTTTCATCACCTCTATAGGAGCAATACGAAGGGTAGAAATATGGTCTTGGCATCGGCTAATTAGGTCTAATCGCTCTTTGCTAATGACGAGCCACCGGAGGTTGAATCGTTCCAAAAGAAGTTCGGTAGTCTTGATACCCTCACTGATAAACAGCCCCTCTTCACGACGTCTTTTGACCATTTTAAGAGATGTAATAACTTTCCGCTCTCGCTCTGAGAGTGCTTTTACTTCATAAGGAATAGTGGTATTCTTTGTCATCTCTTCAAACTTTAAATATTCTCTTTACACCATACCCACAAGGCTTTCATATCAAGAAAAAGGAGGTCTGCTCCAGCCTCTCGGAGGATGAATTCCTTGACAGGACCTGTCGCGACAGCGATAGTTAGGGCACCCGAAGCGTGACCACTCTCAATGCCTAATGGTGCATTCTCCACCACCACAGTTTCGCTTGGAGTTTTTCCAAATAGTTCCATACCGCGGAGATAAGGCTGAGGATGCGGTTTTCCCTTAGTCACACTCTCTGCTGTGATAATACGCTCTTCTGGAATAAAGTTATATAACTTATGGATACGAGGATAGGCATTGTACTTTGTGCCTCCCGTCACAACACCATATGGGCAACCACGCTCATCTAATAGAGACATTACCTCATGTGTATAAGGGATAGGTCGCAATTCGCCCGAATAGCTATTGTATAAACTCGTTTTGTAATGATATATTTCGTCGATGAGCTTCTGAGGTGCTTCCTCTCCAAAAGTCCGACGATAGAGTACAGAAACAGTGTCTTTCCCTCTCATCCCTTCGTACAAATAGAAGTCACTTTCGGTAGCATCTAGGCCATACCTTTTGGCGGTCTGCAACCAACTTCGAGCATGCAATGGCATCGAGTCGATAAGGATACCATCCATATCAAAAAGGAATATTCGTTGAGACATAATTACGATTTTTTGTAAAAATAATTAGACGCTCAGAGGCACGAGTTATAGCAGTATAGAGAAGCTTTTCCCGCTCATCTGCTCTGTCATTAGTACGAATATTATCAAGATCAAGAAATACCTCACGGTAAGTGGATCCCTGAGCTTTGTGAATCGTCATAGCGTACCTATGCTTAAATGAAATGAAGCTATTCAGCACATCGTAGTAGTCCTTCCAGAGAATTCGCTTTACCAATGCCCGTTGCTTGAGATAGGAAGTAAACTCAATAAAATCATCGATACTCTCCTCGTGCAATATTGGGAGTTCATCGTTCGCGATATAGCACTTAAATTCACGGATATTGGTACCGCCTTTTTTATTAGTGGGATATCTGAGGGTGTAGATAGTGTCATCCAATGTCTCGATTTTGACCTCTTCGTTATTGTTATATAGCTCATTGCTACTAACGACATAGGGTCGATTAAAGATGATAGTCTCACCTATCTCTACTCTATGTGGGCGGTGATACATCTCGGATCGCACTCGACGATTAAAGTCATTGACACATTTATTTGTGTAGGCGAGGTAACGTATCTCGGTATCATTGCGGTGACAGGCAAAGTGCCGAATGATACTTCGCTCGTCATTGGTATAGGTATATCCTATTGTTAAGTCACCTACAGATGACACGAGATGTGGCTTGTAGTCGTTGATGAGTGTAGGTTGTGTGGAGAGCTTAATAATAGGATTGTCTGTGGCTTGACGCACAATCTCTTTCAATTCAAGTGTCTTAATGCCCTTCCTAAATATGGGAGAAGAGGCTTCATTAATGGGTGGCAGCTGTTTGATATCCCCTAAATAAATGATCTTTAATAGCGGGTTATTTTGCAGACTTGTTTCGATATACTTAAGTAGCTCAGTTCCTAGCATCGAAGCTTCGTCTATCACAAGTAAGGTGGCTCCACTAAGTTTATCTTCCTTGCTTTCGTTATCACGGATGAAGCACTCCGCACCAGTCTCTTCATCAATATTATACGTAATATTTAGTGCTGAATGTAGGGTACAAAATAGTAATGACTGCTTATCAGTAGCAATACGATTATTGGCTAAAACTTCTACCGCTTTATGAGTGGGGGCAGTGAGAATAACGGAATAGGCTTCGCCATAATCCTGGCTAAGGGCTTCTACAAGTGCCTTAACTAAATCTATCGCGAGTGTGGTTTTGCCAGTACCTGCTGCACCTTGAATCAAAAGTTCAGCGTTACTTTCGTCCCTAAGATAATCCACACCTTCGTCACAGATAGCACGCTGTTCTTTCGTCAGTTTGGTGCCTACTTTCGCCATGGCTAATACTTGATAACCCTACCAGCCCCTATGTATGTCCGCTTATAATATGGTTCGTTTAAGTCGCTTATGATTACGCCATTCCGGGTGGTAGCATGAACAAACTTGTTGTTTTTAAGATACACTCCTACGTGGCTGGCTCTTCCTCCCCGCCTATTGTTAATATTAAAAAAGACCATATCGCCCTCCCTTAGTTGGCTTTTACCCACTCGTGAAGTCTTCGCCATCAAATCTGCAGAAGATTGTCTACCGACATTAATGCCATACACCGATTCAAAGAGACGATATACGAAGCCACTACAATCGGTACCGCTCTTTGACGTTCCTCCATAACGATAACGAGTACCTCTCCATTCATCGACGAATGAATATAGGATGAGGTTATCGTATTTTACCTCTATGGGCAATGATAGATCTCTGGATAGCGACTCAGCTAATTGCTCAGTTTCCAATGTAGCTATCTCTGTACTAATCATATCCGGAGGCAAAATCACCCTTCTTGCGGCCTGCCTATTAGTACGACAAGAGGTGCTTCCCATCGCTATGACGAGGAGCACCACTAATCCTATTCTTCTTATATGGTGATTGTAAATCACCTCATTCTGTATTAAGTTTTGCTACGCCTCAATGGAGACTACAGACCTATCGCCTTTATGCGTTGAGAAGACCACCTGACCATCTACAAGTGCATAAAGAGTGTGATCTTTACCCATGCCCACATTGGTTCCTGGGTGATGTTTTGTGCCTCTTTGGCGGACAAGGATATTACCTGCTTTCACGGTCTCGCCACCAAATTTCTTAACGCCGAGACGCTTGCTCTCTGACTCGCGCCCGTTCTTTGAGCTACCTACACCTTTTTTATGTGCCATCTCTTTAGTCCTTTCTTACTTAGTCTTATCCTACAATCTCTTTTATAGAAAGCTCGGTAAATTGCTGTCTATGTCCCTTAAGTCTGCGATAGCCCTTTCTACGTTTCTTGTGAAAAACGAGTACCTTATTACCCTTAACAAGTGGGCGAACTACCTCACATACGACCTTTGCTCCTTCGATACTTGGGGTGCCAATAGTAACATTACCATCTTTATCTAAGAGCTTAACATTAGTAAACTCAAGAGCGTCACCTTCGTTGACATCCTTGATGTGGTGAACAAAGAGCTTTTGCCCACCCTCTACTTTAAATTGCTGTCCTTGAATCTCTACGATTCCGTACATAATAACTAACTATATTTTAATGTGATACCCAGCGGGTGGACACCTATTGCTTATGCCACTTACTATACCCGGCACGGAATAACTGGTGCAAAGGTACTATTTTTATTTTGATTGGACTAAAGTTTTTCCTCATTATTTTTTCTAAGCCCCGTTTCGTTTATCCCCCCCCTTTTGAGAAATAACAACCTAATGTAATGATCAGAATTTCTAAGTATCTATATTAACTGAATGGATATACGGAATACGCTCGGACGAATACCAGGTATTAATCCAGGCGAATATCAAGTATTTGCCGAAGCGTATTCCAAGTATCCAATTTTAAGTAGTATTGACGGTATATGAACGCAGTATCTCTAACTGCATTTAATTTAGGGGGTTATCATTCATTAAAAGGGGGATGAAATGGTGTGCGAAATGTTTATTTCCCTAATAGTTGACACGTATTTATAAGAATTGTGGTACATTTGTGGCGATTCTATTGATGTAATAAGGGTAGATGTTAGTAGGATTAAACTTTAGGCAAGTATTACCCGTCCTATAAGATGAATGCAACAAGTAGCTGATGAAGATTATTGGCTATATAACAATAAAGAAAGGAAAAAGATTGAATATGAATACATTAAAGAGATTGATAATGCCCCTTATGTTTGCACTTGTATTAGCTTTAGGCACACAGGTGGCAATGGCACAAGACAACAATTCTGCAAAAATTGTGGTTCCTGAAGATACGTATGATTTTGGTACCATTAAGGAGGGCGATGGCAATGTTAGCCACGTGTTTATTGTTAAGAATACAGGTTCTGCACCTCTCGTTATTACTCGTGTAGTGTCTTCATGTGGTTGCACTACACCAGAATTTACTAAGGAGCCAATCGCTCCTGGTAAGACGGGCGAGATTAAGGTAATTTACAACCCTTCAGGTCGCGTTTATCCTTTCAATAAGACGGTATCGATATACAGCAACGGCAAACAAGGTCCACTCGTGCTGACAATTAAGGGGGAAGTGGTTGAGTAGATTTTAGGCTTTATCTCCCGAGCTTCTACAGCTTAGATGTAGACGACCTTGATAAGATGGGAGACAGACAGCAAAAGTTTAGGGAATCCTCTTATTGCAGGTAGGAATATTTGCGTGAGAGGATTTCCTTATACATAGTTAGATATGAGTGAATTAAAGCAAGAAAATAAGGACATCAGGGAGTACAAGAGACAAGTACTTCAGCATGCACTTGCGGAGGGTCTAAAGGTGGGATGTTTATTCCTATTACAGGGGATTTCGCTACTACTGTATCGGTGGGGAATTATCTCCTCTCTACTATTTATTATAGGTTTTATCGGCATTCCTATCCTACTATATAGAATGGGGGTACAACTGAGGGACAATTCCTACGGAGGATACATCAAGTATATGCAAGTGGTTTCATATCTTTCGTGGATATATATAGCCTCTCTGGTCGTCGCTTTCCTTAGCTATTATGTGTCTTGCTATATCCTCTTTAACGACCCCAATTTTACTGCCATGCTTGAGGAGTCACTCGAAATGCTACAAGAGATTGCACAGAATAACGAGCAATACGCGATGGCAATCAAGGCGATTCAGAGCATTACTCCCATTCAATTAGCATGGAATATAATCCTCAATGCTTTCGTGAATGGAGTAATATACATATATATAATAGCTCTATTTATTAAGTGCAAACCTGAACAAATGATGTAGTGATGGATAACGACAATGTGCTAAATCTTTCGATCATCATACCTCTTTACAACGAGGCGGAGTCGCTGCTTGAGCTACATGAATGGGTCACCCGAGTAGTGACTGCAATGGGGGTTAGCTATGAGATTCTTTTCGTTAACGATGGCAGCTCAGACAACTCCTGGGAGGTGATAGAGAGGATTCATGAGCGGGATAGTCACGTTCGGGGAATTAGCTTCCTAAGAAACTATGGCAAGTCTCCTGCATTACAAGTGGGCTTTCAAGCCGTAAGAGGAGAGGTCGTTATTACCATGGATGCTGATCTCCAAGACTCACCTGACGAGATTCCTGAGCTATACAAGATGATTGTGATTGATGGCTATGACGTAGTAAGTGGCTGGAAAAAGAAGAGATACGATCCTCTAACCAAGACTATTCCTACTAAGCTATTCAATGCCACAGTACGGCACTTCTCAGGGATCAAATTGCACGACTTTAACTGTGGTCTCAAGAGTTATCGTAGCGATGTAGTAAAGAATATCGAAGTCTATAATGATATGCACCGATTCCTCCCCTATATGGCTAAGCTCGCAGGATTTGACAAAATCGGTGAGAAGGTGGTACATCATAGAGCTCGAAAATATGGACATACGAAATTCGGGATGGACAGATTCGTCAACGGCTATTTAGACCTTATGGTACTCTGGTTTACTGGTCACTTCGGTCGAAAGCCGATGCACTTCTTTGGGCTTTGGGGGAGTGTGATGTTTATTCTTGGCTTCATCGCCCTCATCGCTATCGGGTTCTATAAGTTCATAGCCCTGCAAAAAGGCATCCCCGCAAGGCTTATCACGGATCTTCCATATTTCTATATCTGCATCCTTTGTATCATACTTGGGTTGCAGCTATTCCTGACCGGTTTTTTAGGCGAACTCGTAGTTAGACAATCTCCAAATAGGAATAATTATGTCATCAAAAAAGAGATTTAGCCGGGAAGCAATCTTTGTCTTATTTTTGGCTTACACCCTATGTAGTTGTCAGGACGATAAGCTACAATACTTTCAGGAGACCGGCTCTCGCTTCCATACCATTTACCATATCACATACCAGTCCGATAGATTACTTACGAGTGCAATAGATAGCACAATGACGGCTTTTAATGCATCTCTTAATCCCTTTGACAGCAATAGCCTCATCGCTCGTATCAATAGAAACGAAACAGTAATATTAGACTCCTTGCTCACCGATGTGCTACAAAAGGCGATGGAAGTGAGTAAACAAACGGACGGCGTATACGACATAACGGGAGCTCCCTATTTTGACATTTGGGGCTTCGGTACCCAAAAGGGAGCGACACGAGAAGCGACAAAAGACGAGCTGGACAGCATAGCTCAATTTGTCGGATATCAAAAAATAAGGATTGCAAGTGACACCTTGATTAAATCTGACAGCCGAATTACCATCAATCCCTCCTCGCTCTCAAAAGGATACGTAGTCGACTTAGTCGCCCAGACATTGGAGGATAATGGTGTGGACAATTACCTTGTCGAGATAGGTGGAGAGATAGTAGCTAAAGGTGTTAACCCGAAAGGCGAATGCTGGAATGTGGGCATCAATCAGCCCTTAGAGAGTCTATCCGAGGAGGCTATAAAAGAAATCGCTTACAGCTTACCCTTATGTAACAAAGAAGGGATGGCTACCAGCGGTGATTATAGAAACTATAAAGTCATCAACGGAAAGAAAGTAGCCCATACCATAGATGTACACACTGGGCTACCTGCTCATCAGGATATCCTAAGTGCTACAGTCGTAGCACCCACATGTATGGAAGCCGATGCTTGGGCAACAGCTTTTATGGCTCTTGGCATGAAACGAAGTTTGGCATTACTTGACGCTTTGCCCCAGCTTAAAGTGTGCTTTATATACACTCACCCTGAGACTGGAGTGTTATACTCCTACATCAAAGGTATCAACTTGACACCGATAGATTAGCGATATGCGTAACGATGAAGGTAAATGGCACCCTTTGCTACAAGACATAAGGATTCAGCTGACAAGGGGAATGGACGGCGAGGTGTCTACTCAACAAAGACAACTCGGTCTCGAATATAAGGTTAACTTTGGTGTGAATATCCTTAGGCTTAAAGATATAGCTAAGGATCTGCCACATGACGAAGAACTGGCTGACTTAATGTGGACTTCGGAGTCAAGGGAGATGAGGCTACTCTCCATTATGATAAGAGATCCGCATTCGCTAAGTCACGACAAAGTGCTGTCGATTATCAAAGAGACCGACACCTTAGAGCTATCTGAGCAATTGGTTTTTGTGCTATTACGTCGTTTGCCATACGCCATTTCGCTACTGAAAGAGCTATTTCAGATGGAGATAGATGTGAGCATTCCACCTGCTACTATCCGATACCTGCTACTCAATCATATGGTGCTTAACGAGCAACTGACGCCTGAAGTCTTCAAAGCATTTATCTCGGTAATCACCCGCGACTTTACGGATCCTTGCTTCTATCATATCGCGACGATCCACAACTGCCTTCAGAAAATCGTCTTTGATAGACCCGACCTACCTATGCACGACATCTGTAATGCGGTTATTGCTAAGGGCGATAGTGGTACCAAAGCTCTTGCGGAAGACTTGCTCACTCTTATCGAATAACGCTTGCCATGACAACGGTAAAAATAGATCCTTCATGGCAGAAAGTCCTGCAAACTGATTTTGATATGCCTTACTTTCAGAACATCATATTAAAGACGAAAGAGGCATATAGCACCACTACAGTATATCCCCCTGCCCGCCTCCTTTTCAATGCTTTCGACCTGACTCCTTTCGACAAAGTGAAAGTGGTTATACTTGGGCAAGACCCTTACCATAATCCGGGACAAGCTATGGGACTTAGTTTCTCTGTGCCTACGGGGATGCCGTTCCCGCCATCGTTACAGAATATATTCAAGGAAGCGAGTGACGACTTAGGGCTTCCGATACCAACGAGTGGCGACCTCACACATTGGGCGAAGCAGGGTGTACTTCTTCTGAATACAACGCTGACCGTTGAGGCACATCGACCACATTCACATTTTGGATTTGGCTGGCAGCTACTCACCGATAAAGTCATAGAGCTACTCAATCAAGATAGAGATCACTTAGTATTTATCTTGTGGGGTGCAGATGCACAGCGTAAAGCCAATATGATAGACCCCACACGCCACCTTATACTCAAAGCCCCCCACCCCTCCCCACTTTCGGCTTACCGAGGGTTCTTCGGGTCAAAGCCTTTTTCTCGAACCAATTATTATTTAATCACCAATGGCATCAAACCCATTCAGTGGTTATAAGAATCATTATCCAGACAATTTAGATTATGAATATTGCAATAGTAGGTGCCTCAGGTGCCGTAGGACAAGAATTGATAAGGCTCATTGAGGAGCGACATTTTCCCCATACCAGTTTACGATTGTTTGGCTCCTCAAGAAGTGCAGGAAGCGAATATGTAGTAAATGGGAAAGCTATCAAAGTAGAGCTTCTTACCCATAACGATGCTTTCAAAGATGTGGATATTGCCTTTGTCTCAGCAGGAGGAAGTACATCGATAGAGTACGCTGCAACCATCACCAAATATGGAACTACGATGATTGATAATTCGAGTGCATTTAGGATGGAAAAGGATGTGCCATTAGTTGTCCCAGAAGTCAATGCAAAACGAGCTTTAGAGGCTCCTCGTCATATCATTGCTAATCCCAATTGCACTACAATACAGATGATGATACCCCTGAATGCCATTAACTCCCTTTCCCCTATTACAAAAGTGCATGTCGCCACTTACCAGAGTGCAAGCGGAGCAGGACAGTCCGGCATCAACGAATTGGAGCAGCAGACCCACGATTATGCGGAAGACAAAGAGTTGACCGTGGAGAAATTCGCTTACCAACTTCTATTTAACCTCATTCCACAAGTCGACCAATTTACCGAGAATGGTTACACAAAGGAGGAGCTTAAGATGATCAACGAGACGCGTAAAATACTCGAAACGGACGTCTCAGTGAGTGCTACTTGCGTACGAGTCCCCGTGCGTCGAGCCCATTCAGAAGCCATTTGGGTTGAGACGAAAGAGCCTCTCACCGTGACACAAGTGCAGGAAGCTATTAAGCAGCAGGCAGGGGCTGTGTTGCTGGATAATCCAGCTCATCAAGAGTACCCTATGCCACTTTATCTATCGGGCAAAGACCCCGTTTACGTAGGACGTATACGCAAAGATCTTACCAATCCTCATGGCATTGCTTTTTGGTGCGTTAGCGACCAGATACGTAAAGGAGCAGCACTTAATGCCATCCAGATAGCAGAATACCTCATCGCTCATCGGTGATATTCTGGTATAGGAGGGTGTATATTTGAAAAAGGTATCATAAGAATAAGTAGTTATTCTTTTATGTATCTTTGCACCTAAGAATAATATTTCCACACAAATACATTTATTCATATTGATATGAAGAATATTCTCATTATTGGCTCCACAGGTCAGATAGGTACGGAGTTAGCAATGTATCTTCGTGGCATCTATGGGAATGACCACGTAGTAGCAGGATATATCAAAGCACAACCTCCAAAGCAGGAGTTACTTGAAAGCGGTCCCTGTGAAGAGGTAGACATTACTAACGCTCAGCAGATCGCTGATGTAGTAAATAAGTACCATATTGACACCATCTACAACCTTGCCGCATTGCTATCTGCAGTGGCTGAAAATAAGCCTCAGATGGCTTGGAAGATCGGTATTGGTGGTCTCTTTAATACCTTAGAGGTGGCTCGCGAATTGGGATGTGCAGTGTTTACCCCCAGCTCTATCGGAGCTTTTGGCCCTGGTACACCCAAAGACAAGACCCCACAAGATACCATACAAAGACCTACTACGATGTATGGTGTCACAAAGGTATCTGGTGAACTTCTTAGTGATTACTACTTCCGCCGTTTTGGGGTAGATACCCGCTCCGTTCGCTTCCCTGGACTTATCTCTAATGTAGCGTTGCCAGGTGGAGGTACTACCGACTATGCAGTAGATATCTATTACAAGGCAGTGCAAGACGGCAAGTTTGTATGCCCTATTGCTGAAGGCACCTTTATGGATATGATGTATATGCCTGATGCTCTGCACGCAATGGTACAACTATTGGAGGCAGACCCATCAAAGCTTATTCACCGCAACGCGTTTAATATTGCCAGCATGAGCTTCCAGCCCGGCGACATCTATGCCGCTATCAAAAAGCAAATGCCAAGCTTTGAGATGACCTACGAAGTGGACCCTCTTAGGCAAGCTATCGCAGAATCATGGCCAAATTCGCTTGATGATAGCTGTGCAAGAGCTGAATGGGGCTGGGCACCTAAGTACGACTTAGACACAATGACTACAGATATGCTTCGGGTACTCAGTGAGCGGTACAAGAAGTAATCACGACTTTCTTTGATACATTGGCTCCGAAGAGATCCTCCCGATCACTTCGGAGCTTTTTTGTGTAATCCTATTTTCATTATACAATATAGCTCTCAAAGGATACTTGGAATTCGTAAAGACAAATACCTGGTATTATCTCGGGCGAATTCCCTATATTAGGCAAAACGCATTTAGGATATCCTCCATGAGACTGGTCATGAACGCGTTAGTATGCATAACTATAGGGGTATCTGAATGATGTCAAAAAAGCCCCTATAGATTTCAGGAAATATTATTAAATTTGCAAGATATAGGGAGGGGTTGCAACGGACTACATTATTTCTCGTAGTGGGTTATGAGTAAGTCCCGTTATAAAGTGAGCAATAACGACACAGGAGGACCAGTTACTCCTATTTATGACTAAAAAGAACGATAAGACCAGTGTCACTTCCGAAAATACTGAGGTAGCTCCATTTGATGAGGCTACTCCAGGTGGTGATATTGCAAATAACAAGTCCACAAAAGCACCGACAACAGGTACTCCCCTACCGCCTAAAAAAAAGGCGTGGTGGGGACGTCTTATCAAATGGATAATGGGTATCGTCCTCAGCCTTGTGGCATTGCTCGCTCTCTTTACTGTCCTCCTATACATTCCTAAGGTACAGCAATGGGTAGTAGGATCCCTATCTGAAAAACTGGCTAAAACCGCTCAGATCAAGCTTGAGGTGGGATATATCCGCGTGGCTTTCCCCCTCAAATTAAAATTGGAAAACGTAAAGGCAACCGACCTTAAGACAGGGAGAAAGATGGCGGAAGTTGCATTGTTCACGACCGATGTGAGCATTATGCCTCTTATCCGTGGCGAAGAAGTCCCTATCTCGGGTGTGCTTTTAGAGGATGCTCAAGTGGATTTTTCACTGAGTAATGACTCAATCCGAATTGCCGGTACTATCGGAAAAATGGGTCTGGATAGGATGTTTTTGGATCAATCCACACTCAGTATTGATGCGAGCCAATTGCACCTTAAGGATACTGATGTGTGCATAGATATTCTAACGGACACAGTATCCGAGCCCAAGCCGTCTGACCCCTCGCAAATGATTATCTCCCTACATCGCGGTGATTTAGAGAATGTTTCAGCTGACATTTGGCTCTATCCTGACAGCACTGAAATAGCAACTTACATCCGTCAAAGTCACTTGAAAGGGGTTGAAGTTAACCTTAGCGAAAAGTCATATAGTGCTAAAAAAATCGACATTGAAGCTGGGGCTACGGCTTTAGGTGAACCTATAGAAATGCTTCCGATGCCTTGGTACGCGTATCTTTCGGGTAGCGATGTGCGGTATGCTGGTCCTGATGATATTGTGGGTAATATCCACGCACTCCATTTCAAAGTGGCAGATACAATCTTAGTGAATGACGCTTCTTTTAAGATTAAAAAGGACATGTCACGGCTGAGACTTAAAGACTTCAAGCTGGCGATGCCACAGTCACACATTTATAGTGATGCCGACCTGCCTTTTAATAAATGGCTACCCGACAGCATCGGGATGGCAGACTTGCATCTATCGGGTGAGGTTAACCCCATGGAAATAAGGCGATTTATTGGAAATATTAATGGGCTTCCTGACGAACTAATTTCGGTAGATATTAGTGCCAAAGGTATGATGGAGGGCGAATTAGCATATGCCTTAAAGTTGCACAAAACCGATATCGCAAATATCGAACTTAAGGGCAAAGCTCGGCAAATAATGGATAAGCAAAGGAATATTGATGCTTACTTCGTAATGACAACAGCCGAGGAGACGATGAAGACACTTAACCACTTGATGGATAAGGATGGAGGAGGGAAAGAACCCTCGTGGACTATCCCGAGTGGCTTGAGTGCCAAGGGTAGTGCCCATTACTCCCCCCGAATGGCATCTGCAGACATCTTATTAAAGGACCTACAAAGAGGTGGAACTCTGGATGCAAAAGCCGTCTACTACCCCACTCTACAAAAGTATTCTGCCGACATCATCTTGCAGGAACTTTCGCTACAAGCATTCTTACCTAAGGATTCAATAGGTCCTATAAGTGCATCCCTCAATATCCAAGGAAAAGGGACTGATCTTTTCAGCGATAAGACCGAAGCCAATCTCTATCTCGACATCGACTCAATAGGATACAAAGCATATTCTCTTAAGGATGTGATGCTCGTATCTCAGCTACAAGAAAACCAATTATATGCAGCCCTCAGTGCCGATAATGATGCCCTTAAAATCATCGCCCAGAGCGATATAGTCCTGAAGCAAAAGAGCCTCGAGGGTAGTATTAATATACTTGTAGATACAATCATACCGAGTCAATTAGGGCTAACAGTACCTATATTAGAATCAGGCAAAATGGAACTCCGTAGCAATATAAGGAGTGATTTGCAGGAGTATTATGACTTCCAAGGTGAAGTGGAAAACTTTATTCTTGTGACTGATAAGGGCATTCTTCACCCTCGAAATACCTATATCAAAGCATTGTCTACAGACTCTCTGCTCTCTGCGGAAGTCGCTTCAGGTGACCTCTCTTTGAGATTCGATGCAAAGAATGGGCTAAAAGACTTCACTCATAGAATAAATAAAGTAATCGAGGAGGCCACAAAAAGTCTCTCTGACTCATTGGGTCAAGTCAATATGGCACCATGGATTGAGTATTACCCAAATATGGAAGTCAGTCTAAAAATGGGACGAGATAATGTCCTCCGAACGTACTTTGACGAACATCGTATCGGGGCAACCTCCATATTATTTGACCTAAAGACGAAACCTGGGGAAGGGCTTGAAGGTCTTGGTGTAGTGACCACTTTTCAAGCCGATACATTCCGAATTGATAATATCGACTTAATACTTCGGCAAGACTCATCATTCTTTACCGCCGTTAGTACAGTCCATAAAGAGCATTTCCGTAATCAAGAAGCCTTTGACATCATGCTCTCACTAACATCTAATGTACAACGTAGTGAAGTTTATGTTGATTGGACAGATTCGCATTCTGATAAATTCATACAAATGGGTCTTGAATTATTCAATAGGCCCAATGGCGATCTCACTTTTGGTTTCACCCCTGACCCCATTGTAGTGGCATACAATACTTTTAATGTCCTTAATGACGATTACATTACTTTACCCCACACTGATAGGAATAAGATAAAAGCGAATCTTGCCCTTTCCTCAGACACGGGGGCAAGAATATCCGTCAAAGATCTACCAAGCGATCGTGGACATTTGCTGAGAGCGGAGGTACAGGATTTCCAATTAGGGCTTCTCGATAGAATACCTATGATGCCCGACCTTTCGGGTTTAGTCAATGCCACAGCCGATTGGCTCCAAGTCGAGGATAAGACAGGCGAGCTGACAGCTCAGCTAAATGTAGACGACTTTAGGTACAACAAAAAAGAGATTGGTACGATAGAGATAAAAGCTTCTGCTGTAGATAACGATATGGGAAGTCTCCTCCGTGCCAACCTTCTACTGAATAACGAAGAGGTGGCTTACGTGAATGGCTTCGCTCCTAAAGGAGATGAAAAAGCAAGGTATCAGATAATGGCTCATGACCTTCCTCTTGTAAGAGCTAACCCCTTTATCCCAGAAAAATACGCCCGGCTAAGCGGAATGCTTTTTACCGAACTGAGCAATTACGACACGTCAAAGCCGATTGCAGAAGCCTCCACCGGACTCATCAATGGTTGGCTACAGCTAAAGGACGCAAATGTGTTTAGCCCTATCGTCAACGAGACTTACCTAATTGATAGCAACCGATTGGAAATAAAGGAGAGCAAGGTATGGCTACGAGACTTTGGGCTAACGGCAAATAATAGTCGTCTTGTTACAAATGGGCATCTTATCCTTACCGAAAATATACCCACTGATATCAGGATTATGGGCAATAATGTTTTACTCCTCGATTCACAAAAAACAGGAGAGTCGATGCTGTATGGTAGACTTAATACCAATACCGATATCAGGATAAAAGGACCAATAAGTGCCTTTTCGCTAAATGGTCGTATTGATATTAATGGAGATACTGACGTCACCTATCAGTCACAAAATGAGGAGTTGCATTCACGTAATGGCTACGAACAATTAGTCACATTTACAGACTTCGCAGACACTCTATTCGCTAAGAAGAGGAATGCAGTGGATAGTTTATCTTTAGGTGGTATGGATATTCGCTTAGCTGTTCATATTGATCCTGCCACACAGATTACTGCTATTCTCAACAAAGCAGGTAGCAATATGATTAGACTACAAGGTGGAGGAGACTTCAATCTTGGTATACCTCCATATGGCACAATTACCCTCAACGGCACATACAATATCCAAAAAGGCGATGCCCAAATGGCATTTACCTACCTATCACGTCGCTTCACAATCCAGAATGGTAGCAGTATATCGTGGAATGGAATCCTAATGGAGCCTGATATTAATGTCAAAGCTACGTCAACCGTACGCTCAAATGTAACGCTCCCTGGAGAGCAGACAAAGCAGATTGATTTCCTCGTAAGTGCTATTGCCGAGAATTCACTTGACGACCTTAAATTACGCTTTGAGACAGAAGCTCCACAAGATTTAGCGATGAAGAATACCCTTGCTGAGCTAAGCCCTGAAGAGCAAAATAAACAGTCCATAATGCTATTAGCGACAGGGCATTATTTCGGAAGTGGTGGTATAGAAAATGCGAAAGGCTTTGACGTTAATAGTGCTATCTCATCTTTCTTTGCCAACCAAATCAATTCGCTTGCCGGTGAAGCCCTCAACGCGGAGATTAACTTTGGAATTTCTGATGGAACGAATGCCTATGGGCAGGGGACTAACTATTCGTACAGCATTACTAAGAGATTCCTCAACAATAGGATCAGTTTAAAGGTGGGAGGAAAGATGCTAACGGGAGCAGCGGCTATTGGGCTTCAGCAAACGTTTATAGACAATATGTCACTTGACTATCAGTTAGATCAGGCTGGCACACATTATCTCCGGCTTTTCCATAATAAGAATTTCGAGAATTTATTAGATGGAGAAGTTGTGGAGACAGGCATCGGGTATGTCGTCCACCGGAAGCTTAATAAATTGAGAGAGTTATTCAAGCTTTCCAATCCTCTAAGGTCGAAAGAGCCTGTCCCTCCTGCGATATGGAAAATTGACCCAGCTGTGAAAAGCAAAGAGCAAGATAACGCCAACGAAGAGATTGTTAAATGAGACTGAAGCATTATAGTATTACACCATTACTCCTCATTACTATCGTACTTCTTGTAGGGAGTTGTTCGGTAGCAAAATATATCCCAGAGGGGGAGTTATTTTATGCTGGGATCAAAAAGATCACCTACGAAAATAAGGATGAGACATATCTTGACAATAGCAAATTAGCTCGTAAGGATATGGAGGATGTCCTCAGCTATAAGCCCAATAATAGTTTTCTTTCATCTGCATCTGTGCGGTTGCCAGTGAGCTATCCATTTTACATTAATGCCCACTATGCACATTCTAAAGACTTTTTTGGGAGATGGTTATACAAGACTTTAGGAGAGACGCCTATCCTTATCTCTGATGTCAACCCCTCACTTAGAGCTACCATAGCTCAGCAAATCTTGGCAGAGTATGGCTACTTCCATAGCACGGTCACACCTAATGTGGTTGTTATGGGGAAAGACTCTGTGCGTGCGAAAACGGCTTACAGTGTTACCATGGGTCACCCTCACGTAATAGATAGCGTTGAATACCAAATTTCTGACATACCACTTCCATACATTGATGAGCTATGTAGCCCCGAGCAATCATTGTTACAAAAGGGTGAGCCTTTTGGAGTATTGCTCTTAGAGAATGAGCGAAAACGGCTCAGTGATCACCTACGTACTCAAGGCTACTATTACTTTCAGCCCAATCATATAGTATACGAAGCCGATACCATTCAAAAGCCAGGGAAAGTACAACTAAGGGTCCTTCTCTCTGAAAAAATGCTACCAGAAGCATTCAAGCCTTGGTACATCGGCAGCATCACCTATAACGTTCGCGATGGCGTTAATAGTCCACTCACAGATAGCGTTATGGTAGAGGACGTGCTGTATAGATACAATAAAAAGTCTCCCGTTAGGCTCTCTGTGCTTCGTCCCCGTACAAAGATAAGGATAGATTCTTTATATAGCTATAACGACCAAATGAATACCCTCCGAGCGATGGCAGAGCTTAATTCGTTTGCGTACACTGATATTTCATTTGCTCCAAGTAACCAAAGTGACAGTACTCATAACCTTTTAGATGTTACTATAAATTCGCAGTTAGACAAACCTTATGCGACAGAATTAGAGGGATTATTTCGATTCAAAAGCAATAATCAGGTGGGACCTGGTGCCAACTTCTCTGTAAATAGAAAGAATATTTTTAGGGGAGGAGAGCTTCTCACAGTTACGGCTCGGGGAAGCTATGAATGGGAGACGAAGCACAACCAGAAAGGCAATAGTTGGGATATCAATAGTTACGAATTGGGACTCACGACATCCCTTACATTTCCAAGGCTTATGATGCCATTTCTCAGAAATAAAGTGCCCTCCTACCCCACGTCTACCCAAATTGCCCTCAATGGGACTATTCTAAACAGAGGTAGTTTTTACAGACAAGCACAGTTTGGGACAGACTTATCGTATAGGCTACAACCTAATGACTACACCCGCCATACCATTACTCTTCTCAGTCTTAGTTACAACCACCTGATGAGCAAAACCCCTCGTTTTGAGGAAGCGATTGAGAAAAATCCAATCTTGGGACTATCTTTTCGGAATCAGTTTATACCACAAGCTAATTACCTCTTTGGGTACGAATTAAATCGGCCTAATAGCAATCACAACCTCAGTCTACAGCTATATTTGGCAGAGGCGGGGAATGTGCTATCGCTCTTTTATCTCGGGAGTAAAAAGAGAAGCAATACCCCAAAGAATTTCTTAGGTGCTCCATTTGCCCAATTCGTAAAAGGAACTCTTGAAATCCGATATAGTTATCGTTTTTCCCAAAGATTGCAAATAGCGACAAGGGTGTACGCTGGTGCCGTCTATAGCTATGGTAATATGCAAGTGGTACCCTATACCGAGCAGTTTTATGCTGGCGGTGCGAATAGCATCCGAGGCTTCAATGTCCGTTCTATAGGGCCAGGTAGCTACACTCCTCAAGATGAGAATCCTCTTAGTTTTATGGATAGGACCGGTGACATACGATTTGAGGGGAACCTTGAGCTGAGGTATAAAGTCATCGGGTCGCTTGAATTAGCTACTTTTATCGACGCTGGGAATGTGTGGTTAATGCGTCCTGATGAGAATAGACCCGAGGGTGTACTTACGGCAAAAGACTTCCTAAGAGATGTAGCTTTAGGCACCGGATTGGGCATTCGCTATGACCTCAACTATTTAGTGCTTCGTTTTGATGTTGGTTTAGGGCTACACTATCCTACAAGCGAAGACTCACGATATTTCAACACCTTTGGGGCCCGATTTCCACTGGTTTACCATTTGGCTATCGGATATCCGTTCTGACGCAAGTCCTCCACTGGGTTACTCGAACCTAAGGCTTTTTGATGGGGTAATACCGCTAATGATACTTGTGGGGAGTAGGGTGAAAAGAAGTACAATGACAAACACCCCTAAATTAGTCAAGAGCAACCAAACGAAATCAATAGAAATAGGCACGTAGCTCATGTAATATTGACTCGCATCAAGTGGAATCAAATGCCATTGCTTTTGCACCCAAGCCAAAAGCAATGCCAAACAATCGCCAATGATTAGCCCCCACAAGATGATACGAGATGCCACATATAAGAAAACCCTTCGTATGGACGCCGTATGCTGTCCCAGAGCCTTAAGTGTAGCAATAGCTCGTACTTTCTCTAAGATGAGCACCACAATGCCCGTGACAATGGTCATCACGGCGACGGAGACCATAAGGATTAAGATAAGGAGGACATTCGCATCAAGGAGATCGAGCCACCCAAAATAGTTGTAATTAAGTTCCTCTACAGTAAACATCGCATACCGCTCACCCTTCTCCTCATTACGCTCTGCCAAAACATTAAATAGTGCCTCATAGAGATGACCGGCCCCCTTACGCTCATTAATTGTCACGGTTACACCACCTACCTCATCCTGTTGCCAGCCATTAACTCTCTGAAGACCGCCTATCCCCATAACGGCGATGTGCTCATCATAACTGTCGAAACCAGTATCCACTATGCCCACAATATTATATTTTCTCACCCTGACTTGCTCTCCTAATAAGTAATAGGTAATGAAATCATCTCCCAAAGATATACCCAGTTTCTGTGCTATCTTACGTGGTAAAAGTACCTCGGTATGCTCTTCAATATTCGGCAAACGTCCCGCTACCAAATACTGCTCAAAAAAATCAAGGTCAGACCTACTACCCACCCCATGAGCCACCACTGAACAAAAGTTAGAGTCGGACTTAACTAATGCCATTTGATCGATAAAAGTAGAAGTCCGAGCCTCAGGATATAAAGAGCGAGAGACACTATCAATTTGATTAAAAGCTGCAGGGGCAACTTTCAGAGGCAAGGAATATTGATCGTAATTATTAGCAGGATTAGAGATCCTAACAGTCCCCACAAAACCATTGATTTTCTGCTCTACTTCTCGCTTAAAGCCTCGTACAATAAAGATGGAGAGTATAACTATCATCACACCGAGTGCGATACCATAAGTAGAGATACGCACTACTGGTCGCAATGAACCATCCTCTCGGAAAATAAATTTCCCCGCTAAAAGCTTCTCAAAAGTCATACATCACAATCCCCCAAAATCCTGCAATAACAATCAATAGGGCAAAGATAAACAAAAGCTCCCAGTATTCTAAAAAGAAATCCACTTAGGGAAATTTGCAGCTGCTTCTGAGGTAAGAACAACGTCTAAATAGTGCCTCAATAGCAAGGTCTATCTACGAGAATTACCTTTATCAATTATATCATTGAGGATGAATCACATACTCAATAGAAAGACGATATCCTATATTCGCCGAGGCAAATATAGGATATTCGCTGAGACGAATTCCCTATATTCACTAACCCGAATACCCGGTATTCATTTTATGGATAAACCAATGCCCTCAATATACTCTCACGAGGGGCAAGGGAAATAATACCTTATGTGAGGGCGTTAAATCAATGACAAATGAGACGAATAATGATGAAACATCGTCAGAATTTGATATAGCTACTTAGCACTATTTGTCGTGGTCTCATCAAAAAGTAACCTGAATATCGATCAGCATTATCTACGGAATACTTATAGATGACTTGTGTGTTTAATAGATTGTCTCCTCTCAGTTCTATTCTAAAGCGATTGTGGCGATAAGAAATATTGCCCCTTAGCAACGTATAATTATGAGGGTTCGCACTTTTCTCTTGCCCGACGGACGTGAAAATGCCGAATAATCCTGCAGACCACCTATCCAGAAAACTGCAAATGATACCTCCCTTTACGTCCAAATCCGAAAAGGTGAATGTACCAAAGTTGCTTATATTTCGTGTGGTATTATGAGCAACTGAAGCAGTTGCTTCGATCCATTTTAAAGGGGTACTCCTTAGCTCTATTCTGCAACCAACGTTGTGTGTTGATAGTTTATTTAGAGTGCCGTCTATTAACATCGGAAAGGATGAATAGGCATATTCTGTAGAGACGGAGATCACACTTTTTATAGCTTGGATTTGCTTCGAAAGATAGAGTTCGCTCCCGTAAAAGTCTTTTTGTTGTTCACCAGATGCGTGGGTGTCTAATTTCGAAGTCCCGTCAAGAGTTCTTGAAATAATTTTATTATCAGTGGTCCTAATTGCTGTAACTCTTAATCGCCCAAACATCGCTTTTATTGGTTGGCGATACTCAATATCGAGTATCGCACTCGAGGTTTTACGCTCTGGCTCTATAATGTCTCTTTTAGTGACTATCTGATCAAATGACGAGTAGTAGGTACCGAGAAAAAAATCTGTAGCCCCCATTAGGCTACTAATAGTATACCTTGCATTCCAAGAGATATACCAAAGTGGTGTGGGGCGATAACTCATCACCGCAGACACCCCGGAGTGTAGTTTTCCTCTCTCTATTAGTTGTGGATTATTGGTAAAATCCTGAAAGTGATATGAGTGGTAGTTGAAATAGAGTGGTACGCTGATGGACCACTTAAAACGTGAGGAATTATAGCTCAGTGTAGGGGCACTACTAACTTGCAGTCTACCCCCTTTCAGTGACCTTTCGTCACTTGGTTGAGATAAAGTAACATGAATATCCTCAAGGTACCCAGCCACATCTATGGTTCCCCATATACTATATAATCCGCCCAAACTCCACTCATATCCGGCTCTTGTAAATGCGGATAAATCACTCCCATTAATACTCTGATGATACGCATACCTCCCGTTAGGAATATTAAAAGATGCTTTCAGAAGCCTCCTGTAATTAATCTTCCCTTCAAAAGTTGAGGTATTATCCCCTTTTCTTGTTATAAGATTAAAGATATTCTCAAGTCTTATCTCACGGGATATTGCCTGCTCAATGAAGGTCTCATTTCTTTTTATATCGTGGATCCCTTGTTGCCAATCGCCCTCTATGGTCAAAGTATTTAGTAAAAAACTATTGTCGGAATTCTCGGTATAATTAAGTAGGATACGAGCTATATCCCCTTTAATACGACTGGTATTCTCATCACGGAAATGAATATAACCACCCTCATGAGCTAAGAAACTTTCTTTACCTCTATTATTGACGCTCGTTTTATGGCCATATCCGATATTGTATTTCAGAGTCACATTATCCCTTAGTACGAAAATCTGATTAAGCGTACCCAAGGCATCTTTTTGAGAGAGAGACTGAGAGACATCCGCATGGGACATAAGAGTACTCCCGACCAAAGATTGAGCAGAAGTATTAGGGATACTTCTCCTAGCACCCATCGTTTCGCTATTCTGCGTTGCTGAAGTATCCCAAATACCTGCTCCTAGTATCTGGGTTGTATTATTCACCAAGAGGGTATTTGTACCAAAGCTATGTACAATATCTTTCTTACCTAATACCCCTCCCCCTACTATCACTTCTCCAGATGGTGTCAGCATCTGACTATCCTTAAGCCGAATATTAAGCATGGTACCATCACCCTCTTCAGCACCACGGAGCACTTTTTTATCCTGAAAACGCTCCATCACATCTACTGCACTTATGTCTTCCGCCTTAATAATACGCGTGGCAGTCTGGTAGCTATCTGCTACCAAATCAAGACCCTCTATATAGACACCCTTAATAGGATCGCCCATATAGCTGATAATGCCTCGAGGATCAACGGTTACCCCAGGAAACCTCTTTATCAAGTCCTCAGCTGAGTAGGTGTCATTAGTGATAAAAGCTGTAGCCCTATATGTAATGGTATCGCCTGTAGAGGTGATAGGAGAGGAAAGGACTATCACCTCTGGGAGTTCCTCTGGGTCTTCCTCAAGAGAGATGACCATCTCATCTGAAATACTTGTAATGGGTACACGTTGTGTCTTATAACCCATCAAGCGTACTTCAAGGTACGCAGGATGCTTTTTTGCAAGAACCTTAATTTGGAATCGCCCATTACTATCTGAGCTACCGAACGCTATACGAACAGCCTTTCCTCGGGAAGTATCTTCAGAAAAAAGCGATATAATAGCGTTTTGGACCGGTTGCTGAGTCTTCGCATCTACTACCTGTCCTCGAAAAACTTCTTGATGCTCCTGTGCGTATCCGTTAAGAGCAAAACAGAAACACCAAAAGATAAGAATCAGAAAAGGTGCGAATCTCATTCCTTATTCTATGATCTTGCGAAGAGGCGAATAAGGGACAGCCTCAGTCTTAGGAAGTTCTGTTAGCTCTTCACTTACGACCGCAGCAGATACATATTGGGCCTTATTATCGTAATAGCGTCTCATAGCTTTTAGTACATCATTACGGCTTGCTTGTAAGTAGTTTCTTTGGTTAAATAGTATAGGAGTAGCACGTCGCTCTATCTTGTATAACTGAAATACAAATTTACCAGTACTATCTGTTGCCTCTACGACAACCCCGGGAAGCCCCTTTAAAAGCCATGGGCCATCGGGACGGGTGTCATTTTCAGAATACCAAACGACCCAATCTCGCCCGTATAACGTTGCTGTAGCCTTAGAACAAAGACGCCCTCCTATTACTTTTTGGTCTTCCTCCAACTGCCAAACTGGTGTCTCATCCTTCTCTAAGGTCAAGAAATTATCCATAAACACACGATCGGTAATACTACGATTACCATCTTGGACATTTGTATAGAGTACCCACCTTACATCATTTTTATACTTTAGCTGATAGCGAATCTCTCTATTTTTTATAGATAATACTTTTGTATCCTGTGGCTCATTATTAAATACAAGAGCAAGGGAATCAATTAAATAGTTCTCCATAGAGGAGAAACGCTGAATATGATCCCCTACCTGAAGAACCATTTGAGCTTTTTCCTCTTTATTCCTTTCGTTAAACGTGTAGACATAGTAATAAATTAGCTTTGAGGTATCCATTTGAGTTACTTTGCCGTACACCATCTTTTTTTGAGCGAAAATAGGAAATACCCACACACTCAGAAATAAAAGGCCAATAACAAATCTTCTTTTCATTCGAAATACAATGTCCAGCAGTAAAGCAGAGGATTACTGCTGGATAATAACATTAATCTATGACATCTTTTTCCCAAACCCCATTGATGTCACGAGTTCCACAATATACTTCGTTCAAGTCGCGGACAAAATCTTCCCATTCACCATAAGTCTCAAAAAACTCCTGCCCGGGTCCCATAACAACTTTTCCGCAAGTCGTTGTATAGCTTGCAGATGCAAAAGCTATACCAGTACTCATCACAAATAGTGCAAATGCACCGAGCATTTTTCTTTTCTTTGATTTCATAAATAAAAAACTAAATACATTTGGCACTAAACACTATCGTGGGCGAATGTAATAATTAAATCTAATATACACAAATTCAAGAATGCACAAGTGCAACTATCTTTAATGAACAAACTGAATAGTGTGAGAATTTATATAAAAAAGGTCACAAGGAGAAGGCAGTATACACGAAACAAAAAGTTGGGGATAGATCAAATTATTGGTACCTTTGCAAGACAATATAGCGTAGTGCTATTGAGACAACACGTAGTATATATGAAGGATGTAGTAAAAATAATAGTTGCTTCTGTGGGGCTTTTGCTTTCATGCATTTCGTGTAGCGAGCTAAATAAGGCACAAAGCAGCACAGATTTAGGCGAGAAGTACTCATACGCAAAGAAGTTTTACAACATGGGTAAGTACGATTGGGCAGCCCAAGTATTGGAGGATGTACTTCCTTACCTAAGGGGGACCTCAGAGATGGAGCCTGCCCTTTACCTAAAAGCCGAAAGCTACTATAAAGCGGGAGATTATTCACAAGCGCAGAGTACTTATCGGCAATATTACACTGAGTTTCCACAGGGTGAATACGTCGAATTAGCCCGTTTCTATTCGGGTTATGGATTAGCTCAAAACGTTCCGGATCCACGACTTGACCAAGCCCAAACAATAGAAGCAATGAAAGAGCTTCAGCAGTTTTTGGATTATTA
This sequence comes from uncultured Porphyromonas sp., assembly GCA_934364985.1. Taxonomy (GTDB): domain Bacteria; phylum Bacteroidota; class Bacteroidia; order Bacteroidales; family Porphyromonadaceae; genus Porphyromonas_A. The sequence goes on along the minus strand of CAKRMU010000004.1, from coordinate 48,229 downwards.
TCCAGAAAGCGATAAAGCAGAAGAGGCAAAACAATTACTTTTTACCTTACAGGAAAATTTAGCTCTAAAAGAAGTATATAGTGCAAAGCTATATTACAACTTAGGGAACTATATTTTTAATAATTACGAGAGCTGTATTGTCACAGCTCGTAATGCCATGAAAAGCTATCCCTACTCAATACACAAAGAAGATATGCACTACTATGTAGTAGCATCAATGTATCAGATAGCAAAAAATAGTATTCACGAGAAGCAACAACAGCGGCTCCGTGAGTTAAGAGACGAGTATTACAATTTTATCAACGAGTTTCCCGATGGTAAACACCGTAAAGAAGTAGATGCCTACTTTGCTTACGCAGAGAAGAATATTGACCCTAATGCAGATTGGTATTAAGTAATACTTGCTGGGGCTTTTTCTTGTGGAATAGCTTTATAAAGCAATTAATGACAAACGATTTCAATATTAGATAAGTATGAAAAAAAATAATGTCCCTCTCTCAACTGTGACTCGTGACTTGGAGCAATTTAGTGACCAAACTGGCAACCTATATGAGTCTGTAGTCATCATGAGCAAGCGTGCCAATCAAATATCTGTAGATATGAAAACGGATTTGGAACGCAAGCTACAGGAGTTTTCGACCTATACCGATTCCTTGGAGGATGTTACCGAAAATAAGGAACAAATTGAAATCTCAAGGTACTACGAGCGTTTGCCTAAGCCTGTACTCGTAGCCGCCAAAGAGTTTGAGGATGGTGAGGTTTATTTCCGTAACCCACTTCAGGAAGTGGAGGAGGATGAGGAGTTTTAAGCCGTGCTAAGGTAAATAGATCATGATACAAAGAAAACAGACTTTGTACCTACTCGTCTCGGGTATACTCATGTTGATGACACTTTTTTTGCCAGTTCTCAAAGTAGTTACACCCGATATGATGTACTCCTTTAGTGCTTCAGGATTTGAAGACTTAAGCGGAGATATTGTACAGCCTACGTGGGTATTCTTTGGCTTTAATATTGCAGTAATCCTCATCAGTTTTATCGCCATATTCCTGTATACAAAAAGGGTATCACAGATGAGATTGACCATATTTAATCTGATCATTAAGGTCGGATTTTATGTCTTTGTCTACCTATATTATTCTATTTTCACTAAGGACTTAGGAGAATATATGTCACAATGGACAGCTAACATAACCCCTTGGTTAGCATTCCCACTTATCGCTATGATTTTTGATTACTTAGCATATAGAGGCATAGCGATAGACGAGCGAACCATTAGGTTTATGGATAGACTGAGATGATTATTTTGCGAAGTCTATTAATAATAGTATCTTTGCGGAGCTTTGCGTAATCTCTGCTGGGAAGTTTAGTTAGTGTGGCCCAGTTATATTGCGTTTGGTATTTTAACTAATTAATATAAGCAACAAAGCTGAAATGAATTTAATCAAATTGGTAGAGCAAGAGATGGCTCAAGGTAAAGAGCATCCTCAATTTAGGAGTGGTGATACAATCTCTGTAGCTTATCGGATTAAGGAGGGCGATAAGGAGCGTATCCAGGTCTTCCGTGGCGATGTTATCAAGATTTCTGGTGAGGGTGATAATCGTCGTTTCACAGTACGTAAGATGTCGAGTGGTGTGGGTGTTGAGAGAATCTTCCCTCTTAATTCACCATTTATTGATGAGATTACAGTACACAGAAAAGGACATGTACGCCGTGCCAAGCTTTATTACCTACGGAATCTTACAGGTAAGAAAGCACGCATACGCGAGAAAAAGAGCTACTAAATCTTTGGTGGTAATAGAGCTAATGAGATCGGTAGCCATTAATGCTGTCGGTCTCATTTTCTATTATCTACGTTGGGAATGGCACATTTAGGGTCGTCATATTTTATCATTATTTAAAATCATATTATTAGTATGAACTGGTTTTCAGAAGTATTTAGCAAGACAGACTTTACCGAAATAGCGAGTGTGTTTATGGTGCTATTTGCCGTGATTGATATCATCGGTGCGATCCCAATAGTTATCAATCTAAAGCAATCTGGACAGCGTATAGAACCGTTTAAGACAGTCCTATTTTCAGCCATTATTCTTATTGGATTCTTATTTTTTGGGGAGTGGCTTTTAGGCTTTCTTAATATCAACATCCAGAGCTTCGCAGCAGCAGGTGCTATCATCCTATTTTTACTTGCCTTTGAGATGATCTTCGGGGTGGAGATCTTCCGTAATGATGCACCGGGGGGGGGCAGTTCTTTTGTACCACTCGTCTTTCCATTGATAGCCGGTGCGGCTTCGTTTACCACTTTGCTCTCGTTTAGAGCCTCTTATGCCCTTGTGAATATCATCATTGCGACTTTGCTTAACCTCGTAGTCGTATTTGTTGTACTTAAGAAAATAGACTTTGTCGAGCACCTTTTTGGTCAAGGTGGTATATACGTATTGCGTAAGTTTTTTGGTGTAATTCTAATGGCGATGTCAGTGAAACTATTTACCGAAAATATCTCATTTCTTGTGGGTGTAAATTAAATGACGCTAAAGCATCTTTCGCTAACCAATTACAAGAATATCGAAGAAGCTGCACTCAGTTTTTCCGATAAACTTAATTGCATTATTGGGGCTAATGGAATGGGTAAGACCAATCTATTAGATAGCATTTACTTCCTCTCCTTTACACGTACCAATGGGTACTTGCCCGACTCAATGATCATCCGACATGGTGAAGAAATGGCATTGGTATCGGGCGAATACAAGGTACAAGATGCAATCGAACAAGTAACTATAGGGTTACAAAAGGGGAAAAACAAGGTACTGAAACGCAATAAAAAGGAATACACAAAGATGTCTGACCATATCGGGTTATTTCCACTCGTAATGGTCGCCCCTAATGATATCGAATTGATACAAGGGGGGAGTCAAGAACGCCGTAACTTTATTGACCAAAGCATATCTCAAGAATCACGAGAATTTCTGACCATAGCAAAGGGCTATAAATCTCTGTTGGAGCAGAGGAATAAACTGCTCAAGCAAGAGATGGGATTGGATCTTTCTCTCCTTGACGTGCTAAATATGCAGATGGCTCCATTGGCACAAAAAATAGTTGAGTGCCGAAAAGAATGGCTCTGGAGGCTATCTCCGCTATTTCTTCATTACTACAAAACGATTACCGACCATACTGACGAGGAGGTACAGCTATCATATGTCTCATCGGGTGAAGTGGAGGAGCCAAACGAAGAGGATTTTCTACACTCTTGGCAAGCGAATCTGAAAATAGATTTAGCGTGTGGCTATACTCGAATAGGACCTCATAGAGACGACTTAAAGATGGTGCTCAATAATTATTTGGTACGGAAATTGGGTTCACAGGGGCAGAATAAGAGTTATATGGTGGCCCTTAAACTAGCTCAATATAGTATGCTTTGCGAGATGTATCCCAATAATTTACCGATATTACTTTTAGACGATATCTTTGATAAGCTGGATGAGAAGCGAGTTGAAAAGATCGTGGATTTAGTAGGTGGAAACCAGTTCGGTCAGATATTTATGAGTGATACTAATCGTAAGTATTTAGACAAGATATTACTAAGGAGAGCCGAGGGTAGTTATTCTATCTTTAGAGCAATTAACGGCTCATTTACAGACATTACGAGTAAATGAGACATTATAAAACCCACTCCATTGGGGAGCTAATAAAGAAAGGAAAAAGCGAAATGGAGGTTTTCAAGACGCTTGATCGGTATAAAGAACTAAAAGAAGTCTGGGAAATGATACCAGATAAAATCTTACAAAAGTTGCATGTCGACCTTATTATCACATCAGATAATATACTACAAATCATTTGTTTTTCGCCAGTTGTACTATCATATGTTACCCAAAGGCGAAAACTTATTGAAAAACATATGGCAACGTTTGTACAGCAATACACCATCGCGAAAATAGAGATACGACTCAAATAGTATCCAATACACGTAATTCTTTCATTTTCACATCAAATACTGTAATGTTAGTAAGTATTATCTTCCAATATGCACATCACATATTAGGATATTTGTGTTGACAACTACATATTATTTGACCATAAAAGTCACAGGTAAGTGGGCCCTATCATCTACATCAACGATCGAAAAATAACCAATTCTACAGATCTTAAAGATCTCAAACCACATCTCCTAAAATCTATAGAGGCATCACCAATCCAGGGGCAAAGTATAGCTCCTTCGTTTAGCCTACCTCACGATATGACCATGAGCTGTAACGTCAAATACACACCATTTTGAAGCCTACCCACAATGGACCTCATCCAAAGTCAATTATACAGATGGGCTGAATTAACCAAAACGTGGCTCAAGAATAAGAATCTCATCACCTCAATTTCTGTAGATTGATTCATACCTACAGGCAGTAAAGTCAAAGTATATAGCCGACATACTCAGCTGTATAACGAAAAGAGAGACGGTTACACAATTAGTATTAAGATCACATATACTTTTAACCAAACAAAGAATAGGTACCAAGCTAAGGGAGCTTTCGACTCTGTCATGAATCGCATGTAATCTCCATAGCACTAAGTAGAGCTTATGACACCTGTTAACGTTGATTCCCTAAATAAGGATAAGCGAATATACGGTATTTGTCATGAAGAATTCCGTATATTCACTAAACGCTTTATCTATATTCGCATTTTACCTCTTACTAAATTGCCATAAGTGAGATTGCATTTTTGCATTAGGTAGAAGTAAAAACTATGTACTCTACTTACAGGATTTATTGAAAATGGAGTATCTACTAAAGATAGTAATAGAAACAAAAAATCCGAATAAAAATAATAGCTGTGTAGAGCCTTATGTGGCTATCTACACAGCTATATATAGTTATTTAGCTCTACTGAGAGCTAAGCAGCTCAGCACTAATGCAACGATTACTCTGCCTCTGGTGCGACGGAAGCCTCTGCCACCTCATCTTCAGGAGTAGCAAGAATTTCTTCCTTAGCCTCCTCCGTTTTGGGAGCTTCCTTTACGATAGGGGTATCCGACACAACGGTAACAGGTACATCAACGGTTACGTCTTTGTGTAAGCGAACCTTTGCAACATACTCACCGATTTCCTTAATACCAGGAACTAAGAGCATTTTACGATTGATCTCAGTAAACCCAAGTTTCTCAAGCTCGTCAGCCACCATTGAAGATGAAACTGAACCATAAATACGACCAGTATTGCTCGTCTTTACCTCGATAGTAAGCTTTGTACCCTCAATCTTATCAGCAATCTTCTGTGCATTGTCACGCTCTGCAGCTAATTTAGATGCCTGCTGACGCTGATTCTCTTTAAGCACTTTTACAGCAGACTCCGAAGCAATAACAGCTTTGCCTTGTGGGATTAGAAAGTTTCTACCATAGCCAGGCTTTACCTCTACGATCTCGCCTTTGAAGCCTAAGTTAGGCATATCCTCTTTCAAAATAATCTTCATATTCTGTCTCCTCTTATCTTATTATACAATTAATACTACGCAAACTACTCCATCATATCGGTAACATATGGGAGCAATGCCAAGTGACGGGCCCGCTTTACAGCTTGTGCCACACGGCGTTGCATCTTCAGGGAGTTACCAGTGAGACGACGAGGATATATCTTGCCTTGCTCATTAAGGAACTTTTTAAGGAACTCAGGATCCTTATAGTCTACATACTTAATACCTGCTTTCTTAAAGCGGCAATACTTCTTACGGTTGCGATCCATAGATAGAGGCGTTAGATAGCGTACCTCAGATCTTCCTTTGCTCTTTTTTGCCATAATAATCTCCTTTCGTCTACTTAGTTATTTTCCTCAGCTACCACCTCGGTCTTCTCCTCTTCCGCTACAGGCTTTGTTTCTTTGCGATTGCGACGACGTTTCTCAGCATACTCCAAAGCATATTTATCCTGACGGAAGGTAAGGAAACGCATTACTTTATCGTCACGACGGTAGTTAACCTCAAGCGTTTCGATAAATGATGGTTCACTCTCAAACTCCACAAAAACATAATTGCCAGTAGACTTACCCTGAATAGGATAGGCAAGTTTACGCATACCCCATTCCTCTGCATTCACAACCTTGCCACCATTTTCGGTGATAAGACCGGTGAACTTCTCTACCGCTTCCTTTGCCTGATCAGCAGACAAATCGGGAGTTAAAATGAAAACGGTCTCGTAATTGTTCATCATATAATTATTATTGTTAGTAAAAAAATAAATGCGTCTGCAAAGGTACCTATTTTCATTGAATAACCAAAGGTTATTGCAATCTATTTGAGTGATATACGACGTTTAGAGACAAAAAAGAGGCACATTTACCTCCTAAAGAAGTAAATATGCCCTAATAACTTATGGTAATAACGATTATCTTGCGTCGTAACGCTTTGCAATCTCTTCCCAGTTAATGATATCCCAAAGCTTAGAAAGATGCTCTGGACGCCTATTCTCATAGTCAACGTAATAGGCGTGTTCCCAAACGTCTGCACATAATAAAGGTGTAAGGTCATCCACTACTGGATTACCTGCATTACCATACTTTTGGATGGATAGCTTGCCTGACTTATCAGTAGCTAACCAAGCCCATCCCGAACCGAAAAGTCCAGCAGCTTCAGTCTCGAATTGTTTCTTAAAGTCTTCTACTGTCCCCCACTTAGCCTCAATGGCTTTAAGGAAGTCACCTTTAGGTTCGCCTTTCCCCTTAGGTGCAAATTGCTGAAAATAAAGGTTGTGATTAAGGGTCTGACCTGCATTGTTAAAGATACCACCTTCGGCTTTCTTTACAATCTCCACAAGCTCCATATCCTCAAACTTCGTCCCCTCTATCTGCTTATTGAGGTTATTGACATATGTCTGGAGGTGCTTGCCGTGATGCAAGTTAATGGTCTTTTCACTGATAACTGGCTCCAATGCATCTTTTGCATATGGAAGCTTAATAAGTTCGTACTTCATACTTCTCCTGTAATTATATATGTTACTATTAATGTTACATTATTATCTCTCATTGAATGTCATACACTCACCAATATAACAAGTATTGCGTCAGAATGGTTTATAATAAGAACAGCTCTACTCTCGCATAAGCAAGGGTAAAGCTGTTGGATCTTTGAAGAGATAGCAAACGCTATCTAAAGGCTTCAAGATAGTACTTACTTCTTTTTCTTTGTGTTAAGATCTAAAGCGGCACCTGGCTTAAAGCGAACGACTTTGCGTGCTGGGATGTGCATCTTTTTCTTAGTTTGAGGATTAATGCCCTCACGAGCTGCACGCTCGCTAACAGAGAATGTCCCGAAACCGATAATAGTCACCTTATCCCCTTTTTTCATCCGCTCACGGATGACCTCAATACCTGCATCTACAGCTTTCTTAGCATCAACTTTTGTGAGTTCTGCTTTCTCTGCAACCGCAGCAACAAATTCAGTCTTATTCATATTAAAGCAAAGTTAAAAAAATGAATGTATATAATATATATTCTCTTGTAACAATCCAATGAAAAGAGACGATAATCAATACATTAACCATCCCTTTTCACTTCCAAATATAGAGTAAATAATCGTAAAATCCGTTAGATATATACTATTTTAGATTTTTTAAGTGTACGGATAACAAATTTATATATACACAACCTATCACCTTCATAACATCTCATACAAAAAGACAAAAAAATAAGGACTACCTTAGAAGTAATACTTAGGGTAGTCCTCACCAATATCGGAGTAAAAAGATGTACTATAGGAATGACTTTATTCTCTGATGTACATCCTTCATCTTGCTTTGTTCTGGTTCGGTTATTTTAACATTGAAATCCATATCCTTTTCTTTTTGCATAGGAACAAGGTGTATATGTGCATGAGGAACTTCTAAGCCTATGACAGCCATTCCAACCTTCCGGCAATCCGTTGCTTTTTTAATAGCTATTGCCACCTGCTTAGTAAAGGACATCATCCTCGCTAATTCGTCAGCCGAAAGATCAAAAATATAATCCACCTCTTTTTTAGGTACAATAAGTGTATGACCATATTGCACAGGGAAGGCATCCAGGAATGCACAAAAATCATCATTCTCAGCTACTATATACCCAGGAATCTCTCCCTTAATAATTCTTGTAAAGATTGTTGCCATAACTATATTGATATTTCCTCAATTTTGAATGTTACTATCCCGGCTGGCACCTCGATATCTACCACATCGCCCACTTTCTTACCGATAATTCCCTGAGCAATAGGTGTAGAAATCGCCATTTTACCTTTCTTAATATCGCTCTCCGTATCTGAGACAATAGTGTAGGTCTTAACCTGATTATTTTTCATGTTGCGTATCTTTACTGTATTGAGCATTTGCACAGTATCGGTACTCATCTTTTTAGTATCAATAATCCTGATATTCGACAGTTGCACACGGAGTTGAGCAATTCTATCCTCTAAAAGGGCCTGTTTTTCCTTTGCCGCAGAATACTCAGCATTCTCAGAGAGATCGCCTTTATCCCTTGCTTCAGCTATAGCTTGAATCACCTCTGGTCGCTCAATCTCCTCAAGCTTCCGTATCTCTTCGAGGAGGTTTTGATATCCCTCCTCTGTCATATAAATGTATTCCATATCCTCCTAATTCGCTCTACTAATTATTAATCAATAGCAACTAAGTCAAATTTTATTGACTGAGAATAAAAGAAACAATCCCTTACGGAAAAGCTACTACAGCTCATAACCCGTACTGGATCGCTACCAACTACCCCGCTCAATAGTTATACCTTGAAAGACTCTTATTTACTATACTTTCAATTCACAATTAGTTAGTACTCTTAATGCTATTGCTCCACAAAGGTAATCTCTTTTCCTGAGTAAAAAAAATATATTGCACTAAAACTGAAAATAGATAAAGGGTTGAACGCCCGCCGAACGGAATTGTACGATAATGATAAGTACCACAGCCATAAGCACCGCTTGCATTATCAACGGCATCCTAATTATGCAATCCTTAACTTTTGTCCGAAGAAAAGCTGGGATGAAATGAGTGACAAAGCCCAAAATCATTAGGATACTTATAATCTTGTAGCCCTCTACAAACTGACCCATAATCTCAGGATGAAACTCATGGAATACCATATCCAGCATTACCCATACATCCGAAAGATTTTGCATTCTAAAGAAGATCCACGCGAAGCAGACAAAGTGAAATGTAAGGAGGGTAGACAACGCTCTACATAAAGGGTTCATACCATTACCTATAGGCTTAAAGTGGGTACTTAAAGAAAGTAACCACTTATGGAAAGCAAGAGCCAGCCCGTGTAGCCCGCCCCAGATAATAAACCTAAGATTAGCACCATGCCATAATCCTCCGAGGAGCATGGTGATTATGAGGTTGATATATGTCCGCACTTTGCCCTTACGATTTCCTCCAAGAGAGATGTAGAGATAGTCCTTGAGCCAAGACGATAGCGATATATGCCACCTTCTCCAAAACTCTGTTATTGTAGCGGATTGGTATGGAAAATCAAAGTTGATATTAAACCTGAATCCCAGCCATAATGCTATCCCAATCGCCATATCTGAGTAACCCGAAAAGTCGCAATATATTTGGAGGGCATACCCATATATAGCCATAAGATTTTCGAAACCCGTATAAAGTGCAGGTGCATCGAACACTCGGTCCACGAAGTTTAGACTGATATAATCGGAGATGACCGTTTTTTTGAGCAACCCGAATAGGATCAAATACAATCCTTCGCCAAACTCAGCCTTACTAACCACTGGCTCTCTGTAAATCTGAGGGATGAAATCCTTAGCTCGCACAATAGGACCAGCCACCAGCTGAGGGAAGAAAGAGACATAAAAGAGATAGTCTATCCACCTCCTTAAAGGCTTGATTTCACCACGATAGATATCTATCACATAGCTCATTGATTGGAAGGTAAAAAACGAGATGCCTACAGGGAGAAAAATATCAAAATGATGCCCTTCAAATGGACTCTGTACCCAGCCTAAGCATTCGCCCAAACCATAAAAAATCGGGCCAAAAGTGTCGAATAAAAAGTTCGTGTACTTAAAGTAACCCAACATCCCTAAGTTGAATACCAGCAACACGATAAGCCACCACTTCTTATCTCCTTTTCCTACACACGACATTTGCCGACCGACAAAAAAATCGACCGCAGCAGTAAGGATTAGGATAACGAAATAAGCACCACTGCTTTTGTAGTAAAAGTAGAGTGAAAAGAGGACTACATATATAATCCGGCTCAGTTGCTTATGCCTAAGGGCATAATAAAGAGGGATAAAACATAAAAATAGGAGCAGAAATAACCCACTATTAAATAGCATCGGAGCCTGAGGATTGTACTTGAATACGTCTAACATTTCTTAATAATTACTCTGTTTTACTACTTCTGCTTCACACTTGGAACATCCCATTTCAGCGACCCTTGTTGCCACCTCTTATCGGGTTCTTTTTCGCTACCTAAGTACCTACGATAGTCCTTAAGCAGAGCGAAAGAGATCGCATCCCCCACGAGATAATACCCCTCCTTCGTCAGATGAATGCTATCACCTGCAAAGACATTAGATCGCAACAACGCGTCAAACCCCTTCGCTCCTCCGAAAGTATCAAATAGGTCAATGTATCCACATCCCAAAGCATTCGCCTCCTCCTCCAACACCTTAGCCACCACACCTGCATTAGGATTATACTCCCACACATATTGCCTTTTACGAATCCTTTTTTGTCTGTACGAGGCCAACGGGGAGGTCAAGACAATCGCCACATTAGGCATACTTCGTTGCAACGACCGCACCAGCATTCGCACATTTTGAGCAAAAGTACTGCTACTAAACTTCTGCACAAGTAGGTCATTAGTCCCTAATGATACCAATATCAGCTTCGGACGAAGCATGGACAAATGGTCAACAAACTCAGACACGCAAAACGAACTATAAAATGCTCCATTGTACCCAATAGTATGAAGTAATACCCCACTTGAATAGCTCTCAAGGCTCACTCCGTACCAAGTGGTCCCCGCCGGAACCATCAAAGAGAGGGTACCGGTATTCAGTTTAATAGATAATGTGTCTACTACTACTGTCCCTTTGACTTCCGCCGAGTGTCCTTTTGGTATTTCTCCTTTAATATATACAGGTGATGCTGAAGCGTCCCTAAAAACCACAGCCTTCTTAATTGGGAAAAAGCCATCTGCACGTATCTCAACTTCATGAATACCCTTGCCTGTTGCCGTCATGGCGATACCCGTTGGGCTTGGTGAGCCACTATACTTTCTACGAGTGATAAAGCAACCCGACCATGCTCCCCCCCTATTAATACACTTAGAGGGGTATGGCTGATTCGTACGGAAGAAAGAATAGGGAGCGACCCATCCCAATCCCGCTAAACCAAAATAGTCATCAAAAAAATCTCGTATCGGCATACTAAAAAATCCCCCTTGCACATGCGAGTCGCCTAAATGCACCACGGACACAGTAGAGTCCGCACTCAAGGATGAGCAAGATGCCCAAAACTCATCCAGATAACCCTCTGGAGCCTTGAGCATACACGCATTATCATCCCTCAGATCCACCTTACCGAATGATCTTTCCTGAGCCATACAGCAAAAAGATAGGGCATTCAGCATACAGAGTAATCCCAAAAAGACTCTTCGCATCCCCTACTCCTCCACTATTGAATGATACAACAGCTCAGCCAACTTTCGCCCCCCGGCACCACTAAAGTGCGTATAATCCTTAGCCGCCCACCCTTTTTGGACCATCGTCTCTATACCTCCCATCCGCTTAATAGCCGAAAAAGTGTCCCAAAAAAGACAACCTTCCTCGCGGGCCAATCGTATCTGGTGTTTTCGGATTTGGTATACCCCGGGAAGCGTTATGACCTCACCCTCCATAATCGTTGCTCTATCAGAGACCGAAAGTATGAGGAATAGAGCATCAGGATATAAAGACTTTAGGTGTTGAATACTCTTTTTCAGCTTATGGTAGTACCATGAATAATCATCACCATTCTCCTCGGTTGAGAGAGCGTTAAGCCCATAAGAGAGTACGATCAATTGATATGGGCGTATCCCTTTCATATAGTTGACCAATCCACTATTTACCTTAAGCAAGTCTCCACCTAACGATCCCCGGACACTAAAATTATCTACCGAGACACCTCTATCACCATCAAGATAAACACCATGAATATTGATATCCTCACCATTGCCCTCCACCTTAATACTGGTAATTTGTGGGTAATTAACCTCGAGTCTCGACAATACACCGCTACCCGTAGCCTCTAAAATGTGCGTCTCAATAATTGAATCATTGATGGTTGTAGTGATCATTCCTTCCGAATTAGTCTCATAAACAATCGAAGCCCGATGAATATGTGCCAATGAGGGAATCCCCTTAATCATATCATATTCTGCAAAACCATCACCCGAAAGATGATCGTACATGCCCGAAAGTGTAAAGCGACCCGAATGTAGCAATGTTGCGGACTTCCAAGCTCCACCAAACCTATGCTTAATAGTTTGCCTGAAGCGAGATACCGGAGAGGTCATTGGGACATACCCTACACCGCATCCCCCATATTTATCTTGAAGCTTTTGCCGAAAGTCCCCTACTAATATATCTCCCTCAATAAACGAATCCCCTAAAAAGGCAATGTATAAAGGCTGACTCTTAGCCTCTAAAAGCAATGAACGCAATTGAGATAACGCACTTTGACTTTCCGAATAATCCACGAGCAAAGGCAGACTATCATTGAGAGACGCATCCTCTGGGATAATTGGCTGATGTATCTTACCTTGTAAAGAATCTTCCCTAATTGCTTCACTTCCTAAAGAATCCATTGAGAGGGTGGTGGCAAGAAGTGTAGTATCGACCAACCGATCCTCATCAATCATAGGAGGGCTACCCTTAGGCAAAAAGCTACGCAGAGGGTTAAAAGGCTTAATGTCCACCCCCATATAGCTGGCAGAGGTAGAAATAATATAAGCCAAACAGCTACCTAAAAACAACACCACGAAGCCTCGTAAGAGATAATTACCCTTTGCTCGTTTTTTCATCTATAAAGTCTAAATGCCACACTTTTCCCCCGACAAAGGTACCATATTTTGGCAATTAATTTATGTGCCCCAATATGCACACTTCCTAAATAGTTATCCCCATTGCTCAAAAGCAGAGACATACATCAGCCACAAAGGAGACCCTATATTCGTCTAAGCAGATTCCCTATATTAGCTCCGACAAATACCGGGTATTTGCCTCAGCGAGTATAGGGAATACGCTGAGACGAATATTAGGTATCCGAACATCTCTATGCTCTCGTATATTTTATAGCGGTTTTAGGTAGATGCCGTCCTAATAGCCCTAACAATTTGAATGATATTTAATAATTTAGTACATTTGAGGACATATTGCAGTGAAGGCATTGAGTAGCACTTTCTTCTGCATTATTGCGGTATATTGCATTATTATTGATAATACATATTTATTACATAGATACCTATGAAGTTTAAGTTTTTGAGTGACGAGCTGAGAGAGCATCTACAGATTGTAGGCAAGGTGATTGGAGGTAAAAATCAGCCTGCCATTATGGAGTTTGCTCTTTTTGAAGTAAAAGGCGAAGAATTGTACTTGACCACTACAGATGGCGAGACACGTATATCTACCCACTTTCACTTGACGAGTAAAGAGGGTGAGGATATGTGTTTCTGTGTACGTGTTAAGCAATTGATGGACCCTCTTCGCGAAATCTCCAACCAGATGATGGAGTTTACGCTAAACGAAGAGCAATATGAATTGCAAGCTCAGTACAATAATGGTTTTTTCTCTTTTCCCGTAACACGTGGTAATGACTTCCCAGGCGTTGTGAGCCTCGAGGAGGGTAAAGTGCAGATTGAGATGCCGATCGCTAACTTCGTTGAAGCTTTAGAGAACACTCTTTATGCCACCAGTAACGACGATATGCGCCCTATTATGAATGGCATCCACGTAGATCTACGCCCAGAGCATATCACCTTTGTCGCCACTAATGGCTATATGCTGGCTTACTACAGGCACTCAATGTTAGGGCTTAATGTAGATGAATCTCATAAGTTTAACCTCTATCGCAAACCTATGCAATTACTATCTCAGGTACTGGATAAGGAGGATGAGGGGACACTTAAAATGGAGTTTTATGACAACTATGCTCGCTTTGTGTGCGATAAGATCGAGTTGCAATGTAGGCTCTTAGAAGGTAAATATCCTAACTATGAGACCGTGGTACCTGAGGACAACGATAAGTCTCTTGAGGCAGACAGAGTGCAAATGCTCTCTGCTACAAGGCGTGTGGCTGTATTTGCCAATAAGGGATTAGATCTCATTAGCTTTGATATCTCCTCGACACAGCTAACACTAAAGTCAAATGACATCGACTTTAGCACCAAAGCAGAGGAGGTAATACCAGTATCATTCAGCGCCTCAGAGGCTCGCTTCTCTTTCCGCTCTGAGCATCTGATACAGGTGCTATCAGTACTCTCATCGGCCAATATCCAGATGAAGATAGGTGATGCCACACGTGCTGCGATTATCACCCCTATCGGCACCGAAGCCGGGGTAGAGATCGTCATCGCTGTCATGCCTTTTATTTATAGCTAATCCGGGATATGAGAGAGCTTAATCTAATACGACCTATTGTCTTTTTTGACCTTGAGACGACTGGATTAGATATAGTGAATGATAGGATTGTGGAGATAGCTTTGCTTAAAGTCAATCCTGACGGCACCGAAGAGACGCTCCACTCATTGGTCAACCCTCAAATACCTATTCCTGAGAATGCCTCAGCCGTCCATGGCATTACGGACGAAAAAGTCTCTGATAAGCCTACTTTTGCAGAAGTTGGTAAGCGTGTCGCGTCATTTATTGAGAATAGTGACTTGGGCGGATATAACTGCAACCGATTTGACATACCCCTTCTCGCTGAAGAGCTACAGAGGGTAGGAATACCAGTAGACTTTAGCACTCGCAAAGTGGTAGACGTACAAGTCATCTACTACAAAAACGAACCTCGCACCCTTACAGCGGCATACAAATTCTATGCTGGTGGAGACCTTGAGGGAGCTCACTCTGCGGATGTAGATACAAGGGCAACATATGACGTACTTCGGGGACAATTGGATATGTATCAGGAGCTTCCTAATGACGTAACTTCACTCCATGAGTACACCAAACAGAACAACAACGTAGATCTCGCAGGGAGAATGGTGTACAACGACCAGCATATCCCCTGCTTTAACTTTGGGAAATATAAGGGGCAACCTGTGGAGGATGTACTTCGTAAAGAACCCAATTATTATATGTGGATGATGGACGGTGTCTTCCCTAAAGACACCAAAATGCACCTTCAAAAAATAATGATTAAGGCAGGTAGGAAGTGAAAGGAAAGCATATCATTTTAGGTATTACAGGTAGTATAGCCGCATACAAGAGTGCCATCCTTGCTCGTCTTTTCGTAAAAGCGGGGGCTGAGGTACAAGTAGTGATGACCCCCGCAGCTAAGGAGTTTATCAGTCCACTTACGCTATCAACGCTTACCGGTGTGCCAGTCTTATCAGACTTCTTTGAGGAACGGACAGGATCTTGGCACAGCCATGTGGACTTAGGGATATGGGCAGATGCTATGGTGATTGCACCGGCTACGGCTAACACTTTAGGCAAAATGGCAAATGGCATTGCAGATAATTTGCTCGTAACTACTTATCTATCGTGTAGAGCTCCGGTCTTTATTGCCCCTGCAATGGATATGGATATGTTTGCCCACCCATCGACCGCTAAGTCGATCGCTCAACTTGAAAACTGGGGTGTCGTAATGGTGCAACCTAATGAAGGCGAATTGGCAAGCCACTTAATGGGTAAGGGGAGAATGGCAGAACCGGAGGAGATATTTAACGTCATTGACCAACACCTCTCACCTAATCATAGACCTACTCTCGAGGGGAAAAAAGTGCTGATAACCTCAGGACCTACATACGAAAGAATCGACCCTGTTCGCTTTATCGGAAATTACTCTACCGGGAAGATGGGCAAAGCTCTTGCTGAAGTAGTGACCGAGCGTGGTGCAGAAGTCGAATTCGTCACCGGTCCAGTATCTATTTTGCCTAAAGGGGATAATATCCACATCCAAAAGGTAGAGAGTGCCTTGCAGATGTTGGAAATCTGCGAATCCTTTAGGGATGCTTACGATGTGGCAATATTCTGTGCCGCCGTTGCTGACTATAGGGTTACTCATCAAAGCGAGCAGAAGATCAAGCGCGAAAAAGTGGAGCAGCTATCCCTGGATCTTGTACCTAACCCCGACATCTCAGCCGTTATGGGAGAGAGTAAGAGTGCGACACAAATTCACGTGGGGTTCGCACTGGAGAGCCATGCTACCACAGAGATTGCTCAGGACAAAATGAGGAGAAAGAAGCTTGATTTAATCGTAGTTAATTCATTAGAAGATGAGGGAGCCGGCTTCGGGGTAGATACAAATAAGGTGACCCTTTTGTCTCAAACAACAAGCGAACCAATTACCCTCCCCTTGATGACAAAACGACAAGTTGCTGAGGCAATCATTGATAAGATTGAGGAGGCACAGAGCAATAAGTAAATGTAGATGCGAGCAATTCTCATAAGTCTCTTTCTACTTTTCGCCTTCATAGGAGCGAATGGGCAAAGTCTTTTTAACCCTAATATCATCATCAATGATTATGGGCTTCCCGAGACTTCGCAAAGGGAACTGTCTAACTTAGAGGAGCAACTAAGTATGATGCTTGAGCGGTACGCCCCCCATATTAAGGTAGGGTATGTGCCAAAGCGTCCTATAGATATTACCATAGCTCTATATATAGACAAAGCCTTAGGTAATGAGTATAGTGGGAGCATGGAAGTGGCACTATATCGTCCAGTATATGGTGGTAAAAGCCAAGACCTATTGGTGCTATTTGACGAAAGCAATTTCACTTTCACGTATCAGTCTCAGCACACTCTTGATCTGCAAAATACCGATGTGCCTGAGACCGTAATACTCCGCAAGGTGTATTATTATGCGACCTTAGGAGCCATGTATTACTACGACAGCTTCGCCCTATATGGGGGAAACCCCTTTTTAGAGTACCTCGAAAGGTATTCTCAATACCTATCAGATGCGTGGAGAAGTATTTACACTGCCACGAAGTATCAAACATCTAAATACATCCCAGATATACATCTGCTGGAGCTGAGGTCAGAATGGGGCGACAAGTTTAGGGAACTATGGTATTTGTACCATAGGCAAGGTGTCGATAGCCCAACGGCACAAGCTTATGGTGATACAACAAAAATCGTGTTGACGGGGTTACTGCAACTTCGTGAACTTGATAGTACTCTTTCGTTTTTTAGGTTATTCTCAGATGCCAAAGTTATCCAACTAAGCCAGTATTTTGAGCTAAATAAAACTTCATTAGCTACAGAAAATAAACGTCTCGCTGAGGAGCTTTTCCCCACAATTGTATTTACAAGATGATTACACGACTATACATCAAAGACTTTATCCTTATCAGAGAATTGGAGCTACAACTTCGGGATGGATTCACTTCGATTACAGGAGAAACGGGAGCAGGAAAGTCCATCTTGGTGGGTGCTATTAGCCTATTACTTGGCAATCGAGCTGATACTAAAAGTATCCGCGATGGGGCATCAAAAGCAGTCGTAGAGGCAGATTTTGATCTCTCAAGTGCAAAAGAAACTTTGAAGGATATTTTTATCCACAACGACTTAGATTATGATAGTCTCTGTACGATACGACGTGAGATAATAGATACGGGCAAAAGTAGAGCTTTCATTAATGACACTCCCGTAACGGCAAGTGTGATGAAAGAGATTGGCGTACATCTGGTAGACATCCATTCGCAACACAACAATATGCTCATCGGAGATACAGACTATCAGCTTAGCGTATTAGACACTCTTGCGGAGAATAATACCATCTTGGAGGAGTATCATACCGCATTTAGAGACTACCAAGAGGCAAAAAAGCGATATGATAAGGAGTTTAAACGTTTAGCAGATAGCAAAAAAGAGGAAGAGTTTATTGCCTTTCAATTTCAACAACTTGACGAAGCAAATCTCCACGAAGGTGAGATGAACCAATTGGAGAAGAGACAAACAATAGCTCAGCATAGTGCCGAAATCACAGAAGGTCTTCATATGATATCTGCATTTACTGATAGTGATGAAAGGCACGAAGGAGTGCTACCTCAGTTGAATGCTGTTACCAGACTTCTCAATAGGGTTTCCGAGCATAATCCCAAGCTTTCTGTGCTGTGTGATCGATTGGAAAATACATCTTTAGAGCTTGATGATATCGTAAGAGAAGCTGAAGGCTTAATGGATATCGTAGAGGTGGACCCAGAGGAATTGGTATCCATTGAGACTCGGCTTGATCTTCTCCAGGGGCTACTTTATAAGTTTAGACTTAGTAATGAGGACGAATTGATAGCCCTTAGGGATGAGTACGAAAGTAGACTTGAGGAATTAAATAATTCTAGTGACTATCTCCAGCAATTATCGGTAGAAGTCGAGCAGAAGCACCAAAAAGCATTAAGCATAGCCTCGAATATCACAAGTACTCGTAGTGATGCGGCAAAAGGCTTATTGTCTCCTTTGCATACGCTGATGCACGAACTTGGGATTGCTGGAGCGTCATTCGAGGTGAAGTTTGACACCCTAATAGAGCTATCAGATACAGGTATTGATTCCATCCAATTTCTCTTTGCCACAAATAATCAGACGACACTTCAACCCATTAGAGATATTGCGTCGGGGGGGGAGATTTCCCGCTTTATGCTGGCACTTAAGACAATTCTCGCGGCACATACCACTTTACCCACGGTGATATTTGATGAGATAGACACAGGGGTAAGTGGTGAAATTGCTGAGAAATTAGGTAGGGTAATGCAACGTTTGGGGAAGCACATTCAGGTCATTTCAATCACGCACTTACCACAGATTGCAGCTTTAGCTACGGCTCAATTAGTTGTCACAAAAGAGAAAGAGCAGAATACATACTACACGACGATTAATGAAGTACAAGGCGAGGACAGGGTATTCCAATTAGCCACCATGCTTACTGGAGCAAAAATGACACAAGCTGCCCTCGAGAATGCAAGAGAGTTATTGGCACAACATAAATAATGATGACAATGAATAAACCACCGAAGCAAAACCCTTATAGTCGGAGGCCCTCTACAAGGGGCAATAAAGGCAGGGAGCGTGATGAAATGATTTTTGGTATCCACGCTATCCAAGAGGCGTTAGATGCTGGCGAAGAGATCGACTTTATATATCTCAAAAGGGAGACCCACAGCAACCAATTAGAGGAATTACGGCAGGCTTTAGGTGAGCATAGAGTACCCATTCGGAGGGTCCCCATTGAAAAGCTAAATAGGCTTACACACCGCAATCATCAAGGTATTATTGCAGTGAAAGCCGCAACCCACTACTTTCGATTGCATGAAGTGATACCCACATTATTCGAAGCAGGCAGAGACCCTTTCATAGTCGTCCTCGACGGCATTACCGATGTCCGCAACTTTGGTGCCATTGCCCGCACCTGCGAATGCACCGGTGTTGATGCCATCGTTATATTTGAGCAGAATTCGGTTTCCGTCACTTCGGATGCCGTCAAGACGTCTGCGGGGGCACTCTCTCGTATTGCAGTTTGTCGCGAAAGCAGTATCGAGGAGGCGTTGGCGTACATAAAGCAGTCAGGGGTTAAGCTGATTGGGGCATCCGAAAAGGCAAACGACCTAATGTATAAATGTGATATGCGAGGTCCCCTTGCTGTGGTTATGGGGGCAGAGGATGTCGGTCTTTCGGAATCTTCATTAGGGCAATGCGATAGTTTAGTGCGTATCCCATTGTACGGCGAAATAGGTTCGCTTAACGTCTCGGTAGCTACTGGCATTTTACTCTATGAGGCGATAAGACAAAAACGATAGTTAGGATTATTAATCATACATTAAACACTAAAGTTATGAATAAAGAGATTATTAGCACACCAAATGGTCCGGCAGCTGTTGGTCCATATTCACAAGCCGTTGCGGCTAATGGCTTAGTATTTGTTTCTGGTCAATTGGGTCTAAATCCTACGACAGGGGCATTTGCGAGTGATGATGTTGAGGGTCAAGCTCATCAAGTATTCAAGAATGTCAAAGCTATTCTTGAGGCTAAAGGCTTAGGCTTAGATAATGTCGTCAAGACAACGCTTTTCCTCACAGACATCAATGACTTTGCTAAAGTAAATGAGGTTTACTCCCAGTATTTTAAGGCTCCATATCCTGCACGCAGTGCTTTCCAAATCTGTGCACTTCCTAAGGGCGGATTGGTAGAATTGGAGGTGATTGCTACTGAATAAGCCTTCACCATATTATATTACAAGCCCCATGTCCCATTATAAATAGGGATGTGGGGTTTTCACTTTTCTACTTCCTTGATAGTTGCAGCACCAAATTATTATCGCCACATATGCCACTATGCAATATCCCCTCAATAACGTCAAAAATAGGGATTAACTTGGGTGACGAGTACGAAATGAATCGCTTTAATTGCTGAAAAAGGTCACCGCTCATGGGGTTTTTCTCCACCTCGTTATGATTAGGGTTGTACCTAAGCCCTGACTGATCCCCTGCCAAATGCCCTGTATAAATATCCATGATAAGAGGGGTAAAAGCAGGCACCATCTCGAGAATCATATTCACTTTATCCTCCGAATAGATATCCGGATGATTGATTCTCGTATAATTAGCAAGATATTTTGCCATTCCGGGAATACCCTCCTTAAGGTGGTTGTAAGCATACTCCTGAAGTGTTTTGCCATTAAGTTGATCAAGTGGAAGCGACAAATAGTGTGTAGTGATGGTCAGCTCATTAGGAGTAAAATCCACCTCCCGATACGGACAAGGATAAGTAACGATAGAGCCTGTCTCAACATCATAAATCAGACCATTCCTAAACCGTTTCCCCACGATATTCTGAGCATGAAAATGCCCAGTGAATACCACCTTTATACCGGCGTCTGACAATACAGACGCTACATGTACCCAATCCCGAACCACGTACTCCGACGCTATCACCGACTGGAAAGGGAAATGCTCCAATAGATTATGGTGCATCATCACCACCAATTGTTTATCCGCCTCCTTGGCTTTAGCACTCATCTCCACCATCCACTGCAATGTCTCAGTAGAGATGGCACCCTTTGGCGTAGGATAATTAAGCTCGATATTATCCTGATACAGGCAACTATCTACACCCATTACCCACATATCGGAAAGGGGCTGAGCCACATACGACAGATTCGGGCCCCGAGATATGATCTCTTTAGGGTCGTACCCAAACCGTAGATAAATCCGCTCAAAATCTTGTGGCGTTACTCTTTCAGTAGGAGTATATTCGTCACCATTGTAATAACGAGCTTGAGGATTATTAATATCGTGATTACCTGGAATAACACAGCACTTGATACCTTTATCCTTGAGAATTCCTAATTTTTGAGCCATCAATTCGTGACTAATTAGCTCTCCATCCTTAGTTAGATCTCCAGGGATAAGCACCAAGTCAGGACCAATGCCCTCTATCTCAGAAATAAGAGCATCAAAAATGCACTCACTCTCAACGAGTAACTTCCTATCCGAGTCCAATACACGCTGAAAAGCACTCCCCTCCCTTATCATCAGAGCAGGAGCCATTAAGTGCAGATCCGTAGCGACTACCACTTTTATCGGTTTTGGCTGTGTCATTGCTTTCGTCATTGCTTGTATCTCTATTTACCACATACAAAGATACAAGAAAATACCCATGTTAGCTATCAAGACATAAGGGAATATCTATCTGTAATTGAGCTAAAAATAAAGAGTGAACATGCCACACGCATATAATGAGTGTCATAATCTCACGAGCCGCTATGCATGACCCAACTTCCCTCATATTCAGAATAAGTATTTCCTTAATACCTAAATAGCCCACAACAGATACCAGGTATTCGCCGGAGCAAATACCAAGTATTCGTCAGGGCAAATATAGGGTATCCAAAGTCGCTTACCTTTACTATCCGGCTATCAAAAACATATAAATGTTAGAAAAGGAGATAATTAAGTAGAAAATAATGCTATAGAGACATGTAAAAAAACGCCTTACAAAAGTGCGGTTGTAGAGATGAAGAATGGCAATAAAAGAAAAGAGAATATGGAAAGTACAGATAAATGATTTACCTTTGTAGCAATGATGACAACGGGACATTTTGCAGAAGAACTTTTAGAGGATTATCGGGAGTATTTGCTATTGGAACGACATTTAGCCACCAATAGCATAGAGAGTTATGGGCATGACATTGAGCATCTCTTGGAGTATTCTGAAATGATTGGCAAACCATTTCTCACCCTTACTTACGAGGACTTAGAGGGATTCCTTGCCTACCTCGTAGACTTAGGATTAGGCAAAAGAAGCTTACGCCGTATCGTTAGTGGTCTAAAGAGTTTCTATCGTTTTTTAGAATTAGAGGAGATATTGGTGGATAACCCCACGGAATTATTGGATGGCCCGAGAGTCGAAGAGGGGTTGCCTGAAGTATTGACCGTGGAGGAAGTAGATGCCCTCCTCGATTCTATTGATACCGAGACACAGCATGGACTACGCAACGCGGCAATATTAGAGCTTCTATATAGTTGTGGTCTAAGGGTTTCGGAGGTGTGCGACCTCACATTTTCATGCCTGTTTTTAGAGGAGATGTATATCCGCGTCGTGGGCAAGGGCAGTAAAGAGCGTTTAGTACCTATGTCTCAAACAGCAGTAGAGCGTATTGAGGCATATTTGCCCTTACGGCATAATATCGAGGCAAAGCCTCCCTATACCCATTACGTTTTTCTCTCACGCCTGCGAGCGAAGCTATCACGCCAAATGGTTTTTAAGGTGATCAAAGCACTAGCTGATGGCATAGGATTGGAAAAAGAGATCTCACCACACACTTTTAGACATTCCTTTGCCACACACCTTTTAGAGGGCGGTGCCAACCTGCAAGCAATAAGGGATATGCTGGGACATGCTGATATTGCGACGACCGAAATATATACCCATATTGACCGTTCGCAGCTGAGACAAGAGATTCTACAATACCACCCTCGAAATAATAAATTCACTCTTTAGGCATAGAAACCATCTTCTTTTTCACACCTCCGTAATACAGCCAAAGAGAATCCGATATTGGCACCCGCATAGCAGTAGATTAATTTCTTGAAAATGAGGGTAAAAAACTATTGGTTTTATAGATAATCTTTTGTACCTTTGCCGAAGTTTCTATGCTCCCTTAAGTATGTACCATAATGTGCAGTAGCAGGGACATAGGACTAAAGATATTGCTTTAGCCTCATAACGAGCCTAAAGTAGAGATAGTAACAATATTTATTCACCAATTTATTTAAATGAAAAATTACTACGAAGAAGTGAAGCCTCTTGAGGGCTTCGATTGGGACAGCTTCGAGCGTGCTACAGAAGATTCACCCGAGCACATCAAGGAGATGGAGGCACAGTATGCCTCAACAATGGAAGATGTAACTGAGGGCGAGATCGTTAAAGGTACCGTCAAGTCCATCAGCAAGCGAGAAGTAATTGTCGACGTAGGTTTCAAGTCCTTTGGCGTTGTTTCGGCATCCGAATTTCGCTACAATCCCGACCTCGCTGTTGGAGATACCGTTGAAGTATTTGTTGAGGTGCAGGAAAATAAGGACGGTCAGCTAATCCTTAGCCATCGCAAAGCGTGCCAAGCACGTTCTTGGGAGCGTATCAATGAGGCTATGGAGAAGCAAGAAGTGGTTAAAGGCTTTATCAAGAGTCGTACCCGTGGCGGTATGATTGTAGAGATCTTTGGTATCGAAGCATTCCTGCCTGGATCTCAGATTGACGTTAAACCTATCCGCGACTTTGATGAATTTGTTGATAAGACAATGGAATTCCGCATCATCAAAGTCAATGAAGAGTATAAGAATGTAGTCGTATCGCACAAGGCCCTGATTGAGGAAGAGCTGGAGGCACAGAGATCTGAGATTATCTCCAAGCTTGAGAAAGGTCAAGTGCTTGAGGGTACCGTCAAAAATATCGTACCTTATGGTGCGTTTATCGATCTTGGAGGAGTGGATGGTCTTATCCACATCACAGATCTGTCGTGGGGCAGAATACGCACTCCGGAAGAAGTTGTACAGCTTGATCAAAAGATCAATGTGGTTATCCTTGACTTTGACGAGGAGCGTAATCGTATCGCCCTTGGTCTTAAGCAACTAACACCTCATCCTTGGGATAGTCTTGATGAGACCCTAAAGGTAGGTGACAAGGTAGAAGGTACCGTAGTAGTCATCACAGAATATGGTGCATTCGTTGAGGTACTTCCTGGTGTTGAAGGTCTTATCCACGTGAGTGAGATGTCATGGACTCAGCATGTACGTAGCCCTCATGATCTACTCAAGGTAGGAGAAAAGGTAGAAGCTCAGATCCTTACACTCGACCGCGAAGAGCGTAAGATGAGCCTTGGTATCAAGCAGTTGACCCCTGATCCTTGGGATAGTATTGACAGCACTTATCCTGTAGGCTCTAAGCACACTGCCAAAGTACGCAATTTCACTAACTTTGGTATATTCGTATCATTCCCTGACGGCATAGATGGGCTTATCCATATTAGCGATCTATCTTGGACAAAGCGTATCAAACACCCAAGCGAATTCACTAAGATTGGCGATCCAATTGAGGTCGTTGTCCTTGAGATAGATAAGGAAAATCGTCGTCTAAGCCTTGGTCACAAACAGACGGAGACTGACCCATGGGAGAACTTAGGTTCGCTATTTGCAGTAGGGACCATCCACCAGGGCAAGATTGTTGAGCTATTGGACCGCGGTGCTGTCATCGAGTTACCTCACGGCATTGAGGGTTTTGCTACTCCTAAACACTTAGTTAAGGAAGATGGCACACAAGCTCAGCTCGGTGAGACACTTGACTTTAAGGTGATCGAATTCAATAGCGAGTCTAAGAGGATCATCCTTAGCCACAGCCGTATTCGCGAAGACGAAGAGAAGAGTAACCGCCAAGAAGAGAGAGCAAATAAGCCTTCCAATAACGAGAATAGCCGTCAAGAGACTGCTCAGATAGAGAAGTCGACCCTCGGTGACATCGATGCTTTGGCAGCTCTTCGTGAGAAGATCGAGAAAGCTAACGACGAGTAATCGATAGTAGATTTCTCGCCATATCATATTGGGTGATTAGCTGAAGGTGCTTATGCACATCAGCTAATCACCTTTTTATTTCCCCAAATAGCACCTCTGTATATCTGTCATCCTCCACTAAAGCTATCGATGTTTAGCTTCAAGTACAATACGTTATCTATGTTCATACGTCTCACGACGGCTTTCCTAAATATGTAAATGCACAACTCAGGAAAAATGATTAACTTTGTGAATGTTGGGGAAAAGAAGTTTTTATATAGAATTATCACATACTAATCATATAAGGTATACTTAACATGGCTACAAATATCGAGCTCAGCCAAATGGCAGCTGACAATTTACGTGTATTAGCTCTCTCTATGGTAGAAAAAGCTAAATCAGGACACCCTGGTGGGGCCCTCGGTGGAGCGGACTTTGCCCACATCCTATTTTCGGAATATATGGTCTATGACCCTGAACGACCAAATTGGATAGCACGGGATAGGTTCTTTCTTGATCCCGGACATATGAGTCCTATGCTCTATGGTGTTTTGGCGATGACAGGGCGATTTACTATGGAGGAACTAAAGGGATTTCGTCAGTGGGGAAGCCCAACACCCGGCCATCCCGAGCTGGATGTAGTGCGCGGTATTGAGAATACTTCTGGGCCTCTTGGTTTAGGGCATACGATGGCTGTTGGGGCTGCTATTGCTGCTAAAAAAATGACTGCTCGCTTTGGGAAAGCCCTAATGCGTCAACGTATCTTTGCCTTTATCTCAGATGGTGGAGTACAGGAGGAAGTATCGCAAGGAGCTGGTCGAATCGCAGGACACTTAGGGCTTGATAACCTCGTGATGTTTTATGATGCCAATGAGGTACAGCTATCTACAAAAGTATCCGAGGTGATGAGCGAAGATGTCGGAATGAAATATCGAGCATGGGGATGGGAGGTCATTGAGATCAATGGTAATGACCACAACGAGATCCGCAAGGCCTTAGATACAGCAATTTCAGTACAGGGGAAGCCTTGTCTCATTATTGGGCATACAACCATGGGCAAGGGGATGCTTTCGCCTGAAGGAGAGTGCTTTGAAGGATTAGTTAAGACCCATGGTCAACCTCTTTCGGCTGCGGGAGGGGGTGTCTCTGAGACCATAAGTAACTTAGGAGGAAACCCTGAAGAGCCTTTCGTTATTAGGGATGAAGTTAAAGCCTTGTATGACAATCGTAGGGAGGAACTGCGAAAGTTAGCCAATGATTGGATCAATTCTTTTACGTCCTGGAGGGAAGCTAATCCACAAGATGCTACGGAATTAGACCATTGGTTATCATTAGATACCTCGAATATAGATTGGTCAAAGATCGAACAAAAAGCCAATAGTGCCACACGTAATGCCTCAGCAACCGTCTTAGGATATCTGGCTGAGCATCTACCCAATATGATAGTTTCGAGTGCCGATCTATCGAATTCAGACAAAACGGATGGTTTCCTAAAAAAGACCAAGGCCATCACAAAGGATGATTTTACGGGAGGATTCCTCCAGCCAGGAGTATCAGAACTCACAATGGCAACCATCTGCATCGGAATAGCACTTCATGGCGGGTTCCACGTTGCCTGCGGTACATTCTTTGTATTTTCAGACTATATGAAGCCTGCCGTACGTATCGCAGCTCTTATGGAGGTACCTATCCGATTCGTATGGACGCATGACGCATTCCGAGTAGGCGAGGATGGACCAACGCACGAACCTGTGGAGCAAGAAGCCCAGATCCGATTAATGGAGAAACTTAAAAATCATAGTGGAAAACCATCCACAATGGTGCTACGACCAGCTGACGTCTATGAGACAACTGTTGCTTGGCAAATGGCAATGGAGAATAAGACAACACCTACTGCGATGATTTTCTCAAGGCAGAATGTTGATGACCTACCTAATAACAACTACCAGAATAGTCTCCGAGCTAAGCGAGGCGGATATATAGTACAAAAAGTGGAGCATCCCGATGCTGTGCTTGTAGCTACAGGCTCTGAGGTGTCAACATTAGTTGCAGGGGCAAAGCTCTTAGACAAAGAAGGCATTCACTGCAACATCGTCTCCATTCCGAGCGAAGCTATCTTTAGGCAACAATCAGAGTCCTATCAAAAGGAAGTATTACCTGAGGGATTGCCACGCTTTGGTTTGACTGCAGGACTACCTGTCAACCTTCAAGGACTGATTCCTCAAGGGGCAGGTAGCATATGGGGAATGGAGAGTTTTGGCTTTTCTGCCCCTTATAAAGTGCTGGACGAAAAGTTAGGGTTCACTGCTGATAATGTATTAAAACAAGTACGCTTGTTACTGAATAAATAATCAATAATAGTGTTTTATGGAGATTAATAAGATTGGTTTAGCCAGTGATCATGCCGGCTTTGAGATTAAAGAAGTAGTTAAGCATTTCCTTGATGAGTGGCTACCTGAAGCTGAGATATATGACTTTGGCACCTACTCGGATGACAGGGTAGATTATCCCGATTATGGGCATAAGTTAGGGGATGCTATTGATAGTGGCGAAGTCGATTGGGGTGTTGCCGTCTGCGGAAGTGGTAATGGCATCTCAATGACGCTCAATAAGCACCCTAAGGTGCGTGCGGGACTAGCATGGGACGTAGAGCAGGCACACCTCACACGCCAGCACAATGATGCCAATGTCTTAAGTCTGCCTGGGCGCTTTGTTAATGCCGATGAAGCGAGAGCCATAGCTCGAGAATTCTTTGAGACAGAATTTGAGGGTGGCAGACACATAGATAGGGTCAATAAGATTCCTGTGAAGTAATATACGCTGATGAGTAATAAGGTATTATTTCCAGATTTTAGCAATCTTGACCCCGACCATTTAGCTACAAACATCAGAGAGAAGGCAAAAGAATACAAAGCCGAGATAGAGGTCATTAAAGCCTCAAAAGCCACTCCTACATTCCAGAATACGATACTCGCATTAGAGAATTCAGGAGAAGACTTCAACGTAGCTACGGCAATATTCTTTAATCTTCTTAGCTGTGATGCCAATGATAGGCTGATGGAGCTTTCGGAGGAGATGATGAAACTCCTCACCGACCTCAGCAATGACATTGGGATGGATAGCGTATTAGCCGAAAGAGTTAGGGCAGTGTATGAAACCGAATTACCCAAGTTGTCTGCAATAGATCAGCGACTGACTTATAGGACATTTGAGGGATATAAGAATCGGGGTGCTTATCTACCTAAGGAGGTAAGGGAGCAATTAAAAGAGCTTCGGTCAGCACTTAGCCAAGCTACACTCGTATTTGGGCAAAACCTGCTTAGGGAGCAAAACGCGTTTGCACTGCAGGTCACCGATGCGACAACTATCGCACATCTCCCCTCGTCAGCTATAGAAACCGCGAAAGAGCTGGCCAAGACACAGGACAAGGAAGGATGGATTTTCGATCTAAGTATGCCCTCATATAGTGCCGTCCTAAAATACTCCGACGACCGCGAGCTACGCAGGAAGATGTACTTGGGTAGAGCCACACTTTGCATGGACGAGAGTAAGAAAACCTGCAACAAAGCTCAGGTCTACAAAATCGCCCAATTACGATATGAGATAGCGAAACTACTCGGATATAGTAGCTATGCAGATTATCGTTTGAGTACCAAAATGGCAGGCAATCCATCCCGCGTATATGAGATGCTCGACGAACTGAAGCGGGCATATCTACCCTTAGCGAATAAGGAAATCGCCGAGATAACTGAGGGGATCAAAGACTTCCAGCCTTGGGATTGGAGCTACTTAGCTGAGAAATACAGACAAACGCACTTAGAGTATGACGAAGAGAAGACACGTCCTTACTTCAAACTCGATAGCGTAGTGCGAGCAATGTTTGATCTCGCATCAGATCTTTATGAGCTTCAGATAACAGAGACCCGCAAGTACCTACCCTACAAAACGGATGTTAAGGTATACGAGGTGGCCTCTAAGGGAGAATTCATAGGCTTACTCCTATGTGATTTCTTTCCGCGTAAGGGTAAAAGATCCGGAGCTTGGATGACTAATTATGTAGAAGCCTACGGATCCGTTCGCCCCGTTGTGAGCCTTGTCATGAATTTCACCCCTCCTACCGAAAAGCAGCCATCCCTTCTCATCCATGACGAAGTGACGACCCTATTTCACGAATTTGGTCATGGGCTACACGGGCTACTCACTCAGGTTCCGTACGCATCCCTGAGTGGCACTAACGTCGTACACGACTTCGTAGAGCTTCCATCGCACTTTAATGAGAATTGGGCAAGGCAATCAGAATTTCTTAAATCCTTTGCCAAGCATTACGCGACAGGCGAAACCATACCAGAGGAATTGCTCAATGCGATACATCGAAATACCTTATTTCTTGAGGGCTATGCTTGCATTCGTCAGCTCGGGTTTGGGTACTTAGATATGCTGTGGCACTCCGTAGACCCCAGCCTATTGCCACAAAACGTAGAGGCACTTGAGGCTAAAGCTTACGAGGGAGTGACACTACTACCACACATTGATGGCACCAGTGTAAGCACCGCATTCTCACATATCTTTGATGGAGGATATGCAGCCGGCTACTACGGGTACAAGTGGGCAGAGATATTAGAGTCCGATGCCTTCGAGGAGTTTTTACAGCATGGGCTGAAAGACCATACCACCTCCATGCGGTTTAAGCACGAAATCCTTGAGCGTGGCGATTCCGAAGAGCCAGAAGTTTTATTCCGAAACTTTAAAGGTCGTGAGCCTTCTATCGAAGCCTTGAAGAGACGCTCAGGACTGATTAAATAATACCCTACTGATAGATGAAAGAGAATAGACTGACACAACTACTGGGCATACAATACCCCATCATCCAGGGTGGGATGGCATGGACAAGCGGGTACAAATTGGCATCTGCCGTGAGCAACGAAGGCGGATTGGGAGTACTCGCCGGGGGCACAATGACACCGGACGAATTGAGAGAAGAGATCCGGAATACCCGAAAACTCACAGATAAACCCTTTGGGGTCAATTTCCCATTAGTCAAACCGGATATAGAGCAATTAATCGCCATTGCTATTGAAGAGCAAGTGCCGGTAGTGATCACATCCGCAGGCAATCCTAAGCAATGGACCCCACTCCTGAAGCAACATAATATCAAAGTACTTCACGTAGTCAGCAGTGCAAAATTTGCCAAAAAAGCCGAGGATGCCGGCGTAGATGCCGTCATCGCTGAAGGCTTTGAGGCAGGCGGACATAATGGTAGAGAGGAAACCACAAGTATGTGTCTCGTCCCGGCTGTCCGGCAATCCACTACCCTACCTCTTGTAGCTGCAGGAGGTATAGCGTCAGGGATGGCAGTCGTGGCAGCCATGGCATTAGGTGCCGAGGGTGTCCAGATAGGCACCGCTTTTGCTCTATCACAGGAGAGTGCTTGCCACCCATCATTCAAAGAGCATTGCATATCTCTTGAGGAAGGAGAGACAAAGTTGATGCTCAAAAAACTGATACCTACACGCTTAGCCAAAGGCAAGTTCGCAGACCTTGTTGCAGAAGCAGAGGCGAGAGGAGCCACAAAAGAAGAGCTATCGCAATTACTCGGCAGAGGAAGGGCAAAAGAGGGAATGCGAGAGGGCAATCTTGAGGAGGGAGAATTAGAGATAGGGCAAATCTCCGCGACCATCAATGACATACGCCCCGTGCGAGATATCATGGATAGCCTCATCAAAGAGACGAAAGAGACCTTACGCTCCTTAGCAAAATTGTCGCTATAGTCCCCTAATATGCCCCACTCTAAAGCGTGCCGACATCCCGTCACTTTCAGCACACTAAGCCCGAAGTGATGAGGTCAGCATACGCACATACCTATAGATAGCACACTGTCTGTTTAGGACGACAGGAAAGAGGATAACCGAAATACCTACACACCCTAAAGGAAGGGGCAGAAGAAAGACTTTCGGACAGCTATCCCATGGTCAAGGTCTATCGCCTTTTGACCATGGGATAAGCCCCTCTGACTACGCACCGATGGGCGGATCACGACGAAAGGCATCCCCTCTTCAATCCTATGTGTAGAGGGGAAAGGAGTATGGAATATCGGGGGAAAAGTGTACCTTTGGGTACTGATAACGCATTATAGATGTACAAAATATATGACGAGCATTAGTCAAAGAGAAAAGCTGCAAGCTACCATCTGGAGCATCGCAGATGAGGTACGTGGAGCCATTGATGGCTGGGACTTCAAGCAATTCGTCCTCGGCACACTATTCTACCGATATATCAGCGAAGACTTTATTAACACGCACGACTTGGACGCATACAAGGACAAATCGGAAATCATTGAGGGATTCTTTACCTACGCACAGGAGAAACAGAGAGAGGAGTCTGCCTTAATAATAAAAGAAGAAAAACTGGAAGAAGAGCCTGCAAAACGATATATTCAGCACTCTCTCAACCGAGAATACGCCAGTGAAAATGGCATGGAATTGCCTGATGCGTTGCCCAAAGGGAAAAGTAAATTATCCCCTGATTATTTGTCCATGAAAAAAAGAGTCTTCCTGCGGATATCCTCCTTTGTCGAGAAGTTTAAGGGCATAGGCGGACGGATATAATGCATGATCAGTATTTGCGTGATCGTCTTTCGCCTAACCCGAATAGTCTGACGCACTATATAAGTTTTCATCTGATCATAATCCCCCTATAGGATTAGTCACATAGGGGCGTAAATGGACACTTTTCATCGCTTAGGGAAGCACCTCAACTAATATCAGGAAACCAATATACCTATTTTTAGGTATTGCCTACTGGTGAGAGGGCGAGTACCTTTGTGGTCAATATATTATTTGTGATGAGATTATCCGAACTACATACGGGAGAAAGAGCCATTATAAGCCAGCACCATAGCCAAAAAGCATTTAGAAAGCGGCTATTGGAGATGGGTTTTATTCCTGGCGAAGAGATATTAGTGGTAAAAAATGCACCTCTTCAAGATCCTGTTGAATATCGTATCCTAAACTACGATGTGACACTAAGGAGAAGCGATGCCGCGAATATTGAGGTGGAGCCTATTGAATCCTCATTAGCCTCCATGGGCGGTAAGTACACGACATCCATTGGCTCAAATGAATATATAACGGAGGGACATTTGCAAAAAAAAACTAAGGAAAAGCACATTCGGGTAGCTTTCGTAGGCAATCCTAATTGTGGCAAAACGTCACTCTTTAATGAAACAACTGGAGCTCACGAGCATGTGGGTAATTACAGTGGTGTTACCGTAGAAGCCAAAAAGGGAACCTATTCTCAGGGAGGATACGTTTTTGATCTTATCGATCTACCCGGAGCCTATTCACTCTCGTCGTATAGTGAGGAAGAACGCTATATAAGCGAATATTTATTCTCTGACGAACACCCTGACGTACTTCTGGATGTTGTAGATGTAACGAATTTAGAGCGGCATCTCTACATGACCACTCAACTGATGGAAACGAGCATTCCTATGGTTGTGGCTCTCAATATGTGGGATGAACTTGAGGGGTCGGGCAGTCATATACACCTACCTGAGTTGCAGGAGCTTTTGGGAATGCCCTTATGCCCTACTATAGGGAGAACAGGTAAGGGTATTGAGGAGCTTTTTAAGCAAATCATTGCGATCTATGAGCAGAGCTCGGAAGCCCATAGGGTGATAGACGTCAGGTATCCCGTCGAGATCGAAGAACGCATAGCGGACTTGCGACAGGATATTATCGCCCTCAATCCTCAGCTCAATGGCTTGAGACCGCGCTTTATATCCATCAAACTTTTAGAGGAGGATCAGTCTGTAGAGAATATACTATCCCCTAATGTAGGTATGCTAAAAGAGAAGGCTGAGACCATACGAAAGCAATACTACGCTGAATTTGGACGCGACCTACAGCAAGAGATCACCAATTGTAGGTATGGCTTTGTGCGAGGAGCTCTTGAGGAGACCTACCACTCAGACTATAGCCATATCACTGAGCAAAATCGTAAGATTGACCACATACTAACACACCAAATATGGGGATTCCCCATTTTTTTATTGGTGATGTTTTTGATGTTTCAATTGACCTTCTCGCTCGGAGCATATCCAATGGAGTGGATAGAGAATGGCGTGACGTGGCTTGGGGATGTAATAAGTAGCTCAATGCCTGAGGGAATGCTCAAAGACCTTATTGTGGATGGGGTTATCGCAGGTGTGGGAGGTGTTTTGGTCTTTCTCCCAAATATCATCATCCTCTATCTATGTCTTGCGATTATGGAGGATACGGGGTATATGGCACGAGGTGCCTTTATTATGGATAAACTGATGCACATTATTGGGCTTCACGGAAAGTCTTTTATCCCCTTAGTAATGGGCTTCGGGTGCAATGTCCCTGCTGTAATGGCCACTCGGACTATTGAGCATCGGGGCAATCGTCTGATGACCATGCTCATTATCCCTTTTATGAGTTGTAGTGCCAAGTTGCCTGTTTACCTACTACTATCCGGGGCTTTTTTCCCAGGCTCAGCTGGTTTTGTACTTTTCTTACTCTACTTTTCGGGTATCTTAATCGCGTGCCTCACCGCACTGTGTTTCAAAAAACATTTTAATAGTGTCGATGATACGCCTTTTGTAATGGAGCTACCGCCTTACCGGATTCCCACACCTCGTAGCGTTTTACTACACATGTGGGATAGAGCCAAGCAGTATCTGCAAAAGATGGGGTCGGTGATTTTAATTGCGTCAATAGCGGTATGGGTTCTTAGCTATTTTCCAAATGTCTCTCAGCTTAAGCCGGAGAGGCAACAAGCTATGATCAATGAGTATTATGAGGGTCTTACAGGTCAAGAGGCAAGCGAATTTATGGCGATGGATTCAAGTAATCAAATAGCGATTATCCAGCAAGAGTACTCTCTAATTGGACGATTAGGGCAAGGCATTCAGCCCTTATTCAAATGGCATGGATACGATTGGAGAATGAGCGTTTCCCTTCTCACAGGAGTGGCAGCTAAGGAAATCGTAGTCAGCACACTGGGTGTATTATATGCGGGGGATAGTGATGCCGAACAAATTCTTTCTGAAAAGCTACAAACAGCAACCTACTCTGATGGGTCAAAAATCATTACACCTCCTATCGCGTTTTCTTTTATGCTTTTTGTACTCATCTACACGCCGTGCATCAGCACGATGATAGCGATAGGGAAAGAGAGCGGGAGGTGGAAGTACCCAGTGTATAGTGTCCTCTACTCAGTCTTACTCGCTTGGATACTCTCGCTTTTGGTCGTCAAGATAGGACTATTAATTATTTAGATATGCTACAAAAAGTTATTGCATATCTTATCATCTTTGTAGTCGTATTCCTTATCATTAGGCATACCATAAAGATAATACATAAACCTAAAGCCGGCACTTCTATGACCTGCAGCGGTTGTCCACTGAGTGATACTTGTCAAAAAGCAAAAAGTAACGGAAAGGAGTGCAAGACCAAGAATAATATTGTATGATTAACACACTAAACGAGTGAGCATAACGTTTATTTGTGTACCTTTGACGGAGTTTAAAAAGAATAGTTAATAAAGTTTATTCGAGGTTTTATTATGGGGAAACGTCAAAGTGCATTTATAGCTGGTGGAGTGGTAATATTAGCTTTGGCAGGATACTTCGCTTATACGTCTTATGTACGGAAAGTTAATATCTCCGAGCCACAAGAGGAGCAGAAGATCATCCGCCCTACTGAGATGCCAATGGGTGAACTATCGGTAGAAGCTGCGACTGAAATAATGGCTGAATCAACAGGAAGTAATCCTTTGTATGACCTTTTTCAGCCTTTCGACACAAATAATAAAGTCTTCGAGGATCCTGAATCTCCCTGCAATATAGGGACAGAATCCCTACAAGCATTTATCAAACTATTTGATAACGATAGTCTTTTTCAGAGCAAACGCATTGACCTACCTTCGGATATTCCTTATGGGATAGTATTTCACAACGTATCACTTGAAATCATACCCCCCGACACTGTTAATTACTTTGCGTCTTGGGGAGATATCGAAGACAACCTTGCCACATTCTGTCGTGGGTACCTCGGCTCTGAGCTTGTTGAGCAATTTACATTTCACCGCGACGATAGCCGTAGTGCGTGGTACCTCGTTGATTATTTCAATATTGAAAACGAGGAATACGGGGAGCTATAGCCTGGGATCATGCCCCCACATTAATTTTTCTCTAAGTGTTTTATAGTAGGAATATTCGGTAGCATGAAGCACTCGTAGCCTCTTATCCGACAAACGAATACGCAAGATTGCACCGACTACTTCTGGATGACTTTTCCCGTCAATTCCTACTAAGAAACTACCACTTCGACTATCGACGTGTAGTTCTATCTCCACATCATTAGGAATTACTAAGGGTCGCATATTTAAGGTATGTGGTGCGATGGGACAAATAAGTATGGCTGGGCTGTGGGGATGAACCACCGGACCATTGACACTAAGGGCATAAGCGGTCGAACCTGTAGGGGTAGATATAAGTAGCCCATCGCCTGGAGTATTGGAGATGAGTTCGCCATTAATATAAGTTGCAACCGATATCATACTTGCCGTATCTCGCTTTATAATTGAGACTTCATTGAGAGCAAGCCCACGGACTTCCTCATTACCATCAGGACGAACCACCGAAAACTCTAAAAGCGAACGCTGCTCCTCTCTCATCGTTCCCGCCTCAAATTCTCTCCAAAAACCGGCAAAATCCTCGGGCTGTAAACTAGCGAGGAATCCAAGATGACCTGAATTAACACCCAAGATACCTGCTGATGTACCTGCAATGAGTTTAGCAGTCCTAAGAAACGTACCATCACCTCCTATACTAATAAGTATATCTGTGTCAAGCTTGCCTTTAGGGGCGAACATTGAAATGCCATCCAACTGGAAGCCTTGAGAAAGTAAATAGGCATAAAACCTTTGTTCTATCTCGATAATGTGCTTATTGCGTAGCAACAATAAGTCTTTTATAAGTTGCATTAATTGCTCTTTTGAGCTATTTTGGTGCATAGAGCCACAAACTGATATTTTCATAATAGTACAATTAGATTAATACTCTATCTCTTCTCGAAGTTTTTCAAAATCCAATGTCAAACCATCTTCACTCGCAATTGTACGAGGGAAAAATGCCTGCGTCTCATCAAGTAAAACCTGTACATTCTCCCGGCTGGAATACCGAGCACTATAATGCCCTATCAATAGGTGACCAACCTCAGATGCGATCGCAACCTTAGCCGCATCAATAGTTGTGCTGTGCAATGTTTCCTCTGCTCTCCCTCTCATATCCTGACCATAAGTCGTTTCATGGTATAAAAGATCCACACCTCGCACCATTTCAATAACACTCGGCTGGTAGGCTGTATCGCTACAATAGGCATAACTAAAAGGAGTCCGTGGTGACGTAGTAACCATTTCATTGGGAATTACGGTGCCATCCGGATGGATAAAATCCTGACCTTGTTTCAGAATACCGAAGTAAGCCATCGGAATACCGTAATAGTCTGCCATAGCTCTGTCCAAATGCCGAAGTCTGGGTTGCTCGTCAAAGCGGTAGCCAATGCAAGGTACCCTATGACGCAATGGGAATGCGGTCACTCGGATAGAGGCGTCACTGTATATCAATGCTGAGTGCCGATGATCCACGGTATGAGGAATGATTCTATCAGCGTCGTCGTGGCAGAAAGTACTGATTATAAAAGCAACATATTGCTCTAAACCCTCAGGTCCATATATATGTACGGGATGGGATAATCCGCTCATTGACATTGTGCTTAATAGCCCAGGCAAACCCAAACAGTGATCTCCATGCAGGTGAGTAATAAATATCCGATGAAGATTAGCCCATGAACCTCCATACCTTAATATCTGCATCTGTGTCCCTTCACCACAATCTATGAGAAAGTGTTTGTCCCGAAGTCGGAGCAATTGAGCACTATGCTGATGCAAGGGCTTAGGCATAGCCGAACCACATCCAAGCACCTTTAGGTACATCCCATCTCCATAATTATTATCAGCCATTTTGGGAACTATCAATTTGCTTTAGTTGCTCTTCAACGCTTGTTCTTAGCTGTTCTACCCTATCACGAATGCCCAATAACTTATCACGGATAGCCAAATCAGCAATAACGTCTTTGCTATTAAGTTGATTAGAGATAGCCTGAAGCGACAAACCTTTATCCACAAGTAAATAACGTATTTGTCGCACTTTCTCGAGGTCGTCCTTGGTATATTGTCGAGCCTTAGACCCTACAGCTCTATGAGGGCATACCAATCCTAGTGTCTCCCAATATCGGAGCTGCGTCTCCTCAATCTGAAACATCAGTGCTACTTCACGCACGGAGTAATACGAACGAGTTTCGGTGGTATTTTCTTCTACCTTATCGTATCTCCAATGCGTATTATACGGCTTTCTCTTTTTAGACATATACACTTAAGATGGTAACCTATCTGTATTACGACTTATTAAAAGCAATCAATGCCACAGATAGTTGTAGCTCATCCGCTCTCTGTAACTCAAAAATTCACTCTGCAAAAAAATATATCCGCAATGGGCATTCAAAGACGGCAATGACCTCAAATGCTCACCACGGATATACTAAGCATTAAATATGGATACTCTAAATCCTTAATAGGTACGCTCCAAAATCCACGCATCTTGAAAAGCAGGTGAGAAGATACTCTTAATCGTTTCTCTACTTCTCACTGCCTCTTCTTTAGTATTAAAGCTGGTAGCTATAACTCTATACATACCTGCTTCATTCTGAGCGAGGATAGCATCGTAACCCTGACTCATCATTCTGCTTTTTAAGGATGTGGCATTAGTAAAGTTGCGGAAACTTCCGATGACAACACTATATTGACGAAGGTTATTCCCGTTTTCACCCTCAGCGGGTGTAACTTTCTCTGGACGTACATCAGCTTCATCCACGATCACAGGTACGATCTCATCCTTAGGAGTTTCCTCTGCAGCCTTAGCAATTTCCCTCTGCTGAGCACGCTCCATTACAGCTTTGTAAGCACTCTCTTTAGGTTTACAGCTTGCCATTGAACCAGCAACAAGTAGCATCATAGCTACGTAAAAAACTTTCTTCATATTCTTATCTGACTTGAAAAAGTGATAATAAATTCAATTTAAATGAGGTTTATACCCCTCTATGCACAAAGTTAGACTTTTATTTTGTAATTTAGCCAATCAAATGAGATGAATTTATTGTATTATCATTTTTCAAGATGAAAAGAAGATTATTAAGAGCCGTATCTACGGTATTACTTAGCAGTATGACAGTACTTGGATCTTTAGGATCGGCGAGTGCGTCCACTCCCGAGACCACTCCAAATGAATTTACCCCTGAGGTAATGATGAAGCTATGGCGGATTTCATCGCCAATGCTATCGCCCAATGGCAAAAGCTATATCTATAGCCGCACCATGCCTAACTTAGCAGAGAATAATAGCACCTCCGAAATCGTCATGGGCACCTTTGGCGTCACAGGTAATACAAAAACACTCCCTATAAAGGGGCATTCCGCTGTATTCCTTGACGATACTACCATTGCTTTTATTAGCACATCTGGCGAAAATGCTCAGGTAGCCATCGTGGACATCAATGGGAATAACTATAGAGAGCTATCGCATTTTGACTTTGATGTGACAGGCTTTCTATTCTCTCCAGACCGTAGTAAAGTGATCATTAGTAGGATGGTTGAAACCCCTCAAATTGCCCAAATTGAGAATCCCGATCTTGACAAAGCTACGGGTAGGATTTACGATGATCTTATGTACAAACACTGGGATCATTGGACGCTAGAATACCCTCAAACCTACTTCGCAGAGGTAGATAAAGATCTCATTATTTCTCAAGAAATAAAAAATATACTTCCAGAGGGTGAGCGATACGAACTTCCTATCGAACCTTTTGGTGGAATCGAGCAATTAGCTTGGAGAAACGACAGTAAAGC
Organism: uncultured Porphyromonas sp.; assembly: GCA_934364985.1. Taxonomy (GTDB): domain Bacteria; phylum Bacteroidota; class Bacteroidia; order Bacteroidales; family Porphyromonadaceae; genus Porphyromonas_A. The sequence goes on along the minus strand of CAKRMU010000004.1, from coordinate 9,010 downwards.
CATTGCTTATAGCTGCAAAAAACTCATGGGCGTAGCCTATGCCTGCTCCACAAATACAGATATCTACCTCTACGACCTTGAGGAGGGTAATACGAAAAATCTCACAGAGGGGATGATGGGATACGACGAAACACCTAAGTTCTCTCCTGATGGCAAATACATCGCATGGACAAGTATGGAGCGGGATGGATACGAAGCAGACCTTAAGCGTCTCTTTATCATGGAGCTCGCAACGGGCAAAAAAGAATTCCTCAGTCGCGACTATGAGCTATGGGTTGAGGACTATGAGTGGCTTACAGATAGCAAACGTATCCGCTTCATAAGTAACGACCAAGGTCTGAATAATATCTTTGAAATAGACCTCAAGACTGCAAAAGCAAAGAATATTACTCAGTATGATATGGCTGACGTAGTAGGATTCTCCGGTAATGGCGATCGCTTCGTTTTTGCCCTACAATCTATGAAAGAGCCAACAGGTCTATACTCTTTTGCCCCTGGAAAAGGGAGAAAAGCAAAGCCCATGATCAATAAACTCACGACAGATAACGATGAGGTCCTTAAAGATGTCCCCAATGTAGAGATCCAGAAACGGTGGATGACGACTACTGATGGCAAACAAATGCTCACTTGGGTGGTACTCCCTCCACATTTTGATAAAGCTAAAAAATACCCTGCAGTGCTATTCTGCGAGGGTGGTCCTCAGAGTACCGTAAGCCAATTTTGGAGCTATCGCTGGAATCTTCGTGCCTTTGCATCTCATGGCTATATCATCGTAGCTCCCAATCGTCGTGGGCTACCAGGCTTCGGAAAAGAGTGGAACGAGCAAATTTCTGGTGATTATGGAGGGCAAAATATGCTTGACCTCCTCACCGCTATTGATGAAGTATCCAAAGAGCCTTATGTCGATGAAAACCGATTAGGTTGTACAGGTGCAAGCTATGGTGGATTCACCACTTACTGGATGGCCGGGCACCACGAAGGGCGTTTCAAAGCTTTTGTTGCACATGCCGGTATTTTTAATTTCGAGGCTCAGTACTTAGAGACAGAGGAGAAGTTCTTTGCCAATTGGGATATGGGTGGTGCCTACTGGGAGGATAATGCTGCTACGAGGCATACCTTCGCTAATTCCCCACACAAGTTTGTAGACAAGTGGGATACCCCTATTTTAGCGATACACGGCGATCACGATTATCGGATACTTTCTTCTCAAGGAATGATGGCTTTTGATGCTGCCAAGCTCCGTGGCCTGCCAGCTCGTTTGCTGTATTACCCTGACGAGAGCCACTGGATCCTGAAGCCACAAAACGGGGTATTATTCTACCGCACGTGGTTTGATTGGATGGATAGATATCTAAAGTAAGGTTTCTCGCATATACGAGTAACAATAGAGGCTACCCCTACATACCAGTAGGAGTAGCCTCAATTCTTTATCACTAAAAATTAATACTTACACAAAAAATAGTACCCAAAAGAAGGTTAGAATAATCCACATGCATATCAGCAAAGCCTTAACGCCACCAGGAAGAGATGTAGACTTAATGATCAAACTAATCGGGAATACGTAGACGACAAAAAAGATACCTGCGACCAAAAGTACCACAAATAAGAGACAAAAGAAAGCGAGGACAAGCCCTAAGAATATTATCCACCCCGTCTGAGTATTGTATCCTAAATAATCATCTATATCGTAATCAAAAATAAAACCATTGTCTATACTCGAGATGAGCCATATCAGAGTAGCAATGACACCGATAAGTAAAAGGGCGGCAAAAATCCACCACACGATATTATTGCGTTTCTTAGTCTTCGTCTCCTCTTCTCTCCCTGAAGCCTCCTTAGGTTCGCTTTTAATCTCAGAAATACGCACCTCCGGATTATCCTTTGATATACTCTTCCACAAATTTTCGCTATTCAAAGGCTTTCCCTCCATCCGTAACCGATCGGTAGCCGTTTCAGCTTTAGGCACACAAGCCCACGCGATTATGTAGAGAAGGACCATGATCCAATTGAGTGGCGTAAATAGGAATAAGAAATAAACAAGCCTCAATAGCGAAGCATCTACATTAAGGTTAGCCGCAATACCGGCAATCACACCTCCCAAGATCTTGTTTTTGGGATCACGGAATAGTTTTTTCGTGAGCACTTGCTCCACTTTACCGGCTTGCGATGTCTCCTCTGCCCGTTGCTCACTTTTCTTCTCCTGTCTTTGCGACCCCTTAAATTCACTCTGACCATCATCTGAAGTCTCTAAAGGCTCGTCAAGATCTTCGATTCTTCCTATCTGAGTTATGACCTCTTGGGCTAAGTCAAGGGTAACTACCTCGTGCCCGAGTTTCTTCTTTTCATTGAGAAGTTCTCCAAGTCTTATCTCAAAATCCTCAGCGATCTCACCATCCGGGTCATCAGCACGATAGTACTCCTTAACACCTCTAATGTATTCATCAATGAGCTTATAGGCATCTTCCTCAATATAGAAATTGCGGTTCGCCAAATTAATGTTTATCGTCTTTTTCATGATAAAATGTTTATTAGTCTTTTACTCATCTGCATTCTCGACATCCTCCATCTCGACATCCTCATCCTCGATGGAGCGTACCCCATCTTTGTCTGTAAGGACATATGTACCCTCACCTACCTCAAGACCGACACGCGAATCGCCATTACCCCACGTCGGGTCATCGCTATCAAGACTGTCTACCGAATCACGCATTGACACCCATAACTCCTTTAGGGAAGGTAGATATTCACGACCCTTATCGGTAATCACATAATATTTGCGAGGAGGTCCCTGATTGCTCTCGACCCAAGTATACTTGATGAGCCCATCCTTACGTAGTCTCGTAAGCAACGGATAAATCGTACCCTCCACTACGATAAGGTCATTCTCCTTAAGAATACTGAGCAAGTCAACGCTGTACGCTTCTCTGTGTCGCAATATTTGCAAAATAGCGTACTCAATGACGCCTTTTCGCATCTGCGACTTAGTTTTTTCCAACGACTGCATCATAATCTTTCATTATTAATAGTGAGTATATCTCTTTATTCTATCAGTTATCTAAAAGGTTAGTACACCATACCTAACCTCTTTCGGGTGCAAGATACAACAAATTATGTAATATGCAAAACAAACAACCCAATATTTTACTCATCAAAGAAAAAAAATCAGATATCAGGATAATATTACCATCCTCTTAGTTGTAAAGAATTAATATACAGAATGACACACAATAACATATATAGAGAGAGATGACTTAACAAATACTTTCAACGTGATCCCGCATCAATAAAAAACTAATACTCGGTATTAGCCAAAACAGATACTTAGTATTTGTCAAGACGAATACCCTATATTCACCTTGGCTAATATAGGGTATCCTTTTGCTTTATGATAAGACTACGAAAAAAAGTATTCTATTACCGTAGCCAACGGATGTCACTTGGACGCAAGATTTATTAGTGCATCCGCAGTAACATGAGACGAAGGAATAGGTGTGGCAACTGCCGAACGGACATCAGCATACCCCCTAAGCATTTCGTGGCGTTGCTTTGAATCAAGTGTCAGGGGAGCAAGGGAATCCAATATTTTGCTGCCCTTAAAGTTTCCTCCAAAAAGTTCGGGAACGACCTCTCGCCCCGCAATAAGATTGACCAATGAGATAAAGGGGACCGAAAAGAAGTGCTCAAAGACATAATTACTGACGACACCCATCCTGTGTGCATAGCAAACCACTTGAGGCGTGTCCAAAAGTGCCGTCTCAAGGGTAGCAGTACCACTGGTCACCAAAGCAGCAGTGGCACCCTGTACGACTGAATAGGCTTCATCCCACACTAATTGCGTGCCATTGAGAAGATCGCCATAAGTCTCCTTTGACAGATGGCTTGTGGCAGCTATCTTTATGTCTAAATCAGGAAAAGCACCCGCTACTTTACGCATAAGAGGAAGGTTTTGTCGCACTTCAGATGCCCGACTTCCGGGTAAAAGTGCAATATAAGGGGGACTATTTTTAGGTGTGTGTTTGGTAAGAAATTCCTGCACCTCCTCGTAAGAAGGATTGCCGATGTACTCGCAATGCCGGACCCCATTTTTTTGTAAAAAATCAACCTCAAAGGGCAAGATGCAAAGAACAAGGTCCGTATCACCGGCTAAGCGTTTCACTCTGCCTTTTTTCCACGCCCACACCTTAGGCGGAATAAAATAAGCGATACGAGTACGAGGTAGGTGCTTTCGGACAAAGGGGAGTATGTACCGGAAGCAAAACGAAGCATAATCGGTACACACCACGACATCAGGGGCAAAGTCAATGATTGCCTGCTGTACCTGTCGTCCTGCATATCTGATCTGAGATAGGTGCTTCGCCACATCCAAGAAGCCCATATAAGCAAGGGTCTCCGACGCAACAACACACTCACCACCTTCCGATCGCATCTTAGCACCTCCCATATAGGCAAAATGAGCAGAAGGGTCTCTCCTCTTAAGAGCATTCATCACCCGAGAAGTGTGGAGATCACCACTCGCTTCGCCTACTACGAAGAAGTACTTCATCTTACTCGTCCCAGTGCTTTATCTCTTGGATAAATTCGTAATCCGTGACATCAATATTGCATGGTACGAGCGTCGCATACCCTTTATCTAAAAGAGCCACATCCCAATTTCGATTGACGGGTTCTGAGAGCTTAATTTCTCCTGAGAGCCAAAAGACCTCATGCCCCATAGGGGTCATCTGACGGACATATTCGCCCACATACCTACCCTCCGCTTGGCTACAAACTCGTAAGCCTCTCACCTCAGGGACATTCGGAACATTGATATTGAGGTAAACCCCTTTAGGGATGCCCTCCTTAAGGACTTTACGAGCAATCGTACGAGCGAAGCGACAACAGGAGAGAAAATCGCTATCCTGCTTGCCATGAAGCAACGAGATAGCAAACGAAGGAATGCCACAAATCGTTCCCTCTATGGCGGCTCCCAAAGTACCCGAATAATTGACTGCAATACCTTGATTTCCACCATGATTAATACCCGCAACCACTAAGTCTGGGAAAGTGGGTAGTATCTCATTAAGTGCAAGCTTGACACAATCAGCAGGCGTACCACTACAACTATATATGGTCATGCCCGGCTCAGTACTCACCAGATTGTAGTGAATAGGTACAGAGCTTGTGATAGCACTTGACGAACCACTTCTGGGACCATCAGGAGCAATAATCACAATATCGCCTAAGTCTCTCAAGGCAGTATAGAGCTCCTCTAAGCCCTTTGCAAAGACACCATCATCGTTACTGACGAGTATCAAAGGTCGCTTCGTAGTCATCGCTTTGTGATATCAACAAGTGTGACATTAAAGATAAGTGTGGAGTACCCCTGGATTATATTACCCTTTTTATACGGACCATAACCCAGCTCATAAGGGACAACAACTTCCCACGTATCCCCTACTCTCATGGACTGAAGTGCGTACTGCATACCTAAAATGAGACTACTAACCTTAGCAGGAATCACCCCCTGCTTTTGAAATACTTCCCCACTAATCAAACGCCCACTGAGATCAATGCTCACCTCACTATCTTGATAAGGGTAAAGTGCATCCTCACTTTCATGTTGCTTGATAACCTTATAATAGATAGGGTGCTTAGCGTTAAGGAACAAAAGCTTAGTGTAACCCTTCGCCTCAGCATTATTCACAAACTCTTCGTTGTCTTTCTTGTACTGACTATTCTCAGTAGGGTTTTCCAAGGAATTACATCCTACCAATGCGAGCAAAACGACTACCGCACTTATTATGAGATTATATCTGCTACTTTTCATTACTTATTTAGTTTCTTTAGGAGCGATTGCATACTCACCTTTTCCTCTACAATGCCTCTCACCTCACCTATAGGTACACGCACCTGCTCCATCGTATCCCTATTTCGAAGCGTAACAGTACCATCCTCAATACTATCGTGGTCGACAGTTAGCGAGTATGGTGTGCCTAACGCATCCTGCCTGCGATACCGCTTACCAATAGAGTCTTTCTCATCATAATCACAAGCAAAATGGTATTTAAGATCATCCATTATCTGACGTGCGAGCTCAGGAAGTCCGTCCTTACGCACGAGGGGTAGCACAGCTAATTTCTTCGGAGCTAAGGCTGGAGGCAGGTGAAGTACGACACGAGTCTCACCATTATCCAAAGTTTCTTCCTCATAGCTTCCACACAACACGCTAAGGAATAGACGGTCAACACCGATTGATGTCTCCACGACATAAGGGACATAACTCTCACCTCGTTCGGGATCGAAATACCTCAACTTCTTGCCAGAATACTCCTCATGCCTCGATAGATCATAATCTGTGCGGGAGTGGATACCCTCAACTTCCTTAAAGCCGAAAGGCATTTCGAACTCAATATCTGTGGCTGCATTGGCATAGTGTGCCAGCTTATCGTGGTCGTGGAATCGGTACTTCTCGTCACCTAATCCTAAGGCTTGGTGCCAGCGTAGTCTTGTATTTTTCCAATGCTTAAACCAGTCTATCTCCGTGCCTGGTGCCACAAAGAACTGCATCTCCATTTGCTCAAACTCTCGCATCCGGAATATAAACTGGCGAGCGACGATTTCGTTACGGAAAGCTTTTCCTATTTGGGCTATACCAAAGGGGATTTTCATCCTACCGCTCTTTTGTACGTTAAGGAAGTTAACGAAAATCCCTTGAGCCGTCTCAGGGCGTAGGTAAACTTTCATCGCACCATCGGCAGTCGAACCCATCTCTGTTGCGAACATCAGGTTAAATTGCCTTACATCTGTCCACTCCTTAGTACCACTAATAGGGTCGACGATTTGACACTCTTCAATCAAATGCTTAAGCCCCACTAAGTCGTTATCTTCTAAGGCTTTTACGAATGTCTTATGTAGGACATCGTATTCTTCTTGGTACTTAATAACGCGAGGGTTAGTTTGTCTAAACTGAGCTTCGTCAAATGCGTCTCCAAAACGTTTAGCAGCCTTATCGATCTCCTTGTCTATCTTGCCTTGAATCTTGTCAAGATACTCCTCAATAAGGACATCAGCCCGATATCTTTTTTTAGATACTTTATTATCAATCAGAGGGTCATTAAAAGCATCGATATGCCCCGATGCCTTCCAAATCGTTGGGTGCATAAATATTGAGGAGTCAATACCTACGACATTGTCATTGAGGAGGGTCATAGACTCCCACCAATAACGCTTGATATTATTTTTAAGCTCCACCCCATTCTGCCCATAGTCATAGACAGCGGCGAGCCCGTCATATATCTCGGACGAGGGAAAAACGAACCCGTATTCCTTACAATGTGCTACTATTTTTTTGAAGAGGTTATCTTCGTTCACTTGTGCCATAATACCTTAAATCGTCTTTAAAAAGTTGCCTACAAAGATACATATTATATCCTAATAATCTTGTGGTTCTTCTCGGGTCACCACTCCCTCATCAACAGGAGTTCGGAGGGAAAGGAAATAGAATGCTACCATGGTCACTATGTCACAAACGATCCAGACGACATTACCACAATGAGGCTTATAAACAGGATTATATGCAAGCCCGATGAGTAAAAAGATCAGCACCCATAGGGTAAAAGCACGTTGCTTTGTAAAGTGCTTAAAAACGTAGTAAAGGGCACCACCGCAGAGCAACGTACGCCCTACGAGCTCCACGAAGCGGATATCCCGGGTCTCCAAAAGGAGTAAAACAAGAGCTATGAGGCTCTCAATCATGTAGAGTGACTTGTTATTCATCTTCGAGCTTAATATCGTTATAAAAAAGTTTCAAAAGCTGATTAGCGGCAACAAACGAACTCATCTTATCCTCAAGGATAGCTCGCTCTACATTAGGGAGGGCTGCTTGAATCTCAGGATTGGTATAGAAGCTATTTTTAAGAGCTTCATTGATGCTCTCATACATCCAATACTTGGTCTGCTCATTTCGGTGCCGGTAGAAATAACCATTTTGCTTCACAAAATCAATGTACCTATCTATCATATTCCACACCTCTTTAATCCTTAGATCGTAAAAGCCTGAATAGGTAAGGACCTCGGGCGTCCACCCACTCTCAGATGGCGGAAAGAGATGAAGAGCGTTGCGGAAATGCTGTGCGGCGAGCTCGGCGGGCTTCACATTATCGCCATCCGCTTTGTTGATAACGATGCCATCTGCCATCTCCATTATACCTCGTTTAATCCCTTGTAGTTCGTCGCCTGTACCCGCGAGCTGAATGAGTAAGAAAAAGTCTACCATCGAGTGGACAGCGATCTCAGACTGCCCTACACCTACTGTCTCCACAAAGATAGTATCAAAACCAGCGGCTTCGCATAGGATGATACTCTCACGTGTCTTTCGGGCAACGCCTCCAAGAGAGCCTGCAGAAGGACTGGGTCGAATAAAAGCTTCCTCCGCTTTACTCAACCGCTCCATTCGTGTTTTATCGCCTAATATGCTGCCCTTAGATCGCTCACTCGACGGGTCAATAGCCAACACTGCCAGCTTGTGTCCACTCTCCAAAACGTGCATCCCGAAGGCATCAATAGAGGTACTCTTACCGGCACCCGGTACGCCTGTAATACCGATACGGACAGACTTACCGGCGTGTGGTAAGCAACGTTCTATCACCTCCTGAGCCTTAGCCCTATGCTCGGGCAACCTGCTCTCTACCAGCGTCACCGCCTGCGAGAGCATAGCTCTATCACCATTGAGAATACCCTCCACGTACTCATTAGTGGTCAGCATCCTCCTCTTGCGAGGTCTAAAATAAGGGCTGACTATAGGGGCTTTATCCACACCGGAATTCACACTTAGCCCTTTGTAAGTCTGTTCATTCTCTGGATGTTGGTAGTTCATATCCTTACGTATCTATCTATCATTCTACACAAAGGTACCAAAATTAAGCGTTTCACAGAATACTATTTAATCAATCTTTTTGGGGGTCTCTCAACACATAATTTACCCCATTTAGTTCCCCAAAAGATAAGTACCTCAAAACGGATACCCTATATT
>CAKRMU010000003.1 GCA_934364985.1 uncultured Porphyromonas sp. | reverse complement strand
TTCGGCATACGGAGGATTGATATAGATGACGAGCTTTTTCCGCTTCTCGGGGTCATTGATGATCGCTTGAAGGGACTCGGGGAGCTTGGTGAAGGGATCATTGAGGAAGTCGAACCGGAATACGTGGCTCTCCAAAAGGTTACTTCCGCCCTCCGTTGTCACTTCGCCACAAGTACGCGTGGCGGCATCATTCATCTTGCGTATCCGCTCCTGCATGATGTCGACATCTTGCCTATCAAGGGTGGAGGCGTAGATATTGTATTTATTGGTGAGCCCTGCTAATAGGTTGCCGGTGCCGGCACAGCAGTCCCAGATATAGTACTCCTCTTGCCACTCCTCCCCGAGTGCCTTGGCGAGGTATTCCTGCGATAGCTCTACCCATTGTGGTGGGGTAAAAAAGGAGCCTTTCCGCTCCCGCACGTCCTGAGGTACGAGGAGGTCGCGTCGCTTGATGATATAATCCCAGTATTCACGCTTAGGAGGTCGCTCATAGAGATTCCAAAACTGATGGTAGGCTTTCTGCTTGTCTGTAAACTCTATGGTGCTACTCGTAAACATCCCGAGGTCGTTGATCTTGCGGTCGGCGATGTAGTGATCGTTAGAGAGCACCACAAAGAGGTTCTGGATGAGGGTGGCGCTATCCTTGCTGATGAGGTCGGCAAGGAAAAAGTCGGCAGAGATGATCCCCGCTTTCTTAGCCATATCCCACTTGAGACCTATTGAGGGCATCACGCTCTCACGCCACCGCTGATAGATGTGGATGAAATTGGTGCGATTGACCTGCACCCTTTGGTGATCCTGTCCATTGACTTTAAAATTCTTTTGGATGAAAGCCCGCAACTCTTTGTCGTCTTTTTGGTAGTCAAAAAGGAGCATATTGCGGTCGAGGACTTCGTGGACAAGGTTATGGAGGATGCCAAATTCTTTAGTGGTGTAGTCGGAGGGTGTGACCGTCCAGTCGAAGTCGTTGAGAAAAAAGATATCGACGATACTGCTATAGGGTACAAAAGCTATCTTCTCCGCGTCAAAAGCCCCGAGGTACTTAGGGGGTAGGTGCCGGTCTATCGTCTGCTTGCTGTTTCGACCAATGGTGAGGAGCAGTTGCGTGAGGGAGTGGTAGATATTGTGACCGGTGCCTCGCTTTGCCTCTGCCCAGAGGAGGTACTCATCCATAATAGGGCGGGAGCCTTTAGGGCTGACCGGGGTGACGGCAAAGTCTATATAGCTGATGATTTGTGTGCAGTCGAAGTGTGGGAACAGCTCACGTGCGACGACGTTTTTTAGCTCTTCCTCACGGACTTGCTTGATATCTTGATTCATCATGGTGGCAGTCTCGTTATGGTTATGTCAAGGTTTAGGCAAATGTAATGATAAATCGAGACGTTAGCACTATCCTGTACCGACTTCGTCTCTTTCTTTACTCATGGTCTTCGGTCTTGCGGTCTCCGACCATGGGGTAGGAGCTATCCCACATTAATAACGACCCGCGCCCTTTAGTGCGGATCGCTCTACCGAGTAGACGGCTCCCTACGTGCGTCGTAGCGGATACTTGGAATTCGTCCGGGCGAATATAGGGAATTCGTCGGAGCAAATACCCGGTATTCGTTTCGGCCAATATAGGGTATAAAGGGAATACGATGATGGGATCTTGATGGATGCCGAGTAAGACTTGAGGGTGGGGGGAGCCATCACCCGAGTTACTGCCTTCGACTTTTGGTAGGTACGATTGAATAATCTGAGCATTTTTCTTTAGCTTTGTAGTTAGGAATCATTGTCATAATATGCCACACGAAATCACCAAAAAGATAGACGCTATGTACCTGATATTGCTCCTCATGGGTTTCGCAGTAGGGAGCGGTATAATTATGCTGTTTCAAGCTCTGCTTCTGCCCCATATCAACGCCCGATACGAGATGTACCTTATCCTTTGGTTGCAGAATATCTTCCTTTTTATTTTGCCTGCCCTATGTGTGGAGCTGTGGAGCAGGCGGAGGAGTGGTGGCTGTAAGGTGTGGCAGTTGTCCGATGAGGGTCAACCTCATATCGATACCGGATGCCCCGAATGGGTGTCTGTTATGGTGCTATTCATCGCCTCCTTTTTCGCCTCTGAGCTACTTACGTGGTGCGGAGAGCTACTCCCTGTACCACAGATGTTTGAAGCGATAGAGGAGGAGGTAGGCAGCCTGTACGACCAATTGCTCGGGGAGCGTGACCCTATGGCGATGATCGCGGTGTGGGGAGCCACGGCTCTCCTCGCCCCTTTTAGCGAAGAACTCTTTTTTAGAGGCGGTATGCAGGGCTGCTTAGTGTCGAAGTCCGACCGCCCTCATTTAGCGATCCTATTAGTCGCCATCGTATTCAGTGCCATCCACATGCAGTGGTCGGGTTTTTTCGCTCGCCTCTTTTTGGGTTTGGTTTTGGGCTACTTGGCGTACTATTTTGGCTTATGGTGGGCGATATTTTTCCACATCTTAAATAATGCCTTGGTCCTCCTCTCTGCGACGATGGGTGCAGATGCGTGGCTTGAGAGTGTACGGGGGAGCCGGTGGCTTATCGTATTAGGATTGGTAGGTATGGCCTATGTCGTTTGGTTTTTCGGGATAATGGTTACTAAGAAGGTCACGCATAAAGAAAACGCAATAAGTAACGAAGATTAAACTATTTAAGTATGAAATATATTGGAGCTCATATATCGGCAGCCGGGGGTGTCAGTAACGCCCCTCTGAATGCTCAGGAGATCGGTGCCAACGCATTCGCTTTCTTTACCCGCAACCAACGGCAGTGGTTCCCGAAGCCTCTCGAGGATAGCGAGATCGAAGCTTTCAGACACAATCTTACCGAGGTGGGTATCGCTCCTGCCTACGTACTACCTCATAGCAGTTATTTGATCAACTTGGGAGCCCCCGACCCCGAGAATCTCAAGAAGAGCCTACATGCATTTCTTGATGAGATGAACCGCTGTGAAGTGCTCGGGCTAACGATGCTTAACTTCCACCCGGGTAGCCATCTCAAAAAGATGAGTGAGGAAGACTGTTTGGCTCAGATAGCCGAGGGGATCAATACAGCCTTACAGGAGACCAAAGGGGTTACGGCAGTCCTTGAGAATACAGCCGGACAAGGGACAAATATGGGGTACCGATTGGAGCACCTCGCAGAGATCATTAGTCAGGTGGAGGATAAGGAACGAGTGGGCGTTTGTATCGACACCGCTCACACACTGGCTGCGGGATACGACATACGGACTTCTGAGGGGTACAACGACTTTTTTTACCGGTTGGATAGCATCGTTGGGCTAAAATACCTTAGGGGGATTCACCTCAACGATTCCTTGAAAGCCCTATCAAGCCGAGTTGATAGGCACGCATCAGTAGGCGAAGGGGTCATGGGGATGACACTCTTTGAGCTGATAATGAAAGACCCCCGTACCGATAACCTCCCTATCATTTTGGAGACACCCAATCCTGATTTATGGGCAGAAGAGATTGCCTTATTGCGGACTTTTGAATAACTACTCCCCTCAATATGATTAGCTTTCCACACGCCAAAATCAATATCGGACTACGCATTCTCTCAAAGCGTCCTGATGGATACCACAACATCCGGAGCGTACTTGTCCCCATCCCATTTACCGATGTACTCGAAGTAATACCCACAGAAGGGGAGATGAAATACGACTTCGGGCAGGGCTGGAATGAGGCACCTGAGGATAATTTAGTGGTAAAAGCGTATCGAGCAATAGAGAAATTCAGAGACCTACAATTGCCCCCCGTCGAGATCATACTGCGGAAAAAGATACCCTCGGGTGCGGGATTGGGCGGAGGCTCATCCGATGCTACGCATATGCTGATGATGCTCAACGACCTCTTTGAGCTACGGCTGACGGCAGACGATTTGCACGATATAGCCAAGAGCTTAGGGGCTGATTGCCCCTTCTTCCTTTCGCCACAACCTCAGCTCGCCGAGGGCATTGGAGACCTCCTAAGTCCCTATCCGATAAATCTTAAAGGCTGGTATCTGACCCTGCTGCTTAGCGATATCTCCGTCTCCACTAAGGAGGCATACGAGGGTGTGAAGCCTAATATTAGCGGAGACGACATCGGCACGTCTCTCTCCTTACCTATCGATAAATGGCGTGGCTTAGTGAGGAATCAGTTTGAACCGCATATATTCAACCTCCACCCGGAGTTGAGGATCGGCAAAGAGTTACTATACCAATCCGGAGCGACGTATGCCGCTATGAGCGGTAGCGGATCTACACTCTATGCCCTCAGCGATCACCCACTTAGCGTCAACGGATGGGGCGGTCAGATCTGGACAAGTCAGTTATAATCTCATGTTTAATATGTATATGAAAAAGGTATTATTACTCATTACGCTTGCCCTTTGTGCTATAGTGAGCAGGGCTGAGACGGCAGATACGCTCGTCATAAATAGGTATAAGACCATCGCCCCACAGGCTTTAGTCGTGCCTTATATGAGCGATAGCGTCGGCTATAATGGCAAAGCGTACGACTCTATGGAGCAATTAAAGTTTGTGCCATCCTACAGAATGGATGACCCACAATTGGTAAGCGTTGTGACGGATAGCGAGGGTTATGTAAAGCTTCCTACGGATGGAGATCATCGAGATATGCTGCATACTTACATCGCTTCTATACTCTCGAGCAAGTTTGTCAAGGCAACACTAATCGTTGAGAGTAATATTCCGCTCAAAGTATTCCTTGAAGGCAAGGAGATTTGTTCGCTAAACGATGGCAAACAAGAGCAGGAAATTACGATCCAGCCTGCCTATAACCACCACCTCATAGTTCGGGTATTAGCCAAAGGGGATAGTGAGCCTCAATGGCGTCTAAGAGTGGTCCCGGCGATAGAGAATGCACCAATCAGCCTGACGGATAATGACACTGAGCGGCTATCAGTGCAGTATATGCTGACAGGTAAGTCAGTGGTGGGTACAGCCGTTTCGCCTACCGGCAAGTACTCTCTCTTGACGATTGCCGAGAAGGTAAATAACAAGTCGGTCTACTCATTGGTGCTATACGAGGGTACGAAGGTCAAGGCTTACCTCGATGGAAGCTACCTCCGAGCCTCTTGGATGCCCCGCACTGATAAGCTTTGGTACACCGAGAATAGCGACACCGGGAAGCGACTTATGGCTCTTGATGTAGCCACAATGCGACGCGAGATAATACACCCATCTATCCCCAAAGAGGGTAGCTTTTTAATCAGTCCAAATGAGCAACAATTGATTTACTTTGTAGAGGTTAAGGGTCCGAAGAAAAACGATAAAGTCGAGCGTGTAATGGGGCGTTACGATTGTATGAATGGCTATCGCGACCGCACTTTCCTTGCCCTTTTTGACCTCCGAAGTGGAGCCTTCCAGCCCCTCACCTATGGATATAGAGATACCAGTTTGCAGGATATCTCTTCGGATGGTAAGGAGATCATCTTCTCTACATTTCGCCCTACTACGAGGATACCATTCTCTGAGAATGACTTCTTTATCATGAATCTTGAGACACTCAAAGTGGATACTCTCTTTACCCGCGAGACGGATATCAGCCAAGTGTATTACACCTCTGACCCCCATTACCTCCTCATTGATGGTACTCCGAATGCCTTTAATGGCATTGGTAAAAACCTCCCTGAGGGGATAGAGGCAAATACATATGACGCCCAATTATTTCTATATAATAGGGGTAGCAAAGAGACAAAAGCCCTCACCAAAGACTTTAATCCTAATGTCACGGATGTGCAGGTACTCAGAGATAAGTTTGAAGTCCTCTTTACGGCAGAGAATAAAGACTACGTCTCTCTGTACCGCTGTCAGCTTTCCTCCGGTAAGATTACTCAGATACCAACTACCGAGGAGGTCGTTCGTCGATTCTCAGTTGACGACCGAGGAATGCTCATTACGTATGCTGGTCAGAGTGTTAACAATTCGGATAAATACTACCACATCACCAATCGAGGTGAGCAATTGGTCTATGATCTTGCGGGAGAAAAGATGAAGGACTTAGACCTTGGCACGGTGCATGATTGGAGCTTCTCGATGCCTAATGGCGATGTCGTGCCAGGTAGGTACTACCTTCCCCCTCACTTTGATGCTACCAAAAGCTATCCTATGATAGTATACTACTATGGTGGTACCTCACCTACGGCACGCAACTTTGAGGGAGCCTATTCTTTGCCTATGTTTGCTGCTCAGGACTACATTGTATTAACGCTCAACCCCAGTGGCACAACAGGGTGGGGGCAAGAGTACGCTGCTCGGCACCTAAATGCGTGGGGCAAACGTACCGCAGACGAGATTGTGGCGAGCGTCAAGGGATTTACTGAGCAGCATCCATACGTTGACGCTTCGCACGTAGGCTGTATCGGTGCCAGCTATGGTGGCTTTATGACACAGTATCTACAGACTATCACCGATATTTTTGCCGCCGCTGTGAGCCACGCAGGTATCAGTGCCCTCTCGTCCTATTGGGGCGAAGGCACTTGGGGTGTGGGCTATAGTACCGTTGCCAGTTTTGGGAGCTACCCATGGAATAACCCCGAGCTCTACACAAAGCAAAGCCCTCTCTTTAATGCTGATAAGATAAATACCCCTTTACTATTATTGCACGGTACGGCAGATGTAAACGTCCCTATCGGAGAGAGCGTCCAGATGTACAATGCCCTAAAGATATTGGGTAAGGAGGTAGAATTTGTGAAAGTCTATGGGGAGGATCACGGGGTTGTAGACCCAGAGAAGCGTCTTTTATGGATGCAAACTACTATGGCATGGTTCCAGAAATGGCTCAAAGGGGATAGCTCATGGTGGGACACCCTCTACCCGACTACCAATCTTTAGGCTGAAAGCCATGGGTAATTGGCGATTAGAGTAGTCCATAATTACTTTTTTCGGATACTTGGTATTAGTTGAGGCGAATTCTCTATATTCGTTGAGACTAATACCAAGTATCCGTTTTAATGAATATCAGGTATCCGATAAAACGAATAGTGTAACGGAGTAACAAGTGAGAGTAAACACGCTCAAGTGGCTATTAGAATCCCTCAAGGTTTACTCTCCTATTCCTGCGTCAGCTACTGCTATTTACACCAAGAATTTTAGCCCTTTAGAGCATAGGAGAGTGTGGCATTGCACCATTTTGAGGAGTGGAAAAATTGTGACCAAAGAAGAAGTCCCCAAGGAGACGCGTCATATATCTCAATAAAAGAGAGGTGGGTAGCAAGGAGACTCTTGCTACCCACCTCTTTATCAATTAAGGCTGAAAGAAAAACTTATTCTGCCTTATTATCGCTACCAAGTACGTTTTCAATCTTGTGCATATAGAGTTTCTTGAGGTTGTCTCTTGCAGGGCCTAAGTACTTACGAGGGTCAAACTCTGCTGGTTTCTCCTCCAATACTTGGCGTACAGAGGCAGTCATAGCTAAGCGGCCGTCAGAGTCAATATTGATTTTGCAAACGGCTGATTTAGCCGCTTTCCTTAGTTGCTCTTCAGGGATACCTACGGCGTCTTTGAGCTTGCCTCCGTGGCTATTGATGGTCTCAACAAGATCCTGAGGCACACTTGACGAACCATGGAGTACGATTGGGAACCCTGGCAACTTCTTCTCAATCTCCTCCAAGATATCAAAGCGAAGTGGTGGGGGTACTAAGTGTCCCTTTTCGTCACGTTTGCACTGCTCGGGAGTGAATTTATTAGCACCATGGCTGGTACCTATCGAGATGGCAAGTGAATCAACGCCTGTACGGCTTACGAAATCAATAACCTCTTCTGGCTGAGTGTAGACGTGCTTTTCAGCAGATACTTCATCCTCAATACCTGCTAATACTCCCAGCTCACCCTCGACTGTCACATCGTATTGGTGGGCATAATCAACGACTTGCTTGGTGAGCTTGATATTCTCTTCATAGGGAAGACTACTACCATCAATCATCACACTGGAGAACCCCATTTCGATACAACTCTTACATAGTTCAAAGCTATCTCCGTGGTCTAAGTGCAATACAATCTGAGGCTTTTTAGCACCCAACTCTTTTGCATACTCTACAGCCCCTTGAGCCATATAGCGAAGGAGGGTCTGATTGGCATAGTTACGAGCTCCTTTGGATACCTGAAGGATGACGGGTGATTTTGTCTCCACGACCGCCTGTATGATGGCTTGTAATTGCTCCATATTGTTGAAGTTGAAAGCCGGAATAGCATAGCCACCATCCACGGCTTTACGGAACATTTCGCGGGTGTTCACCAAACCCAAATCTTTGTAGTTAACCATGTTCAATTACTTTATGTATTAATTATCTCTATTCTCTCTCTTACAAAGGTACGATTATTTTTGGATCTCTTCGGCACTTCAATACGCCTAATCTTAGAGTGCTTTTGGATATTGAAAGTGAGCGAAATAGGGCTAAACTGATAGACATACCCCTGTAGCCAAAAATGAGCACCTGTAGTTCGTCTTGCTGTTTTCCTGATAGCTATCTCATCTCATCACACCATTCCGCTTCTTGGAGAGCTTGCTCTTGCAATTGCATCCCTTTCTCTATCAGCTCTCTTTGTAGACGATGTCGTGTACTGAGGGAGGTGGATTCGTCTATCTTCTCGATATACTCTGCCTCTATCTCTGCTAACTTCTGAGCTAATCCATTGCCATCAGGTCGGTAGATAAGAGGCATATATAGGTAACGCTCCTCCTCTATAGTACGGAGTGGGTAGAGGTACTTCTTGAGCTTCTTAGCATTGGATGCCAGTGTAGCCCTGCCATATCCCTTCTGTAGCTCTGAAGGCACTTCTCTATCCGTCCATACCGGGATGATAGGTGTGAGATAGGGGTTACCAATCTGCACCCAAGTAGTCGTAAGCTCAGGGTCTTCGTGCCACTGCACACCTTCGATGAGTATCATAGAGCTTGTACTATACCGGGTAAGAAGGTCATCGGTATCCAAAAAACCACTGACACTGGGAAGCATATCACTGACAGCTAATTCCCTATAGTCTACCCCCATAAGCCCGTGGTACATTGAGCGACTCATATCACTACCAAGAAGGCTAATCGTCAATTCTCCGCTAAATAATTCAGAAAAAAGCTTACTCGCACATTGCATTCGGACATATCCATAACCTTTATTCTCCACTCCGGTCTCTGAGTAATTAGTCCGAAGGATATACCCTCGTGTGTCTTCATTGGCGTCGAACTTGGTCCATGTCTCATTATTGACTTCGTAAAAAGCAGCCCCACCATCGGCGTCAATAACTCCGAAGTGGCTCGCAAGTCCCATCGGCTTTGGGAGATTGTCTAATAGAGCCTCAAAGTCGGCTAAAGTCTGGCACTCCTCCAAAGCCCGTTTCATGATATACCCTTCCTGGTCTTTAAGATCTCCATGATAGCCTGTATTGACATTGAAGGAGGCACTATTCATAATGCCGAAGCCGTGACTATTGTGTCCTCCCCACACCTGATCTCCGCTTATGTCGTTATCATTGACTAAAGCAACGTATGTCCCCATGAAGCTATCAAAGCGACGAATATGATTATCGTATTCCTCTGTATCCCTGATTTTCCACAGCATAGGTCTGCCATTTTTTGTAAAACGACCAGAGATAACGGCAGTGGTGCATGCCGTTGTATCCACTGCAGATAGTGCCACGAGTAGTAGGATAATCCCACTACTAATACTCTGAAATAATAATGTTTGTACTCTTTTCATATCACTTATTTAACTTGCTTAGAAGTTCTCCGATCACGTAATTACTTCCACCGATAAAGAGCTTAGATGCCCCTAAGGCTTTGGCTTTTTCGAGAGCAAAGGTATAGGCCTGTAGGACTTCGGGGACGACCATTCCCTCCTTGACACCTGCGGATTGGGCAAGTCTCTTTAGCTCTGTAGCAGGTAAGGCTCTGTGGTTATCGGCTTGACAAAATATATAATATGCCTCTTTAGGGAAGTGGGTAACTACTTCTGCCACATCTTTGTCGCCAGCCATCCCGACCATCATCACGAGACCGCCGTCTTTTTGCCAGCCTTCAAGGGTAATCTCAAGGTATTCCCACGCATCTGGATTGTGACCCGTATCGATAACGATGGTCGGATTTCCCTCCTGAAGGATTTCGAGTCTTCCCCTAAGTCCATAGTGAGGAAGACGACACAACCCTTTCTGCAAGTGCTGAGGCTCAATATCGTACCCTTTTTGTTGCAAAATACGCAAACACTGAAGTACGCCTCCTATATTTTCGATTTGGTATATTCCTAATAAAGGTACATGCAGAGTGCCGAAATGTGCTGTGGTCACTTTGTAGCCATCAGATTGGGGAATATACATCATGATCTCGTCTGTTTGGTCGGCTTTTGTGAGCGGTGAATGCAATTCCTTAGCTCGCTCTTCTACAACCTTAGTGACCTCGGCATCGGTACTTCGGCTCAGCACAACGGGTACTGACGGCTTGATGATACCTGCTTTTTCGTGTGCTATTTTAACTATCGTATCCCCTAAATATTGAGAGTGATCCATGCTTACATTGGTAATCACGCTACATAGGGGCGTAATAACATTGGTGCTATCTAACCTTCCACCCATACCTACTTCAATCACAGCGATATCCACTTGCTCATCACGAAAGTACGCAAATGCCATGGCGGTCGTAAGTTCAAAGAATGTTGGGGCGAGGTTACTGGGCATTTTCTCTCGCATACTCTCCACAAAATGCACTACATAATCCTGAGGTATCATCGTACCATTGATGCGGATACGCTCACGAAAATCTACTAAGTGAGGCGATGTGAATAGCCCTGCTTTAAGCCCGCTCTCCGCCAATGTGCTAGCAAGGATCGTCGAAGTAGACCCCTTGCCATTGGAGCCTGCGATGTGCAAAGTAGTGAGCTGTAGATGCGGAGAACCGCATAATGCGAGCAATGATTCTACCCGCTCAAGTCCAGGTTTATAGCCACTCGCTCCCTCTTTTTCAAACTGGGGGAGCTGTGAGAATAGGTAATCTGTAGTTTCTTTGTATGTCATGACATCTAACCAAAAGTGGGATCAAGTATACATCTATGCAAATGTAGTGATAACTATAATGCCGTGCAAGCTTTGCGGTTGGTCGCTGATGTGACGAATGAATATAGCTCGCACCGAAAAAATAGACGTCAGATTCTCAAAAAATGAATACTTGTAATATACATCGGCAAATATCCGGTATCCCTTCAGGTGTATACCCAGTATCTGCTGAGGTGTATTACAGGTATTTGGTCGAGGTGCGAAACATAAAAAATGGCAGACTGTCAAAAGTCTGCCACACATTGTCTATACTAATATGTGATAATTTAGTGCCTACCTATTAATATAGGTCAAGCATCATCTGTATCTCTTTCGAAAAGTCAGGAACTTCTACCTCGTGATAACGCGAAAAGGAGGGGCTAAGAATGACCAAATACATCCGCTCTATATCTAGCCCATAATTGCTTTTAAGAATAGCTTTATACATATTCTGTTGCAGTGCTGCGTGTATAAACGGAGTGTCATCAAGGTGGCTTATGACGCCGTGACCTTTCTGCCTGAAGTTACTTCTATTAGGCGAAAAAACCTCCCCTTGTTCTCGCCCCATCCTGCGACTTCGCTTCCAATCGTAGAGAGTAAAGGAGCCGTCCGGCTCCTGCACAAGCAGGTCAAGGGTGCCAGCAAGCCAATGAGCATCATCGTAAATCATCCATTCCGTTCGGTAAGGAGTCAGGCGATGATCCCTAACGAAGTCCTGAAAGTATTTCATCTCAGTCTCAATATCGCAAGTCTTGTGTACCCCATCTTCGGCGGAATCAAGTGTCATGATGGTCTCTGTCGGTTCGCCTAAAAAGGATTTCTCTATCTGGGTATGCATAAAGGTGCCGAGGTTGCGAGCCACGTATCCTTTTGTATTCTGAGCCTTGCACATTTCCTCCTTTTGAAGTGGCGATAAAGAGGGGTCACGAGAGATCCAAAAGTAGGGATCATAGGGATCAAAAAACGAACCAATAAATGCCGTTACTGAGGTGAGAGGTTCGATTCTACCGATATGAGTGTACGTGTGGGTGTCTGGATCGAAACGTAAATGATTATCTCTCTCAAAAGCATTTTTTTGGTTGTAGTTCATAGCCGTATTGATATGATAAAAATTAGTCCTCTATACTTTCGTCCTGCAACATAAAAGGACGAACAAAGCTTTGCTTCAATGAGATCAATGTCTCCGTCGAAGTGACGCCATCAATAATCTGTATTTGGTCGTTGAGGATGTGCATTAAATGATCGTTATCCCTTGCATAAAGCTTGATGAGCATATTATACGAACCGGTGGTATAATTGCACTCAACCACCTCAGGTATTTTAAGTAGACGCTCTACAACGCTGTTGTACAATGATCCACGCTCTAAGCCTATGCCTACGTAAGTGAGGGTCTTGTATCCAAGAGCTGAGTAATTAATAACCGTTTGAGATCCTTGGATAAGGTCACTATAAAGCAATCTTTGGATACGCTGGTGTATGGCAGCTCTTGATAGGTCGCAAGCGTCAGCAATCTCCAAATAGGGCTTGCGTGCATCCTCACTCAGCATATTGAGTATCTTAATATCTGTACTATCTAACTTTTTCATTGAATAGTTATTGCCTATCAATTAATAATGCGTAGCAAAGATAACAAAAAGATGCAAATGGCAAATTATAATCTTATACTTTTACGCAATACAGCTATATTTATGTCTATTATCCTACTTTGCTGTCTTTTTTCTTGTCGTTGTGGATGCGGTGAAAAACGGCATACAAAAGTGGAATATTTTAGGCTTCACCTAAGGTCATTGCCCTATAAAAATAGAGTGTTGATACATGTAATCTAATAAAATGCCACGGACACAAGGTAGAAAAGACAGGATGAGGAAATGCACGTCTCTACACAGCAAAATAATAAATATCAAGTATCCCCCAAGCATTTGTCTGATATCCACTATAAATTTAACGAATGCCACTAATGTTAAATATTTGAAGTGCCCAACAAAGGCTTTATAGGAATCCTTGGACAAGATATCAACTATAAATAGTGCATTTTCTTACATAAATGTTTGGTGAATAAAAATAACTTACGTACCTTTGCACATAGTTTAGCTCACGCCCAATAGATTTTAGAGCAAAAGTACTATGGTGTGAGCCAATTATTGGGCAGTTACCAGAGTGGCCAAATGGGGCTGACTGTAACTCAGCTGGCTTTGCCTTCGGTGGTTCGAATCCATCACTGCCCACAGATCTCTTTCGCTTCCAAAGCTACCTGTGAGTCTTGTTTTAACTTTAGGTGTGCTTAAATTCAAAGAGAAGCGTATGTGGAGGTTATTTGCGGAAGTAGCTCAGTTGATAGAGCATCAGCCTTCCAAGCTGAGGGTCGCGGGTTTGAGCCCCGTCTTCCGCTCATTATTTAAGAGATTTGCCAATGTAGCTCAGTGGTAGAGCACTTCCTTGGTAAGGAAGAGGTCCCGGGTTCAAGTCCCGGCATCGGCTCAACATATTTAAGGTGTATATTCATCTTAATTATTGGCAAGGTGCGTGGGGCGTTTAGGATGCACTAAGGAGGCTGGAAGTGTCTCAGTTGTCCTTTGTCTAAAATAACTTATGGTTATGTAAAAACGATGCCTATTGCTTCGGAGCGTCTTGGAGAGGTTTAATATTATAAACTTAAATATATTTTATTGTTATTGAACTATGGCAAAAGAACATTTTAATAGGTCGAAGCCCCACGTAAATATCGGTACGATTGGTCACGTGGATCATGGTAAGACTACTCTTACCGCAGCCATCACTACAGTGTTAGCAAAGGATGGTTTCACAGAAGTACGTTCATTTGACTCTATCGATAATGCTCCTGAGGAGAAAGAGAGAGGTATTACCATTAACACCTCTCACGTAGAGTATGAGACCGCTAACCGCCACTACGCACACGTAGATTGTCCAGGTCACGCCGACTATGTTAAGAACATGGTAACTGGTGCTGCTCAGATGGATGGTGCTATCATCGTAGTCGCTGCTACAGATGGTCCTATGCCACAGACTCGTGAGCACATTCTATTAGCACGTCAGGTAAACGTTCCTCGTCTTGTCGTATTTATGAATAAGTGCGATATGGTAGAGGATGAAGAGATGCTTGAACTCGTAGAGATGGAGATACGTGAGCTTCTTAGCTTCTACGAATTTGATGGAGATAACACTCCGGTTGTCCGTGGTTCTGCACTTGGTGCTCTTAATGGCGAGGCAAAGTGGGAGGATTCTGTACGTGAGCTGATGAATGCAGTTGACGAGTGGATTCCACTTCCTGCACGTGACGTTGATAAAGACTTCTTGATGCCTGTTGAGGATGTATTCTCTATCACAGGTCGTGGTACCGTTGCTACGGGTCGTATCGAGACTGGTAAGATCCACGTAGGTGACGAAGTAGAGATCATCGGTCTTGGTGCTGAGAAGATGAAGTCTGTCATCACTGGTGTTGAGATGTTCCGTAAGATTCTTGACGATGGTGAAGCCGGTGATAACGTAGGTCTGCTTCTCCGTGGTATTGATAAAGATGAGATCAAGCGTGGTATGGTACTCTGCAAACCAGGTAGCGTGAAACCTCACTCAAGATTTAAGGCTGAGGTGTACGTACTTAAGAAAGAGGAGGGTGGTCGTCACACTCCATTCAAGAATAAGTATCGTCCACAATTCTTTATCCGTACTCTTGATGTTACTGGTGAGATCACTCTACCAGAGGGTCAGGAAATCGTGATGCCAGGTGATAACGTTACCATCACTGTTGAACTGATTTACCCAGTCGCTTGTAACCTTGGTCTTCGTTTTGCTATCCGTGAGGGTGGTCGTACCGTAGGTGCAGGTCAGATTACTGAACTACTCGATTAATACGAGTAATAGATCGATAACAACATATAGGGCTTAAGGTATAATGTGGCTTAAGCTACATTAAGCCCATTGTATCTTAAGTTTACACACGGGCATAGCTCAGTTGGTAGAGCACTGGTCTCCAAAACCAGGTGTCGAGAGTTCGAACCTTTCTGCCCGTGCTTTTTTATCGAGAATAAAAAATTAATGGTTATATGGCTAACCCAGAGAAGAAGTCTAATTTCTTTGTAAGAGCAGGCTCTTACATCAGCGATTGTTTTAAGGAGCTTCGCTACAAGGTGACTTGGCCTACTAAGAAAGAGCTTTCAAGCAGTGCAGTACTGGTCCTAACTGCTTCCATAGTGATGTCAGTATTCATTTTCTTAGTAGACAAAGCGTTTGAATTTATTATGTCTGGCATCTATAAGTTCCTTATCTAAAGGACTTAAAGTGCTACATTATCTTGAGGAGGTATTCTGAATGGATGACCAATCAATGAGCTATTACGTCCTTCGGACCATAACAGGTAAAGAGAAGGAAGTACAAGATTATATCGAGAGTATGCGGGATGCTGTACCCGTCCTTAAGGAAAACGTGGGAGAAATCCTCGTACCTATGGAGACTTACTACCAGCTCAATAAGAGTGCAAAGGGTGGTAGAGTAGAGCGTACACGTCCTTATTACTCAGGCTATGTTTTTGTCCAAGCTCGGTTGGTTGGCGAGACAAAGTTTACTCTTCGTAGAATCCCTAATGTATTAGGTTTCTTAGGATCGGATGACGATCACCCAGAGGTACTTAGTTCTGCCGATGTTATCCAAATGAAAAATGTTGCCGACCAGCTTAGTGATACACCTGATACAGGTGAACTTACTTTTGCAGTAGGCGAGATGGTGAAAGTCGTCTTCGGTCCCTTCGCAGGTTTCTTTGGTGAAGTGACCGAGGTAATGGCTGATAGAAAACGACTTAAGATTTTAGTGAAAGTATTCGGACGCGAGACCTCAATGGAGGTAGACTTCGTGCAAGTAGAAAAGGAGAGTATGCCATAACCCAGACGTTATATGATATATAGGCGTTTAGCATGTTACGGGTGAATTTGTCACACAGACCCTATATATCAATCACTAAGGCGAATGGTGATAGTTTTGGGTGCTTGTATGTACTTTTTTACGAGTGAGTTATTAATTAGTAAAAGTGTTTAATCATGGCAAAAGAAATTGCTGGTCAGCTTAAACTGCAAATCAAGGGAGGAGCAGCTAATCCTTCTCCTCCGGTTGGTCCCGCACTCGGTGCAAAAGGGATCAATATTATGGACTTTTGTAAGCAATTTAATGCCAGGACCCAAGACAGTGCAGGTAAAGTCCTCCCTGTAATCATTACCTACTACACGGATAAGTCTTTTGACTTTGTTGTTAAGACTCCTCCGGTAGCTGTGCAGCTTTTGGAGCGTGCAAAAAAGAAATCAGGTAGTGCAGAGCCTAATCGCAAGAAGGTGGCTACAATTACGTGGGATGATGTTAGAGCAATCGCTCAAGACAAGATGCCAGATCTAAATTGCTTTACCATTGGTAGTGCTATGAGGTTGGTAGCTGGTACTGCTCGTAGTATGGGTATTACTGTCAAGGGCACTTTCCCAGAAGACGTTGAATGATCATATCCAATCGATGAATTATGAGTAAACAAACGAAGAATCAGAAGTTGGCATTGAGCAAATTAGAAGCTGGTAAGGTGTATACACTCTCGGAAGCATCTTCTCTTGTAAAAGAGATTACTACAACTAAGTTTGATGCTTCTATAGATGTGGATGTCCGTCTTGGCGTTGACCCTCGTAAAGCCAATCAAATGGTACGTGGTGTGGTATCACTACCTCATGGTACTGGTAAAGAGGTGAGGGTACTGGTATTATGCTCTGCCGATAAAGAGGCTGAAGCTAAAGAAGCAGGTGCTGACTATGTAGGTCTTGACGAATATGTAGAAAAGATCAAAGGTGGTTGGACTGATGTGGATGTGATCATCACTATGCCCTCAGTAATGGGTAAAATAGGTGCTTTGGGTCGTATCCTTGGTCCACGTGGGTTGATGCCTAACCCTAAGAGTGGTACAGTAACCAATGAGATTGGAAGTGCTGTACGTGAAGTTAAGCAAGGTAAGATCGACTTCAAAGTAGATAAGGCAGGTATCGTGCATACCTCAATTGGTAAAGTGTCTTTCACCGCGGATAAAATTGCCGATAATGCTCGCGAGTTTATCAATACTCTTATTAAGCTTAAACCTTCTTCAGCTAAGGGTACTTATATCAAGAGCATCTTCCTATCAAGCACCATGAGTCCTGGTATCAAAGTGGATCCTCGCTCCATTGATGAAAAAATGTAACAATAGAGAATAGGAGACCCATATATGAATAAGGAAAAGAAAACATCAGTTGTAAGTGAACTCGTATCTTTAGTAGAGAAATATCCAAACTTCTACTTTGTAGATATTGAAGCACTACCTGCTGATTTAACAAGTAGCTTGCGTCGTCTTTGCTTCGAAAAGGGAGTAAAGTTGATGATGGTTAAGAATTCATTAGTCCGTATTGCCCTTAAAAGTGTTAATGAAGAGGTTTATACTCCTCTTTTCAATTCTCTAAAAGGCAATACTGCCATAATGTTTGCTGAGACAGCGAATGCACCAGCTCGCATCATTAAAGAGTTTGTTAAGGCTAATAAACCTGCTGACCCTGATGCCGTTGCTAAGCCTGAACTCAAAGCTGCATACGTACAAGAGAGTATCTACCTCGGAGCAGAAAAGTTGGAAGAGCTTGTCAATGTCAAGAGCAAGGAAGAACTTATCGGAGATATCCTTTCTCTCCTCGATGGTCCTATCCAGGGTGTTGTATCGGCACTAGACTCAGCAGGAGGTACTATTCATGGACTTCTCTCTACGCTTGAAGAGCGTGGCTAAGAGACGTCAGGGATATACAAACCCAATTAGACAAGCGTAAGGAATTACTTTACAGACAGAGATTATTATTTTGATTTTTAATACCATAATTAGTATATAAGAATATGGCAGATATTAAAGCTATCGCTGAACAACTGGTTAACTTAACAGTTATCGAGGTAACCGAGCTAAAGAACATCCTAAAGGACGAATATGGCATTGAGCCAGCTGCCGCTGCAGTTGCTGTAGCTGCTGGTCCTGTTGCTGGTGGTGAAAGTGCTGCAGAAGAGAAGACAGCTTTTGATGTAGTACTTAAGGCTGCTGGTGGTGCTAAGCTACAAGTGGTAAAGGCTGTTAAGGAACACATGGGCATCGGTCTAAAGGAGGCTAAAGACCTAGTTGACGGAGCTCCATCTAAGCTTAAAGAGGGTGTAGACAAGGCAGAGGCTGAAGCTCTCAAGGCTGCTTTAGAAGAAGCAGGTGCTGAAGTAGAGATTCAGTAAGCCCTTTTGTCCTACCCTGTAATGATACAGGTGATGGTTAAGAACCCATAAAAGTATACAATGGGTTCTTAACCTTTTCGTGTCTTTGTTCGTTTTAGTCTTTTAAGGTTTTTTATGCAGCCAAGAAATAATTCACAGAGAATAAACTTCGCCTCAATAAAGAATCCGTTAGGGTTTCCTGACTTTTTAGATGTCCAGTTGCAATCATTTAGAGATTTTATGCAACTTGATACCCCATCGGATAAGCGAAAGAATGAAGGTCTCTATAAAGTTTTTATGGAGAATTTCCCTATCCATGACACCCGCAACAACTTTGTGCTGGAGTTCTTGGATTATTTTATTGATCCTCCGCGCTACTCTATGGAAGAGTGCTTTACGAGAGGACTCACATATAATGTACCCTTAAAAGCTAAAATGAAGCTCTATTGTACAGATCCTGAACATGAGGATTTTGACACCTCGGTTATGGATGTGTACCTTGGACAGATCCCATATATGACTCCACAAGGTACCTTTATCATTAATGGTGCTGAGCGTGTTGTTGTATCTCAGATGCACCGATCGCCAGGAGTCTTTTTCAGCGAAAGTGTTCACAATAATGGTACTAAGCTGTATTCAGCTCGTGTTATTCCTTTCAAAGGATCTTGGATAGAGTTTGCAACCGATATAAGTAATGTCATGTATGCTTATATTGATCGTAAGAAGAAACTTCCAGTCACAACGCTTCTCCGGGCTATTGGATACGAGACAGATAAGGACATACTGAATCTTTTTGGTATTGCTGAGGAGGTTAAGGTGACTAAAGCCAACCTCAGTAAGTATGTAGGCAGAAGAATTGCCGCACGTATTCTCAATAGTTGGGTGGAGGATTTAGTTGATGAAGAAACTGGAGAAGTGGTTTCTTTAGATAGGTACGAGATTATCCTTGATCGCGATGAAGAATTAACTGAGGAGAATATTGATAGAGTAATTGAGTCAGGAAGTAAGACACTGTTGTTACTTACCGACTCAGATAGTGGTCTTGACTATAGTATCATCACAAATACATTACAGAAAGATCCCTCAAACTCCCAAAAGGAGGCTGTGTATCACATTTACAAGCAATTAAGAAGTCAAGATCCTGTTGATGAGGCTTCTGCTATGGAAGTGATCAATAACCTATTTTTCTCAGATAAACGTTATGACCTTGGGGATGTTGGTCGTTACAGGATTAACAAAAAACTAAACCTTGATATTGACGAGGATATTAAGGTTCTTACTAATGAAGATATCGCTACCATTATTAAGTATCTTGTGACCCTAAAAAATGGTAAAGCGACTGTCGATGATATTGATCACCTTAGTAATAGGCGGGTACGTACTGTTGGCGAACAGCTTTCACAGCAGTTCAGCATTGGCTTAGCTAGGATGGCGCGTACGGTAAGAGAGCGGATGAATGTTCGTGATAACGAAGTATTTACCCCCGTTGATCTTATTAACGCGAAAACTATATCCAGTGTTGTCAATTCGTTCTTCGGAACAAATCCACTTTCGCAATTTATGGATCAAACTAATCCGCTTGCTGAAATAACACATAAGCGGAGGTTATCTGCTCTTGGTCCAGGAGGTATAAGTCGTGATCGTGCTGGTTTTGAAGTGAGAGACGTTCACTATACTCACTATGGTAGGTTATGCCCTATTGAGACGCCAGAAGGTCCAAATATCGGGCTTATCAATTCTCTATGCGTGTATGCAAAAATTAATGAGCTTGGTTTCATTGCAACTCCATATCGGACGGTAAAGAATGGCAAAGTAGATTTCTCCAAGAGTGGTGTTGCTTATTACACAGCTGAAGCCGAGGAAGACAAGACGGTGGCACAGGGTAATGCACCATTGAATGATAAAGGCGAATTTATTCGGGATGCCGTTAAAAGCCGTTATGGGTCAGACTTTCCTGTAGTTCCACCATCTGAGGTTGACCTTATGGATGTATCTCCTATGCAGATTGCTTCTATTGCGGCTTCGTTGATCCCTTTCTTGGAACACGACGATGCTAATCGTGCACTGATGGGGTCTAATATGATGCGACAAGCAGTGCCATTAATTAAAACTGATGCACCAATAGTAGGTACTGGGCTTGAGGGTGTTGTAGTTCGTGATTCCCGTTGTCAAGTAGCCGCGACAGGTTCAGGTGTTGTTGAGTATGTTGATGCGGATGTCATTAAAGTACGTTACGATCGTACCGAAGACGAAGAGTTTGTAAGCTTTGACGACGCCCTTATTAGTTATGAGATGTCTAAATTCCGCAAGACCAATCAAGGCACAACAATTGACCTACGGCCTATTGTAATGAAGGGGGATAAGGTTGTAAAAGGTCAGATACTTACTGAAGGATATTCGACTGAAAATGGTGAGCTTGCTCTCGGTAGAAATGTTACCGTTGCATATATGCCTTGGAAGGGGTATAACTATGAGGATGCTATTGTGCTTAGTGAGAGAATGGTCCGTGAGGATTATTTTACTTCGGTACACGTGGATGAGTATAACCTTGAAGTCCGTGAGACGAAACGAGGGATGGAGGAACTCACAGGTGATATCCCAAATGTAAGCGAAGATGCCACCAAGGATCTTGATGAGCGTGGTATTATCCGTGTGGGAGCAAGAGTACATCCAGGGGATATCCTTGTCGGTAAAATCACACCTAAAGGAGAGAGTGATCCAACTCCAGAAGAAAAGCTTTTGCACGCTATTTTTGGTGAAAAGGCAGGTGATGTTAAAGACGCTTCTCTAAAAGCCAATCCATCATTGAGCGGAGTGGTTTACAAGACATACCTATTTTCAAAAGTCCCCAAGGGTAAAAATAGTCGCACATCTACTCGTGAGTTGAAAAAACAACTTGAGGAGGAGGAAACAGCTGAAAAAGTAGCTCTAAAGAATCAGATGCTCTCAAAACTCTCAAAGCTTACAGCTCGCAAGCTTTCTAAAGGCATAGTCGACTTTATGGGAGCTACTGTAGTGGCAGAGGGCATCAAATTTAATAACACGATTCTTGAGCAACTTAATTATGAAGAGATAGTGTTTAGCAACTGGACAACGGAAGAGCATACAAATACACTCATTGTTCAGTTACTTGGCAATTATATTAAGAAAATAAAGACTATTGAGAGTGACTATCGTCGGAAGCAGTTTGATGCTACTTTAGGTGATGAGCTTCCCAATGGCATCATACAGAATGCGAAAGTCCTTATTGCTAAGAAACGTAAGATACAGGTTGGCGATAAGATGGCAGGACGACATGGTAATAAAGGTATTGTTTCTAAAGTGGTGCGCGTAGAGGATATGCCATTCCTCGCTGATGGAACACCTGTAGACTTGTGTCTTAATCCTCTTGGTGTGCCTTCTCGTATGAATCTTGGTCAGATCTTCGAAGCCGTCCTTGGGTATGCTGGTAAGAAATTAGGCGTAAAATTTGCCACACCTATATTTGATGGAGCAACCCTTGACGATCTTAATGAATGGACTGATAAAGCAGGTATCCCACGAAATGGCAGAACTTATTTGTATGACGGAGAGACTGGTGAGCGTTTTGATCAACCAGCGACAGTAGGGGTAACCTACTTCCTCAAGTTAGGACACATGGTTGATGACAAAATGCATGCTCGTTCTATCGGTCCATACTCTCTAATTACGCAACAACCTCTCGGAGGTAAGGCACAATTTGGAGGACAACGCTTTGGAGAAATGGAGGTATGGGCATTAGAGGCTTATGGTGCTTCCCATGTACTTCAGGAAATGCTAACTATCAAGAGTGACGACGTAGTTGGGCGTTCAAAGGCATACGAAGCTATTGTGAAAGGAGCTCCAATGCCTACCCCTGGGATACCAGAGTCGCTAAATGTACTACTTAATGAGCTTAAAGGTTTAGGCCTAAGCTTTGAACTTCAATAACATATATTACCCCGCCTTTATTGATATAGAGATATGGCTTTCATTAGAGATACAAAGATTAAGTCTAACTTCAACCAAATCCGAATAGGGATCGCCTCACCAGAGGAGATATTTGAAAATTCACATGGTGAAGTGACAAAGCCTGAGACCATTAACTATCGTACTTATAAACCCGAGCGTGATGGCTTATTTTGCGAACGCATTTTTGGTCCTGTAAAAGACTACGAATGCCATTGTGGTAAATATAAGCGCGTCCGTTACAAAGGTGTAGTGTGCGATAGGTGCCAAGTCGAAGTAACCGAGAAGAAGGTTCGTAGAGAGCGAATGGGGCATATCAAACTAGAAGTGCCAGTAGTACATATTTGGTTTTTCCGTTCGGTACCAAATAAGATAGCTTACCTCTTAGGTATTCCAGCCAAGAAGCTCGAAAAGATTATTTACTACGAGAGTTATGTCGTGATCCAGCCAGGTCCATTTGAGGATCTCGAAGTAGGTGACTTGCTTACGGAGGAAGAGTATTTAGAGCGCAAAGCATCTCTACCAGAGGGTAATGCCGAACTTGAGGATGACGACAAGGAGAAGTTCCTCTCCGATATTGGTGCTGTGGCTATTGAAGCTTTGCTATCAAGGGTACATTTAGATGAGCTATCCTACGAGCTTAGAGCTAAAGCAGCTAAAGAAACTTCCCAGCAACGTAAAAAAGAAGCTTTGAAGCGTCTTCAGGTAGTAGAGAGTTTTCGTGCGAGTCACGGCTACACACGTCCTGAGTGGATGGTGATGAAGGTCATCCCTGTTATTCCACCAGATCTTAGACCTTTGGTACCTTTAGATGGTGGAAGGTTTGCTACCTCCGATCTCAACGAACTTTATAGGCGAGTGATTATTAGAAATAATCGTCTTCGCAGGCTCATTGAGACACGTGCTCCTCAGGTTATCCTTAGGAACGAGAAGCGGATGCTTCAGGAGGCCGTTGATAGTTTGTTTGATAATTCAGGAAAATCGGGAGCTGTTAAGAGTGATTCTAATCGCCCGCTAAAGTCATTAACTGATAGCCTAAAAGGTAAACAGGGTCGTTTCCGCCAAAACCTTTTAGGAAAGCGTGTAGACTACTCCGCACGTTCCGTTATTGTGGTAGGACCTAATCTCAAGATGCACGAGTGCGGTTTGCCACAGGATATGGCCGCGGAGCTATATAAGCCATTTATCATTCGAAAACTTATAGAGCGTGGCATTGTAAAAACTGTAAAGAGTGCTCGCCGTATAGTAGATCGCAGAGAGCCTGTGATATGGGATATTTTAGAGAATGTGGTAAAAGGGCACCCCGTTCTCCTCAATCGTGCTCCTACATTGCACCGATTGGGAATCCAAGCATTCCAACCCAAGCTTATTGAGGGTAAGGCTATCCGTTTGCATCCATTAGCTTGTACCGCTTTCAATGCCGACTTTGATGGTGACCAAATGGCTGTTCACCTCCCCCTTTCTAATGATGCTATCCTTGAGGCACAGTTCTTAATGCTTGCCTCTCATAATATCCTGAACCCTGCCAATGGTACACCTATTACCGTACCATCGCAGGATATGGTCCTTGGACTATATTATATCACAAAGCTCCGTGATGATGTCCTTGGTGAAGGTTATAAATTCTACTCACCAGAGGAAGCACGCATAGCGTATAATAATGGTAAGATAGACATCCATGCCAAAATACAAGTGATTGTTGACGACCTTGATGAGGAGCGTAACCCTATTAAACATATGATAGAGACCTCATATGGACGATTGCTATTCAACTCTAAGGTACCAGAAGAGTTAGGTTACATCAATCAGTTGATAGGTAAAAAGAGTCTTCGAACCATCATTGGAGAAGTGATCAAGTATTGTGGTATTTCCAAAACCTCACAATTCCTTGACGATATCAAGGACTTAGGGTACTATATGGCATTCAAAGGAGGACTATCCTTTAACCTTTCGGATGTGATTATTCCTGAGGAAAAAGGCGAACTCATACAAGAAGGCTACGAGGAAGTCGATGAGATTATGGACGACTTTAATATGGGTAATATTACCAATAATGAGCGTTATAATCAGATCATTGATGTATGGACGAATGTCAATAATAACCTCTCGGCTATCCTAATGAAGCAACTGAAGGAGGACGACCAAGGCTTCAACCCTATCTTTATGATGATGGATTCCGGAGCTCGTGGTTCTGCAAATCAGATTCAGCAGCTTAGTGGTATCCGTGGTTTGATGGCGAAGCCACAGAGAAGTGGTGAAGGTGCACAGACGATGGAGAATCCTATCCTTTCTAACTTCAAAGAGGGGCTCTCCGTTTTGGAATACTTTATTTCTACTCACGGTGCTCGTAAAGGACTTTCTGATACAGCGCTTAAGACGGCTGATGCAGGATACCTAACGCGTCGTCTTGTTGATGTCTCACAGGATGTTGTCATCACAGAGGAGGATTGCGGTACCCTACGAGGTATTGTCCGTAAAGAAATCAAAGAGGGTTCAAATGTCGTTGCATCTCTCTACGAGCGTATCTTGGGTCGTGTTTCTGTCCACGATATTGTCCATCCAATAACAGGAGAATTGATTGTTAAGGCAGGAGACGAAATCGACGAGATGAAAGCTGAAAAGATACAGGCTTCTCCTATCACCGAAGTGGAGATTCGCTCAGTCTTGACCTGCGAGAGCAAGCACGGGGTTTGTGCCAAGTGCTATGGCAGAAACTTAGCACATAACCATTTGGTGCAAAAAGGTGAAGTCGTAGGTGTTGTTGCAGCCCAATCCATTGGAGAGCCTGGTACGCAGTTGACCCTTCGTACATTCCACGCTGGCGGTGTCGCAAGTACAGATACTATTGAGCGTTTGATTAAAGCTAAGTATGATGGTATCCTTGAGATAGATGAGCTTCGTACCGTAGTCGCCAAAGACGATTCAGGCAAAGAATATCAAGTGGTAGTAGGACGTCAAGCAGAGATGAGAGTCATTGACCCTCATACACATATGGCACTTATTACCGAGAATATCCCCTATGGTGCAAGGCTTTTTGTTGAGGCAGGCACCATGGTTAAGGCAGAAGATATCATCTTTGAGACTGATCCATTTAATGCCGTTATTATTGCTGAAGCAGCAGGTAAACTCCAATACGAAGATGTGGTAGAAGGTAGTACGTTTAGGGTACAATCCGATTCCAATGTTGCTGCAGGTCACTCTGACCGCATAATCATTGAAAGTAAAGATAAGAGCCTCTCGCCAGCCATGTCGATCGTTAATAAGGATGGCGAGATAGTCAAGACATACAACCTCCCCGTGGGAGCTCACCTAACTAAGAAGCACAACCAGAGCGTTAAGGCTGGCGATGTACTCGTCAAAATACCTCGTACCGTGGTCAAATCAGGTGATATCACAGGTGGTCTTCCACGTGTGACGGAGCTATTTGAGGCACGTAACCCCACCAATCCGGCCATCGTCTCTGAGATAGATGGAGAGGTTACATTGGGTCGTGTCCGTAGAGGTAATCGCGAAGTGATCGTCACTAGTAGCACAGGCGAAGAACGCAAGTACTTGATCAGCCAGACAAGGCAATTATTAGTACAAGAGAATGATTTTGTAAGAGCAGGTGAACCACTTTCGGATGGGGCAGTTTCTCCTACGGATATCCTTGAGATCTTGGGTCCAAATGCAGTCCAGAACTACATCGTGAATGGTGTCCAGGACGTATATCGGAAGCAGGGTGTGTCTATCAATGATAAGCACTTTGAGGTTATCGTTCGTCAAATGATGCGAAAGGTAGAGATTATCGACTCTGGCGATACCAATTTCTTGGAGCAACAATTAGTTGACAAACTTGATGTGCAGGAGGAGAATAACCGTCTGTGGGGCAAGAAAGTAATCACCGATTCTGGTGACTCTGAGACCTACTTTGAGGGTCAGATCATCTCCGCTCGTCACCTTCGTGAGGAGAATAGCCTACTCAAGCGTAAAGACCAAAAGGTTATGGAGGTGCGAGATGCCTTACCTGCTACTACCAAGCAAGTATTACAGGGAATTACTCGTGCAGCACTTCAGACCAAGAGCTTTATGTCTGCTGCTTCATTCCAAGAGACACCTAAAGTGTTGAATAACGCTGCTATTGAGGGCAAAATTGACAAACTTGAGGCTCTGAAAGAGAATGTCATCTGTGGACATTTGATACCTGCAGGTACAGGACTTCGAGAGTACCAAAAGCTCATTGTTGCCCCACAAAGTGAGATGCAAGGATCAAAGAATGAAAAAGGACAGGATGGTTTGACCATTAATATCGTAGTTCCAGACTAAACGATAAATACATAAGCATATTTTATTATGGAAGAAAAAGCGACCCTATTTTTTAGGGTTGCTTTTTTCATCTATTAATAACATCAACCTATTTAATCTTAAGGTGGGATACTACGTAATCCAAAAGATCACCGGTAGATGTGTTTGGAATAAGATAGGTCAATTAGTTCTCCATTCGAGCGAGAATTCCAAATTTTGATGGTAGTGGGCTTGTAATATGGATATTATTGACATTTTGAGGTCGAGAATGGCTATCAATTAACCACACCCCAATAGGTACAGATTGGCATGTCTTATTTAAATTTTTTAGCGATTATTTTTCCTATTTCAATTCCTTGAGTAATTCTATTTGCCATGCCGATACCTCCAATAATACCGCCCGCTAAATATAGTCCATCATACGTGTCTTGTATACTTTTTATATCCTGGTGTCTTTGGTCTGTCTTAACATCGTACTGTGGAATTGCTTTATTGTAGCAAGCGATGTGCACCATATTAGGCTTTATGGCGTTAGGAATCTTCATCATTGAATAGAGCTCTTGTAGAGCAATATCTTTTTGCTCACTTTGAGATTTATTCAATACAAGTTCCTTTGTTCTTAGCCCACCCATAAAAATTGTAAAGAGGGCACTGTCTGGGTATGGTGTCCGGCTTTTAAAGCAGGAACTAGGAAATAGAATTCCTAAAACAGCTCTTTTCTCAATAGAAGGAATAAGTACCCCAAAAACAGCTCGTGGGACGTCTGGCAAATGGTCAAAACCGACACATACTTCTGTAATAGGAGCATAAGGAGTGGTAGCTATAAGACTCATTTTATCAGCTAACTCCGTGTTAAATAGAGGGGGCAATAAATCTCCTCTCACGGTCGTCACCACATTATGGCATTGAACGGACTGACTAAGTCCATCATGACCCGTATAAGAGACAATCCATGTTTTTTCGTTGTTTGATGCTTTTGGGGGTATAATAGAAATATTATTGACTCCAAGCTGTACTTCGCCCGCTTTGAAGCAATGATGTCTTGATGCGATAATAGGAGTGCCAATAAACGTAGAATTCACACAAATAAACACAATGAATACGTCGTAAAGAGAAAAATAGAGAATAAGCAGACTTCCTTATAGCCCATTTGGCCTGCTATATAGTCGGGATACAAGAAAAAACAATCAATAAGTAGCTGACCAAAGCAATAAAATCATGACCTGAGGAATTGAGTTTTTTTTCTTGTTTATTTCTTGTATATTTGTTGAGCATTAATTGTATTAATATGTTTTACCAACAAATTTTTGACTATGTATAGGAGAAAAATATTATTGACACTTGGTACGATCTTTATGCTTGTACTTTTAGGAGGAAGCTCTGTCGAAATGTCCGCTTCTGATACTACAGATCATCAACCTGGTTCTACCGTATTGGATGGTTGTGTGATTACTCCAGGGAAGAACAAGGGGCATTGTGAGCCCACAGTAAATGGTGGATATGCATGTGTAAAGGCTGGTTTCTTTGAAAGAAAAGATTGCTCAAGGTAATAGGGTTAATGGTTTTTAGAGTTCTTCGCCCTAAATCATGTAAGTAGGAAATCGCAATAATGTTGATTCGCCATAAGAACAATAGTTTTTGGTGGATATTATGTGGTAGATAACAGCCACTGAGCCCTCATTTCTGAAATTTCGATAGGCTCTAATTTAGATTTCAAATGCGATTATCATGCTTGTACAATATGGTTGAGATTGTTTGTTAAACTTAGACGATAGCTATGCATAATAGATATAAAAATAGGGTCATTGCAATTTCTATTTTAGCGGTCATTTTCGCTCTTCTTGCCTGTGGTGCTACAAAGACGCGAGATAATGAAGAGCGGAACAAATACAATAGGAGTATCATATTTGAAAGGACTAAGAGTTATTCTCTTGTCATTGACACATTAATGATGCCGGTAGTGTCATATCTGGAATACGATGGAGATTTGCAACAGTTGAGTTTGCTTGATGCTACTAATAATAGAATTTATTCCTATCAATTGGGTCCCCAAGGAAGTATTGATCTATCTGAGACTACTGCTATCAGTTTTGAAGGTCAAGTCTTGGGTTTTTCAAGACTTTCTAGAGATTCTATTTTGTTCTTTGATGATAATGCTTCCAGCTTGCACTTGTTCTCATTGTCCGATGGGGCGGAAAGATGGAGTATTTCTCCTTTTGAAGAGATCGAGAAATCTGCTGCCACTCATGTAGAGGCAGGTAAAGATATATCTACCTTTGATGCTCTATTTTATGGCATTCCATATCTTGACTATGCTCACCCTATGGAAAGGATAGGAAGTAGTGTGTACCTACCTCTTATAGGTTCCGAACCATCTGAAATGGGCGTCCCTTTGAATGGACGCTTTGTGCCATCTGTTGTGAGTATTGATCTAGATACCAAGGCAGTTGATTATTCTATACCATTTTCTTCTGCCTATGATGAGGGCAATTGGGGAGGAGGATTTCTCTTTAGGCACGCAAGCATTGCTCCCTATAAGGAGGGAAAGCTATTGCTGAACTATCCTGCTGATCACAAACTTTATACTTGGGACGTTGATAATAGGAGACTTGATGGTGTATATGCCGGAGCCTATGACATAGAGCGTATCATACCCAAAGATGGTACAAAGGAGTATATGGGAATGAGCCTTTACGAGTGGGGAAATACTCAGCCGAGGTATGCGTTTGTATTGTATGATAAATACCGAGATCTTATATACCGCATCGCTACATTACCACAAGAAAGAGCTCCAAAGACAAATGCCAACTACCGGCCAATAGTAGTTGTAGTTTTGGATGGACAGATGAA
Organism: uncultured Porphyromonas sp.; assembly: GCA_934364985.1. Lineage (GTDB taxonomy): Bacteria > Bacteroidota > Bacteroidia > Bacteroidales > Porphyromonadaceae > Porphyromonas_A. The sequence goes on along the minus strand of CAKRMU010000003.1, from coordinate 159,911 downwards.
TTATGTGGGAGAGTGGATTGTTCCCCATCCAGAGGTGTATGGGTTCCCCTCGTTTTTTGTTTCTTCAGATGGCCTAAATATAGAGAGAAGAAATGATGGCGATGATAATCATATTTCTTTTGATGTTTATGTGCCAAAACTGTAGTCAGTAAAGTACCTTAATCGCAAATTACTTCATGAAGAGTCCCTTGTTATTGACCTTGTTAATTGGAATAGCTTTGATAAGCTGCACTAAAAGGGAAATCACCTATACTGATGCCATGGTACCTCGTATAGATAGTTTACTTGAGGAATATAATCTGCCTGTAAATAAAGTACTGATATTACCTTCATCAGGATGTAGTGGATGTATCCGGGGTGCTGAAAGGTATTTTATGGATCATGTCAATGACGATAGTTTATTATTCATTTTAACAGAGGTACACTCGCTGAAGATGTTGAAAATTAGATTTGGGAGCGGTATTATATTTAATGAAAATGTATATATAGATACGCTCAACTACTTCTACCCATATCACTTTGAAGAAGTCATTTATCCATATATTGGGGATGTCTCTAATGGCAAACTATCACGCTTTTACCCCTTTTGATTTTCTTTACGCATACACATATGAAAAAGATATTTTACCTCTCCCTGGTCTTCCTACTTTCTCTCCCTGCACATGCTCAGCAAGGCTTTAGGCAAGGACAGGAAGTAACAGACAAAGAGCTTGGCATAGCACCGGACTTTCAGTCTACTACCAATTTTGACGTGATTGACCAAGCAAAATTGGTCGTGACGTATGCTGTGACCATGAATTTGGCACCAGAATATGAAGAGGGAGTTTTTGAGGATGTATGGACTCTAGAGATTGGGCAGAGAGTTTCCAAGGGTTATAGTCAAATTTTACATAAGGAAGATTTAGATTGGACTAAATCGGAGTCGTTAAGTGAAAAACCTACATTGATACGAAACGCTTTTATATATCCCACCATTGGGGAGGAGGTGTATAAGTATTCCCCCTATGGCGAAAGTAAGAAGGATATTATCACTCTCAGACTTTTTGGGTTTGATGACGTCTATAGGTACATAGACGACAAAATAGCTTTTAAATGGCGTCTCACAGGGGAGAAGAAAACATTTCTCGGCTATAACTGTCAAAAAGGCGTGGCTGACTTTAGGGGGCGAACTTACGAAGCTTGGTTTACCACCGAATTGCCTTTTCGTGATGGCCCATATAAGTTTGATGGATTGCCTGGGCTAATATTGGATATCCAAGACCAAGAGGGACACTATCATTGGAGTTGTATAGGAATAGAAGTCCCAAAGAAAAAGGTGGAGATCAAGCAATATAGGTGGACCTATGTCCCAACCGATCGAAAATATGTACAAGAACGTGTAGAGCATGCTTATAAGGAAACTACGCAGTACCTCCTCACTACCAGAATATATTTGGTAAAAGAGGTCAATGGACAGTATCAAAAGCTGAATAAGTTTTCATTGCCCTATAATCCTATTGAGCGAGATTAATTTTGCTTTTTCTACACTTCTCATTCCAGAAAGTATGCGGAGAATAGTCTTCTTGGCAATCTGTCTCACATTGTTAGTAGGGCGGTTGTTTGGTCAGACTACCATTGATGGACACGTCTTGGATGCCCAAGGCAAACCACTTGGTAATATCACGGTTCTTATCCAGAACCCTAACGATAGTACTATTCTTGCTTTTGGAAGCACCTCACAAAAAGGGAGTTATAGCATCTCTTTCTCGGCGACTTCTCTTCCTAAACTGCTTGTCTCCATCTCTGGCTTAGAGATAAAGCCAATGACTAAACGAGTGGAGAATAAAAGCCAATCGGTAGACTTTTCTGCAGAGTTTGATGTGATGCAGATAAATGAGGTAGTGGTAAAAGCAAATAAAGTCTGGCAAGAGCAAGATACGATTAATTACCTTGTCTCAAGCTTTACAAATACTAACGACCTTACCATTGGAGACGTGATAAAAAAACTACCGGGATTATCGGTATCTGAGGGAGGTGCTATCAGGTATAGAGGTCGAGAGATCAATAAGCTGTACATAGAGAATATGGATTTGCTTAAGGGACGCTACGGCATTGCTACAAAAAACCTTCAAGCAAAAGATATATCTGTAGTGCAAGTGATAGAAAATCATCAGCCCATAAAGATGATGGAGGGGCTTGAGATGAGTAATGAAGCTGCCATAAATCTCAAACTAAAGGAGGGTGCCAAAAATATATTCACACTACAAGCTCTAATAGGGGCAGGATATGCTGACAAATTGCTTTGGCAAGAAGAACTGGTGGGGACCCTCTTTAACAAAAACAATCAAAATATTACAAACGTAAAAAGTAGCAATACCGGAGATGATACTTCCTCGGAATTTAGGGAATTGAGTAGTTCTAACGAGATAGGGAACTTAGCGATGACAGATGTGGTAACACCATCTATCCCACCTCTTAGAAAAAACAGATACTCAGACCAGTCGACCCATACATTAGGCTCTAATCAATTGCTTAAGTTAAAGAACAATGCAGAGCTGACGTTGAATATTCAGTTTAATAATAGCTTAGCCAGAATGCGAAGCTATGCATATACTGCTTACAACATTCCTAATTCGGGGATCGTTGAAATTAAGGAAGATGCATCTGCTCAGCTAAAAAAGAATACGCTCAAAGGAGGCATATCCTACACCCTAAATCAGGACCATTTCTTTATCGGCAATGAGACTAAGCTCACTGCGGATTGGACAGAAAATATAGGTCAATTAATGGGAAAAGAAGAGTCTATCCAAAGGTTGGAAAGTAAATCTTTAGTATTCTTCAACTCTACTCAGTGGGGACGACGAAATGAAGATAATAAAGGTTTTATAGTTCTGTTTGATAATGCTTATCGCACACAGCCACATAGTTTATATTTTCATCCCAGCCTATTTTCTGGTACTATAAATCAAGAAGAAACGGGTCAACCCACACGCCAAAAAATTAGACGTGGTGCTTTTATCTCTTCACTGGAGGTAAAATCTATTTCGGCACTCTCCTTGGGAATGATTAAGATTGATCCTTTGTTTTCTTTAAAACTGGAGCATGAAACACTTGTCTCAGACATTTCAAATAATAGCGAAGTCAAGCTGTTAGACCATTCTCAGTGGAGCAATGATATGTCTGCTTTATTTTTCAATGGCTTATTGGGGGCTAATCTACGATACAAGAGAGCCAATTTAAATATTGCCTTGGGGCTTCCTTTCTCTTATCGGCACACTCACATAAGTTATAATGGGAATATAAAAGACAATATCAATTATGAAACAATTAAGTTTCTTCCCAACATCAATATCAGCGATAGATATAGAAATCTTCAATGGGAAGTATTGGCATCACTTCAAAGCTATACTCCAAGGATTGAAAGTCTTTACAAAGGTTATATCTTTCAAAACTACCGTACCCTCAATCGTTATTCCTCCAAGGTATTTGACACAAATACCCTATATACAACGGGTAGCTTAGGCTATAAAGTTGCAGATAAGATGCTCTTTCTTAATAGCACTCTTGCCTACAAAAGAGTCTGGAGCAAAGGTATTTTGTCCCCATCCTTTGATGATCAGCTTTCAGTGTATGAATTCGTGGAGTTTCCAAACAGGAGTGATGGCCTATCAATATCGCTTGAAGCAAGTAAGGGGTTTTACTGGAGAAACTTAATCATCTCTCTACTAGGATATTGGAGTGCATCTCGGAGTGACATCCTCAGGCAAGGGATAAGTGCCGAGTACTTTGGGAGGGCATATGGTCTACGCTCCAAAGTGAGCATGTCACCTTTTGATTGGCTCGTCACTGACTACGCTATTCATTGGAATAGTGATAGCGGAAGCGACACCTATGGTAGTTCTTTTGATACGATTCATAGCATTGACCAGTCTCTATCTCTTCTCTTTAACATCGCCCCTAGCTTGTCTCTTTCTGCCAAGGGAGAGCACTACTACAATAGCTTTACACCTGGCACACGTCATTTTTTCTTAGCTGATCTTTCAATGGTTTACACAACTAAAAAAGTGAGGTATCAGCTTGATTGGGATAATATTTTCAATACTCAGATCTTTTCCACTTTCAAATATGGGTCAATGAGCACTTATTACTCTTCGTCTCATATTCGCCCATCGTCAATTCTCCTCACACTACGTTTCAAATTACTATAAATCTAAAGTGGACCAAATCGGTAGATAGTAGTAGCAGGAGAATATACCTAAATGTGTAGGATGCTATTGTGACGGTGTGGTAGATATCCTGCGATTGCTATTGCCCTATGTCACGCTTTACAGACTCTGAGTAGCGTGACTAAGCACCCGACTAAAGTAATAGAATCTTGATCTGAGGAATTGAGAAAAGGAGGGTAGATATTTAGGTTCCTTGCTTTTCGTTATCTTTGCAAGTAATAATTAATAAGGATGACGTATGAAGCATATTCGTAATTTCTGTATCATAGCCCACATTGACCATGGCAAGAGTACTTTAGCGGACCGCTTATTGGAGTATACCAAAACAGTAGGAGAGGCGGAGGCTCAGGAGCAATTGCTCGATAATATGGACCTTGAGCGCGAGCGTGGTATTACCATTAAGAGTCACGCCATCCAAATGGATTATACCTACAAAGGAGAAGAGTATACACTTAACCTCATTGACACTCCGGGACACGTGGACTTTTCGTACGAAGTCTCTCGCTCCATTGCTGCTTGTGAGGGAGCACTCCTTATAGTTGACGCGGCACAGGGTGTACAAGCACAAACCATCTCTAACCTATATATGGCACTTGAGCATGATCTAACGATTATACCCATCCTCAATAAAGTGGATTTGCCAAGTGCTATGCCAGAAGAAGTTGGTGATGAATTAGTCAACCTCTTAGGGTGCTCCGAGAACGAATTAATACGTGCAAGTGGAAAAACTGGCGAGGGAGTGGAGGAGATCTTGGCTGCCATTATTGAGCGGATACATCCTCCTAAAGGAGATCCTGATGCACCGCTTCAGTGTCTCATTTTTGACTCTGTCTTTAATCCTTTTAGGGGTATCATCGCTTACTATAAAGTAGTTAATGGTACGATTCATACAGGTGATCACGTTAAGTTTATCGCTACTGGCAAGGAATACGATGCAGACGAAGTGGGCATTTTGAGGCTCGATATGTCTCCTCGAAAAGAGGTGAAGACAGGCGACGTAGGGTATATCATTTCCGGCATTAAGACGTCACGAGAAGTCAAGGTAGGGGATACTATCACGCACGTAGAGGGCGGTGCGACAAAGGCAATAGCGGGATTTGAGGAGGTTAAACCAATGGTTTTCGCAGGCGTTTATCCGATAGAGAGCGACGAGTTTGAAAACCTTCGTTCTTCCTTAGAGAAGCTTCAGCTAAACGACGCTTCCTTAACGTTTCAGCCCGAAAGCTCGGCTGCACTCGGATTCGGATTCAGATGCGGTTTCCTTGGGTTGCTACACATGGAGATCGTGCAAGAGCGTTTGGATAGGGAGTATAATATGAGTGTCATCACCACAGTCCCCAATGTCTCCTATCGTGTGTACGATAAAAAAGGCGAGATGAAGGAGGTACACAACCCCTCAGGTCTCCCAGAAGCTACAGCAATAGACTATATTGAGGAGCCGATCATACGAGCTTCCATCATCACCACGACAGATTATATCGGTCCTATAATGACCCTATGCCTCGGCAAGAGAGGCGTACTCATTAAGCAAGATTATCTATTTGGCAACCGCATTGAGCTGATATATGACCTGCCTTTGGGTGAAATCGTTATCGACTTTTACGATAAATTGAAAAGCGTTTCGCGGGGCTATGCCTCCTTTGATTACCATATCAGTGGCTTCCAGCGCTCGAAATTAGTCAAAGTGGATATCCTCCTAAATGGTGAGTCAGTGGACGCTCTTTCAGTGCTGACACACGTAGACAATGCTCAGTCTTTAGGCCGAAGGATGTGCGAAAAGCTAAAGGAGCTCATCCCTCGTCAGCAATTCGATATAGCTATTCAGGCAGCTATCGGGGCTAAAATTATTGCTCGAGAGACGGTCAAAGCGGTTAGAAAGGATGTGACAGCTAAGTGTTATGGTGGGGATATATCGCGAAAACGTAAGCTTTTGGAGAAGCAAAAGGAGGGCAAAAAACGTATGAAGCAGGTGGGAAATGTCGAAGTACCTCAAAAAGCATTCCTCGCCGTACTTAAACTGGATTAAGCAATAAAAAACGTATGGGTGCTGAAAAATATACAACAGACTACGCCTTTCCGAACGAAGAAGAGGAAAACTTAGGCAAAGTGCTTAAGAGCAATGCGATCGCCAAACAATTGGGGCGAGGTGTGCCTCCAAATAATATTGAGGTGGAGCAATTGGTATTGGGTGCGATGCTAATAGAGCGTGACGCTTTCCCTTTAGTCGGTGAGATCCTTACCCCCGATTGCTTTTACGACACCAAAAATAGGTATATTTTCGAAGCCGTAAGACAGCTCGCTCTTGACGAGAAACCCATAGATGCACAAACTGTTATTGAGCAACTTAAAGCCGACCGAAAGCTACAAGCAACGAATGGTATTGCCTATATCGCACAGCTTTCGTCTTTAGTTAATAGTACTGCCCATCTCGAATATTATGCACGTCTTCTGTACGATAAGAAGTTACAGAGAGACCTAATATCTTTTGGCAACGATGTGATCCGCAACGCCTTTGATGAGTCGATACCTATCACTGACACTATGCAGGACGCTGAGCAGACGTTATTCAATATTACACAGGGGACAGATAGCGAAAGCGTGGTGCCGATTGGCGATCTTATCCCTGGGGTAGTGAAGAAAATCAACGACATGGCATCCGGGAAGGAGGAGACGCATGGTGTGCTATCCGGCTTCCCCGAAATCGATGAAATCACATACGGATGGCACCCCTCGGATCTCGTGATTATCGCGGCTCGTCCGGCTATGGGTAAGACGGCCTTTGTGCTTTCTATGGCACGGAGTATGGTTGTGGATTATGGTACGCCAGTAGCTTTATTCAGTCTTGAGATGAGCGAAGACCAGCTGGTCAAGCGGCTTATTGTCAATCATACGGAGATCTCAAATGATGATTTTAAGCGGGGAACAATATCGGATGCACAATCGGCTGTATTGGAGCAGACGATCGGGATATTGGAGCAAGCACCTTTGTATATTAACGATACTGCGGGGCTCTCGATCTTTGATTTACGCTCTAAGGCACGGCGCCTTGTGCGGGAGCATGATGTGAAAGTCATCATTATTGATTACCTGCAGTTGATGACGGCAAGTGGGCTGAAGAGCAATGCAAATCGCGAGCAAGAGGTGAGTACTATATCGCGTTCGCTGAAGCAATTAGCCAAAGAGCTTAATATTACTATCATAGCTCTTTCGCAGCTTAATCGTGGTGTGGAAAATCGCCCTAAGGAGGGTAAGCGTCCGCAATTGTCCGATCTCCGTGAGTCGGGAGCTATTGAGCAAGATGCAGATATGGTATGCTTTATCCATCGCCCGGAGTATTATAAGATTATGGAGGACGAAGAGGGTAGAAGCATGAAGGGTATGGCAGAGTTTATTATTGCTAAACACCGTAATGGTAGGGTCGATACAGTTCTACTTCGTTTCCTGGATAGTATCATTAAGTTTAAAAGTGCCCAAGGAATGGTGCAGATGGCTAATAACACTGGTTCGTTTGAGAGTAGGATGAATACTAATACCACACCTCAACCTGCTCAGGATGCCGATCCCTTTGCCGATGATACTCCTGACGACGGCTTTACTCTCTAAATAAGGCAATTCTTAAATAGACCTCCTCCGAACGCCCACTCTTAGTTTAGCACTTCTCGCTCGTGGGTTCAGCGTGATCTCTTTTTCGGAGGGAAGGATAGGTTTGCTCGTGAGTGGGGTGACACTTGTGTCGGGATTGCCAAAAGCGTCAGTAGTACGTATGCCTTCAATGTTTCCCACTTTGAAGAAATTCTTTACAGGCCTATCCTCAAGTGAATGGTAGGTGATGACAACAAATCGTCCGCCTTCTCGTAAAATCTTTGTCCCCTCAGTGAGGAGATGTTCAAGAGCTCCGATCTCATCATTAACCGCTATTCTAAGGGCTTGGAATAGCTTTGCCATTTGCTTCTTATCCCGCTCCGGAATTATGGGAGATACAGCATTGAGGAGGTCTTGAATGGTACAAAGGTGCCCTGCCTCTGACGCACTTTTAATAAGTGAAGCAATGCGGTAGCTGCCTTTGATTTCGCCATACGTAGCAAGTATCTTTCCTATCTCTTCCTCGCTTTTCTCCTCAATCAATTGGGCTGCAGTCACCCCTCCGTCACTATTCATCCGCATATCCAGAGGAGCGTCAAAGCGGAATGAAAAGCCACGCTTTTCGTCATCAAGGTGATGGCTGGATAACCCCAAGTCCGCAATGATGCCGTCAACACTCTCCACCCCATAGTAATTCATGAATTGCCGAAGATAACAAAAGTTTGAGCGGACAAACGTAAAGCGTCCGTCCGAGATACTACAATGAGCCAAAGCATCGGGGTCCCGGTCGAAGCCAAATAAATGACCCGATTCGCTCAAATGCTCAAGAATACACTGCGAATGTCCCCCGCCTCCAAATGTACAATCGATATAAATCCCATCTGGATTGGTCACTAAAGCCTCGATACTCTCCTCAAGAAGTACTGGCACGTGATAGCCCTCCGCACGCTTAATATCCTGCACCATACCTAACCAATTACCTCCATAAGAGTGGGGAAAAATAGTACCTTATCGCCATACACTTGCCGAATACGGTGTACCAATGGATCCTCGTCCGGATTGAACCCCTGAAGAGATTCAAGTGAATTGATTTGAAACTGTAAAGCCAAGCTAATCCCATCCTCCTCCGGAGTGGATATCAGCATGAGACGATCGCAACTCCAACCCTCACGCTCGCCCCATATAGGGAATAGCTTATGCTCAATATAGTATCTGACATCGCGAGCCGCTGAGGCATCAGCATTTATCGTCACATTATATACGTATCTATTCATGGTGCAATTATACACATTTTATTTTTACATAAGAGAAAACGGATACCGGGTATTAGCTTTTACGGATACCCTGAATACCTCTTAGCGAATTCCCGATATTCGTCTTGACGTATTCCAAGTATCCTCTTTTGCAGATTATTGTACATTGAAAGTCAATGGTATGCATTTCACCCTTTAGAGAATGCCACACGCCAAATTTAAAAGAGTAGGGTGACACTTTTGACAAGTATGGCACTATTTTATTATCCATCAGACATTGGCACAATGGTTGCACCTATATTGTCAGTAATAACAATTTAATAAAAGAGAATTATGGGAAAGATTATAGGAATAGACTTGGGTACAACAAACTCTGTCGTTGCTGTATTGGAGGGTAATGAGCCTATCGTTATTGCCAATAGCGAAGGTAAACGTACCACCCCAAGTGTCGTCGCTTTCGTCGAAGGCGGTGAGCGTAAGGTAGGTGACCCCGCTAAGCGTCAAGCCATCACCAACCCAGAGCATACGGTGTACTCTATTAAGAGATTTATGGGTGAGCGTTTCTCAGCTGTCCGAGAGGAGGCCGGGCGTTTGCCTTACAAGTTGGTAGAGGGCGAGAATGATACTCCACGTATTGATATCGATGGGCGGTTATATACCCCTCAAGAGATATCTGCTATTGTCCTTCAAAAGATGAAGAAAACTGCTGAGGATTATTTAGGTGCCGAAGTGACGGATGCCGTGATTACCGTGCCGGCTTACTTCAGTGACGCTCAGCGACAAGCTACGAAAGAGGCAGGCGAAATAGCAGGTCTTAAGGTACAGCGTATCGTCAATGAACCAACAGCTGCTGCCCTCGCTTACGGACTAGATAAGAGCAACAAGGATATGAAGATTGCGGTGTTCGACCTCGGTGGTGGTACATTTGATATCTCCATACTTGAGCTCGGCGATGGCGTCTTTGAGGTGCTTTCAACGAATGGTGATACCCACTTAGGAGGCGACGATTTTGATCACGCTATCATCGATTGGCTGGCTGATGAGTTTAAAAATGACGAGGGCGTTGACCTCCGTCAGGATCCAATGGCACTCCAGCGTCTAAAGGATGCTGCAGAAAAAGCTAAGATCGAGCTCTCGAGTACCAATTCTACCGAGATCAATCTGCCTTATATCATGCCGGTCAATGGTATACCTAAACACTTGGTTCGCACCCTGACACGTGCTAAATTTGAGCAACTTTCGGACAAGTATATTAACGCTTGTCGCAGACCCGTAGAGCAGGCCTTAAAGGATGCTGGGTTATCAGCTTCTGACATAAATGAGGTAATCCTTGTCGGTGGCTCTACACGTATCCCGGCCGTACAAGAGTTGGTAGCCAAAATGTTTGGTAAGGAACCTTCTAAGGGCGTTAATCCTGACGAAGTAGTCGCTTTAGGTGCGGCAATTCAGGGCGGAGTCCTCAGTGGTGACGTCAAGGATATACTATTGCTGGATGTGACACCACTATCTTTGGGTATCGAGACTATGGGAGGCGTGATGACGAAGTTGATTGACGCCAATACCACTATCCCAACTAAGAAGTCACAGATATTCACAACCGCTGCTGATAATCAGCCAAGCGTTGAGATCCATGTGCTGCAAGGCGAGCGACCAATGGCTAAAGACAATAAGAGCCTTGGCAAATTTAATCTTGACGGGATACCACCTGCCATGCGTGGTGTACCTCAAATCGAGGTCACCTTTGATATTGATGCAAATGGTATTGTTAACGTATCTGCGAAAGACAAAGGCACAGGTAAGGAGCAGAATATCCGTATTGAAGCATCAAGCGGTTTGAGTGATGCTGACATTGAGCGTATGAAGGCTGAAGCACAAGCTAATGCCGAAGCTGATAAGAAAGAGCGTGAAAGAGTAGACAAGATCAACGAGGCTGATAGTGTAATATTCCAGACCGAGAAGCAACTAAAAGAGCTCGGTGACAAGATGCCAAGCGACAAAAAAACGGAGTTGGAGGGAGCTTTAGATAAGCTTAAGGAAGCACATAAAGCTCAGGATGTTGCCATGATTGATACCGCTCTCGCCAATCTAAATGCTATCGCTCAGAAAATGAGTGAGGAGATGTATGCTAATGCAGGCACAGGTAATAACGCAGGTGCCGGTGCACAGGGTCCAAATATGGGAGGAGCTACTTCGCAAAGCGATAACACGAATAGCTCCAATAACGACGACCACGTTACAGACGCAGACTTTGAGGAGGTGAAGTAACCCCGAAAGATAAATACGTAATAAACATTAAGCAAAAGCGTGCAACTTAAAAAGTTGTACGCTTTTGTGTTTATGGATTTCTTGTCTCTTATGCTTTTGTTATCCACTCTGTTATCTCTTTTTTGCAACACAGATAAAAGGTGGATGCTATCTCTATAAAAAATCAGTAAACCCCGCGAGGGTTATCTTTTTTATGTGATAGAAATAATAAGTAGATTCGTAGACAGAGAGGTATTCTGCCTTACACTTTTTGGGGAGATATTATCTCTCTCTCATAGAATGATTCTGCATACATTCGGTACAGAGTATTGAGCATCATTAAAGTAGATACCCTATATTAGTTATGACTAGTATAGGATATCTACTTTGCAGTATTCATGTTATCCGTTTTTTGGCTACCTCAGGTCACCATGAATGTTGATAGCTGTATGACGCTATTACTGTGATGTATTTTGTCGCTCCGCTATGGCTTCTTTCGCTATCTTGGGGAGGGCCTCAGTTGTCGCTGTTACAGGCTCTTCGTCAGAGGGCTTATCAGTATTTTCGTCCGCCGGGGTTATGCTCTCTTCTGATTGCTCGAAAGACAGACCTTTTTCTGGTGTGCTGGTACCATCTGGAGGTGCTACAGGACGCATCGGTGTCTTACGGAATATATCTGCAAAATCTGTTGGGCGACCATCGGGGAACCATATAAAGTCTGGGTAAAACAATTGATCGGGATCCACTAAATTAATAGGCAGAATGGTCCCCACAGTACGATCCATTAACTTGATGAGGGATATCTCCTCATCCTCAAACCTCATGAGGATAGCACTGCTCTGCGATTTAATGTGTTCGGTGGCGATGCTATCGGCATTCTCAGAGTAGTAAATTACTTCGGCATTGCCTTTAATCCAGACTGAGTCCATTTGATCATCGGAGAAGTAGGCAAGGACTTCCCTCCCGCGAAGCTGATTGAAGTGACTTTCGGTATCGATTTTACTGGATAAGAAAGCATTCTCTTGTATATGAGCGTAATCCATTTTCCCGTTTTTTATATACATGGTAATGGTATCACCGGTAACCTGTGATTTGCCACTCCACAAAAATGGATGCCCATAACAATGCATAACGGAGTCGCTTGTGTGGTAGATAATAGAGTCAGCAACGCCCTGGACATCTTTACGAAAGAGGCGTGCATTACCTAACCCTTTGATGAGATTGGTAGCAGAGTCTACCTTAATCATCTCCATCATTAAGGAGTGGACGTAGAGGGTATCTTTTTCGCCGTATTGCTCAATATAGGCACTGTCTTGTGCAAATCCGTAACCAATATCTTCGTGATAAACCGCAAAGTTGCCCCTAAGTGCCACTTGCTCAATGGTATCTTTCATATTGATATTGCCGTATATCTCTGAGCGTTTTGCCCCTCTATCGTAAAATATTGAGTCGCCCGTGACACGTCTTGTCCCTGAAACGATGACAGGCTGATTCATCAGATACGCTAAGTCCTTTTCGGTATCATAGCGCCCTTTGGTAGCATAAATGATACCGCTGTCACCCTCAATCCGTGTGGGTCCGAGTATGTCAGCTATTTTGGTCTCTGTGTCGTAATGGAGGGTATCAGAGTAGAGTGTAAAATTGGGATTCTCAAGTACGACATTTTGCTGAAATACTGCTTCTTTTGTGTTCGTATCGTATTCCCCGTAAATGGAGCTAAGCGTATTGAGGGTGTCTACAATAGACCCAGAGTCAAAGTAATAGCCTAAGCCAGAGATGCGATCATAGTCTAAGCTGTCTGTGTAGAGTGTATTGTCGCGGTGTTGCATCACCACAAGTTCACGGAGACGAGCGAGCATGGTCACACCATCGTAGTTGATATATTCGCAGGTGATATTGAGCGAATCGCCCTCAACGATGCGGACATTACTAAAGCCCTCAAAGCGATTTTGCTTTTGATAGAGCTTGGCACTATCGCAATACATATAAGCATTATTGTGCCTCAAAACGACGTTTCCGACTAGAATTTCAGCCTGACTATCGACCTCTTGATCGTACTTCCACAAGTCGACATTTTCGATATAGATACGCTCTCGCTCCCCATTTTGGGGGAGATGAGTAGTATCTATTTCGGCAAAAGGATTGTGAGTGTACAGTTGCTTTTTGCCACCACTACTATTGGCTCGTAGTGCAAATATAGTGATAACGAGAGCAATTGCTACTCCGTTAACCACCCCGGATACTGGAAGTCGCATTGTCTATACTCGGGACTAATTCTTACGTATGTCTTCTTTTGCTTTTCCCTAATCCACTCGTCAATAGCCTTATTCTGCTTTTGCTGAAGGACGATATTCTTAATCACTTGATAGTCGTCAACCACGTTGGCCCTATGACCTGGAGTTCTTTTCTTAAGCTTTACAAAAGCGACAACGGTGTTATTGTTTTTATCCTGCATTGTGAATACCGGTGAGAGCTCTCCTTCTTGAAGCTTGTCAACTTGTGCCGACACTTCTTGAGGAAGATCCTCCATCGCAAAACGTGAAGTGCCATAGTATTGACTCTGGCGACTGGTATTGACCATCTGCCCATTAGCCATACGGCTATCCTCATCTGAGGAGTAGTAAAGTGCAGCTGTCTCAAAAGGTAGACTGTCTGTGTGTATCAGGTGGGCAATGGAATCAAGCCGATTGGTGGTAGCTACCAATTGCTCGCTGTCTACATGAGGACGTAGCAAGATGTGACGTACATTTACTTGGTCACCACGTTTGCTAATCAACTGCATGATGTGGTACCCTCTTGCTGTCTTTACGATACGAGAGACTTTATCGGTATCCTGAAGCCCAAATGCTACATTAGCAAACTCGGGCTCCAATTCTGCTCTCCCTACAAAACCCATTTCGCCCCCCTTTAGTGCTGTATCGCTGTCTTCGGAGTAAATACGTGCGATAGTCTCGAAACTCTTCTCCCCCTTATTGATGCTCTCTGTATAGTCAATCAATTGTTGCTTTACCCTATCTACTTCGTTGAGAGGTATCATTGGCTGTTGCATCACTATCTGCACTTCTACTGTGAGAGGCATAAAAGGAAGACTATCGCGATTGGTAGTGTCATAAAAACGATTGACCTCAGATGGGGTTACCTGAATATCCCCTACAAGCTTTTGTTGCATCTGCATCACCACGTAATCCTCAGCGACTATCTTACGACGCTCGGCACGGATTTGGGCGTATTTGATACCAAGATATTCCTCAACTTTTTCCTTACTCCCCAATTCACGTGTAACTGACTCTAACCATTGGTTAACTGCCTGTGTGACCATCTGCTCATTAGGGTATACGCTGTCGATTTGTGCTTGGTTGAGAAAAAGCTTTTGCACTGCCATCTGCTCAGGGATGATGCACTTAGCATTTCCTTCCATACGTTGTCCCATCGACTCGTAGTACAATCTCTGACGCTCGATATCGGACAAAAGGATGGCTTCATCCCCTATTATCCATGCTACTTCGTCCACTACGTTCGTCCGGCTTTGAGCATTAGCCTTGCTCGGAGTAATAAAGGCGAAAGCGGAAAGTACGATTATCCAACGTACTATGCTGTATATTTTCATATTTTTATCTCTGATATTTCGTTATTTGTTTTTCTGTTTTGCCCACGTGTCTCGTAGACCTACGGTTTGATTGAATACTAATTTCCCATCTTTACTATCCTTATCTACGGTGAAGTATCCTTTGCGAACAAACTGGAAATGATCCTCGGGCTTAGCATCTCCTAACCACGCTTCTGCGTAAGCTTTAGGTAGAATTTGTTCGCTCTCTGGGTTGAGGAGTTCGGCAAGGTCATCGACGGGTGCCGCTGAGGGATCTTCCACCTTAAAGAGTCGGTCATATAGCCTTAACTCTACGGGGAGTGCATGCTTGGTGCTGACCCAGTGGATAGTGCCTTTGACCTTTTTATTGGCATTAGCCATACCGGTTTTGCTATCGGGGTCGTATGTAGCATACACTTCGGTGACGTTACCATCAGTGTCTTTCTTGCACCCTGTACACTCTATGATGTATGCACCCCGCAAACGAACTTCTTGCCCGGGGGTAAGTCGGAAGTACTTTTTGGGGGCATCTTCCAGGAAGTCTTCCCGCTCTATCCACAGCTCGTGGGTGAAAGTGATATCGTGGTATTCCTTATCTTCGGCTTCGGGGTTATTGACTATTTGGAGTTGTTCCTCCTTGCCCTCAGGGTAATTGGTGATCACCAATTTGATGGGATCCATTACTACTGCAGCTCGATCTGCTACTTTATTAAGGTCTTCCCTAACGGCACTCTCGAGCATCGCTACATCTATAGTCCCATCGTATTTAGTGTACCCTATCATATCCACGAAATTGCGAATGCTCCTTGGGGTATATCCTCTTCTCCTAAGCCCTACAAGGGTAGGCATCCGAGGGTCATCCCAGCCATGCACTAAACCTCTTTTCACTAGCTCCATGAGTTTACGTTTGCTCATCATGGTGTAGGTGAGGTTAAGTCTGTTGAACTCGTATTGCCTTGGTCGGTAGTCTGTATCGCGAAGAAGCTCCACTAAGTAGTCATAAAGGGGGCGATGAACTACAAATTCGAGCGTACAAATGGAGTGTGTTACGCCTTCAAAATAATCGCTCTGACCATGTGCGAAGTCGTACATTGGGTATACGCTCCATTGCCTTCCGGTACGATGATGTGGGTGGTGGATTATCCGATATATTATAGGATCGCGGAAGTGCATATTGGAGTTTGCCATGTCTATTTTGGCACGAAGCACCATAGCTCCCTCGGCTATCTCGCCGTTTCGCATACGCTCAAAGAGTTGTAGGCTTTCGTCTATTGGCCGATTGCGATATGGGCTTTCTACGCCTATTTGTGTGGGGGTACCTTTTTGCTTTGCTATCTCTTCGGACGATTGTTCGTCAACATACGCGTGTCCCTCTTTTATTAGCCTCACTGCGAAGTCATACAATTGTTGGAAGTAGTCCGAGGCATAATACACTTTGCCCCATTCAAAGCCAAGCCACTTGACATCTGCCATAATGGCATCAACGTATTCGACATCCTCTTTGGCCGGATTGGTATCATCAAATCGGAGATTGCACACTCCGTTGTATTTCTCTGCGATACCGAAGTCAATACATACGGCTTTAGCGTGTCCTATATGTAGGTATCCATTTGGTTCGGGTGGAAAGCGTGTCTGTATTCTTCCTCCATTCACTCCATTCTGGATATCCTCTTCTACTTTCTGCTCAATGAAATTTAGAGACCGCTCAGGGGCAGTACCCTCCATCGCTTTTACATCCTTCTCCATATATTTATTCTACTATCATAATTTGCTAATGAATACAAAGTTTTTAAGTACTTCGTCATCAGTCTTTTCAATATCTCTGCCCTTACCTTCCCACCATATATTGCCACCATTTACAAAAAGCACGTGGTTTCCAATATTTGCGACTGAATTCATATCGTGCGTATTGATGATAGTGGTGATGTCGTCTTCCGTGGTTATCTCTTTCAGCAATTGGTCAATGAGCTTGGAAGTCTCGGGATCTAGACCACTCGTAGGCTCATCGCAAAAGAGGTATTTAGGGCGTAATGCTATTGCCCTTGCTATGGCAGCACGCTTTTTCATTCCCCCACTTATCTCGCTTGGGTACTTGTATCGAGCGTCGTAAAGCTGTACTCTCTCGAGGCATTCCTTAGCCCTCGCTTTTCGTTCGGAACTCTTTTCTGTGGAAAACATATCGAGGGGGAAAAGTATGTTTTCATACACATTCATACTGTCAAATAGGGCCGCATTCTGAAATAGCATCCCTACTTCCCTGCGGAGCAAACGGGTCTCCTCTAAAGTCATGGTATGAAGATCTCGCCCATCGTATAGCACTTCGCCTTTTGTAGGTGTGAGTAAGCCCACGATGCACTTCATCAAAACGGTTTTCCCTACACCTGACTTGCCGATGATTAGAGAGCAACATCCGGGATCAAACTGTGCATTTATCCCGTTGAGGACATCTTTATTATCGAAACTCTTATATAAGTCACGTACCTCAATCATTCCTTTTAGAGTAGCATTTGAGTGAGCAAAAGATCCGAAATGAGTATGGCCACATCGCTCATGACTACGGCTTGGGTACTCGCCTTCCCTACCTCCAGAGCACCGCCCTTGACATAATAACCGCAGTACGATGCTATGGAAGCAATAAAGAAGACATAGCAAATACTCTTGATGACGGAGTATAATACATTGTAGGGCGTAAAAAATAATTGTAGCCCCGTTTCGAAGTCATTAAGTGGCACATTGGGCTGCATCATACATGCTAAGTACCCGCCACCGATGCCTACAAACATACTCATGATGACTAAAACAGGTACAAATAGCATCATCCCTATTATCTTGGGTAGGATTATGTAATTGGCTGTATTTACCCCCATGATTTCCATTGCATCAATCTGCTCTGTGATACGCATGGTGCCTATTTCGCTGGCTATGCTACTACCACACTTCCCCGCCAATATCATACAGATTATGGTACTCGAAAACTCTAATATCAATATCTCCCTCGTCGAGTAACCAATGGTGAATTTAGGAATCAACGGGTAGGTCATGTGGATGCCCAATTGCATCGTTACCACTGCTCCCAAAAACGACGAGACGAGGACCACGATCCAGATAGAGCCTATACCCTGTAGGTAAATCTCGCGAATCAGCTCACGGATAAACATACGATGCTGCTGTGGACGGGTAAAAACCTCGCCCAGCAGTGATATGTATTTGCCAATGCTCTGTAATGCTTTACGCATATCCTACCAATAATTCTTTGTACACTACCCACAAAGATACTATTTTCCTACAAGTGATAGGTACTCTTTTGCCCCAATTTCTTCTCCGCTTCCTCCTCCACTACATCAGCTTTTCTCCTACGACCTATCCGAAAAAACGATTATAAGTAAACTTAGTGGGGAAGCCTGTCTCGATGGGGCTACCATTAGGATGAAGTCAAGTATTGAGCTGAATGGTGATGAGGCTATCTATCATTGGTCGCGATCTGCTCATAAAGCAAAGTCTGACCACCATATTCTATTATTATCAATGACGGAAAAATGGATAGCAGGTATTAGCTGAGACGAATACTTGGAATACGCCAAGACAGATAC
Organism: uncultured Porphyromonas sp.; assembly: GCA_934364985.1. Lineage (GTDB taxonomy): Bacteria > Bacteroidota > Bacteroidia > Bacteroidales > Porphyromonadaceae > Porphyromonas_A. The sequence goes on along the minus strand of CAKRMU010000003.1, from coordinate 141,451 downwards.
CCTATATTCGTCAGGACGAATATAGGGTATCTGTTTTCTTGCTATCCCATACCTGTAGCTCTCTTACTCGTCCAAGTATTTTGGCGAAAGATGGTATCTCCTATCAACGATTTGTCAAATTGTGCTATTGGTACCTGATATAAGTGAATCAGTATTTCGGTAAAGGGATCGCTATATGTATGCTTATTGGTGTAGGCGAATTAGTATGGGATTTTGAGCCTTTGCCCGGGGCGAATCATATTACCCCGAATACCATTAGCCGCTCTTATCTTACTAACGGTAGCTCCTTTGTGCTTTTTAGCAATGCCCGAAAGGGTATCCCCACGTTTGACGGTGTAGTATCGGGTGTGCTCCTGTTTGGCTTTCGTCACTTCCTTTTGCTCCACATAGCCCTCAGGAAGTATGACCCTAAGGTTTTGTCCTCGCCTAAGGGAGACCGTTGTTAGGCTATTCCAGCCTTTGATATCATCTACTGTGACGCCATATTTTTTGGCTATGCTCTCAAGCGTTTCGCCATTTTGTACGACGTGGATATAGGTGGCTTTGTCCTCGATTTCTTTGGTTTTGTAAACCAAAAGTAGCGAGTCTTTTACAGCACTAAATTGGCACGCGTCGGTTGCGGGTAGGCGAAGTATCTGAGGACGGTTATTCCCCGGGATAATTTCTCTGCGGTACTCTGGATTGAGCTCACGTATTACGCTGATATCAACACCTGTCATCTCGCTAATGGTGGAGAAGCTAAGTTTGGTATCGATGAGTACAGTATCAGTGGCGAGGGGCATGGTGATCATGCGGGGGCGAATGTCGTGCTCCTCGTAATGCTCCATCGCATAAAACGCAGCGATAAAGAAGGGTACGTATGAGCGTGTTTCGCGAGGAAGATATTGGTAAATCTGCCAAAAGTCGGTCTTGCCCCCCGATCGTCGAATGGCTTTATTGATATTCCCGGGACCACAATTGTAGGCCGCGATGGCAAGCATCCAGTCTCCATAGAGTGCGTACATATCCTTAAAGTAATCTGCCATAGCCTGCGAACTTTTATGTGGGTCACATCTCTCGTCAACCATACTATCAATGTGGAGACCATAGGCTTTGCCGGTAGGGAGCATAAATTGCCATAACCCTGTCGCACCGGCACGACTAACGGCAGTAGGGTTTAGGGCGCTCTCAACGATGGCGAGGTATTTTAGTTCGAGCGGCAGCCCATTTCTGTCAAGAGCCGCCTCAATAATAGGGAAGTAGTAGGTCGCTTTCGCAAGCATATTACTTAGGAGACTACTCTTTTTATTGACATACAAGTCAATAGCCTGCCTTACCGCCGGGTTATAGGTGAGGGGGATAGCACTCTCCATTGCGTCCAGACGTTTGCGGTACAATTGGTCGAGGGTGCGGGTGTCGTTGGTCGGCTTTTCAGTTTTGGCTAAGGTGTAATACTCTCGGTACCTTTTATTGAGTAACGAGTCAAGAGTCATCTCAAAGCTTTCAGGAAGTCGACCCAAGTCATCAATGAATACTTCGTCATCGTCAGGGTCTTTTTGGGCATAAACCGATGGGCTTAGTAAGAATAGTGAGAGAAAGATATAGAAGAGTTTCTTAGCCATTATATATTCAAAAGATAAGTGCTAACTGGATACCCACGCCGCTCTCATTGGTATTTGGACGAGGTGCCATATAAGTAGGGGCATAGGATAAAGTGAGATTGGGAGAGATGTCAAAAGTGAATAGCTCGGCATCTACATAGGCATCAATCATCAGGAGAGCATACACACCAGCTGTCACGATAATGCTGAGGTCTCGGTATCGCCGATAGAAATCCCTTCCGCGTCTAAGCTGTTCGTGAAACGCCGTATTATTAACGTAGGTCTCGGGTTTCGCACCATACGGCAGAAATTCTTGCCAGGATGTGTGCTCTAAAGGTTTATCACTCTTGATGTCTTTGAAGGCATTTGCGTACTCCGTAAGGTTATTATTATTCCACGAGATAGCGTAATAGCATGAAGTATAAGCAGCTATAACGATAGGGAGCTTCCAGTATGCTCTGTTGTAGATCTGTCCTCCTCCTGGAAGGATACTAAAGAGTACGGCTTTAGTAGGATTGGGTTTAAAAGGTTTGTTAGTGCGGGATTTAATGGTGCTTTTTTCGGTATTCGGAGCAAACGGAGTGCCGATAGTATCCGTTGCTATTATCAAGCTATCAACTTTGGCTATATCCTGAGAAAGTGCGGCAGATGGCACCATAAATAGGACGATTATACAGAATACTGCCACTGACCAATATCGTCTCATAACTTGTCTAATAATGAAAGGATGTGCTCTAATTGGTCATTATCCTCAAAAGGAATGGCGATCTTGCCACGACCTCTATCGCTCATCGTCATGGTCACTTTAGTACCAAACAACGAGCGGAAACGATCTGTAAGGAGCTTGACTTCCTCACTAAGAGGAGCTTCTTTGGACTTACGCTTCGGCTGAGTGGCTACCTCAGTCTCATCATCTGGCTCATTGTAGGTCTTGACCATCTGCTCTAAGGCTCGGACAGATATGCCATCTCGCGTGATTTGTTCGTAAAAAGCCAGTTGCATTTCTGGGTCATCGATGCCGAGAAGTGATCGAGCGTGTCCCATGGTTATCTTACCATCCTTAAGCCCCATTTGTATCTCCGCGGGGAGCTTTAGTAGTCTAATGTAATTAGAGATGGTGGCTCTTTTCTTTCCGACTCTGCCACTTAGCTCTTCTTGAGTGAGGCTGTAGGTGTCGATGAGTTTTCGGAATGCGAGGGCGATTTCTATGGCATTAAGGTCTTTACGTTGTATATTCTCGATGAGAGCCATCTCCATCATCTGCTCGTCTTCGGCGGTACGAACGTATGCTGGAATGCTCACTAAGCCTGCCATTGTAGCGGCTCTGTATCGACGCTCTCCGCTAATAATCTTGTACTTATTTGGCTCTTCGGGGAGCGTATGTACGGTTATAGGTTGGATGATCCCGATATGTTTAATAGACTGAGCTAACTCTTCGAGAGACTCATCATCGAAGGTCGTGCGGGGTTGTTGTGGGTTTGGGATGATGTCTTTTAGGTCTATCTCGTTGATTGATGATGACCCACCTATCTCTAAATCATTAATATCGTTAGAGATAAGGGCATCTAAGCCTCTTCCGAGACTGCTTTTCTTAATGGGTTTGCTCATAATCTCACTTATTCTTTTCTATGATTTCATTCGCCAGCTGTAGGTAGTTTTGGCTCCCTCGTGAGTCGATATCAAAGTCAAGTACAGCCTGACCATAGCTTGGTGCTTCACTGAGCCTAACGTTTCGGTGTATGACAGTCTTAAAGACGAGTTCTCGGAAATGTTTCTTTACTTCTTCGTACACTTCATTGGAGTGGCGAGTGCGGGCGTCGTACATAGTCATAAGGAATCCCTCAATTTCGATAGTGGGGTTAAGCCTCCTCTTGACGAGCTGTAAGGTACCCAAAAGTTTGCTGATACCCTCAAGGGCAAAGTACTCGCACTGTACGGGGATTATGACACTGTCTGCGGCGGTTAGGACAGCTACTGTGATAAGACCTAAGCTTGGGGAGCAATCAATGAGTATATAATCGTATTCGTCGTGTAGTCTCCGGGTAATCTTTTTCATTACCTGGTCTCTGTCGGGAACGGATACCAATTCCACTTCGGCTCCTGCTAAGTCGCTATGGGAGGGGAGTATTACGAGTCCCTCTGTGGTGGTAGGTACGATGCAGTCGTGGGGGTCTGCCTCGCCGAGCATACAGTTGTACACTGTAAGGTCGGGCGATATTATTTCGGCTCCCAATCCGCTTGTGGCGTTGGCTTGAGGGTCAGCATCGATGATGAGAACCTTCTTCTCGAGAGCCACTAAGCCGGCAGCCAGATTTATCGTAGTCGTGGTTTTGCCCACTCCTCCTTTTTGGTTTGATATTGCGATAACCTTTCCCATCACATCTTTCAAAATTAACCACTGGTAGGCAAAGGTACCTATTTCCGCTCTATTTCGCAATGCACACTTTTGTCTGTATGTATGGGCTGTTTGTGGTGCCGGTGTAGCTTATTGCATAAAAGTTTTGTGTACATTTGCGACTGATACGGACTGATATACGTTCTTGCTGAGGTCTATAAAGTGGTACTCCTTTGTGGAATTTAATTGAATCGGTTGTCGGAATAATATTATCATATGAGTGCAACAGCCCGCGTGTGGGTGATAGTAGTTGATAAGGTAAAAGTGTATGAAAGAGAGTTTTAATTACAAGCAAAAGCTGGTGTTAATAGGCATTTGTGCCGTGACTACGGTGCTGATGTTTTTCTTTGGTTATAACTATCTTAAGGGAATCAATGTATTCAAAAGGACGACTCCTTATTACGCATCATTCTCTAATATTACTGGGGTGGATGTCGCTACAAAGGTCTTTATCAATGGCTATGAAGTGGGTAATGTCAGGAGTATTAATTTTGATTATGATACCTTTAAGGGGGCTGTTGTTGAATTGGCTTTGGATAAGTCCCTCCGGGTGCCTATGGGTACTCGCGTTATCGTCCGTAATAATCCCTTGGGGACGGGGTCTTTGCATTTGATGTTGCCAGAGCACTTCTCGGCTAATATTGCTCCCAAAGATACCTTGTTAGGAGAGCAGGAAGCGAATGTCTTAAGTCGTATTAATGACGAATTGATACCTAATGTCAATGCTACGCTTTTGACCGTGGATTCGTTATTAGAAAGTTTAGGTGACAAGGTGAATAACCCTGATATCCCAGAAATCTTGTCGCAGCTTAATGCTTCTACAAAGGCCATTCAAAGCTCAACGCGAAAGCTTGATCGGCTGATGGACAATCAAGTACCTGAGATTGTAGGGAATGTGAATAGTGCGAGTAGCTCCATGCGTGATGTGGCATCCACATTAGAGCAAGCAGATATAGAGAAAACGCTGAGCGAATTTACCCAAACGATATCGGAGCTCCGTAAGGTGTCGGCACAATTGTCGAGAGGTGAGGGGACCTTAGGTTTGTTGCTTAACGACTCAACCCTTTACCGCAAGTTAGATGCCACAGTACTCTCTGCCGATAGCCTTCTTAGGGATATCCAGAAGAATCCTAAGCGGTACGTCAAGTTTTCGGTTTTCTGATATCCTGCATCATCAAAGATTGGTATTTACTATTAGCTTTAGCGGATATTTGGTATTCGCAAAAACTAATATAGGGTATTCGTCGAAGCAAATACTTGGTATCCGTCAGAGTGAATACAGGGTATCCGTTTTTGGGTTGGTTATATATCTGAAAAAACAGTAGTATCCACGAGAGATTTTTTCGTGCGAATATTGGGCTTTCGTGATGGGTCATTTGGAGACATTAAGTAGGTAGCTACGAGAATGTGCTATTATTAGGATTGCTTTCGCTCACATATACGAGCCTTTTTATTTAATTATGGTTCGCCTAAAAGGACGGATGCTATTTGGGACCTCTTAGGTGTCAATTCGGTTTGATTAGTACCTTGTACTTGTTTAAGGACATCTTGCTATGAATTCAGCCGTATTTTTGTTATTTTTGTGCTTGATTGAGATATTCGTTCGAGTGTGGGTATATCTATAGCAATCAGCATTGACTAATATCGATGTCTGCTAACTTTATTTCCCATTTCTTCGTCGTGAATATTTCTCAATCCTATCCTGAGGAATGGTGCATAAGGCATCCTCCTATAATTGATTATTAAGCATCAGGGAGAGAATATTTTTGGATGAAGCATTTGACGCCTAAAAAGCTCAATATATATATCATTAAGACCTTTATACCGCTATTGTTAGCCGGCTTTGCGGTAGCCCTTTTTGTGGTGGTCATCCAGTTTTTATGGCACTCTATCGATACCCTTGTGGGTAAAGGTGTTGATGGATTGGTGCTACTTCAGCTACTCTTTTTTGCCTCGATGACAATGGTACCATTGGCACTCGTCTTAGGGGTCTTAGTGGCTTCGCTAATGGCATTTGGCAACCTAGGGGAGCGTATGGAGTTATTGGCGATGAAGGCGGCAGGGATCCCTTTGGTGACCATTCTAAAGCCTGCGTTTGTCTTTGTGGTAGCCTTAGCCCTTGGGCTTTTCGTATTTCAGAATGACTGGATGATCACGAGTCAAGTGAAGTTTTGGCAGTATTATTTCTCTATAAAAAATAAAAGCCCTGAGCTGGCAATCCCAGAGGGGAGCTTCTACAAAGGGGTTAACAACTATAGCATATACGTAGAGCGTAAAGATAAAAAAGCCAAGATGATGTATGGCATGATGCTATACGACTTCTCGGAAGGCTTTGATAATGCTACTATCTTAATGGCTGACAGTGGAAGGCTATACACGACGAAGAGCGGGATAGAGCTGATACTGGAGCTGTACAATGGCGAGGCTTTTCAAAACCTGAAGCAGGAAGACCGGTATTACACGAGTAATAGTGCCGACCGCCCATTCCTCAGAGAGCGTTTTACGTTTAAGGAGCTACGGATCCCCTTTAACAATGATCTCAGTATGATGGATGCCTCTATCCTATCGAGCCAATTTGTGGGGAAAAATGTGTGGGAATTGAAAGCTTATACCGACTCATTGCAGTTAGAGATCGACTCTATTTCGTTAGTCAACTCCTCCATCTCTCTGAGACAAAATAGTTATTTCAATACCATGAAGCTGAGTGATAGTACCACTGAGGTGATGACAAATGAGCCTTCAGAAGATATGGATTATGGAGCATTGTCAGAAACTCGACCCACACTCGCCGAAGCCTCACAAAGCACTTCTGGGGCATATACACAAGAAATAACTTCGCCACAGAGCCCAACACCGACACCTGTAAAGCAGTCCTCATCGCTCCCTTATGAGACCTCTAAGCAAGAGGAAGAAATGACACGGATACAAGTAACGCCTGTAAAAGAGAAGTTGCCTAATATGGGAGCTTCTGAGGAGAGCAGTATTTACGCAGGAGCGATGTCAAAGCTTGAGGCATTGCAAAACGACATTTATTTTCAGCGCGAAGAGCAGTCGCAATTGGTCGATCTCAAGAGAAAAAATGAGTCTGAGTATTGGCGAAAGTTTACCTATCCCGTGGCTTGTATTGCCTTTTTCCTAATCGGAGCTCCCTTAGGTGCCCTAATTCGTAAAGGCGGTATGGGAGTACCCTTTATCGTAGCCGTATTTTTCTTTATCATTTTCTATATCGTCGAGATGTTTGGTATGAAAATGGTGCGCGAAGGGACATTGGTCAATTGGTTTGGTATGTGGCTCCCTAATATGGTCTTATTACCGGTGGGCGTTATGCTTTGCCTTACCGCTACGAGAGATACAAACCGCTTTAATGTAGACAAATTAGTGGGTATCGTGAAGCGGATCTTCGGTACGAGTACAAAGCGGAGATTGGAGTATAAGGAGGTCACAATGCTTTCATCGGATTACGCGAAAGCTCAAGGTGATATCAACGACTTGCAGATAAAAGCAAAAGAGCTGGAGCAGATAGGGACAGTCGGATATCTAAGGTTTTTCCTTGATGATGAGCATTTTGCAGAGAGACAATTATTGAATGAACAAATAGAGAAGGTGGTAGAAAACTTAAGCTATAGCCGAGATGTTATCCTTGTAGAGCGAGTTAAAGGGTACCCCTTTATGATGGATCTTTTGAGGACATGGCGGACTCGGTATAGAGCTTTAAATATGGTTTTTGCCATCGTATTCCCCATCGGGCTTCTCTCTTATCTCAATTACGCTCTCAGAAATAAGAAGTATATTGCAGCCCTAAGAGGTATCCAAGAGACCAATAAATTGGTTTTAGCCGAAATCAGTAGGGTGACCAAAGACGATAATAAATAACTTTTGATGATATAAGATATAAAATGGAATTTAAGTTGAGTAGCATTGAAGAGGCAGTTGAAGACTTTCGCCAAGGGAAGATAGTTATCGTAGTAGATGACGAGGACAGGGAAAACGAAGGCGATTTTATCATAGCTGCTGAAAAGGTAACTCCTGAAATCGTTAACTTTATGATGAGACATGGGAGAGGCGTACTATGTGCCCCAATGGTTGAGGAGCGATGCTCGGAACTCGAGTTGCCACTACAAGTATTCGACAATACATCGCTGCATGAGACCCCTTTTACCGTGACCGTTGATCTCATTGGTAAGGGTGTGACGACAGGGGTATCGATGTACGACCGTGCTACTACCATAAACGCTCTTGCCGATAAAGCTACTAAGCCAAGCGATCTTGCCCGACCCGGTCACATCAATCCCCTCAGAGCAAGAACAAAAGGGGTGCTAAGGCGTGCTGGGCATACCGAAGCAACCGTTGATCTATGTAGGCTCGCAGGGCTCCAGCCTGTGGGGTGTCTTATCGAAATAATTAACGAAGATGGTACGATGGCTCGTATGCCTCAGCTTCAGGTGATTGCCCAAAAGTATGGTATGAAAATCATAACAATTGCCGATCTCATTAAGTATCGCCTTCGCACCGAGAGCATCGTCGAGAGGGGCGAAGAGGCAAAACTCCCTACCGCGTATGGCGATTTCCGTATCATCCCATTTCGCCAAAAAAGCAACGGAAAAGAGCACGTTGCACTCATTAAAGGCGATATCTCTACTTCTGAACCTCTGCTCGTAAGGATGCATAGTAGTTGTATAACGGGCGACATATTTGGCTCATATCGTTGCGAATGTGGCGAACAACTGCACGAGTCTATGCGGAAAATCCAAGAAGAAGGTAGAGGAGTTATCGTCTACCTAGAGCAGGAAGGTCGTGGCATTGGGTTGATGAATAAGATCGCTGCATATAAGCTCCAGGAGGAAGGTCTTGATACTGTAGAGGCAAACCTTCACTTAGGTTGCCGTGCCGATGAGCGTGATTATGGCGTAGGAGCTGAGATATTAAGACAGCTTGGTGTGCAAAAGATGCGACTGATGACCAATAACCCAGTCAAGAGAATTGGCTTAGAAAGCTTTGGCTTAGAGGTTGTTGAGGTTGTCCCTATTGAGATAAAACCCAATAAGTACAACCACGATTATCTACTGACGAAAAAGAATAAAATGGGGCATCAACTCTCAGATATATAATTGTCGTATGACCAAATTAAGCGTTAACATTAATAAGATAGCCACCTTGCGTAATGCCCGAGGTGGAAACAACCCGGATGTCCTCAAAGTGGCAAAGGATATTGAGAGTTTTGGAGCAGAAGGTATCACAGTACATCCACGCCCTGATGAAAGACACATTAGGTATGCGGACGTATACGCTCTTAAAGATATTGTCACTACGGAATTCAATATTGAGGGATACCCCTCTCCTGAATTCTTGAAACTCGTCATCGATGTGTGTCCTACTCAAGTCACCTTGGTGCCTGATGCTCCTGGCGTCCTTACGAGCAATGCTGGGTGGAATGTCCCACAGCATTTTGATTTCCTTCGGGATATTATTGCACAACTGAAGGCTTCAGGTATCCGTACATCCATATTTGTTGACACTGCATTAGAGAATATTCAGGGTGCAAAGCAAGTGGGGAGTGATAGGATAGAGCTATATACGGAGCCTTATGCCGCCAATTACTTTATGGATAGAGAGCGAGTGGTTGCACCTTTTGTACGTGCTGCCGAGGTGGCACATAGGATAGGGCTTGACATCAATGCCGGACATGATCTTGACTTAAATAACCTTCGGTACCTCCATCAGCAGATACCATATTTGGCGGAAGTCTCTATCGGTCACGCTTTAATATGCGATGCTCTTTACTTAGGTCTTGAAGAAACGGTTCATAGATACTTAAATTGCTTGAAATAAGATTTTACCATTATCAGTACTTAATATGTTATTACAAATACCTGTAGATACGCTTGGACAAGCGATGCCTGACCTCTCCGGTAATGGTGGTGTGGTCACTATTGCAGACACAGTCAATAAATTATCGGTGTGGGAATTAGCTACTAAGGGAGGCTGGATTATGATCGTCCTCCTTCTCCTTTCAATACTTGCTCTTTACATATTTATTGAACGTTTGTTGCTCCTTAAGAATATGGCTAAGAAGGATCCCGACTTTACGAATAAGATAAAGGACTATATTAGAGATGGGAAAATGCAGTCTGCTGCTGACTTATGCCAGAATAAGCGGACACCAGGTGCTATGATGATTGAAAAAGGTATCCAAAGGTTGGGGCGTCCGATGGCTGATATCGCTACAGCAATAGAGAATGTAGGTAACATTGAAGTCGCCAAACTTGAGAAACGTTTGCCTGCTCTTGCTACAATTGCAGCCGGGGCTCCAATGATCGGATTTTTAGGGACAGTGACGGGTATGATAAAGGCATTCTACAATATGTCAAGTGCTGGTTCGGCTGTCGATATTAGTCTATTATCCTCTGGTATTTATGAGGCTTTGGTGACGACGGTTGGTGGATTAGTAGTCGGTATTTTGGCCCTCTTTGCTTATAATTACCTCACCACGAAAGTCGATGAAGTGATAACTAAGTCCGAGCAAGAGGCACTTGAGTTTATGGATCTTATCAATGAGCCAACAACTAGACGATGAAACTAAAAAGAAAGAGTAAGGCACTCGAGGTCTTTAGTATGGCATCTATGACGGATACCATATTCCTATTGCTTATCTTTTTTATGGTGAGTAGTACCCTCGTTGTGCCAAGTTCGCTTAAGGTTACCCTTCCCCAATCTGCTACAAATAGTACACCTCGCCCCATTACCCGTATCGTACTCACAAGAGAGATGCAGTACTTTGTAGGCATGGAAGGTGAGCAAGATACACCGGTAGATTTTGATGAAATTGCCGGCTACTTAGAGGCTTCTAAGGAAGCTAACCCCGATATGTACGTCGCTCTATATGCCGACGAAGAGGTACCCTATCGTGAGATAGTGAGGGTCCTTAATATCGCAGTAGAGAATCGTTATCAAATGGTATTAGCCACAAGACCTATTGAATAGAATGTCAGGAAAAGATAGGAATAAAAAGAATAGGCTTATCGCTTTAGTTGTTACCATTGCCCTGCATTCAGCTGTGGTGGCTATCCTCTTTTTTATCTTTTTAAGTGCATCTGTACCAGAGGAGCGTGGGGGTATTATAGTAAATATAGGGGACGCTCCAATGGCGGCAGGGATGTTTGTCCCTCACCAATTGGAGACAGATTATATCCCTCAGATGCCAGATCCTCAGCCTCAAGTAGATGAACCATTTCTCACGCAGGATACCGATACAGATGCTCCTGAGATTACAGAGCAAAAGAAGGATAAACAATATCTTGAAGAGCAACGACTTAAGGAGCAACGTCGCCTTGAGGAGCAGAAAAGGCAGAAAGAACTTGAGGAGCAGAGAAAGCGTGATAAGATAAAAAAAGATGTCCAAGGAGCATTTGGAAATACGGCAAATAAGGGGTCAGGGAACGACAATAGTGCCACTTCAGGTAATGCAGGTTCGCCTAATGGTAATGTCTCGTCTGGAGGAGTCAATACAGGAGTTGGAGGGTTTGGTAGTTTTGCATTAGGCGGTCGAAGCTTGGCGGGTAGTGGATTGCAGAGACCCGAATATAATGTCCAAGAGGAGGGAGATATAGTGATAAAGATTACCGTGAATCCGCGTGGTGAAGTCATACAAGCTCTGATAGGACCCGGCACTACAATTGGGAATAGCACCCTAAGAAATAACGCATTGCGTGCCGCTAAAGCGACACGTTTTAATGCTGTAGATGAGGTTAATAACCAGACGGGTACCATCACCTATCGATTTCGTTTGAAGTAATTAGATAAGAAAGAATTATGGCTAAGAGAGTTTTTGTATTTGTTGCGGATGGTACTGAAGAGACTGAAGCTGTTGGCACTTTAGATACCCTTCGCCGTGCGGGTATTGATGCATGCTTCGTATCAATTAATGCTACTACTGCTTTTACCTCGGCACATGGTCTTGAGATGAATGCCCATTATACGATAGCAGAAGTCCGAGATCAATTGGTTGATGCGATAGTACTCCCCGGTGGAATGCCTGGAGCGACTAACTTATATGAGTGTGAAGAGCTTCGTAAAGTTATCACTAAGCACCACGAGGCAGATAGATACATAGCTGCTATCTGTGCCTCACCTTTGGTATTCGGTAGAATGGGTCTATTGGAGGGTAAGCGTGCAACGGTTTATCCTTCATTTGAGCCCGAGTTAAAGGGGGCTACCATTGTAGAGTCTCCGGTCGTTGTAGATGGCAAGATTATTACTGGTAGAGGACCAGCTTACGTTTTCAACTTTGGTGTGGGGATAATTGGTGAATTACTCAGTTACGAAACGGCTTTGGAGGTAGCTAATGGGTTGCTGTTGACAGAAGAACTTTAAGGTATGTAATTCAGCAGTTTTGAGGAATCGTTGACCTATATACCTATTATTAGTAAAAACGGATACTGGAAATAAGCCAGGACGAATACCTGATATTTGTCTAAAGAAATACCCTATATTAGCCAAGGCTAATATAGGGTATATGATATTGTGTATTACGGATGTTCGATTATCCGTATATAGATCATCCGTTAGGGGATAATCCGTTTAATTAGACCTTGAAGTACTTTACCAGGTCCGTATTCTATAAACTCTCTTGCTCCATCATTGTACATATTGCGGACGGTCTGTGTCCACATTACAGGAGCCGTTAATTGCCGAATCAGATTCTTTTGAATCTCCTCTGGCTCGGTGTGGGGTAGGGCATCAACGTTTTGGTATATAGGACAACGTGGAGTGCTAAACGGCGTTGTGAGGATGGCAGCCTCAAGCTCAGCTCTCGCACTTTCCATAAATGGACTATGAAAAGCCCCACTCACATTAAGAGGTAATGCACGTTTAGCACCTGCTTCTTTAGCCTTATCTATCACCTGTTTGACACCCTCAATGGAGCCTGATATGACAGCTTGACCAGGACTATTGTAATTAGCTAATATGACTGTCTCATCCTTAACGGAGTGGCATATATCCTCTACCTGCTCATCCTCTAAGCCAATTATCGCTGCCATTGTCGAGGGCGTCTCTTCGCAGGCTTTCTGCATCGCATTGGCTCTCTTTGATACTAAGATAAGGGCATTATCAAATGATAGTGCACCAGAGGCGGCTAAAGCTGAAAACTCACCCAAGGAATGCCCTGCCATCATATCAGCTGACATCCCTTCAGGACTGACCAATGCCGAAATGTAGGAGTGTATAAAGACGGCAGGCTGTGTCACCTTAGTCTGCTTCAGCTCTTCCTCAGTCCCTTTAAAAATAATGTCTGTTATCCTAAAGCCAAGTAGCTCATTGGCTCTCTCAAATAGCTCACGTGCCTCTTGAGAATTGTCGTATAGATCCTGTCCCATACCCACAAACTGGGCACCCTGACCAGGAAATACAGCGGCTCTTAAATCCATAACCTAATCTTTCTTTATTCGTTAATCATCTATTTTATTTGTCCCCAATTTGGCAAGAACTTTATTGGGCGACAACTTTGCTTCGTACTCTTTTAAATAAAAAGGTTCCCAATAGGCGACATCGCAATAGTCTTCATTATCGAGTAGCTTGAAGGCATCCTCTGCCATATCCTTTGCCTGAGGATAAATGCCCCCAACATAATGTGCAGTAGGGATAAGTGTGCTAAAAAGCTCCACAGCTTTCTCCGCACCCGAACCGAAGAAGTACAGAGAACGATTACCTACACGTGCTTTAATGCGATTTTGGATATCTGGATCCGTCAATACGAGAGCCGATATATCGCTCTCTGCATTCCCTACACAGTCATAGAGTGCAGTATATACCTCCATACGTCGAGCGTCAATCATCGGGAGAAATAGTGCCCCTTCCTCGAGGTCTTTGACCTTACTAAGAAACGAGCGACACAGCAATTGAAGCGTACTTGTAGCAAGTATTGGTATACCCTGAGCCCAAGCTAAGCCTTTGGCATATCCTGCCTCTATCCGAAGCCCTGTATAACTACCGGGACCCTCGGCAACGCACACCGCAGAGATCTTTTTATCCGCAATCACCTCGTCCGCCATCACAGCTAAGCGTTCGGATTGTCGGCTTCTATCCTCTTCCTCAAGGTAACTTATCACCCCCTGAGTGTTACTCGCCAAAGCTACAGAGCAGTATTCCGTGGAGCTGTCAAGTAACAATATGTACCTACTATTATCCATATTTGTACCTCCTTTATTAGGGAGTCTCATTTCTTTTTCTTTCTTTTTGTGGTTGCCGTTTTTCCACCATTAGCGATGAGCTTTCGTGCCTCTTCCTCGGTCAGTTTATAGGCATCTGTCTCCTTCGGAATCTTGTAATTCGCACGCTGGTATTTAATGTATGGCCCCCAGCGACCATTGAGTATCTCTACCTTCTCAGTACCCTCTCCAAAGGCATTGATATATTTATTACGCTCCTGCTCTTTCTTCTTCTCAATGAGAGGAATTGCCTCCTCAAGGGTGATTTCATAGGGAGTAAGCTCTTTAGGAATGCTCACAAAAAGTTTGCCAAAACGGATATAAGGTCCAAACCGACCTATATTTGCCTCTATCTCATCGCCCTCGTAGCTACCTATATGTCGGGGAAGATCGAAGAGCTTTAAGGCCTCTTCAAGGGTGATGGTTTCGAGAGAAAGATTGCTGGGAATGGAGGCAAAGCGTGGTTTTTTATCAGGGTTATCAGACACCCCAATTTGCACCATCGGTCCATATCGTCCTATCTTTGCGGAGACTGGCTCACCCGATATAGGGTCTTTGCCAATCAGCCTCTCGCCTACGCGATGTTCTGACTTTTCGTTGACCACAGTCTCAATATTATCGTGGAATAGGTCGTAAAATGTGGCGATCACATTTGTCCATTCTTTCTTGCCGGTAGCGATATCGTCGAACTCTTCTTCTACCTTTGCTGTAAAGTTATAGTCCAATATCTCTGGAAATTCTTCCACCAAAAAGTCAGTGACAACAATCCCAGTATCAGTAGGGAATAGCTTATTCTTATCGGTACCATATACCTCTTTTTTTGTACGTTGGGTAATCTTGCCATCTTTAAGTTTCCACTCTTTGTAGTCGCGTTTTTCGCCATCGACAGACTTCTTGACCACATATTCGCGCTTCTGGATGGTCTGAATTGTGGGTGCGTATGTCGATGGTCGTCCGATGCCTAATTCCTCCAGTCGCTTTACCAATGACGCTTCTGTATATCTCGGTGGTCTTTGAGAGAATCGCTCTCTTGCCTCTATCTCTTCACACTTGAGGTGATCTCCATTCTTTATTTTTGGGAGTATTCCGCTCCCTTCGGTCTCCTCTTCGTCGTCATTACTTTCGAGATAAACTTTTAGGAACCCATCAAATTTGATGACCTCGCCTTTGGCTTCAAATGTGGAAGAGGTGCCACTTAGTAGCTCCACAGTCGTTAGTTCCATCTCCGCGTCTGCCATCTGAGAGGCGAGGGTACGCTTTCTTATCATATCGTAGAGTGCTCTTTCCTGTTTATTAGCCCCAGCTATCTCTACTTCGACATTTGTTGGTCGGATGGCTTCGTGTGCTTCTTGAGCTCCTTTGATATTACTCTTATACTTACGTGCTTTTACGTATTCCTTGCCGTATTCTTTCTCAATGAGGGCACAGCTGGTCGCTATGGCGAAGTCGGAAAGGTTGACTGAGTCGGTTCGCATATAGGTGATATGCCCTGCTTCGTAGAGACTTTGTGCCAATCGCATCGTTAGCCCTACGGGAAATCCCATTCGCCTGGAGGCCTCTTGCTGGAGCGTCGATGTGGTAAATGGTGCAGCCGGCTTCCGTTTGCTTGGCTTTACCTCTATCTCTCCTATGGTATACTGAGCATCCTTTAGCTCCTCTAATATCTTAATGACCTGCTTTTCGGTTGAGGGACGCTTTGTTAGCTCACCTAATAGTTTCTCACCGCCATCAGTGACGAAGGTCCCTACAACTCTAAAACTGCTCTTAGCCTCAAATGCGTTGATCTCTCTCTCACGCTCCACAATGATGCGAACTGCTACGGATTGTACGCGACCCGCCGATAGCTGAGGGCGGATTTTTCGCCATAGCACAGGGCTAAGTTCGAAACCTACGATTCTGTCGAGTACCCTCCGTGCCTGCTGTGCATCCACTCGTCCTTTGTCAATAGTTCTCGGGTGGGCAAGGGCATTCTCCACTGCACTCTTGGTGATTTCGTGAAAAACGATCCTATTATTCAGACTTTTATCTAACCCTAATACGTCTGCAAGGTGCCACGCGATCGCTTCTCCCTCACGGTCCTCATCACTCGCGAGCCACACTTTGTCCGCTTTTTTTGCTGCTTTCTTTAGATCATTGACCACTCGTTCTTTGTCCTCAGAGACTTCGTATTGTGGCTCAAAGTTGTTGTCAATATCTATTCCCATCCCTTTGGTTTTAAGGTCTCGGATATGCCCATAGCTCGATAGTACTTGATAATCTTTGCCTAAAAACTTGCTGATGGTTTTAGACTTAGCTGGGGATTCTACTATAAGGAGGTTAGATGCCATATAATGTATCTCTATTGTCACACGTCATAAATAAATGCAAGTGCAAAAGTACACATTAATATATAAGTGACAAAAAAGCGACTTTGGAATACTGATAAATCGTTTGGTTGTTTTTGTGTATAACTCCGGCGTATTTCCGTATCGCGGATAACGTTTTTGCACTTTATTTGTGGGAAAATGATATGTCCTCATCTTGATTTATGAACATTCGCTCAAAACTATCTGCAAGGTGGGCTAAAATGAATATCCAATATTAGTTTAGGAGAATATACGGAATACGCTTCAGCAAATACTTGGTATTCCTCAAGGCGAATACCAAGTATTTGCTGAAGTTAATATATTATTCTCTGTATCAGTATATTATGTAATTGTCAAAATGAAGATACAAAACCCGCATTGCTCGTAGTACTCTATGAACAATGCGGGTTGGATAACCCTTGTGCCATCATCCACTGATTGAAAGTGATAAATGGCGAAAAGTCAGTGTATCAACATTAGGCTTGTTCGCCTAAGAATCGCTCTGCCATCATAGCCGCTTTGCACCCACTCCCTGCTGCAGTTATGGCTTGTCTGAAGTGTGGATCCGCAACATCTCCTGCTGCAAATACTCCGGGGATATTCGTTTCCGGGAGTCCTTCGTTTGTGGCGATGTAGCCTTGGGCATCAAGTGCTAATTGTCCTTCGAGGAAAGCAACATTAGGTTGGTGTCCAATCGCAAGAAAGAATCCCTGAATAGGGAGGTCGTAGTGGTACTCATTGTCTTTGCCTTTACGCTTTACGAGATGTACGCCTGCAACGCCGTTTTCACCGAATAAACCCTCTGCTTGATGCTCCCAAAGAACTTCTATTTTATCGGATTTCTTGACGCGGTCTTGCATCACTTTAGAGGCTCGAAGCTCGTCTCGACGCACTATGAGGTACACTTTCTTTGCAATCTGGGAGAGATACAAGGCCTCTTCGCATGCTGTATCTCCACCACCCACAACGGCGACCTCCTGACCGCGATAAAAGAATCCATCGCATGTCGCACAGGCACTGACACCCATCCCCATATACTTTTTCTCGTCCGGAAGACCTAAGTATTTGGCACTCGCTCCCGTAGCGACGATAACGCTATCTGCGGTAATCGTGTATGCACCATCATTGATCTCAGCGACAAAAGGGCGTTGTTTAAGATTAATCTTACTCACGACACCATCCCTGAGGTCGGCACCAAACCGCTCAGCTTGTTTTTTGATATCAGCCATCATCTCAGTGCCATTAATTCCATCGGGATAGCCCGGAAAATTCTCCACATCAGTAGTGGTTGTGAGCTGTCCTCCTGGTTGAATACCCTCTATAAGTATGGGCGAAAGGCTCGCTCTTGAGGCGTATATGGCTGCCGTATATCCGGCAGGCCCTCCGCCTATGATAAGTACTTTGGTCTTTATTGACTCCATATTAATATCTTTATTTAGTTATTTATCTTAAGTCGATGACGGAAACATTGGGTAGCTTATTAGGGGTGAATGTAAAGAAGTCTTTCTGCTTCATCTCTTTCGCTATGCCTTGAGTCAGCTTAACCACTTTTACGGATAGCACCTCTTGTATTCCCCTCTGTTTGACCTTCATTATTATGGGTTTCCCTTTGGTGTCTATTTGTAATTCTAAACGCTCGATTACGGGCTCTTCCTTTGGACTTTTAGGCGTTGCGGTGAGCGTGGTTATTGCTCCTTTCGTTTTAGCATTTAGGTAAAAACGTTTGGCCGAAAGGATACTGAGATTGAGCAGAGGATTGAGCTCCATAAGATCCTCTTCGAGGGGATTGGTGAGATTGACTTCTCCATTTTGCGAGAGGAAAACCCAGAGATTCCCTTTGCCATCGTGCCACGCCTTGAGTTCTTCACTCTCCAAATAAAAGGCTTTGTTAAGGGCATAGTAGCACCCCGTTGTAGGCTGTCCATCGCCGATCTGTAGCTGATAATCTATCTTGAGACCTCTCGAAGGCTCAAGATAGATTTTAGCTTTACTGAGAAGTGACTCTGCCTCTTGTGCATAGCTTTGTGGTATTATGAGGGAAAGCATCAGCACGCTTATGAGAGCCGTAAGTAGCTTTTTAGTCTTCATGGTATCGTTAAGGGTAAAGGATTCTTTCTAATTGTTCTTCGGTGGTTACCAATAATTCGCGGGCTTTATTACCATCCTGAGGTGCGATGATGCCAGCATATTCCAGTTGCACCATTAGACGAGATGCTCTATTGTACCCGACACCAAAGATCTGCTGAATATAGCTTGCTGATGGGCGTTTGTCAGCTACTATCCTCCGTGCAACAGCCTCAAAGAGTTCGTCCCTCTCGTTAGGATCCAGCTCGCCAGTGGCTAACGTACCTCCGCTACTGCTCTCCTCAGGTGCTACTTCGGGTAATTCATAAGCACCTGAATAGCCTTGTTGCCTGCCGATAAATTCCACAAGATTATTCACCTCAGGGGTATCAACGAAGGCACATTGTACACGTGTAAGCTCTGTCCCGGTGGTAAATAAGCTATCGCCTCTACCGATAAGTCTATTGGCTCCTGTTGTATCCAAGATGATCCGTGAATCGGTACCGGAGGAGACTTTAAAGGCAAGCCGCCCGGGAAAATTTGCCTTAATAGCTCCAGTGATGATAGATGCCATTGGTCGCTGGGTGGCAATTATGGCATGGATACCTACGGCTCTTGCCTTTTGTGCTAATCGGGTAATAGGTGACTCAATTTCTTTACCTCCGGTGAGCATAAGGTCGCCATACTCATCAATGATGAGCACAATATAGGGGAGAAACTTATGACCAAGGGCAGGATTGAGTAGACGTTGTCGAAACTTCTGATTATACTCTCGGATGTTACGGACATGGGCAGTGGAGAGTAGCTCATACCTATTGTCCATCTCTACGCATAACGACTCAAGTGTATTCATTACCCTCTTGGGGTCGGTGATAATTACCTGATTCTCCTCCGGTAGTTTCGCCATATAGTGCTTCTCAATTAGACTGTAAAGGCTGAATTCTACCATCTTAGGGTCAATCATAACGAACTTTAGCTCTGACGGATGTAACTTGTAGAGCAACGAAGTAATGATAGCATTAAGCCCTACAGACTTACCCTGCCCTGTCGCACCTGCCACTAAGAGGTGAGGTGTTTTGGCAAGGTCAAAGACGAAAACGTCATTCGTGATCGTCCTACCTAAAGCTACGGGTAGGGCAGCCTTGCTCTCGGTGAATTTTTTTGAGAGGATTACCGACCTCATACTTACCACTTGAGGGTTTTTGTTTGGCACCTCCATCCCTATCGTTCCTTTACCTGGAATAGGAGCGATTATGCGAATGCCCATAGCTGATAAGTCCATTGAGATGTTATCTTCAAGGCGTCTAATCCTTGAGATATGTATCCCTTCTTCTGGGACTACCTCATAAAGGGTAATGGCAGGCCCCACTGTGGCACTGATGGATTTAATGCCTATTCTAAAGCTTTGTAGGGTACTGGTGATGAGCCTTTTATTCTCCTCAATTTCTTCAAGGTCTATTTCGTCATTCTGTTGCTCGTACTTTTTGAGTAGGTCAGCGTGGGGCATCTCAAAGTGTGATAGCTCGCGTCGTGGGTCGTATTCTCCCTGCTCCTCTACCAATTGTTTCGCTTTGAGTTCGGATGTCGATACCTCCTCCTCCATGCTTCTATTGTCATTAACGACGATGCCTACATCGCTATCTTTTGGTATAAGATGACTCTTGGGTTTTGATGCTGTGCTGATAACAGTCGGAGGTATAGTCACAGATAGCGTTGGCTCTTCCTCTGATTCCTCTTCAATTTCCTTTGGTTCCTCTTTGATTTCTTTGTGGATATTGACGTCATCAAATCGCACGGTCTCTTTTGGAGAGTCAGGGACGGGGTCAGGGTCAATAGGGGGGATCACGTCATCCAAATCCTCCTTCGGGGCGACCACGGGCTTTTTATTTCCACGTTTATTGACCCAATTATTGTATCCTTTTCTTATGAACTGAAAGAAAAGAAATAGGGAGAGAAGAAGTGTCAAAATGAGGGTCAGCCACACCCCAAAACTACCTAACCTGAGTACCAACCACTGGTACATAGTTTCTCCTAATATGCCCCCTGGGTAAAAAAAGAACCATCCTGCGATGCCTCTGAATGTGGTAGCACAAAAAAGAGAGGTCCAAAAAGTGGCGATAGAGGAGAAGAGGATCACCTTAGCGTAATTGACCTTGCGGAGACCGAGCAAGCCAATCCCAGAGAGTGCCACCATCATAATCACAAAGATGATCCCGATACCCACCCACTCATTGACCAGCGTATTCATGAGTCCCATGCCCACAACGCCACTGGAGCTTTGCATAGCCTCGGCTTGCTGCTCTATCGTGGTCATCGAAGGATCTAATAAGACACTCTGGTCATTAGCACCATCAATAAGGTAGGAGATGAAAGCAAAAACAAAGAAAAGGGCGACGGCGACCAAGATAGCTCCTATGGCGATAGGACCCACTCGATCTTGTCCAAGCAACCCTCGGAAAAATCGGTGTATTCGCTCCTGTAAACTCCCCCCCATAGACACTTCGTTTTTAGAGTGCCTACGCCTATTCTCTACCGGTTTAGTTCGTTGTCTATTGACCTTGCTCATTACTTCTTGATACGTTATTCTTTGCAAACTTACCAAAAAGCAAGTACA
Source organism: uncultured Porphyromonas sp. (assembly GCA_934364985.1). Classification (GTDB taxonomy): domain Bacteria; phylum Bacteroidota; class Bacteroidia; order Bacteroidales; family Porphyromonadaceae; genus Porphyromonas_A. The sequence goes on along the minus strand of CAKRMU010000003.1, from coordinate 120,248 downwards.
CAATTCTCCACACTTTCAAAAAAGAATTTAGATACCCTAAACTGCTCCCCTTAAATTGCGTCGAAACGAATTTGTAAACTGCTGATACTCAAATCTAATAATTTCATATAGAAAATACCCTAAATTCGCCGTCTCAAATATAGGGTATTCGTCAAGGCAAATATAGGGTATCCTCCTCGGTTAATACCTGATATCCTCAATAAGAGTTTCCATAAGGATTATTTGACGCGAGTATAAAGTAAGCATACGGATTTGCACCATACTCTTTGATGCCGTTCCAACTTTTAGCAGTTTTCAGTGCCGTAGCACGATGTGAGAGATTGCTAAATTATTGAGCAAAAAATATTTGGTAGAGTACGCAAATCTTTGTACCTTTGTCGCATTCAGAGTGTTATGTGTCACTACTTAAGCATGCGTAGTCGTGCTTATAGTAGTGGTTATGTGGTACTTATGGTGTTTATAGTAGAAGGGATGATGCTTCCCTGATGTCTTAAATACCGTGAATAAAAGTGTGGTGTAGCCTAAATGCATTAGTGCTTACAGCTAACCACGAGAGAGAAGTAATGAGTGTAAATATTGTCTGAAGTTTAGGGCAGATGTTGCCATGGCTTTCAGATTAATTTAACCAACTTATTTATGACAGATCCAATATCTGACTATTTAACTCGCTTGCGTAATGCCATAATGGCAAAGCACAGGGTAGTAGAAGTGCCAGCGAGTAACATCAAAAAGGAGATGACTAAAATCCTTTTTGAAAAGGGGTATATCCTCAACTATATGTTCGTGGATGAAGGTCCCCAAGGAACTATTAAGATTGCGCTTAAGTACGATGTGGTTACTAAGAAAAACGCAATCAAACACCTTGAGCGTGTGTCACGCCCAGGTCTTCGTCGTTACGTAGGTCATAAAGATATGCCTCGTGTACTCAATGGTTTGGGTATCGCAATACTATCTACGAGCCAAGGTGTGATGACTAATAAGGAGGCGGCTGATCGCAAAATAGGCGGTGAGGTGCTTTGCTATGTTTATTAATCTTTAGTAGGAAAGGAACAAAGTTATGTCAAGAATTGGTAAGTTACCTATTTCTATCCCTAATGGAGTGACTGTCACTATTAAGGATGATGTAGTGACTGTTAAGGGTCCTAAAGGTGAACTATCACAAAAGGTAGATCCTCGCATTAAGATTTCCCAAGAGGAGGGTGAAATCAAGCTTGAGCGTGAGTGCGATACAAAGGAGGAGCGTTCTCTTCATGGTTTATATCGTGCACTCATCAACAATATGGTTGTTGGCGTTTCTGAGGGATATTCAAAAACGCTTGAACTTGTTGGTGTCGGCTTCAGAGCTTCAAACGAAGGTCAGGTCCTTGAGTTGTCGTTAGGGTATTCACACCCTATTTATTTACAGTTGCCTGATGAAGTAAAAGTAGAGACCAAGATGGAGCGTAATAAGGCACCATTGGTAACCCTTACATCACCCGACAAACAGCTACTCGGACAGATATGTGCTAAGCTCCGTACCTTCCGTAAGCCGGAGCCTTACAAGGGTAAGGGTGTTAAATTTGTGGGAGAATATATCCGCAGAAAGTCCGGCAAGACAGCTGCCAAGTAATCACACTAATACGAAGTACATTTAATCTATGATAACGAAAAGAGAAAGACGGCAGAAGATTAAGGCACGCGTGCGGAGAAGTATTCATGGTACCGCTGAGCGTCCACGTCTTACTGTCTTTAGAAGCAATAAACAGATCTATGCTCAAGTGATAGACGATGTTGAGGGGAAAACCCTCGTGGCTTTTGACTCCACTAAGTTGCAGGACAAACTGCCTAAAAAAGAGCTCGCTAATAAGGTGGGTGAGACAGTTGCACAGAAAGCCCTTGATGCAGGTATTACGAATGTCGTTTTTGACCGGAACGGATACCTATATCATGGTAGAATAAAAGAGCTCGCAGATGGTGCAAGGAAAGCAGGATTGAAATTCTAAGATAACCATAGTAAAGTAAGCAAAGATATGAAGAGAGTAAACTCCGTTAATGGTCTCGAGCTAAAAGAGAGACTGGTAGCGATCAACCGCGTAACTAAGGTGACTAAAGGTGGTCGTACTTTTACGCTTGCTGCTATGGTAGTAGTAGGTGATGAAAATGGGATTATCGGCTATGGTCTTGGTAAGGCTTCCGAAGTAAGCGTGGCTATTCAAAAGGCTACAGAAGCTGCAAAGAAGAACCTTATTAAGGTGCCGGTGTACAAAGGTACTGTGCCTCACGAACAGTATGCCAAGTTTGGGGGTGCACGCGTTATGCTAAAGCCCGCTTCCGAAGGTACTGGGGTAGTAGCTGGTGGTGCTATGCGTGCAGTGTTAGAGAGTGCTGGGATCAGCGATGTATTAGCTAAAAGTAAGGGCTCAAGTAACCCTCACAACTTAGTAAAAGCTACCGTCCTTGCCCTTTCCGAAATGCGTGACCCACTTGAAGTAGCTAAATTACGTGGCATCTCTGTAGAGAAGGTCTTTAAGGGATAATTGATTTCAGAAAACATATTAGTAGTATGGAGACAATTAAAATAAAGCAAGTTCGCAGTCGTATTCGTTGTCCTAAAGACCAAAAAGGTGCTTTGGATGCACTCGGACTGAAGAAACTCAATAAAGTGGTAGAGCTCCCTAAGAATGATGCCGTCCTCGGTAATATCAATAAGGTACGCCACTTAGTAGAGATTGTTGAAGAGTAAATTCGGTGGAATGGTTTAGTGTTGTATTATATATAACATTTGAGTATTCCTATTGAAAGAAGATATAAGATAAAGATTATGGATCTATCAAATTTAAAACCAGCTAATGGTTCGACACACAGCCGTAGAAGAATAGGTCGTGGTCCAGGTAGTGGATTAGGAGGCACTTCTACTCGTGGTCATAAAGGAGCTAAGAGCCGCTCTGGTTACAAACAGAAGTTTGGCTTCGAGGGTGGTCAGATGCCTTTACAAAGGATTCTCCCTAAATATGGTTTCCGTAGCCCTAATAGGGTCGCTTATGCACCTGTGAACCTTGTTTCTCTTGAAGCACTCGCTAAGAAAGGTCTTCAAGAAATTGGTATTGACGATTTCGTTGCAGCTGGTCTTGTACACAAAGATGCTAAGGTTAAAATATTAGCAACTGGTGAGCTGACGAGTAAAGTTAAGGTATCCGCTCATGCTGCTTCTGCTAAGGCTAAAGAAGCTATCGAAAAAGCAGGAGGGGAACTGGTGATATTGTAATCATAGAATAGAGTAACCGATGAAATTTTTTCAGACACTCCGGAATATCTGGAAGATAGAGGATCTAAAACAGCGTATTATCACTACGGTGTGGCTGATTATTGTCTATCGTCTGGGTACTCAGATCGTACTACCAGGTATTGATCCCTCTCAGCTTGTAGCTCTAAGGGAGCAAACGCGTGGCGGTGTGATGGCTCTCCTTGATATGTTTTCAGGAGGTGCCTTTAGTAATGCGTCAGTAATGGCATTAGGTATTATGCCTTACATTTCCGCTTCAATTGTACTTCAACTTTTAGCTATTGTAGTGCCAAGTATTCAGAAGCTACAAAGAGAAGGTGAGAGCGGAAGACGCAAGATAAACCAGTGGACAAGATATCTGACTATTGTCATTCTTTTAATACAAGGTCCTGTTTACTTGATTAACTTAAGCCACCAGTTGGTTGCAGCAGGTAGTAGCTTGCCTGGTGGTTTTTGGTTTAGTTTCTCAAGCACTATAATCATGGCTGCAGGCTCTATGTTTACCCTTTGGTTGGGTGAGCGAATTACAGATAAGGGTATAGGTAATGGTGTTTCATTCATTATCTTAGTAGGTATCCTTGCTCGCTTCCCTATGGCAGTAGTAAACGAGTTTGTACTTAGATTCAATAACCCGGGTGGAATCTTCCTCTTTATCCTTGAGTTGTTGGTGTTATTGGTGGTTATTGCAGGTGCTATTATGCTTGTTCAAGGGACACGACGTGTGCCTGTTCAGTATGCAAAACGTACAGTAGGTAATCGCATGTACGGCGGAGCTCGGCAGTATATTCCTCTAAAAGTTAATGCTGCAAACGTAATGCCTATTATCTTTGCTCAGGCAATTATGTTTATCCCAGTTACATTATTCCCAACGCTGACTACAACGTCAAGTTTTTGGCATGGGTTTGCTACGGGGCAGAGCTTTTGGTACAATTTCACTTTTGCAGTACTTATCATTCTGTTTACCTATTTCTACACTGCCGTCACGATTAATCCAGGACAGATGGCAGATGAATTAAAAAGGTCAAATGGATTTGTCCCCGGTGTTAAGCCCGGAAAAGCAACAAAGGATTATCTTGATAGCGTGATGAGTAAAATCACACTACCAGGAGCTATATTCCTTGCTATCGTAGCGATATTGCCTGCATTTGCACGTCTCTTTGGTGTGTCACCTGAGTTTAGTTCTTTCTTTGGCGGTACTTCTCTAATTATCTTGGTAGGTGTTGTATTAGATACCCTCCAACAGGTTGAGAGTCATTTGCTCCAGCACCATTATGATGGTCTTTTGGAGACTGGTAGAATTAAAGGCCGTTCAGGTAATATTTATTGATGAGATAAAGGTTGATATCAGTCGCTACTAAGTAAAATGTTGGAAAGGAGACGGATCATACTAAAGACACCAGAGGAGATTGATAAGCTCTATAGAGCTAATCAACTTGTAGGGATGACTCAAGGGGAGCTTGCAAAGCACATTCAACCAGGTATATCCACTAAGCAATTAGATAAGATTGCATATGAATTTATCTGTGATCATGGTGCTAAGCCCGCCTTTCTTGGCTACAATGGATTCCCTGGTACTCTTTGTACGTCTGTTAATGAATACATCGTTCATGGATTTCCTTCAGATAGTACTATCCTAAAAGAAGGGGACATTATTTCAGTAGATTGTGGAACAATTCTTGATGGGTTTGTAGGCGATAGTGCATTTACTTTTCCCGTTGGAGATATTGAAGATGAAGTAAAATCCCTTCTTCGTACCACTTATGAGTCTCTCTATGCCGGTATTGACATTGTCCAAGTCGGTAAAAGAATAGGGGATATCGGTAACGCTGTTCAGACCTATTGTGAGAAAAGAGGGTATAGTGTTGTCAGAGAGTTTACTGGTCATGGCATCGGAAGAGCTATGCATGAAGCTCCTAATGTTCCTAATTATGGCAGACCAGGTACAGGAGCCAAAATTGAGGAAGGTATGTGTATCTGTATCGAACCAATGATTAACCTTGGTAGCAAAAATGTGGTCATTTATGATGATGGATGGACTACTCGTACTAAGGATCGTAAGCCGTCGGCACATTTTGAACACTGTATAGCAGTTGTGGATGGTAAAGCTAAGATAATGAGTAGTTTTGATTTCCTAATAAATGAACTAGGAAATTTACCTTTTTAGACAGCATTTGCACTTTTATCAATCAGTATATCGTAGAATAAGGAAAGAAATATAATATGGCTAAGCAAGCAGCAATAGAACAAGATGGTGTAATCGTTGAGGCTTTATCAAATGCAATGTTTAAGGTAGAGCTTGATAATGGTCACCAAATTACCGCACATATCTCAGGAAAGATGAGGATGCATTACATCCGTATTTTACCTGGCGATCGTGTTAAAGTAGAGATGTCGCCTTATGATTTATCTAAAGGTAGGATTTCGTACCGCTATAAATAAGTATACGAAGTTTCACGCTCATTGCTATTGCCCCTTGTTTTTCGTATTATAAAAATGAAGTATTAATTATCTCCTTTGGAGAAGAGCGAATAATATAGATTATGAAAGTTAGATCATCGCTTAAGAAGCGTACCCCAGAAGACAAGATCGTTCGTCGTAAAGGACGCTTGTACATTATCAACAAGAAGAATCCTAAAATGAAACAACGCCAGAAGTAATTCCTTCGTATGGGATTACTTATGTGTCGTACTATTTCGTAAGGATTGTTTTACTTGATATATTCAATATTGAGAGTTACACTTAATTTATATAAGTATCGTTTTATATGGCAATAAGAATTGTTGGTGTCGACCTACCACAGAATAAGCGAGGAGCTATTGCCCTTACCTACATTTATGGTATTGGGAGAAGTGCTGCTTCTACTATTCTTTGTCAGGCAGGAGTTGACCCAAACATCAAAGTGCAAGATTGGACTGATGACCAAGCTGCCTCAATTCGTGAAATCATCTCTAATAACTATAAAGTAGAAGGTGATCTTAGGAGTGAGACTCAGCTTAATATCAAGCGTCTTATGGATATAGGCTGTTATCGCGGTATCCGTCATCGTAATGGTCTTCCTTTAAGGGGTCAAAGCACCAAGAATAATGCACGCACACGCAAAGGTCGTAAGAAGACGGTTGCGAATAAGAAGAAAGCTACTAAGTAAAATTAGGAAGGAATATGGCAAAGAAAACTGCTACAAAAAAGAGAAAAGTACAGGTGGATCCTATAGGGCAAGCACATATCCACTCTTCCTTCAACAACATTATTATCACCCTTACCAATAATCAAGGTCAGGCAATTTCGCAGTCAAGTGCAGGTAAAATGGGTTTCCGTAGTTCGAAAAAGAATACTCCCTATGCTGCACAGATGGCTGCTCAGGATTGTGCTAAAGTGGCATATGATGCTGGTCTGCGTAAAGTTACAGTTTACGTTAAAGGTCCTGGTAATGGTCGCGAAAGTGCTATTCGTACCATACATGGGGCAGGTATTGAGGTGATGGAGATTGTTGATGTTACACCACTCCCACACAATGGTTGTAGACCTCCTAAGCGTCGTAAACCTTAATGTTTGGGATATCCCAGTATTAAAAGAGAAATATATTAGAATGAGATTGCTACGCATTTATTACAATAAAAGTATCTTGTGAGATATTTTAACGCAGCTGTGCGTAGTTGTTTCATGGTTACTAAGCAAATTTCATTATTGTAAAATGGCAAGATATACAGGTCCTAAAGCCAGAATTAATCGTAAGTTTGGCGAACCAATTTTTGGGAACGCTAAGACTAAGAAGAATTACCCTGCTGGTCAGCACGGCAACTCACGCCGTGGTAAGACTTCTGAGTATGGGTTGCAGCTGCGCGAGAAACAGAAAGCTAAGTATACCTATGGCGTTTTAGAGCGTCAGTTCCGTAACCTATATGAGCGTGCGTCTCGTATGCCAGGTGTTCGTGGTGAGGTATTAATTCAGCTTCTTGAGCGTCGCTTAGACAATGTCGTATTTCGTTTAGGCTTAGCTCGTTCGCGTAATGCAGCACGTCAGTTAGTGAATCATGGTCATATTGTAGTAGATGGTCAAGTGGTTAACATTCCATCTTATACAGTATCAGAGGGTCAGACCATCGGCATTCGTGAGCGTTCTAAATCGCTTGTTGTCGTTACTGAGGCAGTTCAGACACTTGCACACAATCAGTATCCTTGGTTAGAGTGGGATAATGCTTCCCTTTCGGGTCGTTTCTTACATATACCTGAGCGTGCTGACATACCAGAGACTATTAAGGAGCAGCTCATTGTTGAGCTTTACTCTAAGTAATGATGCTTCTTATTCACAATTAATATTACAGAAGAGATATGGCTTTAATTGCATTCCAAAAACCAGAAAAAGTGCTTATGTTAGAGAATTCACCTACACATGGTAAATTCGAATTTAAGCCTCTAGAGCCAGGCTATGGCATGACTATAGGTAATGCTCTTCGACGTATTTTACTATCAAGTCCTGAGGGTTTTGCTATCAATAGTATCAAGATAGATGGTGTAGAGCATGAGTTTGCCACTGTACCTGGTGTCTTAGAGGATGTCACGAATATCATCCTTAATCTTAAAAAGATTAGACTTAAGCAAGTGACGCCGGGAGAGTTAGCAGAGACTGCTGTCATTGTTGTCAATGGCAAGAATTGCTCTGTCTTTACTGGTATGGAGATATCAGAGGGGCTTAAAAATTTCGAGGTCCTCAATAAAGATCAAGTTATTTGCCACCTTGATAAGTCCGCTTCATTTCATATTCAGCTTACAATAGATCAAGGTAGGGGTTGGATCCCAGCATCAGATATCGCTGAGAGTTTTGATGATCCTCTTCAAATCGCTATTGATGCTATTTACACACCTATTCTTAATGTTAAGATTACTGTTGAGAATACTCGTGTAGGTCAAAAAACGGATTACGATAAACTTCTTCTTGAGATTGATACGGATGGGTCGATTCATCCTAAAGAAGCTCTAAAAGAGGCTGCTAATATTATGGTCCAGCATCTTGAGCTTTTCTCTGATGAGAGTATTGATGTAGAGCTTGAAAGCGAAGATGATGATGACAACTTTGATGAAGGAGCTATTATGATTCGTCAACAGCTTAAGAGCAAACTCTCAGAAGAGGATTTATCCGTAAGAGCTCTTAATTGTTTGAGAGCAGCCGATGTGGAGACGTTAGGAGATTTAGTAAAATGTAGTCGAAGTGAACTCTTGAAGTTTAGAAACTTCGGGAAGAAGTCTCTAAATGAAGTAGATGCACTTCTTGATCGCCTTGGACTCACCTTTGGAATGGATGTTTCTAAGTACAAATTAGACAACGAGTAATTATAGACAATGAGACATAATAAGAAATTTAATCACCTCGGTCGTACGGCTTCACACCGTCAGGCATTGCTGGCGAATATGGCTAATTCGCTTATTGAACACAAGCGGATCTACACTACCTATCCTAAAGCAAAAGCTCTTAGAGTTTATATTGAGCCTATCATTACGAGGGCAAAGGAGACAGAGAGTGTTCACGCACGCCGAGTTGTGTATCAAAAATTACAGAACCGCAATTCGGTTGTAGAGCTTTTTGGTCCTATTGCTGAGAAAGTGGGAGATCGCCCAGGTGGATATTGTAGAATACTAAAAACAGGAAGGCGTCAAGGAGATGATGCTATGATGTGTTTTATCGAACTTGTTGACTTTAATGAGAATCGCGTTAAAGAGGATAAGAAGACAACGACTAAGAAGACACGTCGTACCCGTCGTAGCAAAAAGACTACAACCAATGCTGAATCAGTAGAAGCACAGAACGTTGATAGTGTGGAGGCAAAGGCTGAGAAGTCAGAAGCTAAAGAGTAAGTAACTACTTAAGTGTAACTATAACAAGGGGAGTCTAAAGATTTCTTTAGGCTCCCCTTGACTATGTGATGGTTCTTGCCACATATAACATAAGAACTTAGGGTCTAAATGGATTCAATTTTGTCATATTTAAATAGTCTACTTTTGATGTGTCAATCTATTTCTTTGTACAAGTTATGGCCGTTTGAGGAGGGGATATCCCTCTCGGCTTTTTAGATTGAAGGATTATTTACGCTTAGGAAGTGGGCGAAAAGGCATCAACGTGAGGGATTTTCTCCCGAAGAGTACTTCACGTCCGAGGGGGGTAATATGTAAGGATCCTTCGTGTGAGTAGTCTATAGAAATGACTCCCATCATCACCATTTGAAAAAGATAATCTCGCCATGCCCAGCCGGATAAATCCTTGCCTATGCCATAGGTAGGTAGTAAATGGTAGCCATTGAATATTATAGATTGTTGTCGAGATCCTCGTAGTATGTTGATGGTTATTTCCATATTTATCCGCTCGTTTGTTCGGGCTATTGCACTAAGGGCTTTCTGTGCAATGATGGTGCCATCTATCCCTTTATTCTTAGGCATAAGACATACATCGCATTTGCCGCAATGCTCATCAGCCTCTGCTCCGAAGTAATTGAGCAATACCCTGCGTCGGCAAATATTTCCCTCACAGTACCGCTTCATATACTCCAGTTTTGAGCGAAGCAAACTCTCATGAGGGGTATTATGGATCATTTTATTTAGTACAAAGATATCAGCATAAGAGTAAAAAAGCAGTGCGTCGGCACGCTCTCCGTCACGTCCGGCACGCCCTATTTCCTGGTAGTAACTCTCAATATTTTTTGGCATGTTATAGTGGATTACCCATCGTACATTATCCTTGTCAATCCCCATCCCGAAGGCGATAGTTGCACAGACTACCTCCACCTCTCCTGCAAGAAAAAGTCTGTGCACTAAATCGCGCTCTGTACCGGACATCTGCGCATGGTAGTAAAGAGCTTTGATGCCCTTTTTATTTAAAAAAGCACATACTTGCTCTGTATCCGAGCGTTTGTTGCAGTAGATAATACCTGTACTTTTTACCCCTCTATTCTCAATAAAATAAATGATCTCCTGCAGTTTTTCTCTTGTTTTAAGGCCACGACGAACCTCCAAATAAATATTGGGACGATCAAAACTTCCGATGGTGACAATGGGCTTAATCAGCTGAAGTTGGGTGATAATGTCACTTTGCGTAGCTGGGTCAGCGGTAGCCGTAAGGGCTATAATAGGGAGGGTGGGGTAAAGCTCTTTGAGCATCCCCAATTGTGAGTACTCTGGGCGAAAGTCGTGTCCCCACTGACTGATACAGTGAGCTTCGTCAATAGCAATAAGTGAAATCTTGGTGTGGCTCAGTAGATGTCTCCCATAAGGAGTAACGAGGGTTTCGGGGCTTAGGTATAAGAGTTTCACTTCGCCCTTTTGTAGTGCGAGAGCCACGTTTTGGCGGTATTCGTCACTCACACTACTATTAATCGTTGCTGCAGATATCCCATGCTCCTTAAGCATAAGTATCTGATCCTGCATCAGAGCTATCAGTGGAGAGATGACTAAAGAACACCCCTCCATGATGACTGCAGGCAATTGGTAGCAGAGCGATTTACCACCCCCTGTCGGCAAAACGACCAATTGGTCCTCACCTGCGAGCACGTTCTTGATCACCTCTTCCTGATGTGGTCTGAAGTGATCATATCCAAAATGTCGCTTCAGAATGTCCTTCATGAAGCCTCTATTTCCTCAATAAGACGTTTTAAAACGAAACGAGTTAGAAATTCAATATTTCGTCTCCGCCCCTGATCCTCCTCCTGATAAAAGTAGCTACGAATAGTGTTATGAGCAGTGTTGACAATAGAGATCCACGCCGTCGTAGGGGCATACCCCTCACTCCAAGAAGGCCCACAAACGCCAGTCGTTGAGACCGCGTAAGTGCTATGAAATAGGTGTGCAACACCCAAGGCCATAGCTTCGGCACACTGCCGGGTAACTAATCCGTCTGACAAAATCTTGGAGTCAATTCCCAAAACCTCCTGCTTTGCATCTCTCGTATAGGCAACAATACCGCCACAGAACCACTCACTTGCACCGGGGATCATTGTGAAAGTGGAGCTGACCCTGCCCCCCGTACAGCTTTCTGCACTGCTGATAGTGGCATTATGATCAATCAAGCTCTGAGCTATACCCTTACTTAATATCTTAAAAGAGTTGGTCGTTAAATCTATCATATCACAACCCTTGAATAAGGTGCATCGTTATAGGTGCTTCTCGCACCTGCTGCGTATCTAAATGCTCCTGCCATTGCTACCATTGCCGCGTTGTCAGTGGTATATGAAAATGGAGGGATATAAGCGTTGCTCCCTGTCCGCTGTCCATAAGCTACAAAAGCATCACGAAGAGCCGAATTGGCAGATACCCCACCTGCTACTGCTACTTCGGTAATCCCGAGATCATGAGCTGCCTTCTCAAGCTTATTCATGAGGATATCTACAATGGTTTTTTGTAGCGAAGCACACAAGTCTTCTTTGTGTGTCTCCACAAAATGCTCATCCTTAGATAGCTCGTCCCTAAGGGTGTATAGAAAAGAGGTCTTAAGCCCACTAAAGCTATAATCATATCCCCCTACGTGAGGGTGGGCAAAGGTAAATGCGAGGGGATTGCCTGCGTTTCCTAACCGATTGACGATAGGACCTCCGGGGTACCCGAGTCCCATTACTTTAGCACACTTATCAAAAGCTTCACCTGCCGCATCGTCAATAGTGCGACCGATAATTTCCATATCGAGCGGACTTTTGACCAGTACGATTTGCGAATTTCCGCCTGAAACCAAAAGACAAAGAAAAGGAAAGGATGGTGTGGATCTATCCGCTTCCCCCTCCTGAACAAAGTGGGCTAAGACGTGGGCTTGTAGGTGGTTAACATCGACCATAGGTATACCTAAACCCTCGGACAATCCCTTAGCAAATGAATTGCCAACGAGTAAGCTCCCTAATAAACCCGGACCACGCGTGTAAGCGATAACGTCAATATCCTCTTTATTGATACCTGCCCGTTTGACCGCACTACTAACTACAGGGACAATATTTTTCAAGTGAGCACGGCTGGCAAGTTCGGGTACTACACCCCCATATTCCTCGTGAACCTTTTGACTCGCAATCACATTGGAGAGCAGACGATTGCCCCTCATTATTGCAGCACTTGTGTCATCGCACGAAGACTCAATACCCAATACTACAAGGTTAGGGTCTATCTCAAAAAAATCTTTATTCATCATTCATACATCTACTAGTATCACAAAGGTACAAAAAAGGTATTTATACCCTATTTTTAATGCCTTGATAATTGGCAGGTATTATTTTAGATGATGATTGAGATGCCTTGTAGCTCAATATGATTTGTCGCTATATATATGTGCTATAGGCTAATTCCTTTTGATTACGCTAAAAGAGCAGCACACGATGGTACCAAACCTAAATATGAGGAAAAAGGTATTTAGGGTATTCGCCTTGACTAATATAGGGTATTTGTCGGAGCGTATTCCCTATATCAGTCAAGGCGTATTCCGTATATTCATTTTAGGCTATTCAGGTCTATGATTTTTCTTCGTTGTAGACGATCTAATGCTGTATCTTGATTATAGAATTAACGATTTTCCGGTTATTCGCCTAAATTATATTAAGTTTGTGAGATAATCGTACTACAATATATTTTGATTGAGACCGATGAAAATTAGAGCTGTTTCCCTTTGCCTCCTCACCCTTTTGTGTGGTTTGCTTTTCGGAGTTAATGCCGTTGCGATGCCGATGGATTCCATAATGAAGAATGATAGTATTAATCAAGTCCTTCTCCATAATCTTCGCCTTAGATTGGCAGAGATGGACTCTATTAGATTGGCAGACTCTCTGCAACGTGCCACACTTGAGCAACAATTAGCTACCCTCCAATCTACAGAGGACGAGCAGAAAGCGACTTTACAAAAGCGACTTGAGGAGCTACAGCAAAAAGAGGTCCTATACAGAAAAAATAAAGTGACTCATTTAGACTCTCTGAGACGTAATGCTATAGGGTATCCAGTTTTGGGACTGGTGAATGATACCATATTTACGCTTTATATGCGGGTGGGTGCTTATGGACCGGCAGAGAGGGCCATAAATATCTCTGAGCGAGTCCGTGCTATTTATGAGGATGGTTTTAGTCCTAATGATAGTCTCGTGGTCTCATACGATCATGACTTTGCAGATATCGTCTACAAAGACCAAGTGGTCATGGCGGTAACCGAGACAGAAGCTATTTGGCACGATACTACGATGGTGCAATTAGCCTCCGACTATCGAGATGATATCTATAATGCTCTACTTAAAGCTCATGATGAGTATAGTACCACGCGTACCCTCAAGCGTATCGGCTTAGTACTCGTGGCCATAGTAGGTCTCTTTATATTGATACGCCTGGTGAATATGCTCATCAAAAGCCTCAAAAAATTAATCTTTTGGAAAAAAGATAAGTGGCTAAAAGACCTTAGGTATAAGGATTATACAATCATCTCAAAGACACAGGAGCTGAAGCTTATATCTCGATTTATCAATTTCTTAAGGATCGTTTTGGTCGTGCTTTTATTCCTTGTCGTTATCCCTACGATATTTAGTATTTTCCCCTTTTCAAGGGACTGGTCAGACAAGGTTTTTGCACTAATCCTCAAACCCATTAAGGATTTCGGCACTGCCATTTGGAATTATCTCCCCAATCTTCTGACGATAGTTATCCTATTTTTCGTGATGAAATTGGTGATCAAGATTACCAAGTACTTCTTTCTGGAGATTGAGCACGAGAAGCTTAAGATACCTGGATTTCATCCCGATTTTGCTCAACCTACGAATACTATTATTAAGATACTGATCTATGCGTTTTTTATGATCCTTATCTTCCCTTATTTACCGGGGTCGGGTTCGCCTGCTTTTAATGGGATTTCCGTATTTATCGGTATCCTTGTCTCTTTAGGTTCGTCAAGTGCCATTGCTAATATGATAGCAGGTATCGTTATTACATATATGCGACCCTTCAAAGTGGGGGATAGGATAAAGATCGAGACGGTAGTGGGAGATGTATTAGAGAAAAACTTACTTGTTACCCGCATCAAAACTATTAAAAACGAAGAGATCACGATCCCTAATTCTAAAGTCCTCACAGCCGCAACTATGAATTATAGTTCACTTGCAGAGACAAAAGGGCTAATCCTACACGTGGAGATCAGCATCGGTTATGATGTGCCATGGAAAAAAGTGGAGGACGCTCTCATAGAGGCGATGAATCGTTGTCCAAGTATTTTAGAGGCACCGAAGCCCTTTGTGCTAAAGACACAATTGGATGACTTCTATGTCGTGTATTCAGCAAATGGTTACGTGACAGAGGCAAGTAAGCAAGCTCTTATCTACACTGAGATGATGTCATATATATTAGACGTCTTCCGAGAGGAGGATATAGAGATACTCTCTCCACATTATCGAGCTTATCGTGATGGTAATGAGTCTACAATACCCCCCGAATATAACTCCCCAAAAACTGAGAAAAAGGAGCCTCCCATACTGAGGGGAGAGCAAAAGGAAAGCCAAGAGCATGAGTAGCTAACGCTGTTGTCCCCATTATATTGGAGTAAACGTATTTAACTTAGATGAAATAGGTTTAGATGAAACCATTTTATAGAGATACATAGGTCGAATATTGGTAAAAATTAAAATTAATCAGCTATTTTCTTGGATGTTACATTATTTAATCGTACCTTTGCCCACCGATATGGTATGCTTTTGATGTAGATAAAGATAATACCATAGTAATGAGATGTTTGTTTAATAAAAAAGGATAAGATGCCAACAATTCAGCAATTGGTTCGTAAAGGACGTGTGACCATTGAAGAGAAAGGTAAGAGTCCAGCCTTGGATAGCTGTCCACAGCGTCGTGGGGTGTGTGTGCGTGTGTACACCACTACTCCTAAGAAGCCTAACTCAGCTATGCGAAAGGTAGCTCGTGTGCGTCTCACCAATGGTAAGGAGGTTAACTCCTATATCCCAGGTGAGGGACATAACCTACAAGAACACTCCATCGTGATGGTGCGTGGTGGTCGTGTTAAGGATCTTCCTGGTGTTCGCTACCACATTGTACGTGGTACGCTCGATACCGCAGGTGTTAATGGTCGTACACAACGCCGTAGTAAGTATGGTGTGAAGCGTCCTAAGGATGCAAAGAAGTAATGCCCTAAGAGGGTAGCCTCGGGAGGGATATAAGGTATTGTGCAGAGGCATAGACCTGAAATTGTCGAGGTGGAATGTTTAGACTTATTGAAATGGTGGCGAGGTGATGTGTATGCACCTCTGTTATTAGCCAAGGCTGCCTAAGTGCAGCGTGGTGCCACTATAGTATCTAAAGCTCGTCTTGTGTATGTCACAAGGTGTCGCCCATGTTTTTCATATCTATTTGGAAGCAAGCAATGATTGCCGGGCGGAGTGGGTCGAATGACTAGCTAAGTGGAGGAGAAGATGTGTGAGTAGGAGATGACTCATTATGACTGCTCAATGGGTAAGTGGGTCTTCTATTTAGTATAGCTCATAGCATCGCTATGAGTGTTTATCAAAAGTAAGAATTTATTTTGTCACTTCTGTGTGTTTAGAGGTGTCTGTAGGTGCAAAGGAATGGTGGCATTTATGGAGATAACACTTATGAAAGTAGACAGATATACTTTTTAAAAGTAGATATGAGAAAAGCAAAGCCAAGGAAGAGGCAGATATTGCCTGATCCAGTGTACAATGATGTATCGGTGACGAAGTTCGTTAACCATATGATGTATGATGGCAAAAAGAATCTCTCGTTCGAGATCTTTTATGACGCACTGGAGATAGTAAAGGGTAAGATGGCTAACGAGGAAAAGAGCGCGTTGGAGATCTGGAAAACGGCCCTTGAGAATATAACCCCTCAAGTGGAGGTGAAGACACGTCGCATCGGTGGTGCTAACTTTCAGGTACCTACCGAGATACGCCCTGAGCGTAAGGAGTCTATCTCTATGAAGAATATGATCCTTTTTGCTCGCAAACGTGGTGGTAAGACAATGGCAGATAAGCTCTCAGCTGAGATAATGGATGCATATAACCAACAAGGTGGCGCTTTCAAGCGTAAAGAGGATATGCATCGTATGGCTGAGGCTAACCGTGCTTTTGCACACTTTAGATTCTAAATAAAGCAAGAAAGGAAAATCAAGAGATGGCTAACACAACACATTTAGAGCGGACACGTAACATCGGTATCATGGCACACATCGATGCTGGTAAGACAACCACATCGGAGCGTATTCTATTCTATACCGGTCTGACACACAAGATCGGTGAAGTACATGATGGTGCCGCTACAATGGACTGGATGGAACAGGAGCAAGAGCGTGGTATCACTATCACGAGTGCTGCGACTACTACTTTTTGGAATTATAACGACGAAAAGTACAAGATCAATCTTATTGACACTCCGGGACACGTTGACTTTACTGTGGAGGTTGAGCGTTCGCTTCGCGTACTTGATGGTACGGTAGCTGCCTTTTGTGCGGTGAGCGGTGTGCAACCACAGAGTGAAACCGTATGGCGTCAGGCAGACAAATATCATGTGCCAAGAATCGCCTACGTTAATAAAATGGATCGTAGCGGTGCGAACTTCTATGAAGTGGTTCGCCAGCTAAGGGATATGCTTGGTGCCAATGCGGTGCCTATTCAAGTGCCTATTGGTGCTGAGGAGACGTTCATAGGGGTTGTTGACCTTATCACTATGAAGGCTTTAGTGTGGGAGGATGACGAGATGGGTGCTCACTATTCAGTTAAGGATATCCCTGCTGAGGTGCAAGCCGATGCCGAAGAGTGGCACGATCGTATGCTTGAAAGCCTCGCTGAGATTGATGAGACACTTATGGAGAAGTATTTCGATGATCCCAGCACTATAACAACCGAAGAGGTAAAAGCTGCAATCAGAAAAGGTACAGTATCGATGGAGATCAATCCAGTGATATGTGGTTCGTCGTTTAAGAATAAGGGCGTGCAACCTCTCCTTGATGCTGTATGTGCTTATCTACCCAGCCCTATGGATACTCCAGAAATTGAGGGTACTGATCCTCGTGATTCTGAAGTTAAACTCGTTCGTAATGTAGACGAGGATGAGCCACTTTGTGCTTTAGCATTTAAGATTGCAACAGACCCATACGTTGGTCGTCTGTGCTTCTTCAGAGTATATTCAGGACACCTTGATGCAGGTTCGTACGTTTACAATAGTCGTTCGGAGAAAAAAGAGCGTATCAGTAGATTATTTCAGATGCACTCAAATAAGCAGAACCCTATGGAGCGTATCAATGTAGGTGATATCGGTGCTGGTGTTGGTTTTAAGGATATTAGGACGGGTGATACTCTTTGTGATGAGGAGCACCCAATTACCCTTGAAAGTATGGACTTCCCAGACCCGGTGATTGGTATTGCTGTAGAGCCTAAGACTCAGAAAGACCTTGATAAATTGGGAATCGGTTTAGCTAAGTTGGCAGAAGAGGATCCTACCTTTACGGTTAAAACCAATGAAGAAACAGGTCAGACCGTTATTAGCGGTATGGGTGAGCTTCACCTTGAGATTATTATCGATCGTCTGAAGCGTGAGTTTAAGGTAGAGTGTAACCAAGGTCGACCACAGGTAAGCTACAAAGAGGCTATTACAGAGCCAGTGGAGCTCCGTGAGGTTTACAAGCGTCAGACTGGTGGTCGTGGTAAGTTTGCAGATATCATTGTACGTCTTGAGCCTAAAGATAAAGACTTTGAGGGCGAATTGCAGTTTATTGATGAGGTCAAAGGTGGTAACATTCCAAGAGAATATATTCCAAGTGTACAGAAAGGGTTTGAGCGTGCTCTTAAGAATGGTGTCCTTGCAGGTTACCCAGTAGATGGGCTCAAGGTAACCCTTCTTGATGGTTCTTTCCACCCTGTAGACTCTGACCAGCTTTCGTTTGAGGTCTGTGCAATGCAAGCCTTTAAGAATGGTTGTGCAAAAGCCCACCCAGTATTACTTGAGCCTATTATGAAGGTTGAAGTGGTAACTCCTGAGGAGAGTATGGGTGATGTTATCGGAGACCTTAATAAGCGTCGTGGTCAAGTTGAAGGTATGGAGACCCACCGTAATGGTGCTCGTATTGTTAAGGCTAAGACTCCACTTTCTGAAATGTTCGGCTATGTAACAGCACTTCGTACTATCACCAGTGGTCGTGCAACGAGCACGATGTCCTTCAGCCATTTTGAGGAGATGTCGACAGCTAATGCTAAAGCAGTCCTTGAAGAAGTTGACGGACGTGTTGATCTCCTAAACTAATAGATGATAATATATAAGTTATCAAATAGATATGAACCAAGTCATAAGAATCAAGATTAAGTCTTACGACCATGCTTTGGTCGATAAGTCAGCTGAGAAGATTGTGAAAGCAGTCGAGCCTACGGGTGTTACTGTACGTGGTCCTATTCCACTACCAACACATCGCCGTATCTTTACTGTGAACCGCTCTACCTTTGTTAATAAGAAGAGTCGTGAGCAATTTCAGCTATCTACTTACAAACGTCTGATTGATATCATCAATGCTGGCACCAATACCGTAGATGCTTTAGCACGTTTAGAGCTTCCAAGTGGTGTAGAGATTGAGATCAAAACAGACATTTGATTAAGTGTAGAGTGAATTGATAAAAAAGTAATTGTAACCAATAAGTTGAGACTGAAATGCCAGGATTAATAGGAAAAAAAGTCGGAATGACATCCGTATTCAGTGCCGAGGGGAAGAATATCCCATGCACTGTTATCGAAGTAGGTCCTTGTGTGGTGACTCAAGTAAAAACTAATGACGTAGATGGCTATGAGGCTATCCAGTTGGGCTTTGAAGACAAGAAAGATAAGCATACAACAAAAGCCGAAATGGGTCATTTTAGTAAAGCTGGAGTAACACCCAAGAGACACTTGGCCGAGTTCAATAATTTTGACAAGGATTACAAGCTTGGTGATGTAATAAATGCTGAAATCTTTAACGGGGTGACTTATGTCGATGTTATCGGCACCTCCAAGGGTAAAGGTTTCCAAGGCGTTGTTAAGCGTCACAGCTTCGGTGGTGTAGGTCAGACTACCCATGGTCAGAAGAATAGGCTTCGTGCCCCAGGATCTATCGGTGCTTGTGCAACCCCTTCGAAGGTTGTTAAAGGAATGAGGATGGCAGGTCAGGATGGTAACCGTAGGGTTACTGTAGAGAACCTGCGTGTGATTAAAGTGTTCCCAGAGCAGAATGCCTTAGTTGTTAAAGGTAGTGTGCCAGGAGCAAAAGGTGCCATCTTATTAGTAGAAATCTAAGCGACATGGAATTAAATGTATTGAACATCAACGGTCAGGAGACCGGACGTAAGGTAACTCTGAGTGATTCTGTCTTTGGAGTAGAGCCTAATGATCATGTCATTTACCTTGACGTGAAGCGCTACTTGGCTAATAAGAGGCAGGGAACTCACAAGACGAAAGAGCGTGGAGAAGTAGCTTATAGTACACGTAAGCTCTTCCGTCAAAAAGGTACAGGTGGTGCACGCCGTGGTAGTATCAAGAGTCCTGTATTGAGAGGCGGTGGTACTGTCTTTGGCCCAAGACCTCGTAGCTATGAGCAGAAACTTAACAAAAAAGTAAAGCGCCTCGCACGTGTATCTGCTTTGAGCTATAAAGCTAAAGATGGAGCTATCGTTGTTGTAGAAGATTTTAGCTTTGATACACCAAAGACAAAGCAATTTGTAAATGTTCTGAAAGCTCTTAAGATGGATGGTCGTAAGAATTTGATGCTTATCGATGGCGTTAATGAAGCGATTTTGAAGTCTTCAAGAAATGTCCCAGCAGTATGCGTAATGCAGGCTGAGGATGTTAGTACGTACAATATAGTAGGAGCTGAGAGCCTTATCCTTACCGAAAGTGCTCTCAATATGCTATCAGACCTCCTCGGAAAAGAATAACGAGACACATTAGAGATTTAGAAAAGTATGAGAGGTATATTATTACAACCAATTATTACTGAAAAGCAGACGGATATTACTGAAGTAATGCCCAATCGCTATGGCTTCAAAGTGGCTCGTGATGCTAACAAATTTGAAATTAAGAGGGCTGTAGAGAAGATGTACGATGTAAATGTTGTCAGCGTTAATACTATCAACTACGATGGAAAACGCAAACAACGCTACACCAAAGGCGGTCTTATCGAGGGTAGAAAACCTGCTTTCAAAAAGGCAATTGTAACACTTAAGGAAGGTCAGGAGATAGACTTCTTTAGTAACATTTGATAAAAAATGGGAATACGTAAATTGAAGCCCACTACGCCTGGGCAAAGACATAAGATTATCGGTGCATTTGATAAGATTACTAAAAGTACACCGGAGAAGTCTCTTGTAGTATCGAAAAAGAAGACCGGTGGGCGTAATAACACTGGTAAGATGACGGTACGCTATATCGGAGGTGGTCATAAGAGAATGTATCGCCTTATCGATTTTAAGAGAAGGAAAGATGGTATTCCTGCTACAGTAAAGGCTATTGAGTATGATCCTAATAGATCATCTCGTATCGCACTCCTTTACTATGCTGATGGAGAAAAATCCTATATTGTAGCACCTGATGGTTTAGAAGTAGGTGCTGTGTTAATGTCTGGAGAACATGCGGCTCCTGAAGTAGGTAACTGTCTCCCATTAGCTAAGATTCCTGTAGGTACTGTTATCCACAATATTGAGCTTCGCCCAGGGCAGGGTGCTAAGTTGGTACGAAGTGCAGGTTCTTTCGCACAGCTGACATCAAGGGAAGGTGCCTATGTTGTGATCAAGATGCCAAGTGGTGAAGTCCGTCGTATCTTAGGCACTTGTAAAGCTACCGTCGGGAGTGTGGGGAATTCTGACCATGCACTTGAGCGTAGTGGTAAAGCAGGTCGTAGCCGTTGGCTTGGTAGGCGTCCACATAACCGTGGTGTAGTAATGAACCCAGTCGATCACCCAATGGGTGGTGGTGAAGGTCGTGCATCTGGAGGGCACCCACGTAGCCGTACGGGTCTTTATGCTAAGGGTCTTAAGACGCGTGCTCCTAAGAAACACTCTTCTAAGTATATCATTGAGGGCCGTAAGAAGAAGCGCAAGTAAGTGCTGAAGCGATAAGGATAGAATAAATTAATAGACTGAATTTAGATATGAGTCGTTCATTAAAGAAAGGTCCCTACATCGAGCTTAAGCTAGAAAAGCGCGTACTGGAGATGAATGAGAGCGGTAAAAAGAATGTCATTAAGACTTGGAGCCGTGCCTCAATGATTTCGCCAGACTTCGTAGGGCATACTATTGCTGTACATAATGGGAATAAGTTTATCCCAGTATTTATAACTGAGAATATGGTTGGTCATAAATTAGGAGAGTTTGCTCCTACTCGTACCTTCCGTGGACACAGTGGTAATCGTTAATAACCCCACCACGGGACTAAATAAACATATAGATAAGTAACTAATATGGGTAAAAGGAAGAAGCTAGCCGCTGAGCAACGTAAAGAAGCTCAAAGTACTCAGTACTTCGCTAGGCTTGTCAATATCCCTTCCTCTCCACGTAAGATGCGTTTGGTAGCGGATATGGTACGTGGTATGGAGGTGAATAAAGCTTTAGGCATACTGAAGTATTCTAGCAAGCAAGCCGCTCAACCAGTAGAGAAGCTCCTAAGAAGTGCTATCTCTAATTGGGAGCAAAAGAATGATCGCCAAGCTGATGAAGGCGAGCTATATATCTCGAAGATATATGTAGACGAAGGTGTAACACTTAAGCGTTTACGTCCGAGAGCACAGGGTAGAGGTTGTCGTATTCGTAAAAGAAGCAATCACCTCACTATATTTGTAGATACACTCCCTCAGGTGGAGGAGATTTAAGCACACTAAGCAAATAATTTGTAGATGGGACAAAAGACTAATCCAATAAGCAATCGCTTAGGAATCGTTAGGGGCTGGGACTCTAATTGGTTTGGCAAGAAAGACAATCTTGCAGATACCTTACTTGAGGACTACAAGCTACGTACCTATTTAGAGGCTCGCTTAGCTCGTGCCAGTGTATCCAAGATTGTGATTGAGCGTACATTAAAGCTCGTCACTATTACTATTTGTACGGCTCGTCCTGGTCATATAATTGGTAGGGGCGGCTCAGAAGTCGATAAACTTCGTGAGGAACTCAAACGCTTTACAGATAAGGAAGTTCAGATTAATATCTTTGAGATACGTCGTCCAGATGTTGATGCTACGATTGTAGCAGATAATATTGCACGTCAACTAGAGGGGCGTATGAACTATCGTAGAGCTGTAAAGCAAGCAGTTAGTAATGCTATGCGTTCTGGATCCGAAGGAATTAAGGTACAGCTTAGCGGTAGGCTAAATGGTGCGGAGATGGCTCGTAGTGAGATGTTTAAGGAGGGGCGTACGCCTCTGCATACACTTAGAGCAGATATCGACTATGCACTTGAGGAAGCACGTACTAAGGTAGGTGCTATCGGAGTGAAGGTTTGGGTATGTATGGGTGAAGTGTATGAGAAACGCGATCTTTCACCTGATTTCTCACAACAACGCGATAATCGCCAACGTCGTGAGGGTGGTAATAGAGGCGGTCGCGGTGGCCGTCGTAGAGGTGGTCGC
The DNA here is from genome assembly GCA_934364985.1 of uncultured Porphyromonas sp. Taxonomy (GTDB): domain Bacteria; phylum Bacteroidota; class Bacteroidia; order Bacteroidales; family Porphyromonadaceae; genus Porphyromonas_A. The sequence goes on along the minus strand of CAKRMU010000003.1, from coordinate 97,398 downwards.
AGTGGCCGTGGAGAGCGTCAAGCTCGTTAATCACCTACCCAAGAAGTATAATTAGAAATAACGGACATAAGATATGTTACAACCAAAAAAGACCAAATTCAGAAGACAGCAGAAAGGTCGTATGAAAGGTGAGGCCCATCGTGGTAATCAGCTTGCGTTCGGTTCTTTTGGCATCAAGTCGCTTCAGACTTGCTGGATAACTGGTCGCCAAATAGAGGCGGCACGTATCGCTGTTACGAGGTATATGCAGCGTCAAGGTCAGGTATGGGTACGCATTTTCCCAGACAAGCCTATTACAGCTAAGCCTGCAGAGGTACGTATGGGTAAGGGTAAGGGTAACCCTGAGGGGTTTGTTGCTCCTGTGACTCCTGGACGTATGCTATTTGAAGTAGAGGGTGTAAGTTACGAGGTCGCCAAAGAGGCACTTCGTTTAGCAGCACAAAAGCTACCTGTGACCACGAAGTTTGTGGTACGTCGCGATTACGAATATTGATTTTTGTACCGAGATATTTGGAATATATAATATGAAGAATAGTGAATTAAGAGATCTCTCGGTGCAAGAGCTAAAGGAGAGAATAGAGACAGAGACTGTAAAGTATCAAAAGCTAATGCTACAGCATAGGGTAAGTCCTTTAGATAAACCTTCAATGCTTAATGATCAACGTAAGCTCGTGGCTCGTCTCCGTACGATCTTCAACGAGAAGAGCGTTCAGAACGCAAGTGTTAACGAATAAGAGTCGCTCTAAGAGATGGAAAATAGAAGTTTAAGAAAGGTAAGACAAGGCATCGTTTCCAGCAATAAGATGGATAAGTCTGTCACAGTATCTGTGAAGTGGAAAGAGAAACATCCAATTTACGGAAAGTTTGTGAATAAGACTAAGAAATTCCACGCTCACGATGAGAATAACGAGTGTAACGAAGGTGACATCGTTAGGATTATGGAGACAAGACCTCTAAGCCGTACCAAACGCTGGAGAGTGATCCAGATCGTTGAGAGAGCGAAGTAAGGAATTATTATTGCAGATTTGTAGAGTATTCTATTATGATACAACAAGAGTCAAGACTAGCTGTAGCTGATAATAGCGGTGCCAAAGAGGTACTCTGCATCCGCGTGCTGGGCGGTACTCGTCGGAGATATGCATCCATCGGTGATGTCATAGTTGTCTCCGTAAAGAGTGCAATCCCTGGTAGCGATGTAAAGAAAGGTGCCGTCTCAAAAGCTTTGATCGTAAGGACTAAAAAAGAGATTCGCCGTGCTGATGGGTCGTACATACGCTTCGATGAGAACGCATGTGTACTCCTTAATGCTGCTGGTGATATACGTGCTACACGTATATTTGGTCCTGTAGCACGCGAGATACGTGCTGTGAATATGAAGGTTGTCTCACTAGCACCTGAAGTGCTCTAATGAAATCGATGTAAAGACAATGGCAAAATTTCATATTAAAAAGGGCGATACTGTATTTGTAAATGCAGGTAATGATAAGGGTAAGAAAGGCAGGGTGCTGATGGTGGATACCAAAAAGAGCCGTGCTGTAGTTGAGGGATTGAATATGATCACTAAGAGGACTAAGCCCACTGCTCAGCATCCACAAGGAGGCATGGTGCACAAAGAGGCATCCATACATATTTCCAATCTTAACCCAGTAGATCCTAAGACAGGTGCACCCACAAGAGTGGGGCGTCGCAGAAATGATGAGGGTAAGCTTGAGCGCTACTCTAAGAAGTCTGGCGACATACTGAAGTAAATTAATGCTAATAGCTGATAGAGAGATGGCTACAGATAATTTAAAGAAAGACTATAACGAGCGCATCGTACCTCTGCTAATGAAGCAATTTGGCTACACCAGCATTATGCAAGTACCCAAGCTCACTAAGATTGTAGTGAATCAGGGTCTTGGTGATGCTACTGCCGATAAGAAAATCATAGAGATAGCACAGGGTGAGCTCGCTACTATTACTGGTCAGAAGCCAGTAGTTACCTACTCTAAAAAGGATATCTCCAATTTTAAGCTCCGTAAAGGTATGCCTATCGGTGTGATGGTTACCCTTAGGAGAGATAAGATGTATGAGTTCCTTGAGAGGTTGATTCGTATTGCACTTCCACGTATCCGTGACTTCAAAGGTGTGGGAAGCAATCTCGATGGTCGTGGTAATTATACATTGGGTATTACCGAGCAGATCATTTTCCCTGAAATCAATCTTGATAGTATCACAAAGATTATGGGTATGAATATTACTTTTGTGACTACAGCTAAGACTGACGAAGAGGGTTATGCACTCCTTAAGGAGTTTGGTATCCCATTTAAGAAGAACGAAAACTAACTGAGGAAATAGAGGAATATGGCAAAAGAATCAATGAAGGCACGTGAGCGTAAAAGAGCAGCTATGGTAGCAAAATATGCTGCCAAGCGGGCTCAGCTTAAAGCCGAAGGAGACTACGAAGGTCTTCAGAAGCTTCCTAAGAATGCCAGCCCCGTGCGTCTTCACAATCGTTGCAATATCACTGGTAGGCCAAAGGGCTATATAAGACTCTTTGGTATCTCAAGGATTCAATTCCGTGAGATGGCTTCAAAAGGGCTTATTCCAGGAGTAAAGAAAGCCAGCTGGTAAGACTTCGCGTCCGATAGTTATGGTTTAGCATGTAGGTCTCTATATGTCGTAGAGATCAATGACGGCTACATAGTGATTCTATTATTAGTATCTCTGTGTAGCCGTTGTCGTTTTATATCGATATTCTATTCTACTATATTTCGATTTTGATAGAAATAGCATTTCTTTTGTTGTAAGTGACTTATGGAACTGACGAGGCGAGAATTTAGAGCGACTAAATATGCTTTAAAGGAATTGAAATTTTTATTAAATTGAAATAATTATTGATCCAGAGTATGAGGAGATTGTATGAGTGTGTTTGTGCCATCTTACTTTCATTAAGTGCGATAGCTACTATGGGGCAAAGTCCGAGTGGTACACTTACGGGGGTGATTTGTGATGAGCAGGGTCCCTTAGTAGGTGCGTCAGTTTTTTTGATAAGTGACCGAGAAACACAAGAAATTGCAGTCTTTGGTGTTAGCGACGAGGAGGGGCAATTCTCGATTAGTTGCACTCCCGGGTCGTACATTTTAGGCGTTAGCTTTTTGGGATATGAGCTGTATTTCAAAGAGATTCAACTTACTCAGGGCGAAACGAATATAGGAAAGATTACACTTGAGGAGAGTGCTAAGGAGCTACAAATGGTAGTCGTTCAGGGCAATCTTTTAAAGGTTCGTACCCAGCCGGATGGTTTTTCGGTTAATGTAAGTGACCTAAGAGAGTTTGCAAATGACGCATTAGATCTCCTTAAGATGTTGCCAAAGGTACAGGTGAAAGACAATCAACTCTCTGTTATAGGTAAGACAAAAGTCTTGGTTAAAGTAGGTAATGTCTTGCAACGTGTAGAGACTTCCGAGGTCGCGAATGTCCTAAAGGGCTACGATGCCAGTCTGATTGAGCGTGTGGAGGTCATCACTCAACCGCCACTCAGATATGACCCTGATGGCAATACAGCTATGATTGTGCTTCATACTGTTTCGGTATTTAAGGAGTATTTTGGAGGGGTAATCGGCTCTGAGGAGATGTATGGCGGTGAGTATAATTATAGGTACGGGGGCTATGGTTCATTACTTTATAACCATAAAGGATTATTTGCTTCGATTGCTCCGAGTTCCAACTTTAATGCTTCGGATTACGAAGAAAAGATGGCGTACGTGGGCGATGAGTACCAGTATAAGTCGTATACTCCATCAAAAGGAAAGTATAATTTCGGCGGATTAAGGGGGACTTTGCAGTACGAGTATAGCGATAAAAAACTATTCGGTGTCACGATTGCGTGGAATAAAAAGAGCTATGACAATCAGTTTGATAGCGAAGAGATAACGGCGTCAAAGACATACCCGGAGAGGGTAGTAATTAATGATAATGGCTATAAAGCTACGGAACCACGTTTTACGACAACTGCCTATTGGGAGACCAATTTTAAGGAGAAATGCCTTGCGTGGGCAGAGCTATCCTATTATCATCTTGCTAATGATGCCCTTACGAAGTACCAAGGGAAGATCTCACCTGAGCCAAAACCATTTCTGATCTATTCCGAAAAAAATGAACTGAAGACTTCGGGTATCAGTTTTAATAATGACTATACTATCTTTTTAGATAGTGCACATAAATACCTCCTTGATACAGGGGTTAAGGTTTCGTGGACTTCGACTAATAATCTTAGGGCTCATGAGCAGAGATATGCTCAATGGCCCTATCTTAGCGGGCAGAGAAATAGGATTGAGTGGGAAGAGCTTATGGTAATACCCTACATAAGTAGTACGCTCCACATTAATGACTATTTTTGGCTGAGACTGGGTGTTAGGTATGTAAGGACAAAATCACAGCTTCAGCAGTTAGATAATCTTTCTCCTGACATCCCCGATGTCTCAAGGTCGCACGATGCTTGGTTACCTACGATACATACCAGCTATACTTTTGACGATAGGCACCAGTTGACGTTACTATTGAATAGTGCCATTATCCACCCTAAGTTTCAAGATCTTAATCCTTTCGTTTGGCAGATAAGCGAGCATACCTTTTACAGAGGGAATATAGAGCTAAAGCCTCAAATCGATTATACTGCCAGTCTCGGTTATACATATGCAGGGGCGTTATCGCTAAAAGGGCGTATTCGTAAGGGTAATAATGTAATCGTCTCTGTCTCTACTCTTCAGGGCAATGATGTATATACTCAGGTAGAGAATGCACAGAATAATCTATTTACAGGCATAGAAGCAGGCTATTATTTTGATAAATGGAGCTGGTTGACATTCAGTATTGACGGCTATTATGGTAGAAATACTTATACCTCAAATAGTAAGCACTTACTTCCAAAAGCGGTAAGTAACGAATGGGGATTAAATGGTTATCTTGATTTCGCGTTCAATAAAAGCCGTACCTGGACCGGGTACATAGCAGGAGATTACGTGGGGAGGACAAAAACAACCATTGCGACTGTCGAGCCACAATACAACCTTGACCTTGGGATGAGTTTCTATATGCTAAATAGGCGGTTAGCTCTCTCTGTCGCAGGATTATATCTCTTAAACTCCGGTTATAATGGTGTAAGCTATCGAGATGGTTACTCGATTTCTTTCAATAATAATTACGATAACCCCACCCTCTATTTCTCCATTTCGTATAAGTTCTCCGATGCCAAAGACAGATCGACATATCGGTCACAGAGAGCGACAAGAGATATAGAGCGTCGTTTCTGATCCAGATTTTCAGAAGCCCTTGAGCTATTGCGACATAAAGAGGGTGACTCATCCCTCATGGAGGTTAGCCTTTCTTCGCTTAAACGAATACCCTATATTCGTCTTGACTAATACTTGGTATCCGTCAAGGCGAATATAGGGTATTCGTTTCACCTAATATCAGGTATCTGTTTTTCATAGGTTTCAGTTAAGGAATAGGACACATATCATAATTAAGTGGTACATTTGGCAATGAATTATTTGCTCTTGAATAGATATTAGATAGCAACGATGGATAATAAGACAACGCAAGATACAGAGCAACCCAAAAGCAAGCGTGCCGGGTGGAAAACCATTCTCCTTAATATTGGACTGATTGTGGTAGCAGGACTGCTATTGCTATGGGGCGCTATGTGGTTTTTAGATATATATACCAAGCACGACAAGGCTTTCAGGCTTCCTGATATCAAAGGTATGACTCAAGAGGAAGCCGAGATGTGTCTCAGGGCTGATAAATTGCTAATGGAGGTGACGGACTCTCTATATGTTGAGGGTAAGGCCCCAGGTGTTATTATAGAGACAACGCCCAAAGCCGGAGCATTGATTAAGAGCAACCGAGTGATCTATGTCACGGTCAATACTATGAGTGCTAAGATGATAAGGATTCCCCAATATCAGGAGCTGTCAGAGCGTTCGGTAGAGATGATGCTCAAGGGAGCAGGCTTTGTGGATATCATTAAGGAGTATGTCCCCGGGGAGCATAACCTCCTCGTGCTTCGGATTAAGGATGCATCAGGCAGATACCTAATGCCAGGAGATCGCGTACCCTATAACGAGCGTTTGACAGTTGAAGTATCTTCCTCTGATGCCTATCAGGCAGCTATGCTGGATAGCTTAGTGATGGAGGGGATCAACTCTTCTGAGGATATGCCTACACATGAGGAGCCTACAGCAGACCCTGAAGGTGACGGAGAGGATTGGTTTTAATAGCGATGCAAGAAAATAGAGCACCCTATATAGAGGAGGACGATTTAGAGGGTTTTGAGGACGAGTCTCTCGCACCTCAACTTTTTGAGCATTTTACATGCATTGTTGATAAGGGACAAACGCCCATACGCATTGATCGCTTTTTAGTAGATAGGATGCCTAATGTCAGTCGCAACCGAATCCAGCAAGCGGCTGAGGCAGGAGCCATTTACGTCAATGATAACCCTGTAAAATCAAATTATAAAGTACGACCATCGGATCGAGTGGCACTCAAATTAGAGCGTCCGCCTTATGAGCTTCAGATAGGTCCGGAGGATATTCCGCTTGATGTCGTTTACGAGGATGAGTACTTAATGGTGATTAATAAACCGGCCGGTTTGGTCGTACATCCTGGTCACGGAAATTACACTGGCACACTACTTAATGCCATAGCGTTTCACCTTAAAGACTATCCTGCGTTTGATGCCAATGATCCAGAAGTGGGTTTAGTTCATCGTATCGACAAAGACACAAGTGGACTTTTGCTTATCGCTAAAGAGCCTACGACTCGCACCGCATTAGCCAAACAGTTTTTTGAGAAAACGACACACCGAGAGTACTTAGCTCTAGTGTGGGGGCGAATGCCTGAGACAGTAGGTACCATCCAAAGTAACCTGGCACGTGACCCAAGGAATAGAATGGTGATGACCACATTTCCCTACGGGGGCGAAGTGGGTAAGACAGCTATCACCCACTATAAGGAGGAAGAAAACTTGGGATATGTCTCACTTATTCGGTGCCGGCTTGAGACAGGACGGACACACCAGATCAGGGCACACGTCAAGAGCCTTGGGCATCCCATCTTTAACGATGAGCGATATGGAGGGAATGAGATATTGAGAGGAAATCGATTTGCGAGCTATAAGAGGTTTATCGAGAACTGCTTTGAGCTATGTCCACGACAGGCTTTACACGCACAGACACTCGGCTTTTATCATCCCGTACTTAAGCAACAGATGGATTTTACTTCGCCACTTCCCGACGACATGAGTCAGCTTATTGATAAGTGGCGTCGGTATATAGAGGCAGGCGTAATTACAGCAGATAATATATGACAAAGCGACTAAAGATAGCATTAATAGCGGGAGGATATAGTAGCGAGTACGAGGTCTCTCTGAAGAGCCGTGAGGGTATTTTGCACTTTTTAGAGGGGTATCCTTTTGACATCTACTCTATTATTATACAGAGGGATAGGTGGGTTGTGGAGTACGAAGGTGGTATTTACCCCATAGACCGAAACGATTTCTCTTTCGACTACAAGGGTCATCATATCACCTTTGATTTCGCATACATTACCATTCATGGCACCCCGGGCGAGGACGGATTGCTCACCGGGTACTTAGATATGCTCGGAATCCCATATAGCTGTTGCCCTACTGCGGTAGGAGCCCTTACCTTTAATAAATACCTTTGCAAGCACTTCCTTCACAGCTTTGGCATCGAAATAGCTCCAAGTGTGAGGATACATAAAGGTGACGATTTCAGTCCATCAGACCTAGCCAGGGAGATAGGTCTACCCGTTTTTGTTAAGCCCAACGTGGGCGGTAGTAGCGTAGCTACTACAAGGGTTGATGAGATAAGCGACCTTCTTCCTGCCATTCAAAGAGCTTTTGAGGAGGCTAACGAAGTACTCTTGGAAGCCCTGATCACTGGCACTGAAGTTACCTGTGGAGCGTTTAGAGATGTAGATAACCTTCACGTCTTACCCGTAACGGAAGTCGTGCCAAAAGGGACATTCTTTGACTACGATGCCAAGTATAATGGTGCCGTAGAGGAGATAACGCCGGCTCGGATTTCCCCAGAGATGACTGCACAAATACAGCAACTCACCCGCGAGATATACGGATATCTCGGTGCATCGGGTATCATACGAGTCGATTATATTATCCGCAATGGCATTCCCGTATTTCTGGAGGTCAATACCACCCCGGGTATGACTGCTACGAGCTTTATTCCACAACAAGTCCGAGCTGATGGGAGGAATATCGGAGATGTTCTTTCGGGTATAATTAACTACCAATTAAGCAAAACGAAGCGATGAATAGCGAAATATTAAGGACCGATGATAGCTATTTCGATAGCATACGCCCCTACCTCGATAGTGAAGTAGATAGCATTCTTCCTGCCCTTATTCAGGATAAAACCGTGAGGGGAATCCTTACTAAAGTGTTTGGAAATATCCCCGATACGGAGCTGGATAATATGATTAAAGCGACGCATAGTATTGAAACCTTTAAGACCAAATTTATGGTCCCAGTGGTTGGAAAAGTGATACATGATACGACCTTTTCGCTCACTTGGTCGGGGAAAAGTAAGCTCGATAGGACCGGGAAAATTAAGTATCTTTTCATCTCCAATCATCGCGATATCACACTTGATTCGGCATTCCTCAACTACTTATGTGTAGAGGCCGGGCTACCGATTCCTCGTATAGCTATCGGAGATAATCTACTTATTCAGCCATGGATAAGGGATGTAGTCCGTCTTTCGGACGCGTTTATCGTAAGAAGACATCCCTCTATGCGTGAGATGATTGTCGAGAGCAAACGTCTCTCAAGCTATATCCGTAGCTCTGTAGTCTCGAATGACGCCTCCGTGTGGTTGGCACAAAGCGAGGGCAGACGTAAGGATTCGGACGATCGTACTCAGCCAGCGGTACTCAAGATGTTGTCCCTTAGTGGGGGAAAAGATGAAACTTTGGAGGAGCTTTTTGAGAGTCTCAAGATAACGCCTATCGCTATTACCTATGAGTATGATCCGTGCGATTATCTCAAGGCTCAGGAAATGCTAGCTAAGCACCTTGACCCTTCTTGGCAGAAGAGACCAGAGGACGACTATATTAATATGCAAACTGGGCTCAAGGGTTATAAGGGTCGAGTGCATTTCTCAGTAGGGGATACGCTACGGGATTTGCACGCTATTGTCGACCCCGAAGATACGAAGCAAGAAAAGCTTGATAAGGTTGCTAATGAAATCAATCGTCAGATATTCACTAATTATAGATTCTACCCTAATAACTACATAGCCTTTGATTTTCTCCATGGTGGGAAGCCATTTGGTAAAATGTATAGTGAGAAAGAGAAAAATGCTTTTAGTGAATATTTAGAGCAACAGATAGCGAAAGTAGGTGCAGGTAAAGAGCATTATGACTTTATCCGGGAGCGGATACTCGGGATGTATGCTACCCCACTTAAGAATCACCTCATCACCACTAAGCAATACCGAGGATGAAAACATTGATTGTTGTAGACCCTCAGTACGATTTTGTCACTGGCACACTCCCAGTCCCAGGAGCTGAGGATGCTTTGAATCGTTTATCCGATAAGCTTATAAGGATAGCTCCCGATCAGATTATTGTTACTATGGATTGTCATCCTATAGGTCACGTAAGTTTTGAGCCGTCGGGTGGCGTATGGCCTGTGCATTGTGTCAAATATAGCCATGGTGCAGCGGTATGGGAGCCCTTGATGAAAGCGATACAAGCAAGTAATGTGACTACACTTTTTTTAGAGAAGGGTAGGGCAATGGACAAGGATGAATATAGTGCTTTTGGTGCGTCATTTCCAGATATCCTTAATGGGGCAGATAGCATAATGGTTTGTGGACTTGCGGGTGATGTCTGCGTGCTAAATAGCATTATGGATCTACTAAAACACGGATTGGGCTCCAAGTTATGTGTGATAGAGGATGCATCACCCAGCCTTGATGGTGGTGAGAAGTTACAGGCCTTTATTCGAGAGAATAACTTAAAAGCAATAACATTAGATGCGAAATAATTTATGAGTTGGTTTGACTGTAAGATAACATACGAAAAGGAAATTAATCAGTCTGGAAAGATGAGAAAGGTCAGCGAGAGTTACCTTGTGGATGCCGAGACATTTACCGATGCCGAGAGCCGAATGGCAGAGGAAATGAGCTCAAGAGGTAGCTATATCGTGGATTCAGTCCGCAAGATCCGTCTCTACGAATTATTCCTTGATCAGAAGAGCGAGAGGTATTACAAAAGCAAGGTGGGCTTTATTACCCTTGATGAGAAAGCGGGTGTAGAGAAAAAGAAGTACGTGCAGATACTCGTCCAAGCCGATGATATAGACGAGGCTCTTCAAAATCTGCACAAAGGGATGAAAGATACCCTCGGTGATTACGAGGTGGCAAGCGTGGCGGAGACAAACTATATGGACGTATTCCCGTACCAGATAAAGACAGGAGACTAAGCCGTGACGATTCAAGAGCGATTAGAGAGTATTCGAAAAGAGCTACCAGAGACGACCAAACTCATAGCTGTATCTAAGTACCATACACCTGACGAGGTGATGGAGGCGTATAATGCTGGTCAGAGGGTATTTGGGGAGAATAGAGTGCAGGAGCTTTTGCCAAAAGCTGATGCTCTACCTCAGGATATCGAGTGGCACTTGATAGGTACACTTCAGAGGAATAAGGTGAAATACATCGTCCCTTTTGTGGCGATGATTCATAGTGTTGATAGCATTAAGCTCCTCGAGGAGATAGAGAAGCTGTGCCGAAAAATTGGTCGAAAGGAGATGCCTGTGCTTCTTCAGTTGCATATCTCTGAGGAGGAAACGAAGCACGGATTTTCGGAGGAAGAGCTATACGAATTACTAAAGAGCGATGTGCTGAATAGCCTTGAGTGTGTCCAAGTCTCGGGGCTTATGGGTATGGCTGCCCTTACTGAGGATATGAGTATTGTGGAGCATCAATTTGCTAAATTGCAAGAGCTGTTTCACCAACTTAAGCACTCAACTTTTGCCGATTCTCCTTATTTTAAAGAGCTATCTATTGGGATGACTCATGATTATCCCATAGCTCTGAAGCACGGAGCGACTTATATTCGCTTGGGCAGTGCCATATTTGGCGAACCTAATAGGAGTCGGTAATTTCTTTATGGTGCCATTTGTGTGAATGAAATTCGGACAAATGGCTTTTTGACGTACTGAAGTGACCATTAGGAAGTGGTCATTAGATGTGGGTACCCTCAATACTTCAATGTGGGTCATTCGCAAACGATAGTAAAAATGGGGTGGTAAAGTACGTGCTTTGCCACCCCATTATTTTTATCTCCTAAAGTATAAACCCACGATAGAGGATGTGGGTTACTCCCTTATCATTCACCACAAATAGGTGCTATAGGAGCATCGCTATGCCTCTGGAAGTGTGCTTTAGGATGTGCACATGCCGGGCATACCTTTGGTGGCTCTACACCCTTAAATAGGAAGCCACACTTACGGCATTGCCATACGATTGCTTCGTCGCTCTTAAACATCTTGTCTTCCTTGATACGCTTTGCAAACTCTGCGTACACACGAGAGTGTTCGCCCTCAGCTATGGCAATGTTGCGATAGGCTGCAGCGATCTCTGGGAAGCCCTCTTCCTCTGCCGTCTTAGCAAATCCAGGATAAAGGTCTGCCATCTCCTCGTGCTCCAGTTTAGCAGCTATCTCAAGGTTGTCAATAGTTGAACCGATAGTACCTGCGGGAAACTCCGTGTTAACATTCACGAAACCGCCCTCGAGAAACTTAAAGAACCTCTTGGCGTGAGCCTTCTCCTGGTCAGCAGTTTGCTGGAAAAAGGCTTCTACCTCTACAAAGTCCTCTTTCTTGGCTTGGCTTGCAAAGAAACAATATCTGGCATGTGCCTGACTCTCGTTAGCGAATGACATCATGAGGTTTTTCTCGGTTTGAGTACCTTTCAAACTCTTTTTTCCCATATTCTTATCTCCTTATTAAAAGTGATTTTCATAGAGACTTCGTGAGTCTCTTATTATACATAACGTTACAAAGTTAATAATTTCTTGGTAATTATACCACATTATCTACCTATTTTTTATGATGATATGATGTAAAAAAAATGACTATGTCGCTTAGAAAAGCTCCTCCGTTCGTATGCTTTCGGAGAATGAATATTGGTGATACCTAATGTCGAATACTGCTTGAAGTAGATACTTGGTATTAGCTTTGACGGATATAGGGAATTAGCTTTGGCGAACATAGGGAATTCGTCCAGGCGAATACCAGGTATTTGTCACGGCTGATTATGAGTATCTTTTAATAGGGTGTTGCAAATGTTTTTGTTGGTAGTCTATCACAAAAATAAAGTAGAGTAGAGTAGAGCCTTTTGGGTGGCTCCATCTTTGAAGCTCCTTTTATCTATCGATTATTCGGAATATAATTAGTATCTTTGTGGTACTTAAGACAAATAATAATTTTTCCCTTTGGGCGTGGAGAGATTTGTGCTTGATTGCAACCACGATAAAAGAATGCTAAAAGAGTGTTTCACCATTATCCCTACATCTAAGGCAGGTGGGTGGGCGTTTCTTTAGCTATGTGTGGTGTCTCGTCTCCGTTCTTGGGGCATATAGGCAGATACAATTATGAGTTATTTATTTACTTCGGAGTCGGTGAGCGAAGGGCACCCCGATAAGGTTGCTGATCAGATATCAGATGCTATATTGGACAATTACCTTGCACAAGATCCGGATAGCAAGGTGGCATGTGAGACGCTCGTGACTACGGGACAAGTAGTCATTTCTGGAGAGATGTCTTCTAAAGCCAATGTTGATATTCCTAAAATCGTTAGGGAGGTGATTAACGACATTGGGTACAATAAAGGAGCGTATCTTTTTGATGGCAACTCTTGTGGCATCCTTACGGCACTCAAGGAGCAGAGCCCTGATATTCATCGAGGGGTCGTGCGTGGCAACCTTCTTGAGCAGGGTGCAGGTGACCAAGGGATGATGTTTGGTTATGCTAATAAGGAGAGCGATACCTACATGCCTCTACCTATTGAGCTTTCGCATACGATACTGCAAGAGCTGTCTCGCATTCGTAAGGAAGAGCCGGACCTTATGCCATATCTCAGGCCTGATGCCAAGTGCCAAGTGACGCTTGAATATAACGTTGATCGTACCCCTGAGCGGGTGCATACAATAGTTGTGAGTACCCAGCACGATGATTTTGTGAAGCCTCATGCGGGGCTTTCGCAAGCCGAAGCGGATAAGGTAATGCAGGATACAATCAAAAAAGATATCCACTCTATTCTTTTGCCAAGGGTCATAGAGAAGTACTCTAATGAGGTTCAGCAACTCTTTGATAGTAAGATTATCCTCCATGTCAATCCTACCGGGAAATTTGTCATAGGCGGTCCGGCAGGAGATACAGGTCTTACAGGTCGAAAAATAATAGTCGACACCTATGGCGGGCGAGCTTCGCACGGAGGAGGTGCCTTTAGTGGTAAAGACAGCTCAAAGGTAGACCGATCGGCAGCATATGCCACGCGGTATTTGGCAAAGAACCTTGTCGCAGCCGGTGTGGCGGATGAGGTGAAAATCCAAGTGGCTTATGCTATTGGAATAGCGGAGCCGGTGAGCTTATTCGTGGATACATATGGGAGAAGTAATGTAGAGATCTCTGACGAGGAGATTGCAGAGAGACTAAAAGAACTCTTTGACTTGCGTCCTTATAGTATCGTAGAGTCGCTTAAGCTGAAGCACCCTATATATAGGGAGACCTCGGCTTATGGACACATGGGTAGGACGCCACGGCACGCACTGAAGTCTTTTAGTGTGCCAGGGACTGAGCCTCTTGAGGTAGATGTGGAGCTATTCCCTTGGGAGGAGCTGACACTTATTGATAAAATAAAATCAAACTTTTTCTAAACACACTTTTGCCTCATATGGGATGTAGACATATCCTATTGAGGGATTGAGTGTTAGACGATTCTTGGTGGTATTAGTAACCAAGCTACTATTTTTTAGCTATCTTTGTGTTTGGAGATTATAGATTTAATTACCCAATTCGTCTTTACGTTTTTGCCACTTCAGGAGATCAACCCATTGGGTAGGATTAATATAAGTATGTAATCTCAGGTGTTTAATAGCGATAATAAGACTGCGATAGGTCAAAGAATGCACATTATTATAAATGAGTATGAAAGAGAAAAAAGAGAAGCTATTTAGCGAGTTTCCCCCCGTCACTAATGAGGAGTGGATGGAGGTCATCACTAAAGACCTTAAGGGAGCTCCGTTTGAAAAGAAGTTGGTATGGCGTACCAAAGAAGGGATAGATGTACAGCCATTCTATCGGGCAGAAGACATTCAGGATTTACCTACTAAGGATGTCCTCCCCGGACAATTTCCATACGTGAGAGGTACAAAAGCCGACAATCGCTGGCTCGTGCGTCAGGATATCAATGTTATTGGCGACGTGCGTGCACTCAATGCTTGCATTAAAGATTTGATGGAGCACGGAGTAGTGAGTGTCGGACTACATTTTGAAGACAACATGGTCAATGCTGAGGCCATTAAGGGTATGCTCCAAGGCATTGATTTGGATTCTTTAGAGCTCAATTTTTACTCCAAGAGGAGCTTAGTGGTGCAGCTTACGGAGGCTGTTATAGAGGCTTTAACTGCTCTTGGTGCTGACTTAGGGAAAACTCGTGGCTCTATTAGCTACGGACCATTCCGTCACATTCTTGGTACGGGTAATCGTACTCCGGAATGGGTAGATACTGCAGTTGAGGTACTGAAGGCAGCGGAACCTCTCAAGCAGTTTACCTGCCTTTCATTCCAGAGTATCGACCTCGTGAATGCAGGAGCTTATATATATCAAGAGCTCGGTTACGCTTTAGCCGCAGGGGCTGATATCCTCACTAAAGTGTGCGAAAAGAGTGGTAAGAGCGTTAGCGAAGTGGCAGAGCGGATTCGCTTTGATATGGGCATTGGCTCTAATTACTTTATGGAGATCGCCAAGTTTAGAGCTGTAAGGTGGCTATGGGCCCTTATCGTAAAAGCCAATGACAATAACGCCTCAGAGCGAGCTACGAAAGCGATAGTGCATGCCGAGACAAGCCGTTGGAATATGTCAATATATGACGCTTATGTCAATCTCCTTCGCACAATGACTGAGACCATGAGTGCCACGATAGCAGGCGTTCATTCAGTAGTCGTGAATCCTTTTGATAAGCATTACAATCCTAAAGGAAGCGAATTCTCCCAGCACATAGCTCGCAATCAACAACTATTACTTAAGGAAGAGAGTCACTTTGATAGAGTAGTTGACCCAGCCGGAGGCTCCTATTATCTTGAGCATCTTACTCAAGCCATTGCAGAGCAATCTTGGAAGCTTTTCCTACAAGTTGAGGAACAAGGTGGTTTTAGTAAGTTAGCTGATGAAGGTAAGATTCAGGATGCCGTAAATGCTTCTAATGAAGCTCGTCATAAAGCAGTTGCCACTCGGCGAGAGAATATCCTTGGTACTAACATTTTCCCTAACTTTAATGAGCGTGCTACTGAGGAGACACGTAACATCGACAATAGTAGACCTACAGACGGAGAAGTAACCGCATTAGATAGTCGCCGTGGGGCATCTGACTTTGAAGAGTTACGACTATCTACCGAAGTCAGTGGCAAACGTCCTAAAGTCTTTATGCTGACTATCGGTAACCTCGCTATGCGACTTGCCAGGTCACAATTTAGCTCCAACTTCTTTGCTGTTGCTGGTTATGAGTTGATCGATAACTTAGGCTTTGAGACCGTTAAAGAGGGTATTGAGGCCGCTAAGAATGCGAAAGCTGACATCGTTGTCCTATGCTCCAGTGATGACGAATATGCGGAATACGCTCCACAAGCTTATGATGAGCTCAAGGGCAGTGGTATACCTTTAGTTGTAGCTGGTGCCCCGGCTTGTATGGATGATCTCAAGGCTAAGGGCATTGAATACTTCGTACACGTCAAGGTGAATGTCTTAGAGACGATGCAGAAGTTTAACGAACTAATGGGGATTAAACCACGGAGTAGCAAGTAATAGAAAGGGATAATTATTAGATATGAAACCAAAATATAACGAAATAGATATCCTCTCTGGAGGGTGGGCACAGCCTACTGTAGCTGAGTTTAATAAGGCAAACGGCATTGACTACAATTGGAAAACCCCCGAGTTGATTGATGTAAAAAGCGTTTACACTAAGGAGGATTTAGAGGGCATGGAGCATCTACATTACGCTGCAGGTGTACCTCCATATCTTCGTGGTCCTTATAGCACTATGTACGCTATGAGACCTTGGACGATCCGTCAGTATGCAGGTTTCTCTACAGCCGAAGAGTCAAATGCCTTCTATCGTCGTAACCTTGCGAGTGGTCAGAAAGGTCTATCTGTAGCTTTTGACCTTCCTACTCACCGTGGATATAATGCCGACAACGAGCGTGTTGAGGGTGATGTGGGGAAAGCTGGAGTATCGATCTGCTCTATCGAGGATATGAAGATTCTTTTTGATGGTATCCCATTAAACAGGATGTCTGTATCTATGACCATGAATGGAGCTGTATTGCCTATTCTTGCATTTTATATAGTAGCAGGTCTGGAGCAAGGTGCTAAGCAAGAAGAGATGGCAGGTACTATTCAGAATGATATCCTGAAGGAGTTTATGGTGCGTAATACTTATATCTATCCACCTGAATTCTCAATGCGGATTATTGCCGATATCTTTGAGTACACCTCTCAGAATATGCCTAAATTTAACTCGATATCCATCTCTGGCTACCATATGCAGGAGGCAGGAGCAACGGCAGATATTGAGATGGCATATACCCTTGCTGATGGTATGGAGTATTTACGTGCGGGTATCAAAGCGGGCATGGATATAGATAAGTTTGCTCCTCGTCTTTCATTCTTCTGGGCGATAGGTATGAATCACTTTATGGAGATAGCTAAGATGAGGGCAGCACGTATGCTTTGGGCTAAGATCACTAAGAGCTTAGGTGCCAAGAATCCTAAGTCTATGGCACTTCGTACGCACTGTCAGACTTCTGGGTGGAGTCTTACAGAGCAGGATCCATTTAATAACGTAGGTCGTACGTGTGTAGAGGCTATGGGAGCTGCTCTTGGACATACACAGTCCCTCCATACAAATGCCCTTGACGAAGCCATCGCATTGCCTACAGACTTTTCTGCTCGTATAGCTCGTAACACTCAGATATATATACAAAACGAGACCGAAGTGTGCCGTGAAGTGGATGCGTGGGCAGGGTCATATTATGTGGAGAGCCTGACAAATGAGCTTGTGCATAAGGCATGGGAGCACATCCAGGAAATAGAAAGCTTAGGCGGAATGGCTAAAGCTATCGAAAGTGGTTTGCCAAAGATGAGAATTGAGGAGGCGGCCGCACGTACTCAAGCACGTATCGACTCCAAGAATCAGGTCATCATCGGTGTGAATAAATATCGTCTACCTAAGGAAGCTCCTATTGATATTCTTGAGGTGGATAATACCGCTGTCCGTACACAGCAAGTGGAGCGTCTTGAAGAGCTTCGTGCTCACCGAGACCAAGCTGAGGTTAAGAAAGCCCTTGAGGATATTACCGAGGCTGTACGCAATAAGAGTGGTAATCTTTTGGAGTTAGCCGTAAAGGCTGCAAAAGCAAGAGCCTCACTGGGAGAAATCTCAGACGCGTGTGAGGATGTTGTAGGACGTTATAAAGCAATTATTAGAACCATATCAGGCGTGTATTCATCAGAGACAAGCAATGATCCCGATTTCAAGGAAGCGACCCGCCTTGTCGAGGAATTTGCAAAGAAAGAAGGTCGTCAACCACGTGTGATGATTGCTAAGATGGGTCAGGATGGTCACGACCGAGGTGCTAAGGTTGTCGCTACCGGATACGCCGATGTGGGCTTTGATGTCGATATGGGTCCTCTATTCCAGACACCGGCAGAGGCGGCTCGAGAAGCAGTCGAGAATGATGTCAACATCTTAGGAGTATCCTCTTTGGCTGCAGGGCATAAGACCTTGGTACCACAGGTTATCGCTGAGCTCAAAAAATTAGGTCGTGAGGATATCATAGTGATTGCGGGTGGTGTTATCCCAGCTCAGGACTATGACTTCCTATACAAAGCGGGTGTAGCTGCGATCTTTGGTCCAGGTACTTCTGTCTCAAAAGCGGCTATTGAGCTGATGAAGATTCTATTAGCTGAGTAAGGTAGTCACTATTTTTTCAGTGCATAATTGTATGGCACCGAGGATAGAGTTTACAACTCTATCCTCGGTGCTTTCTTTTTGTTGTTTTTAGAATCATCCATAAAGGTGAGAATCATTTTGATAATATTTTAAAGAAAAAATGAAGTATGTTGATAGTTGTAACGTGGTCAAAAGTCTGAACTATGAGGGAAAAAGGCATTTAGATAGTGCGTAATAGGTCTCTGTTTGTTTCCCATTAATAATGTTCGTGTACACCTATCTATTTTACTTAGGAGATGGATATCGGTAAAGCTAAATGCATTATTCACGTTCGACTTTTTTGCAATAGAAAGTGAATTATGTAGGGTCTACAGTCGACATATATCGAAAAGCCTATCGTTGCATTTAAGTAGTTGCTTTACATCTGTTTCAATTTGCTTTTTCTCTTATGTCTCATCTGACATAAAAGGATACCAGGTATTCGTTGAGACGAATACCCTATATTCGTCAGAGCTAATACCCTATATTCGGTGGAGCTAATACCTGATATCCGTAATTAGTCTTCTCGGCAATGAATAATTGTACAACATTTATTAATATAC
The DNA here is from genome assembly GCA_934364985.1 of uncultured Porphyromonas sp. Taxonomy (GTDB): domain Bacteria; phylum Bacteroidota; class Bacteroidia; order Bacteroidales; family Porphyromonadaceae; genus Porphyromonas_A. Next base: position 78,530 of record CAKRMU010000003.1, on the reverse strand, counting down.
ACTTGTGGTTATGGTATAGGGTTGGTATATTTGCACTCAAAGGGCATTAAGAAATGCCTTTGAGGTTTTCTGTCTTTTGCCTAATGGGGTGCTTTTATTATAGATACATTTTAGATAATATAGTGATGAACGGAAGATTTTTAGGGATAGTCCTATCTGCTTTTATTTTGCTGGCTTGGGGCAATTGCACGACCTTCGCTCAGGAGTTTGCTACGACGCCCGAGTATGCTCAGCGTATTTTACTAACGGATACCCTTGGTAAAGGTTTGAGTAGTGAGGCACGTAAGGTTATAGGACGCCCATTTAACCCTCTTGTACATTCGCTTTCGGATGAATACGGATGGCTTACGGACTATCTTTCTGCCCCTCTTGTGGTTGATGCAAAGTCTTATTCAACGTTCAGTATTGATGTGCCTGAGAAGGATCTAAACAACGACGGCAATAATTGGCTAAGTCGGTTTATTAGCAATGTCAACCAAATCAATTCGGCACACTATTTTTATTCCTTATCTCACAACTGGCATAATGCTCAACTGATGAGAGAGCGAATCATGATAAATCATCCCTATATGCCGTCTATAGCGGTTAGCGATCTACCGGGTGCAATTGTGCCTACGGAGATCCACTCCGATGGGTATCAAGGAGAATTAGCGAGGAATGATAAACCACAAGTGACGACGTCGGAAGCCTTGCTCACGGCCGATAAGATTGAGCGTAAGTATTGGTGGCACAAATTTGAGAGTAGCATTCACTTTGCAGAGAATCAAGTATCTAAAAACTGGCATAAGGGTGGACATAATAGCCTTAACCTCAATAGTCGCATCTACTATAATGCTACTTACGAGCGTGATCTCCTTAAATGGGTCAATGAATTGGAGTACCGAATCGGGGTATTTACTAATGAAATGGGTGAGAGCGAGACCTTAAAACTTAAAATAGGGGAGGATGCCTTTAGGATTAATAGTAACGTGGGAGTGAAAGCCTTTAAGGATTGGTACTATACCTTTGATGTGCAGTTGAGGAGCCAAATCCTTAAAAATACCAAAGCTGATGGTATGGTCATTACACTTCCTTTTGCTCCAATTGTTTTAGATGCGGGTCTCGGTATGAAGTACGACCTTGATATCAAAGAGTTTAGAGGTAATCCGTATGCTCGCTTGCGATTAGCGGCAAATGCGGCACCTATAGCCGTTAATTTTCTGTATACCTATTCTAATAATATAGATAAGGGGAGAATTGGTCTTGAGGAGGATGAAAAGTATCGTTTGAGATTGGGTTCTGCCTTCCGCTTTGATCTGAATTGGGATATATCGTCCAGCTTCAATTGGACGTCTCGCCTTTTCTTTAGCACCTCATATAAGCATGTGGAGGTGGAGTATGATAACTCCTTGAGCTATGCGTTTAGTCGTTTTTTCAGCACCCGTATCACGTTGAATACTCGTTTTGATGATAGTGTTATTCTGCCTGAGGATACCCCAAAGACTTTTAAGAATCTTCTCCAGTATAACCAATTATTGAGCATAGGTTTTGAGTATAAATTTTAATGACAATAGAGCGAGCGTCACTACCCGAACCCTTTAGGGCAAGGTTTGAGGAGCAATTTGGGGTAGAGGAGCTTAAGCAGTTGGAGGAGGCTATTATGAATCCTCCAACTGTAGCTATTAGGAGACATCCTGAGAAGGCTTTTCAGCCTATGTTGCGAGAGGTGCCATGGTGTTCGTTAGGTGGATATACTGAGGGCAATAATGTGTTTGGTGCCGACCCATATTGGCACGCAGGGGCATATTATGTCCAAGAGCCAGCATCTATGATTATTGCACAGTATATTACGCAATTTGGTTTGTCTCCAAAGAGAGTGTTAGACTTGTGTGCCGCCCCGGGTGGCAAGAGTACACTACTTCGAAGTTATATCCCTAAAGACGCTTTATTAATAGCGAATGAGATTGATGCTACGAGAGCCAACATCCTTCTTGAAAATCTGACACGGTTTGGTCTGGACGATATTATCGTGACCTCTGCACCGCCCTCTCAATTAGCTGAAAATGGCATTAAAGCGGAGGTTATTTTGGTCGATGCTCCTTGCTCGGGCGAGGGAATGTTTCGTAAGGATCCTAAAGCTATTGGTGAGTGGTCGCCCTCTAATGTTGCGAATTGTGTGGCACGGCAGAGGGATATTCTTGATGACGCGTGGTCAATGCTTGAGGAGGGAGGCATTCTTTTGTATAGTACTTGCACCTTTAATAGAGAGGAGAATGAGGAGCAGTTGGCATATTTAAAGAGTAAGTATGGTATAGACTTGCTTCATCTTGCTTTAGACCCCTCGTGGGGAGTAGTGGAGTATGAAGAAGGGGTATATCACTTTATGCCTCATCATACTGATAGCGAAGGTTTGACGATCTTTGGGGTGAGGAAATCGGCTCTTTCATCCCATGATAAGACCTCTTTTCGAGTAAAGAGAAATAGAAAATCAGAGACCATAGTTCCCAAAGTACCTCATTCGCTATTATCTCAATTCGCTATAGAAGATTTGTATTGTCACAATGGCGAGTGGCATCATCTTAGTAGTACCGGACAATCAATATTACAGCAGTTGTCCGGTATTAAGATATTGGCAGGTGGTGTTACTCTTGGTAAGGAAAAGGGTAAATCCTTTATCCCCAATGTGGCTTGGGCATATAGCAGTAGGCTAAGTGCATTTTGTCCGTTCGCACACTATGATATTGATGATGAAGTGGCTCTGAAATTCCTTAAGCGTGAGTCCTTACAAATACGGGGATCAAAGGGGATGACACTCCTTATGTATAAAGGGTTACCTTTAGGATTTGTTAATCAAGTGAATGATAGAGCTAATAATCTATTTCCTAAAGGAATGATGATTAGAAATAGGCAAATTGAGGTGAGAGATATCCCTCATTGGATAAATATGATATGAAGAAAATACTGACAATCCTAATGCTATTAGTGGGTAGTATCGCTTGGGCAGATAGCCCTATAATAAGCCTAATTACCTGCGGAGAGACTGACGAGCACGTTTTTTATCTTTATGGGCATACGGCATTAAGGGTGCAGAATGGGCAAGACGATTTGGTCTATAATTATGGTTATTTTTCACCAAGTCAGAAACATTTTATCCTTAATTTCGTACTCGGCAAACCTATGTATTCGCTCGGTGTTATCTCCTTTCAGGATTTCTTATGGGAGTACGAAGCACAGGGCAGGAGTGTCGTAGAGCAGGAGCTGAATCTTAAACCCGAAGAGGCTCAAGCGTTAATGGAGCAATTGATGTGGAATGCTCTCCCTGAGAATAGAGACTATCAGTACAATTTCTATTTTGACAATTGTGCCACTCGCCCACGGGATCTTATTGATGAAGCGATAGGGGGAATTGAGTACCATATGGAGACTGATATCCCCACATTTCGGCAAGCCATCCGTAATAAAAGCCATTCCGCTGTGTGGTATACCATAGGGTGTGATATCTGTCTCGGATGGAAGACGGATCAAACAATGAGCGTTAAGGATGCTGCATTTCTTCCCTCTTTACTTGAGGAAGAAATGGATTCTGCGGTGAGAGCAGATAACGACGAGCCCTTAGTTATACATAAAAAAACTTGGGTGCCACAAACGGAGGAGATCTATAACCCTTATGAGCGATGGTATATCCCGTATCTTCTCTTTTCGCTACTTATCATTATCTTTTTTGTATTGAAGTATACAAAAAGAGACAAAGCCTTAATGGTATTGCGTAAATCCTTGTATGCTATATTGGGGATTGCAGGCATCATCGTTTGGTTTTTAGGGATAGTTTCTGCTCACCCTCATACGTGGCCTAATGTTAATATGCTCTTTTTTCATCCTCTATGGCTCATCCTATTTTTTGTGCGACAAAAGAAATCTCATAGGAGGGCTCTAAAGTGGCTCTATTTTGGTAACTTTGTGGCAATCATTATGTACCTATTATTAGGGACCATTCAGGTACTGCCGTTGGCTATTCCTATTTGGGCTGTGCTGATGCTGGTAGACCAGTGGTTTCAATGGTCGGAGTGCAAGGTGAAGAGAGTTTCGGATGAATAGACTGCTTATCGGGATAGTGTCGTTACTGGCACTCTGCAAGGTGGCTGTGCTACAAGCTCAGTCGCCACGTCTTGTAGTACTGATAAGTGTGGAGGAATTACGGAGTGATCTCCTTGAGGAATTACAGGACGACTTGAGCGATAACGGGCTAAAACTCCTTCTGAAAAGTGGACAACGCTACACTCATGTTGAGGCACCTATTCTTTACTCAAATGTTACAGCAACCGAAGCGATTATTCACACTGGCACACTGGCATTTAAGAATAATATCTCTGAGCGAAAGCCGGTAAGGATTGAGCAGACGGGCAGGCGAGTATATACAAATTCGGTTTTTGAAGACAAAAATTACTTAGGTTACGCCACTACGGGGAACTATTCTCCAAAAGCGTTGGGGTGCTCTACGCTTTCAGACAATCTGAAAAAAGCGACTAATCAGCGTGCTTTAGTTTATAGTATTGCTCCTAATGCTGAGGAAGCTATTATAGGAGGTGGGTTGTATGGGGATGGAGCCTTTTGGATAGATAGCTTTACCGGTCGATGGGCAAGTAGTACCTATTACAAAGGGGACTTTCCATGGTATGTCGATAAAGCTAATGTAGGTGAGACCTCGCTCCCTTATCGCCTTGAGAGGGGCATTACTTGGCAGTATTCAGGTAGAGATATTCCATTTTTATCTCGGCTTAATGATACATCATATTTACACGACTTTCGCAAGGCTGGCAGTGGTATTTCTGACTTTAAGGATTCACCTTTAGTTAATGAGGAGGTACTTCGGTTAGCCAAAAGAGTACTTGATTATAGTGGCATAGGGAAGGATGATATCCCCGATCTCTTATCTCTCCATCTGACTTTAGCCAATGGTAATAGGACTGCTTCTGATGTCACAGCTGAGACCATAGATAGCTATTTTCGCCTTGATAGAAATGTCGCTGAGCTACTTTCGTACCTTGACTTAAAGAGTACACTTGTGGTGCTTTCTGGAAATGGATTTTCTCGTGAATATCCATCTGTTGCAATTGATGATCGTAGGCTCTTTAGAGTAGATCGGTGCTTAGCGTTGATCAATATGTACCTCAATGCTCAATTTGGGGTACAAGGGCTTGTGGAGGAGGTGACTCCCGATGGTGCTGTCTATCTAAATCACGGTGCTATAGAGGGTAAAAGCCATTTTTCTAAGGAGGATATTGAGCATGCTGTCAGTCGGTTTCTGCTGGAATTTCGTGGTGTGTCATATGCTATCGAGAGTTGTAAACTTCGTGAAGAGGCTTTAGCAAACGCCGATAGCAGGGAATGGCAAACCGCACTCAATAAATATACAAATACCAATCGCCCGGATGTGGTATTCGGATTGCTCCCAAGCTGGGTAGCACAAGATTTGAGTAACGAAAGAGGTGTAGTTAGTTACCGACTATCTGCGATACCTACTACGTTACTTCTTTTGCATCCAAGTCTTAAAGCTGAAACGATAACTACCCCCTTAGACCTTAGAAATGTCTCAAAGGTCATAGCGTGGTCTCTCAGAATCAGACCACCCACTCCTTGATATCATTAGTAGGAGAGTGAGATATTAAATTAATAAGCAAACGATAAGGAATAATAATTATATGGCATTTAACGATATTCTAACTAAACTATTTGGTAATAAGTCTCAGAGAGATCTTAAGGAGATAACCCCGATAGTTAATAAGATTAAGGACAAATACGAGGACATCAAATTGCTCACTAATGACGAGTTGCGTAACCGTACTAACGAGATACGGAAAAGTATACAAGAGGATGTGCAACCCGAGAGAGAGCAAATCCAGAATCTTAAGAAAAATGTTGACGACTTAGAGCTATCCGAGCGTGAGGAAGTCTGGGATAAGGTCGACCAACTTGAGAATGAGATACTCGATAAAATGGAGGTTAAACTTAATGAAGTGCTTCCAGAAGTCTTCGCCATAGTCAAGAGTACCGCACAGCGATTTGCCGATAATGATGAAGTCGTAGTACAGGCAACTCAATTCGATAGAGACCTATCTGTCACCCACGATTTCGTAAGAATTGATGGCGACAAGGCTATATATAAAAACGAATGGATGGCAGGTGGCAACCTCCTTAAATGGGAAATGGTACACTACGATGTTCAGCTATTTGGTGGCGTCGTATTGCACCAAGGTAAGATCGCAGAGATGGCAACTGGCGAAGGTAAAACATTGGTAGCCACCCTTCCTGTATTCCTAAATGCTCTTACGGGGAATGGAGTACACGTCGTCACCGTTAATGACTATCTATCAAAACGTGATGCCGAATGGATGGGACCTATTTATATGTTTCATGGTATCAGTGTTGATTGTATTGATAAATATCAGCCCAATTCTCCTGAACGCTTAAAAGCCTATAACTGCGACATTACTTTCGGTACTAATAATGAGTTTGGTTTTGATTATCTTCGTGATAATATGGCACGTACTCCAGCCGATTTGGTACAAAGAAAGCATAATTATGCCATTGTGGATGAGGTGGATTCAGTACTTATTGACGATGCACGTACACCTTTGATTATTTCCGGTCCCGTCGAGACAAAAGGCGATTTGATGTTTGAAGAGTTTCGAAGTAATGTAGAGCTTGTGGTGAATGCCCAAAAGACGCTTGCAAGTAGGTTGCTAACAGAGGCTCGTAAATTGATAGCAAGCGATGATAAAAAGGAGAAAGAAGAAGGGTTCCTAAAACTGTATAGAAGCTTCAAAGGTCTGCCTAAGAATAAGGCTCTTATCAAATATTTAAGCGAAGAAGGTATCAAAGCAGGTATGCTTGATACCGAAGCTATCTATATGGCAGATAACAACCGGATGATGCACATAGTCACTGATGACCTTTACTTTGTTATTGATGAAAAGAATAATCAAATTGAGCTAACCGATAAGGGTATTGACCTACTGTCTGGCAAAAATGAAGACCCTACGTTTTTTGTCCTTCCAGATATAGCGAGCGAGCTTTCCCAGCTTGAAAATGAAAATTTGACGGATGCTGAAAAAAGCGAAAAGAAGGATGAACTTCTTACAAATTATTCTATCAAAAGCGAGCGGGTGCATACAGTTCAGCAGCTACTTAAGGCATACACGTTATTCGAGCGTGACGATCAATATGTGGTGATAGATAATAAGGTGATGATCGTAGATGAGCAAACGGGTCGTATTATGGACGGAAGACGTTACTCTGATGGTCTACACCAAGCCATAGAAGCAAAGGAGCATGTCAAAGTAGAAGCCGCTTCTCAGACCAAAGCAACGATCACTCTTCAGAACTATTTCCGTATGTATCACAAGCTCGCAGGTATGACTGGTACCGCAGAGACGGAGGCTAAAGAGTTTTGGGATATATACAAACTTGATGTGGTGGTTATCCCAACAAATAAGCCAATCGCACGTATAGATGAGAATGATCGTATTTACAAAACAGCACGTGCTAAATATGCCGCTATCATTACAGAGATTGAGCGTCTTATTAAGATCGGAAGACCTGTTTTAGTAGGTACCACATCTGTAGAGACTTCCGAATTATTAAGCAAAATGCTTACTCTTCGGAATATACCGCACCAAGTGCTTAATGCTAAACTTCACCAAAAGGAGGCCGATATCGTCGCAGAGGCAGGTAAGAGAGGTACCGTTACCATAGCCACCAATATGGCAGGTCGTGGTACTGATATTAAGCTTACAGAGGAGGTGAGAGATGCAGGAGGACTCGCTATAATAGGGACAGAGCGTCACGAAAGTCGTCGTGTAGATCGTCAGCTTAGAGGTCGTGCCGGTAGACAAGGAGATCCAGGGTCATCGGTATTCTTCATCTCTTTTGAAGACAAATTAATGAGGCTTTTTGGCTCAGATAGGATAGCTAAAATGCTATCTAATATGGGGCTTAAAGATGATGATATGCTTGAGAGTAAAACTCTATCTAAGCAAGTAGAGAGTGCACAGAAAAAAGTTGAGGAGAATAACTATGGAGTCCGCAAACACCTCCTTGATTATGATGACGTCAAGAATGCCCAGCGAAATGTTATCTATACACGCCGACACCATGCACTACTTGGTGAGCGGATTGGGCTTGATGTGCTGAATACATTAACTCAGACAGCCGAACACCTTACTGAGAATACTCCGGAAATGCCATTTGAGGACTTTAAGCAGAATGTATTCAAGGCCTTCTCCACAGAGTTACCGCTAACTGAGGAGGAGTATAAGCGGTCTAACTCAGATGCTCTTGTTGATGTGATTATGGCGGAGGTCTCCGAAAACCTCAAGCGTCGTTCAGCAAGAATGGCAGAGATCACCTATCCAATCCTCAAATCATTCTACGAGCAGCATGGAGATAAGGTGGAGAGAATCGCAATCCCGGTTACTGATGGGCGGCTTGGGTACAATGTGGTAACCAATCTTAAGGAAGCCGTGGAGAGCGAGGGTAAGAGTGTGGCTAAGGCTTTTCAGAAAACCATTCTTCTTTATACCATTGATGAAGCTTGGGAGCGTCACTTACTCGCGATGGACGAGTTGCAGAATGCGGTAAGAAATGTATCGTATGAGAATAAAGACCCATTAGTGATCTTCAAAGTTGAGGCATACGAATTATTCCGTTCGATGGTCATTGATATGAATCAGAAGGCTTCTGAAATCATAATGCGTGGTCATATTAATGTTGCTCCACAACAATCGGAGGGTGAAAGAAAGGTTGATGTCCGTGAGCAGTATGATGATCCTCGTGCAAGTACTCGTCGCAGATATCAAGAGCAAAAAGACGATTACGAAGCTGCCCAACAGGCACGGTACGAAGCAGGACAAGCAGCAAGTCAGAAGACGGAAAAGCGTCAGCCTTATATTGCTGAGCAAAAGATCGGGCGTAATGATCCATGTCCTTGTGGTAGCGGTAAGAAATTTAAAAATTGTCACGGGAGGAACTTATGATATATTCAATGACTGGCTTCGGACGAGCTGAAGCCAAAACGCATAATACTAAAGTCACTGTAGAGATACGGGCGATTAATAGCAAACAGGCTGATATCAGTCTTAGGTTTCCTAATGAAATGCGGGCATTAGAGATGGCGACTCGCAAGTTAGTTACCAAAAGATTGATGCGGGGTAAGATAGATATTTTCGTCACGTGCGACCAAATTAATATTGAGCCTGCAGTGACATTTAATAGTGATTTAGCCCGAAAGTATTGGCATAGTATTAAGGAATTGTCTAAGCAGATAGATGCACCAATGCCCCTTGATCCCATGAGGATGATCCTTAAGATGCCAGGAGTTGCAGAGGTGCCTGTTGAGGACGAGAGTGAGACAGAAGCCTTAGAGCAACTAACCCTACAAGCTATTGATGATGCGTGTACGCACCTTAACGAGTTTAGAGAGCAAGAGGGCCATGCTCTTTACAAAGGTTTTATAAAGAATGCGACAGCTATCGGTGAACTCTTAGAGAGCGTTGCCCCCTACGAAAAGGAGCGAATACAAGAGATACGCCAACGGATCGAGGAGGGACTTAGTAAATATGTTGAGGCAGATTACGATCAGAATCGTCTTGAGCAAGAGATGATATTCTATATTGAGAAATTGGATGTCAATGAAGAGAAAAATCGACTTCGTAATCATATTGATTACTTTATTAAGACACTTGACCAAGAGGAAATAGGACAGGGTCGTAAGTTAGGTTTTATTGCTCAGGAGATGGGGCGTGAAATCAATACCCTTGGCTCCAAGAGCAATCATGCTACCCTTCAGCAAATTGTAGTCAAGATGAAAGATGAGCTAGAGCAAATCAAGGAGCAAGTCCTTAATGTTTTATAGTATATAGCAAGTGACCATGGAAGGCAAGCTTATCATATTTTCAGCTCCCAGTGGGTCAGGTAAAAGTACCATTATCCATGAGCTAACGACACGATATGGTTTGCAAGGTCACTTCTCCATATCCGCAACCTCCAGAACCCCACGAGGCGAAGAGCAAAATGGGGTACACTACCACTTTATATCTTTAGAAGAGTTTAAGGAGAGAATAGACTTAGGTCACTTCTTGGAGTACCAAGAAGTGTACCCGGGATGCTATTATGGCACCCTTAAAAGTGAGATAGATAATGCTCTTAATGCTGGTGAAACTGTGCTACTTGATATTGATGTAAAGGGTGCACTTAACGTGAAAAGGATATATGGGTCTCAGGCATTAGCACTTTTTATCTTACCACCTAATATCGCTACTCTTCGCCAACGCTTAGAGGACAGAGGCACAGATACCAAAGAGAAGATAGAGCAAAGGCTTGCTAAGGCTGAGAATGAGCTAAGCTATGCACCCTATTTTGACAAGAGAATCATCAATGATAAAGTTGATATCGCTTGCCAAAATGCGATGGAAGTGATACAGCTTTTCCTTAATGAAAAGAGGCGAGTACTTCTATTCCCTGGGTCCTTTAATCCGATGCATATTGGTCATCTGTCGCTCGCCAATTATATGGTGGAGCGTTACGCCCATCTGTACGATGAGGTTTGGTTTTTACTGACCCCCAATAGCCCTTTTAAGCATAAGTGTCAGCAACTCTCATCAGACTTTAGGGCTAAGTGGATCGCTCATTTGATTCATGGGTATCCAAAGTTTGAGCTTCATAGAGATGAAGAACAAATGCCTGCTCCCTATTATACTTGCAATACAGTGCAGTACCTTAAAGCTAAGTATCCTCAAGTAGAGTTTACTTTGCTTATTGGTGGAGATAGTCTCATAACCTTGCATAAGTGGCACGAGGCAAATAGCTTACTTGATTCCGTCCCAATCGTGGCTTATCCTCGTCCAGGATATAATAGTGAGGAAGTGTCTCCTCATGTGGCTAAGAAAGTACATGTCATAGAGGATGTCCCTACATTTAATATCTCCAGTACTTTGATTAGGGAAATGGTAACTTCGGGTAAAGCATTGCCTTATTTATTAGGTATGTCCCTCAACGATCCCCTTTATAGAGAATTGCATGAGCAGTTGCTTAAGCGGTAAATATTATTATTCAAAATTCCCCTATTAACCATTGGTTAATAGGGGAATTTTTATTTCATTAATAGTCTATTTATTGTCACTATCCAACTTCCCTTCGTATGCCTTCTTTGTCAGTATGGTGATATAAAACAAGGCTTGACAATATGTTACTTAGCAAGTCCCATATGAATGTGACCACAATAGAAAGTCTCGATAGCTACTGATCCTATTTTGCGAAAGCGACTGAACGAGTTTCACGTATCACAGTTATCTTGACCTGACCGGGGTAGGTCATCTCGTCTTGGATGCGTTGTGCAATCTCGCCGGAAAGCTGTTGGACTGCCCCATCATCTATCTTATCAGCACCTACAATAACCCTCAGCTCACGACCTGCTTGGATAGCATAAGTCTTGATAACCCCGGGATATGATAGTGCAAGTTTCTCAAGGTCGTTGAGTCTTTTTACATAGGCTTCGGCTATCTCACGTCTTGCACCCGGTCTCGCACCGCTAATTGCGTCGCACGCCTGCACAATAGGGGCAATGAGACTGGTCATTTCTACCTCTTCGTGGTGAGCTCCTACGGCATTGACGACATCGGATTTCTCTTTATACTTCTCGCATAGTTTCATCCCTAAGATAGCGTGTGGAAGCTCTGGCTCTTCGTCACTTACTTTTCCTATATCGTGCAGAAGTCCGGCTCGCTTGGCCCACTTAGCATTTAGTCCTAATTCACTTGCCATCACGGCACATAGGTTGGCGGTCTCTCTTGCGTGCTGAAGTAGATTCTGCCCATAGCTCGACCGATATTTCATCTTGCCCACAAGGCGAACAAGTTCGGGGTGCATCCCGTGAATGCCTAAGTCAATAACTGTTCGTTTGCCGATCTCGACTATTTCCTCCTCTATTTGCTCTTTAACCTTTGCGGCTACTTCCTCAATACGTGCTGGGTGAATACGCCCATCTTGCACCAATTGATATAGGGTAAGGCGTGCCACCTCCCTGCGAATGGGGTCAAAGCAACTTAACACAATGGCTTCGGGGGTATCGTCAACAATCACCTCAACGCCTGTGGCGGCTTCAAGAGCTCTAATGTTGCGCCCTTCTCTACCGATAATCCGGCCTTTCATCTCATCGTTTTCGATATGGAAGACGGTGACGGCATTCTCTATGGCTGTCTCAGTGGAGATCCGCTGAATGGATTTTACTACAAGTTTCTTAGCTTCTTGGTTGGCAGTCATCCGAGCCTCTTCGATGATGTCATTGACATAATTTGCAGCATTAGCTCGGGCGTCGTCCTTGATGCTCTCAATGAGTTGAGCCTTAGCCTCCTCTGCAGATAGCCCACAAATCTGCCTTAGTTTCTCCTCTTCTTCTTGTTGCAATTGGCACAATTCTTCTTCGCGAGCCTCGGTCTTAGCTATCATCTCATCGAGCTGTAGTTGTTTGTGAGATAGCTCTTGGGTCTTGGTATTAAGGTCACTTTGTTGTTTGTTGATGGACTGCTCTCTATTTTTTAGTTTGCCCTCAAAGTTTTGTAGCCTTGCCTCTGTACTCTGTACTTTACTCTTCCATTGGGATATCTCTTGGTCTAAGTTGGCTTTATTCTTGAGTGCTTCTTCTTTGACCTCTAATAGCTTATCTTTTTTTAGTATCTCAATATCCTCTTTTGCTTGAGCGAAATACTCCTCCTTTTGCTCCTTTGCTCTCTGATCAAGCGTTTTCCAAATATTCTTCCATAAGATTACCCCACCTATTGCTAATACAGCAAGGGCAATCAAAATTGCAATAATTATAGTACCCATTATCTACCTACTTATATGTAGGTAAGGTCAAAGTATCATCATTAGTGTCTAATATTATTATAGGGTATCCTCAAGTGCCCTATTAAGTCTCCGAAGTCGCTCCTCAAGCTCCAAGTCAGAATGCTCTTGCAATTGTCTCTGTAGTTTATACGAGATATCAAGTGATACGTAACTGAGTAGATCTACTTTAGAGAGTCCATCAAATGCTGTTCGATATTGCTCAATAGTTCGATTGACTAATGTTGCCGCATTTCTATACAATTGCTCTTCGGTCTCACCTCTTGGGATGTCGAGCGTCACCCTCACTTCGCCTACTCTTAGATTAATCTCCTGAGTGGGTAGGTGGTTATTTGCTCTTTCATCATCCATTATATCTTTTGGCTACAATTGTAGATATTAGCTAAAAATGTGATACAAACCTTACCTTTTCGTTACTCTATTCTGCCCTCAAGCAGTGTTATACATTCATCGATCGCAGTAGTCATCTCAGCTAATTCTCTATCCAAATCCTCAAGAGCTACCCGAGCATTAGGTGTCCCTTGCTTAGTCACGGCTGCGATCGAAAGGTCTTGCTCCAGTCTATGTATCTTTTTTTCCTGAACGCTATTAAGGCTTTGTAGATCTTCGCATTCTCTTTGTTTTGCCCTTAGGGCATCACGCTGCTCATTATATTTGCGAATAAGTGTCGCTATCCTAAGCTCCAACTCAGTTAGTTCTCCGCCACTTTTACTCATACCCACCAAAATATTGTTAAGGGAATAAAATAGGTCAACTTTCCAGCTACCTTTGAGCAAATGTACAAAATTATTATTTTGTAACCAAAATCTCCCCTATTAGAAGGAGGGATAAACCATTTTTTTAGTGTTATCCACCCTCTTGACCGGATACCAAGTATTCGCCAAAGCTAATACCCTATATTCGTCATCACGAATATAGGGTATTAGTCGAAGCGAATATTAGGTATACGCTTTGACATAGTATCGCTATTGCTATGAGGTTATTTTAGGGGGCTGATTATTAACGAATTAGGTAGTCTATTTCCTCTGCTCCGTAAGTGAGTAAAGAAAAAGTAGGGGATTAGAGGTCGAGAAGCTCTATCGGAAAATTAAGTGTGATAGTGCCGAGGGCATCGTCTTGATCAACGATCCATTCTTCGACATAGGGGATTAATAGGCGACTATCATCGCTCCTTTTGATCGTGAGTAGGCGGTTTTGGGTACTTTCGTCAATGCTTACCACTTCGCCAATCTCAGAACCATTGGCGTGAAAAAGTCGCACTGCACTATGCAGGATATGGTGGTCTTGTGGCACTTCGTCCATGTGTAAAAGAAGCTCTTTACCCGTAAATCTTTGAGCTACGGTGCGGTCGTTGATGTCGTCGAATGCGACAATTAATTGCTGTGCTGTCCCCCTAATGCTTTGGACTGAAAAGGGAACGGGAAGACCATCGATTGAGAAAAAAATAAATGCCGGATTAGTATCATAAAGGGCAGGATTGTGTAGTGAGACCACTAATTCTCCCTCGCATCCGTGGGTCCTTTGTACCTTTCCGAAGGGAACGAAATCGGTAGGAGTGAGTGGCGGATAGGGGTTTACTGCACTTTGTTGCATACAATTTCTATAAGCGTGATATGGAAGCTCCTATTGATTGAAGACGCTTGTCAATAAATTGGTATCCGCGATCAATCTGGTCGATATTATTGATACGGCTCGTCCCATCAGCCGATAAGGCCGCTATCAAAAGGGCAATACCAGCACGAATATCTGGAGATACCATCGTGCCACTTCTTAGCTTAAACTTTCGGTCTAAGCCTATTACGGTAGCTCGGTGTGGGTCGCATAGTATGATCTGTGCCCCCATGTCGATCAGCTTGTCTACAAAAAATAGCCGGCTCTCAAACATCTTTTGGTGGATGAGTACACTGCCTCGAGCTTGTGTGGCAGTAACGAGTAGCACACTGAGGAGGTCAGGGGTGAGTCCTGGCCATGGGGCATCGGCTATGGTCATAATAGAGCCATCCATAAAGCTCTCTATCTCGTAATGCTCAGCAGCTGGTATGTATAGGTCGTTGCCTTTCTCCTCTACAATGATACCTAGACGGCGGAAGGCAGCAGGTATGATACCCAATTCTTTCGGTGCCACATCTTTGATCGTCAGTTCGGACGAAGTCATAGCCGCCATGCCAATAAAACTGCCTACCTCTATCATATCAGGGAGTAACCGGTGCTCTGCACCTCCAAGACGGTCAACGCCGTGGATGGTAAGTAAATTGCTACCGATGCCATCAATTTTAGCACCCATATGGGTAAGCATTCGGCATAGTTGCTGGATATATGGTTCGCAAGCTGCGTGGTAAATAGTGGTATCGCCTTCGGCAAGTACGGCAGCCATTATAATATTAGCTGTACCTGTCACTGAGGCTTCCTCGAGGAGCATATATGTCCCTTTCAATGGTTCTTCAGCCTCTATCGTAAAGAGTTCTTGCTTACTATTGTACTTCATTTTGGCACCCAAGTCGATGAAGCCCTGAAAGTGGGTGTCCAGTCTCCGCCTCCCAATCTTGTCACCACCCGGTTTCCCGATAAGTGCTTTGCCGAACCTCGATAAAAGAGGCCCGATAAGAAGTACGCTGCCCCTTAGCTTGCTACTTGAGGATAAGAAGTCAGAAGAGTAAGCAAAGTTGAGGTCAACATCATCGGCAGTAAATGAATATGTATCGGGAGATAACCGGTTGACTTTTACCCCTAAATCCCGCAAAAGCTGTATCAAGTTATTGACATCAAGGATATCCGGAATATTACTAATCGTCACCTCCTCACTGGTGAGGAGTGTGGCAGAGATAACCTGCAACGCTTCGTTTTTTGCTCCTTGTGGCAGGATGACACCCTGAAGCTTGTGTCCCCCTTCTACGATGAATGAACTCATGGCTCCTCTCCTATTAATTATCTTTTCTTTCGCCTATTATTGCTAAGATTTTTAGACCTCCTCTGATTGTTATTATTCGTATTGCCAATGTTGTTGGGCGCATTCAGCTCCTTAACATCAGGTAAATGGCAAAGGGTTTCATCTAAATAAATCTTTCCCTCCGATAGCTCGTAGAGGTCGGCAAATATCTTGGCATTGGCGACAGTCTCCTTATTCCACTGGGTGTAACACCGCTTCATCTGAATGGCGGTTTCGCACGCAAGGGCTTGACGTTCGTCGCCCTCGGGTAGATCTAAAACGGCTTGTATCATCCGCTCAATAATCCTCCCATAATGCCGATATGCAGGTTTATGCTGATGGTCATTATCCAATGAACGCTCTACTTTTTCCTCGTATGCTTCACGAGTAATGACAGGGAAAGGGAAGTCGATATCAAGCTTAAAGTCAGACATAATATTGAGGTGATCCCACAATACTTGCATGTAGTCCTGCCCTTCTTTATCGCGTGTAGATACCATTCGCATGGTATCTATAATGGCTTCGGCACATCTTTGACGCTCAGCTCTATCTCTAATCGTGAGGCAGTGATCTACCATATTTTGGATGTTTCGCCCGTATTCCGGTAGGATGACCGGCTTAGATATCGTGTTGTAGTCTTTAGTGATCATCGTCTATTTATAGCTGGTTTACTCTTCTCTGAATCTGGCGTGACGCTTCCTCAAACCCTGGTTTATTGAGCAGGGCAAACATATTCTTTTTGTAAGCTTCTACCCCGGGTTGGTCAAATGGATTGACATCTAAGAGGTAGCCACTAATGCCTACCAATTTCTCAAAGTAGTAAAATAGTTGTCCAATATTGTACGCATCAAGGCGATCTATTTCGATATGAATGACAGGTACATCGCCATCCATGTGAGCGAGCATAGTGCCTCGCTCCGCTTGCTTATTGACATAATCAATCCGCTTATAAGCAAGGTAGTTTAGCCCATCAAGGTTGTCTGTGTCTTTAGGGATCTGCAATTCTTTTTCAACATTGCGGACACTCACGAAAGTCTCAAATAGGATACGTTCGCCATCTTGTATCCATTGCCCCATGGAGTGGAGGTCGGTAGAGAAGTCGGCTGATGCAGGGAATATGCCTTTGTGTCCTTTGCCTTCGCTTTCGCCAAATAGCTGTTTCCACCACTCGCTAATGTAGTGCATCTTAGGGCTGAAGTTGACAAGTAGTTCAATCTTTTTGCCACTTTGATAGAGAGCATTACGGAGAGCAGCGTGTCGCTCTATCTCTTTTGCTCCTTCAGTATTGGGCATTAGTCGTTGCTCCATATCCTTCGCCCCTTTTACTAAAGCTTGGATGTCAAACCCGGCAACAGCGATTGGGAGTAGACCTACAGGCGTAAGGACACTGAAGCGACCACCCACGTTGTCGGGGATGATATAGGTTTTGTACCCTACTTTATCAGCAAGTGTGCGGAGGGCACCCTTAGATTTGTCGGTGATAGCTACGATATGCTCGCGGGCGAAGTCCTTACCTTGCTCTTTTTCAAGTAACTGTCGGAGTAGTCGAAATGCTATGGCTGGCTCGGTTGTTGTACCGCTCTTGGAGATATTGATAAGTCCAAATTTATGCCCCTTGAGAAGGTTGAGGAGTTCGGATAAATAGTCTTCCGAGATCTGGTGACCAGCATAGAGTAGCCTCGCCCCATCCGCTTTCTTGAGTTGAGAAAAGCTATCAGAAAGTGCCTCGACAACGGCTTTTATCCCTAAGTATGAGCCACCTATGCCTATTGTAATAACGTATTCACAATCACTCCGAAGTCGGTCTGCAGTGGCTTGAATATCCTCAATGAAGCTATCAGAAGTATCCTTCGGAAGTGTTATCCATCCTAAGAAATCGTTGCCTTTACCCACACCATTATTCAAGCGTTTGTGACACTCAGTGCTATGTGGAAGTAGGAACTCGTAAGTCTTTTTTACACCATTATCCTTTAGTGCATTATCAATATGGACATTCATAATAATTGAGCTATTTATTTAGGATTGAACTACTTAAGTTTGGTGCTCATCGCAATAAAGGTATCTCGGGCATCGCGTCTATTGTAAAGCAAATCGTATACCGATGTTGCGATAGGTATATCAAGCTGATACTTTTTATTCAGTTCATGGATGCACTTAGCTCCGTAATAGCCCTCAGGTGTCATCTGCATCTCATCCTGTGCTCTTATTGCTGAGTAGCCCTTACCTATGAGAGTCCCGAAAGTCCGGTTGCGACTATAGCGTGAATAACCTGTAACTAAGAGGTCGCCTAAGTAGACAGAGTCATATACATTTCGCGTAATTGGCGACACGTGGGATAAGAAGTACTCCATCTCTTTAGCGGCATTTGCCATCAAAACAGCTTGGAAGTTGTCGCCCATTCGTAGGCTTTGGCAGATGCCTGAAGCTATGGCATAGATGTTTTTAAGCACGCTACCAAGCTCTATCCCACGGACATCTTCGCTAATGTGGCAATAGGTATAACTGGTCTTGAATAGCTGACTCAATTCGGCCGCCTTTGACTTGTCGCAACAAGCGAGTGTGAGGTAGCTGAGCCTGCCGAGGGCAATTTCTTCGGCGTGAGTGGGACCACTGACTACGCCAATTTGCTCTTCAGGCACTCGTAAAGTATCCCTTAGGTAGTCCGAAATCACGACATAGTCATCAGGAATTATACCTTTGATGGCATTTAAGAGAAACTTACTCTGTAGCTGATGTCGCTTTGCTTTCTCAATAATACCCTTAATGTAGGGGGATGGAGTTACTAAAATGATGGTGTCAGAGGCATCTAAGATACGGGGGATATCGGTAAAAAAGTCTATCCTTTCGGTATCAAAAAGCTGACTTGTCAGGTAGGAAGGATTGTGCTGATACCTCCTAAACTGACGAACGGTTTCGCCAAAGCGGAAGTACCAATTTACCCTCTCTTCATTCTCTAATACGATCTTAGCAAGAGCCGTTCCCCAGCTTCCGCTACCAATGATGCCGACCTTTCCTACTGATTCTTTATTCATCGGCTGTCTCTTCTTTCTTATTCACTTGGGGCTTCATCTGGGGAAATAGTAGTACTTCTTGGATACTTTCCTGTCCCGTAAGTAGCATTACGAGCCTATCCATCCCGATCCCCATACCGCTTGTTGGGGGCATTCCGTATTCCAGAGCTCGGATGAAGTCGTAATCAATTACCATTGCCTCGTCATCGCCTTTCTCGGAAAGACGCATCTGATCTTGGAAGCGCTCCAATTGGTCAATAGGGTCATTGAGCTCAGAGTAGGCATTAAGAAGTTCTTTGCCGTTTACCATTAGCTCAAAACGTTCAGTAAGTCCGGCTTTGCTTCTGTGCATTTTTGTTAGTGGTGACATCTCTACCGGGTAGTCAATAATATAGGTAGGCTGTATGAAGTTTCCTTCACATTTTTCGCCAAATAGTTCGTCAATAAGCTTGCCTTTACCCATAGTCTCATCGACTTCTATACCAGAATTACGGCACGCTTGCCTTAGCTCTTCTTCGCTCTTCCCATCAATGTCAAAACCTGTGTATTTAAGAATAGCGTCTCGCATTGTAACTCGAGGATAGGGAGCAGTGAAGTCAATCTCAGTTTCTCCTATTTTAGTCTTAGGGGTGCCATTAACTTCGGTAGCGATGAATTGTAACATTTGCTCTGTCATCACCATCATCCAGTTATAATCGGTGAATGGGACGTACACTTCCATGGCTGTAAACTCGGGGTTGTGTGTTCGGTCCATCCCCTCGTTGCGGAAGTTTTTGCTGAATTCGTATACCCCATTGAAGCCACCCACGATAAGTCGCTTCAGGTACAATTCGTCAGCAATACGAAGATAAAGAGGGATATCTAAAGCATTATGATGTGTGATGAATGGACGAGCCGCGGCACCTCCTGGAATACTTTGTAGGATGGGGGTCTCCACTTCGAGATAACCACGTTCGTCAAAGAACGACCGCATAGCCTTAAAAGTTTTTGACCGTTTAACGAATATCTCGCGCACGTGAGGGTTGACAACGAGGTCGACGTATCTCATACGATAGCGTTGCTCGGGGTCGGTAAAAGCATCGTATGCAACCCCATCTTTCACCTTTACAACGGGTAGTGGACGTAGAGACTTACTCAATATCTTTAGTTCCTGGACATGTATAGATATTTCGCCCATTTGCGTGCGGAAAACAAATCCCCGTACACCTATGAAGTCACCAATATCGAGGAGCTTTTTGAATACTACGTTATAAAGGTCTTTATTTTCATCAGGAGCAATGTCGTCGCGAGTCACATATAGCTGGATCCTACCTGTGGAATCTTGTAGCTCGCAAAACGAAGCTTTACCCATGATGCGTCGCATCATGATTCTCCCTGCCATAGACACTTGCCGTACGGGCTCACCCTCTGTGAAGTTTGCTTTTACCTCATCAGCGTAGGCATTAACCTTAAATTCTTCTGCTGGATATGGGTTAATACCCATTTCCTTTAATCTCTTTAGGCTCTCGCGCCTTAGCAACTCTTGCTCGCTTAGCTCTCTTGTTATCATCTATATTATTTCTAAAATATACGTCTTCCCTTGTGTTGGTAGTTATTACCCACATTAATATACTATTTGCCACAAATTTACCTAAAAATATTGATGAAGTTTACATCCTCTTTAAGTTAGGGTGGGTTCGTGCCGTGGAGATAGGAAATATAATAATTTGCGATAACGTGGATAAGGGTAAAAAAGCTTTGGTACCTTTGATACGTGGTGGAGGGGTCTCAGTCAAATTATTATGCAAAAAGGATATGTTTAAAGTATTAGGATGTATGCTCTTAGGAGTGATATGCGGATGGGGCTTAAGACATCAAAAAAGATTCGTGCATATCAATATGGTGATTATGATTTTGATAGCACTCTTGCTCTTGGTGTTAGGAATGGAGGTCGGAAACTCCAAAAGCCAAATGGGTAATATCGTTGAGGTCGTCACCTCATCTCTCGTTATCGCTATCCTTACAGTGGGAGGAAGTATCATCTTAGCGTGGCTTCTCTATAAACGTCGTACTGCTAAAGGTGAACGAAAATGAGGAGCAATCTGATCTTATTAGCCACATTCCTTTTGGGTGTTGTTATCGGTGCGTATGTAGGAGGAGGGGAATTCCTTGAGGCATATGACGTAAGTAGTTACCTCCTATATCTATTGATGTTTACAGTAGGTCTCAGTGTGGGAAATGATAGTGAGACGATTAGGGGCTTCCGAGAGCTACCATGGTACGTTTTACTTTTGCCATTCCTGACCATTATAGGTAGCCTTTTTGGAGGAGCTGTTGCCACAATACTCCTTTCGCGTAGCCTATTCCCTACACTTGCAATAGCATCCGGTATGGGTTACTATTCGCTGTCAAGTATCATTATCACCGAAAAATTAGGGCTGTCAATCGGTGTTATAGCCCTCCTTGCCAATATCTTTAGAGAATTGATAACGATAATATTCGCTCCCGCGATGTCGATGCACTTCGGTCCCTATGCCCCGATTGCTTCAGGAGGTGCGACGACAATGGATGTTACCCTCCCAGCTATTCTTACATCGTCGGGTAAGGAGTACCTTGTCACCTCTATCTACCACGGCTTTGTTTGCGACCTAAGTGTCCCAATCCTTGTGTCCCTATTTGTGGGTCTATAATAACCACTATCGGTCATCAGGATAGGGTAACTGATTCTGAAAACCATGGGATAGGTACGTGACGAAGACCTCACTCCGCGACTGACGCAGTAGATGAATATTATACGAAGTCTCAGGGAATGGGGCAGTACCTAGTAGCTAATCCTCCCTCCGAAGTCTCTTTATACAGACTTGGTAAGTCGTGACCGGTCTTTTTCATCACATCCACTACCTGATCAAAAGATACCCGATGGAAGCCACTCGAAAAGGTAGAGTAGGTATTGCTATCTAAGGCACGGGCGGCCGCGAAGGCATTACGTTCGATGCAAGGAATTTGCACCAACCCACACACAGGGTCACAGGTCAGCCCCAAGTGATGCTCCAGCCCCATCTCGGCGGCATACTCAATTTGGTTAAGACTACCTCCAAACAATTGATTGGCTGCCGCGGCTGCCATGCAACACGCTACGCCTACTTCGCCCTGACAGCCTACCTCCGCACCTGATATCGAGGCATTAGTTCGTGCAACGTTTCCTACAAGTCCAGCAGTAGCTAAAGCTCTATGTATCATTTTGTCTGGGAAGTTCCTGGACTTTTGTAAGTGGTACAATACAGCAGGCATAACACCCGACGACCCGCATGTAGGTGCCGTCGCCACAACGTTGCCCGCCGCATTCTCCTCGGAGACAGCTAAGGCATAAGCATATACTAAGCCCCTGCTCCCTACGTTACTTGTGAAGCTTTTAGAGCGGATGAGATACTCACCGGCTTTACGTCTGAGGTTAAGACCGCCAGGTAGAATGCCGTCAGCCTCAAGTCCTCTTTCTACAGCTTCCCTCATCACCTGCCACACGTTGGCGAGATGCTCCCATACCGAAGGGTCATCGTATCTCTCTACATACTCCCAGTAGGTGATGCGATTGTCCTGGCAGTAACGCATAATATCATCAAGAGTTTTGTGTGGGTAGATATCTTCGTTACGGCTCTCGTCAAAATATTCATTAGCGAGCGAACCGCCACCAATGCTATAAACTTTCCAGCTATCTAATACGTTATCGTTGTTGCCAAGTGCTTCAAATAGCATCCCATTGGTATGAAACGTAGGCACAATGGTCGGCTCCCAAATAATATTAGTTGGAGCAATAGGATTCAATACCTCCAATATTGCCACATCTGTCATATGCCCTTTGCCTGTAGCGGCAAGCGAACCATAAAGGGTCACACGGAAGCCCTTGACTTCACCTGATGTAAAACGACCAGCAAACATCTCTGCTGCACGCCGTGGTGCCATTGTGTGGCTGCTTGAGGGTCCATGCCCTATTTTGTAAATGGTTTTAATCGTCTCCATAAAAAGCTGAAAGCATAACTTATAATCTCCTGCAAAGGTACAATTTTTTCGGCGTATTCATATCTAAGACACCGCGTCTATTGCAGGCTTCTCCGATAAGGATATTTATTGTAAAAAGGATATCAGATATTCGCCCAGGCGGATACCCTGTATCCGTTGAGACGAATATAGGGTATTTGCCGAAGCGTATTCAAGGTATTTGTAGACGTGTGGGGCTATTTATTGGTATTCAGGTAGTTGCTTAAGTCTTCCCTCATGGCTTGTAGAGATCAGCTATAAGTATTAAAAAAAGGCAGGAACCAAATATCTTTGATCTCTGCCTTTTTGCAATATCAATTTCTTTAGGTGATATTAGGGTAGGTATTATCTCCTATTTTTTTGCTCCCGAAGTAGCCTCTCTTGCTCTTTTTGAGCCTGCTCAAGGCGCTCCATCCACTTGGATTTCTTCTTTGGTTTTGCCTTGTTTTTTTCAAGCTGAGCGAGGAGCTTCTCCTCATTTGTGGTCCACTTGAAGATCTGCGTTTGTAGGATAGAAATCAGCATTGATAGGAGCAGGTAGTAACTGAGAGCTGCCGAGTTTTCGTTGAGGAAAAAGAAGAGCATGATACCCATAATCCACGGCATAAGCTTCATGCCAGGCATCTGTTGACCACTCTGTTGCTGGGTTATCTTCATGTAGAATATTTGTACCACTGTCATGATGAGGCAGAATAAACTGATGTGATCCCCTAATAATGGTATGCTCGTACCCCAGTTAATCACATCGTCGTAGGTCGAAAGATCATTTGCCCAGAGGAAGCTCTGCCCGCGGAGGTTGATACTTGTGGGGAAATACTGATACATAGCCATAAGGATAGGCATTTGTAAAAGCATGGGAAGACACCCCCCCATTTGACTGACACCCATTTTACGATAAAGCCCCATCGTTTCTTGCTGGCGCTTCATCATATTTTCATCGCCAGGATACTTAGCATTGATGGCATCCACTTGTGGCTTTAGTACCCTCATTTTGGCTTGAGACTGATAGCTCTTGTATGTGAATGGGAGTATCACTATCTTAATAAATATGGTGAGGAGCAGGATGATAACACCATAATTGTTGATGAATTTCTCCAAAAAGTTAAAGACCGGTTGGATGATCCAAATATTGATGAAGCGGAACCACCCCCCCATCTCTACCACCTTCGAAAGATCGGTATCGGTCTCTAATTCTTTGTCAATTTGCTTAAGCAATTTGTAGTCATTCGGTCCTGTGTAGAGCTTAAGGTTAACCTTTTGCCCCTCAAATGGAATGCTATATTTAGCTTGTAGCTCCTTAAGCTTTCCCTCCTTGCCGTCCAAAACATCACTGGTTAGAGCTACTGCATCTAACCCATTAGGGCTATATACTATGGTCGAAAAGAACATATCCCTAAAGGCAATCCACTTTGTCTTCCCACTGATATTCTCATCAGTACTTTTAGAGACGTTGAGTTTCTTAACACCCCCACCTGATAACTCGTAAGCAGTACCAGAATACCTTTGCTCCGTCTTTGCCGCCTTCTCGTTTTGATATATAGGGAGTCGCATCGTCGCATCTAAGTAAGGAGCATTCTGTGCGAGTATATTCTCAAAGCCCTGACTTACGATCTGGAGATCAAGCAGATACTTATGCTCCAACGTATATATAAAGCTAAGCTGCTCGCCATTATCCCCCTTAAGTGTCATCGTGAGCTGAGTGGGACTATCCTGATGGGCATCAAAATAGAGGTCCTCTGTACTCACAACACGATTGTTGCGGGTAATAAAGCTAAAACTAAACTTGGCATCCTCCGGACGGATAAGCTCAATAGGCTGCTCCTGATAGTCAGTGTAGGTCTTGAGAATACTCCTAACGAGGAACCCTCCTTTGGTACTAAATGTGTACGCAACGCTATCATTCTCAAGGATAAATGTGGATTCTTCTCCCTGAGAAGCCTCAGAAAGCTCGCCAAAGGTTTGCTTAGCTCTTGCTATTCTTATGGAGTCTTGTGTCTCTAAAGGCAACATTTCCAAGTCCGTATCCTTGGCCTCAGTGGTCTCTGACAAGAGGGCTTCAGCCGCCTCCTTTTCCCTTTGGTGTACCAAGGCTATTGAATCATTGTACCTCTGCTGTGCCTCTATTTGCTCTTTTGATGGTCGTCCAAGTAAAGTGAAAACCACTAATACAAGACCCATAAGTACGAAGCCAGTGATTGTATTTTTATCCATTAAAGTCTTTTATTTATTGCTCAGAATGCTTGATTACCGCACGTATGAATGATAGGAATAAGGGATGTGGATGTAGCAGAGTGCTGGAATACTCAGGATGGAATTGCACCCCAATAAACCAGTCTAATTCGGGATATTCAATCACTTCAACCAGTCCGCTGTCAGGGTTTTTGCCCGATAGTACATAGCCGGCATTCTCAAAAGCCTCCTCGTACTTGCTATTAAACTCGTAGCGATGTCTATGCCTCTCCCTGATGTCTGTTTTGCCATAAGCTTCTGCCACTTTGCTACCTGAGGCCAATTGACATTCGTATGCTCCGAGCCTCATAGTGCCACCAAGGTTGACGACAGATTTCTGTTCGTCCATCAGGTCTATTACAGGATTGGTGGTCTTAGGCTCTATCTCAGACGAATTGGCATCCGCCAATCCTAAAATGTTTCTTGCTCCCTCGACGACCATCATCTGCATACCTAAGCAGATTCCGAGTGTGGGTAAATTGTGTTCGCGACAATATTTTATGGCAGAGAGTTTCCCCTCGGTACCTCGTGACCCAAAGCCTGGTGCTATTACGACGCCATCAACATCTTTAAGCTTGGATTCCACATTTTCCGGGGTGATATTCTCTGATTGGATATGAACGAGGTGCAATTTTCTGCCATTATATATGGCTGATTGCTGAAGCGATTCATCAATAGACTTGTAGGCATCTTGTAGCTCTACGTATTTCCCGACTAAGCCTATACGGATTTCTTCGGTAGCTTTATCCCTCAGCTCAAGGAAGGCTTTCCACTCTTTTAGTTCGGGTTTTTGCCCTACCTCCATGCCGAATTTTTTTAGGAGTACTTCATCAGCTCCTTGCTCTTGAAGTGCTAAGGGCACTTCGTATATTGAGGGGACATCGTAGCTCTGAACGACGGCTTTTTTAGGGACGTTGCAGAATAGTGCGACCTTATTAAGTATGCTTTCGTCTAAAATTCTTTCGGTACGAAGCACAAGCATATCGGGCTGTATCCCTTCCTCTTGTAGCTGCTTAACGGAGTGCTGGGTAGGTTTGGTTTTCACTTCGCCTGCCGCTTTGATGTAAGGGACATAGGTAAGGTGCACTACCATACACTTATCCTCTAATTCCCATTTTAGCTGGCGAACGCTCTCGAGGAAAGGCAAAGACTCAATGTCTCCTACTACACCTCCGATCTCGGTAATGACGAAGTCGTATTTGCCTGTCAAGCCTAGTCTCTTGACGTTGCGCTTAATCTCGTCTGTGATATGTGGTACCACTTGTACGGTCTTACCCAGAAAATCACCCCTGCGCTCTCTCTGAATAACGTTTTGGTAAATGCGACCTGAGGTCACATTATTGTCGATTGATGTGCGGATGTCAAGGAACCTTTCGTAATGGCCAAGGTCTAAATCCGCCTCGTGTCCATCCTCACATACGTAGCACTCACCATGCTCATAAGGATTAAGGGTACCGGGATCCACATTGATATATGGGTCAAATTTCTGTATGGTGACACTGTAACCACGGCTTTGCAACAACTTGCCAAGCGATGCTGCCACGATACCTTTCCCAAGCGAGGATACCACGCCACCAGTCACAAAGATATATCTTGCATCACGCTTCATCATCTCCAATTTCTTTTTGTTGTGTGAAAACATTAGATACTTGGTAGTTGACTACCAACGCTCGCAAAGGTACTAAAAAATGCTGATAGTCTTTTCGTAATGAATACTATGTTTTTAGGTTATAAAGTATTCTCCTTGGGGGACACAAAAAAATGGATACCTGGTATTCGTTCAATCGTATTCCCTATATCCGTTTAGACTAATTTAGGGTATTCGTTTGAGCGAATTATGGGTATCCTTGCACTCTTTATGCATATCCATTCTTCTGCTCTATTGCTATTTGTTGTCAATCAATTATTTATACTTCCGGTATGACCCCCTAATTAGTCTATCCTTTCTTCGCTACACAACGTTATAGTAATGTCGTATTTCGCCAATTATTCGTCATGCTTCACGGTATAGTGCTATGGCGAGTGTTGACTATTATTGATAAGGGGTAGTGGATATTTGCAATTGTGCCAAAAAGTGTTATCTTTGAGGGCAAATTGCAGAGGCAATTATTATAAATGTCTTATTTTATAATTACTTAGAGAATAAATTATGTATTGGACACTTGAATTAGCTTCTAAGCTTGATGATGCACCATGGCCTGCCACTAAGGATGAACTAATTGACTATGCTCAGCGAACGTGTGCACCGCTTGAGGTCATTGAAAACCTGCAAGAGATTGAAGATGAAGAGATGATCTATGACAATATAGAGGAGATATGGCCTGATTATCCAAGTAAGGAAGACTTTTTCTTTGACGAGGAGGAGTATTAAAGTTATTGTAATTAGGAATATAGTAATAGGGTGGTGTGTTTGGTGCCTGTGTGGTACTAAGCACACCGCTTTTTTATCTTTAAATCCACTTGGGTTAATTCCGTTTTTTGCATCGAGTGTATGCTATAAATGAAATATTCTGGCAAAATACATCCGGTAATGAAATATTTTATATATATTTGGAGGAATTGTTATTAATGCTAAATTATGGACGATTATTATGGAGGCTCGTACTTATGTGATCCCTTATCTGCCTGTGCTGGATGCACTGGAGCTATCGTCGCAAGAAATGGTAATGGAGAGTAAGGCTCTTCGGTTGCCAATTATGGAGAATAATTGGCGAAATATTTACCCTTACTCACCCATAACTGTTGCTGACCTTGCATACTCTGCCAAGGGGGTGTATTGTCGCTTTTGGAGCAAGGGGATTGGCTTAAAGGCTGGTTTCGCTGAGGATGGTGAAAAGGTGCATGAGGATACTTGTGTGGGGCTATTTATGCAATTGCCTGGAGCAGATGAGTACTTCAGGTTTGCTTTTAATTGCATCGGTACCTGCTGTGCTTCGAAGTGTGCTGGTAATGTAACGACTACCCCTTTGCCCCCGGAGGATATGCCACGAATTCTAAGAGCCTCAAGCGAGCGTCGCGGAATGATATTTGACCGTCCTCAGGGTGTCTATTCTTTTTGGGTCTCTGTCTTTATCCCTTTTAGCGTATTAGGGGTCGATCTTGAGGCGGATGGTGCACCAAGCTACTTGCGGATGAATCTCTTTAAGTGTGGTGATACCACTACTATGCCTCACGCCCTCTCGTGGCAACCTATTTCTTCAGAGGTACCTAACTTTTATCAAACAAAGGATTTTGTGCCTATTTACTTTGGAAAACGTTGATTTGCCTTATGGGGATTCATCTTTATATATAATAAAAGGGTGCTTACGAAATGTAGCACCCTTTTTATTATATTATTTGATAGTGTTAGAAGTGAATCATCTTAAGAGCCGTCACCGCACACTCCACTCCTTTATTACCCAGTTTGCCACCTGCTCGGTCAAGTGCCTGCTGTTTGTCATTCGTCGTTAGCACACCATTGATTATAGGAATGTTATTCCCCGAGACCATTGTGGCGGTATTAGATGCATTGAGATATCCGATATTCATCATCACGCTTTGGGATATGTAATCAAAATGAGGTGTCTCTCCCCTGATGATACTTCCGAGGACGATGATGGCATCGCACCTGCAATACTGTAAGGTCTTTTTGGTTGCATAAATCAGCTCAAAGCTACCTGGCACGTAGCGAACCATTATATCGCTCTCCTTGACTCCATACTTCAGGAGTGTCTCAATGGCACCATCACGGAGCGGAAATGTGATCTCTCGATTCCACTCAGAGACGATAATGGTGAATTTTTTTTTCTCTGCCCGTGGCACTTCATTGGGATTGTAATCGCTTAAATTGGTTGTAGACATAAGTTGTTTGATACTTATAAGGGTTTTCGTTTACAGGCTTCAAAGTTAAGGTTTTATTATGTAAGTAGCAAACGCATAGGAGACAATCGTCAAAAAAACTTGTCGAGAAAGTGGCGAAGAGGTTTGGGAAAAGCGTACTCAGAATGGCTACTTATGGGGATGCGTATGTAGGGTGAAGGCAGTGGCTGAGGGGTATCTATGGGAGTACAGATATGTATCCGGATATGCAAAAGTCGGTGTGTCAGGCGATGCGTTTTTAACTCTCTACTCTCAGCGATATGCCACTCACCATGGATGGCTTCCTGCAGTTCGTCCTCGCTGGCATACTGTTTTGCACTTTCGATTAGAGGCAATTGGTAAAGCCCTTTCCAGATACTTCGCCGATCTCTTTGTACGACATAAAAGGTATCGTCTTGCAGGAGTAAGAAGTAATCAAGGTAGCGATCGACGACCTTTGTTTTCTTAGCTTTGATGGGGAGTAATTCGGCTAAAAGAGGTTGCTTATATGTAATGCAATAACGGGCGATGGGGCAATCGGTACACTTTGGGTTATGGGGTGTGCAGATGGTTGCTCCGAGATCCATCATCGCTTGGTTGTATTTCCCCGGTTGCTCATGGTCTAAATATGCTTGTGCCAATGCCCGATAGACCTTTTGCCCTTGTGGGGTGTCGATGGGTGTCGATGATGCTTCTAAGCGAGACAAAATGCGATATACGTTGCCATCCACTACGGCAAGAGGAGCGTCGTAAGCTATGCTCATAATGGCGGCTGTGGTATATGGTCCGATGCCCTTAAGGGCGGATACCTCTTTTTCGTTTTTGGGAAATATACCTCCGTGGCATTGCATCATCTGCCGGGCGGCTTGTAGCATATTGTGGGCTCTGGAGTAGTATCCAAGTCCCTGCCATAGCAATAAAAGCTCCTCCTCATCGGCGTTCGCAAGTGAAGGGATATCGGGATATTTTTCTGTGAATCTCAGATAGTAATCCCACCCTTGTACCACTTGTGTCTGTTGTAGAATTATCTCTGAGACCCAGATTAGATAGGGATTTTTTGTCCCTCGCCAGGGCAATTCTCGCTGGTTTATTTCGTACCAATGGAGGAGATGAGAGCGAAAGAGAGGCAATGCTTCTCCTGATATATGTGGAAGATATTGCCCCTCTTTCATAAACTATATATATGGTGTCGCGATTGGCGACACTCAATACTACATTGAGTATAAATCGCTAATAGACTCGTGCTCGACTACCCTTCGGATGGCTTCGGCAAACATCGGTGCCACGGATAATGAGTGTATGTTCTTGCCTCCTTTGTCGTATGGTATTGAATTGGTAAATACCATTTCCTTTAAGGCACTTTGCTCAATTCGCGAGGTCGCGGGGTCACTCATCACGGCGTGACTTACGAGTGCACGCACGGAGCGAGCTCCATTTTCCATCATTAGGTTGGCGGCTTTGGTCATGGTACCAGCGGTATCCACGATGTCATCTACCAGTAGTACGTCTTTGCCTTCTACGTCGCCTATGATTCTCATCTCTGCCACTACGTTGGCTCTCAGTCTTAGTTTATGGCAAATGACAAGAGGTACTCCGATGGCTTTTGCATAGGTATTTGCCCGTTTTGTACCTCCTACATCAGGCGTGGCGATAACTACATCCTCGTGATTGATTTCACCCTTATCCATGAGCTCTTTTACGTAGTCAAGGAAAAGGTTTGATGCGTACAAGTGGTCTACCGGGAGGTTAAAAAAACCTTGAATTTGGTCGGCATGAAGATCCATCGTAATTAGCCTTGAGATGCCGGCTGTTTGTAATAGATCAGCGATTAACTTGGCACCAATAGACACGCGAGGCTTATCTTTTCGATCCTGCCTTGCCCAACCAAAGTATGGGATGACGGCGGTAATGTAGTGTGCTGAGGCTCGTTTGGCGGCATCGATCATCAGTAGAAGCTCCATTAAGTTGTCTGTGGTGGGTACCGTAGATTGTACTAAGAAAATGTCTTTTCCTCGAATAGACTCTTCGTAGTATACTGCAAACTCTCCATCGGCAAAGCGATCAACACGCATTTGTCCCAGATTACACCCGAGGCACTGGCATATTTCCTCTGCTAAATAAAGACTCTTAGTCCCTGAGAAGACTGCAAATTCGTTTGGTTTCATTACGAGTAATTATGAAGTGTGATATATGTTTTATTCGTCACAATGTGGAGGGTAGCAAAAAGCTTTATGCGATCCATCATAGGTGTGAGATATGGATTATTGGGTTGATGTTATTGGGTAGTATCCGATCTTTATGCCTATTGTCGTCTGTGGTGAGCAGTATGTATTCTACCATCTGAAATAGGTAGTTAACCAATCTATGTCAATACTTTTTGTGTACTCCTCCTACTAATATTCTTTGCTTAATGGTGTAATTATCTGATGAGGCTCATAAATTCTTCCCTCGTCTTACTGTCTTGAAAAGCTCCCGTAAAGTCGCTTGTCGTAGTGATTGATCCCTGCTTTTCAACGCCTCTCATCTGCATACACATGTGTTGCGCTTCGATAACGACCATCACTCCGAGTGGCGAAAGGCTCTCCTGGATACACTCTTTTATCTGGGTCGTTAAACGCTCTTGCACTTGTAGACGACGCGATAGTATATTCACCACACGTGGAAGTTTACTCAGCCCGGTGATGTACTTATTCGGGATGTAGGCGATGTGTGCCTTGCCGAAAAATGGCAACATGTGATGCTCGCATAGCGAATAAAAGCCGATGTCTTTGACAATGACCATCTGCTTGTAGTCCTCTCTAAATTTTGCTGACTCCAATACCTTTGCCGGGTCTTGGCTATATCCCTGAGTTAGGAATCGGTATGCACGTGCCACGCGTTCGGGGGTTTTGAGCAATCCTTCTCGCTCAGGATCCTCCCCCAGGAGTGTAATGATAGCTTTATTGTGTTCGCCTATCTGTACTATTAATTCTTCCTCCTCCTCCCTATCAATAGGCTCGGTGAAGTAAGGATTGGTATGGTGTGACATAATAAGATGTGAGGGTTATATATTACTGAGCTACCTTTACCTGAGTGCGGACTATGTACATCTCACGAGCGAAAGCGGGGAATGCTCTTCGAAGCTCCACTAATGTAGATTGGGCTTCGGATTGATCTACAAAGTTACCCACACGCACTCTCCAAAAGGGGGCATCATACTCTACCATAGCAGCCAATTCGGGGAAAAGCGAATTGATTTCGTGCTGTCTGCGATTGGCAATGGTACGGCTGTTATGCAGATTCCCACTATAAGCCTGAATCTTGTACCCCTGTAAAATAGCGACCCCATTAACCACTAAGGCACTCGCTAATCTATTATCAGGTGTGCCTACAACGGCTTGGATCGCTGGGCTTTGGGTGATGAGGACAACTCCCTCGCCCGCTTTACTCACACCGAGAGCATCAAATATTGATGACCTCGACTCCTGAGCGAATAGACTTGCACACGGCAATAGCAACACTATGATTAGCTCTTTTATCTTCATACCGCAAAGATAGCAATTTTGCATTTATCCCGCTATTATTCTTGAGATATCCTTTATAGTATTTGCTCTCAATAGCTTATTGTAGGTGTGGAATATATGTTTCCCGATCATAATGTGATACCTGATATTCGCTTTTTTGGATACTGGGTATTAGTCGAGGTGAATTCCCTATATTCGTTGAGACGAATACCCAGTATTAGTTTTACCGAATACCGGGTATCTATATGCTCCGTGATATATAGAGGGTTTGGGAGTTGTTGATAAGAATTCTTTTGTAGTGGCAGTGTGAGTTACTTCTTTTTTAGCTAAATTTGTAACCCAATATACCAAACTTAAGGACTATTTTCATGAAAGATAGCGTTGAAATCCACGGTCTTACATTTGTTCCCTACCTATCAGAAGAGGAGATTCGTCCTATTCTGAAAAGTCTGGCGAGGGATATTATGCGAGACCTTGGGGCAAAGAACCCCTTATTTGTATGTATCCTAAGTGGTGCATTTATGTTCACCGCCGAACTGGCACGTGAGTTAGACTGCGAGTGTGATATCGCATTTGCTAAATATAGTTCGTACGACGGCTTATCCTCGACGGGTACTCTCCAGGAGCTGATGAAGCCTACGGTGCCTATGGAGGGTAGGGTAGTAGTCATCCTTGAGGACTTAGTTGATACCGGCTTTACAGTAACGGAGCTAAGAAAGCTATACGAAAAGCGTGGAGCTGAGGAGGTGTACGTGGCCGCGATGCTCTCCAAACCAAATGCTTTAGCTAAGGGTGCTAAGCCTGCCGATTACGTCGGTTGTGAGATCCCTAATGACTTCATTGTAGGCTACGGATTGGACTATAATGGTGGCGGCAGAATGCTTCGAGACATTTACGTACTCAAGCAATAGTCTTTTACGACCCACTGATTAATATAGCATTATTAGGTATTTTCAGTGGTATTTACAAGCACTTGGTAGCGTGTACCTATCAGAGACTTTTGATGAATACATTACACACTATATATAGTAGATATTGATACTATGCGTAATTTGATATTATTTGGAGCCCCGGGCTCGGGCAAAGGTACTCAGAGCCAATTTCTTGCAGAGCATTATGGTATCGAGCATATCTCAACAGGCGACCTCCTAAGAGAGGAAGTGGCAAATGGTGGACCCTTAGCCCACGAAATAGATGCACTTATCTCTGTCGGGAAATTAGTCCCAGATGAGCTGATCCTTAATCTCCTTTTTTCGCATATCAATAAGATCAAAGACTTTAAAGGGGTAATCCTTGATGGCTTCCCTCGTACTGTGGCGCAGGCGGAGGCGCTATTGGCGGAGTTTTCAACAAGGCAGTGGCCAATGCCTTTGCTCGTAGATATGGAGGTACCAGAGAGCGAGTTGATGAATCGTCTTTTGGAGAGAGGTAAAGTCTCAGGGCGGTCTGATGACAATAAAGATACCATACAGAAGCGCTTCAAGGTGTATCACGAGCAGTCTGAACCAGTGATTAAGTACTTTAAGGAGACCAATGCTCCCTTAGTTGTTGTTAATGGACTCGGTACGATTGATGAGATAACTCATAACCTCATTAGTAGCATAGATGCCTATTACAAAGAGCATTGACGAAACATATTGAGTCGGTCTAAAGAAGTGACGAAATAAGAAAGTAAACGATGGCTGAATCAAATTTTGTTGATTACGTTAAACTGATATGTCGCTCAGGTAGAGGCGGATCTGGCTCCAGCCACTTCCGTAGAGAGAAGTTTGTCCCTAAAGGAGGTCCTGACGGCGGAAATGGCGGTCGAGGTGGTCATGTGTACATTCGGGGTAATCGTAATTACTGGACACTTATTCATTTGAGGTACGACCGGCATATATTTGCCACAGATGGTAGCCACGGCGGAGCTAAGAATAGCAGTGGCAAGGATGGCGAAGATGTTTATATTGATGTCCCCCTCGGCACCGTCGTGTATAACGCAGATACGGGTGACTTTATTTGCGAAGTACGGGAGCATGACGAGGTAATAATGCTCCTCGAGGGTGGTAAAGGCGGTCTCGGCAATACCCAGTTTGCTACAGCCACAAATCAGGCACCGCGTTATGCTCAGCCGGGTCAACCAAGTCGCGAAATGACGGTAGTGATGCAGCTTAAAATGCTTGCCGATGTGGGCTTAGTGGGTTTTCCGAACGCGGGGAAGTCGACTCTTCTCTCTATCCTTTCTGCGGCTAAGCCAAAGATAGCTGACTACCCTTTCACGACTTTAGAGCCTAATTTAGGTATCGTTAATTATCGTGATGGTCGGTCCTTTGTTATGGCTGACATCCCAGGTATTATTGAGGGTGCAGCCGATGGGAAAGGCTTAGGGCTTCGTTTTTTACGTCATATTGAGCGTAACTCAGTGCTACTTTTTATTGTGCCGGCTGATACCGAAGACATCTCTAAGGAGTATCAAATCTTGCTTAGAGAACTGGAGCAATACAATCCTGAGTTGATGGGTAAGAATAAGATATTGGGGGTATCCAAGTGTGACCTTATCGACTCTGAGTTACAAGAATTGCTGAAGCCGACACTCCCTGAGGGGATAGAGACGGTATTCTTTTCGGCAGTTACTGGTCAGGGAGTGCAGGAGCTAAAGGATACGATATGGCGGAGTATCACTATCAATAACTTCCATGACGTTAGCCCGATGGTGCGAAGTAATATGCACTTAACTCTGCAGGGAAGAAACTTTGAGGAGGATACTTTTTACTATGAAGAGGAGCATTCTACCTCTGAACCCTCTGACAATGCGGGTGGCAAAATGTTAGACGAAGACCCTTGGAGGTGATGAATCTGAAGTGCCTTTATCGGTTTCTTTATACCTTAGCTATAAGTGTATATGTGGGGGCAATATACATGGTAGCTCCTTTTCATCGTAAGGCTAAGCTTATGATCGAGGGGCGAAAGAGGGTATTGGATCGGTTAAGAGCCGTGCGACGCGATGGGGATCGGTGGATTTGGGTTCACGTCTCGTCTTTGGGGGAATTTGAGCAAGCTCGTCCTCTTTTAGAGCGACTTCATAGTGATTATCCCTATTACAGAGTGGCTTTGACTTTCTTCTCGCCCTCTGGCTATGAGCCAAGAAAGAATTATCCTCTTGTGGATATTGTCACTTACTTACCTTTTGATACGTCACGGGATATAGTCCGTTTTATAGATACGTTGCAACCAGAAATCGTGCTCTTTGTCAAGTATGAGTTTTGGTTGCGTACCTTATCTCTTCTCCGTAAACGTCGGATAACGACCTACCTTATATCTGCAATATTCAGGCAGGAACAGCCATTTTTCAAGAAAGGTTATGGAGCTATTTTCCGTGATGCATTGAGGGCATTCAAAACCATTTTTGTACAGAATAAGGAGTCGGTGGAGTTACTACACTCAATAGGTTTTGATAATGCGATTGTCACGGGTGACACCCGTATTGATAGGGTGGCGATGATACGTGACGACGCGTTTTCACTCCCAGCTCTTGAGGCATTGAGTAAGGTGGTGAAACAAAAGGGCAGTAAGATAATTATTCTCGGTAGTAGCTGGCCACAGGACGAGGAGATGCTTATCCCTTACCTCTTGTCTCACCCTAAGGTATTTCCGATTGTCGTACCGCACGAAGTGGATGAGTCTCATATCCGAGCCATTATATCGATAGCTGACGGACAAGCGACTCGCTTTAGTGAATGGGCGGGTAAGGGTTTAGAGCAAATGAAAATGCTCATTATCGACAAGGTAGGTCTTCTCTCAAAGCTCTATCGTTTTGCTGACATCGCCTATATAGGAGGCGGCTTTGGTAAAGGTATTCATAATACTCTTGAACCGGCTGTATATGGTATTCCTGTCCTCTTTGGTCCTAATTACCATAAGTTTAGAGAAGCAGTCGAACTCATTAAGGTAGGTGGAGGCTTCACTGTCTCTTCGCTCTCGGAGGCTACTTCTATCATTGATAAATTACTCTCTGACGACACTTATCTCGTAAATAGTGGCCAAGCTGCTCATCAATGGATTGAGGAGCAACTTGGGGCTACTGATGGACTCCTTTCAGAGATATTTCGCCACTAAGTTTTTTACAAACCTTAGTAGCACTCAAAATTATACTTGGTATTCGCTTTTGTGGATATAGGGAATCAGCCTCAAGAAATACCAGGTATTAGCCTTGGCTAATACCTGGTATTCGTCAAATGGTATTATGGATATCCTTTTACCCCAGTTTCCTTAGGTGTACATTCCCAGTTTCTGGATCTATTGCCACTTTATCTGAGCTGAAAAGTTGCTCAATGTACCCAGACTGACGCATTTCAGAAGTGGCTTGTGTCACCAGCGTATGTCTATCTATAAGCATCAGAATATCGCAAAGCTGTAGAGCAACATCCAGATCGTGGGTGCTAAAGAGTATGATTTTATCTCTTTGGTGTGCTAATTTTCTGAGGAGTAAAGCGAGTTCATACCTATTGGGAAGGTCTAAAAAGGCCGTAGGTTCATCCAGTAGTATGACAGGTGTGTCCTGAGCTAATGCCCGAGCTATCATCACCCTTTGATTTTCGCCGTCGCTGATTTCGCTCACAAATTTATCTGCCAAGTGAGGTATGCCTACCTGAATCAAAGCTTCCTCAACCACCCTTCCGTCGTGCTTCGAGAGGCGACCCATGCGGTTGGTGTATGGGCTTCGTCCTAAGCCTACTACCTCTCTTGCCGTCATCTGAATGGCTCTACCACGCCAAGTGGTAACAAAACTTATCATCTTGGCACGCTCTCTTTCCGTAAGGGTGTGAATCGATTTTCCCCCGATGACGACTTGTCCAGAAATGAGAGGAAGTAG
The DNA here is from genome assembly GCA_934364985.1 of uncultured Porphyromonas sp. Lineage (GTDB taxonomy): Bacteria > Bacteroidota > Bacteroidia > Bacteroidales > Porphyromonadaceae > Porphyromonas_A. Next base: position 41,279 of record CAKRMU010000003.1, on the reverse strand, counting down.
CCCTGATATATGTCTAAGGAGAGTGCTTTTTCCTGCTCCGTTTCTACCGAGAAGAGCGACTAAAGAGCCACCGATGAGGAGTGCATTGCCATCACTTATCAATGGAGTTTCGTAGCCAGCTGATATGCTTTTGAGTTCTAATTTCATCGCGTTTTAAGTTGGCTAAGTATCACCTTAAGTATAATGGGGATGCCGAGGAGTGCTGTCACGGCATTGATAGGTATGACCATTGCTTTAGCTATTATATCGCAAAGCAGCATGGCAATTGCCCCAAGGAGCAACGTTGTGGGAAGTAATACCGCATGATCTGAAGTGCGGAAAATAAATCGTGCAACGTGTGGCATGGCAAGCCCGATGAAGCCTATTGGCCCGCAGTATGCTGTGACTGTACCAGCCATGAGTGTGGTAGCACCGAAAACCATTGTGCGGGTTCGCTTAATGCTGAGCCCCATTGTTTGAGCATACTCATCGCCTAATAACAAAAGGTTAAGAGGCTTAATCGAGATGACTGATATCAGGATTCCGAGGAGGATCATCGGGGTCATTACAGCCAAGTGATTTTTGGTAACGCTTGAAAGGGTGCCGAGATTCCAAAGTGTAAATAGCTGCAACTGTTCGGCACTGGAGTAGAATTGTAGGATTTGTATGATTGAGGATACGGTGTAGCTGAGCATTACCCCGATAACGAGGACCCCGAATATATTGCTGATCCTACTGCTCATTATCAAAATGAGGAGTAGCACAAGAGCAGCACCCAACCACCCAGCTCCCAGTACTCCAAAGTCTAAAATCCACTGAGGGACGTTGGTACCTAATAGAGGAATACCGAGGATAAAGAGGGCTACGCCTAAGCCTGTGCCTGAGCTTACACCCAAGATATAGGGGTCGGCAAGTGGGTTTTGGAATATCGTCTGCATCATCAATCCGCAGATAGGAAGTGCTATCCCGATAAGGAGTGCAACCGCTACGCGAGTGGCCCTAACGCGTGTTATGATCTGAAGGGTTGAGGGTTCTCCTTTTCCCTGAAGGGCAAGTAATACCTCCTTAGGGGTATAGGAAACGTCGCCAATAAGCAGGTCAGCGACAAGCATGACAAGCAACATGAGGAGCAATACCCCGATACCTATTCCTCGATTATTTCGCATTACTTAGTGGGTACGTGACGGTAAAAGTAAAGATCATGCTCCTGAAGCTCAGGGTGAAATATCTCAATTAAGTCCCTAAGAATAATGTCAGGGCGGACGATCCCTTCTTGATAATAATTAGAGCCTCCACCTAGTGTCAATTGTGCATTATTATTATATAGATGATCCAATTGTACCGCCCTAATGTCTTTGGAGTGAGCTCTAATGGCAGGCGAAAGCTCGGAATAAATTTTGACCATTTGCCCAAGTCCGAGCCAATAATCTGCCTCTCGAAGTAGAGAAAATGCCTCCTCCATCCCGATGTTGCTGACACTTCCCTGTTCCTCTTTCCCTGTATAAGGAATAGCTCCTGCGTCTCTTATCAATGTCGCAGTGACACTTTTCAGAGGTGGAAGTACCCATGTATCATTAAAGGGTGCATTAAGCATCACGGTGGGTTTGTCCGTATCCGGTATTGAGGAAGTCAGAGCCTTAGCTTCGTTATAGTTATCTACAATAGTACGGAATCGCTCTATCCCTTTCTCTTGCATGTCAAGTAGCTCGGCAAAGACTACCAACCACTCGCTTTTCCCTAAGGCACTTTGCTCAAGATAAGCGGCACTATAGAGGTATGGGATGCCTAATTCCTCAAGCTTGTCGGTCATCATTTGCTGGGCATCATAAACGCCGTAGCAAAAAACGATATCGGGCTTAAGGCTCACTAATGTCTCATATTGCATCTGTTCGCCAAGGTCTTTAACACCATTTTTAGGGTCAGTTAGGTAGTCGTTGAATACATATTGCAGACCACTGACACCCACGACTCGCTTCTCTTCACCGAGGCATTGAAGCATCCCGATATTAGTTGTGGAGAGGGCAATTAGTCGCTCCGGATTCGCACGCACTACCTGACCTACAAATCCTTTAGGTGGCACTTCGTTCTGGCGTTGTACGAATGTATCCATTACGACATCCTCAGCTCCTTGCCATGGATTAGTGATACGGATGATGGTACTTTGCATACCTTCGAGGTGGTAGATAGAGAATCCTACTGCATACTCTGGTTGATAGTAGGGCTGGAGTAGTTCGTCATAACTCTTCTCCTCGTTTCTGCATGAAACAAGAACGAGTAGCAATGCAAGTAGTGTGAAGGTGTTAGTTTTCATATATGGGATTAATAATATTTGCGTGAAAGTAATCGTTATTCGGGGATCTTGTCTTTGAGGTAATCCCAAAGATTGATGAGGGTATAAAGTCCTAATCCTACGGCAAGTCCGCTAAAGCTCCAGAGGATTAAGCCAATGATAGTTGTCGCTCCCACCACACCTAAGCGGATAAAGTAGCCGGTCTTAGTATAGCCACTTGAGCTTTTTAGAGAGAACATAGGCATCTCGCTTATGAGCAGGTATGAGTGTGCGACAATGATTAGGGGGTAGAGGGCGAATATCTTATATGTGATGGAGAGGGGTGCCGATGAAATAGCATCTGCATATGTATTAGTGAAGTAGGCGAGGCCTGCGATAAAAAGGGCATTGGCTGGAGTAGGAAGTCCGATAAATGATGAAGTTTGTCGGGTGTCGTGGTTGAATTTTGCTAACCGATATACCGATGCAGGAACCATGATGAGGGCAATGGCAGAGATGGGAAAGCCTATGCTCTGTAGTGCAACGAGTAGCATTGCCGAAGGGGCGACCCCGAAAGAGATGACATCGCATAGCGAGTCAATGTCTTTGCCGAGTGGCGAATAGGCTCCTAACTTACGTGCTGTAAAGCCATCGAGGAAGTCCATTAGTGCAGCCAATAACATACATATTATGGCATGACCGATGTCCTCATACCTCAGAGCGTAAAATACTGCGAAGGCTCCGAAGAGTGCGTTTAGGAGGCTGATTATATTGGGGATATGCTTACGTATCATAGCCATTATTCGATCGTGTTATTTATGGGTGGAAGCATCGCAATTAGCGTCTCATTACCCCAAACTACTTGATTAAGTCCTACTTTAATATCGCTGTCTAATGGTAGAAAAAGGTCGACTCTCGACCCGAATTTGATAAATCCTAAAGGTTCGTCTGTCTCGTATTTTTCACCGACGTTGGCATAAGTAACGATGCGCCTTGCTACGGCTCCGGCTATCTGTCGTACCAAAATCAGGTGCCCTTGTTGTGTCTTAACGACGACGTTACTTCGCTCATTTTCGGCACTGCTTTTAGGTAAAGTAGCACTCCAAAAACGCCCATCTTGATGGTTTGTAAATACCACTTCGCCAGCAACGGGGAACCACTGTGCGTGGACGTTGAATATGGTCATAAAGGTAGAAACTTGGATACATTCGCACTTCAGTACTTCTGGTTCGTAGACTTTCTCTATCGCAACAATCCTACCATCAGTGGCGGCTAAAACAGCAAGAGGATCACTACTCTGTTGCTTTCGTTTAGGGAAACGATAAAAGTTGATACTTAGACCTATGAGTGTGAGGACACAGGGTAGCCAAAGCCAAAAGAATACCTTGTATTCGGGGAGAATATACAGAAAAAATAGCGAGGCACCGAGCAATATGGTTGCTCCAAGGAGAAAAGTCCACCCCTCTACGTGTACCCTCATCAAACGTTTCTCTTTCTTTGACATAATGCTGAGCCTTAGTTTAATTGAAAGTCCACTTGGCTGCTACTGTAGGCAGAATATAAAAGTGGTCGGGTGCCACTACACTATAAGAAAGTTTGACTTCCGAACCAACGCTGAGGTTAAAGTCGTCAGGAACACCAACGAATTGGTTAATATTGAGCCAAAACTGTGGCTCGGACAAGAAGTTAATACCGCTATTGACTCCATCCACTCTTTGGGTGTTGAGGACGGCGAAGCCCGATAGGGTAAATAGCCGATTCCAACTTGTCCAGCTCCAGGAGCCTAATAGTGACATATTGTGAGGCTTATTCCAGCCTTGGTCATAGCGGTACGACATCGCTACGGATAGATAAGTTGCCTTAGCGTCATTGTCGTATCTCCAGCTCAGCCCCCCAAGGTATGAGTGGTTAAATATATCGCTACTGCCACGAGCTACACCCCCATCATATTCAAGGTGTATGTATATGGGAGCCTCCCAAAATTTGGTATCTCGATGTATCTGAGTGTAGACACTTTGCAGGTTGCCATTGCCCATCGTGAAGTCGGCAAAAATATAATTGGCACCCCATTTATCACCAGATGCATGCTCTAATGTCAGGAGATTATTCGGAGTCTTTTGCTCCTTAAGGTCATTGTAAAAGTAGTTTCCCACTATGTAGTGGTACTGTATATTGGTTTGTGCTTTAGCCGAAAAAGTGGCAATGCTACTGATACAAGCCACCAAGGCTATTAGCGACAATCTCTTCATATTTGTGGTCATTTCGTGATGAATACTATCTCCACTCCCTGAAAAAAGAGATCACATACCAGTGATCCCAACCACAAAGTTACCAAAAATACTTAATTAATAATGTAATGGGTATTGGAGCTATGCGAAGGGACGTATCCGGTAAGTATTATATTTTGGTTGTCGGAGGTCCCGTTTTATGTAGTGCTGAAGTTCGCTATGGAGGATATCGGTAATAAGCCTTTATGGATACCAGGTATTAGCCTTGGCGAATATAGGGTATTCGTCTCGGCTAATTTAGGGTATTTGCTTTGGCTGATATAGGATATCCGTTTTGCCTCAATACTTCAATCCGATTTATAAAGTATCTATTGAATGATTTGGCGATAATTGAGATTAGCTTTAATGATTACTTCGTGAGGCGGCTCCTGCACTATGATTTATCGTTATTAAGCTTTGGTCATTGGGGACCTACTCAGCTCGTACCGGCAAAGTACAGGAGTAACGTTTGCCTCATACTTCTACTCAATGGGCGTGTGTGATATTGTCCATTGGGGTATTGTCTTATTTGGTATCTTTGCACGATTCGTTTTCTGTATTACTACTGAGTGTTGAAGGGATAGATTGTACTAAGGTATATGGGGACTTCTGATAATCATAAAGCCAAAGTATCGGCATATCGTCTGAGTTTGTGGGTAAATTGTATATTACCGCCCCTAAAGCTTGTAGTGGGGATATTGGGGCATAGTGCCGCACTGATTGCTGATGGTATCAATTCTCTCACGGATATTATTTCTAATCTTGTGGTCTATGTCTTCCTTAAGCTTTCGGGAAAACCACAGGACGACGATCACGATTATGGTCATGGGAAGTATGAGACGGTAGCAAGTCTTGCATTGGGGTTTGCCATGATTGTGGCGGCGATTCTAATTATCGTGCATGCAGGAGAGGTTATCGCGGATTTTTTTAAGAAGGGGACTCTGCCTATTCAGCCCGAAAAAACGGTCTTAGGGGTCGCTATTTTTGCTATGCTTCTTAAGGAATTCGCCTATCGTTATACGATTAAGAAAGCCAATGAAACGCGTAGTGAGGTGCTCAGAGCCGAGGCTATGGATCACCGAAGTGACGTATTTACATCGTTTGCAGTATTAGTGGGGGCAGGGTCGTCTATCCTTTTCGGTGGTACTGCACAGCTAATGGAGCCTATTGCCGCTATCGTGGTGGCTTGCTTTGTGATGAAAATGGGCGTTGAGGTGTGTCATCCGGCTCTGCGAAAGCTTACCGAAGCTAGTCTGCCACATGATACGGAGGAGGAGATCATAAATATAGCTCGAGGTATTGATGGTATTAGCGATCCTCATAACCTGCGTACGCGTATGACGGGGAGTGATACAATTGCTATCGAGATGGATATTCGTATGGATGGCAATACATCGCTGCACGTCGCCCACGAGCGAACTATCCTTCTCGAAAACGCACTTAGGGAAAGGTTTGGAGCGGGTACGCATATTATCATCCACACCGAACCGCTACATCCCTATGTCTTCAGCAAATAGTGAGCGAGGAATGAAGCCCGAATTACCCATTAGGTTATTAGAGAGTAGGCTCGAAGCCGGGGTAGACGAAGTGGGGCGTGGGTGCCTTGCCGGTCCCGTCGTTGCCGCTGCTGTTATCCTGCCACCCCGATGTGCAATTGAGGGATTGCATGACTCCAAGAAACTCTCTCCCAGACAACGTGAGCGATTGGCTGAGGCTATTAAGTCTGAGGCTTTGGCTTACGCTATCGGAGAGGTAGCTCCGAGAGAAATAGATGCTATTAATATCCTTAATGCTACTTTTAGGGCAATGACGATGGCGATTAAGCACCTTTCGATAGAGCCGGAGTATCTATTAATCGATGGTAATCGCTTCAGAAGCGAGCTACAGATACCCTACGAGACATTGGTGGGTGGCGATGATCGTGTGGCGAGTATTGCTGCTGCTTCAATCTTAGCAAAGACCTACAGAGATGCTCTTATGTGCAGATTGGCAGAGGAGTATCCTCAATACGATTGGCACCATAATATGGGCTATGGTACACGTAAGCATATTGAAGCCATTCATAAGTGGGGTACTACCCCTTACCATAGACTCTCATTTGCTCCTTGCCAGCCGACACTCTTTGATTCGTTTTAATCTGAATGCTGACGGTATGAATATACAAGAAAAAAGTAAAGGATATGTGGCTGCACTGCTCTCTTCTGCCACATTTGGTTTGATACCACTATTTACTGTGCCTTTGATGCGGATGGGGTACACGACCGAGAATATTTTGATTTACCGCTTTACTTTTGCTACGGCATTTATAGCCCTCGTTATGTGGATTAAGAAGATCCCTTTTCGGCTACGTGAGCGTCGGTATATGATGATTCTTTTGGGCTTAAGTCTGCTTTACTTCTTTAGTGCTCTCCTCTTGATCAATGGCTATAAGGCGATGAATTCGGGGATGGCAACGGTGATCCATTTTATGTATCCCTTAATGGTGGCTCTTCTTATGCTGATATTTTTTGGTCAGAAGATGTCTATTAGGGGTGTTGTGGCGCTGATTATGGCTTTTTGTGGGGTGGTATTACTCTCTGGTATTTTGTCTCAAGGGGAGACGGGGCAAGCGGTCTCTTTTGGAAGTATCGGTAAAGTCGCTTTGAGTGGGTTATGCTATGCTTTGTACATTATTGTGGTGAATAAGAGTGGTATAGCTGCTGTACCGATGTGGCGTTTTTCGTTTTATCTAATGCTCTTTTGTACGATCTATTTTCTCGCTTTTGCATGTACAAAAGGAACGGTGGAAGTCCCCTCGTCACCTACATCTTGGGGGTTGCTCTTTTTATTAGGTTTGGTACCTACGGTAATTTCTAATATGCTACTTGTCATCGCAATCCCTAAGATAGGCTCTACTGCGACGTCTATTATGGGAGTGATGGAGCCTTTGACTGCTGTAGTAGTGGGGATATTGGTTTTGGGTGAGAAGTTATCTCTCTCTACGGGAGTAGGTATGGGGGTTATCTTATTAGCGGTTTGGCTTTTGGTAACGGACAAGAAGGAAGCTAATGCGTGATCCCTTTTTGAGGCTTCTTAATGTGCTATAGTATAAAGACTGTCTGAATATTCAACGAAAAAAATGGCACCATTGGAGATCGGGTATCCACAATGGTGCCACATTTATACCGAATAATAGAGAGGATTATTCCTCGTATCTTGCTCTTTGTTGCTCTATCAATCTTTTTTTATCAGCTTCAGTTGGTTGGAAGTCAGGGCACTCTTTGAGCTGATCGATAAGTCTACGCTCGTTAGCGTCTATCTTATTTGGGATAAAAAGATGTACGGCGATGAGCTGGTCGCCTTTACCGATGCCCCTGACATTAGGTAGTCCTTTGTTTCTAAGTCTTAGTATCTTCCCCGATTCTGTTCCCGGCTCTATGGTTATCTTGACCTTTCCATCAAGGGTAGGGACGATTATCTTATCGCCTAATAGAGCTGTAGTTACAGGGATCAAGAGGTTGTAAACGACATCATTCCCATTGCGGATAAACTCGGCATCCGGTATCTCCTCAAACTCTACGAGAATGTCACCATTTGGGCCACCATTTCTTCCTGCATTGCCTCTGCCTCGGAGCGTCATTTGCATACCCGATGCGACACCTGCAGGGACTTCTATTTCGATTAATTCTTCACCTTTTTCGAGACCTGTACCACCGCAGTATGTACATTTATTTTTTATCACCTTCCCAGTACCACCACAGGTAGTACAGGTCGTTTCTGTTTGCATTCTACCAAAAATGCTCTCCTGAGTGTGAATTATGCGACCTGAGCCTCCACAAGTAGGGCAAGTGGTACTTCCTGAATTACCCTCAGCCCCTGTGCCATGACAATGTGAGCAATGTACCTCTTTTTTAACTTTAATCTTTTTTGTTGTCCCTCTAAGTATCTCCTGAAGAGTCACATGGAGACGTACCCTAAGGTCGGTACCATAACTGACAGTATTGGTACTTCCTCCATAGCTTCTAAAGCCACCAAAGCCACCAAAGCCACCAAAGAGGTCGCCAAACTGCTGGAATATATCCTCCATCGACATATTGCCAGCTCCTCCAAAGCCTCCACTGTTATCAACACCTGCGTGACCATATTGATCGTATCTCGCACGTTTGTTAGGGTCGCTTAAGACTTCGTAAGCTTCTGCAGCTTCCTTAAATTTCTCTTCAGCAGTCTTGTCTCCAGGATTACGATCGGGGTGATACTTAAGTGCGGTTTTTCGGTAAGCTTTTTTGATCTCTTCGTCCGTCGCACTTTTACTAACCCCGAGTACCTCGTAGTAGTCTCTCTTTTCTGCCATTATCGTATTCCTTTATCCTCAATATTAATTGCCAACGACTACTTTTGGGTGTCTGATAACTTTATCATTGAGCGTGTATCCAGTCTGTAAGCAGTCTATTATTTTGCCCTTCTGGTCAGATTCTTCTGTAGGTACCATAGCTACGGCATCGTGCTGGTCAGGGTCAAAATCTTGCCCTACAACATCCATGGCATTGACGCCTTGTGCTTTAAGGGTAGTTATAAACTTATTCTGGATTAGTTCGACGCCCTCAAGCATCCCCTCAACACTATCGGTTGTAGACATGTTTTTTATGGCTAACTCGATATCATCCATAATATCTAAGAAACCAATAATCGTCTTTTCTCCGCCATACTTGATGAGGTCGCTTTTCTCTTTTAGAGTGCGTTTACGAAAGTTATCGTACTCAGCTCGTAGCCGTAGATGGTTTTCTTTGAGCTCCTCAAGCTCTGCTTCTAATTTCTCTGCTTCATTAGCTACTTCTGCCACCTCTACCTCATCTTGCGTTGCCTCAACCTGTTCTTGAGCTTCATCTTTTTGCTCTTGAGCCTCATTTTCAGATATGATTTCTTTGTTTTTATTATCCTCTGTATGCTTATCCTTACTCATAATTATATGATATCTTTGTTGTTACTATTTGAGTGACTGCAATAACCTTGCCAATCGCGTATTTGTCAGTTAGAACGCTTTTTTTGTGTCGCGACGGCCAATACACCAAATAGGATAAGGAAGCCAAACATTACCAATAAATCGGGGTAGATATCTACAAGTCCTGCTCCTCTGAGATATATCATCCGAGTAAGTCTAATGAAGTAGGTGAGCGGATTGCTGTACGCTATTACTTTTGCCCATATTGGCATTGCTTCGACGGGCGAGAATAATCCACTGACTAGAAAGAATATTAGAATGAAAAAGATGACGAGAAACATCGCTTGCTGTAACGTCTCAGACATATTCGAAAGGATAACGCCCATAAAGGAAAGAGCTATCGCAAAGACTAACACGCAAAATAGATATAGAGGGAAACTCCCTACAAATTCGAGACCATAGACCCAGTGTATGATAGGAACACTGATGCAGGTAAGCAAAATAACTATTACCCAAAAAGGAATAATCTTGGCTAAGATAAATATGTGTCGCCGAATGGGGGTAACATTGATTTGCTGAATAGTCCCTATTTCCTTTTCGCTTACGATACTTATACCTGCAAAAATGCTACTATACATCGTGAGCATTATCACAAGTAATCCTGGGAGCATAAAGAGATTATAATCAAGTGAAGTATTATATCTATAGATAGGATTGATAGATACAAGCTCTAATTCTTGTGGGTTTAGACCTGTGGATTCCCTCCTAATCTCTGTCGCAAAATCCTGAATGAGTTCGTAGAGAAACTCTTGTCCAAGTCCTGCCTGAGTGCCATCAACGGCGTTAATCATTATCTGTACTTTGCTTGATTTATTGGTCACTATATCCTTGCTGAAATCATCAGGAATAACGATGATAGCCAATGATCTTTGTTGCTCAATATTTTCAAGAGATGCCATATAAGACTGAGTCACCTCTTCGATCTCTACATTGGGAGTGGCATTCATTTTAGCAATAAGCCTTTGAGAATACTCCCCAGTATCGTTATTGACAATCGTGACTTTCATTCCCTTTAATTCTTGATTAACTTCCCACGGGAAAAAGAAAAGCATAAGAGCTGTAAAAAGTATTAGAACGCCTATAAATACGGGGCTCCGTGCGATCTGTTTAAACTCCTTCTCAAGTAAAAAACGTAATACCATTTGTCTTAGCTTTATCTTAGTCGAGGTTTAACAAATGCCACTGCAACAGAGATCATAATAACCGCAAAAACGACAAGAGCCGCTACCTCTTGCCATATTCCCATGAATCCCAACCCTTGTATCATCACTTTTCGGATGGCACTTATGTAGAAGCGCCCCGGAAAAGTGTAGGTCGTCCATTGAAGGGCAGCAGGTATGTTGGCTATTGGGAATATCATGCCAGATAGGACGATTGTGGGCATCATCATACCGAACCCCGATACAATGACAGCACTCTTTTGGTCGCTTACCAAACTCGATATTGCTAAGCCAATCGCTAATGCTACAAAAATGTAGATCATGGTTACGAAAATAATGAGTAGCAAAGACCCTCTTATCGGTACATTTAATACGAAGTAAGAGAGTAAGAGAATAGACGCCATATTCACCAAGGATATTACAAAATAGGGAACGGCCTTGGCTAAAACCATCACCGTGGCATTGGCAGGTGAGGCAAGCAGAAGCTCCATATTGCCACGCTCTTTTTCGCGAGCAATGCTAACACTGGTCATAATTGTGCAGAGAATAATTAGCACTAATCCCATGATACCCGGTACAATGTTGTAGCTGGAGTGCATCATAGGATTGTAAAGCATTCGGCTATTTACGTCAATCGTGTAGGGGATATCTTCTTCAGCCGGCACCAGCTCTGTTATAGTCTCACTAATGAGAGCTGAGGCGTACGCAACCCGAATTTTCCCGATGTTAGGGTCGGATGCATCAACAACGATCTGGATACTCGTCGGTTGCATAGAGTGGATATTCGACTCAAATCCTTTATGGAGGACGATATACATATCTATCTTATTCCCTTGTAGCAGTCGCTCAGCTTGATCCACTGATAATTGTTCCTCGTGGAGGACGAAGTGTGGGTTTTCTCTAACCTTTTCATATAGGCGAGATGCCACTCTATCATCATTAAGAGAGATAACAGATGTACGGATATTGGTGACTTCCATATTGAGGGCAAATCCGAAGATGAGTAGCTCTACGACAGGCATTAGGATTAATATTAGCAAAGTGTATGGGTCTCTAAAGATGTGAATAAATTCCTTATTCACAAAAGCCCAAAACTGCTTATGAAGTCTTTGTTTCATTCAATCCTCCTTCCCTGTCTTGCTACTCGCTTAAATACCGAATCCATATCCTGTACACCGAGCTCGGCTTTAAGCACGTTAGGAGTACCCATAGCTTTTATTTTCCCATCCACCATTATAGAAATTCTATCGCAGTATTCAGCTTCATCCATGTAGTGAGTGGTAACGAAAACAGTTATCCACTGCCCATAAGCTGCTTCGTATATCAGTTCCCAAAACCTCCTACGTGTGATTGGGTCAACACCACCAGTCGGTTCGTCCAAAAATACTATATCTGGCTCGTGAAATATAGCTATAGAGAAAGCTAACTTTTGCTTCCATCCCAAAGGAAGTTTCTTAACGAGCGTATTTCGATATTCATAAAAGTCAAGTCGATGAAGCATCTCATAAGTTTTGTTGCGGATATCCTTGATGGGCATTTTGTAGATACCAGCAAATAGCCTGATATTCTCTTTTACGGTTAAATCGTCATAAAGGGCAAATTTTTGGCTCATATACCCTATATGCTTTTTGATCTTTTCGTTTTCGTGAAGGATATCACAGCCTGCTACTTGACCATTACCACTTGTGGGCTTGCTTAGACCACAAAGCATTTTCATTGCCGTTGTCTTGCCAGCTCCATTAGCACCTAAGAAACCAAAAATCTCACCTTTGTTAACGCAAAAGCTAATATGGTCTACTGCATAAAAGTCACCAAAAGCTTTTGTAAGTTCGTTTACCTCTATGACTTTCTCTGGATCATTCATTAATCTATTCTGATGATCGGGAAAGGAGGAGAAAGGCATCCTCCAGCCCTGGTTTAATTATCTTGACTTTGCAGTCGTGCATTTTTTCTGCGATGATGTCCTCGGTTATCCCCTTTTCGGTCGTCACATGAAAAGTGTTACCAAAGGCAAAACTATTCACCACATTAGGCAAATGGCTGATCTGCTCCAATATATCAAGCCTGTCGTCTCCCTCAATTTCGTAAATGGGATAGGGGTATTTCTTTGCCAATTCTTGAGGAGCTACAGCATCTACCATAAAGGTTCCTTTCTGCATAAATACGATGCGGTCACACTGTGCTGCCTCATCCATATATGGTGTAGATACTACTATCGTGACACCATTATCTGAAAGCTTATGGAGCGTATTCCAAAGATCAACACGGCTGATTGGGTCAATCCCTGTTGTTGGTTCGTCTAAAAAGAGAACGATAGGTTTGTGGATAAGTGCACACGAAAGAGCTAATTTCTGTTTCATCCCTCCCGATAAAGACATTGCCTTCCGATCCTTAAATGGTTTGATTTGGCTATATATATCCTTAATCAAATGGTAGTTTTCCTCTATTGTTGTGTCAAAAATAGTGGCAAAAAACTTCAGATTCTCCTCCACAGATAGATCAGAATAAAGTGAAAAGTTACCTGGCATATAACCGATGACTTTTCGCAGTTTTTTGTAATCTTTATCCACATCATACCCAGCTACGTTTGCCGTTCCCTTTTGAGGTAGCATTAGAGAACAAAGGATGCGAAACAATGTACTTTTGCCAGCCCCATCCGGACCAATGATGCCAAATATCTCGCCTTTATTGACTTCGAAAGATAGACCCTCTGGAGATGTGCCAACGCCTACAAGTTCACCATTTGGCGAATTAAATGTCAGCACCAGTCCCTTAGCCTTGATCACGGGACCACAATCCGAGACAGCAAAGGTTTTGTATATGTCGTTCTTATTCATATAAAAAATAGGAGCCTTGGTGCTTCATTATTCAAAGAGGAAGACCTACTTCTCCATACATCCCCATGCGTAAGTAACCATCATTTTGTACACGTATCTTAACAGCGTATACGAGATTAGAGCGTTCTTCTTCGGTCTGAACAGATTTTGGTGTAAATTCTGCCTCGCTTGCTATCCATGTGATAGTTCCTTGATATTGTCTCTTATCTGCTTCAATGCCGTCTACGTATACGAGTACCTTGTCGCCTACTTTAATTTTAGATAGATTATTAGCTGAAATATAAGCTCTCAGGTGCATCTCCTCCAGGTCAGCTACTCTAAAGAGAGGTCTCCCTGCCCCTGCCAATTCACCTTGATTTATATAGGAAGCCGTTACGGTTCCGTTAATAGGGCTACGAATAATGGAGCGACGGATGAGATCATCAACCTGCTTTATTTGTACGTCAATTGCAGAGCTTTGGGCGGATATCTGTGCGGAACTATTCTGAAGAGTACTCCTTGTCGCAGCCAATTGACTCTCCAATGAAGCAATGGCTGTATTTACATCGTCCATTTGTCTTTGGGTAGCTACTCCCCCTTTAAGTAATCGTTCAGTCCTCCCTTTTTGCTCCCTAAGGTCACGCAGTTGTACCTCAAGAGCTTCGGTCTGGGTACTGATATTTGGTCGTGCTGCACGTACTCCGGTGCCAGACTTCAGCAATGCTTCTCGCTTAAGGTATAGCTGGGTAGTATCTACGAGTCCAACCTCCTCTCCCTCGGTAAGATTGTCACCTTCTTTGATTTTCCACGTGAGTACCTTGCCATTGACTTCGCTTGATACTAAAACTTCAGTGGCTTCAAAGCTGCCACTACCTAAGACGTTGCTCTCATCGCTGTTGCAACTTGCGAGAGATAGTAGCGAAAGGGCTATTATTATTAATTTGCTTATATTCATAACGCTAAACTATTTTTCTTTTTGTATAAAGCTCTAATATATTGTATTTTATGTACCTTTTGTGTGAGCTTCGCTATTGAATAATTATTCAATTGTTTCAGGAAATCAGTAGTTGAGAGCGACCCCTCTGCCTCTAACAATTTATTTCTCTCTGAAATATTCTTATTGAGTTGTACGATCTCTTTATCCTGCTCCAGCATTTTTAGGTACTGTTCAGCTTCGGCATTCTTCCTTACGACGTCGGTAGCGAGTTCTCTCTCAAGAGCCTGACGTTTTAGTTCTACTATCAGGTGAGTATTGTCTCGTTTTCGCCTTTGAGCCGAATACCCATAAAGCTGACCAAAGTCCCAGCTTAGGGTCACACCTCCTATAAAGAAAGGTTTAGGGTCGGGGTCAAGCATATTCAAACCAGGACGCCCATATCCACCTCTCGCGAATAATGCTATTGTAGGCATTCCTTTAGCTACAAAAGCATTCCATTCGGCATCAGCTGTTTTCAGATGGCTATCCAAAAGCCTATGCTCAGCACGTTGAGGGGCTATCCTACCTTGAGTGTCTTGAGGTAGGATTGGGGCATCGGGTAGTTTGGGGGTAACATCTTGCGATATCGCAATCCCAGTATAGATAGATAGGGCATCAAGGATGGCTTCCCGGCTCTCTTTTATTTCATCTCTTCGTTGCTTAGCTTTAAGAAGTTCTACTCGCACCAAGTCGCGGTCATTTTCAGTCGCCATCCCATTGACGATAGAGGTCGCTACCTTTTCCTCTTGCCTCTCAAGCTCTTCTTTGAGGATCCTTTCGGTCTCCTCCTGTTGTTCAATTAGTAGGAGTGCAAAGTAAAGCTCCGTGACACCCTCTTGTAGCTTTTGCAGTTCTACATCAGTTTGAGCCTGTTGTTCGTCAGTTTTAGCCACGATCATTTTAGCCCCCGCTTTTACTTGACCACCATCCCATATCACCTGAGTGGCTTGTGCAAATACGGTATATTGAAACTTCGGTATTGCTGGAATAAAGTTTAGGTCAATCTTCCCTATTAATGGGTAGGTTGGGGGGTCAACATTCAACTCTATCACATGGCTTTGATAGGTGGCTTGACCTCCTAAGGACAGTTGAGGAATATAAGCATACCAAAGAGCTTTTTGTAGTGCTTCACCGGCGTCCGCTTGCAGTATTTTCTGATCTTGCAGAGGAAAGTTGTCATGAGTCGCTTTGAGACATTGCTCCAGAGTGATACTCTGAGCTGACACACCTAAAGTCGCACCGAGGCTTGCTACTATAAGCAATGCAAATCGTTTTATTCTACTATTCATGCCGTTATAGTTTACCTTACTTTATCTTAGTTATCTTTACTTTGTCTTATACAAAAAGCTATAGGACCATCCTACAAATAGCGAACCCCCGATGATGTTTCCCAATGTGGCAGGTAGTAGGTTTTGCCACAACATCTCGCCAATAGTGATATCTGCCCCCGTCATCATCCCCATCGGGATGTAAAACATATTGGCGATACTATGTTCAAAACCGATAGATACAAAAGTCATAACCGGGAACCACAGCCCGACAAGTCTGCCAAGCATCCCTTCCGAGCTAAGACCAAGCCATACCGCAAGGCATACCAACCAATTAGCCCCAATGCCTTTAAGAAAAATCACATGCCACGGCTGAGATACTTTCCCTTCCGCAATATTGATGATACCATCGTGCCAAGGATTAGCACTGAGAATGCCGGTAAGGTGTACTAAAAGGTAACAAAAGACTGTTGCACCAATGAAATTGGTTAGCCACACGATACTCCAATTAGTAGCTAAATAGCTCCAAGGGATAATCCCTTTTCTGGCACCCGTTATCAGATAGGCGGTATTTCCAGTAAATAGCTCTCCCCCAACCAAAATGATTAAAATAAGCCCGATGGGGAAAAGAATGCCTTGTATCAGTCGCATTAGAGAGGGAGCCCCAGAGGTAACGTCAGGCATACCATATGCTATATAAAACGATAGTAGCCCCCCAATAGCTATGTATGCTCCCCCTAAGATGCCTAATAGTGAGAGCTTTAAGAGCGGGGTTTTATATTTCTTGAGTGCCATCCCCTCGGTCAGTTTAAGAACTTCCGAGGGCGTGTTGATCATCAGTTGCATACACCTACGTACCCTTTTGATAATATCGAATATTCCACCTTCCATTACAAAGATAGCAAAATATGAGAATAATATGTTGGTATTATTAGGTGTGTGTGTCGGGCTACTCAGTTAGTTTATTCTTCGTGCCAACGTCTATAGATATAGTATTCGCACTGAAAACCATCCTATACTCGGGAGGACGAATACAGAATATGTTGTGAAACGAATGACAAGTATCCTTTTCGTGAAAAGCGGGATAGTGTGTAGAGGTCTCCTATATTTTATTACCTTTGCCTTGTGGACATCTAAGACGCAGGATAATGAAACTACTACGGATATTATTGCTGACACTAATACTTATTGGTTGTGGCTCCGACCCTAAAGGATATCTCCCTCAGGTAAGTGAGCTTCGTGCTATTGGCAAACTTGATTTGGTGGAGTATCAAACCGAAGAGATTTTTATGATTTCTGCTAATGAGGTTAGATTGGCAGATATTCATTCAATTGAGGAGGTCAACGATTACCTTGCATCTTTGCTACGGGCAGGTGATAGAATCGGTATTTATAGCTTTACCATTTATAGCGTGGCATACATTGACCTTACCCTTTTTTCACCCGAAGAGGATGCGGACTATGACAAGCATAACAAGCACGTGACCATTACACTTCCCCCGGTGCAGATTGAACCGATGGGAAGAAGTGGCGACCTTAAGAAACTGCATGAGCGGGTCACAGGACTGCAGAGGAGCATCACGCCCGAGGAGCGTCGGCAAATCCAAAATAAAGCTGTCGCCTATGCTAAAGGCAGATTAGCACCCGACACTGAGCAGTATAGCGAATTGATATCGCTTGCAGAAGCAAAAGGCACAGCGTATTTTACGGGGCTTTTGAAAGCTCGGGGCTGTAAAGAAGTAACTGTAAAATTCAAAACCAAATGAAAAAGATCTCTGCTAAGGCATTGGGTGGTATCGTATTGGGTGTTGTCTTCATAGCGATAGGAATAATGGTCTACTATCAGCTAAAGCAAAAAGAGGATCAGCACAATTATCTCGTGGCAATGGCAACTGACGCCAAAAGCCTTGTTCGTGTCTCGACGATAGAGGGAGAGCGGACAGTCCCTGTCAGTTATCGGCACAATGGCAAAGCCGCTTTCGGTATCGGTCACTATCGGGTACGCATCGGCTTCGACATAGAGCAGATGCCTTATGCGATTAGTGACGACACCCTTTTTCTCCGTTTGCCCGCTCCTCAGGTGCAGATTCTTGAGCATGAGGATTACGGCTTCAGGGTCTTGGATGTATGGGGAGAGGATTTTATTACCCGCCTAATGGGGCAAGGTTTGACAGTGGAGGAGGAAAATGCTATGAAGAGACAAGCGATAGCTACCCTCCATAAAGAGCTTCGGGAGGAGGGACAATTGGAGCGAGCAAAGCAAGAGGTTACGGATTTACTCCTCAATATGTATAGTGTCATCCCTGGCATCGTTATCATACTTGACGAAGACGACCCATTACCTAACGAGCAGGCACAGCACGATAATTTAGACAGTTTGGATAGCAGAATAGCAGTACCTATTAAGAGATGAAGTACGAGAGAAGACACACAACACCTGCACGAGTAGGGCAGATAACTATAGGGGGGGATGCCCCCATTGTCATCCAGTCGATGACCAATGTAGATACCAATAATATTGAGGCGGCTGTAGTGCAAATTGAGCAACTGGAGGAGGCCGGAGCTCAGCTTGTCCGCCTCACGGTTCAGGGGATACGTGAGGCACAAGCTTTGGAAGCCATTCATCAAAAAGTGCGACAAGACGGCTACGAGGTGCCTATATCTGCCGATATCCATTTCAATCCTAAGGCGGCATTTGAAGCGGCAAAATTTGTGGAGAAAGTGCGGATCAATCCCGGAAATTTTTATGACCCGGCACGAACATTTAGGCAAATCAATTACACCGATGACGGCTATCAAGACGAGGTGAATGCCTTACAAGCAAATTTTAAGTCTTTTATCCGTCACTGCAAAAGTCACCATACATCGATCCGTATTGGCGTTAACCATGGGTCGTTGTCCGATAGAATTATGAGCCGTTATGGTGATACGCCCGATGGAATGGTGGAAAGCTGTATGGAGTATCTTGAGGTTTGCCACGAGGTAGGGTATAATGACGTGGTGATTTCTATCAAGAGTTCTAACCCCTTAGTAATGACAGAGACGGTGCGTTTACTCGTAAAACGGATGGAGGGATGTGGGATGTGCTATCCTCTACATTTAGGAGTTACCGAAGCTGGAAATGGTGAGGATGGCAGGATAAAGAGTGCCGTAGGGATAGGGGCTTTGCTATCTGAGGGATTCGGAGATACCATTCGGGTGTCGCTGAGTGAGGACCCGGTGGCAGAAATTCCAGAGGCAAAAATACTTGTAGGGTGTGTTGAGACTTTGTCTAAATCGGCACCCATTGAGATAGAGTACCACAAACAGACTTTGCCTATTAGGTGCTTTGAACAGCCTTTGGTGCTGATGGATGCTTCTCCTTGTTTCCAAAAGCTCCATCCTGCGGATCGCCCCGATATAGAGGTGGATGCCAGTACCCTTTTGGTGACGGTCCCTGATGTTGAAGCCCTCCGGCACCCTAATGTCCAGCTACCACAGGGGGCATTACTCGTAGTGGAGTTGTCGCATTCTTATGCTCCTACATTGATGCTTCAAGCTCTGGATGAGGCGATGGTCCTCCCTTATATTCTCAAAATAGATTGTGCCCATATCCCTATGACAATGTTGCCTACGTGGTTAGGATTTCAGTTGGGAAGTGCCTTAATGCGGGGACAGCTTCAAGGGCTATATCTTTGTGGACATCAGGAGGAAGCTTTGACTCTTAATAGCATTGCTTTCGGGCTACTGCAAGCTTCGCGACGTCGTATTTCGCGAACTGATTACATCTCATGCCCCGGTTGTGGACGGACTTTATTCGACTTACAAAGCACTGTTGCCAAGATTAAGTCTGCCACTAATCACCTTCGAGGTCTAAAGATAGGTGTAATGGGCTGTATCGTTAATGGACCAGGCGAGATGGCGGATGCCGACTATGGTTATGTGGGTAGTGCACCCGGACATATTGATTTGTACCACAATAAAGAGAGGGTTAGGCGGAACATTCCGCAAGAGAATGCTGTAGAAGCCCTTGTCGAGCTTATCAAAGAGCAAGGAGATTGGCAGGAACCGGATAATAAGTAGTGCAAGAAACAACATGATGAAGATAACGGACTTAGCCCTCCCCGGGGTACAACTTGTGGAAAGTACGAGGTACGATGACTCCAGAGGTTATTTTATGGAGCTTTTTAAGGAAGGTGAGCTTAGCGAAAAACTAAGTGGGCATCCTCATTTTGTGCAAGATAATATGAGTTATTCGCACAAAGGAGTATTTCGCGGAATGCATCGGCAATTACCACCCTTTGCTCAGGCAAAAATGGTACGATGTTTGTCGGGTCGTATCCTTGATATAGCCATGGATGTAGAGCCTTCGTCTCCGACTTATGGCGAAGTCGTATCCGTAGAATTAACTCCTGAGAGTGGCAACGCCCTCTTTATTCCGGCTCATTATGCTCATGGTTTTTTAGCACTCGAGGAGGGGTCATGCGTACAATACAAAGTGGATGCTCTCTATTCTCCCACCTCCGAAGATGCCCATAACTACCAGTCCCAGAATATATTAGATCTGCTCCAGAAGTATATGTCTCTTGACGAGCTGATAGTCTCGGAAAAAGATCTTTCTGCACCTCGCCTGAAGTAATATCATAAAAGGTAGGTTAGAGCTTCGGAACCCCTCTAAAAAGGATACCCTGAATACGCTGTGACGAATACCGGGAATTCGCTTGGACAAATACTTGGTATTCGTCAGGGCGAATTCCCAGTATCTGTTTTAGGTCATATCGTCTTTCTTTAAAGAGCTATTTAGACCATCATTCCCTTGAATATGCTCCTTTTTTAGACCCTTTTTTCAGATCTTATTTTGGCACAAAGCTTAAAAATGCTACATTTGCCTATATAATGGGGTGAGGTAAATATGTACTGATATGGAACAAAAAGGAGTAATCAGGAGTATCTTAGATACAGACTTGTACAAGTTTACTACCAGCTATGCGTATGCAAAACTATTTCCACGAGCTTGTGGTCGTTTCGCATTCGTCGATAGGAGTGATACCATTTACCCTAAAGGTTTTGCCGAGGAAGTCGTAGAGCAAATCGAGCTTATGACAAAGCTTCGACTGACGGAGGAGGAAGCCATATTCTTGTCTCAGGAATGTCCTTATCTGCCCCCTTTCTACATCGATTACCTAAAGGGCTACCAGTTTGACCCTAAGGAGGTGGATGTGTATCAGGATAGTGAGGGACACTTACATATTACTGCGGAGGGAAGGCTATATAGGGTCACCCTATGGGAGACACCGATACTTGCCATTGTCTCAGAGCTGTTCTACAAGGTGACGAATCAAGAGCCTGACTTCAAGTACGTGAGAGATACGACTATTGAGAAAGCTCATACGATGAAAGAGAATAATCTCCAAGTCTCACTTTTCGGTATGCGTCGCAGGTTTAGTGCCGATGTGGAAGATTTAGTGACGCAACTCCTTAAGGAGCATGCTGGGAATAGCTTATTCGGCACCAGTAATGTCTACTTCGCCATGAAGCATCACCTCAAAGTCACAGGAACGCATCCACATGAGTGGGTGCAGTTTCATGCCGCTATCTATGGCTACAAAATGGCGAATTATATGGCTATGGAAGACTGGATAAACGTCTACGATGGTGACCTCGGGACGGTACTCACGGATACATATACCACAGATGTATTTGTCCAAAATTTCAGCAAGAAGCACGCAATGCTTTTTACCTCCATGCGGCATGATAGTGGTGACCCATTCGCTTTTGTGGAGAAGACGATCAAGAGGTACCAAGAGCTGAAAATAAACCCAATGCTCAAGTACATCGTATTTAGTGATAGTCTCACCATACCTAAAGCGGTGGAGATTAAGGAGTACTGCGAGGGACGAATCCCTGCCACCTTTGGCATCGGGACAAATCTCACCAATGACGTAGGCAACAATACGATCCCTCGGAATATCGTCATGAAACTTATCGGTTGTCAAATCTCCCCACGACAGAAGTGGAACCACTGCGTGAAGCTTTCGGATGTCGAGGGTAAGCACATTGGAGACACTGACGAGATAGCATTGGCTCAAAAAACTCTTGGTATCAAGTAACCGCACCAAAACAATTACAACCTACTAACTTATCGTATATCAAATGGAACAACAGAAAACTCGTAAGGGCGAACTGCCGGAGAACGCATATCGCCCCCTAAAGCCGGGCGAAGAATACCACCCCGTTGTACCCTCTAACGTCAACCCTAAGCAAGCAACAGCGTACAGCGTAGGGTGGGGTATCATCATGGCGGTTATCTTTAGTGCCGCCACAGCTTATTTAGGGCTTAAGGTAGGACAGGTATTCGAAGCCGCCATCCCAATAGCCATCATAGCGGCAGGGCTTACTACCGCTACAAAGCGTAAGGGAGCCCTATTGGAAAACGTCATGATTCAGAGTATCGGTGCGGCCAGTGGTGTAGTAGTGGCAGGAGCGATATTTACAATCCCTGCTATCTTTATCCTCAAAAGCAAGTACCCCGAGATGGCGGTTAGCTTCCTCCAAATATTCATTAGTGCACTACTTGGCGGGATATTAGGGATACTGATGTTAATACCTTTTAGGAAGTATTTCGTGAAAGATATGCACGGCGAGTATCCATTCCCCGAAGCCACAGCGACCACTCAAGTACTATTAAGTAGCGAAAAAGGCGGTGCCCAAGCTAAGCCTTTGCTTATCTCAGGATTGATAGGCGGCCTTTACGATTTTGCGGTATCAACATTTGGTACGTGGCACGAAGTGTTTAGCACCAAGGTGATGTCGTGGGGAGCAACTATCGCCAATAAAGCTAAGATAGAGTTCAATATCAATACCAGTGCTGCTGTAATGGGTCTGGGCTACATCATTGGTTTGAAGTACGCAGCTATTATTTGTGCCGGTTCGGCTCTCGTGTGGTGGATCATCGTTCCACTTATGAACGTCTTTTGGGGAAGCGAGGTTATCACCTTTGGAGATGCCTCTATCGTCAAGAGTATTACGGAAATGAGTGCCGAAGAAATCTTCTTTAACTATGGGCGTAATATCGGTATCGGCGGTATCGCTATGGCGGGGCTTATCAGTATATATAAGAGCCGTAAGATTATTTTTGGTGCCGTGGGGCTCGCTTCTAAGGAACTAAAACAAAAGGGCGGAAGTACGGCACCTGAGGATAATGTTGCTCGTACTGATAGGGATATTAGTATGAAATATGTGGTCTGGGGGATACTACTTGCCCTTATCTGCATCGGCATCTTCTTTTACTTCGGTGTGGTACATCATAACTTGTTGTGGGCAATTATTGGCCTCTTATTAGTAGCTGTCATAGGCTTTTTATTCACTACTGTTGCTGCTAATGCCATAGCTATAGTAGGCTCTAACCCCGTATCTGGTATGACGCTTATGACACTTATCGTGGCGAGTGTCGTACTTGTGGCTGTAGGAATGGAGGGAGCCAGTGGTATGGTCTCGGCACTCATCATCGGGGTTGTGGTATGTACAGCCCTCTCAATGGCGGGTGGCTTTATCACGGATCTCAAGATCGGTTATTGGCTGGGTACCACGCCTAAAGTGCAGGAGAGCTGGAAATTCCTTGGCACTCTTGTCTCAGCTGCTACAGTCTGTGGAGTTATTATCCTACTCGAAAAAGCGTATGGTTTTACGGGTGATAATGCCTTACAAGCACCTCAAGCTAACGCAATGGCAGCTCTCATTGAACCATTGATGACCGGTTCAGGTGCCAAATGGCTTCTTTATGGGATCGGTGCTGTGATTGCTCTATTATTGACCATTTTTAAGGTGCCTGCACTGCCTTTTGCTCTCGGGATGTTTATCCCACTTCACCTCAATTTGCCACTTCTCGTCGGCGGGTTCATCAGTTGGTATGTAGGAAGTCGCACTAAAGACGAAGCCCTCAATAGAGCAAGAAAAGACAAAGGTACCCTTCTCGCCTCAGGCTTTATCGCTGGTGGTGCGTTGATGGGAGTGGTTAGTGCGTTGCTTAAATTGGCAGGTGCCGATCTCAAAATGGAAGGTTGGCTTGCTAATCCTTGGAGCCATGCTCTAACCGTTATTGCATACATAGGCATCTTTATTTACCTGGTTCGTGCAAGTAAAAAAGCGGAAGTAGAGACGGAGGAAGCCTAAAGAATGCTGAACTAAACGTGACGATGATTAAAACCAAGTTTTTTATCAATGTTTTATAGATAGTAATAAGCTAAGTCGGATATCGGATATTAAGTTCGACCAATACTATTATATATTGGAGGCTAATATCTGATAACCGATGAGGCTTATTTCGGGGATTCTTTGTCAGGTAATAGGTATGGATTTTAATACTGAAATTGAAGTCATTGAGAGGGAGCTAAGCAGTTTAGAGCTTGATAATAGGGAGCCTTCTACCCTATATATACCCATGGCATACATCTTAGGTCTTGGTGGTAAACGGCTAAGACCCCTCCTCGCGTTACTGGCTTATCGTGCTTACAAGCCCTCAGGGGATCTGTCGGAAGTGACGCCTGCCATGAGGGCGATCGAGTTATTCCATAACTTCTCGCTCCTCCATGACGATGTTATGGACGATGCTCCTCTACGTCGTGGCAAACCCACAGTATACAATAAGTGGGGTGCTAATACAGCTATACTTTCGGGCGATGGTATGCTCATCGAAGCATATAGGGAGCTACAAAAGTTGCCCGAGGTAAAGCTTCCAGAGAGCCTTAAGCTATTTAATGATATGGCGACTGCGGTATGCGAAGGGCAACAATATGATATGGACTACGAACAATATCGGCTCAACGAACTCACGCTCCAGGACTACGTAGCTATGATTCGCTTGAAGACCTCATACCTTTTTTGCGGTGCTGTATCATTAGGTGCCTACTTAGGCGGTGCACCCAAGGAAGATCGCGATCATCTTTGGAGAGCTGTCGAATTAATGGGCTTAGCTTTTCAGATTAAAGACGATTACCTTGACCTCTTTGGCAAACCAACTTTCGGCAAGAAGCAAGGTGGCGACATCATAGAGGGAAAACGTACGTGGCTTCTCCTTAAGGCTCATTCAAAAGATTCAGAAGCCTTACAAAGTGTTTTGGATATTCCAAATGAGGATGAAAGGATAGCTGCTGCTATGACCCTTTATAAGTCTTTAGGTGTAGATGCCGAAGCACTGGACGAAGTGGATCGATTGAGTCAAATGGGTGTTCTAGAGCTGTCTAAATTGTCCATCAAAGAGTCTACTATCAAGCCCTTAAAACAACTATTTCTATTACTCGTTAAGAGAGAAATATGATTTGTCCAATCATAGATACACACACCCATATATATTACCAAGACGAAGAACCTAAATGGGATTTTTCGGGGGATATAGATCAAGTAATGGATAGGGCAGAAGGTGCAGGTGTCGCTTACTTTCTTCTACCTAATATTGACTTAGGTAGCTACCCGAGGATGATGAATTTAGTCGAGCGATACCCACAGAGGTGCTTCCCAATGATTGGGTTGCACCCCACAGAAGTCAACGACCATTGGGAAGAGGTATTGAATGAATTACGAGGACATCTCATCGCTAAACCTAAAGCATTCATAGCTATAGGTGAGATCGGGTTGGATTTCCATTGGAGTATTGACTACAGAGAAGAGATGATATCGGCATTTACCGAGCAGCTCAATTGGGCTTGCGAGATGCACCTCCCTGTGAGCATCCATTGCCGTGATGCCGAGGACGAGGTGATGGATATTCTTGATAAGTACCGCGGTAATGAGCTTACAGGAGTATTGCATTCCTTCAGTGGCAATCTCCGACAACTGCAAAGAGCTATTGAGGATTTCCCTAACCTTATGATTGGGGTCAATGGCTCTTTTACGTTCAAGAATAACCCACTAAGGAAGTGCCTTAATGGATTATTGCCATTGGAGAGAATCGTAGTCGAGACAGACGCACCATTCTTAGCCCCTTCACCCTATAGAGGAAAGAGGAATGAACCATCTTATCTCCCAGTAGTCATAGAAAAAATTGCTGAGGTATATGAAAAACCAATTGCGGAGGTTCAAAAACAATTGTTTGAGAATAGTATAAAAGTGTATCAATTACCCGATTAAGCCATCGCCACTAACCCTTAAACCGAGTCTTCGTGATACCTGAAAATGGAGCTACAAGCACCCATGAAAAGCAAAAAGTTGGGTCAAAAGTGGGTAAATACAAAGAAATGGATTAGATTTGTAGACAAATTGGATAGTTGTGACGCTATTTCCATAAGGAGAGATGCTCGAGTGGTTGAAGAGGCACGCCTGGAAAGCGTGTATACGTCAAAAGCGTATCGGGGGTTCGAATCCCCCTCTCTCCGCATAATTATAACAGTATTTATCACTAATCTTTAAAAGAGAACTTACAATGAAAAGATTTCTAGCAAGTATTGCATTGATGGGGTTGTTGTCTCTTGGAGCAGCAAACGTTGTCTTTGCACAAGATGAGACCTCAGCTACCGATGAGGTTGCCAATACAGAAATGGCAACTCCAATGCAGGAAGCTGTAGCAGACACTCCTGCAGAGGAGATGCCAGTAGTTGCAGACAATGGTGGTTTCCACCAAGCACTTAAGACTAAGTTTATTGAGGGTGGTCCTGAGTTTATGGCCGCTATCGCTGCTGTCCTTATTTTAGGTTTGGCATTCTGTCTTGAGAGAATCATATATCTAAACCTTGCCGATGTTAACAACGAGAAATTGCTCAACGACATCAACGAGCGTCTACAAAGAAACGATGTCAATGGTGCTATTGAGGTAGCTCGTGACACACGTGGTCCTGTGGCCTCTATCGCCTATCAGGCACTTACCCGTCTTGACCAAGGTGTAGATGCTGTTGAGCGTTCAATCACAGCTTATGGTGGTGTTCAGGCAGGTCTTCTTGAGAAAAACATGTCATGGATTACCCTATTTATCGCTACCGCTCCTTCATTAGGATTCTTGGGTACTGTAGTAGGTATGGTGATGTCATTTGATACAATTGAGCAAGTAGGTGATATCTCTCCAACAGTCGTTGCTGGTGGTATGAAGGTGGCTCTTATTACGACTATCTTCGGTCTTATCGTAGCAATGATCCTACAGATATTCTACAACTATATCCTTGCTAAGTACGAGGGTATCCTTAACAAAATGGAGGATAGCTCTATCACTTTAGTAGACTCTGTTGTCGCTTATCAGGAGAAGTACGGACGTAAATAAGGAAAGGATTAAACTATGGCAGTAAGTAAAATTAGGAAGATATCCAGTACTACTCTGCTCGCATTTGTTATCCTGACGATCGTTGTATTAGTACTCTTCTTTGTCGGTGGGTATGTTGACTCCACAGCTGTGAAGCCAGAGCCCGTCTATACAAACGTACTATTCTACCTTATGTATTTCGCGTTTGGAGTTACCCTCCTTACAATGTTGTACTTCGCAGTAGCAGGAATTGTGCAGAACTTAAAAGACCCTAAGCGTCGCAAGAATGCTCTTGTCGGTCTTTTAGTAGTAGTAGCTTTAGCCGCTCTTCTTTTGATTACCTATTTTATTGGTAGTACAGGGAGACTTCAATTGAGTGCAGATTTTCAGCGTTATAATACCGATCATTTCTTGAAGTTCTCTGATATGTGGCTTTTCAGCATATACTTTATGCTTGGGCTTAATATCATAGCACTTTTAGTTTTCGCTATCAAAGGCTCAATTGGTAAAGGTAAGAAGTAAGTAGTAGTAACACATTAAAAGAAAGGATTTATATATGGCACGTGGAAAGAAAAAGGTTCCCGCTATCAACGGATCTTCGACAGCCGATATCTCTTTTATCATGCTACTCTTCTTCCTTCTGACTACATCTATGGGGGCGGATAATGGGTTAGCAAGACAGCTACCTCCGGCCGTACCGCCAGATCAACAGGATGTTTCTATCGATGTCAATCGCCGTAATATGCTACGCGTAATGGTCAATAATCGAGGTCAAATACTCGCTAATGGCGAGGTAGTAACCCTTGATGGATTACATGATAAGGTGGTTGAATTTGTTTTAAATGAGAGAGATCGTGAGGATCTTGCCGAGCGATCTGTAAAGACATTTCCTCTTGTGGGTGCTCAAAAGGTGACTAAAAATCACGTAATCTCACTTACTAATAATGTAGATACTCGCTATAGCGATTACATTTTGGTACAGAATGAGCTGACAAAAGCTTATATGGAGATAAGGGATAAGCAGTCGCTGAAATTCTTCGGGACGACTTTTGAGGAAGCGAATACCCAGCAGCAAGAGGTGCTGATTGAAATGTATCCTCAGAAGATTTCTGAGGCTAACCCAAAGGAATATGGTAGTAAAAAATAACATAGCGAGTACATTATGAGTAGATTTACGAAAGGTGATAGCCGTGAAGTACCGGAATTGAATACCATGTCATTGCCTGACTTGATTTTCGCATTCCTATTCTTCATTATGATGGTTACCTCTATCCGTGAAGTGACTATGATGGTAAAGATTACGCTTCCCCAAGCTACTGAGTTAACGAAGATGGAGAAGAAGTCGCTTGCTACCTATATCTACATGGGTCAGCCCCTCCCTAAATATCAGGAGAAGTACGGATCAGAGACAGCGATTCAGCTTAACGATCAGTTCGCTACTACTGCAGATATCTTTGATCATATAGCACAGGAAAAAGCGTCAATGTCAGAGGCTGATGCCCCTTATATGACGACTATCCTTAAGATTGACAAGGATACCAAGATGGGTTTGGTAACTGATGTGAAGCAGAAATTAAGAGAAGCAGATGCACTTAAGATATTCTATAGTGCATACCAAGGGAAGTAAGACTAAGTGTCTTAATTAACCCTTTGTCATAAGAGATTTGAGGAGCTGTGTCACGCTTTTAGTGTTGACGCAGCTCCTTCTTTATGTTTCCCATTTACTGAGTTAGGGTATTATACTCATCGCTTAGAATCTCTAAAGAAAAGAGGATGTCTGGAATAAGTCGAAGCGAATACTTGGTCTTCATCGAGACAAATACCTGATATTCGTCGGAGCTAATACCGTATATCCACTTTTTAAGAATTTTATATTGAGCTGACTAGTGTAGGGATTGTGATATCTCTCTTGAGAGGGGATTCTTTTTTTTGTGAAATGGTCTGTGAATGCTACGGTATTTATTGAAAGTGTATATCTACCTATCAAGTAGATAATATGGAAAAGGATAAGGAAAATGATTAACTTTGCACACGAGATAATATAAAAAGGGGATTACCGCTTAGTCATAAACATCTCTGTTTATTACCTTATTATGGTATTCCTCTAAGTAAGTTACGATGCGTTGACTTGTAGATCATGACTAATAAAGAACACCTCTATTGCGTAATATTAGCGGGGGGCATAGGTCGTCGCTTTTGGCCCTATAGCCGAAAAAGTTACCCCAAGCAATTTTTAGACTTCTTTAATACCGGGGAGAGTTTGTTGCAGATGACGTGCAGGCGAGTAGAGGAAAGCCTTCCCATTGATCATGTATTCGTGTGTACCAACGATCTGTACTCAGATATTGTACACCAGCAATTACCGCACCTCCCTCTTGAGAATATTCTCACTGAGCCTAATGCTCGCAATACCGGTACTACCATAGCTAGAGCTTCTATGCACCTCAACGCCCGCGATCCTAAAGCTGTGGTGGCGATAACGCCATCTGACCACTTAGTCACTGATGAGGACGCATTTCGAGATCGTATAGCTCATGCATTTCGGCACGCTATAAGTACAGATAATATTGTCACACTAGGCATTACTCCCACTTATCCAGAGGTCGGTTATGGCTACATACAGGCAGGTAACCCTACAAGTGATGGATTATGCCTCTCCCAAGATGCGTGCCATAAGGTCAAAAGCTTTATAGAGAAGCCTAATAGAGAGATGGCTCACATCCTTGTAGAGAGTGGCGAATTTTATTGGAATGCAGGGTTATTTGTGGCACAAACGAAAGTCATTATAAATGAGGTCACAATACACGCTCCTGAGATCGCCGAGCGGCTCTATGCCAATACGGAGGTCTGGGGAACACCTAAAGAGGAGGCATTCGTTAGAGAGGCATATCCCTACTGCCCTAATATCTCTTTTGACTATGCGGTGATGGAGAAGTCGCAAAATGTAGTGATGATCACTGCAGAGATGGGTTGGCGCGATGTGGGAACGTGGTCGAGTGCCTATCAAGTAGTGTCAAAAGATGAATGCGGAAATGCCTCAATGGGTGAACACCATCAACTTTTCAATGACAGCCATAATAACTTCGTGGTCATGGACGACAAAGAAAAACTGGTGGTACTACAAGGTGTTGATGATTTATTAGTGGTACAGCGTGGAAATGTACTTCTCATCACCAATAAAAACGAAACGGGGAAGCTTCGACAAGTGGTAGCAGAAGTCCAGAATATCGATGATAAATACGTAGAGTAGCCCCTCTATGATAAAAGAGCAAAAGGAATATCCCACTGCAACGATTCGTATCACTGACCTTGAGGAGAGTGAACGCCCGAGGGAGAGGCTTTTAATGCAAGGACCGAGGGCATTAAGTAAGACTGAGTTGATGGCGATACAATTGGGGACGGGTGTCAGGGGTACGAATGCTTTACAATTGGCTCACCGGCTCCTTGAGGTAAGCGATAACAATCTCTTCACCCTCTATCAGGACCTTAAAAATGGGCAAATGCCACCCATACGAGGGTTAGGTGAGGCTAAAAAAGCTAATATTTTAGCCTGTTTAGAGCTGGGAATTCGCACCATGCACGATAAGGAGCTTTTGGAGAGCAAGGGCGAGGTCCTCAATAATAGCAAGCTGATATATAACTATATTTACCCCGACCTTTACAATCTCTCTATTGAGGAGCTGTGGCTGATATTATTGAATCAGCAAGCCGTCACTCAGCGTAAAATCCGAATCGCAGTTGGTGGTATCAGTAATGCCACTGCTGATATTAGGGTAATCCTTAATGTTGCCCTTCGGTTAGGTTTCCCCACACTTGCCCTCGTCCACAATCACCCCGGGGGAAGTACAGAACCCAGTTCAGATGATGATGATCTCACTAAGCGTCTTTTCCAGGCGTGTGAATTGGTGGGCATCACGATGTACGATCATATAATCTTTACGGACAATGGTTACTATAGCTATTTTGATAGTAACCGATTTTGTGAATGGCTTTAATGTGTTATGAATCATAAGCGACAGATTACTTGCCCCTACTGTGGAGCGGGCATTATACTGCAAGATAGTGCTACGAATAGCGACACTTCACGTGTTATTTGTGATAGTTGTAAGCATCCTATTACTATATATCGCTCAAAGGCAGAAGCTCTTCAGCATCGCGATAGGAGTACAAAAGCCGCAAGCCTTGAGGAGGCTGAGTTTGATACCGAGGCACCATTTCTTGAGATTATCGAGACGGAATTTACAAAGCCACAACGCATAATGATTCCAAAAGGTAAAAGCCTATTTGGGAGATTCAATCCCAAATCCTCTGCACAACTACAAGTCCTGACAGCAGACCCCAGTATTGACAGGCAGCATGCCTATTTTTTGCTGTCAAAAAGTAATCAACTTGAGGTGGTGGATAATGATAGTATGACAGGTACTTTTGTGAATGGTAGCGAAATAGCCCAAGGAGATAGACATCGCCTGCACTCTGGAGATGTGCTGACCTTTGGAGCCACTACGGCAATTGTCCATCTTCCATACGAAGATGCAGACAAAGAGTTATAGCTGATCCCGACAATGGTTTTAGCATTCTTTATATCGTGATATGAGAAGACGATGCCTATTAATAGGTATATTTGTCCGCGTACATATTGTGGTTCAATGGTTAATCAATATAGTATAAAGTTTTTGCAGTTG
This sequence comes from uncultured Porphyromonas sp., assembly GCA_934364985.1. Taxonomy (GTDB): domain Bacteria; phylum Bacteroidota; class Bacteroidia; order Bacteroidales; family Porphyromonadaceae; genus Porphyromonas_A. The sequence continues at coordinate 9,681 of CAKRMU010000003.1, read as the reverse complement.
TATACAGAACAAATAAAGATATGGATGATACAAGAGTAGACGTGAGGGAGCTTACCGAGCTTATAGAGCGTGAGAGTGGCTTTTTAGATCTCCTTGAGAATGGGATGAATAGTGTTATTGTGGGGCAAAAGCACCTGAGAGAGAGTCTCTTCGTAGGTCTACTTGCTGATGGACATATCCTACTTGAGGGAGTGCCGGGTCTCGCAAAGACATTGGCGATTAAAACACTCTCGGATCTCATGGATGCTAAGTTTAGTCGCATTCAATTTACCCCTGACTTGCTCCCTGCCGACGTTATTGGCACTCAAATATACAGCCAGAAGAATGAAAGCTTTAGTGTTAAGCATGGTCCTATATTTGCTAATTTGGTACTTGCTGATGAGATAAACAGAGCTCCAGCAAAGGTGCAAAGTGCATTATTAGAGGCAATGCAGGAGCGTCAAGTAACGATAGCCGAAGAGACTTTTAAGCTTCCTGATCCTTTCCTCGTTATGGCTACCCAAAACCCTATTGATCAAGAAGGGACATACCAATTACCCGAAGCTCAGAGTGATCGTTTTATGCTCAAAGTCGTTGTGGGTTATCCTACGAAAGCCGAGGAGCAGCAGATCGTTGAGCAACAGATACGGAGGGTAAAGCCTGTAGCAACACCAGTTGTCAGTACCTCTCAAATCCTGAAAGCTCGAGAGATGGTTCATCAGGTATACATTGACGAAAAGATACATAAGTATATCGTAGATATCGTATTTGCCACGCGCTTCCCTGCCGAAGCGGGAATGCCTAATCTACGTGGTATGATCAATAATGGAGCATCACCTCGTGCCTCCATAAATTTGGCATTGGCGGCACGTGCTTATGCCTTTATTAAGCATAGAGGTTTTGTCATCCCTGAGGATGTCCGTGCTGTCTGCTACGACGTACTTCGGCATAGGATTGGGCTTAGCTACGAAGCAGAAGCCAACAACTTGGTACCTGAGGAGGTGATTAGTGAAGTCCTTAATAAAGTCCAGGTACCCTAATCGCTACCCTCTATTCCCTCAGTTATAAAGATGGAGACACAGGACCTCTTAAAGAGGATACGCCGTATCGAGATCAAGTCGAAACGACTTTCTCAGAATATCTTTTCAGGAGAATACCGTTCGGCATTCAAGGGTAGAGGTATGTCGTTTAGTGAAGTGCGAGAGTACCAAGTGGGCGACGACGTAAGAGATATTGATTGGAACGTCACCGCACGATATGCTAAGCCCTACATCAAAGTGTATGAGGAGGAGCGGGAGCTTACAATGTTGCTATTAGTGGATGTCTCAGAAAGCGGTCTATTTGGTACAAGTGAACGCACAAAACGCCAGCTAATTGCCGAAGTGGCAGGGACGCTCGCCTTTAGTACTATTACAAATAACGATAAAGTGGGGGTCATCTTTTTCTCAGACAAAGTGGAGAAGTTTATTCCGCCTGGGAAAGGACGTAAGCACATCCTCCATATATTGTCAGAGATACTTAGTCTGGAGCCACAAAGTAAGGGAACTAACCTCTCGGAAGCTCTGAAGTACGCTAATAACGTACAGAAAAAGCAGTGTACACTTTTTATTCTTTCCGATTTTATTGACGAGAGTGGCTATGACGAGACACTTAATATAGTAAGTCGTAAACATCAGGTGATGGCTATGCAAGTCTATGATCCTAAGGAAACGGATCTGCCCAATGTGGGTCTTCTGAGGGTGCGAGATGCTGAAAGTGGTGCCATTACTATGGTGGATAGTTCTTCTAAAAGGATAAGAGAAATGTATCGCGACTATTGGCTTCAGCTTACCGATAAGATGAAAAATGCCTTAACGAAGTACGACATTAACTACGTCAGTTGCCCGACCAGCGAGGATTATGTACCTGCATTGCAAAGGCTTTTTATTATTAGCAACAAAAGGTGAAAAGAGATACTACGATAAAATTAGCCTTGGGATGGCTTATGGTTTTGATGCTACCGGCTCTTGTCTCAGCTCAGAACTATGAAGGTGTGAGAATCATTCCTAAATTGGAGCACTCAAGTATATTGATTGGAGAGCAGGTGGAGCTGAGCATACGGGTAGTGTACCCTAGGGATCAGGTGGTACGGCTCGTCTTGCCACAAGATACCTTAGTCACCGGTGTTGAAATATTGAAGAGCAATTTGGCTGACTCTACTATCATCAATGACCGATTACAGGAAATGCTTTATAAAGTAACCCTTACTTCTTTTGATTCAGCAACTTATCAGCTCAATAATATTTCAGCACAAGTAGGCGATTCGATCTTTACTTGTTACGAACCTATTAGCTTAGTCGTTAATACCATTCCCGTAGATATAGACCATCCCGAGCAGTACAACGACATCAAGGCTCAGTGGAAACCCCAGTTTGTTTGGCAGGACTATCTCATTTATTTATATGTCCTTTTAGGTATTGCCCTTTTAGCATTTGCCATTTGGCGATTGGTAAAGAGGCTAAAAAGACATGAAAGAGAAAAGGACGATGAACCCCAAAATATTCCTCAGCTGGATCCTTATCAAGAAGCCATCCAAAATATTGATGAGCTGAAGCAAAAGGAGCTTTGGGAGCATAATCAAACCAAGGAGTATTACACACAGATGACCGACATCCTGAGACGATATATATGGAGGGTGTACGGCTTAGACACGCATGATAAGACCTCAAGCGAGATATTAAGTGAATTCAAAACCCGCATTGGCAAAGAGCGAATGTACGATGAATTAGTCAAGATACTCCAGACAGCAGACCTCGCTAAATTTGCAAAATATCAGCCAGGTCCTGACGATAACATCAATCTCCTTACCGCATCTGTCGCATTCATAGAGGAGCATAAGCCGTCGGAAGATAGTGAGAAAACAGAGAAAGGAGGTGCCAAATAATGACTTTCTATAGTCCTAATTACTTTTGGTTACTTCTGCTTTTACCGCTATTTATATGGTTATTCATCTCAAGGGAAAAGACACCTGCCACTTTTACACTTAGTACTGCAGGAGCATTCAAAGGTCGTAAACCTTCGTGGAGAACTCGCCTAAGTTGGTTGCCAATAGCCCTAACCCTTTTCGGCTACATCCTCGGAGTGGTGGCTCTTGCTCGTCCACAGAGTAGCGATACATATTCTGAACAAAGTACAGAAGGTATTAACATCGTGCTGGCTTTGGATATATCTGGAAGTATGTTGGCTCGAGACCTTAATCCAAATAGATTTGAAGCCGCTAAAATCGTAGCAGGAGAATTCGTTAGCTCAAGACCTAATGACAACATCGGCTTAGTCGTATTCGCTGGCGAAAGTTATACACAATGTCCTCTCACTACTGATCATGCTGTGCTACTCAATATGCTAAATGGGGTGGAGATGGGACTCGTCAACGATGGTACCGCTATCGGTAGTGGCTTGGCTACAGCCGTCAATCGTCTCAAAGATATTAAGGAGGGGAGCAAGGTGGTGATACTACTTACTGATGGTACAAATAACTCTGGGACAATCGCACCTGTGACAGCCGCCGAGATTGCACAGAGCTTTGGCATCCGCGTATATACGATAGGCGTTGGGACGAAAGGGGAAGCACAATATCCGATTCAGACATATATGGGGATTGAATATGTGATGATGCCTGTGGAGATAGACGAAGAGAGCCTTACTCAAATTGCGAATACTACAGGCGGGCAATACTTCAGAGCAACGGACAATAATAGCCTAAGAGAGATTTACGAAGAGATAGATCAGCTGGAGAAAGTCAAACTAAAAGTAGAGAGCTTTACTCAAAAAGAGGAGGAGTTCCCTCCCTACTTATGGGGAGCATTGGTCTCTATATTCATAGCTCTGATATTACGGAGTACAATATTAAGGAGAATGCCATAATGAGATTTTTGCATCCATATATATTACTTCTGCTCATCCCGCTTTTTTTAGTGGGGGTATTCCTTTTTTGGAGAATTACTCGACAGCGAAAAGAGCTCAAGAAGTTTGGAGACACGCTACTTGTAACTCAGCTTATGCCCGATCTTTCTTTACGCAGAAAACTCAATAAAGATCTATTGTTATTGCTTTCACTTGCCCTAATGGTAGTTTCACTTGCTCGTCCTCAGATGGGATCAAAGAGCGAAACGATCAAGCGAGAAGGTATAGAGCTGATGGTAGCAATGGATATTTCAAATTCAATGTTGTCGGATGACACCAAACCTAATCGCTTAGAGAGGGCAAAGGCCATTGTGAGCAAAATCATTGATAAATTAGACAATAACAAGATCGGACTTATCTATTTTGCTGGTGATGCTTACGTGCAATTACCCATTACTGGTGACATGATTTCTGCCAAGATGTTTCTTAAAAATGCTTCCCCTGATTTGATACAAACCCAAGGAACAGTATTGGAGCAGGCAGTACGATTAGCAGAAAGGAGTTTCTCAAGTAATGAGAAAGTAAAGAAAGCGATTGTATTGATCACGGATGCCGAGAATCATGAGGGCGATGTGCTGAAAGCGGTAAAAGAGGCCAAGGATAAAGGCATCATTGTAAGCGTTGTTGGTGTAGGGTCGCCAGAGGGTGGTCCTATCCCTTTGTCAGAGGGCGGATATCTGCAAGATTCTGAAGGTAATATGGTCGTTACTAAGCTCAATGAACAGCTTGGACAAGAGATAGCTACGGCTTCGGGCGGAATATACATTCGTGCGAATGACATTAGCCAAACCGTTAGAGCTCTTGATGATTGTCTTAAGAGGTTAGACCAAGCAGAGTTAGAGATGAAAGTCTATACTGCGTACAACGAGATATATTACATCCCCCTTCTGATATCCTTAATTTTGTTAGCTTTTGAGATGATTCTATTAGATAGGAAGAATCGATACTTTAAGCAAGTGAAACTCTTTGAGCGTAATAAGAAATATGATGAAAAGAAATAGGTTCATTCTGCTATTGTGTTTCCTCATGTTGCTTCCATTCACAGTATTCGCACAGAAGGAAGTGCGTCAAGAGGTGAAGAAAGGCAATCAATTTTTTGAGAAAAAACAGTATGATAAAGCCGAAGTGTCCTACCGGAAAGCCTTGGAGACGAATAGTAAAGATATATATGCCAATTACGACCTTGCTAATACCCTCGTCAAGACGGAGCGAGGAGAAGAGGCGGCCAAAGCCTATAATAAATTATTAGAGAATAGAAATCTATTGACAGATGATCAGGTTGCTGATGCTGCTCATAATGCAGGAAACTTGGCGATGGCTGTGCAAGACTACACAACCGCTATCGATATGTACAAAGCCTCATTGAGAAAAAGGCCAAAAGATGAGGAAACGAGATATAATCTCGCACTTGCTCAAAAACTTCTCAAAGACCAGCAACAAGATGGGGGCGGAGATGATAATAAAGATAATGAGCAACAAGAGCAGAACCAAGACCAAAATCAGGATCAACAAGATCAGCAGAATCAACAAAACCAGCAACAGAATAAACCTCAACAACAGCCAGATAATGGTCAAAAGATGAGCCAAGATAATGCTGAAAAGATACTTGAGGCCTATCTGCAGGACGAAAAAGATACGCAACGAAAAGTAGAGCAGATGAAACAGCAACAGCAAAAAGGTAAGAAGTCAAGACCTAAAAACTGGTAAAATACTATGAGATTAAATAGATACATCAGCATATTTATATTGCTATTGGTAGCCCTCCCACTATGGGCTCAGGATAAAGTAATAGTAGATGTAGACTTCCCCACTCACATCATAGCAGGTCAGCCTTTTAGAGTGTCATTCACTGCTAATGCCAATGCCAAAAGTATCCAATTTACGCCACCTGAGGGTCTTGAGCAACTTTATGGACCTTCTAAGGGCTCATCAACCAGCATGCGGATTGTTAATGGGAAGCGGACTACAAGTAGCACTACGAGTTTCACCTATACTTTCTTGGCTGAGTCCGAAGGCACCTATGTGATACCCGAAGCTACTATTATCGTAGGTAACACACACTATCGCACCACACCTCGGAGGATAAAGGTTTTTAGCACAAATACCCAAACTGAAGCTCCTGTCTCTGCAGGTCAAGGAATCTCAAATAAAGATTTGTATATTGTTGCGATCCCCAGCAAGACCAAGGTTTATGAGCAGGAGGCTGTACAAATCACTTACAAATTGTATTCTCGGCTTGAGAATACACAGTTTACCAACTTCTCATTCCCTGACTTTGAAGGCTTCGTACAATATGTTCAGCACGATGGTAGTAATACGCAATTTGAGGCTGAAGAAGTTGGTGGCAAGCTCTACTATACGGCAGAGTTTTATTCGGTAGTACTTTACCCTCAGCAATCAGGTAAGCTCACCATAAAGCCAGCCGAGTTTGAGATGGTAGTTAATATGCCTATCTCTAATCCACAGAGGAGTTTCTTTGATAGTTTTTTTGACAATTTTGAGCAAGTCACAAAGCGGTTAAAGACACAGCCAATAACCATTGACGTACGACCCTTACCTACACCTCAGCCTGATGGATTTTCGGGAGCTGTAGGTCAATATTCTCTGCAAGCTGAGGTCCCAAATAAGGTGCTGAAGACCAACGAGAGTTTTACTTATAAACTTACCTTACAAGGCTATGGTAATATCAAATTGGCACAGATCCCGGTACCAGAAATTCCTGAAGGCTTTGAGACATTTGATCCTAAAGAAGAGGAAGACACAGGAGTGAGCGAAGGCGATACGAGAGGTACAAAAATTAAGGAATACTACGCGGTACCTCGGCATACAGGCGACTTTACTATCCCAGCTGTATCATTTAGTTATTTTGATCCTTCTGTGGAAAAATACCAGAAGGTGTCACTTCCGGAGGTGAGAGTTCATGTTGATAGGGGTGCTCGGTCTGAAACGACAACGATTACAGGTTTGGCAAATAAGGAGGATGTCAAGTATCTCGGTAAGGATATCCGCTATCTCAAGAGCAATGTTCATCATCAAAGTACGTTACCTAAAGGGCAATGGCATTCGCCTTGGTTATTATACGTGGTATTGGTATTGTTGCTTATAGGTGCGATCGTAGTAGATAGGACATTAGAGGCTAACAATGCAGATACTGCCACTAATAGAAGCAGAAAAGCTGGTAAGACAGCACAGAAGTACCTTAGATTGGCTCAGCGAATGCTCACTAGGGGTGAGTCTGGAGCTTATTACGAAGCACTTCTTAAAGGGATAAGTGATTATTTGAGTGCCAAATTTCATATCCCCCTATCGCAGTTGTCCAAAGAACATATCCGAGAAGAGATGGCCAATAGAGGTGTTGAGGAGACGCTGATAGAGGATGCCCTTAGTACACTTTCGGCCCTTGAGATAGCACGATATACGCCAAGTGAAATCGAAGAACGGCAGGAGCTATTTGATAGAGCAACAGAGGTTATCGAGGGTATCCAGAAAATGAAGCTAAAGAAATAACGCATTATGAGATCTATATATTTAACAATTGTCCTCAGTTGCCTATCCACGTTGGCAGTGTCTGCTACCCCTTTTGAGGAGGGCTTAAATGCTTATAGTTCGGCTGATTATCCCCAAGCTATTACACTATTTAGTAGGGCATTAGAGGATAATGAACCATCGGCAGAAGCGTACTACAATCTTGGAGCCGCCTATTACAAAAATGGAGATATTGCACCTGCTATCCTTAATTTTAGTAGAGCATACCGTCTGGATCCTGCCGATCAAGATACCAGATACAATCTTAATTTAGTCAGTTCGCAGATCGTGGATAATATGGAGCCTATGCCTAAGTTATTCCTTAGCGAGTGGATCAATGATATGTCACATTGGTTCACCCTTGGCACGTGGCGAATCTTGGGGGTAATATTTATCGTCCTCACACTTATAGGCATTTTCCTCTACTTTCGTGGCAGAAGTGTAGGAGTGTGTAGGGGTGGATTTTATGGAGCCATCGTAGCTTTGATATTAGGTATCCTCTCACATGCCCTTGCGTATCAATCATATTGCTTTACTCATGACACAAAAGAAGCTATTCTGATGTCGGGAGTAGTGACAGTTAAGAGTTCACCTGATGCTTCCTCCAAAGACATAGTGGTCATTCACGAAGGGCTAAAAGTCGAAGTTCTTCAGCGACTATCAGGATTTAGTGAAGTGCTACTACCCGATGGCACAAAAGGGTGGATTCCTATCGACGCATACGAAAAGATTAATAACTTTAGTCAGGATATTAGGTAGCCCCTATGGTTGAATCACTTGTTGACATAGAGCGGGAAGCTTTCCTTTTTCTTAATGGATTACATACGTCTTACCTCGATGGCGTGATGTATCTCATATCGGATAAGTTCCCTTGGGCAATATTTGCAGCCCTTTTCCTATTTTGTATGTCGGCTGGGCAGAAGCGAAACGAAGTGCTTTTATTTTTCTTAGGTATGCTCCTTGTGGTTTTCCTTGCCGATGGGTTCTCGTCAGGCATCATCAAGCCCATATTCCAAAGGCTCCGACCCACACATCATCCACTAACTGCTGACGAAGTGCTGACGGTTTTGGACTACAGAGGGGGAAATTATGGATTTGTATCAGGTCACTCTGCCAATTTTTTTGCTTTTGCTCTATTCACATCTCTTGTCATCCGTCAACGAGTCTATACGATTAGTTCTTTCGTAGTAGCCGGCACAGTAGCCTACTCCCGTATCTACTTAGGAGTGCATTTTATCTCAGACGTACTTCCGGGTATAGTATTAGGTCTTTTGTGTGGCTGGGTTAGTTATCTATTGTATCGAGAGTCACGTATTTCATTTTTAGGATTAGAGAGAAAGGACGCAGGGAATTGCTATTTACGACCTCAGGAAAGGCGTGTATTTATGGCTTATTTAATGATAGGCTTCTATCTGATTATCTGGTCGGCGTCACCACTGATCATACGACTTTATAGCTAATCAATTTAATCTCAAAATGACCCATAAGCCACTTAAAGATAGCTTTTCGCCCCGTCGACTATGGCGAAGTTTCTCGTGCGCTTTCCGAGGAATTTTGTTGCTTTTCTCCCAAACTCCCAATGCAGTAATACACGCTTTGGCAACAATTGTCGTGATTTTATTAGCCATTTATTTTCATATTACTGCCGCAGAGTGGCAGATGCTCCTTCTCTGTATTGCCCTGGTACTATCATTAGAGGCTGTGAATAGTGCTCTTGAAACATTAGGGGACGAGGTGACGAAAGAGTACTCTCCACTCATACGGAATGCCAAAGACTTAGCTGCTGGTGCCGTGCTGATAGCCGCTTTTTTTGCAGTTGTCATCGGTCTGCTCATCTTTATTCCCTATTTATAGGTTCAAGATATTTTCAAAAGATGTAGAGAATTAGTTTTCTGCACCATTAGGCTGAAGGGAGACCGATATACCCTTCTCTCAAAAGAAATCCACATATCGTGATACTCAATATTACCTAAAGAATATATCCCTCGTCAATATCGCAAGAGTAATTACTGAAAGGTGACAAATAAGGATACTTGGAATCAGTCAAAACGAATTCCCTATATTCGTCTCAACGAATACCAAGTATCCATAAAAGTGAAGAGTGAGGTATAAGTCAGCACAATGTCTTATTCTCTATCTCCATAATTTAGGACTATTTTTTTGACCTATACGCCTTATTTTATTACCTTTGTAACGTGGTTATTGAGTTGCAATACAGGTTGCATAGATAGCCGA
>CAKRMU010000002.1 GCA_934364985.1 uncultured Porphyromonas sp. | reverse complement strand
AGCAGTGGGCGTTGCCCTAATCAGGCAGAATGCTGGAGCCGAGGGACCGCTACCTTTATGATAGGTGGCAATGAGTGCACGCGGTCATGCCGTTTCTGTGCCACTCCATCGTGCAAAACGCCGGCTCCTCTTGATCCATTGGAGCCGGTAAAAGTGGCAGAAAGCGTCCAAAAAATGGGGCTTCGGTATGCTGTAATTACTTCAGTAGACCGCGACGATTTGCCTGATGGCGGAGCTCTTCATTGGGCTAATACCATTACTGAGATACGTCAACGTTGCCCTGAAACTACCATTGAAGTCTTGCTACCTGACTTTCAAGGCAACTTTAATTCCCTAAATATGGTCTTAGAGAGTCGGCCAGATGTCGTGGCTCATAACTTGGAAACGATACGGCGGCTAACACCTATTATTCGTCACCGAGCTACTTATGAGCGAAGCCTAAATGTCTTAAAGCATATTGCGTCTATGGGATTTGTCACGAAGACAGGTATTATGGTAGGTCTTGGTGAGACGCCACAGGAGGTTGAGGAATTGCTTACTGACTGTCTCTCGATAGGGGTATCTACGCTCACGATAGGTCAGTATCTCCGCCCATCAAAGCAGAATATAGCTGTAGTGGAATACGTGCATCCTGATCAGTTTAGGCGGTACAAAGAGATAGGTGAGGCACTGGGTCTTTCGCACGTAGAGAGCGGTCCGCTGGTACGTTCGTCGTATCGAGCCGATCAGCAGTTTCAGGTGGCGAAGCATCGGATTTCCCTAAGCGACTTGGGCTGATGTTGCCATGCGAGGTAGTTTTATTGCCATTTTTTTGCTTCTTATTTCGGTAAAAGCATTTGCTGTTGAGCAGCAACAGACGGCGTGGCAAGGCGATGTAGATGCTTTCTATATCGAGGACAACGCTCTCAGGCATCGCGACAATGGGCAGGGTGGAAATGCTCATATCTATCGAAGCTACTTACCTAAGGATACCACGTCCGTTTCGTGGAGTATGGAATGTCATTTTAAGGATATTCCAACGAGGTCAAATACCTTTTCCTTTACCTTATTTGCCGAGGAAAATGCCGACTATGAGTATATATATAAGGTCGAGCCTAACGCTAATTTTGACAGTTTAAACCTCGTTCGGGAGATACGTAATAAGGGAAATAATTCGGAAGAATCATCACTTGTTTCACGTGTAGTACTCATAAAGAAAACCATTGAGCACAAACTTCTTTTTTGGCAAGACCTCCGTATCGGTGTGGATTATTCCGCAAAGGAGGGCGTGCGACTACGTGTATTTACCTCTCTTGAGGGTACATGGCAGAGTGCTTGGCAAGCAACTATCAGTGGGGCGAAGCACTGGTCGATGGCATTTGATACTAAGTTTACTGCACAAAAAAAACTCAATTATTCGTACCATTTACCTACTATTTCAGAGTCTCAAAACCCACCCTCCGGAGAGACGAATCCCCCGCTACATATCCTGAAATATGTTCCTGAGGATATCGGGAGAGTTACATTAACCCTTTCTGAGGACGTACTTCTTCAGAGTGCTGAGGTACGATGTGTTGGGTATAATCCCACATTAATGCCGGGGCAGTCGTCAAACGAATTGGTTATTAATTTGGGTGTGCCATTTGCTCCATATACGACATACGAATTCCAAATAACAGGGCTTAAGGATACGCGAGGGGTGCTCCACGCCCTCACGTTTACCCTAAAAACGGAGGGAGATAGTGACGGCAAAACAACTATCCCGGAGGGCGTTTTTATAACAGAAGTGATGGTTTCGCCCCCTACTGAGGGTCCACTTAGAGGTATTAAATATATAGAGGTATATAATAATAGTGGTGCCGGTCTTCAGCTCGGATATCTTACTCTGCTGTATGGAAAAACCAAAATTCCACTGCCTCATACCATTCTTGCAGCTCATTCTTATGCCGTCTTGTATCCAGCTAATGACCCATATCCGACGCAGTTAGCCACGCTTGTTCCCATGGATAATTTCCCCACTCTTTCGGGTAATTTTACCCTAATCTTAACGGACGATATGGGGAATGAATACGACAGGATACACTTTACCCCCCACTTGTATAGTCAGGGGGAGCTGGTGACGGGGGCTTCTGTGGAGAGGGTCACCTACCGCCCGGATACCTGGCGAAGGAGCAATCATCCCGACGGAGGTACTCCAGGGTTGCCCACTACATTGATACCCTATAAAGAGGTGGTGGCAGGCTCTGTCGTCATCAATGAGCTATTACTATCCCCTCCAAGTACGGGTGAGAAGTATATTGAATTGTACAACGCATCCTCCGAAGCTGTCAATCTCGCCGACCTTTATCTCTCATATAGCAATAAGGAAGAGAGCAATAGTCGTAGGGCATGGTTACTTGTTAAGGCGAATTACTACCTCCCGTCTCATAGTTTTGTGGTGTTATCGCCCTATCCAGAAGCCTTAACAAGGCTCTATACCATGTGCGATGCAGAGCGATTTATTGAGCGAATTAATTTCCCGCCCCTCTCTGCCACCTACACAGAGTTGACCCTATTTTCGCATAAGAGTAATGCCGTGGTCGACCAAGCCACGTACCGCAAACAATGGTTAGGAGATAAGCCCGGCGATAGGAGTGGTTACTCTCTCGAGCGCGTCGGAGCAACCGCTAATGGTACGCTTAGAGGTGCCTGGCGGCGAGCTTTAGATAATGGGAAACAAGAAGGAATAGGGGGGACTCCCGGTGTCGTTAATAGTGCTGATGGATTGCCTTTTGATGATATCCCTAAAGACGAATATGCCACGTGGCCCACAGAGGAGGTGCTGACATACAAGCAGGTGGTACCACTACTGAGACGCTACGGAGATGTGGCTACTCTTTGGCTCTATACCCTCATGGGGCAACCTTTGATGTCCGTTAAAGGTAGGGCAATAACCTCTACTCTTGAGACTTTAAGGCAGGGGAGAGCCACACTACCTACTATGATAGTAGTGGTGCACTTAGAGTTTAATGACCCCACACGAGAGCCATCCACCCTGACTTATACCAGTAAGTGGCTCCACCATCATTGGCACGAATAAGTACCTTTTAGCACGATTAGTCATACCCCATATCCACATAAGATGGTGAATAGGTATCGCATTCATTCTCAGGAGAGTGAAATTTACTAAAACAGATACCCTGAATACGCCTCGACAAATACCCTGGATTCGTCTAAGAGAATACCGGGTATTAGTTTTTGCGTATCATGGGTATTCCCAATAGAGCATCTCTGAGGACCATTCGTTTGATGTACGTACAAAACGTCACTCGGAGTAAATCACCTCCTTATTATGACCCCTCTTTCGTTAAAAATAAGTACCTTTGAAAAGGGAGTGGATAAAGTATTTGTCATTAATTAATTTGAGATATTATTCGAGATGAAAGGACGTGTATTGATTATCGGAGCCGGAGGTGTCGGGACAGTGGTCGCCAAAAAGGTAGCCATGAATAGCGACATTTTTACCGATATTATGCTGGCAAGCCGTAACAAAGCAAAGTGCGATGCTATTGCAGGTAAGATCAAAGAAGCAAAGATTAAGACCGCTCAGGTGGATGCCGATAATGTGGACGAATTGGTAGCTCTTTTTAAGAGCTTTAAGCCCGAATTGGTGATCAATGTAGCACTTCCTTATCAGGATCTGACGATAATGGATGCCTGTCTGGAGTGTGGCGTTAACTACCTCGATACGGCAAATTATGAGCCTAAAGATGAGGCTAAGTATCAATATAGTTGGCAGTGGGCTTACCAAGACCGCTTTAAGGAAGCCGGCTTAACGGCTATCCTCGGATGCGGTTTTGACCCAGGTGTAACCAGTGTATTTACAGCCTATGCCGCGAAGCATCATTTTGATGAGATGCACTATTTGGATATCGTAGATTGTAACGCTGGCGACCATCACAAAGCATTCGCAACGAACTTTAACCCCGAGATCAATATCCGTGAGGTGACCCAAAGAGGCAAGTATTATCAGGATGGGAAGTGGGTAGAGACCAATCCGCTTGAGATACATCAGCCACTTACCTATCCCGAAGTGGGGCCTCGCGAAAGCTATCTACTGTACCATGAAGAGTTGGAGAGCTTAGTTAAAAACTTCCCGACCCTTAAACGGGCTCGCTTCTGGATGACCTTCGGAGAGGAGTATCTCACACACCTGAGGGTGATCCAGAATATCGGTATGGCAAGCATAGAGCCGATAATGTATGAGGGCAAAGAGATAGTCCCAATACAGTTCCTCAAGGCAGTCCTCCCAGACCCTAAGGAGCTTGGGGAGAACTACACAGGGCAAACGTCTATCGGTTGTCGTATCCGAGGCATCAAAGATGGTAAGGAAAAGACTTATTATATTTACAATAATTGTAGCCACGAAGCGGCGTATAAAGAGACAGGAGCTCAGGGTGTTAGCTATACCACAGGCGTGCCAGCGACAACAGGAGCTATTATGTTTTTCAAAGGGTTGTGGGCAGGCAAGGGTGTCTTTAATGTGGAAGAGTTTGACCCAGATCCCTTCCTCGAGGAAGTGGCAAAACAGGGACTCCCTTGGCACGAATGTATTGATACTGACATAGAATTATGATAAATATAGGAGACAAGATACCCGAAGTTCTTGGCACAGATGAAGTCGGTCGCGAGATCACCAGAGAGAGCTTAAAAGGCACCAAAGTCCTACTTTACTTTTACCCAAAGGATAATACGAGTGGGTGTACGGCCGAAGCTTGTAGTCTTCGTGACGGCATATCTGAGCTACAGGATGCTGGGTATCAAGTCATCGGAGTGAGCAAAGACGGAGCCAAGAGCCACCAAAGATTCAAGGAGAAATATAGCTTGCCTTTCCCCCTTATTGCCGACACTTCGACAGAGCTTAATCAGGCTTTCGGTGTTTGGATTGAGAAAAGTATGTACGGCAGAAAGTACTATGGCACAGAGCGGAGTACCTTTGTGATAGACGAGGATGGTATTGTCTGTGCCGTCATAAAGGGGAAAGACATCAAGACGAGTACACACGCTCAGCAGTTGCTACAGATTATTAACGAATTAGATAAATAGACACATATCAATGGCTAAGAACGATAAGGAGCAGGAAGTAAACGTAGTAGTAGATAAAAAGAAAGCCTTAGAAGCGGTCCTTGCGAAGTTGCAAAAAACTTACGGCAGTGGTGCCATTATGAATATGGCGTCTGAGGAAATCCCAGATGTCGAAGTGATACCTACGGGGTCATTAACTCTCGATGTCGCTCTCGGGGTAGGTGGCTATCCAAAGGGGCGAATAATTGAGATATACGGTCAAGAGGCTTCAGGTAAAACGACACTTGCGATACACGCAATAGCCGAGTGCCAAAAGCAGGGTGGAGTGGCAGCGATTATTGATGCTGAGAATGCTTTTGACAGGTATTATGCTGAGGCTCTTGGCGTAGACCTCTCGAAACTATGGATATCTCAGCCAGGTACAGGTGAGCAAGCCCTCGAGATTACGGAGAGTCTTATCCGTTCGTCAGCTATGGATCTAATCGTCATTGATTCTGTGGCAGCTCTCACTCCAAAGGGCGAGATCGACGGCGATATGGGCGAGAGTCGTATGGGGCTTCATGCCCGATTGATGAGCCAAGCACTCCGTAAGTTGGCTGGCGTGATCAATAGGACGCAGACCACTTGTATCTTTATTAACCAGATGCGAGAGAAGATAGGTGGGTATGGTAATCCTGAGACGACAACGGGGGGTAATGCCCTTAAGTATTATGCCTCTGTGCGATTGGATGTCCGCAAGAGTACGCCTATCAAAGACAAAGATGGGAATATCCTTGGTAATCTCACTAAAGTTAAAGTGGCAAAAAATAAGCTTGCACCTCCTTTCCGTAGGGCAGAGTTTGACATCATGTTTGGTAAGGGGATCTCAAAGCTTGGCGAAATAGTTGATGCCGGAGCAGACCTTGAGGTGATCCGAAAAAGCGGTTCTTGGTACAGCTATGAGGATACTAAGCTGGGGCAAGGGCGTGAAAATGCTATGATTACCTTACAGGAGAATCCAGACTTAATTGAGGAGATTGAGCGTAAGATTAAGGAGATAGTAGCGGCAAATCCGGGTATAATATTATCGAGTAAAAAGGATGATTAACGTTTCCTCATAGTAGGTTGGATAAATGCTTTTTTATGTTATAGAGCAATAAGAATTGTTTGGTTTTACTCGTTATTTTCCTCACCTTTGTTAAGTCAAAGCATAACCTAATCAATCTTTCTTACCTAATATCCTAATATGTTGTGGAACGACCGCCAGAAGCTGTACCAAGTGTACAGCTTCTGTCGTTTAGATATTTCCTCTCCTTATTCCTACCATCCGCCTTCCTAAGGACCTTAATTACGAAGTTTGGGATGGAGCACTCCTTAGAAAAGGTACCTGGAATACGTTAAAGCGTATTCCAGGTATCCGCGTGAGTGAATATAGGGTATTAGCTCAAACGTATTTAGGGAATACGTTTGAGCTGAAATAGTGTGACTATTTTACTGATACAATAATGTCCTCGGCTGATGTGCAGGGAGTTGCCCATTACATCGTGAGTCTATCCATCGCTTCATGCGTGGCTTCATGGCTGTTGAATGCCGATAATCTGAGGTATCCTTCACCTGCTAATCCAAAGCCTACGCCAGGGGTTCCTACGATGGCTTTTTCGGTAAGAAGGTAGTGGAAATAGTCCCATGAGCTAGGGTATTCCTTGGGTGTTTTCAGCCAAATATAAGGCGATGAGACACCCCCATAGTAGGTTACTCCAATGCTGTCAAGGGCATTGCGGATCGTCCGAGCATTGTCAAGATAATAGTCAATGGTCGCTTTGACTTCGGCTTTTCCCTCTTCTGAGTAAATAGCCATTGCACCACATTGGCTGATGTAGCTCGCACCATTAAACTTGGTTGTCTGCCTCCGGCTCCACATCGCATTTAGGTTTTCAGGAAGCGTCTTAGGTACTACTGTATAGCCACATCGCACACCTGTAAAGCCCGCAGTCTTGGAGTAACTTCTAAATTCTATCGCACACTTCTTAGCTCCCTCTATCTCATAGATGGAGTGAGGGACATTGTCCTCACGGATAAAAGCCTCGTAGGCGGCATCAAAAAGTAGTAGTGTGTCGTGGCTAAGAGCGTAATCTACGAATCGCTTTAGTTCATCCCGTGTCAGCGTAGTGCCGGTAGGGTTATTCGGATAGCATAGGTATATGATGTCGACAGGATGGGTAGGAAGTGCGGGTACGAAGCCATTCTCCGCGTTGCAAGTGAGATATTGAAGTCCGCTCCAATAGCCCTCGGTGAGATATTCTCCAGCTCTACCCGCAAGGGCATTGCTATCTACGTATACGGGATATACGGGATCCGTGACTGCAACACGTACATCATTGCTAAAGAGATCCACGATATTAGCAGTATCGCTTTTGGCTCCATCGCTGACGAATATCTCGTCTGGTGCAATGTCAGCTCCGTATGGTGCGTAATCGTTAGCCACGATCGCGTCACGTAAAAAGGCATATCCCTGCTCAGGTCCATAGCCATGTAGGGTTTCCATAGAGGTAAGCTCGTCCACAGCTTTGTGCATATTTTTTATGACAGAAGGGGGAAGAGGTCGGGTGATATCTCCAATGCCCATTCGGATGATTTTGGCATCCGGATGCTCCGACTGGTATTTCGTTACCTGTCTATTTATCTCTGCAAAAAGGTAGCTACCGGGTAGCTTTTTGAAGTTTTTATTGATCTTATTCATACGTTTACTTTACCTTGGAATACATAAGTTGCGGGACCTGTCATGAAGGCAGACAGCGTTTCGGAGCCACCCCAATCAATCACCAATGAGCCTCCTGGCATACTTACCTTCACGGGGCTATCGACTATGCCCAAGCGGATAGCGGCAACGCCGGTAGCTGTTGCACCCGTTCCGCATGCCATAGTTAGTCCGGAACCGCGCTCCCAAACCCTCATTTCGATGTTGTGTTTGTCGGTAATCCGAGCCACTTCGTAGTTAATTCCACCCTCAAAAATAGGGCTATGCTCTATCTTTGGGCCGATAGTTTCTAACGGATAATCGTTAAGATCGGTCTCAATGAAGTGGACAAAATGAGGGTTGCCAATGCTCACCCATACCCCCTCAATATCGTCAATCGTCTTGTGGGGATCATAAATTTTGGGGCATCCCATATCTACTTTGGCGTCCGTTACTATGCCATTACTGATGACGAGAGATAGCACTTTTTCGCCTGATTGTGTGTTAATTGTCATTGGGTTTTTGCGGCATAACCCTCGCTCGTATAGCAGTTTTGCAACGCACCGAATGGCATTTCCGCACATCATACCCTCGGAGCCATCTTGGTTGAATATCCGCATCAGGTAGTTTCCCGATGGCTCTCGGTTGTAGGTCACCACACCATCGCCCCCGATCCCTATCCGTCTTGGGCTGTATGTTTTAGCGAATTCGGAGATGTCTTGTAGGGGGTGTTCATCGAGGTTGATGTATATATAGTCGTTGCCTAATCCGTGAAGTTTATCGAAAGTTATTTCCATTTTCGGAATCATTTCTATTGGGTTTTCGTTAAAGTTGATTTTGATATATTCGTTGCCCAATCCGTGGGCTTGCTCAAAAAGAATATCCATTATACGTTTTTGTCCATGCTATATGTATTGACGCCTAATTCCTCATAAGCCTGCACGAGAGCTTCCTCATCATCAGAGATAAAAAGTACATGATCGCCCACCTCAAGTGCCGTATTCCCCCTTGGAATAAAGAAGCTATTGTCTCTCTGTACCATAATAGCAAGGGTGTGGTCAGGTAGGGATAAGTCTTTTAGGAGAGGGCTGATAGCAATCATATTGGGGTTGACTATCATCTCGGAGATAGCACTTTTTATCTGCTCTGGTAGGTTCATATCCGTAAATACTTGTTGCTGGACACTATCATCGACGAGATCGAGTTTCTCTGCCATCCATTGTACGGAGGTGCCTTGAATGAGTAGCGATAGTATGGTGATGAAAAAGACGATAGTAAAGATGAGATGGGCACTCTCTATGCCAGCGACCCATGGGGATATTGCGAAGATGATAGGTACTGCACCGCGAAGCCCCACCCAGCTGACGTACCTCTGGGCTTTCCAATTAAACTGCTTGTAAAATGGGCTTAGGGTGATGTGAACGGATATTGGTCGTCCCACGAAGAGCATAAATACGGAAATAGCTAATGCGGGCAAGGCAACGTGCCATAGGTAATCAGCCTCGACTAAAAGCCCAAGTGTCAGAAACATTACGAGCTGACATAGCCACTGCATACCATCGAAAAACTTCGCTGTGGTATTGCTGTATTGCATACGGGAGTTGCCAATAACCAACCCTGCAATATATACTGCGAGGTAGCCGTTCCCATAGATAAAACCTGTGGCTGAATAGATGAAAAATGCCACAAAAAGTAGCAGGATAGGGTATAGAGAAGTCGCATATAAATTGACCTGATTGACGAGCCGGACCGCTCCTTTACCCAGCAATAGTCCAGCGATGATACCCACTGCAAATTGTACTATAAACATCAGTACCCCATCCCATATCGTGACACTATCGCCCTTTAATATCATCTGGATGAGGATCACGGTGAGCATATATGCCATTGGGTCATTACTACCACTCTCAAACTCGAGTAGGGGCTTAAGGTTGTGCTTCAAATTGGTTCGCTTTGAGCGAAGTATTGAGAATACGGATGCGGAGTCAGTTGAACTCATTACGGATGCAAATAGCAATGACTCTAAGAAGCTTAGCCGAATCCCCATATCAACCCACTGAAAGAGGTAGTAGATAAAGGTGCCGGTGAGGAGAGCCGTAAGGAGTACTCCCACTGTCGCGAGTAGCCCACCAGGTACCATTACGGGCTTGATCTCCTTGTAGGAGGTGTCCATACCGCCCGAAAACAATATCACCACAAGAGCTACGCTACCTATAGCTTGAGCCAATTCGTGGTTGTCAAAACTGATGTAATGAGTGGATCCTGCGACTACCCCGACCCCTAAGAAAAGGAGTAGAGTAGGCAGCCCAAACTTAAAACCTGTTTTACTCAAAAATAATCCTACTATGGCGAGTATGGAGCCATAGAGGAGAAAGTGGTCTACGGAGATAACGGCACCAAGCATAAATCCTATATGCTATCTATTAGTTTTTCTTATGCAATATACAAAAAAAAACAGCTTTAGTAGCTTCATTGAAGCTCACTTTTTTGTAATTATAACCGATAAATGGCGAAATTGTTTTGTCCACTCTATGGAGTAATGAATATCGGCATTCCTCGGTAAGGGTATTGTCATTGGATATTAAGTAGATACGCATCCGAATAAATGGCTTCTGATAACCCCGATAGCTAATACCCTATATTAGCTCCAACGGATATACGGAATTCGCCTCGACGGATATCAGGTATTCGCCCGGACTAATATAGGGTATCCGTTTTTGTATGGTTGAGGAAATGCTTAAAAGGGTAGCCGGACCATGTATTTGTGTAGGTCGGACGACACGAAATGTATTTCGACGTCAAAAGGTGGTGTTAATAGATAAAGACTCTTGAGAAAGGTCGGTAGCTCACAGACTTTAGAGTGCTACTGCTCATAGTTGTTTTTGTGTGTGCCACGTGTCGGGGGAGTGTGTTGCCTTCTCCCTATTTATAGTTTAGTGCGAATGTCGTGAGCGACCAATATTTCTTGATTGTACCTATTGATGCGTGTGACGGTGAAAGCAACCGAGTGTTTCCCATCGGTATAAGGCAACTCGTAAAAAGGTGTTTGGCGAAAAGCAAGGAGGTTCTCCGCACGTGTCGCTTTGGATGGTTTTTCGCCTTTTTTATGGAGATAGATGACGAAGTATTTGGTCTCTTGCCCCTCTGGGTATTCCATATCCGGTTCCCAAAAAAGTGTCAGTTGCCCGTTGTGTCGGACGATTGACGTTTCCCGCTGAGGCTCATTAATTATTTGGAGATCTTGAGGATAGGGTGTAGGGGGGATAAGAGCCGGCTTTGTCCAATAGGCGGTTTGGAGCTGTGAGGTGACCCCTTTATAGTCCGAGAATATGAGGTCTGCAGGCCAGAGCACCACGCCACGAGCCACTTGATTGGAGATAATGGCTTTTGTGTGCATTTCAGACTTATCCATCATCTTCTCTACTGACTCGCCGATGTAGTAATGTGACTGCGTGATATGGGTACTCCACCATCTGGCTAATTCGGTATACTCAGCTGTCTTATGCCCGATCTCCCAATATAGCTGAGGCACTATATAATCTATCCATCCACAGGCATCCCATAAAAGGATATCGGCATATAGATCATCGTAATTCTGAAGACCATTAGTTGCACTTCCGTGTGGGTCGATTTTCGCGTTTCGCCAGATCCCGAAGGGGCTGATGCCAAATTGCACATAAGGCTTCCGCCCTTTGATGGTATCGTGCAGGTCGTGTATCAGCTGTGAGACGTTATCTCGGCGCCAATCAGAGATGTTGCTAAACCCACGTGGGGCTCGTGTGTAGTCCTGAAAGTCGGGCAGAGGTATCCCCGCGATGGGATAGGGGTAGAAGTAATCATCCATATGGATGGCATCGACATCGTACCGCTCTACGATATCCCCTACCACTTTACAAAGGTATGCCCGTACTTCCTCGAGAGCAGGATTAAAATAAAGCTGTGTGCCGTAAACGAAGAACCACTCAGGGTGTCTATGAAAGGGGTGTTTGGGCGAAAGGATATTGCCGGTATTCGTAGACGCTCGATAAGGATTGACCCACGCGTGTAGCTCCATCCCTCGTTTGTGACACTCGGCAATCATAAAACTAAGCGGATCCCAAAAGGGTACCGGGGCTTGCCCTTGTGTGCCTGTCAATGTTCGGCTCCATGGCTCAAGGGGGCTTTGATACCACGCATCGGCTTCGGAGCGTATCTGAAATACGACAGCATTAAAGCCTGCCGATCTCAGGAGATCGAGTCGCTTAATAAGGCTCCGTTGTATCTCTTCGGCACTCTTTCCTTGGTACTCTGACCGCCATGCATTGGGGAACCAAGCAGCTCGGAATTGATGCTTCTGTAGCACATATTCCTGCTTTTTAGCGTTCTCCGTGAATTGTTTATTCGTTAGGCTTTTATGACTCTTACATGAGGCTAAGAGCAAAAAGATAAGGAGCCAATAGGTAATTCGTTTCATCCGACATCAAGCGGGGAAGTAGCTGAATAGGGTATTCGTCACATTCATATAGATAAACATACCCACTAAGTCATTCATAATCGTGATAAAGGGTCCCGTAGCTCGGGCCGGATCCATTTTGAAGCGCTGAAGCACTAATGGCACGATGGTCCCGAAGAGGCTGGCAAATAAGACAACAACGAAGATACTCACTGAGACGGATGCCATTATGACCATATTTCGAAGAAAAAAGTAGTTATAGACGAATAGCACAAGGCTCAAAATGCTACCATTCATTAGGGCAATCGCCAGCTCTTTAATCAAGAGCTGCCCCACGCGTTCGGGCTTAATAGAGCCTGTGGCTAAGTCCTGAACAATGATCGCTGAGGATTGCATCCCCACATTACCACCCGTACCACCCATAAGGGGGATAAATAGCGATACCGCTGGCACTTGTGCGAACACACTATCGTAATTACCTAAGATAATGCTATTCAGCACACCGCCAACCATCCCTAAGAGCAGCCAAGGAAGGCGAGCTCCTATTTGCCGGGTAACGGTATCGGAGCTCTCCACATCCTGCGAAAGACCAGAGGCTAACTGGTAGTCCTTTTCGTGGATTTCCCTCATCTCGTCCACCACATCGTCGACAGTGATGACCCCCACTAAGCGACCGATACTATCCACTACCGGAATGGCTACAAGGTCGTATCGCTCAAAGGTTCTTACCACTTCCTCAACAGGGTCATTCTCATGGACGACAATTGGATCACGGAGTATCACGTGCTTGATTTTAGAGACATTGGGGCTCGTGAGTACTTTTTTGATGGGGAGGATACCCTGAAGGCGATCGCCATCATCTATGACATATATGTAGTAGACATCCTCCATTTCGGCAGCCTGTATTCTCAGCTCCTCCATGCACTTAGGCATGGACCAGTTTTCATTGACTACCATCATTTCCTTACGCATGATACCACCAGCGGTATCCTCTCCGTACTTAAGTAGGTCAATGATTTCACCTGCTTGCTCTATATCATCAACGTGAGAAAGGATGGCATCTTGCTTATCTTCGTCAAGCTCTTGTAGGAGATCCGCCGCATCATCGGTGTCCATGTGTGTGAGGAAGGTGTCGGCAATCTCTTCGTCGGATAATAATCCCAAGACATCCTTTCTGCCCTCTTCGTCCATCTCCATGAGTACATCCGCTGCCAAAGCTCCCGGAAGCTGACGATAGAGGAATAGCGTCTCTTCGGCAGGTAACTCCTCCAATAGCTCGGCAATATCTGCGGGATAGAGCTGGGTGACGAGCTTATTCAGCTCCTCCTCGTTACGATCCTCAATGAGGCTGTTTATCCTCTTAGCCTCTTCTTTATTCATCTCTATCATACGAGTAAGTCTGCTACGGCATTTGTCAGTATTATGAAATCTTCCACCTCTAATTGCTCAGGACGCTTTTGTAGATATGGGTAAGCAGAGGAGCTATTGGGTATTTCACCCTCACCGATAAGTGGTTTTAGGGAGTTGCGGATAGTCTTTCGCCGGCGATTAAATGTAGTCTTAACAACGCTCTTAAAAAGGCTTTCGTCACATCCAAGGGTCACTCTATCATTCCTTTGCATTCTGATAACCCCGCTCTGTACTTTAGGAGGGGGGCTGAAGTGTTGTGGCGATACACTAAAAAGGTATTCCACATCATACCAAGCTTGAAGTAGCACACTCAGGATGCCATAATCCTTATTCCCAGCACCACTGGCTAACCGAATAGCCACTTCTTTTTGTAGCATTCCCGCAGCTGCAGGTATCATTTCTTTATACTCCAGCATGTGGAAAAAGATTTGGCTGCTGATATTATAAGGGTAGTTGCCGATCAGAAGAAAAGGTTCGCCATTATACACTTTATCCAAAGGCAACTTTAAAAAGTCTGCCTCAATGATATCAGGGATAAGATTCGGAAAAGCTACCTTAAGGTACGACACGGATTCGGGATCAAGCTCCACGACTTTGGTATGTGGGTACTTCTGAAGTAGGTACTCAGTGAGGACGCCCATACCAGGTCCCACCTCAAGAATAGGCATCTGATACCGGCTGAGAGCGTCAGCAATCGCCTCTGCAATCTGGACATTGCGGAGGAAATGTTGACCTAAAGCTTTCTTTGCTCGTACCTTTTGCATATAGGATAATTCCGAATATTGCGGAAGAAATGGTAATTTTGCAAAACTACTATTGCCGTACTCGCAAAGATACTAAAAAGTGATGAGGGTCGGTTAATTAACGCAATGAATAAGGGCATAGATATAACTCTTAAGGTGGTAGTACCACTGGCATTCGGATTGTTGGTCCTATGGCTTCTGTACCGTAATATGGATATGGAGGCTTTCGTTGCTACGCTCCGGAGTGATGCTAATTTCGGTATTATTCTCATTGCATCGCTATTTGGGACGTTTGGTAATTCGTTTAGAGGTCTTCGCTGGAACCTCCTCAATCGTGGGCTCTCTAAAGAATCCAGTACTCTTAATTCTGTATTAACGGTGCAGGGTAATTACCTCGTCAATTTAGCTCTCCCCCGACTTGGGGATGTCTGGCGTGTAGGTGCGATGGCTCATTATTCAGATCTTAAGTTTAGTCAACTTTTAGGTACTCTCTTTGCTGATCGTGTGGTAGATGTGCTGACGATAGTGGTGTTGATTTTGCTTGGGCTATCGGTGAATGCATCCTTTTTTAGGAACTTTAATAGTGCTAATCCAGATGTCGTACATAGCTTTCAGTCGCTATGCTCATCTCCTCTTTTCTACCTCTGTATTGCTGTATTAGGAGTGGGCGTGATAGCTCTCATCATATGGGTCCGGAGGAGCAGCAAAAAAAAGAGTATCCTACATAACGTCACAGAGGGCTTTAAGACCATAGCGACGATGCAAAAGAAATGGCTCTTCTACCTATATACTATAGCTATTTGGGTGTGCTATTTCCTACAGTTTTATATCACATTTTTTGCATTTAGCTTTACTCAAGATATAGGAGTTTCCGCTGCTTTCCTTACATTTGTGATGGGAAGTATAGGGCTACTCATCCCCACTCAAGGGGGCATTGGTGGGTGGCACCTTATGGTAATATACTCGCTTGTAGGGCATCAAGTAGCTTATGCTGATGCACAGAACTTTGCTCTAATTGTCCATACCTTTCAGGCTATCATCTGGACAAGCTTCATCGGAGTGATATCTTTGGTGTTATTGCCTATCGTTAATCGTTCAAGAAATACTATAAGTAAAAAATGATATGAAAGAAGATAATCAAGACCTTGCGTCCGAAATACGAGCTCTCTCCAAGGAGATTAAGAAGCTCCTTCCTCCCGAAAGTGGTGAGGAATTAGAGGCACTTCGGGTCAAGTATTTAAGCAAAAAAGGTTTGCTCAATCAGTTGATGTCGGACTTTAAGAATGTCCGTCAGGAGGAGAAGCGAGAGATAGGTCAGCTCCTCAATCAATTGAAACAAGAGGCGATGGATAGGATAGCTGAGTTTAGGGTTATCCTCCAAGACCAGCAGCATCAAGGGGAGCTTCAGGATCTCGACTTATCGCGAACCGCTTTCCCTATGCCCCTCGGTACGCGGCATCCACTTAGTTTAGTTAGGGAAGAGATCATCGACATATTCAGTCGCTTAGGGTTCAATGTCGCTGAGGGTCCAGAAATAGAGGACGACTGGCATGTTTTTGAGAGTCTAAACTTCCCCGATGACCATCCCGCACGCGATATGCAGGATACTTTTTTTATCTCGCATCACCCTGAGGTCTTGCTTCGTACGCATACCTCTTCGGTGCAGAGTCGAGTGATGCAACAGTCAAAGCCTCCTATCCGCATCATTTGCCCTGGACGTGTCTATCGCAATGAAGCGGTATCGGCTCGAGCTCATTGCTTTTTTCATCAAGTGGAAGCTCTATATATAGCGGAGAAAGTTAGCTTTGCCGATCTCCGTCAGGTGTTGATGCACTTCGCCCGAGAGATGTTTGGGGAGAATACTGAGATACGTCTTCGTCCCAGTTATTTTCCATTTACCGAGCCCAGTGCAGAGATGGATATCTCCTGCAATATCTGCGGTGGCAAGGGATGTAGTCTCTGTAAAGGTACTGGCTGGGTTGAGATATTAGGCTGTGGTATGGTCGATAGTGCCGTCCTTGAGGCTTGTGGTATTGATAGCACGAAGTACTCTGGTTATGCACTCGGGATGGGGATTGAGCGTATCGCTAACCTTAAGTATAGCGTCAATGACCTTCGCCTTTTCTCCGAAAACGATCTCCGCTTTCTTGAGCAGTTTCAATCCGGACGATGAAGCTATCCGATAGGTATGAGGGCATCCTAAGGTGGTTCTCAGAGAATATGCCGAATGCACAAACGGAGCTACAGTACAGCACTCCTTTTGAGCTACTTGTAGCGGTCGTGCTATCGGCTCAGTGTACTGATAAGCGGGTAAATCAGGTGACGCCTGCCCTTTTTGAGGTATATCCGTCTCCTGAAGCTATGGCACAAGCAACGCCCGAAGAGTTATTCGCCTATATCAAGTCCTGCTCTTACCCCAATAGTAAAGCCAAACACTTAGCGGAGTTATCCCGAATGCTCCATGAGCAATACGCTGATACGATCCCTAATAATGAGGTAGAGCTGATGAAGCTACCGGGGGTAGGTCGCAAGACGGCTAACGTTTTGCTTAGTATTCTGTACGAGCAACCGCGGATTGCAGTCGACACCCACGTGTATCGTGTGGCACGACGCATAGGACTGGCACCCCAAACGGCTAATACGCCACTAAAGGTAGAGCAAGCACTCATTCGTCATATTCCAGCCGACTTAAGGGCAATATCACACCATTGGCTTATCCTACACGGCAGGTACGTTTGTCTGGCACGAACCCCCAAGTGTTCGACGTGTGGTATCGCACACTTTTGTCGATATTTCACCAAAAATACGCCATCTCCCTTTGATGAATAACGCCCTAACGCTTCTACGAATCGAAACCCCTGAGCATCCGCATTACCCGATGTTCTTGGATACTTATGTGCAATCCTTTCCAATTGATGAGCGAAGAGAAACGGAGAATTATCGGGAGTTGTTGCTTCCCGATATACCTTTTCAGCTCCATACTATCGCATACCAGAGCGAATACTTAGGGTTTTTAACCTCTTGGCAACTCGATGAAAGCACTTGCTACATCGAGCACTTTGCCATTGACCCATCCAAAAGGAGCCAAGGCTTAGGGGGAGAAGTGCTTCAGCGTTTTAGCGATATGCACAAAGAGCAGACGATAATATTGGAGGTCGAGTACCCCGATACCCCGCAAGCCATTCGGCGAATAGACTTTTATACTCGTCACGGATTTACCCTCTGGGATACCCCTTACGAGCAACCTCCCTACCGCTCCACCACGTCGCCTCTGCCCCTTAAGTTGATGACAAAAGGGAGTGCTAATGCCCCCGATTCTACCCTGATAGAAACACTTCATCGCACTGTCTATCATTGGTTTTAATCCAATGACCATTACACGATTCAGAACACCAACTATTAATAAACAATAAACAGAAATGGAAGTAACTAACTACAAAAGAGAGAGCCTATGGGAGCTTTTTGTCAGCTGTATCACGACGAAGTTTATGCAGTTTAGCGGTAGAGCAAGACGCCGTGAGTATTGGGGCTTTATGCTCTTTAGATTCATTTTATTGGTATTTATACTCACGGGTTTTTTCATTGGTCACTCCGAGCCGGGTGAAGAAGGAGTATTGTATTCAATCCTTATTATAGTGCTGACAGTCTTTTATATAGGGTTCCTTATTCCTGAGATAGCTGTAGGCGTGCGACGTCTCCACGATATTGGGAAAGATGGTGCCTGGATATGTATCAATTTTATCCCCACTGTCGGTTCGATTATCTTCTTAGTTTTTTCTTTAATGGATAGCGAACCTTTTGAGAATAGATATGGGGACGATCCGAAACGCTTTGAGCGTGAGAGCTTCAGCCAAGAATCTACTAAAGAATAATCCCTACTCCATAGGTCCAAGCCACCATTGGTAGACCCAATCAAAACGGACACTATGTATTCAAAGGAGCGAATATATAGTGTCTCAAAAAGGAATAATATAATGTGGGGATCCTGAGGTATGTAAACCTAAAAGCGTTTCTCCAACTCTTTGGGAGTGATGACAGTTAGGATCTTTTTCCCCTCAGGAGTTAGTAAATATTCGGGGAGTGCAAAAAGCTCCTCCAGTAAGGTCTTTATCTCTTCCTCCGAAGATAGAGTGGACGAGTTCTGCTGTACCTGAAACTTCGTTATCTCTCTCAGTAAAACCTCGCTAAGGGCTTCGGCACTACCTTTGCCTGATGTCTCGCTTTCGTCCATCAATTGGTGCAACAATAGTTCCTCACCTCCCGCCTGAATCCCACCTGGCAAAGCATTGATCGTATAGGTATTATGCCCCATATCCGAGATATCAAAGCCCAGCCTTCCTAAATCATTACTAATGCGCTTGAGTTCTTGGCATTCCTTGGCATTCAGCTCGATAAGAGCAGGGAATAGCAATCGCTGAGAAGGGATATTGCCCCTCTCTAAACGGCTTCGGTACACCTCATATTGCACCTTATACTGAGCTCTCTTTAGGTGAATAAACGCTATCCCTTTAGGATGCTGAAAAACCACATATCCCCTACATACCAGCAGTTTATCTACCTCAATAGCCTCTTTAGACTTCGCTTCGCCGAGGTGAGGCAGCGGGTTTTGTGACGCCTTATTAGAGAATCGTTTTGACTCAAATGCTTCGTAAAACTTATCCCAGTCCGATAGATCAGGCATCTTAAAGTCATCAGGGGCAAAAGTCTCCGGTGTATCAATGCTTTGGTGAGAGCTATTCATCTTGCTTTTCATCTCGGCAATAGGAGAGATCGTAGGTGGCTCCGAAAGTGACTCATTATTGATAGAATGGGCGACGGGGATCCGCAGCCGTTCGTCAGAATCGCTAAAATCGAGCGTAGGGATAGCTGCACCGACCATCAGTACCTCGCGGACAGAGGAGTAGAGAATGGAGGCAATATCCGGCTCTCTTTCAAATTTTATCTCTGTCTTAGTGGGCGAAATATTGACATCAATAGTGGCAGGGTCCACACTGAAAAATAAAAAATACTCAGGACTTTCGCCTTGTGGGATGAGACCACTATATGCATTCGTGACCATTCGGTGGAAGTAAGGATGCTTCATATACCGCTCATTTGCAAAGAAGTATTGCTGGGCTCCTCTTTTGCGAGATGCCGAAGCTTTTGAGACGAACCCTCGGATTTGTACCAAAGGCGTCTCCATATCCACGGTCAATAATTGCCCCTCTAATCGTCTCCCGAATAGGTCTAAAATACGTTGCTTTGGGGAGGTAGGATCAAGTTTAAGTATCTGTTGGTCATTGTGAATTAGCCTAAAAGCGATCTCCGGGTGTACAGCTGCGACATTTTGAACCTCACTAATGATATGGCGAAATTCCGTATCATCAGACTTCAGAAACTTCCTACGAGCCGGTACGTTATAGAAAAGATGCTTCACCATAAAATTGGCACCCTCAGCACATACAACGGGTTCATTTGAGACTACTTTAGAGCCTTCAAGGGCGACCTTAATGCCCTGTGCATTGTCCCTAACTCGTGTCTGAAGCACCACATGTGACACTGCCGCAATCGACGGAAGCGCCTCCCCTCTAAAGCCAAGAGTCGTAAGCGAGAAGAGGTCTTCGGCTTGCCGTATCTTACTTGTGGCATGTCGCTCAAAAGCCATTCGGGCATCCATCGGCTCCATACCCCGACCATTGTCGATCACTTGTATGAGGGTACGTCCGGCGTCTTTGATGATTACTTCGATCTCAGAGGCCTCTGCATCCACAGCATTTTCCACTAATTCCTTGATGACAGAGGCAGGTCGCTGGATCACTTCTCCCGCTGCTATCTGATTTGCAATGTTATCCGGGAGGAGTCTGATTAAACTATCCATCAGTCCTAAAATAGTGAAAAGATATTGCTGAAACCCTGTAAAATGTACTGCCATAGTCCGGTGCCAAGGTTTCTAAGTAGCCATAACAATAGTGCCAAAGCGAGTATCAGGATGAGTATTTTGGTGTGATTGCGTTCGGCAAAAGACCGGCTTCTCACGCCCTCATCACCATATTTTGCCAAGTGGTCTGACTGCTTGCGGAATGCTCCCTTCAGGTCTTCCTTGATGTCGTCAGCACTTATTTCATCCTCAAGTCCCAGCTCTCGCCGAATTCGCCTTCGCCGTTTTTCATCGGCTTCTTTCTTAGGGTCGTAGTAGCGATATACGTATCTAAACTTGTGTGGCTTTGGTTGCTTATAAAAATTTCCTATCCCCATAAAAATGTCCTCTTATGGTACAAAGATAACAATTCTTCCGAGACCTCTTTTTAAAGATCCCATAAACAGGAGTGAAAGGGCATCGGGATGTTGCGAGGCCGCCCCTGTGGCACCCGCGAAGTCTATAGCCGAGATAATCCGAAGTGGTCGATTAGTCCAAAGCGTCGATAGATGACTTTAGGGTCGCCTTTACATCGGGGTCTTGCTCCACGTCGTAAGCGACCTTGAGGTCGGGCAAATAGGTGCAATACATCGCCCATGATATCCACTCTGAAGCGGCTTTACGTACGATAGGGTTTTGGTCGAATATCAGCCCCTGGATCCACCGTTTAGCCGACCAAGAGTTGTGTGTCATGAGCCATTCGAGAGTGGTCAATTGTTCTCGTTCGCTCCCATAGAGGAGAATATCGTAGGCATCGCTTTCCGTGGTTCGTCTTTCGTCGGTCATCAGTATCTCCCTATCAAATTTATGTGGGTCGATGAATTTCTCAGGCAAATCGCTCTCCACTTTTCGGGGGGAAACCTTGTGTACCAGTCGAGATATCATCCATTGCATCCCGGGTGTAGCCTCAGGGTGCCCTACCACTGACGCTGTCTTGCCATCGCCATAATCTGAGATGTAGAGGAAACTTTTGCCATTCGTCATCCCTGATGGAGCATTCCCCTCTACGTGTACATCGCTCTCCATAGTGGCGTATGAGGTGTAATGGATGTCGCTCCCCTCACGAGGTAATACCACAGGCCCTTCGTAGTACATTATATATAAGGTGTCGAGAGAAGCAACTTCCGGGAATAAAGCTTTGCCCTCCTCTGTGAGGCTTACTTTTGCAATGCCCCGTCCTCTATTATCGTGCTCAATGTCGTGGGCTTCTGCCCCACTCATCGCAAGGGATGCATATCCTGGTGTCTCAGTGATGAGATAGGCACCGGCACAGATCCCTATGCAACCGCCCCCATTTCGCACAAAGGTCTTTACAGCGTCGCACCCCGATGTCCCCATATTAAGGTACTGAGTGCTACCGCCACCCCCCGGTACAATGAGGACATCTACTTCTGAAAGGTCTCCGCGAGCGATCTCACTCGTCGTAATAGTACGGCATTCTAACGACCTGTCCATCCCTACAGCGGCGACAGCCTCCCATACACAAGTTTCCGAGCCTCCGTGCCCTTTGAAGACTGCTACGCGAATCTTTTCGTTGGGCGTTGCCTGCTCCATGGTGTAGGCGTAAGTGAAGACCGAGACCCCAAGCACAGCTATCAATGCCATCCAAATTCTATTCATAGCCTATAAAATATATGAAATGTTGATTATATACTATCGTACTCCAAAGTTAGTAAAAGTCCGCATCGTAAGCAAATAATATGTGGAGGCATCGGAGACGATATGCAAATCTCTAAAGACATATGGCGGAAAGTGAGTTTAGGTATTACTGCATCACGCTTGTAAGGATTGACAACCACGAAGATGTAGATATGGACGGAGAAATCAAGGATATAACATTGACCTGATCGCTTATCAGGGTATTCGTCTCGGCAAATACCCTATATTCGCCGAGACGAATACCCTGAATTAGTTCGGACGAATTCCCTATATTCGCTGAGGCGAATACCAAGTATCCTTTTTACGTAATTGGGATATGCCACATATCGTTTGTTCAGGCACTCTCAAACAGAGATTGCACGGGGAGTTGTCATTATCCGCACTTAGATTCGCCTTGCTTAAATAGTCCTGAGGGCGAAAACTTGGGAGGTTGGAAATTTTTTTGTACCTTTGCCCCACGTTTTTAAGGAATAGCTAATTGATTAATAGATAGAGCAATGAAGAGGACATATCAACCTTCGGTAAGAAAGAAAAAGAATAAGCACGGCTTCCGTGCCCGTATGGCAACAGCCAATGGTAGGCGTGTGCTTGCTTCTCGTCGTGCTAAAGGACGTGCAAGGCTGACCGTATCGGAGTAAGCATTAGTCTATATCAGGAATAGTAGGGGGAGGTAGGAGGAATCTACTATGAGGGGAGTGCCTTGCATAAGCACGGCACCCCCTTGTTGTGTTTTCATATCAAGCTTTTTTCGCAGTCTATATTATGCCAACGCCAAAAGGGTAGTTCGGCAGTTTTTTGTACCTTTGAGAAATAATAAGGTTATGAATATGATGGATAAGGATTTATATCAGATGCGGGGCGTCTCTGCCGATAAAGAAGATGTCCATGCCGCTATTAAGCACATAGATAAGGGGTTGTACCCAAAGGCTTTTTGCAAACTCCTCCCTGATATGATGGGGGGCGACCCGGATTATTGCAGTCTCATGCATGCCGATGGTGCCGGTACGAAAAGCAGTCTTGCTTATGCTTACTGGCGAGAGACAGGCGACCTCTCTGTGTGGAAAGGCATTGCTCAGGACGCTATTGTAATGAATCTCGATGACCTCCTTTGCGTGGGAGCTACCGACAATATCCTTATCTCCAGTACAATTGGGAGAAATAAACAGCTGATACCGAGTGAGGTTATTTCTGCTATTATCAATGGCACAGAGGAGATTCTTGAGCGTTTGAGGAGCTTGGGAGTAGGGGTGTATTCTACGGGAGGAGAGACTGCTGACGTAGGCGATCTTGTGCGAACTGTCATTGTAGATAGCACAGTAGCGTGCCGTATGAAGCGGTCTGATGTCATTGATAACGCACGTATCTCAGCAGGCGATGTGATAGTGGGGCTCGCCAGTTATGGGCAAGCGTCCTACGAGGATAGCTATAATGGCGGGATGGGAAGCAATGGCTTGACCTCCGCTCGCCACGATATTTTCTGTCACGAAGTATCAGAGAAGTACCCGGAAACATACGACTCTACGCTCCCAAGTGAGGTCGTATATGTGGGCAAGAGAAGGCTGACGGAGCCTGTGGAAGAGCTGAATGGAGCCATCAATTACGGGCAATTAGTCCTATCACCTACCCGCACTTACGCCCCCATCATCGCTAAATTGCTCACCACTTTAAGAGGGTCTGTTCATGGTATGATTCACTGCACGGGAGGAGCACAAACCAAAGTCTTGCACTTTGTGGAGGGCAAACGAATCATCAAAGATAGCTGGCACGAGGTACCACCCCTTTTCAAACTTATCGCTAGTGAAGGGAAGACTCCGGCAAAAGAACTTTATAAGGTATTCAATATGGGTCACCGCATGGAGATTTACCTTGACGCGTCATTCGCCGATGAGGTGATCGCTATTTCTGAGAGCTTCGGCGTGCCTGCTAAGGTGATAGGTAGGGTAGAGGAGGCTCCCGATCGCCACAATTCCCTCATACTGGATACCCCTTACGGTCACTTTGAATACTAAATAATGGCAAAACCTTTTGATATATTAGCTCGTACAGAGGGCTTAAAGGAGCGTTGCGAAGAGGTGCAGGTACTGCTCACCGATCCAGATGTCATCAAAGACCAAAAACGCTTTATGCGTCTGAGTAAGGAGTACAACGATCTGGAGAGAGTGGTGCGGAAAACCAAAGAATATCGCGAGCTCATCTCTAATCTCAGTGTGAATGAAGAGATGCTAAAGAGCGAATCCGATCCTGAAATGAGGCATTTGGCTGAGGAGGAGATCGCACTCATCCGCACCGAGATCCCGAAACTCGAGGAGGAAATCAAGTTACTTCTAATCCCCGCAGACCCACAAGACGATAAAGATGCTATTGTAGAGATAAGAGGAGGGACAGGCGGAGATGAAGCGGCTCTTTTTGCCGGCGACCTTTACAAAATGTACACTAAATACTGCGAGAGTCAGGGGTGGCACTGCTCCACAACCTCATACAGCGAGGGCACTATTGGAGGATTCAAAGAGATCGTATTTAAGGTCGAAGGCACCGGCGTATACGGCAAATTGAAATACGAGTCGGGGGTACACCGCGTCCAAAGAGTGCCGGCCACCGAGACGCAAGGGAGAGTTCATACGTCAGCCGCTACCGTAGCCGTCCTGCCCCAAGCCGATGAATTTGATGTGGAGGTTAAGGAAAGCGACATAAGGATAGATACATTCTGTTCGTCAGGTGCCGGAGGACAAAGCGTCAACACAACTTACTCTGCTGTCCGTCTAACCCATATCCCTACTGGTATCGTTGTGCAGAGTCAGGACGAACGATCACAGCTAAAAAACAAAGCCCGAGCTATGGAAGAGCTTCGCACGCGTATTTACAATATGGAGTACCAAAAGTACATCGACGAGATCGCTTCTAAGCGTAAAACCCTCGTGAGTACAGGAGATAGATCCGCTAAGATTAGGACATATAACTTCCCCCAGGGGCGAGTCACCGACCACCGAATAGGGCTTACGGTGTATCAGTTAGACGATGTCCTCAATGGCGAAGTTCAGCAATTTATAGATGCTCTTACGGTCGCTGAGAACGCCGAGAGGTTAGCTTCGGCAGACCTATAACCCAATTTCATCCCAAATAATACCCTATTTACTCTTGCCCAAGTATGAAAAAAGTGCTTCGCAAAATACACCTTTGGCTTTCCCTGCCATTCGGGATCCTTATTGCCATAATATGCTTTACGGGAGCCTTACTTATCATTGAGAAGGACATTTATCGTCCACTCGCTTACAAAGAGATGCTGAAAGTCACCCCCATTGATGCCCCACTACCTCTTGACATATTGCTTCCTAAGGTCCTTGAGAATGCCCCAAAAGATGCAGAGATATCCGGGGTTACGATCTATAGCAATCCTGAAAGCTCCTATATCGTTGATATAGCCAAACCTCACCGAAGTACCTTTTACGTGGATCAGTATAGCGGAGAAGTCTTAGGCCAATATGAGCGACCGACCTTTTTTAAGTCGGCATCTCTTCTGCACCGACACCTACTTGACTCCTCAAAAGATGCGGTAATAGGCAAAAACATAGTGGGTATTACGCTTATCGTTTTCCTTGTGTTACTCCTCACCGGTATCTGGCTTTGGTGGCCGGTAGGTAAGCAACAGTGGCGAAATAAATGCCGTATCCACACCCGCCAAGGTCAGTACCGCTTATGGTACGATATGCATACCATCGTGGCGGTATATGCAGTTGTAGTCTTGCTGGGATGCTTATTGACAGGATTGATATGGACATATCCGAGTGTCCGGAGTGCGACCTACAAGCTTCTCAATGCCTCCCGTAATGAGACCTCAGAGCCACATGCAAAGCTCCAAAGTATCGGCTCGGACTTCGCTTTGTGGGATAGGGTCTTTAAAGAAATACCCACTCAGCCTTACGTGAGTGTCACTATTAGGCACAACCGAGCTACCGCTCTACTTAAGCGAAATGCTAACAACCGTGCGACGGATGACTACATCTTTGATGCCCAAAATGGCACTATACTTAAGAAGATATCCTATTCCGAAAAACCTAAAGCCGAAAAAGTGCAGGGCTGGATATCCACATTACACCGAGGCACATGGGGCGGTTGGTTCTCGCGGATATTGACCTTCGTTGCTGTTTTGATAGGAGCTAGCCTTCCAGTAACGGGATATTATCTATGGCTAAAACGGCTTCAGAAGAAACGAGGTAGCCGATAATTCCAAACGTGAGAGGCATCTTCGGGCTTGTTGATTTGCTCATCCGTGGGGTCGACATCCTGAGTAATGTCTGTCAGTACTAACCAATCCTGAAGGGGCAATATCAGTAATGGGGCATATCTATGTGCCATCAACGCTCTCACGAATCCCGCAGTTGTAGGGTCGTTAGTGCATCCATAGACAGAGCAGATATCTCCTTTTTGTTTTTCAGAAAGTGTACTCCACCATCCTCTAAGTGACGGCATATCGTGCGTTGAAGTCGTAAGTACGCTTAGTTCACGTATATCTTCTGGGTGGACAATAGCTCTATTCAGCAATTTCGGCATACGTATTACTTCGAGCGAAAACAGCTCCAGCATATCGAGGACTTCCGAAATGCAGCTTGGCAAAACGCCCAAGTCCTCGGCGCAGAGGAGTAGATCACTTGCCCTTAGTATTGCGGATAGCCTTTCGATAGCTTCGCTTTTCCATAATTCTTCATTCCTATGATAGTAGTACTCGTCGCGGAGTCTTGTTATTTTTGATTTGAGTTCTGGCGAAAGCGAGTCAAATCCTACGATATGATGCGGTTCGAGTGCCGGGTGCTTCAGACCTTGAGGATCGGTGGTGCAGAATGCCTCAATACCACTGACTTCCTCAGGCAAAAAGCCTTTAGCGGGGACGTAATACCCATCCCCTGGGTCGGTACTTGCAATCGGGATGCTCCATATTCTGAAAAAACCGAGTACGTGATCTATCCGTAAGACATCGAAATGGCGAGCCATTTGTTGTAGTCTTCGTTGCCACCATTGATAACCATCCGCCCTCATCAACTTCCAGTTATAGGTGGGGAAATTCCAGTCCTGCCCCTTAGACGAGAAGGCGTCAGGTGGGGCTCCGGCTTTATATTCGAGGTGAAAGAGGTTGGGATTTATCCATACATCGACGCTATTTCGGCTCACCCCGATAGGCAGATCCCCTTTGATGATAATGCCTTTACTATGTGCCGCTGATACGAAATTGTCGAGCTGCGAAAATAGGTGATACTGAGTGTAGAAGTGCCTCGTAATGCTTTTTGCAATGCTCTTCCCCCTAAAAGTTTGTGTAGCACTCCACTCCTCCAGTACGTCAGAGTATGATGGAAACTCCTCCACACTTCGTTTAGGATAAAGGTCTCGGATGACACAAAAAAGTGCGTACGGGAGCAGTTGCGATTGCTCCTTATGGCAAAACGAAATATACTCCTCCGCCTTATCTCCGCCCTCCTTAAGCCAATGCTCAAAGAGTGTATCAGCGACAGCGTCTTTGTATGCTAATACTTCAGAGTAGTGTACTTTGGGATAGCTCTCCAGTCGCTTTGCCTCTTGCTCCCACCGGGGGTACTCTTTGGCTTTGGAGTAGCCGGGCAGTTGTCGAACATCCAAATAGATAGGATGAAAAGCGTATGTCGTGATAGCACTATAGGGGTAGGAGTCGCGGTCGGTACGCGTAAAAGTGGTATCGTAAATAGGGAGTAGTTGCAGGATGTTATGCCCTTGTCGTTGCATCCAATTGAGTAATTCGGTCGCTGCGGAGAAGTCGCCAATCCCTTGCGTCGTGCTACTTCTGAGGGAGAAGAGAGGTACCGCCGTGCCGAGTAATTGAGGAGCCTCTATCTCGTGGTATTGCGGGAAACGAGGAGGGTCAATGGTGTCAAAGGTAAAAATACCATCCGAGTGAGGCCGGTAATATCTATTCTCATCCTTCTCCCAGAGTATTGCACCATCAGGACGCTGAAGCACCAATTTGTATTCCGTTGCCACACGCTCAGGAAATTGCAATAGGTAACCGCTCCTGCAAGGTGTTAGGCTCATACCGCGACAAGGATCCCAATGTCCGATTGATGGATGCTCCCCGACGACAAATAGTTTACCTTTATAATGGCTATGAGAGGGGAGGAGAAAAGCATCCCCCGATGAGGCACTAAAAGCAGGCATACGTGTCTTGCTAAGGTCGCTTCGGTGCATCAATTTTGCCAGCGGTGAGCTCGAATACTTATGCTCGGGATGGGCAAGTATCCACTTGTCGTGAATGGCAAAAGAGTCCTCCTCTATACACTCCTCATCCAGCCGAAGCCTTATGATATGCGGGTTTTGAGGTGGCTCGCTACGGAGAAACGTATCTCCACGCTTCACTTGGTAAGAGTACGATAGCTCTACAGCAGTCTCATGCTCTAACTCCAATTGTAGCTGCCACTCCGTGCGAGTGGCATTGGGCAAAAGAGGTAGAGAAAATGCCTTGCCATTTACCCTGCCTGCCCACTCAAGAGCTTCGTCCTCCTGCGGCAAATGATAAGGGATAGTAAAATGAATGTGCATCATAGTAGCTTATCAAAGAAAGTGTTGCGATTATTAGCTCTTAAATTCGATGCTAATTGCTATCGGTAGTATACCGAAGATGATCGAAGTCAATACCGAAGCAGACATCCATCCGCCTGCCCTCTCGGATAAGTTCGTCATTTTGTTGTACGAGTCTCAATTTATCCTTAACGGTACTCAGAGGTACGTGGGTTACTTTGCCCCCTTTCATACTTACCATTACCCCAAATATGCCATCCGCAATGAGTTGTGAGGCATGCCCACCGAAACGAGTACATAGATTGCGGTCGAAAGATGAGGGAGCACCTCCTCGCTGTACGTACCCTAATACCGTCTCACGGCTATCTATGCCGGCATCTTCACGGAGCTTCCGCGAAAGGTAGTGCCCGGCTGACTCTCGCTCCTCCTCGGGGACGTCTTTAAGTTCATCAAAAATCAACCCCTCGGCTACCACGATAATCGCATAATTTTTCCCCTCTTCATAGCGTTTCCGAATGGCTTTATATACTCTCTGAAGGTCGCATCCCAATTCGGGTAATAGTATAACATCGGCACCTCCGGCCATACCGGAGTGGAGGGCTATCCAGCCGGCTTCATGCCCCATCACCTCCACGACGATCACCCTATTATGGCTCTGAGCCGTGCTGTGTATCCTGTCAATCAATTCCGTCGCGATACCTACGGCAGTGTCAAAGCCGAAAGTGACATCAGTGCCAAATACATCATTATCGATGGTCTTAGGGATCCCAATGGCATTGAATCCCAACTCCGATACCACTGCAGTGGTCTTTTGGGTGCCATTCCCTCCGATACAAACGATAGCGTCGAGCTCCAAATCGTCCCACGCCCGCCTAAAGTCTTTGAGGGCTTTGTCATCTTTAAGCAGAGCTTTTCGGAAGGCTTTATCTCTACTTGACCCCAATATCGTACCTCCCATGCTGAGGAGACTTGAGAGGTTCATCATATTTAACTCGATGAAATTCTTGCTCGTGA
Organism: uncultured Porphyromonas sp.; assembly: GCA_934364985.1. Classification (GTDB taxonomy): domain Bacteria; phylum Bacteroidota; class Bacteroidia; order Bacteroidales; family Porphyromonadaceae; genus Porphyromonas_A. Next base: position 209,012 of record CAKRMU010000002.1, on the reverse strand, counting down.
TCCCCGTGAAACCCCCTTTAAACCCCAACACCTCCATGCCGTGATCAAAAATAGCGGTTTTAGCCACTGCCCTAATCGTAGCGTTGATACCGGGAGCATCGCCTCCCGATGATAATATCCCTATTCTCTTCGCTTTCATCTCTAATAAATGCGTATTGAGTTTGTGATTTGCTCCGTTACAAAAGTAAACAATTCTCCGCATCCCTACAATTCATCTCACGATAAACTTAGAGGCGGATCCCTGATATTCGCCCTGTAGGATAGGCGGCTCTTTAAGACGTTGTAAGGCAGTGATATATAGCGAATTCCCATCACGCTAAATCGGATAACAGGAATCAGCAAAAACGAATATAGGGAATTAGCCTCGGCGAATATAGGGAATACGTCGGAGCTAATACCAGGTATTATTTTTGCCGTATTACGGGTATCCACTTTTTGCTATATACGAAATAAATGACACCGAAGAGCATGTTTTTGTGGTAACTCTTTGTGTACTTGAGATAAATACTTATCTTTGTATTCAGTGAGTATTAGATAATATCCAACCTATTTGCATTCAAGATATGAAAGATGTAGCTACCATACTTAAGGAGACTAAAAAGGCGATGAATGATACCATAGCTTTTCTGGATGAAAAATTGGCTAAGATACGTGCCGGTAAAGCCAATCCTAAGCTATTGGATGATATCCGTGTCCCCTATTACGGCACGCCCACTCCTCTAAATAATGTGGCGAATGTGTCGGTACCCGATGCCAAGACAATCATAGTGACCCCATGGGAAAAGAAGATTATTAAAGACATCGAGAAGGCAATTATCGACTCTGACTTGGGTATTATGCCTGAGAATAATGGCGACTTGATCCGCATCGGAATCCCACCACTGACGGAGGAGCGTCGTAGAGACCTCGCCAAGATGGTCAAGTCTGAAGCCGAGCAGGCCAAGGTAAGTGTCCGCAATGCTCGTAGGGATGCCATCGATACCCTCAAGAAACAAATCAAAGAAGGGATGCCCGAGGATGTCTCTAAGAGTGCCGAAGACGACGTCCAAAAGTTGCACGATGACTATATCAAAAAAGTGGATGACCTCTTCGCTACTAAGGAGAAAGAGATCATGACCATGTAGTACACGTTATTCTCCCTATCTACGTTTGAGCATGACGGGATTAGTGGTTCAGAATACAGGAAGTCTGTATGTCGTTAAGACCCAAGAGGGGGTGCCTTTTAGTTGTAAACTAAAGGGTAGCTTTAAGCTGAATGGCATACAGACCACTAATCCTGTGGCTGTAGGCGATCGGGTAGACTTCGAATTGCCCCCTGATAATGAGCGGGACACAGTGGGGTGGATCACCGCTATTCACCCACGGCGTAATTACATTATCCGGAGATCCTCCAACCTCTCTAAGCAAGCCCATATTATCGGAGCTAATATAGATCGCTCCCTCCTGTTAGTGACAATTAATTACCCTGTCACCTCCACTACTTTCATCGATCGTTACCTCGCCACTGCCGAAGCGTATCAAGTGCCCACGGCAATCGTCTTTAACAAAGCAGACAGGTACGACGATCGTGAGCATCTAAAGCTCAATAGGTTGATGATCCTTTACCAACGCTTAGGGTACACCTGCTTCGAGATTTCAGCCAAATACGATGTGGGGCTGGAGGCAGTTAAGGAGTACATAGCCACAGGGACAACTCTTATCAGCGGGCATTCGGGCGTGGGAAAGTCGACATTCATTAACCAAATAGTACCAGATGCACACCTCCGTACTCAGGAGATTTCGGAGGTACATAATACGGGAGTACACACCACGACATTCTCAGAGATGATACCCTATGGTGCGACTCCCGACACCTATCTTATAGATACTCCCGGCATCAAAGGCTTTGGTACCATTGAGTTTGAACGCCATCAAGTGGGGCATTATTTCCCGGAGATCTTCGAGCTGAGCAAGGAGTGCCGATTTGATGATTGCACACATACCCACGAGCCGGAGTGTGCAGTTCTTCACGCTCTAAGCACGGGTAGACTGACACAATCTCGGTACAAAAGCTACCTCAGTATCCTAAACGATGAAACTGAAGGTAAATATAGGCTGTAAGCCCATTTGCCTCTGAAATAAAAGGCTTATGAAGTATTTTGTCAAAGCACTTATCGTAGGGCTTTTGCCTTTGTCGCACATCCGGGCAAGCGACCCTCCCGTCTCCACTTATGAGGAATTAGTGAGCCGGTACATCTCTTACTACGAAGCCGAGATGCCCGATAGTGCAGAGTGGGTTCTTCATAGTGCGTTAGACCTATACCCTAATCATGAAGGTAACTTTATACTTAGGGGAAATCTCGCGGAGCTACAACTCGCAAGGCAGGATACTGTAGCTGCCCTTTCGGAGCTCTCTAAAGCGATTGCAGAGCAACCCGAGGTCACACAACTACGCTCTCGGCGTGCCGAGATAAACGAGCAGAGTGGGCACCTCAATGATGCCCTCATGGACTTAGACGAATTGATTCGCCTACAACCAACGTGGGAGATACCCCTATATAACAGGGCAAGGGTGCGGCACAAACTAAACCTGTATAGCGGTGCTATCAATGACCTTGAGCAGATAATGAAGCTCAATCCTACCGCCTATCTACCTCGCGTAGCATTGGCTAAAGCCTACGAGGCAGACGGGGACGCACTCAAAGCGGAGAAACTACTCACCCACCTGATTGATAAGTATCCAAAGATGCCAATCGCCTACAGAGAGCTCGGCTGGTTGCTCCTAAGGCAGGATCGAAAGTCCGAAGCTCTCGACAATGTTAGGCATATCATCAACGAACTAAAGCGAGCAGACGGGGAGGATTATTTACTACGTGGAGCCATCTGGATGAGGTATGGCGAGGTGACTCTTGCAGAAAAAGATTTTTACGAAGCTAAGAGATTAGGAATAACTGAATCAAGAATAAATGAAGTGAAAAATGACGGGAAAAGGTAAATGGATACTGCTATTAGCACTCGCCATTGCTACCATAGCCGTGGCAGCGAATAGCAACGTAAAGCAAAACAAATATAGGATGGAGAAAGAGCAATTGATCAGTTCTTTGAGGTCACTTGATAGGCTCTCCAATAACTTTTATAGGGATATTACGGAGTATGATGAGCATAACGACAAGGCACCTGATACCCTATTATGGAGCCACGAAAAGTCTGTAAAAGAAGCCCGGAAAATCCTCAAAGAGCTACTTAGTTATAGGGATTTCCTTAGGAGCCAAGATAGCAAAGAATTGGTGCGAGAGTCCAGAGTCGAAAGATGGGGATTCCGACTATTTGAAGAGCGAAATATCTACAACAACATCGTCGGAATATTAGGACAATTAGAGCACTTTGATCGCTCCTTCTCTCAACTCATTACGGACGAATTGGAGATCGCATTACAGCATCATTATTACCCCGAAGCCCTAAATCTCATCACGGAAACTAAGGCTATAGAGAAGAAGGATTACCCCAATTACTTCAAGCGTTTTGGTACTTCCGAGGAGGCTTCAATGCTACATATCTATTACCTTGAGTGGAAATACAACGACGAAGTGGTGCCACTTGAGCGTAAGATAGGTCGCACTCCAGAGCCTAAGATTGAGGGTAAATGGTCCGCCTTAATCCACACATACGATAGTAAGTTATCACCACTCCTTAAACTCCTTGACGGCACTCAGTACGAGAAAAAAGCCAATGCGATCGCACGTAAGATATTGGGAAATAAAAGCTTTTCCCTGCAATTAAAGTTCAAGGATATCAATAAAGGCATCGTAGAAGTGGACGTATTCGGGTTGGCAGGTACCACGCTCGAGCTTCGGCGAGAAGACAAAGTAGTTAGGACGTATACACCGGGAATCATCCGAGAAGTGCTACAAGACACGCTCCCTAATGTCGCAGATTACGATTATCGATTGAAGGAAGTAGACAAGGCGGATATCGTCACTCGGCATTACCTTTCTTACGAAAAAATCTTCGTCTCATCCCACACTTTGCCCAATAATAGTACGCAAGTAAAGGTGGTGGATATGGCGACCGGTGCCCCCGTAAAGGGCGTTGCCATCAAGACGATGAGCAATGACCTTCGTCGGACTATCCGCACTAACAGTACGGATATGCAGGGTTTTGCAACATTTTATCATCGGGATAAGCCTTACTGGGTATCGGTAGAAGACTCACGCTTAGTGCGACCTCATCGGATCTATATACCTCGACTCCCTCAAACGGTAGAGCCTAAAGAATTTACCTCCGTATCCTACTATCCTGATCGCCCAATGTACCGAAGAGGGCAGGAGCTAAAGGTAGGAGTCGTTGCAGTTAAGACCCAAGGTAACAAACACGAAGTCCTGCCTAATCAATCGCTGACAATACGATTTATGGCAAATAAGAATGCCGAGGAAGTGATTCTTAAAGAGGAAAAATGCAGGACCGATAAGCAGGGAGTCGTGGAGCTTGCATTCAATATCCCTGATGACCAAGACCTGAATGACTTCCGCCTTGAATCCTCTTTCGGCGACCAATATATCACTGTTGAAGATTATCAAAGGAGCTATTTAGAGGTGACGATAGATAGCATTCCCAAAGGGTATGTATTCGATAACCCGCTTGTCGTTTATGGCAAAACGACCGACTTGAATGGGCTCCCAACTCCTGCTAAGGTGCAAATGACCTATGGCGATGATGAGCGTATTGAGGTGGCGACTTCTGAGGATGGCACCTTTGTGATCTCTACACCAGTTATCAAGGAGGATGGGGATGACCTTGAATTTATGGCGGTTGATGCTATAGGCAATACCGCTACTAAGGGTCTTTACATACCCACAGACAGCACCGATATGCCCCTGAGTGCTGACCTTGTATTGCAGGGCGATGTCATTAATAAATTAGGGTTTAAGTTGCGAACTACAACGCAACCATACAACAGCAGGTATTTAGGTTCGCTGGAGGGAAGACACCTATTCGCCGAACTCGTTAGTGGCAAGGAGACCATCAAATTAGGTGAAATTCCTGTGAATGGAGAGGAGGAATGCTCACTACCTAATCTCCCAAGTGGTCGGTATGCCCTTAGGATATACACGATCGATGGTTATGGCAAAGAGGTATCCGAAGTGAGTGATGAGGACTACTATTTTTACGCCCCTGATGATACCGAGTTGCGTTCTGATGATGTGCTTTTTGCCACTCAGATCCCGGAGGAGCCTTGTGTCCTTTTCGGTAGCAATAACGATTTGACCATCTCGCTTAGCATATTAGAGGATGGCAATGTCATACACCACGAGTATATAAATAGCCAAACGGGCAAGCTACAACGCTACTTAGTGCCATCAAACAGCAAAATGAGTGTCTCCATTTCTACGGTCAAGGAGGGTGTCCCTTATGGCAAAACGATCCAGATAAGGCTGTCAAAAGACGAGGAGAATCAGCAAAAGGCACATGTCGATGGGCTGGAATTCAAGCAACCTTTGGTGCCAAGTAGTCAGCTCAAAAGGTCATTAACGATCTATGGTAGGGGTGGAAAAGCGTTGGCTAATGCTCCTGTCATCGTCACGGTATTTGATAAAGCGGTGGCTGATGCTGCGGGTAATTCGGACTTTTGGCCCCTGCTTTCGAACTCTGACAGGTATGAATTCCATGAGTTTATGTACCTTAAAAGCCGTGGAGCAGGTAGACTATATGGAGAGAGCCTTCGCCTGATGGCGGCCAACGAGGAGGTGCTGGTGGAGGACGTGGTAGAGATAGAAACTTCGGCTATGTCCAAGCAAGCACAAGTCGCGGGTGTGGTACCCCAAGCTCCACTGCGCACGAATTTCGTGGAGACGGCTTACTTCTCGGCACTTCTTGTAACCGATGATAAAGGTCAGGTGGATCTCTCTTTCAAGCTCCCCGATACTCAGACTAAGTACGTGGCAAAGCTATATTCCTTCACTCCTGACCTCAAAGAAGAGTGCCAGAAAGAGGTAACTTTTGAGGTCTACTCGCCATTGAGTATTGAGCTAAGTACGCCACGCTTCCTCACCAAAGGCGATATCCTTGAGGGCGAGGCGATGATCCGCAATAATGGCGATACCCCACTTACTGCCACCTATCATATTACTAATGATAGTACTCTATTGGCATCAGGAGAAGTGACAGTTGCTCCTCACGGCACCACAAATTGCCCTTTCACTATCGAGGTTCCCTTTACAGATGAGCTTCGATTGCAAGCAAATGTGGCTTCGAATGCCTTAAAAGATGGGGTTGAGCGCGTTATTCCACTCCAGAGTTATACCTCTACTTACCTTATCGCACAGCCCATTTCACTGTACCACCAGCAGGATATAGAGCTTTCTTTACCTAAAGTTGACCTTGCGACAACACCATTATTGGTACAGCTTTATTTAGATCCTATACAGCTATTATTGAGTAAATTAGCCATTGCGAATAGAGATGAAAAGCCATCCGACTTTTCGCTCTTTGGTTCGCTCAACTACTACTACGTCTATAAGCAGTTGCAGACTTATCTCCGGACCTATCCCGACTTTGCAAGCTACCTAAAGCGTGTGGCACCGGAGCTACAAAGGATTGACGAACCGAAGGCGACCTATATAGATAGGATGGCAGATCCCAAAACGTTGGCGGCATTTTACTCCTATGTCACGAATGATGCTCGGCTTTCGGCACAGCTTAAGGCTATAGAGAAAAGTATTGAGGCATGTATCGTGCCGAGTGGGGGCTTTAGATATAGCCAGGATTTTTATGGTGCGAGTCCTTGGCTCACGCACTATATCCTCTCCACACTCTCAGGATTAGAGGTAGAGAATAAGCAGATTACCCGGCATTTTGATCGCTCACTTGACTTCCTATGGAAGGAGCTTAATGACGAACGGAGCTACTACAAAGACGTCCTCGGTTTTGCCATCCTCGCAGCTGACTATGGCTATAAGCTTCCGCCAATGCCTAAGAATCTCAAAGAGAGATTGGACAAAGCACTTGCTGATTATCAGACGGCAGATACCCACACGCTACTTCGATTGGCACGTTATGCCAAAGTGTACGAGCCTAAAGCCAAGTACGAGGAGATCCTAACATTCATACGTGACCGAAGTGGGTATACGGTTAATGATGATGAGAAGTTGACCCTGATGATTTTCCTCGCTGAGCAAAAGGATGAAGTGACTGAGGATGTCGTTAAATTTGCTTTGCAGACCAAACAAAATACTATTTGGTACCATAGTGGGATTATGGATGTGTCCAAGCTCATCCTGCATCATATTACCCCTACTACGTTGAGCGATAAGTCGGTTATCCGAATGAATGGTCATGCCTATCCACTTACCCCGGCGGAGCAAATCACAGGTGCGGTGACACGAGAATGCCCAATAGGTACCCAGACGTTGAGGATTACCTGTCAAGGTGTTAAGAGTGATTATATCTTTGGTGGTGTAAGCTACGTGGTGACACAGCCAAGTGCCGAAGTGACACCAACGGGTGATAAGCTTAAGGTAACGAAAGAGATATATACCCGATCTGTTACAGCCGGTGGTGAGCAGACGTTTGTGCTGGCTCATAGGGTGAAAAAAGGTGATAAACTTATCGTCCGTTATCGCATAGAGACGTTGCAGGATCTTAGCTTGGTCACCGTCCAAGATCCTCGACCCGCTACCTCTCAATTTGGATACGACTTCCGCGGATACCATGTCACAGATCGACTTTGGTGGCATTATAGCCGGCGGGATACTCACGATAGGATATACATAGATTACCTCCCACGTGGGCGTCATATCATAGAGATGGAAGCTGTCGCCACAAATAGCGGTACCTTTACTTATGGTCCGGCCGTAATTCAGAGCTATTATGCACCAGAGTATGCGGGGAATAGTGGAGGTGGTATTCTCGCTGTCGACCGCTGATAATAGTCCTTAGATTACGCACAAGTAGCGACCTTCGGGAAAATTCTTCTATCTCCAAAAGTTATGATGGCTATAGATAGGTTTTCCCGAAGATCGCTATTTATTTTTTATAAGCTACATTATAACCCCAAACGGATACCTGGTATTTGCCTCGACGAATACCAGGTATTTGCCTTGGCGTATTCCGTATATCCGTCGGAGCTGATATAGGGTATCCGTTTTTGTCAATAGTGGGTATCAGGTAGGGCGTGGTGGGGTAACAGCTCTAAACGCAGCTCCAAAGCGTTAGAATGGATATGGGATAGCATCATTTTTGATAGCAACATCATATTTTCCTTATCTATGGCATTGAGAATCTCTGTATCCCATGGCCGCTTTTGTTATTGATGCTCTATATTTCACTTATTGTAAAAGAAAATTTGTATCTTGTGTGGAGCTAAAATACATAACTAACGGATAGGGTATATCCGTGGATCCCCTATCCCAAAAACATAATTGATTATGTCGAATGAAATTTTAAACCTGAAGCCAGAGCTCGTTTGGCGTTATTTTTATGGGCTGACACAGATACCTCGCCCTACCGGACACGCAGCTGAGGCTGCCAAATATGTGGAGAACATAGGGAAGGAGTTGGGGCTTGAAACACATCGAGATGAGATAGGTAATGTGCTTATCCGTAAGCCTGCAACAAAGGGTTTTGAGAATAGACCTGTCGTAGCTATGCAAGGGCACTTAGATATGGTGCCACAAAAGAATAACCATATCGTACATGATTTTGAGAAAGATCCTATTCAGCCTCGCATTGATGGCGAATGGGTGCGTGCCAATGAGACAACACTTGGTGCTGATAATGGTATCGGTGTAGCGATGGCTCTTGCTGTTATGGCAGATGATTCTCTGGAGCATGGACCACTTGAGGCACTGTTTACCATTGATGAAGAAGTGGGTATGGTAGGTGCCTTTGGGCTTAAAGAGGGTTTCTCTAAAGCCGATATCATGCTCAATTTAGACTCTGAGGTGGCTGACGAATTATATGTCGGCTGTGCAGGCGGTGTCGATATTAATGTTTCTCTTGAGTACAAAAATGACCATAAAACACCTAAAGGCGACATCGCTGCTCGCATTACTTTAGATGGCTTAAAGGGCGGTCACTCTGGTGTGGATATCCACTTAGGGAGGGGCAATGCCAATAAGATGCTGGTGCGATTCCTCAAAAAAGCTACTGAGCAGCTAAATATCTCTATTGCTGAGATGCAAGGTGGATCGCTCCGTAATGCGATACCTCGTGAGGCTACTGTCCTCGTGACACTACCCGAGGAGGAGCTAAAGGAGCTTGAGAAACTTGTTAAGGAGTTTGAGGCTCTGTATATCAAGGAGTACACAGGTATTGAGGAGGGCATCAAGATGAGAGTCGAGAGAGAGAGCTCAGTACCAGAATATGTGGTGCCACAAGAGATATCAGACAATGTGATTCAGGCGATAGAAGCTGTCCAGAATGGTGCCATTACCTACCTCGCAGAGTTCCCTGAGACGGTAGAAGCCTCCAGTAACATTGCTGCCGTTAATCTTGGAGAGGGCAAGCTTTCTGTCAAATTCCTCACCCGTAGCTCCAGTGAAAGCCGTAAAGAGATGGTGGCTTCGAGCATCGAGAGTGTCTTCTCTTTAATAGGTGCTGAAGTGGAGTTTGACGCACCATATAATGGATGGCAACCTGATGCACATTCGCATGTACTCGAGGTGATGCAGCGTATATTTAAGGAGATGAATGGGTACGACGTGCCTGTAAAGGTAATGCATGCAGGTCTTGAATGCGGTATCATCCAAGGCGTAATGCCTAAAACGCAGATGATAAGCTTCGGCCCTACCATCCGCTTCCCTCACTCTCCGGATGAGAAAGTCAATATTGCAACCGTTGCCAAGACTTGGGATTTCTTAGTCCGTACACTGAAAGAATTGTAATATAGCACCCTAAGTCGTATGCTCACAGAGACGGAGTTGATCGTCCTAAGTGGGGTTAAGTACACCGACTCTGCCAGCATAATTAATACTTATAGCGAGCAATTAGGGTCGCTCTCTTTTAAGGTCATTCGCTCTCATTCTCGTAAAAGAGGAAGAGCGAATGCCCTTTTTACCCCTCTATCGATTGTACAAACGACTTTTAACTACTACCCAACACGTGCTATACAAGTGGCGGGGGAGCTTCAGATAATCCACCGGCCACTCATTACGACCATCGATCCTAATGCTAATGCAGTGGGGCTTTTCCTCACAGATTTTCTTACACGGCTCTTGCGAAATAGTGCAACAGATCCGCAACTATATCGGTATCTAAGGGCTGAATTATTAGGTTTTGAATCTTTAGGAAATAGGGGAGTCAGTTCATTTCATCTACGTATGCTGTGTGGGGTACTGCACTTTTTAGGCATTCTTCCTGCCATTGAGAAATACCGCAAGGGTTATATCCTCGATTTCGATAGTGGTACTTTTCGCCCACAATACAGCTGTCAAGAGCAACCAAGAGCTTTAGCGAGCGAGCTTTTGATACAATTCATCACCGAGGTATCACCCGAAGAGCTTACCCTCGATAGGGAAGAGAGGAATGCCCTTTTGGCACTGCTGCTTGACTACATAGGCTATCATTTTCCGGAGATAGGCATCATGAAGTCTCCTGATATCCTCACACAGCTCTTCAGATGATAAAAAAGCGGTTTGCCTGACTGGATGTTTAGGCAAACCGCTTTTTTACTAACTATGAGGTGATTCCCTTAACGAGCATTCTTTGGAAAAAAGAATCCGGCAGGGAATTCCAGCTTATTCTCATAGAGCTTAACCAGCTTAGGCTCGTCCTGAGATAGATCAAGCTCAAGGATAGCATTCGTATAACTATCGGGTCCAAACCCTTTAAGACGGCTGATGTAAACGTGACCGGTAGTAGGGTGTACACCTACACTATTGTAGGTGATAGTGCCCACTGGGTAGAAACCCTTTGCGGTAGTATCGACCATCTCTTTCGTCTCTTTCTTGCTGAATAGGTGACGGTAGATCTTAGACGAACCGCCGGCGAAGTAGATTGTATCGCCCTTTGCCGCAATCACCGGTGCCTGGCCCCAGTAGCTATTCCCTGTAACACTTCCAGCTTCGCCCTCAATACTGTTTTCGCTAACTATTGACAATGCACTTGGACTTACTTGGTATATCGTCGTCTTTTGTTTAGCTGCAGTCGCTACGTATAGATTCTGCTTGCCATCGTAAACGATACCTTGAATCTTGCCAGTCAGCTCCAATGATTTCTCAACCTTAGTTGTGTTATTGCCAAGGACAACGAGCTTATTCCCAACACCGGCAAATATCTGGGTGCCGACCTTCTGCATAGCGTATTGGTTAGCCCTTTCAGTACCCTCTACAAAAGTAACCTTGCCCTGAAGCAGATCCACGTGGTGTATCCCTTTTGCGTCACGGATATAGATGTTATTCATACTGATAGCAGATAGATGCGTAGGCTTTTGTAGCGACTCGATGACCTTAGAATAGTCTTTCCGTGGGGTGCAAGTCTTGGTGTCAAAAGAGACCAAACGCCCTGTCATACCATTGGGATCCTGCGATACCACAAAGAATTGGTTGCCCAAAAAGGCAAGGTCTTGTGCAGATGTCCCAAGGACGCCATTATCAACGCCAGTAAGGTAAGCCCGAGTATTCGTGATCACTTGTAGCGAACCACGTGTCTTGCCAAATGACCCTTCGTTGAGGATAAATACCCTTTCATCTGGCTGGTAAATAGGCTTTTGTGATGGCTGATTGTTATCCTCCGAGCAAGCAAATAGCAAGGCACTGAGAGAGACGATCAGAAAATAATTAAAGATTCGTTTCATAAATATTCATCTATTAAATTAGTGATAAAATAAAATTACTTTACCGGTGGCTCCACGGCGATAAAGGTATTCGATAGCACCGAGTTGCCCTGGAAAAGACCTTTGGTCCAAGAAAAAGCGTGCCAGCAATCAGGAGTAAGATCGATTCCCCATGGCACAGAAGAAGCATAAGACCATGCCATTACGCGATTGCTCTTTTCGTAATACGTCCAGTAGCCATTCTCATAAAAGCCGGTTTGCCATAGGATATTTTTGCCGTTGTGTGTGAGGTGGTCGACAGCATTATCATCCCCTTTCGGGTCAAAGTCCAACCCAAATACGCCTTCGCTTATCTTTTTTAAAGCTTTGTCTTTGTAGTATATTGTGAATGGCTTATCCTGACTTTCGAGGAGGTAAGCATAGCTAAAGATACTATTGTATCCGCCCATTGCTTTGCTCATAACCATGAATAAACGAGGGTCTGAATTGCATATCTCCTCGATCATTTGCCCAGCATTCTTCTTCTCTTTTCCCTCCTTATCGACGTCATCATAGCGATATCCCCAAACGAGAGATCCAGGATGACGATCATCGTGAAAGTCAAGTATAAAAGCGGCTCTTTTGGCACCTGTACCTACCCAATATTTGATGTCATCAAAAGAAAATAGTGCGTCTCCGCCATTAGAAATATCAGCAGGAACGATCTCCTTAATGCCCCCTGTGACACTAATATTTCCCCATTTTTCAAGATACATAGTGGCGGTATGCGTGCCAGCGGAAGTGGCAAAAAAGTTGTCGGAAATATTGGAAGTATTCTTGCCTAAGAACGCATCGACGTGTGTCGCTTTAGTGGGTGTCGGCATCCATAATAGGAGGTAGGAGCTTTCGTTGATAGCCAATTTATCCGGTACGGCTGTCAGGGGTAGAGTATTGCTCGTATAGTCCTTAGTGTACTTTTCTTTGAGGAAGTTAAAAGTGGTATTATCGCTCCCGAATGTCCATAGATCGGTGCTTTGCCATCCGATATTGCCCTTTAGTTCGACCTCTTTATCCGATACATTCTTAATGGAAATTAGGCGAAAGACACCCTCGGAAGTAAGACTTAGCTTGATCAGATTGTTGGCTTCGATGGTGACGTTTTGCGGACGGATGTAGAGCGGAATGTCAAAACCGTCTCTCCGGAGGTTGTATGGAAGGCGGAGGTTAATGTCGGATAAGGCAGCTTGGATATTCCCTTTTATGGTGAGGCTATTATCCACAACCTTTTCGCCTTTAGTGATACATCCGTAGACACGTTTTATCTCTTTCGCGGAGTGACCTTCGGGCAATGTGACATTAAAGATTGCTTGCTTCCCGTCGCTCGTTAATCTACTTGGGTGCAAATTCTGAGTGGATATAATGGGCTTCCCCTCTTGGGTCTCAAGGACGAGGTAGAGCTGGTCTTGCTCTTGCCAATAGTAGGCAAAAGGCATATTGATATTGTCAAACTTGACGTAATCCGGCATCGAGATCCGGAGGGTGATGTTTTCAATCTTAGGGGTTGGCTTATTGCCTTCCCCGTTATTGTCACCAAGGCATCCAGTGAGTAGTATTAGGGTGAGTAGTACCCATAGACTGCGATAAGCTTGTTTCATAATGGTCAAAATGTTATTTGTAAACTAACTAATACGGTCCGCCGAGGCATAGGATAATACTTGGTGGATTCGTAATATGTGTTGAAAAGGTTATCCACACGTAGCTGTGGGATAATAGAGGTTTTGCCCACTGCTAAGTGGTAACCTACAAGCAGGTTGGTTACATTATAGGGGTAGGTAAAATAGCTTTGGTCGGTGGTGATATACCGCACCCCGATGTATGATGTGAGGATATTGAGGAAAGCTTTTTTGTAATCAATCGTCCAGCGGAGACTCCATTTTTGCTTAGGCACATAGGGGATTTGCATGAGGAGCGAACCGTCATCTTCTGTCTGTTTTGTGCGGGTAAAAGCACGAGTGTAGGCGTAGCTCCAGATGAGAGAGCTGTTGACTTTAGAGCCTGAGAATGTGAGTTTGGCGAGGACGTCTGTGCCGTAAGAGCGTGCGTTACGTTTATTCTGAGGTCTCCATAACCATTGGTTTTGGCTTTGTTGACCTCGTACTGTCTCGTCTACGGGGAGCCACAATATCCAGTTGTCGATATTCATAAGGTAGCCCGTTGTTTCTATGGATAGGTATAGAGGCAGATGGGCAATCCGGCTCTTTAATAGCAGTGTGGCGTCGTAAGCATGACCACTCTCAGGGAGGACGTCGGGGTTGCCACCGGGTCGCCAATATAACTCATTGAGGCTTGGCTGGCGGTAGTTGTACGATATGGAGCTCCGCAAGTGGAGTAGGTCGGGTACAATGGTGGCGGAAAATCCTACTGAATAAGTAAAGTAAGGTCGGTGCCAATCGACGCTCTCTACCATGGCTCTTGCGTCTGCTGTAAGATAGGAAAATGGGCGATACCGTAGGGCGTTATGCCATGATAGGATATCGCGACGCTCTTTGGCTGGTGGCAATAACTCGGGTGGTGTGTAGTCGGGGTCTGTGACAGGGTCGGTAACGATCTCTCTGTAGCTCTCAGCCACTGCGAGGTCGTGCCGGTAGGTCAGTGTTGAGTTGAGGAGCCATTTCTGTGAAAAGGTGTGCTGATAATCTATACTGCTGTGGAGGGTATAGGAGCTATTGGTATTGCCGGTAGTATCGAAGTAGTTGTTATCAAACCATCGTTTGTACTTCATACCATATTGGATGTATGCGACCTTGGCTTCGAGTTTGTCGCTTCCCATATACCTATTGTATCCGAGGTAAGCACGGAGGTTCTCTTCACGCTGTTGCTCGTGGACCGTTACTTCTACACCTAATGGCTGCGGGAGCATTCTGTCGCCCCACTGATACCAAATAGCGGAGGATAAAAATGAATTATCATCCAGTCGCCAGTGCATATCCTGCATGCCAGATAGCATAGAGAAAGCTGCGTCTCTGCGGTTTTCCATAAAGGACGTGAGCCCTGACACCTTATTTATATACCTATAATTATTATCTGAGTGTTGAAAGTATGCCCTTGTCTTACCCGAAAAACGCTTGGTACCATATCTGGCTAAAACTTTGGCTGTATAGGTATTGTACGAACCGTATTCCCCACCTATTTCTACATGGGTAGCACCATCCCAGTAGGGGATATTGTCGATATTGACACTACCGCCTACGGCACCCGACCCGCCTTTGACATCATTTCCGCCATGAAATAAGGACACATTATCAGCAAAGAAAACGGGCATCTGTGAGAAGTCGAATATCCCTGCCATTACGGGGGTTATATTGACTCCATTCCAATTGACTTTGGTCTGTGCCGGGCTTGCCCCTCGAAATGAAGCGGTGGCTAATGCCCCAAGGCCCATGCTTTTGACGCTAATGGAGGTGTTCTCGGATAGCAATTCGGATAAGTTACGTGAGCTATTGATAAGTAGTAGTTCTTGTGGCAGTCGCTCTACTTTTGCCCCTACGCTTACCTCGCTTTGCTTGGTTATTGACTTGGAGACCACAAATAGGGTATCCAATTCTGTGACCCGCTCTTGAGCTAAGACTGTGGTTACTATCCCGCAGAGTAGCACTAATAGTTTAATCTTTCTCCACATAGTTTTGAGCATTATTAGGGAAGAAGATGCGATTAGGGTAGACACCTACTTTGTAGCTTTTGACTTCTCCGCCAGCTTTTGGGTACACTCGTATGTAACCGCGCTGAGCTGTATAATCAAGGCAATCGCAAATGCAGACATCGCCCTTTGGGGATACCGCCATGCCGTACATCATCTTGACATTAGGGAGCTGTAGATATTCGGTGAGTTGCATATCGCGAAGTGTAAGGGCATACACTGTTTGTAGCTTTTCTTGAGTCCCGGTTTTACGGTAGAGGTTGATGAATATCTTCTCTCCTTTGGCGTCAATATCCACTCGGTTATAATTGGGCATCCCTACGATGTCGCCCTCCTTTGCAGGGGCTTTGGCAAACGGGATATCGTAGCGAACCACTATCTGTTCGCTGTCCGGATCAATGGCGGATAGGCGTACTCCGCTTTGGGTGCGATGAGCCAGCCATACCCGGCCACGGAAGTCAACCATAGGTTTAAGGGAGCCGAAGTCCCATGATATTTTGATTTCGTCGATAATCCGCATATCAGGGATCCGAATCCTATCGGCGTCAAAAACGGCTATGCCTGTATCGAAGTAGACACCAAAGACTTTGCCACGGCTCGTCGCCATCTGCTCAATACCTGGTTTAGGTGTCGGAAGTGGGATATACTCCAGCACTTCGTAGGGTGGTTGCGTACGGATAATGACCAGCTGCCCATAGAGGTCACTCACGAGAGCTGTATTATCTGTGAGTGGGGTGATGTATCTTGGCGAGCCACTTTGCTCATACCTAATGGAGCCAACGGCTTTAAAGGTCTTCGAATCAAGTACCTCGATCCGCCTACTATTATTGACTGCAATAAAATATTTGCCGTTGATCTCGGTGATGCTTTGTGCCACATCGCCAAGGGGGCGACGGTTAATGGGCTCGAAGACATCCCAAAATACGGTGCCATCATTATAAATAGCTGATAAAGCCGCTGTATTGGTGGTGAACAGCCCCTCATTTACCACTAACATCTCTATCTTTCGATCCCCCGATAATTCTACCGAGGGAAGCTCCGGGATCTTATCACACCCTAAGCTAAAGAGTAGGGGCACGCTAAGGATCCACCGCCATAAGCTGATGCTACGCCTTAATGTCATAAAAGAATACGCCCTCATACGCTCTTGTCCTGGAACTTATGTGGCAATTAATTAGCATTCATACGTTATCTATCTCCGGAAGGTCGGTCTCCCGGCTTAGTGCCTTTTGTCAGTCCTCCTTCCCAAACCTCGTCTATCGGTTCAGTGGATATTTCAGATCTAACTAACTTCCACCACCTTTACCTTGTGGTCGGTACGGCACATTACGGTAGCGGGTACTGCTTTGGATTACACACCAAATTCCCTTTTACGCCTTTGGCGTTTGGCACCTTCCTTTATCTCTGCAAAGGTAACGTTTTATTGCTTGATACACAAAACAACGCAATTTGATTAGTGATTACTATTAAGGATACCAGGTATTCACCTCAGCGAATACCTGGTATCCGTCTTGACGAATACCAGGTATTTGTCTTGGCGAATACAGGGTATCCGTTTTTAGGTATTTTGAGGTATGGTCGGGAGTAGGTGTACGTCTCTTTGTGTGCATTCTCTGTGTCGTGATGTGGTGCGATGTTTGGCAGTTGGAGCGGATTTGGGTATTTTTGTTATCAAGAGGCGTATATGGGTGGGCTTTGCTCTGAGATGAAGACATAGTGTCCTTTATTACGCCTCATCAAATTATCAGCAAATGTTATGACAGATATAGATATTTCTTGGCAGACAGATCGTACGATGCGGTATTCGATTGCGGAGCTCAGCCGTGTGGCATCTCTCCTTTTACGGGACTTGCAGAGCTCTCCGATATGGCTTTTTGATGCTCCTATGGGTGCGGGAAAAACTACATTGATTAGAGAATTAGCACGGCAATTGGGGATAGAGGAGGAGGTAAATAGCCCCACTTTTGCGATCGTTAACGAATACCATACACCTGAGGGGTTGCCACTGTATCATATTGATGCGTACCGCATTGAGGCGGCTTCTGACCTGCAGAATATCGGCATCTCGGATTATCTTTATAGCGGTCATCATATCTTCGTGGAGTGGCCTGCTCTTTTTGAGCCTTTCTTACCTGATGAGGGAGTTGTGAGGATTCGCATTGATGTTGATGGTGACGTAAGGGCTTTGTCATTAGAGTCCTCTCACTCGCCTTATATTTATGATCCCCGTTGATGAGGCTTGAGACTCTTGTTTATATTGCACTGATATTGATGTTCGTAATACCGGGTTTCCTTGCTATCTGGGTGGGGGTGAGAGGTAGTGCGTGGTTTTTTAGTAGCCCTTCTTATCGCTATATGGTAGAGCGGATAGGGATGCGATGGTCGAGAGTGCTATTTGTAGCACTTGGCATCGTGCTGATATCGGTGGCAGTTATGGTGCTTATAGATCCTATGGAGGTGATGAAAGGAGTAAAAAGGTAAAGGATATGTGGAATAGACCTAACGAATATAGGATTGAAGACGTATATCCATCCCGTTTGCGGTGGCATGTAGAGCGGGTAATGGATGGTATGTATGGTATGGTGCTGAGCGACTTAAAGTCACTCCCTGTCGTCGATGATGGGGATGTCAGACGGCTTGAAGAGACTTATACTTATCTGACGAAATACTATAAAGAGGGCATTGAGGATACGGAGCGAGTCTCTATATTACAGAGTATCGGACGGGATATATTGAAGAACCTCCGGAAGAATGCCAGCTACATTGAGTGCGAGGATAATGGTTATGGAGAGAGGGCTAAGACCTTACAGATACTTTCGGCTTATGGACTATCCATTTCAGATCTTATCCCTCTGATTGAGAAGCTAATGCATAGTGTAGAGGTGTTTTCAACAGAATATTTTGACGTCTTAGATCGAATCTTTTCACTTCTTTGGACGTCGCTGGATCTCTCTGAGGAACACTCACAGGCATTATCCGCTACGATACTCTCTGAGGACAGTCCCGAATTAGTGGCTATGAATATGGTGGGGGCATTATTCTTAGGTGCTATGGAGTATTTTGACGCTGTCAAGATAAAACTTTTGCTATCCCTATATCAGTATCATCAGAGTAACAAGGTGAGGGGAGCCTCTATGGTGGCACTCATTATGCTCGGGAGGCGGCACGAGGACGAGCTACAAGCCTTTTACCCCGACTTGACACGCGATATTCAGACCTCGCTCATGCTCAGCGAGTCTCGTCTCATAGCGACCCTCAATATCCTCCAAGCCTCATATAAGACTGCGGATAATCATAAGATTTTCAAAGAGAAGATATTACCTAATATCCGGAGCATATCTGATAAAATGCAACAAGTGATGGGTAATTCGCTGTCTCTAAAGATCGAAGAACTACAAAAATTAGCCCTTGATGATGAGATCGCCGATGAGGTCAGCCAACTGATGGATACGAATAAAGGCAAACTCTCTATGATATCAGGAGGCGAACAAGATGTGGCATTTCATTTAATCACCGACCTCAAAGGTTTCCCCTTCTTTAGTAAAATAAGCCATTGGTTTTTGCCTTTTACGGAGAAGTATCCTTCGCTTTCGGAGGGTAATATCAGTGCTTTTAAGCAGATGCTTCCGATGATTATGGGTGGGTTGCCTATGATCAGTTCGGATATGTATTCCTATGCTTTTGTGCCGATATGGGGGCAAGTGGGCGATAGTATATCCGCACAAATGGATGCTGATGCTTTCCCTACAGCCGAGCGGAAGCAGGATCCCTTTTTAGCCGGTGTGAGGGAATTAGTCTTCGGGGCATACCGCTTCTATTACATATCTCAGCTATCTAAGTCGCTCATTAATCCCTTTGCGAAGAGTCCTTTTGTCATAGGTGGAGCATTTCTAAATGCTGAGAGGCAATTCTCAGAAGAGGGGCTATTGTCTCTCGCTACTATGATGATAAACTATGGTCAGTATGCCCATGCCGGAAGTACTTACGGTAGATCCGTTGAGGAGTATTTCACCGATACAGCTGAGGTATGGCGAGGAATGGCTGTCGATAGCATGATGAGGAGAGATGATGAAAAGGCACTTCAGCAACTTCGGAGAGCGGTTGAGATTGAAGGTCTCACTGAAGTAACGCTTCGCCGTATTGCCCAATTACTCCTTAGACTATCTCGTAAAGAAGAAACTCTGAAGTGGCTCAATGAGGGGGAAGAGAAGTTGGGAGATGCTGTAAGCTACAAGATACCTCTCCTTAGAGCCAAGCTGTATTACGAGGAGGGGATGTATGAAAACGCTTTGAAGGCAACCTACAAAGCGGATTACCTAAGTGACGGACATGATACGGCTATCCACGCACTTCTCCTCGAGCTATTGGTGAGAGAGGGTAGAGCGAATGAGGCATCGGATTGGATTGAGAGGCATCCTAACCTTGAGGGAGAGCTTAAGATGTGGGCGGGGATAGTGGCACTAGCTTTAGGAAATAGGCAAGTGGGTTTAGGCTACTTGTCGGAATGGGCGTATAGGGGAAGTCAAGGTGAGCAGCTCTCCTATAAATTGCCACTCCTCCGTGAGTATGGATTTGAGAAGTGGGAGGAGGGACTTATTCAAGACATTGTTTACAATAAAAGGGATAAATAATGAAAGTATTGAGGAGAGCGTTATTGCTATTCAGCATCATTATTATTGCGGTCAGTTGCTCAAAAAATAGTGCAAAGATTGATCGGGTTAATCTGCAATTAGACGGGCTATCCGTTGACGATTCGCCCTTGTTTTTATACGCTTTTTTCGCCGAAGAGATACGGGTGGATACGATTGCTATTTCCCCTAAAGGGAAAATAAAGTATGCCAAACAGCTCCCCTTAGACTCCATTGACATAGTGATTTTAGTCGATAGTAAAGGACGTCTTATCTTACCTCTGATTCCGAGTAGAGCAAAAGAAGGGATAAAAGCTTCTGTAAAGGGAGGCAAGGCTCTTTCTATATCGGGTGTTGTGGATGCCGACTCTATCCAAAAGTGGTATGCCCTAAAAGATCAAGGCTTAGGTGTGCTATTACCTTTTATTGAAAGACAGAAATCCGAGCCACTGACTACACTATTAACTCTTGACGCTATGCGGAGGGATAGCACAGAGATGTGCATATCCGAGCTGTCTAATGCCCTTAGTCGTGCCGGCTACTATATGAGAGAATGGCGGAGTATAATAGGGATCGGTGCCACTTACAATGCCTTCCGGCAAGACTTAGAGGGCATATCCGCTCCACATTATATCAGCGTAAAGGGCGAGAAGGAGCGGAAAGACGTGTCCGAGCTTTTAGGTAATCGTCCCCTCTTCGCGATCAACATCTTTGAGGTAGTTGAGGACGATTCAGCACAGATGAGTGGCTACAAGAGATACCTTGAAACGATAGATAGTCTCAATATTCCCAGCTATAATTTGCTCCTCAATGATACATTACCTGTAGGCTTTTCTACTAAAACCAAAGGAACATGGAGGTACTTCCTCCTCGACGAAGTGGGTGAGGTGCAGCAATTTATTTCGGATAGGCAAATCCCCTCATTACCGTGCTATGTTTTGGTCGATAGCACCTTAGAAGTTTGGCGAAACTGGAGCGTTGCTGATAGTTTAATACAATTTATTGAGGATTATAATCGCAAAAAAGAGGTAAGGGTTGAGTAAAATGGATTGGGAAGATGTATCTGTCGAGCGAGCATTAGTTAAAGTATATGGAGCGGCTGTTAGTGGTATTGAAGCTACCAAAGTAACCATTGAGGCTCAGATTAGTCCGGGAGTTAAGTTTATGCTTGTTGGGCTTCCTGATACTGCGGTTAAGGAGAGTCATCAACGCATTCAAGCGGCAATCGTCGAGAGCGGATTTGAGTATATCGAACGCCGTTATATCATCAATATGGCTCCCGCAGATATGCGAAAAGAGGGTGCTGCTTACGATCTTCCTCTTGCCGTCGCTATCCTTACTCTCAGTGCGAAGCTCCCTACGGATCGTCTCTCTGATACCATGATCATGGGCGAGCTATCGCTTGATGGTCACATCCGTCCTATAAATGGAATATTGCCTATGACAATATCTGCCAAAAGGGAAGGCTTTAAGCGAATCATCGTCCCTATGGCTAATGCCAAAGAGGCATCCGTAGTCGAGGGCATTAGAGTATTGGGCGCAGAGACCCTTAAGGACGTCATTAACTATATCGAAGGTGACGACTTAGCTCTCAAAGAGGTGCAATACAAGGAAGAAGATATTGAGTATCCGCTCCTCGGGTATCCGGATTTCCGTGAAGTCAAAGGACAGGAAAACGTCAAGAGAGCTATCGAAGTCGCTGCCGCTGGTATGCACAATATCATTATGATTGGTCCCCCAGGTAGCGGTAAGTCAATGATGGCTAAGCGTGTACCGAGTATCCTTCCCCCCTTTAGTAAAGAGGAAGCTCAGGAGACGACAATGATACACTCTGTGGCAGGTACATTGCCAACGAATATTGCTCTTATGCGGGAAAGACCCTACAGAGCTCCGCACCACAGCACATCTAATGTCGCTCTTGTCGGTGGTGGTAGTTACCCTAAGCCAGGTGAGATATCCTTAGCCCACAATGGAGTTTTATTCCTTGACGAATTACCTGAGTTTGCACGTAACGTGCTTGAAGTGCTGAGACAACCTCTTGAGGATAGGCAGATAACAGTTTCTAGAGCTCGTCAAACAGTCACATTCCCAGCCTCTTTTATGCTTGTCGCTTCTATGAATCCCTGTCCTTGTGGTCACTACAACAACCCGAATAAAAAATGCGAATGCACCGAGATGCAGGTCAAAAATTACTTGGGGCGAATATCTGGTCCACTTCTTGACAGAATTGATATTCAGGTTGAGATTGTCCCTGTTCCTTTTGAGGCACTTTCAAGTAAAGAGCCTGGCGAATCGAGTAGCCGTATCAGAGAAAGAGTGATTCAAGCTCGGGCGATACAGAAAGAACGATTTAAGGATTTAGAAGGAATTTACACCAATGCTCAGATGACGCCAGCGATGATGGAGGAGTTTGTGCATATCGATACTCAATGTATGGATCGGCTAAAGCAGGCAATGGAAAAATTCAAGTTGTCTGCCCGTGCATACGATAGGATACTCAAAGTCTCTCGCACTATCGCAGATCTTGATGCTTCTAAGGATATTACGATAAAGCATATCGGCGAAGCGGTCGGCTATCGAAAACTGGATAGAAGTAATTGGGGAAGTCAAATAGGCTTTTGAGCAACCCCTACATCTGAGGTAAGAATTACGTGAGCTGTGCGAATTTGATACCGGTGATACGTTAGGGTGCCTCCTGTTATTAGCTGTGACGTATGCCGGATCTGTACTTCGGTTATTATCAGGTATTTCTCGTCTATTTTGGGGAAACTAAGTACAGAAGAAGGGAATTATAATGAAGCGAGGAGTGTATTTCGAAATACACTCCTCGCTAATTTTTTTTGTTTATGATCCCCGAAACTTAGTCCTGATTAAGGTTGAACCGCTTAAACTCAGTTACTGTTAAAGACTTTGACGCTGCGTGTAATACATCGTTTACGGTTTGTTTGTTCTCGCTAAAGACAAACTCTTGCTTGAGGAGTGTATTCTCCTTATAATACTTCTCAAGAGTGCCTTGTGCGATACGCTCAAGTAGGTTCTCTGGTTTGCCGGCTTGGCGAGCTTTATCCATGGCGATCTCCAACTCTTGTTGCTTTACATGCTCAGGTACACCTTCTTCGGTGACAGCAATAGGATTCATAGAGGCTATCTGCATGGCAATCTCTTTAGCCAGCTCTGCATCAAGAGGTTCATTAAAGCCTACGATGGTTCCGAGCATACTACCAGCGTGGATGTAGGATGCAACTGCAGGTGCAGTGAATTGTTCGTAAGCACCGAGCTCCATCTTTTCGCCAGTTACACCTGAGCGCTCAGTGATAAGAGACTCGATTGTCCGCCCATCTATTTGCAATCCAAGGAGTGCTTCCATCGTGGCAGGCTTCTCAGCGACAGCCTTATCAAGGATAGCCTTAGTCAGCTTAACAAAATCTTCGTTTTTAGCAACAAAGTCGGTCTCACACTTGAGTGCGACAAGGGTGGCTAAGCCATTCTCGGTATGTGCCATTACACAACCTTCAGCAGCTTCTCTGTCCGAACGTTTAGCTGCGATAGCTTGTCCTTTTTTCCTAAGTATTTCAATAGCTTTGTCATGGTCGCCATTAGCCTCCTCTAAAGCCTTTTTGACGTCCATCATACCAGCACCTGTCAATTCGCGTAGGTGCTTAATATCTTGCATAGATACTGCCATAATCTTTCTCCTTTATTATTTCTTATCGTTGTTTCGTTTAAGTCAAACACCTCCTCGCCCTACGAGTATTTGATGTTACGTGGGCAAGGAGGTGCTTAGTCTCTCTTCCCAAAGTCTATTAGCCGTAAGCTATCATCGTTTGGTCAAGGGAGTGCAAATGTGACTTTATTTGTCCTCTTCCTTATCTTCGTTACTTGCGAACTTATCGGCTAGCCGTGCGTTCATTGCGTCGGTATCTTCTCTCTTGACACGCTCTCTACGAACACCCCTTCCGCCACGACGGCGTCCGGTGTTAGATTCGCCTTCATTCTGCTCAGCGGCTGCATTTTCATCGGCTTGAGTGATCTTGTGCTCCACTGCTCCCTCTTTGATAGCTTCTGCCATAACTCCTAAGATGGTCTCAATCGAAGTCGTTGCATCATCATTAGCGGGGATAACGTAGTCGATATTACGTGGGTCGGCATTGGTGTCGCAGATGGCAAAGATAGGTATCCCAAGGCGTAGAGCTTCCCGGATAGCGATGTGCTCTTTGCATACGTCCACTACGAATAGTGCTGCTGGGATAGACTTCATATTCTTGATAGAGCCGAAGTTCTTTTCAAGTTTCTCTCTTTGGCGAGTTATCTGAAGCTTCTCTCGTTTTGATAAATTCTCAAATGTCCCATTAGAAAGCATCGTGTCGATGTTATCCATTTTGCTAACGGTTTTACGGATAGTGGGGAAGTTGGTGAGCATACCACCCGGCCACCGCTCGGTAACATAAGGCATTCCGCATGCCTGAGCCTGCTCGGCTACTACCTCTTGTGCCTGTTTCTTAGTCCCTACAAAAAGGACGGTCTTACCCTGCTGTGCCATCTTTTTAAGAGCCTCAGCAGCCTCGTCTATTTTGGCTGCTGTCTTATAAAGATCTATGATATGGATGCCATTACGCTCCATAAATATATAAGGAGCCATAGCGGGATTCCACCTACGGGTAAGGTGACCAAAGTGCGAGCCAGCCTCTAATAGCTGTTCAAATGATACTCTTGTAGACATTGTCTGATTTCTTAGTTTATTTCGTTTACATTCCTCAATCGTCTTGACCTCAGCATGGGGAGTAGAGCTTGCTTTTTTGTGAAAGAAGCCATCTCTCAAGCTTAGATACTAAACGAATAAATTGTCGTATGAAAGTCCAATGATATAGCGATCAACGCTTTGAGAATTGGAACTTGCGGCGTGCACCTGGCTGTCCCGGCTTCTTACGCTCTACGATACGTGGGTCACGGGTCATAAAGCCTTCGGACTTAAGTACCGGCTTGTCTTCAGGATTAATCTTCACTAAAGCACGAGCGATACCGAGACGAGCTGCTTCGCTTTGCCCGGTATAACCACCGCCTTTAATGTTAATGGTGATATCGTATTGCCCCTCTACGCCAAGTTTATTCAATGGCTGACGCACTACAAATTGTAGCAATGGATTAGGGAAATAGGTCTCAATATCCTTGTCGTTAATTGTAATCTTACCGCTACCAGCACGTAGATAGACACGTGCTACAGCCGATTTTCTTCTGCCTAAAGCATTAATTATTTCCATGTCTTGTCTCTAACTACTTATCTGGTTTTTATTTCAATTGTACGTGGTTGTTGTGCCTCGTGTTTGTGCTCGCTACCTTCGTAAACGTAGAGATTATTGAGGAGCTGAGCCGCTAATTTATTTTTGGGGAGCATTCCTTTGACTACCTTGCGGTACAGAGCTTCCCATCCACGTACTTTAACCATCCTCTCTGGCGACATGGCTTTTTGACCACCCGGGTAGAGTGAGTAGCTTAGGTAGGTGCGTTCAGTCCACTTGGCACCGGTTAGAATAGCCTTCTCGGCGTTGATGATGATCACGTTGTCGCCACAGTCTACGTGAGGAGTGTAGCAAGCCTTGTGCTTACCTCTCAAAATCTTAGCCACCTCACTTGCTAAGCGACCTAATGAATGCCCTGTGGCATCAATAACCACCCATTCTTTGTCTGCAGTTGCTTTATTGGCAGAAATGGTCTTATAACTTAAAGTATCCACTTTACTTCTTTCTGTTATTCGTTGTTTTACAATCAATTGAGAAGTATGGTCTACTCGCGTTCTCTGGGGCGTTGAGTGCTAATCATTCTCTCGCCTGTTGCGAAAGTGGGTACCCCGGGTCACGTCTAAGTGCCATCTTCCTCTTGATAATAATCGGCACGCAAAGGTAGCAATATTTAATTAGACCACAAAGGGTTTCGTTATCTTTTTTATCTCTTGTCTCGCTCTGTATTTTACTGAGAGGGTACTTCGTTTTGCTTGGTACGAGGAGATGGATTATAATGTTGTGGCTGAGGGCTTTGACGATTGTGAGTTGTGTCGTTTTATCTCTTTTTATAACACTTTGAGTATCAATGTCTCGCGATGGTCATAGTCGGGTACCTGGAATACCTCGAAGCAAATACTTGGTATTCGTGGCGGTTAATTCCCTATATTCGCTGTGACGAATTCAGGGAATCCGTTTTTCGTTGGGTGTCGTAACTCTTACCCTCATTTTATGATTATTCTTTCTCGCCCTCTTCATTTATTCTCTTAATAGGTCGGCTTTCACAATGGCTTTTTTGGTATCTTTGCGAAAGTTATTATAAATCATTAATGGTATGGCAAAGAAGATAGACGCTCTCACACCTCGGGCAGAGGACTACTCTAAATGGTATAATGAGTTGGTGGTTAAAGCCGACTTAGCCGAGAGTAGTGATGTGCGTGGCTGTATGGTCATTAAGCCTTATGGCTATGCGATATGGGAAAAGATGCAGCACGAATTGGATCGGATGTTTAAGGAAACCGGGCATGTGAATGCTTATTTCCCGCTTTTTATCCCGAAGTCTTTCCTGAGTAAGGAAGCTGACCATGTGGAGGGTTTTGCTAAGGAATGTGCCGTTGTTACGCACTATAGGCTCAAGAGCAACCCTGATGGTAGTGGCGTGGTGGTAGATCCTGACGCTAAGCTTGAGGAAGAGTTGATCGTGCGGCCCACCTCTGAGACTATTATATGGAATACCTACAAAGGATGGATTCAGTCGTGGCGCGATTTGCCCATCCTCTGTAATCAGTGGGCAAATGTAGTTCGATGGGAGATGCGGACACGACTTTTCTTACGGACTGCAGAATTTCTCTGGCAGGAGGGGCATACGGCTCATGCAACATCGGAGGAAGCACGTGCAGAGGCTGAGCGTATGATCGATGTTTATAGGCAATTCGCTGAGAGCTATATGGCAATGCCTGTCATCGTGGGACACAAAAGTGAGACGGAGCGCTTTGCAGGTGCCGTCGATACCTATACTATTGAGGCATTGATGCAGGATGGTAAAGCCCTCCAGAGCGGTACCTCACATTTCTTGGGGCAGAATTTTGCTAAAGCTTTTGATGTAACATTTACTGACAAGGAGGGGAATCAGCAACTTGTATGGGCGACTTCGTGGGGTGTCTCTACTCGTTTGATGGGGGCTTTGATTATGAGCCATTCTGATGATAATGGACTCGTATTGCCACCGCACCTCGCTCCTATTCAGGTTGTCATTGTACCTATTTATAATTCTGACGAGCAGCTCTCGAGCATCCGCGAGCGACTGATGCCTATTATCAACGAACTTAAGAGCAAAGGTATTTCAGTCAAATTGGATGACTCGGATAATAAAAAACCAGGTTGGAAATTTGCTGAATATGAGCTTAAAGGCGTGCCGGTTCGCTTGACAATGGGCGGAAGGGATCTTGAGAATGGCTCCATCGAAGTGGTACGGCGAGATACGCTTGAGAAGGCTACTTTGCCAATAGATGGTATCGTACAAAAGGTAGAGGATCTGCTTGAGGAGATGCAACAGAATATCTACCAAAAAGCTCTGAAATACCGCGAAGAGCACACCACAATCGTTGATAGCTATGACGAATTTAAGCAGGTTTTAGACGAAAAAGGCGGCTTTATCCTCGCTCACTGGGACGGCACTCCGGAGACAGAAGCAGCGATAAAGGAGGAGACAAAAGCGACGATTCGATGTATCCCTAATGGTTATGACACAACCCCGGGGACCTGCATTTATAGCGGGAAGCCATCGGCACGAAGGGTACTTTTTGCTCGGGCTTACTAAGTAGATATTTCAATATTAAAGGAAGTCTCTATGGCACATCAGGTGGTCTTTCATCTGCTTGTCGTAGAGACTTCCCCTGTAATATGGGGGTTGGGGATATTCGCAATTATCCTCGCCCTGATACTCGTTTTCACCCGAAAGGAAAGGTGTCTCAAGGCGAGTGAAAAGGGATGCCGGTGCAGGCATCAACCCCAATTAGATGAGGAGGATTACGATAGGGAGAGGTCAGAAAATAGGGTGTTAAAAGACAATGGTATTTCCATTCCTTCGATCCCTATTGCCCTCTCGGGAGCTGTGCCTTCTTGGATGATACTCGATCTACAGACTACAGGGCTGAGTACTAAATCCGGATTTGAGGATCACATAGTGGAGGCTTCGTGGTTGCTTCTTGACGAAAAATACCATGAGATAAGCCGGCATACGGTCTGGGTGAAGCAGGATTCGCTCGGAGGGGATGAAGCACGTAGCATCCACGAAGTCTCGGAAGAGACGTTAGCGAAGTGTGGCATTTCGGAGCGAGCTTTTCTTGAAATATTCTTTCAGGAGCTCCCTGATAAGATCACACTCGTGATGCACAATGTGGCATTTGATTTACCCATACTTCGCTCAACCATATTACGTGTGATGCCTGAAAGCGTAGAGAGGATAGACGCTTGCCCTACATTCTGCACTATGAAGTATTTGGTTGAGGAAAAAGAGTGCCTTGAATACTACCCTCGGCTCTTGCAGTTATCGGAATACCTCCTCGCGATTACCCCCACGGAGTTTTACTCAATACGCCCGGTATCTTTACGGAATGTCTACTATACGTGGCAATGTTTTGTGGCACTACGGGCTATGGAATAGGGGGTTAACGCTACCGCCGAAGTGTGAATAAAAAGTCTACTCTTTGCTGAATACTTCTCCCCAAAGTGACATCATCGGTGTACTCGAGTTCGTCCCCTATGGCAATCCCTCTTGCGATGGTCGACACCTTAATGTTGAGGTCTTTGAGCAGACGGTATATGTAAAAATTGGTGGTGTCTCCCGGCATTGTGGTGCTGAGGGCGAGTATCACCTCTTTAACGCCTTCCGCCTCTATCCTTTTGGGTAAATCTTGAATAAAAAGGTCGTTAGGTCCGATCCCGTCCATAGCATCTATGATACCGCCTAACACGTGGTAGAGGCCTCGGTACTGTCCGGTACGCTCTATTGCCATCACGTCGCGTATATTCTCGACGATGCATAGCGTAGTGCTGTCGCGGTTTTCGTCGGAACAAATGCTGCAGATCGTGCTATCGCTGATGTTGTGGCACCGCTCGCAGTAGGTGATACCATCGATATAGGCCTTAAGACTATCAGCAATCTGATAGGTGTAAGCCTTATCTTCCCGTAGGAGGTGCAGGGCTAAACGAAGGGCGCTTTTCTCGCCTACGCCGGGGAGAGATGCGAAAGCCTCTACTGCTTGTTGTAATAGTTGTGGGTACTCGTCACCGATTAGCATCTTCGCCTCTCATCGTCATGTTGTCAAACTTACGCCGTCTCAGGATAAAGTCTTTCCCGAGATACTTCTCACGTACTATCGGATTCTCTGCGAGCTCTTCTGCCGTACCCTGAAAGAGGACTTGCCCCTCAAATAGGAGGTAGGCACGGTCTGTGATGGAGAGGGTTTCGTGTACGTTGTGGTCGGTGATGAGGATCCCGATATTCTGCTCGCGGAGTTTAGAGACAATTAACTGGATATCTTGCACTGCGATAGGGTCTACACCGGCAAAAGGCTCATCCAGCATAATGAACTTAGGGTCTATTGCAAGGCAACGAGCTATCTCCACACGGCGACGCTCGCCACCTGAGAGTCTATCGCCATTGTTTTTGCGGACTTTCTCAAGCCCAAACTCGTCTATCAGACTCTCAAGCTTGGCTACTTGTTGCTCTCTATTTAGGGAGGTCATCTCAAGGACGCCCAGTATGTTGTCTTCTACACTCATCTTTCGGAAGACCGACTCCTCCTGTGCAAGGTAGCTGATGCCCATCCTTGCTCTTTTGTAAATAGGCTCTTTGGTGATATCGTTGTCGTCCAAAAAGATTTTCCCTTGATTGGGAGTAACGAGCCCTACGGTCATATAAAATGTAGTGGTTTTTCCTGCACCATTTGGCCCGAGGAGCCCCACGATCTCACCCTGCTCTACGTTAATAGAGACGTGGTTGACTACCGTACGGCTTTTGTATTTCTTGACTAAGTCTTCAGTCCTAAGCTTCATATATATTGCTATTGAGTACCCACAAAGATACTAAATATTAGGGATCAAGGTGATAATGGAGGTGATATAAAACGATGGCTCCGAGCTCTCACGAGTTCGAAGCCTTCTGGAAAATCAATGATCTTAAACTAGTGTTCTTAGAGATAAAATTCTGATTGTGGAGAATACCGGACTCGAACCGGTCGCCTCGACAATGCCATTGTCGCGCTCTAGCCAGATGAGCTAATTCCCCATTCCCCTGCAAATCTACCTATTAGTTTTAATATCTGCAACACCATTGTAATATTGTTGGTCACTCTGCCGGGCATTCTACCATCCCTCTTGGGGACTTTAGATATAAAGGATTTTTGCTATTGGCATCCCTATTTTTTAGTATCGTATTTCTGCCCTCAAGGGTGGCGGATGTTTTAATGGCGCCTGGAAAAATTGGTGGAGCGAATACCTGGTATTAGCTCGGACGAATATAGGGTATCCGTTTACACGAATACCTGGTATTCGTCTCGGCGAATATAGGGTATCCGTTTTGAGGATGTGCAGGTAAAAGGATTGGAGGTGTGCTGCCACGGGCTGAAGAATGGGGGCAGAAATGCATTGTGATGGTACTCTATCCATGGTCATAAAGTGAATGCTGTGACCATGTTGTGGGTATTATTATTTCTATTGGTTGTGCGAAATAGGGCGGATGATATGTGATTCGTCCAAGTGTATTGGGGTATCTGATGGAGGATGATAGTGGACCTTCCTTTTGGGAAGTGTCACAATATTTAGGTATTTTTGTGCGTAAGTTTACTTTAACCGTATCAAAATTGGTAGGGGACGGATGCGAGTGCATGAGGTAGCACATAGTGCACCGGGATACTATTTATGGAGTGCAACATTGGGATAGTAAAGGACTTAAAGCCCGAGGGCGTAGTGGTAGTCATTGAGCGGCAATCTGCTTGTAGTGCATGCCATGCTAAGGGTTTCTGTATCACTTCAGACAAGACTTCGGAGGAGATAGTGGTGAGTGACTATCCGGAAGGTTTGCAAGTGGGTGAGCGGGTGCGTATCATCCCGGTAGAGGGGGGTACGCCATTAAAGGCGGTGTTATTCGCTTTTGTTATCCCTTTAGTCATTATGGCAGTGGGTGCTATCGTGATGAATAATAGGGGGCTTGGGGATGAAATAATGCTGGCTGTTTTGATAGGATTCCTGCTTTTATATTCGCTTTTGCTGGTTTTGTTACGGGGCTTTTTTGAGCGTAAGTTTAGGCTCAAAGTAGAGCGCTTGAGTTGATGATATTGATACTATAGATATAGGTCTTATGGTTGGAACTACTATTATTTTTTTAGCCGTTGTGGGGGCTCTTGCGGCAGGGCTTCTCTATCTGGTCTCTAAGAAATTTCACGTGGATGAGGACCCTCGTATCGAATTGGTGACCGAGATATTGCCGGGTGCCAATTGTGGTGGATGTGGGTATCCTGGTTGCTCGGGTTTTGCAAGGGCTTGCGTCGAAGCTGACGCAATGGATGGATTGTATTGCACTGTGGGGGGCAACGAGACGATGCTTAAAGTGGCTGATTTACTCGGTCGTGCACCGGTACAAGAGGAGCCTAAGGTCGCCGTGGTGCGGTGTAATGGTACCTGCGAAGCACGTCCACGGCTTAATAGTTATGATGGTGCCAAGAGCTGTGCTATAGCTGCCGCTACTTATGGAGGTGAGACCGGCTGTACTTTTGGTTGCCTCGGGCTGGGTGATTGTACCTTAGCATGCGGTTTTGATGCCATACATATCAATCCTGCAACCGGGCTACCCGAAGTGGATGAGAATAAGTGTACCTCGTGCGGTGCTTGCGTTAAAGCTTGCCCCAAGATGATTATTGAGCTTCGTAAAAAAGGACCAAAGGGAAGGCGAGTATTCGTTAGTTGTGTCAATAAAGATAAGGGTGGCGTGGCTAAGAAAGCCTGCAACAATGCCTGCATAGGGTGCTCTAAGTGTCTTAAAGAGTGCCGGTTTGATGCCATCACCATTAGCAACAATCTATCTTATATTGACCACAATAAGTGCCGTTTGTGCCGTAAGTGCGTAGACGTATGCCCTACCGGTGCCATCCATGATGTCAATTTTCCCCCTCGCAAACCTAAGGTAGAGGAGACAACGGCTCAGGCATAAGGGGCGGATGAATCGTTATTGAATATAGATACCTTATAATATATATAGGAGTATGTTGAAAACATTTAGAATAGGCGGTGTTCACCCTCCTGAGAGGAAACTATCGAGTGGAAGTCCTATTGAGGTGCTACCTATCCCTGAAGTTGTGCAGATACCTATTGCACAGCATATTGGGGCTCCGGCCGAACCTTTAGTGAAAAAAGGTGATACCGTAAAGGTAGGAACGCTGATCGCAAAAGCAGGTGGTTTTATCTCTGCGAATATCCATTCCAGCGTATCGGGTGAGGTACAAAAACTCGAAGAGGTCGTTGATGCATCCGGGTATCCTAAGACAGTCATCACGATTAAAACTGATGGCAACGACACTT
Organism: uncultured Porphyromonas sp.; assembly: GCA_934364985.1. GTDB lineage: Bacteria > Bacteroidota > Bacteroidia > Bacteroidales > Porphyromonadaceae > Porphyromonas_A. The sequence goes on along the minus strand of CAKRMU010000002.1, from coordinate 176,384 downwards.
GGGAGGAGGCTATAGATCGCTCTAAGGATATTATCCGAGACATTACAATGGCACCTCAGGATATCGTAGCTAAGATAGCAGAGTGCGGGATCGTGGGTATGGGTGGAGCTACTTTCCCCACTAACGTGAAGCTCCTTCCGCCTAAAGATGCTACTCCCGAGGTAGTCATCATCAACGGAGTGGAGTGTGAGCCTTACCTCACTGCCGACCATCGTGTGATGCTGGAGCGGGGCGAGGAGCTGCTGATAGGCACTACAATCCTCATGAAAGCTGCTGGTGTAGCTCGTGGCGTTATCGGGATAGAGAATAACAAAAAAGACGCTATTCAGCTCCTCCAAGAGCTTGCAAAGCAGTACCCGGGTGTAGAGATTCAGCCACTCAAAATGAAATATCCGCAGGGCGGAGAGAAGCAACTCATCGATGCGGTATTGAGGCGTCAGGTAGGCAGTGGTAAGCTTCCGATTTCGGTAGGTGCCATAGTCCAAAACGTGGGTACAGCACTTGCCGTGTACGAAGCGGTACAAAAGAATAAGCCATTAATTGAGCGCGTTGTCACAGTAACCGGTAAAGCACTCGCAAAGCCATCCAACTTCCTCGTGCGGATTGGTACCAATTCCTCCTATTTAATTGAGGCGGCCGGCGGTGTACCAGAGGACTGTGGCAAGATCATAAGTGGCGGTCCAATGATGGGTAAAGCCCTTGTTGGCGACAGCGTACCTGTGACCAAAGGAACCAGTGGCATCCTACTCCTTGAGACGAAAGAAGCCATTCGGAAACCCATGCGTAACTGCATCCGCTGTGCGAAGTGCGTTAATGCTTGCCCCATGGGTTTAAATCCGGCATTCCTGATGAGGGATACCGTCTTCAAAGATTGGGAAGAACTGGAGAAAGCACACGTGGTAGATTGCATCGAGTGTGGCTCATGTAGCTTTACCTGCCCCGCCAATCGCCCGCTCCTTGATCACATACGTCAAGGCAAAAAGATCGTGATGGGCATCATCAGAAGTCGTAAGTAGTAACGAAATATTTAGGGACAAGAGAGATATGAATAGTACACAGAAACTACTCGTTTCACCATCACCACACCTACATAGTGCCGACACTATCGAGCGGAATATGTATGATGTGATCATCGCTCTATTGCCAGCTTGGGGCGTTTCGATATACTACTTTGGCTGGGATTCTATCTGGGTTACGCTCACTTCGATTGTGGCATGCGTCCTCTTTGAGTGGCTTATTAGTCGCTTCTTACTTAAGCAACGAGAGTTGACGATATTAGATGGTTCGGCGATCCTTACAGGGCTATTATTAGCGATGAATCTCCCCTCTACACTTCCGCTTTGGATAGTGGTAGTGGGAGCATTGGTCGCTATTGGCATTGGCAAAATGTCATTTGGAGGCTTGGGTTGTAACATATTTAACCCCGCGATTGTGGGGCGTGTGATGTTGCTGATATCTTTCCCGGTACAGATGACGAGCTACCCTATGCCTCGCGGATATGAGCTCCCCGATGCTGCGAGTGCCGCTTCGGCTCTTGATGCTACCTCAGGGGCTACTCCCTTAGGTATAGCTAAAGGGGTGCTGCGTGGCACAGACGGCTTTAGTCTTGATAAGCTCCCTGACCTTACTGATACCTTATTGGGTAGCATTGGAGGGTCGCTTGGAGAGGTCAGTGCTGTGGCATTGCTGATAGGCTTTATCTACTTACTTATCCGCCGGGTCATCACTTGGCATGTCCCCATTTCTATCATCGCGTCCGTGGCTGTTTTCGCTGCGATTATGCATGGAGTGAATCCAACGCTTTACGCAGGTCCGCTATTCCACATCCTTAGTGGTGGCTTACTCCTCGGGGCTATATATATGGCGACCGACTATGTGACCAGCCCTATGACAAAGGGAGGGATGATAGTCTATGGAGTGATGATCGGTATCATCACGATGCTCATTCGGTTATTCGGTGCTTATCCTGAAGGAATGTCATTCGCCATATTGGTGATGAATGGCATTGTGCCTATCATTAATAGGTATATGCACCCTCATCTATTTGGAAAAGCTAAGAAGTCATGAAGAAGTTGTCATCAACGCTACCTAATATGTTGCTTTCGCTCACTTTGATTGCGGCGGTAGCGGCCGCATTATTGGCGTTTGTATATCAAACCACCAAGCCTACGATAGATGCGTCGAAGCTAATTACCCTCCAGAAGGGCATTGATAACGTAGTCCCAGAGCACGATAATAACCCTTACGATGAGCGAATCGAGGTAGATGACTATATGATATATCCGGCTCGGATGGCGGGAAATCTTACTGGCGTCGCTGTTGAGAGCTATACCAATAATGGCTTTGCAGGGTATGTAAAAGTATTAGTAGGTATAGATATTGAGGGGAATGTCGTCAATTACACCGTGCTGGAGCAGTCTGAAACCCCGGGATTAGGTAGTAAAATGGATGCATGGTTTAGGGAGGTCGGTACACCTAAGTGTGTCATAGGTCAAAGCCTTACTACCCCTCTTGTTGTCTCGAAAGATGGTGGTACGATAGATGCGATCAGTGCTGCGACCATCTCGAGCCGTGCCTTTTTGGAAACCCTTAATGGTGCTTATGACGTTATGCAGAGAGCACTTAACGAAGGAAAGATCAAGTAATTAGAATGGCTATGAATAAGTTAAAGATAATACTTAATGGGCTAACTAAGGAGAATCCTACGCTGGTATTGCTTCTCGGTATGTGCCCTACTTTAGGTACTACATCCAGTGCATTCAATGGATTAGGTATGGGTTTGGCGACTACCTTTGTGCTGATTTGCTCTAATATGGTTGTCTCAAGCGTTAAGAAGCTTATCCCTGATGCGGTGCGTATCCCAGCCTATATAGTCATCATCGCCACCTTTACTACGCTCGTGCAGATGTTACTTGAGGCTTATGTCCCATCCCTGTATGCGTCCTTAGGTATATTCCTCCCTTTGATCGTTGTTAACTGTATTGTCCTTGGGCGTGCAGAGTCTTTTGCTGCGAAAAATAACGTCATTGATTCAGCAATGGACGGCATTGGAATAGGGTTAGGTTTTACTGCAGCTCTCACCGTTATCGGGTTGGTACGTGAGATCCTTGGCTCTGGGATGGCTTTTGGTACCCAATTGTATTCTAATGAATATGGGGCTTTGGTATTCGTTCTTGCCCCGGGAGCTTTCATTGTTTTGGGCTTTATCATTGGGATAAAGAATGCTATTGATCGTAAACGTAATCAGACTGCTTAATTTGGAATATGGAATATTTGATACTTTTTATTAGTGCAATACTTGTCAATAATGTTGTATTCTCGCAGTTCTTAGGTATATGCCCATTCTTAGGTGTTTCCAAGAAGATGGATACGGCACTTGGTATGGGGGCTGCGGTTACATTCGTAGTGACCATTGCCACATTGATAACTTACGGCATACAGCGTCTCGTCTTGGATCCATTCCATATCGAGTTTATGCAGAATATAGCTTTTATCCTTGTTATTGCGGCTGTGGTACAGATGCTGGAGATGATACTTAAAAAGATTTCGCCTGCTTTATTCCAAGCACTAGGTGTATTTCTTCCTTTGATCACAACAAATTGTATGATCCTTGGTGTCGCCATCCTTGTTATCCAGAAAAGTTATACCCTTGGTGAGGCTATCGTGTATGCCATCTCGACAGCTCTTGGGTACACACTCGCGATTGTGATATTCTCAGTTATTCGTGAGCAGTTAGCTAAAACTAAAGTACCCCCTGCCTTAGCAGGTATACCAATTGCCCTCATTGTGGCAGGAATATTATCTATGGCATTTATGGGTTTTGCTGGTCTCGTGTAGTAGAGAACTCTCTTTCCGAGAAAAACTATAATTAAGGGCGACACGATAGATGTCGCCCTTTTTTTGCCTGCTATATGCGTGAGCTCTTTATTAAAGTCTATCTTGCTGCGGGGATGTATCACGCTTAACGAATTGGGGATATAGCATAGGGTGGAGGGAGTGTATCGTACATCCTATCTATGCGTGTGTGATATCCGCTTACACTCATAGCGGGTGTAGTTTTCCAAAGCTTAAAGAATAGCGTAAAAGAGATGTGCCACTTATTAATGGTATGTACGGGTGCCGTAGTATCGTAGTCCTCCTTGCTCTTGGAGTGTTAAGGTAAGTGTACAGAAAAAGAAAGTAGGTCGGAAAACGTTCGTTTTCCGACCTACAAAACTATTTGTTATCGTATTCTAAACTTAGAATCTGTAGCCTACGCTGACGAAGAAGCTGGTATTCTTGTTGACGTCACCAACCGTACCCTTACCAACAAGTGGAAGATCGTAATCGTAATTTGTGGTTATGTCATACAAACCGATCTGAGTACCGATACCAAGCATTACGCGGTTGTACTCTACGCCAGCACCAACTTGTAAACCCCAGTCAAAAGGATTGAAAGCACTAATTTCCTTTCCAGCGATCTTGGTTTTCTTGAATGGATTGGTACTATCTGACTGGTTTCCAGATTTATTTTTACCTCCTACACCATAAGCTAAGTATGGACCTGCATTTACGAAAGCATTGATGCCGTTACCTGCAGCAAAGCGAAGGTTAGCGAGGATTGGAAGGTCTAAATAGTAAAGAGAAGTTGTCGCCTTTTTATTATCCGTTAGGTTTAGAGAGGCACCCTTCATAGAGAAGTTAAGACCCGGCTGGATGCTTAATTGCATATTGCCTGAATTGTATACAGCAAAGTCAAGAGCAACACCTACACGAGCACCAGAAGCTATCTTGGTGTCTTTCATATTGCTGATATTTGCACCTTGATAACCAGCACTAACGATGATGCCCGGACGATATTGTGCCATAGCACCTACTGCGAAAATAGCACTTAGAAGTGCCGCTAAAAAAATCTTCTTGTTCATAAAAGTCTTATTTGCGTTAAACTTAAAGGGTCACCGGCAGAGTATCCACTCGCCCAACCCCTGTTTCGTATGACAAATGTAGGAATAAATGATATGCCTACCAACTAATCTTCCTTTATTTAACACTCTTTGGCTGATATACAATGTAAAAGGAGCGTATTTCAAGTTTTTTCGCAACTGAATACGCAGAATGTTGCAGAGAGGACATGGGGCCCTCGCTACAACATTCTGATATCGCCTGCCGTTTACTTCGGCAATAGCACTCAATGATTGACAGAGTTAGTTACTTCTTGATATTAGGCTCCTCAAGTCCGTAGTGTCTACGCTTGTCGACTGCCTTTAGGTATAAGCTCAGTAGGAGGGCTACCACTCCGAAGCTCGTAAAGATGAGCATAGCCGGTGTGTAATTGAGTGGGTCGCCGGCAGGGATGCCGGGATTCGTCTTGTCTAAAACCGAACCAATGACCATTGGCACTACCATTAAGCCGATGTTTTGTACATAGAATATCGAGGAGTAAGCCGAGCCAAGCACCTTGTTATCTATCAACTTAGGCACGCTTGGCCATAGTGCTGCCGGCACAAGACTAAAGGATATCCCGAGCAGTACAATGGCAATAATGGCAACGATAAATGAGCTTGTGCTATTATCAAATGGGTAAAGGGCAAATGTCCCGTGGCACACTATCATTAGGATAGAACCCACAATAAGCATCGATGCACCCTTACCTTTGCGGTCAAGGAATAGCCCAAGGAAAGGAGTGATGATCATAGCTCCGATGGGGAAGAGACTGAATATACTCGATGCCTTAGTGGTGCTTAGCCCTAAGTTACTCTCAAGCATATTAGTGGCGTATTTCTGGAATGGGAAAATTGCGGAGTAGTATAGCACGCAGAGCAATGCCACAAGCCAGAATGCACTACTTCCGAATACCTTGCCGAGGTCCTTGAACCTAAATGGATCCTCCTCCTCGACATCCAAAGCGGAGGATTGCTGCTCCAGCTTCTTGTCTAATACACCATATATAAGGTATAATAGCAAACCAATACAGAGTAGGATGAATACGAAGAGTACCGGTGCCTGTACTGTCTGAATTGCTTCAAGCCCACTTGATACGCCTAACTTCTCCACTATAGCTTGATTGATACGGGGTGACGTCTGGAAGACAGCGAATACTCCGAGACGAGCCACAGCCATCTCGATACCCATTGCCATAGCCATCTCGTACCCTGAGAACCACTTAACGATGGCACGGGATACGGTGACACCGCCCATCTCGGTACCCATACCAAAGATAGCGAAGCCGCAACATGCAAGAGCTGCTGAAGGCGGAAATCCTGGGAACCAATTCTCTAATAGATGGTAGGGGAATGCTCCATTATTAAATGCCGGACTAAGGGCATACACCTTGATGCCTGCCCCCAATACCATTAACGAGCCTGAGAGTATCGCGGTGAAGCGTACTCCCATCTTATCGAGGATAATACCTGCGAAGATAAGGAAGAGTAGGAATACATTGATAAAAAATTCACTCCCTGCGTAGGTGCCGAATACGGTACCATCCCAGCCCATAACTTGATTGAGCTGTGTCTTAAGTGGCGATAGCACGTCCACGAACATATAGGCGAAAAGCATAGTGAGTGCTATCATCACTAAGACCGTCCACCTTACTGCAGGTTTATCGCGGAGCGTATTGCCGGTAATCTTTGATGTCATAATTGTATTGGATTATATTATTTTGTACAATGCGACAAATCTAAATATAATAATTTAGAATTCCACATATCAGGGGTGCGTATTACTTCTTTGGACTGAAGATGGCGAGGGCTGCATTGTCCTCCAAAAGCACCAGTTTCCCCTCACCATTAACGCCATAGTGATCCACTTTGTCCAGCATTTCGGCAAAGGCATGCTCTACATCCATATTGTCGCATGCCATACGTGTGGATACAATGTCATCGATATCGATATGCCCTTTGTCCTCCTCTTTGATATTTGCATTAAAGGTATTGCATCCGAGGTGTCCACTAACGGATCCGGCCTTTAGATCCACTTCCATAAAGGGGCGCTCGCCCTCGGAGTTGATTTCTTGCCCTGCCAATTGCTCCAGAGTCCACGCTCCTTCGATGCTCCCTTCGTAGATCTCACCACATGCAATAATAGCTCCCTCGGGGTTGGATGCCGCTTCGGTAGGTTCGGAATCCTGTCGTATGTCAGGTAGGTCATCAGATGCTCGCTTCAGTACAAGTACCACTAAGTTGTCGTCATCGTAGAAGGTAGCCATCCGGCTGTCTTCAGATACTTTAAAGTGCTCTACATTGTCAAGTGCCTGCATGATGACCAACTCTTGGTCGGTGTCAGGGCAACTCATAAGGGTCGAGATGGGATCATCAAACTCAATATCCCCGGGCTTTTTGTCCGTGTCAAATCTCGCATTATAGTTATTGCACCCGGTATACCCAAATACGGTGCCTGCGGATGGGTCAAAAGAAAGGAGCAACTCAGGGTCGGTCATCGTCTGACCATTCACTTGAGTGATATTCCACTGCCCTTTAAGGTCTGCTATCGTACTCTTTTTTGACGTGCATCCCACCGCGATGAGAGCCATTACAGCTACAGCCAATAATGTTATCTTTTTCATAATCTATAAGTATTAATATAATGAATGAAATGTTATGCCACGTAATAGTAACGATACAAATATACCAAAATAGAAGGTTATCCCTATATTTGAATCGCTTTTTGTCGTTGATGAACACCCCTAAGGTGCCACATAGCGATTGTGGATATCAGGTATTCGCTCAAGTGGATACCTGGAATATGACTTGACGAATATACGGAATATGCTCCGACGAATACCCTATATTCGTTTTGACTAATACTATGTATCCGGTTTGTGGTGTTGTCGCTTCGTTTTTGGCGGGTGTTCACACATCCTCATGATACCAATATTATCTGCACCAAGAAATCGGGGTAAGTCTATTTCTTTTTTAGTAAATTTGCAGGCAAGTTGTACCCTATTATTTTTTGGAGGAAACATGGCAAAAGTTTTAGAGCAAGTCTCACACACCTTTGGGGAGTATCTACTCATCCCGGGGCTGACCACCGAGGAGTGTACGCCCGAGAAAATTGACCTACACACACCATTAGTCAAATACAGGCGAGGCGAGGACCCCAAGATCAGCCTCAATATACCCTTTGTGAGTGCTATCATGCAGTCCGTCTCAAACGACACACTGGCAATTGAGCTGGCACGCAATGGCGGTCTTTCGTTCATCTTCGGTTCGCAACCGATAGAGAACCAAGCCGAAATGGTTCGTCGTGTCAAGAAGTTTAAGGCAGGATTTGTCACGAGTGACTCCAATCTTACGCCCCGGCATACCCTGCATGATGTCTTGGCTCTTACCCAAAAGACAGGGCACTCAACTCTGGCGATAACGGAGGATGGCACACCCAATGGTAAGCTGCTCGGTATCGTTACGAGCCGTGATTATCGCTTGAGTACTACGCCTTTGGATACACCTATATCCACATTTATGACGCCCTTTGATAAGCTCACCGTGGGGAAGCTTGGCATAACACTTTCTGAGGCTAATGATATTATCTGGGATCATAAGCTCAATACTTTGCCCATTATAGATGACGCACAACACCTCCATTTCTTTGTATTCCGTAAGGACTACGATAGCCATAGGGAGAACCCATTAGAGCTATCGCACAAGGTCTCTAAGGAGTTGCTTGTGGGTGCAGGTATCAATACCCGTGACTACAGGGAGCGAGTGCCGGCTCTCGTCGCTGCAGGTGCAGATGTCCTCTGTATCGATAGCTCGGACGGCTATTCGGTATGGCAAAGAGATACCCTTGCGTGGGTCAAAGCTAACTATCCCGATATTCCGATAGGAGCAGGTAACGTGGTTGACCCCGATGGCTTCCACTATCTCGTAGAGGCCGGTGCCGACTTCATTAAGGTGGGTATCGGTGGGGGCTCGATCTGTATTACCCGAGAGCAAAAAGGTATAGGTAGGGGTCAGGCGTCTGCCGTTATGGATATCGCGGCCGCTCGTGATAAGTATTTTGAGGAGCAAGGTGTATATATCCCCATCTGCTCTGATGGCGGTATCGTACATGATTATCATATGACACTTGCCCTCGCTATGGGAGCTGACTTCTTGATGATGGGTAGGTACTTTGCACGCTTTGACGAAAGCCCTACGAAGAAACTCAAGATCAATAACAATTATGTCAAGGAATACTGGGGTGAGGGCTCAAATAGAGCCAAAAACTGGCAGCGGTACGACAGCGGAAGTACTACAGAGGGGATGAAGTTTGAAGAGGGGGTAGATAGCTATGTGCCATACGCGGGTAAGCTCAAGGATAACCTGATGCTCACCTTAGGCAAGATCACCGCTACGATGTGTAGCTGTGGTACTACCGACCTTAATGAGCTTCGCCATAATAGTAAGATAACGCTCATATCCGCGACCTCTATTGTCGAGGGCGGTGCACACGATGTTATCCTTAAGGAGAGATGAAGTATGGGGAAATAATCCTACATACTGCTACGATATCGCTTATGGAGTACCGGAAGCGGTATCAGCATATTGAGCAATTTATAGAATGCTGTAAGCGATGCCACAATTATGCTCAGCAGTGGGTTTGCCCGCCGTACGAATGCGATATTCAAGAGGAGCTTAAGCCGTATCACCACGTCGATATATTTGGTCATCAGATCGTCCTTTCGCCATCTCTTAAGGTCAGGAAATACAATAACCCTGAGGAGCAAACTAAGATCATCAGTCAAATAATGTCGTGGGCAAGGCACGAGACTGACCCCATGATGTTGCGTCTGGAGGGCGAGCATCCGAGGAGTAGAGCCTGCTACGCAGGGAGCTGTAAGCTATGTCCTGAGGGAGCATGTACGCGTATCGCTACACCACAATCCCCCTGTCGGCACCCTGAAGAGGCGAGGCACTCTCTGGAGAACTATGGTTTTGACCTCGGAAAGACAGCATCCGAACTATTGGGGATCCCTATGCTTTGGGGTCGTGATGGCTATCTCCCCGATTACTATCTGCTGATATCGGGATTGCTGTATTAGGTTAGTCTCATTGATACACGAGAGGCAAGTAGTAACCCTTAGGGTTTGTCTACTTGCCTCTCGTTATAGAATTATGGTTGGTGAGAATAGCCTAAAAAGATGCTAACTGTGTGGGTATCTCTCCTGTATTAAAGTAAATCAGATTGATTGTGCGGAGTAATCTCATGTAGATGGCTTGCAGATATGTGGCCTGAGCTTGTAGCCTACGATTCTTGACCTGCTCCCATTCATAAGTATTCATTCTGCCTGAGCTGTACTTGGCATCAGCCACTTTTAGAGCCTGTGTAGCTAACTCAAGGTTCTCTTTCGATACCCGATACTGCTCCGTGGCTTTCTCAAGGTCGGTGCGAGCAAGTTGGATATTTCGGTTGTCATCGAAGCGTTTTTGAATCAGCTGCCCCCTAAGGTTATTTAGCTGCAAGTCTGCCATCTGTGTCGCCCTCTGCACCTGTCCGCGGTTGTAGATAGGGATACTAAGGGATACCCCGACCATAAAACGGCCATTGTCTTTTATCTGATCCTTAAAGGGGATATTGGCACTCTTATACTCCTCATCCAGATTGTAGTAGTAGCCATTTGAGTAACCGGCTGAGAGTGATAGGCGAGGGAAGTAACCGCTGCGTGCTATCTTGGCATCATAGGCGGCATTCTCTAAGTCTTTCTCTAAGCGGGCAGTCGCAGGAAGTACCCACGCAGTGTCCACGCGGTTAGGAGATACTTTCTCTAAGTTGGCGACCACCATCTCAGGAGATATCTCCGCAATATCAAGCTCTCCCTCTCGCACTTTGTCAAGATCCATTCCCATATCAAGGAGCAGGATGCGTAGGGATCGCACGACGTCAGCCTCGGTCTCCGTAACGGATAATTGGTCACGAGCAATCTGGCTTTCTATATCTATCTGATCGGCAGGCGCCGCCTTTCCTACTGCTACTTGCTGTTTTACCTGATTGAAATATTTCTCTGTGAGGGCTAAGTTTTCGCGAGCCGTGGCAGCTAATTGCTTTGAGAGGAGCAACTGGATGTAGCTTTCTGCCACTCGAAGAGCGATATTATCCTCAACATCAGCAATAATATAGCCTTTTGTATCTAAAGCCGCACGGCTTTTTTGTAGCTGATACCAATTCTCACCGCCACTGAATATCGGCATCTCTGCTCCTATCGAAAAGGATGTGCTGGCATTGCTTGTATTAGTCACAATGTTATCACGCCCCTGAGCCCGACCAAAGGAAAAGTTTTCGCCAATAGAGGCATTAAGACTTGGCAAAAATGCCTGACGAGCTACGCTGTAATCAAGATCAAGGCTTTGCAACTTGGGCTGAAGCGTCAAGAGTAATGGGCTATTTTCCTGAGCAAAAGCAACGCACTCCGAGAGGCTCATCTCGATACGAGAGGTCTGTGCGGACGCTATAAGCGACAAGGAAAATAGGGCAATAACGGCAAGGATTCCTCTAAATAAAGACTTCATAATACGCTATTTTATTTTGTGGTTACCCGATTACCTTGTAGCTGTTCTGTGCCTGTAAGACCACTCTTTACCTCCACTTTAAGGCCGTCAGATACCCCAAGCTCTACCTCCGTTTCCGTAAAATCACCATCTTTATTACCGCCATTATTGGAAACCATTACGTAACTCTTTCCATCCCGATAGTACACTGCACTCTCGGGGATGGTCATAACACCTTCAGCTTTCTCCAAAACTACTTCGGCATTAGAGCTAAATCCGGCTTTGATACCCTCTAAATGATCCTGCGACAATGCCGCCTTTACCTCAAAGAGTATGGTACCATTCTTCTCCACGCCTTTTGGGGATACGTACTCGATGATTGCCGAAAAAGTCTGATCTTTAAGAGCCCCGATGTGGATAACCACTTGGTCACCGGGGTGCACCTTATTTACATCACTCTCATTGACATCGCCCACAAAGAGAAGATCCCTAAGATCGGCAATCGAGATAATCGTGGTACCCTCATTGAAAGCATTGGCTTGGATAACCGTATTACCAACTTTCACGGGTTGCTCAAGGATAGTACCACTCACCGTCGCTCTTACAAGTGTGTTATTCTTTTGTGCAGTACTTGAGCTCGACCCCGTAGATACCAGCTGTAAGGTCTCCTCAGCTATGCTAAGCTCTATCTCTGCATTCTTATAATTGGCATCACTGGCTTCGAATTGCTCTTTAGGTAATATCCCCTCCTCGTAAAGGGCTTTATCACGCTCAAAGACCTCTTTTAGCTGGGAAGTGCGGACACGAGAACTCTCTACTTTGGCAGCCGCATTCTGTATTGTAGCCACGTCTGGGACGATACTTAAGCGAGCCACAAGGTCACCTGCTTCCACATAGTCACCAGGTACATGCAAGAGCTCAGAGATGATGCCATTCATCTCGGGTTTCACCTTCACCTCGTCCCGAGCCTCGATAGCTCCGGTGAGGATTGTACTCATTACGACGGTATCATTAGCCGTAACAGAAAGCAGCTGATAGCTACTTTCTCTGCCCTTTCCTTTGGAGATCACCGCGATGATAATCCCTAATACCACTATTCCTAATAGCACCCAAAGTATCCACTTCCCCCGCTTCTTACCTTTCTTTTTTTCAGCCATAATTCTTTATAATAATGCCATATTTATTCATCTCTTATCGCATCTATTGCCTTAACTTGTAGGGCTTTCTGCACGGGTAATAGCCCCGCTAAAACACCGCTAATAAGCATAATCAATACAGATAATAGCAGTATCCCCACTGTCGGATATGGTCTAAGGATGGAATCCCCTAACGAGGTATTCTCCGCCACGACTCCGAGGATAAGCGAGAATACCAGTCCACAAACCATGCCAATAGACCCTGCTAATAGTATTATGAGTATTGACTCTGCCATATACTGAATACGGATATCCCGAGGCTTTGCCCCCAAGGCTCTCCTAACGCCGATCTCCCTCTGACGCTCGCGTACAGTCACAAGTAGGATGTTTGAAACGCTGATAACGCCTGTGATGAGTGTCCCAATTCCTACGATCCAAACGAGGAAATTGATACCATTGCCTACCACATTAAAGATGCGATTAAATAGTTGCATGTCGATAGTGGAGATGGCACCTGTGTCTGTCGGGTCTATATTTTGGCGTTGGGAGATTATCTGAAAAGCTTCTGCTTTGAGGTCATCCATTGAGTAGCCCTTTCCTGCTTTGGCGAGTACGAAAACACCCTTATCGAGGTTGCTGCCTACGGCAAAATGTATCGGGATCATAACACTTTCTCTGCCCATATCGGCGATAGAAAAGGTATCGGAAAGCGGTTCGACGACACCAATAACTTTAAATGCGACGCCATTCATGGCGACATACGTCCCGACCATTTTGCTGATATCGTCACAATACTTTTTCGCTGCAACTTTTCCGACCATACATACAGGGAGCGACTGCTCGATCTCCTCTCGGGTGATGATTCTTCCGTATAGAGGCACCATTGTCTCTACCTCTTCGAAGTAGTTACTTGTCACACCCCAGACGGTCTCTTTCCCACTTTTATTTCCCACTTTTATGAGGATCTCGCTCCAGAATTGTGACGAGCCATAAGAGGTAAATGCAGCTATCGCCCCCACGCTTTTTGCCCTTTGGAGGTTGAGGTAATCCCTGTAAGTGATGTTAATAGGTCTATTTGCTTTGTATCCTTTGTATGGTTTTGTGGTTCGCCCAGGTGTAAAATAAACGAGTTCGCTACTGACCCCCTCCATTCCTTCAAAGGCAGTATTTTTGAGCCCCTCACTAATACTATTGAGGCAAGTAAAGAAAAACATACCAGCGAAAACCCCAAGCGAGGTGAGGATACTTCTCTTTTTGTTTCTCTTGAGTGTGTACCACAGCTCCGACCATTGTTCTCTACCGAATTTCATAACTATTGCCTCCTTATTACTTCAAATCTCGCATCGCTACAATGGCAGGTACCTTAATAGCTTTCCTCGCAGGTCCTCTTCCAGCGACGAGACCCGCTATTACAAGCACGATCAATGCTCCTATTGCCATGCCCATATTGACCTCTGGATTGGAGAAAAATGTGAGCTTCATCTCCATCCCAGGTCCGCTTGGTACCATCTCTTCTCCCCAATGATTAATGATAGCGAGATAGCCTAATAGCTGTACGATGCCAATACCTATCAAAAGCCCAATAATACCTGAGAGAAGTGATAGTAGGACACTCTCTCCGAGGACAAGCTTCATGATGTCTTTTGGCTTTGCACCTATGGCTTTTCGGATACCGATCTCCCGCATTCTCTCCTGCACAGTCACGTACATTATATTTGACACGCCGATGGTGCCGACGCTGAGGCTCCCTATGCCCATTACCCAGAGCAAGACTTGGAGCAACATAAATACTTTGTCCATAAACTTTGCTCTATCTGCAGCATTGAAGGTGTATAATGCTCCATCGTCGGTCGGGTCGACTTTTAGCATCGTGTAGATATCGTTTTTGATGTTCTTCGTGAGTGCCTCCGTCTGATTGCTGGACCCTATTTTAGGGTATACCATCAGTTGGGTGATCTTGATGATTGAGTTTGGGTAAATGTTGGCGTAAGTCGTGAAGGGGTAATAGGCGTTACCAAAATATGGGCTATCGGTCTTAACGATACCTATTACTTCGTAGCTCACTCCATAGATACTAACCAATTGCCCAATAGGGCTATCGTCTTTAGCAAAAAGACGAGATATGGCATTCTCTGAGAGAATGATCTTCCTCAGCCCATTCTTGTGGTCTTGTGGTGTGAAAAGCCGTCCTTGGAGGAGCTCCAGCTTATTAAAGGATTGTTGCTCCTCGGAGATTGTCTTTACTTGTAGGTCATCCGAACCATAGTTGGTGGAGACGTTACAAAAGTCTATTACTTGAGGGACAATGGCTTCTACCTGATCTTTATACTGAGTATTGAGGTATTCTATCTGTTCGTTTAGTAAATTAAGGGCTCGATCCTCCTTAAAACCGGCATACGGCTTAGTCGTATAGCTGAGCGTGATCTTGATCTCTTGCCGAGCCACGCCCGTCATGACTGACATTTGGCGAATGCCGTTCTCCACACCTTTACCAGCTCCGAGCATCACTACGAGGATGATGATACCCCAAGCAATGGAGAAGCCTGTGAGGGCAGTCCTCAGCTTGTTGTTCCGTAATGAGTTAAGAAGTTCACTAAAGTAAGCCCTCATGCCAAATCCTCCTCGCTGGTAATCAAGCCATCCTTAATATGGATTATCCGCTGGCAGGCATCGCCGACCGCTTGCTCGTGGGTCACGATGAGCATCGTGAGGTGTTCGCTCTGATTAAGGTCTTGTAGAAGGTTCATCACTTCTACGGTCGTCTTACTATCAAGTGCCCCTGTGGGCTCATCGGCCAATAGGATAGCAGGGTGAGTAATCAGGGCTCTTGCCATAGAGACACGCTGTTTCTGACCTCCCGACATCTCATTAGGCAAATGGTCTGCCCAGGGTAAAAGCCCCACGCGATCCAGATATTCGCGGGCAAGAGCTGTCCGCTCGGCGTGAGGTACTCCCTGATAGTAGAGAGGCAAAGCTACGTTTTCAAGTGCCGTCTTAAATGGGATAAGGTTGAAGCTTTGGAATACAAAGCCAATTTTATGACCTCGCATCTCTGCCGCCTCATCCTCGGATAGATCCTTGACGAGAGTACGATCAAGGTGATAGCTTCCCTCATCATAGTCGTCCAGTATCCCTAATACATTAAGGAGTGTACTTTTGCCACTGCCACTCGCCCCCATGAGGGCTACCATCTCCCCCTCGTAGATGCTCATATTCACGCCCTTCAGCACATGTAGAGGCTGAGCTCCGGGGTAAGTCTTATGGAGCTCCCGCACATCGATGATGGCTTTTTTACTATCAGAAATCATATTGTTCGGTTCTATGTATAGCACAAAGGTAGTATTTTATTATTAGTTTGCCAAGAATTTGACCATTTATTTTTAGTGACAAAAAATATAAAAGATTAGATAGGTCCTTGTAGGTTTTTATTCATATGTCTTAATAATGGCGGAGTTTTGGTGTCGTGGATGTCCGACTAGCCTCTAAAGGGAGGTAGGATTATGCAAAGATCTCTGATTATTTGTAACTTTGCCGGCACTATGGCAAAGAGTAAAGAAAAAGGAAAGATAGGCGGTCGCGTCCTTATCAAAAACCGGCGTGCCACCTTCGACTACGAGATTCTTGATACCTACACGGCAGGCATTGTGCTAACGGGTACCGAGATCAAGTCATTGCGGTTGGGGAAAGCCTCATTAGTGGATACTTTCTGCATCGTAGATAAGGGGGAGGTGTGGGCAAAGAATATCTACATTGCGGAGTATTTCTATGGCACGTATAATAATCATGCCGCTCGGCGAGACCGCAAACTCCTACTCAATAAAAAAGAAATTCGCAATCTCGCCGATGTGGTTAAGAATGTGGGGCTCACCATTGTCCCCCTAAAGCTTTACATTAATTCTAAAGGTTTAGCCAAGCTTGACATAGCCGTTGCTCGAGGCAAGAAGCAGTACGACAAACGTCAGGATATGCGTGAGAGGGACCTTAAGCGGGAGCTTGATAATGCCCGCAAGGTGTCCTACTAAGAGCGTCTCTATACGGGTTCCCCGAGGTAAAAAAGTATTATTTGTAGTTGCAAGGGCGTTAAGATACGCTTTTGTGGCGACCAGTTGGTGGCTTCAAGTGCCTTTCGCAAGGCAGGGTAGGTCTCTATTTCACGCCGTAATGCCCTACTTGCACTCTTCGCTGATATGTCCGGGAAATATAGGCTTGCCGTATACATAACGCCCGAGCTCCCCATCATTGAGGGGGGTAAGTGCGGAAGTCGCTCCAAAAATTCGTCCGATAGCCCTTCTTCTCGCCGGACTTTGTAAAACTTTAATTGCTCCATAGCTTTTGTTTTTCTGTCATATTATTGTCAAGTGAATCCTCACTCACGGCAAAGGTAGAGAGAAATAATTATATATGCAAATATAATTCGCATAAAAAGTTATTAACCATATGGCGAAAAATATATTCACTTGTTAGTCAAAAGGTTAGTCAGGTTCGCATAGGTGTAAATATAACCATAAGTCGACCAAAGTCCCAACCTCTTGAAAGCCCTTTCAGTATGCACCTAAATCGGATACCCTGTATCAGCCTCAACGAATATAGGGAATTCGTCACGATGGATATAGGGAATTAGCTGTGGCGAATTTCGGGTATCCGTTTTGAGATATAGTGCGGTGTGTGATGGCGAAAGGTGGGAGTATCGTGGCGTATCTATTGTTTTATGGAAAGTCAGCTCTTCATTTTTTGGTACCTTTGTAAACTATTAGTTAATGGCATAGAGGAATGTGGCCGGTATGCGTTAGCTATAGGACTTATGGGGATTTTTCTCATAGGGTTGTGACTTTGTCATGAATTAGAATGATGATTAGATGAAAAATATTACGATCCTTGGCTCTACGGGTTCGATAGGTACTCAGGCGCTTGATGTAGTGACTCAGCACAAAGAGGAGCTATCGGTATATGCTCTTGTGGCGAATAATAGTGTGGAGAAACTCGCTGAGCAGGCCCTTGCGTTTCGCCCTAAGGTGGTAGTTATCGGTAACTCATCCTACGAAAAAGAGCTCAAAAGGAGGCTAAAAGGCGAAGATATTGAGGTGGCATCAGGGAGCGATGCGATCAACGAAGTGGCAGCTTCGATTGAGGCTGACGTGGTACTTACTGCCATGGTTGGCTTTGCAGGCTTAGCCCCTACCATTAGTGCTATTGAGAGTGGCAGGACGATAGCTTTGGCGAATAAGGAGACTTTAGTGGTCGCCGGCGATCTCATCAAGGAGCTATGCCGTAAGCACCGGTCAGTGATCTTGCCTGTCGACTCAGAGCATTCGGCGATATATCAGTGCTTAGTGGGGGAGAGGCTTCAGGCGGTAGAGAAAATCTACCTTACCGCGTCAGGCGGTCCTTTTGTTGACTTCCCTATCGAGAGATTAGAAAGTGTGACGCCCGAAGAGGCACTTCGGCACCCCAATTGGTCGATGGGGCAAAAAGTGACTATCGACTCAGCTACGATGATGAATAAGGGTCTTGAGATGATCGAAGCCCATCATCTATTTAATGTAGCACCCGAGCAAATTGAGGTCGTAGTGCACCGTCAGAGCATCATTCATTCCATGGTCGGGTACAAAGATGGCTCGATAAAAGCCCAGCTCTCACACCCCGATATGCGGCACCCTATTGCTTATGCCCTTCTTTTTCCGAACCGATTGGAGGGCCTCCGACCTCTACTAACGATAGGGGAGATGGCACACTTGACTTTTGAGGAGCCCCGACGCGATGCTTTCCCATGCTTATCTCTTGCTTACGAAGCTCTCAACAGAGGTGGCACGGCTACCTGTACGATGAATGCCGCTAATGAGATAGCTGTGGAGCGGTTTTTGGATAAACAAATCCGCTTTACAGACATTCCACGTATAATTAAGTACACAATGGATAAGGCTCCGGAACGCAATGCCACTAACTTAGCAGTGCTACAAGAGGCGGATATTCAGGCACGTAGCATTGCAAGAGCTTGGCATGAGGGCATCTAAATAGGTATATTAGACGAACGATAATGGGTATTTTAATTAAGATTATTCAGCTCCTTCTCTCCCTCACGATACTGGTATTTATCCACGAGTTAGGGCACTTTACCTTTGCCAAGATATTCAAGATCAGGGTGGATAAATTCTTCCTCTTCTTTGACATAGGAGGAAAAGCTCTCTGGCGTCATAAGCCCAAAAAAAGCGATACGGAATACGGTATGGGGTGGGTGCCCCTTGGAGGGTATTGCAAAATCTCAGGCATGGTTGATGAGTCACTTGCCTACGAAGGTCTGGAGAGCGAGCCACAGCCTTGGGAGTTCAGAAGTCGTCCCATCATCCAGAGGTTTTTGGTCCTTATTGGGGGGGTACTATTTAATGTGCTACTCGCTACGCTCATCTATGGTGGGCTGGCATATCATTGGGGGACAGAGCGATTGCCCCTAAAGAATATCGGAGATAACATCATCTATTCGAGCGTTGGGCATCAAATGGGGCTGGAGGATGGTGACCAATTACTTGAGGTAGACGGCAAACCGCTCGTATATTTTGAGGGCACTCTCCTGCAAGACATCGCTAATGGAGAAGAGCTAACAATCCTTAGAGATGGTCATCGTATGGATATCGCCATCCCTATTGACCTTATGCGAGCCGTATTAGCTAGCAAAGAACCCTTCTTTATGCTCGATATGCCCGCACGCATTGATTCGATAGTAGCTGGTAGTGCTGCCCAAAGTACAGGTTTACAAAAGGGGGATCTCATTGTGGGGGTTAATGGTATCAGGTCTAATAAGATATCCAAAATAATGCCTGCCATTAAGGAGCTACGAGGGGATAGCCTCACCCTAACCATTGAGCGTCAAGGTGAGGAGATCGACATCCACACATATGCCGACCCGGAGAATGGAATAGGCATTGCCTTTGTGTCTCCTAATAAAATCTTTGTCACAGAGAAGCAGACTTATAACCTCGTCGAAGCCATTCCTGCCGGCATCTCACAAGCCCATAGGCAGCTCGTCAATTATGCCGATCAGCTCAAGTATGTGGCTACTCCGGAGGGAGCTCAAAGCTTAGGCGGCCTTGGGACAATGGGCAGTCTTTTCCCCTCGACATTCGATTGGAGAGCCTTCTGGAGCATGACGGCATTCCTCTCGATCATACTCGCAGTGATGAATATTTTGCCAATCCCCGGACTCGATGGAGGGCATCTCTTATTTCTGCTTTACGAAGCCATCACCCGCCGAAAGCCATCACTCAAGTGGCAAACTCGCCTGCAAATCATAGGAATGGCTCTACTTATCATCCTCGTACTATACGCTAATATCAACGACGTTATAAGGTTTCTATTTTAACTGTGGGGCATATTAGAGCATACGATTCTCTGGAGGAGCGACTGGAGTTTGGCATCCTAAGGCAAGAGTTAATGGGGCTTTGCCACAACGAGGTCAGCAGATACCTTGTGGCTCAGATGAGCTTTATGACGGACGAGAAGCAGCTACGGAAGTCCCTCCAAGTGCTTTCTGAGATGATGGAGATCAGAGCTGAAGGCATCGAGATACCCTCATTTCATTTCGGCGAGCTCCGAAGTGCCCTCATTAGGATTCGCCCAGAAGGAAGCTATTTAGAGGTATCCTCCCTAAGACCATTACGCGATCTACTGCAGTCAGTAGTAGCTGCCAAGCAGTGCCTAATGCCCCTTGAAGGATCCCCTTTATTACGGCAAATTGCCGACCGCTTAATAGATCTCGTGGACATCCGTCGGCGGCTAAATAACATCCTGAGTGAGGATGGAGGCATCAAAGACACAGCAAGTCATCAACTCAATGCGATACGTCAGGAGCTACGAGATCTCCAAAGCTCACTTGGTAAGACGATGCAAAGCATCCTCCGAGAGGCACAATCCGCCGGATGGGTAGAGGCAACGGCAACCCCCACAATGAGGGACGGAAGACTACTCCTCCCCATAATACCTTCAGCCAAAAGAGAGATAGACGGTATCGTACACGAAGAATCAGCCACTGGCCGCACCCTATATTTGGAGCCGGCACAAATGGTTGTAATGAATAATAAGATACGCCAAAAACAGAGCGAAGAGGAGCAGGAGGTCAAGAGGATACTCAAAGAATTCACTCTCTTTGTAAGAGAGAATATTTCGATCATTCAGAGTAATTGCAATAAGATAGGGCTACTTGACTTTAACCATGCTAAGGCACTTTTTGCTGAACAATTGTCCGCTACGGTACCCCATATATCGAGAGAAGATGCGATGGAATGGCAGGTGGCAAGACACCCAATACTCGAAAGACACCTCAACGCACTTGGTAGGATGATCGTCCCGCTTACCATACGTCTGAATCCCGAAAATCGTATATTACTCATCTCTGGACCCAATGCCGGGGGCAAGTCCATTGCCCTAAAAACAGTCGGGCTACTACAGTATATGCTCCAGTGTGGTATGGCTATCCCGATGATGCCCCATAGCACTTGTCGTTTTTTTGATGCGATATTCCTCGATATCGGAGACGCACAATCCCTCGAAAACGATCTCAGTACCTACTCCAGCCACTTGCACTATATGAAGACCACCCTTAGGGAATCCACTAAGGATAGTCTCGTACTTATCGACGAATTTGGTTCGGGTACCGAGCCTGCCATAGGTGGGGCTATCGCACAGGCTATACTCGAGCAATTGCGTCTCAGAGAGTGCTTCGGCGTCATCACTACACACTATGGGAACCTCAAGGATTATGCCGAAAAGCAGGAAGGTATTGTCAATGGTGCTATGCTCTTTGACCGCGGTCGTATCGAGCCTTTGTACGAATTATTCATCGGGCAACCTGGAAGCTCCTTCGGTATCGAGGTCGCAAAAAAGATAGGATTACCTGCCGAAATCATTGACTATGCAAGCCAACTTGTCGGCACCGATTACCTGCAACAAGATAAGTTCCTTCAGGATATTATTCGCGACAAAGCTTACTGGAAGCGGAAGCGTGAAGAGGTAAAACGCGAAGAAAGAATTCTCCTTCAAAAGCAGGAAAAACTGGATAGACAGCTTGATAGTATTGCACAAAAGCGTAAAGGACTTATCGATAAAGCCGAAAAAGAAGCTCTTGATATTGTGAGCGGTGCTAATGCTACTATTGAAAGAACTATCAAGGAAATCAAGGAAGCGAATGCCAACAAAGCGGAGACGCAGATAGCACGTGCTAAGCTCGAAAAGAAGCGACAGCACCTAAGGCGTAAGCAACAAAAGCCCCAGACGTCACGAGTAGATAAGGAGCTAATTGTTGTGGGAAGCCGAGTGACCCTAAAGCAGGGTAATGAGGTGGGCGAGGTCATAAGTATTGAGGGGCAAAAGGCAAAAGTGCAGATGGGGATTCTCACAATGGACATCGCCTTAGACCGCCTTACGCCTACTGAGAAGATGATATCCAAGGTCGCTAATCGCCCGCCTCAAGTCATCCAAGAGCAGTCTAACGAGCGACGACTTAACTTCAAACCTCAGCTTGATTGCCGGGGTATGAGAGTGGATGAAGCTTTATCGGCAACGACGCAATTCATAGACGATGCCGTCCACTTTGGATACAGTCCGGTGAGGATACTCCATGGTACCGGTACGGGAGCCCTTAAAGAAGCCATTTCTGAGTATCTCAAAACGAATAGTGCCGTTACCCACTTCGAGGAAGAGCATGTAGACCTCGGGGGAGCAGGTATTACGGTCGTAACTCTATGATAATAAGAAAATCGACACCATGATAGTAGCAGAATTAAAAAGGAAAGAGAATATCTCGGAGTACATATTATATATGTGGCAAATCGAAGATATCATCAGAGCCTTGGAGTTTGATGACGCCAAAATCAAAGCCTACGTTGACGATGGGTATCACCTACAGCCCGAAATGATGGATAAGGTACTCCTATGGTATCTCACTTTAGCAGACGAGATGAAGGCAGAGGGGATCACACAATCGGGGCACCTCAAAGAGCTCGATGAGCTTGTGGATACCCTGCAAGAGCTTTGCCAAAAGCTACTTAAAGAGCCTAGTCAGAGCCTCTATTCGTCGGTTTATTTCGAGACTCTGCCAAGTATTATCCAGCTACGAGAGCTGAGCGGGGGCGAGGAAATGGGTGAGGTTAAGACCTGCTTCGTGGGCATCTATGGCTATCTCACCCTAAAGGCTAAGGGCGAAGAGATATCGTCTGCCACTACTATTGCCATCAAGCAGTTTAGCACATTCCTTGCGATGCTTGCCGATAGATTTCGCGATATAGAGGAGGGGAAGCTGATCCTAAAAGACGATGATGACGAGGAGTGATAACACTATATGGATAGCTGGTGCCAAGGGACAATTAGCCCATGCCATTCAGGAAGTCGCAAAACGGCATCCTAGTGCACCGCGTCTCGTTTTATCCACTCGACAAACATTAGATCATACATCCTCCAAGGAGGTAGAGCAATTCATCGAGGAAAACCAACCAAACTTTTTGATTAATGGTATCGCATTCACTAACGTAGACCTTGCCGAAAGCCGGTACATAGAGGCGGTGAAAGCTAATGCCCGTATCCCCTATTGTTTGGCCTTAGCGGCCGAGAAAGCAGGTATTACGATGCTACATATCAGCACCGATTATATCTATGGGTGCGAGACACTTCACCCACGAACTCCTTACATAGAGACAGATACTCCGCACCCTACTAATGCATATGGGTTGAGTAAATACCTCGGTGAGGAGGTTCTTCGATTGACGAATGCTTGCTATTATATCCTCCGCACCTCGTGGCTCTATTCGCCTATGTCGTGGGGACATAAGAGCTTTTATCGTAGTATCCTCCAGAAAGGCGAAGCGGGAGAGAGCTTATCTGTCGTCACAGACGAAGTGAGTACCCCCACAAGTGTATGCACTCTCGCTGAGGTCATCTTACAGATCATTGCTGACTACAATACCTCTCATCAATTACCCCTTGGTACCTACCATGTCACGGACGAAGGCGAAGCCTCCAGATACCAGTTTGCCGAAGCCATTCTAAAGCTCTCGCCAAAAACTGCCGCCATGCCCATCACCTCGATCACGCAGAGAGACTTACAGCTCCCTGCTCATCGCCCCAATTATAGCACCCTCTCCACACAGAAGATCCAGAGCTACTACCCCTCACTCATTAGACCTTGGCACGAAAGACTACAAGAGATATACCAATACGACAATAAATAAGATGAAATACAACGAAACTGAGATACAACGTCGACGCACCTTTGCCGTCATTGCACACCCCGATGCCGGTAAGACTACCCTCACCGAGAAGCTACTACTTTTTGGAGGTGCTATACACGTAGCAGGAGCTGTAAAAAGCAATAAGATACGCAAAAGTGCCACTTCCGACTGGATGGAGATAGAGAAGCAGAGGGGCATATCAGTGGCGACCTCTGTGATGGGTTTTGAGTACGAAGGCTACAAAGTCAATATTCTTGACACTCCGGGTCACCAAGACTTCGCCGAGGATACCTATCGTACCCTCACTGCAGTTGACTCCGTGATCATCGTTATTGACGGAGCGAGAGGAGTGGAGCTGCAGACAAAGCGATTGATGGAGGTATGCCGGATGCGGCAAACGCCCGTAATCGTATTCGTTAATAAGATGGATAGAGAGGCACAAGATCCCTTTGACCTCCTTGACGAGATCGAAAAAGAGCTACAAATTACCACCACTCCCCTCACCTGGCCTATAGACTCAGGCGACCGCTTTAAGGGGGTGTACAATATCTACGATAAAGAGCTTCAGCTCTTTTCAGGTCAAGACAAAAGCCACGTCACAGAGCGGATAGCGGTAGACATCAATGCCCCGGAGATTGAGACACATATCACAAAAGCACAAGCCCAAAGACTAAAAAACGACCTTGAGGTTATTGAGGGTGTTTATCCCAAGTTAGACGAAAAAGAATACCTCAGTGCCACACTCGCACCCGTCTTTTTTGGTTCAGCTCTCAATAACTTCGGGGTCAAAGAGCTCCTTGATACCTTCGTAAAGATAGCCCCAAGTCCGCACCCCATAAAAGCTGAGGAGCGGGTCGTGGATCCTTACGAAGAGCCATTCACCGGCTTTGTATTTAAGATACACGCCAATATGGATCCCAATCATCGGAGTTGCATAGCTTTTGTCAAAGTCTGCTCAGGTAAGTTTGAGCGCAACACTTATTACACTCACGTCCGCCACCAAAAGCAGATGCGCTTCAGTTCGCCCACTGCTTTTATGGCACAGAAAAAAGAGATCGTAGACGAAGCGTATGCCGGAGATATCGTAGGTCTTCCCGACACAGGTAACTTTAAGATAGGCGACACCCTCACCTCAGGAGAGGAGCTTCATTTCAAGGGATTACCTAGCTTCTCCCCCGAGATGTTTAAGTACATTGAGAATGCCGATCCCCAAAAAGCAAAACAGCTCCAAAAAGGACTTAGCCAGCTCATGGATGAGGGTGTAGCACAATTGTTTATCAATTCATTTAATGGACGAAAGATAATAGGCACCGTGGGTCAGTTGCAGTTTGAAGTGATCCAATATCGCCTCCTTCACGAGTATCAAGCCAGCTGTCGGTGGGAGCCCATAAGCCTATACAAAGCGTGCTGGTTGTCGTGTGAGGACGAGAAAATACTTGAGGAATTTAAGCGACGAAAGATGCAGTATATGGCAGTGGATACCCACGGGCGAGATGTCTATCTCTCCGATAGTGCCTACCTCCTCAATATGGCAAAGCAAGAATTCCCTGAGATAACCTTCCACTTTACCAGCGAATTTTAAAATCACGGATTCCATCACGTAGCTTAGCCTATTGTAGACAGCCACTTAGGTAGATTCAAAGTTAAGCCATCCTGTATGCCGGATATCAGCCTCGGCTAATTCCCTATATTCGTCAGAGCTAATTCCCTATATCCGTTGTGGCGTATTCCCTATATCCGTCGGAGCTAATATAGGGTATCTCTTTTTAGGCTATTTCCATGCAAGTAATGTGATATGGCTTTCACGTGCATATAGAGCGGTATTTGGCGGCAGTTAGGTATTGAAATCCCATCGCGGGTCTTTCATAAAAGAAATTGATGGTATCTTTGCTCTGTATGAAGTTTGATATTGAATATAGAGACTCCGAGACTTCGGCACGTGCCGGTGTCCTACATACACCACACGGAGATGTCCATACCCCCATTTTTATGCCTGTGGGGACGGTAGGAAGTGTCAAAGCAGTGCACGCGTGGGAGCTTCGAGAGGATATAAAGGCTGAGATAATATTAGGGAATACGTATCACCTTTATTTGCGACCAGGTACAGAGATTATCCGACAAGCTGGTGGCATACAGAGGTTTAATGCGTGGGGCGGGCCGATGCTCACGGATAGCGGAGGCTTCCAAGTTTTTTCGCTCACAGATATACGAAAAATTACGGAAGAGGGGGTGAGGTTTCAGAGCCATATCGATGGCTCGTCTCACCTTTTTACGCCGGAGCGGGTGATGGATATTCAGAGGGTCATAGGGGCAGATATTATTATGGCTTTTGATGAATGTCCTCCCGGTGCTTGCGATTGGCAATATGCCCGTAAGTCACTTGACCTAACACTGAGGTGGCTGGAGCGGTGTCGGAAGCGTCTGAGTGAGACTGAGCCTGTGTATGGTTACGAGCAAAGCCTTTTCCCGATTGTGCAAGGTGCCGGTCACCGCGACCTGCGTTGTGAGGCCGCCGAGCGAGTCGCTGAGCTTGGTGCCGATGGTAATGCGATAGGAGGGTTGAGCGTAGGCGAACCGACGGAGGTGATGTATGAGATGATCGAAGTCGTCAATGCCGTCCTCCCTAAAGATAAGCCACGTTACCTCATGGGTGTGGGTACGCCTGCTAATATATTAGAGGGTATTGAGCGAGGAGTGGATATGTTTGATTGCATTATGCCTACTCGTAATGGTCGTAATGGTCAGCTTTTTACCTGGCAAGGGACTATGAATATGCGTAACGAAAAGTGGAAAGACGACCACACGATTCTTGACCCCGAGGGGACAAGTTATGTCGATCGCACATACACCAAAGCCTATTTACGGCACCTGATGAAGGCAGATGAAATCTTAGGATTACAGATTGCGAGCATCCACAACTTAGCATTTTACCTCGACTTAGTGCGTCAGGCTCGTAAGCATATTGAGGTGGGAGATTTTAGGAGTTGGAAGAAGAGCGTCCTTCCACAGCTCAGTCAACGTAGGTAAAGACATAAGCATTTACGAGAGATGAGTTTTCGCCATCATTTTTATAGCAAATTAGGTGTCAAGCGACTGGATCGGTATGTCATCAGTCGCTTTATCGGCACATTCCTTTTCGCTCTCCTACTGATTATGCTCATCATTGTGGTGATCGACATCATGGAGAAGATGGAGGAGTTCCTCAATCCCTCCCTACATTTTGGCGAGATATTTGAGTATTATGTGGCACTGATACCCTATTTTGCCAACCTCCTATCGCCGCTATTTATCTTTATCACCGTGGTGTTCTTTACGAGTAAATTGGCGGCACGCTCAGAGATTATTGCTATGCAAGCAGCGGGGATGAGCTTCAATCGAATCCTCCGCCCTTATATGATCTCAGCAGCTATCATTGCTCTCGTTTCTTTCGTATTTAGCGGTTGGATCATACCACAGCTGAATGTGACGCGGATTAATTTTACTAACACTTGGATCAATAACAAAAAGATCGAAGTGGATCAGAATATTCAGGCCGCTGTCGCTCCCGGTGTTGTCGCTTACTTTAGTACATTTGACGCGAGAGAAAATAAGGGATACAACTTCTCCCTTCAGCAATTTGATGGCAACGCATTGACGAGCCAGCTGACGGCAAGTACCATCAGCTACGACAGCCTACACCACTGGACGGTGTATGATTATCATATTCGGATGTTTGAGGGTCTCAAAGAAACCAATGAATATGGGACGCAGAAGGATACATTATTAATATTAACACCTAATGACCTCTTGATCTCTCCAGAGGATGGAGAGCAACTAACGAATACACAATTGTCGAAATACATCTCCAGCCAAATGGATAGAGGTGTGGGCAATATTGAGACTTTTCAGGTGGAATATCATCGAAGATATGCTTCCATAATGGCGGCATTTATCCTTACCATTATCGGGGCCTCGCTATCGGCACGTAAGGTGAAAGGGGGTTTGGGTATCAATATGGCGATAGGGCTTTTCCTCGCTTTCGCTTACATCTTACTATTTACTATCTCCTCCGCATATGCCGTTAGCGGTACCATGTCTCCATTTGTAGCGGCATGGTTACCCAATATCATCTTTAGTGCCATCGCATTTATTCTCTACCTAAAAGCCCCTCGGTGATGAAGTATTTCGCCTAAAGTAGGAGCCATTATTGGTGACTTAGAGGTGCAGTATGTGAGGTCTTAGCCTATGTCTCAAAGGATATTCATAGAAGTATTGATGCCGCTTCCCCTACGCGAACCAGTATTTACATACAGCGTAGAGGCAGAGGTCGGTGATAGTCTTGTGGGGAAATTAGTCATCGTTCCTTTTGGCATCCGGAAGACCTATACGGGCGTAGTCATACGACAGAATACCTCAAATCCGCACCCTGATATCAAGATAAAAACGATCTCTAAGATACTACCCTATGCTCCCATTGCCCCCATTATCCTGAAGCTTTGGCACTGGATTTCGGATTACTATATGTGTAGCTTGGGCGATGTCTTTGTGGCTTCTGTCCAATACGGATTTCGCCCTGATGGCTATCAAGAAACCCAGCCGATTCGAGCTACAGCTACCATTCTCCGCGGTTTTCTTCCGGCAAAACGCTTGATGGAGGATGCCCTCTTTCAGCAGTATATTCTGGATATTGCTCTTAAAAATGATAGACATAAGGAGGCGGTGAGATATATCTTAGAGAATTATCAAATAGGGTCTAAGCCTCCGATGACTCTTAAAAAACTATCGGAGTGGATAGGGGTTTCTCCCTCTGTAATTACTAAGCTGAGGAGCGTAGGTGCCATAGAGAGTGCCGAAGTTATCGCTTCTGATCTCCCTGACGATCTAATATTCCCACGTCGTAAAGTAGGGGATCAGCTCTCAGAAAAGGTGCATATAGGCGGGCGGAATATCCTACTTCTTCATTGCCCGAATAGCCGGTTGGAGCAACGGATCCCGTACGACTTTATTCTTGATACCCTAAAGGACGAGCGACAGGTATTGCTATTGGTGCCAACGAAGGAGGCACTTAGCATCCTTTCTGACACGCTATATCGGGTCTTTGGTGAGCGTATTAGATACTACCACTCCGGGCTTTCGAGTAGGGAGCAGCAGATGACTTGGGTGCAAGCATTATCGGGAAAGGGTGGGCTTTATGTGGGGGTACGTTCTGCCGTGTTGCTACCTTTGGGAAGACTGGAGGCGGTCGTCGTTATTGATGAGGAGGATACTAACTATAGGCAGTTTGAGCCTTCGCCACGCTACACTGCTACTAATGTTGCTTTGATGTTGGCACATTATGCCCACAAGAGTACGATATTGGTGTCGTCTACGCCTGCTATTGAGAGCTACACTTTGGCACTACAAAAGAAGTATAGTTTTGCGGAAAGTCCCTCTGAAGTCCCACACTTAGCGGTTAAAGGTGTGTGGATGCCCAAAGCCTATGAGCAGAATAGTGTGCAGGCGAGAATGCTATCGTTTGAGATGCTTGAGGCTATGAGTGCGACCTTAGATAGCGGTGGGCATACGCTTTTGTACTATCATCGCAAAGGCTTTGCGAGGAGAGCCACGTGCCAAAGTTGCCACAGCACACCCACGTGTCCTACCTGTCATACACCCCTAAGGTATATTGAGGAGACGGGCAATTTGGTCTGTGGCATCTGTGGATACCATATCCCTTTGCCTCACGCTTGCCCTATTTGTGGGAGTCCTTCTATGAAATTAGAGGGGACAGGTATAGAGAGACTTCGGCGGGCTATTCAGGAGGGTTTTCCTCAGATGTCCGTTTGCTTGGAGGAGGAATTGGACAGACGTACTCACCTCCCTGATATTATTTTATCCGCGAGTGCCGTCCCGCTCCTTGACCTTCATCAGAAAGTGTCTATGATAGGTATCGTACAGCTTGATCTCCTAAGTGCCACTACTGACTACCGAAGTAACGAATTGGCGTACCGCTTTATTGTGAAATGTCGCGATGAATCTCCTTTATTAAAGCATCTCTTCATCCAGCATTTCGCTGAGCATCCTAATGCTCTCTCGGCGTTTCTCTCGTCGGACTATTCACAGCTCCTTGACTACGAATTGGAGCAGCGTCATTTGGTACAATTTCCACCATTCTCTCGGCATATTGATATCTATTTTGAGAGTTTAGCACAGGCGGAGGCTTACGCTCTTGCAGAGCATTCTGTGGGTATCCTTAATGAAGGGATGACCGATGCCACGGCGTTAGGCCCTGCCCCGATACCAGTGAGGAAGGCTAATGCCACTGTGGGTTATAAGGTCTCGCTTTTTGTCCCTCTCTACCATCCTTCGCACAAAGTACGAGAAGTGTTGTGGGCGATGTCTGATAGGCTCCTTAGTGGCTACAGAGGTCCAAAGATGTCTATTTACTATGATGTTGATCCTATATAGTGTATGAAAACAAAGATCCTATTCGTTTGCCTCGGCAATATATGCCGAAGCCCTGCTGCTGAGGGGGTAGCTAAGCATTTGGTAAATGCTAATGGCTGGTCAGACTTTTTCGAGATTGATTCGGCCGGTCTGCATAGCTATCACCATGGAGAATTGCCGGACCCTCGGATGCGAAGTGTGGCTGAAGTGCGAGGGTACCAATTGTCAAGCCGTAGCCGAGAGATAGAGTGGCACGATTTTGAATACTTCGACCTCATTGTGGCTATGGATGATGGCAATGCTACAGAGCTATATCACCGAGCACCCACTCTTGAAGAAGCTCGCAAGATAATCAAGATGAGGGATTACTTCCCTACGGATGTAGA
Source organism: uncultured Porphyromonas sp. (assembly GCA_934364985.1). Classification (GTDB taxonomy): domain Bacteria; phylum Bacteroidota; class Bacteroidia; order Bacteroidales; family Porphyromonadaceae; genus Porphyromonas_A. Next base: position 145,800 of record CAKRMU010000002.1, on the reverse strand, counting down.
GCTTGACTATGTCCCAGATCCGTACTATGGTGGGACAAAGGGCTTCGACCTCGTTTTGGATCTCCTTGAAGCCTCGATTGGGGCATTACTTCGAGCATATCTCCCCACTAATCAAGTGACGAAATAGATATGTACTCATCATAGATATTATTGAACCGCTGACCTTATACCCTTGTTATATAATTAGAGAATACGGACATACAAATATTTAATACAATAATAAAAGAAAGTTTTATGGCACAAGTTACATTATCAGGAAATCCTGTGCAGACGGCAGGTAATTTACCAAAGGTAGGGAGCAGTGCTCCTGAGTTTACTTTTGTTTATGGCGACCTTTCAGAGGGCAAACTTAGTGACTATCGTGGCAAGCGTGTGGTGCTAAACATCTTCCCAAGTGTAGATACGGGGGTGTGTGCTCAGAGTGTCCGCACGTTTAATAAGCGTGCTACGGAGGCAACGAATACCGTGGTACTCTGTCTCTCTCGCGATCTTCCTTTTGCTCAATCACGCTTCTGTGCTGCAGAGGGTATCGAAAACGTAAAGACGGCATCGGTATTTAGGTGCAACTGCTTTAGGGATGGCTATGGCGTAGAGATGACCGATGGTCCACTGAAGGGCTTAGAGGCTCGCTCCGTTGTGGTGATAGACGAGGAGGGAAAAGTGGTATATACTGAGCTTGTCCCTGAGATAGCTCAGGAGCCTAACTACGAGGCCGCTCTCAGTGTACTCAAGTAAGTAACACCGTCTTAGGTCTATGGCGAGGTCTCATTGGTCAGCCATAGACCTTGATCAGAATCTATATGGAGTGTAATTAAACTCTACTTAGCGTTCTGTTTGTTTTGAAAATTGTTAGTTAAGGATACCTGATATTCGCCGTGACGAATACCCTATATTCGTTGAGGCTGATACCAGGTATTTCTTAGTACTAATACCAAGTATCTATTTTAGAGAGTTGCACACGTCTGTATTCCAGTGAGTTACACGCACGTCCAATTTGTCTGAAATAATGTACATTGCGAGGTGGGTATTGGAGGGTATTTTACTCTAAAGGGAATGGGGCGGATGGCTATGTTCGCCGGAGATGATAGTAAGATGAGTGGCTTATGAAAGTTACAATCGTGTATCCCGGATTGATACCATCAAAGAAGTATGGTGGCACACAACGGGTGATATGGGGGTTAGGTAAGGAATTAGTGGGTATGGGGCATAAGGTCTGCTTTTTGGTGGAGAAAGGGTCTGAGTGTCCTTTTGCCGAGGTGAGGGATATTGACCCTAAGGTACCTATATCTAAGCAAGTGCCGGGGGATACTGATATCGTTCACTTTAATGATCATGCAAGTGCGGATGGCTTGAGCAAGCCTTATGTAGTGACGATTCATGGCAATCGTCCGCCGGAGGTGTTGGACGCTAATTCGATCTTTGTCTCGCACAACCATGCAGAAAGATTTGGGTCTGATTCATTCGTATATAATGGTCTTGATTGGGATAGTTATGGGGTGCCGGATTTAGATAAGTCACGTAAGGGCTTCCATTTCTTGGCTAATGCTTCGTGGAAAGTCAAGAATTTAGCCGGGGCTATTGATACGATTAAAAAGATCGATGATGGGGAGCTTGAAGTGATGGGGGGCTATCGATTTAACTTCAAAATGGGCTGGCGTTTTACCTTTAATCCTAAGATCCACTTTCATGGCATGGTAGAAGATGCTCAGAAAAAGCAGATAATCCAAGGCTCTAAAGGGCTGTTATTCCCCGTCCGTTGGCACGAACCTTTTGGGCTGGCTATCATAGAGTCAATGTACTTTGGAGCCCCTGTATTCGGGACACCATATGGCTCTTTGCCCGAGCTGGTGCCTGAGGAGTGTGGTTACCTCTCGGCAGATTCCACAGATCTTGCTACTCATCTCAAATATACCATAGGAGATTATTCCCCTCAAGTTTGTCACGAATACGTTTCGGATACATTCAGTGCAAAAAATATGGCTATGCGGTACATAGAGAAGTACGAAAAGGTGCTTAATGGGGAGCCACTAAATAAATCATTCAAGGCGAGAGAGAAGTATGAGGTGCCTTTGCCTTGGCAATAATAGCTCTTTAAGTGGGTGCCTTTTGGTATCTTTGTGGCAGTTATGCACTATTGGCATTATAATTTATGGAGATAAAGATATATAAAAGGTGGGAAAAACTACTCGGGTGGTTTTGCTTCCTCATCAGTACCACGGTGTATCTCTTCACTATGGGGAAGAGTGCCAGTGTATGGGATTGTCCCGAATTTATTGCTACGTTTAGCAAAATGGAAGTAGGGCATCCGCCTGGCGCACCATTCTACATGCTTGTTTATAATGCCCTCTCTAACTTCTTCCCAAGTGGGGGACAATGGGTGGCGACTGCCGCTAATGCGATCAGTGCAGTATTCTCCGGGCTTACCATTATGCTACTATTCCTTACGACATCGCACCTAATACGGCGGAGCGAATGGCTGAGGAAGACGTGGGTCGCTCCGACTCATATCAGCACCTCGGAGGCGATTCTCTACTTAGGAGGCGGTGCAGTGGCTGCACTCTTATATGCATTCACTGACACCTTTTGGTACAGTGCAGTGGAGGCTGAGGTGTATTCGATGAGTAGCTTCTTTACCGCTCTCGTCTTTTATATTATGCTGAGGTGGGAGGAGGATGCTGACAAGGATAATTCGGATAGGTGGATCATCCTCATAGCATATCTGATGGGACTAAGTGTAGGGGTACACTTGCTCAACCTCTTAACCATCCCTGCGATGGCTCTCCTGTACTACTTCCGAAAGTTTGAGCATCCAGACTGGAAGGGCGGAGTCCTCGCTTTACTCTTTTCTTTTGCCCTTATCGTCGTGCTGATGTTTGGTATTATGCAAGGGGTGCCTCAGGTAGCAGGCTACTTCGATCTATTCTTTGTCAATACCTTAGGTCTCCATTATAATAGTGGCTTAGTGGTATATCTTATCCTGATGATTGCTCTTTTGGCATTCACCTACTACCTGACTATAGCTCGGCCGGTACGTGACAAACTCCTAAGGATGGTCTTCCTCCTCTCCGTGGTGCTTATCGGTATTCCTTTTATCGGAAATGGGTGGGTCATCCCCGTGATAATCATATTGGGATTAGGGACGTATCTACTTACAGCAAAGCATTTGCCCGTCCACATTATGAATGTATGCACGATGAGTATGATGCTATTCCTCTTCGGGATGAGTACTTATGGTGTGACGCTTATCCGTGCTAATTCGGATATTCCGATGAATCAAAATAGCCCCTCTGATGTTTTCTCTCTTAGGTATTACCTATCCAGAGAGCAGTATGGAAGCACGCCACTTCTATATGGTCAGACCTACGCATCTCTACCTGAGTACGATGCCGGTGGTAGAGCAATAACAACTAAGACGACCTCTTACCGACGAGCCATTAAGGCATCTCCGGACGAAAAGGATAGATACGAGAAGCAGGTGAGTGAGGAGATCGTTTACCGCAAAGATATGATGACGTTCTTCCCTCGTATGTATAGTAATATGATGCCCCACTACAAACAGGGTTACGAAGTATGGGGAGAGGTCAAAGGTCATACCGTAAACGTCAACGAGAGAGGACAAGCCAAGACGGTCGTGGTGCCTACTTTCCTCGAGAATCTCCGGTACTTCTTTAGCTACCAAGTCAACTATATGTATTGGCGGTATTTCTTATGGAACTTTAGCGGAAGGCAAAATGACCTGCAAGGACAAGGCGAAATATACAAAGGCAATTGGATAACCGGCATCCCCTTTTTAGATGGTATCTTCCTCGGACCTCAGGACAATATGCCCGACTTTATTGCCCAAAATAAAGCTCATAACAGGTACTTCCTCCTCCCTCTACTCTTAGGCCTAATAGGATTAGTTGCACAATTGTATGGCAATAAGAGGAGCAACGAAAACTTCTGGATTATCCTGTCCCTTTTCTTTATGACAGGCTTAGCCATCGTCCTTTATGTCAATCAACCACCTTATCAGGTGCGGGAACGCGACTACTCGTATGCTGGGTCTTTCTACGCCTTTAGCATATGGATAGGTTTCGCCATCCCTGCACTATATGCAATGGTTGTTAAGCACAATAAGGAAAAGCCTATTGTGGCTTCCGTCCTCACGCTTATCGGATTAGGCGTAGTGGCATTGGTATTTCAGCAAAACCTCGATGACCATAATCGCGACGGCAGAAGGCTGGCATCCGACTTCGGAAATAACTACCTTGAGAGTTGCGAAGATAACGCTATCATCTTTTGTAATGGCGACAACGATACCTTCCCTCTCTGGTATGCACAAGATGTGGAAGGCATACGAACCGATGTCAAGGTCTGCAATACATCTTACCTACAAGCCGATTGGTACATTGACCAGATGAAACGTAAGGGCGAGAAAAATTCACCTATGCCTATCAGCTGGACGCCTCAGCAATATGGCGGAGAGAAGCGATTAGTGGCATACGTTATCCCCACTACGCGAGACACCATACCCTTAAGAATTGGTCTTGACTTTGTGGCTTCCGATGATCCTAAGTTTAAGCAAGTACCTCGGATAGCTCAGCCAATAGATTATCTCCCTGCTGAATATCTGTCCTTGCCGTATAATGGGAAGCGACTTATTGAGAATGGCACTCTTCTCAAGAGTGATACCATGTGGATTAGTCCTAATATGGTATTTGACTTCTCCACAAAGCAGTATTTAGGAAGGCACGAGTTGATAATACTGGATATGTTAGATACCAATCGCTTTGAGCGACCAGTGTACTATGCTATTACCGTTGGTGAGGATCAGCGTGTCGGTTTGACCCGTAATTTCCGTCAGACAGGTATGGCATATCAAGTGTTGCCTATCAATGTCAAAGCGACTGGAAATGAGGTAGACCTTGAGCGGATGTACCGTAATGTGACGGAGCGATTTAGGTGGGGAGGTGCTGAAGTTCCTGGGACTTACTTTGATGAGAATTGCCGAAGACTTGTAGAGACTTATCGGAGTATGATTTTTGCACCACTCGCTAAAGGGTTAGCTCTTGGGGGCGATAGGGTAAGGGCTCGTGAGATATTAAAGCTCTCTGAGGTCGCTATCCTTGAGGAGAATGTCCCGCATGATGTCAATTCATTGCCGTTAGTTGAAGCTTATTACTTATCGGGTTTGCACGACGAAGGTGATAGAATAGGTGGTATCATAATTGAGACAAGGCTAAGGGAGCTTGACTGGTTCTTTAGACTTAATTCCGAACAATTGGTCAATTCACTTAGTGCAGTCGACAATGACGTTTTGATACTTACCGAGGCCATTAAGTTAAGCGAATCCCTTGGTGGTTCCCTAAAGTCGAAGTATGGCGAAAGGGTATTAAAGTATCAGAAAGACTTTATTAGCCTGTATCAATTACTGAATAACGGATGACAATAGAGCAACCTCCTTTAGTATATCGGTACCTCTTGCCGGGTACGGTGTGGCGTATACCGAGTCTTCTATATGACACAAATCCATGCGTCTATCTCACTTTTGATGATGGCCCGATTCCTGAAGTGACGCCATGGGTGTTGGACACTTTGGCGAGCTTTGGGGTAAAAGCGACTTTCTTTTGTGTGGGAGAAAATGTCTGGCGATTTGGGCATCTTTTTGAGCGGATATTGGACGAAGGTCATACGGTGGGCAATCATACCTATCATCATTTGCAGGGGTTGCCCACTCCCACTCGCACCTATATCCGAGACACACTCCGTGCTGACCAGCTCATTCAGTCACCTCTCTTTCGCCCTCCACATGGGCATTTGGGGTGGAAGCAATTGGCATCCCTTCGCGACCATTTCCAAATCGTGATGTGGGATGTCGTTACTCGGGATTACTCCAAGTGGGTTAGCCCACAGCAAGTAGTACACAATGTGGAGCGGTTTACCCGCGATGGTTCGATCATTGTATTCCACGACTCCCTCAAGAGTTGGTACAACCTCCGGTATGCTTTGCCCCGCTCTTTAGAGTATCTATTAGAGCAGGGCTATGAATTCAAAACCCTTAATGGGAGGTCACGAAACGAGACTCCCCAGCTCCTTTTACACGCTATATGAAAGCTCCGGATAATATTACAGGCAAGGTGAACTTTTGGGGACGTCTCCTCAATTGGTTGGGATGGACGCCTCTTTATCCCAAGACATTTCAACCCAAAAGTGTGATATGCGTGGCACCGCATACCTCCAATTGGGATTTTATCATCGGGTATATCTACTATAAGGCATGGGGAGCAAAGCTTAAGCCCCGTTTCCTCATCAAAAAAGAGTGGTTCGTATTTCCTTTTAATGTGCTTTTTAAGTCTCTTGGAGGTTTGCCCGTAGATAGGAAGTCAGGTAGCTCGACTGTGGACCAAGCGATAGCCTTACTAAAGAATGCGACCAAGTTGCATATCGGCATCACCCCTGAGGGGACACGTAAGAGACGAGAGCACTGGAAAACCGGATTTTATAGGATAGCAGCTGAGGCCGGGGTCCCCATTGAGCTAGCAAAAATTGACTATAAAAATAAAGTTGTAGGGGTATTTCATACCATCCAAACATTTGGTGATAATATAGAGGAGAGGGTAGCAGAGATCCGTCGCTTCTATAATAGCAGTATGGCTAAGTACCCAAAAAACTTTGCTGAGATTTAACTTCCGATGGATGAGATAACCGTGGCAGCCCTCCAGATGATGCTCACTCACAAGGAGGTAAAGGCTAATATCAGTCATCTTAGATCGCTACTTCAGGCGAATGAAGGGGGCTTTGACGTGTTGCTACTTCCCGAGATGTGGACTACAGGATTTGTCGTGGATGTCGATCGTATGTCGCCACAATTCTTTGCAGATGCCTACGAAGAGGGGAGGCAAGAGATGAAAGCCGTGGCAAGGGAGTATCAATGTGCCGTGTATGGATCACTTATCCAGTTATTGCCGAGTGGGCGACCTGCCAATACCGGGCTATTTATCACGCCTGAAGGAGGTGAGGTGGAGTACCACAAGAGACATCTATTTAGCCATGGAGGAGAGGCAAAGCTTTTTGATGCCGGTATGGAGAGGGTGCAGGTCGAGTACCGCGATTGGCAGATCCGTCTTGCGATATGCTATGATCTACGTTTTCCCACTTGGTTGAGGCAGGATCCGGAGTTAGGCTATTACGACCTCCTATTGTGTACTGCCAATTGGCCTCGCCCTCGGCATGTCGCGTGGGAGCGTTTGCTTCGAGCCAGAGCCATAGAGAATCAATGCTACCTCGGGGCATGCAACAGAGTGGGTACGCCACATCCCAAACTCCAGTACCCAGGTTATTCTTTCGTGATTGACGACGAGGGTAATAGCTTGGCAGAGAGTAAATTGCCTGACGAAGTGCTACTAAGGGCTACCATTTCACGGCAAAGACTACAGGAGAAACGGCAATCGTTTCCTCTCCTTCCTGATCAAGACCTTTTTAGAGTCATCGACGAGCGACAGCCTTAGTCCGCCATCCTTATAGCCGAAAATGACTATACTAAATAAAGGTCCCCGTTATTATTCGGAGCTGTGAGCAGAATATAAAGTGAGTGGGTTACTCTGAAGATTCAGGGTACCCCACTCTCATACACAATAGAAGTAGCGAGAGGGGGCTACGATCCCCCGACCTCAGGATTATGAATCCTGCGCTCTAACCAACTGAGCTATCTCGCCATCCTTAATTGATTGATGCGAGGGCAAAGGTACTAATTTTATTAATACTACCAAGCCTTTTTAGAGAAAAAATAACTTCTCCATAGATATCCCTAGTATCTTTTACCTACCTATGAGCGTATTGACATCGGCTTCAGTGGCGTCGTTGGGGGCTGGCGTGATGCCCAATAACCGGCATAAGAGCGGATAGATGGTGACATTAGGCACTGCTTTAGCCTGGTATCCCTTAGGAAATGATGGACCGGTAGCAAAGAAAATAGCCTGCATTTCGGGTAGATTGTTATCAAATCCATGCCCTGCCGCACGATCAAATGTGGCGTCCTCGCGGAAGTATATGTATCCACCCTTATCAGGGATAATGACGATGTCGCCTAAGCGCTTTCCGCTATTATAATGTAGACGCTCAGGTACCTCTTTCGTCCTATATGCAGAGATATGAGGCACCTTATCCAAGACTGTCATGACGTGCTCAATGTAAAGCGAATCTTTGCAATACAGCAGAGCGGGTGCTCCCTCTACAACAAAGTTAAAGCTATCTCGTGGGAGATAGTCTTGTAGGTTAACTACTCGATTTGGGTCGTAATCAACCATGCCATGATCAGACACTACGATGAAGTCAACAAGGGGTGCAATCTCCAGTTTGCTCAGCTCATGGCGGAAGTAGCCCACGATGCTATCGACCTCTGAACACATCTCTAACACCTCCGTACTCCGGGTGCCATGGTGGTGCCCTGTCGCATCAGGCTCCTGCAGATACCATGCAATGAAGTGTGGACGAACCGAGGTAGGCTTTTTTAGCCAGCTGATAACAGAGTCGGCACGTGCCGTAAAGGGGTCACTTTCGTCGTACACTTTCCAGTACGTTGGGTGCATTCCTTGGACTTTTGTCTCCGATCCCACCCAGTAGTAGGCTCCTGAAGTAACGCCTTGCTTTTCGGCAGTATTCCATATAGGTTCGCCCCAATAAAAAGCAGGATTATGCACTTTCTCGATGTCGCCTAACTGGTAATAGTCCTGAAGCTCTTCGTCGTAAAAAGCGTTGTTGACGATGCCGTGATGCTCAGGGAATAACCCTGTGGCCATACTATAATGATTGGGGAAGGTATTGCTGGGATACGAGGGGATAAGAGCTCCCTTAACACCCTCCTCAGCCATCGCATCAAGAGCAGGGGTATTTGCTCTGGTCAGGTACTCGGTGCGAAAGCCGTCGAGCGAAAGGATGACGACATACCTCTCTTGTGGGGCTTTTTCCGGAGGTCTCCAAAGCTCAAAAGCTACTAATATGCCGGCAAGAGCTACGAGGAGTGAAAGCAACGTCGTTGTGCTTATGCGGTTCTTTTTATTCTCCATCTCAAAAGTGCTTATTTGTGAATGTCTATGCAAAGATAACACACATTTTCGTCACAGAGTAGGCTATTGATCGTGTTTTGTCTTTAGTCACTCGTAGGGGGTATCCGTAATACGCTTAGGAGGATATACGGAATACGCATAGGCGAATACCAGGTATTTGTTTCGGCTAATACCAAGTATCTGTCTCGACGAATACCGGGTATTCTTTTTTAGGACATTTTCTATATAGTAAAGGATGGATATAAGGCTTTCAGTGTGAGTAATAAATAATAGGTACCTTTGTAGTGATAGAAAAAGCGTTTGAATGTATCACCCATTGATTAGTTGATTATGGCACCATCGCCTGGTTTCTTTAGGGGGTTTAAGAAAGCCCTGCTTATCCTTATAGCAGTAGGTATTGTCGCTGCTGTGCTATTCTTTACATTGATGCCCAATAATTTAGGGAAGTTATTTGGGATGGGGTCATTGGTACTTGTCCTCAACTTAGTCCTCATGTATGTCTTTACGAGGGTCAATGACGATAAGCGCCCATCAGCGAAACAGCGAGAGAAGGAGGGGCGTTTTGACTTCCACAGAGATAGATGAAACATTATAATATGATTGATTATGAAAGAGATTAGTCCTTTACAGAAAGCTCGGGCTAAGTACGAGCCCCAACTCCCTAAATGTCTGCGTGGCTCTATTCGTTTGATAGAGGGGGAAGGTACACAATCGGCAGGCGACCAAGCTGATATCAAAAAGCTATTTCCCCACACTTATGGTCTGCCTGTGGTCACTTTTGAGGAGAGTGATACTCCGATATCTACGAAGCCTCTTAATGTGGGTGTGATACTTTCAGGAGGTCAGGCACCTGGCGGGCACAACGTGATAGCAGGTCTCTTTGATGGCATCAAGAGGATCAATGAAGAGAGCAAGTTGTATGGTTTCCTTATGGGGCCTGCCGGTCTCATCGATCATAAGTACATAGAGCTAACCGGTGATATCATAGATGAGTACCGCAATACCGGTGGGTTTGATATCATTGGGTCAGGGCGTACCAAGCTCGAGACTCAAGAACAGTTTGATAGCGGTCTGCAGATCCTCCGCGATCTGAATATACAAGCCCTCGTGATCATTGGTGGCGACGACTCCAATACCAATGCCTGCGTACTTGCAGAGTATTACGATAGTATTGGAGCCGGTGTGCAGGTGATAGGTTGCCCTAAAACCATAGATGGCGACCTCAAGAATGAGCAGATCGAGATTTCCTTTGGCTTTGATACGGCAACAAAAGTGTACTCCGAAGTAATCGGTAATATCCAAAGAGACTGCAACTCAGCCCGTAAGTACTGGCACTTTATTAAGCTAATGGGCCGCTCTGCATCCCATATCGCCCTCGAGTGTGCCCTACAAACGCAACCTAATATTTGTATTATTTCCGAGGAGGTAGAGGCAAAAAATCAGAGCCTCAATGACATTGTCACCTACATCGCAGAGGTCGTTAACGAACGAGCAAAACGAGGCCTAAACTTCGGGACAGTCCTAATCCCTGAGGGCTTAATTGAATTTATCCCGGCAATGAATGCTCTTATAGCTGAGCTTAATGATCTCCTCGCACACAATGCAGATGCTTTTGCGAAGCTGAGTAAAGACGCACAGAGAGACTTCGTAAGTAGCCAACTATCGCAAGAGAATAGAGAGGTATTTATGTCGTTGCCCGAGGATGTAGCTCGTCAGCTTACGCTCGATAGAGACCCACACGGCAATGTCCAAGTGTCACTTATTGAGACTGAAAAGCTCCTTGGCGAGATGGTCAAAGCAAAGCTGGAGGTGTGGCGAAAAGAGGGACGATTTACAGGCAAGTTCGCCTTCCAGAGACATTTCTTCGGTTACGAAGGTCGGTGTGCCGCTCCGTCTAATTTTGATGCCAACTACTGCTATAGCTTAGGGTATAACGCGGCTCAGCTGATATCCGCCGGGAAAACCGGCTATATGAGTTCGATCCGCAATACCACACGCCCGGCCTCTGAATGGATAGCAGGCGGTATCCCTATCACTATGATGATGAATATGGAGCGAAGACATGGTGAGATGAAGCCTGTGATTCGGAAAGCCCTTGTGGTACTTGATGGTAGACCCTTTAAGGCATTCGCGGAGAATAGAGATAGGTGGGCAGTGGAGACCTGTTTCGTATATCCGGGGCCAATCCAGTACTTTGGTCCCGGCGAAGTGTGTGACAGACCTACCAAGACCCTCAGCTTAGAGCACGAGGTATAGGCTACATTCGTTTAGGCGGATAGCCAGTATCAATGTCGTAAGAGTATGGGTGCGTCTTATGCGTGAACCCGATTAAAACGGCACGACAAAAAGAAAGAGGATATAGCGAATTAGTTACTCGCTACATCCTCTTCCTTTCACAAATCATCAATTACAACCTACAATCTTTCTGCTATTGTATCAGTCTATGGAGATATTCCTCTCAATAGGAGTCTTCTCTTCTTTCACTATCTTAGGGATGATAACCTCAAGTACACCATGCTCCATCTTAGCACTGATTCTCTCTTTATCGGCATCCTCAGGGAGAAGTAATCTCTGAGCAAAGCTCTGGTGCATAAACTCTCTCCGTAAGTAGTGTACAGGTTTTGTCTCCACTTTAGCGACCTCTTTGGACTCCGCTTCTTCGGTATTTTCCTCGGCAGGTTTTTCAGACTTCTCCTCCTTTTTTTCCATAGAGATAACGAGTGCATCCTCCTCATCAAGCTTGACCTCAACATCCTCTTTAGTAAGTCCGGGTGCGGCTAATTGGATGGTGTAAGCGGTATCGCTTTCCAAAACATTGCACATAGGAGCTACTGCTCTTTTAGGTGTTACAACGGTAGGCCTTACAAAGTCATCGCTAAAGAAATCGTCTAACATATCAAAAATAGTTCGTCCCATAATCAATCCTTTCTTATATATATCTATTAAGTTATCAATCACTTCTGCTGAGCTACTGCTCGGCTTTCGTAAGAATAAATGCAATAGCTCTGCCACGGCAAATGTCGCAGACAATAGTTACATAGTCCGGAAAAGATGACCTGCCATAGTACCTCATTGTCACGACACATACACTCAATGTGTCAGAAAATATCCCTACCAACATTATCCGCTCTTTAGAGATTCACTTATTTAGAGCGGTGACGTAGAAGCATGATGGTTTAAAAGTCACCACACTCAGCACCCACTTTGTCTTGATATAGGTGAAGGCTTGCAAAAAATGAAGTGTAAATATTTTGTATTCCAAAATAATATACTTACCTTTGCAGTCCGTTATAGGGTTAGTAGAAACTAATTAAGATATAAGATAATGAAGAAGGGTATTCATCCTGAGAACTACCGCGAAGTAGTTTTTAAGGATATGTCGAATGATGAGACTTTTATCACACGCTCCTGTGCTAATGCACGTGAGGAGATAGAGATTGATGGTGTCACCTATCCACTAATCAAAGTGGAGGTGTCCAGTAGCTCTCACCCATTCTATACGGGTGTAGCTACCCTCGTAGATACCGCAGGGCGTGTAGATAAGTTTAGAAACCGTTACGGTAATCGTAGCAAGAAGTAATACATCTTCCCTCTTTCGTCTCTCCATATACGTAATGGCGATAATGCATCGTGGTACGATGAGTGGTGATTGAGTGAAAAGGAAGAGATAGGTTTTTTGAATCCATCCTGGGCGTTTTGGGGTGCCTCTTTTGAGGAAAGGTGGACGCTCGGGGTGGGTTCGTTGTATCCATTTTTATGGCAATGATAGAGGATATCTTTACGCCCAAAGACAGCGATACCATCTGTGCCGTGGCAACGCCAAATGGCATAGGGGCTCAGAGTACTATCAAAGTGTCCGGAAGCCGAGCCTGCCAAGTGGTTGCTGCCATATTTAAACCGGCAAAAAAGGAGGTACAGCTGACGGATATCCCACCATATACTGTCACTTATGGTTGGGTCATCGATCCCACCAATGATAGTAAGATAGACGACGCTCTGGTACTCGTCATGCGAGCACCTCACTCCTATACAGGTGAGGATCAAGTGGAGATATCTTATCATGGCAATCCCTATATTTCGCAGATCATATTACAGCTATTGATTAATGCCGGAGCCAGATTGGCCGAACCAGGAGAATACACAAGACGGGCTTTAGTTAATGGCAAACTAAATCTCTCGGAAGCAGAAGCTGTAGCCGACGTGATCGCCGCCTCCAATCGATCCGCATTGCGACTTTCAATAGCTCAAATGAGGGGTCTATTCCACAAAAGGATAAGCCATCTGAGGGAGCAAGTCCTTGAGCTCGCATCGCTCGTTGAGCTGGGATTAGACTTCTCTGAAGAGGATATAGAGATCATCTCACCGCATGAAATACTTCAGAGATGTAGGACAATACAGAGAGAGGTGCAGACCCTGGCTACGAGCTATGCCACAAGTCAGGTCATAAAAAATGGTATTCCTATTGCTATCGTTGGGGCAACTAATGCAGGGAAGTCTACCCTACTCAACGGACTTTTAGGCGATGAAAAGGCGATCGTTTCGGATATTCACGGCACCACAAGAGACGCCATTGAGGATACAATCAATATATGTGGGCAGACCTTTAGGCTCGTAGATACAGCGGGGCTAAGAGACACCGAAGATGTTATCGAACACATAGGTATCGAGAAGGCACTTAAAAAAGCAAATGAAGCGGAACTACTCCTATGGGTGATAGACCCAGCAGAGAGGCGTGAAACGAATGCGGCTACCCTACAACAATTACAACGCCACCAAGACGCCACTAAGATAGTCCCCATCGTCAATAAATCCGACATTGCTCCACGCGAGATTTTAGAACTGACTCTCACGTGGTTGGCTTCTGAGCGTTTTGAAAATCCACTCACCATCAGTGCTAAAGACGACGATGATATTGAGAGAGTAAAGGCATTATTACACCACCATTTCGAGACGCTCACCGTGGCGGATGATGAAGTAATGGCGACAAATATCCGACAAGCAATTGCCCTTCGAGATGCCAACGACTCATTAGTTGCGGTAGAACGAAATCTCCAAGAAGGTCTATCGGGTGAGATAATAGCTCAAGACCTCAGACGGGCAACCGACACCCTCGGTTCCGTTATTGGCGAAGTGACCAGCGAAGACATTCTCGCTTCCATCTTCAGCCATTTCTGCATCGGCAAGTAGTGGCTTGTAAGCAACCCATGCAGGAAGTCGGTAACATAGGAAGCTAATTGTATCTCACCCTGCTGAAACTGCAACCCTTTTAGGTATTAGCTTTGCATCCATCTATCGCCATATGGCTGTTGCAATCATCAAGGCTTTACATTTTTGTGGGTAATATTATTGCTCTGACATCAGCCGTTACCCAATTCTTTAACATCAAATGCAGACTACTAACGAAGCAGAAACTTTCACTTGTCGCGTTTAATTTAAAATGAATCATGGTATATATACTTTACATATAGCACCATCCATTGCCAAATGAATCCAACTCATGGTATTATACTTCTTTTCTATATCCATACCCCACCGTCTACCAACATTCTCAATCTCCTCATCGATATTATTTTCCGTTATTTCTTCAGGATTTAAATGGGTGTTATGTTGATTTATCCAACAATTCCAGGCGTCGCTTTTGATGAATGCTTCTTTTCTTTCCTCAAAAGGCAGATTTGTGGGTAGTAATTTTTTCAATCGATAAATACCCAATTCCCTAAAATACGAGATTCTATAAGTAGGATCCAATTCCTGTTTTCTCCTTTCTTTTTCAAGTATTGCCAAAAACTCAGGTTCCCTGATCTCTGGCTGTTGTTGCCAATAATGATTTAATGCTTCTTTATCGGCTTTTTGCATGGCCTCGATTCGCTTGTAATCTTCTTCTTGGTATCTTACGACATAAGGGCTTTCACTTATGGTCGGTGTATTGCCATACCATAATGGACCGGCCTCTGGTCGTTTTACTGCAAAGATTGAAGACCCCATACTAAAATCACTATTGGATAATTCTTGATATTTAATGATCCAAGAGTCGTTTCTATAATATAAGTTCAATAGATAAAGTGCAGCCATTGAATGTATAAGAGCTTTTATATTGCCATATTTGAGAGCCGCAAATCTATCATGTTTTACAGCTTGATATGCCTTTTCCCAAAATGTACCAGATCTTTTGTGGGCATTCTTTAATGGACTTAGGACTCGATTATCTTCTTTGGTCAAATTGAAGAATGGAGCAACAACCAAAACTCGTTTAGCATGTGTCTCCCATTTTATATCAATAAATTTTAAGCAATCCTCATCAAAAAACAAATTTTTATCTCCACGTGATTTTGTCCCGCCATTGTCATAATACAATTCCTTGGAAATGGCTTCTATTTGGACGCAACATCGTATAAGCAAATCTGCTATATAGGGTGAAAATGTCTCTAATTGGGAATTGCAAGGTATAGTAATTTCTTGACCATGCTCGTGGGTCGTAATTTCATCCGTTATAAATATGAAATTAGAAACATTAATGAATTCTTTTTCGAGACTCAAATATGTCTGCCAAAATATATCTGATTTTTTCATAGATTATCCTTTCTTGGATACACGCTCTCTTGATTTCAAACTCAAATCTTGCAAAGTTTTTCCCATTGTATTCTTTATCATTACTACATAAGTTTAAGGTGCAAAGCAACTATGTTGATGACTTTGCTGTAATCAACCTATCATATAATGAGCAAAAGTAGTACTTTTTTTAAAGTGATGTATTACACATAGTATGATGCACATTTTGGCATAACCATATACCTAATCGATTTTGAGCAAAAACTTCTAAATCCTAAGTATTATAATGCTGGTATCCAGATTTCTCCAAATTTTGGTATCATAAGCAAAGAATGTTATGGTTGTCTAAATAACTATATGGTTTCAATTGTAATAAAGGTGCAACTACCAGATAAGCCTAACCTCTTCAAGCCAAACAAATCACGACTATTCCCTTTTTATTTAATAGCCTTCTCTCTACAATGTAATACCTTGTTGCAGATAGGCAATAGAGCTTTCCCCCTAAATACAAATCTACCAAATTCCCGTGAATATATAATAATTGTTAGCCTGCTTCAATGGCATTATAGACAAACGAATAGTGGATGAATCAATTTGATTGCCCAAAATTCTTTGGTGCAATAGTCTAAATTTGCACTTGCTAATGTGCTTGAAACCCTCTCTTTTCTTTCGCTTTTTTAAACTATTAGGGAGTCTTATCTATTGTCCTCCATTTACCTTTTTTTTGTACCTTTGTTTGGGGAGTAAATAGAAGTGAGTATGAAAAGACTTATCAGGCATATTGAGCGTTTGCTATACCGTGAGCCTTGTGTGGTGGTTCCTAATTTAGGGGCTTTCATTCGACACACTGAGGAATCTGTTGTGGATCATCCCAAAGGACTTATCTATCCGAGTCGCTCTCGGATCAGTTTTAATAGTGCATTGGCTAAAGATGATGGCATATTGGTGCGTAGCTATAGTGAGGCTTATTCATATGGTTATAAGCGTTCGCTTCGTTTGTTAGAAAAGGATGTTGAGGAGGTTAAAAGCGAGCTTCTTTCGTCCGGAGTGGTGCAAATGGGCGAGGTAGGTCAGTTGCTCAGGTCACGTAATGGTCAACTCTCTTTTTTCCCAAATGATAATCATCCTTTCTCGGTTGATACTTATGGTTTGCAGCCTGTCGCAATGTTACCTCCGATAGGTACTAATGTGACACCTTTGGTATCTAAAAATAAGGCGAGAAGAGATGGCGATATCTATTACCTGCCTATTAATATCAGACATTTGGCATATGGGGGTGTAGCCGTTGCTTTGACGGCAATAGCCCTATTGATTCCTAATGATAAGCTCGCGTCTCCTCAGGATCTTCAGCAGTACGAAGCGGGGTTTGTTGCTGTACAGAATAAGGCTCTTGTGACTTCGCCTATACCAGAAGTAGTGACGACAAAAGTCGTAGAACCCGTAGAATCGCAGGAGGTATTGCCGACGATTTATGGCTATCCTTTGATGAGTGAAGCTGATGAAGAGGGCAGGTACTATGTAGTCATTGCGACACTTTCGGGGGAGGAAGAGATGAGACGCTTTTTAGAGGAAAATAGTTCGTTTGATGCCTTTATTGATAAAGGAGGTATTTTGGTCTCCAAAAGTGGCATGTATCGGCTTTTTGCAGAGAGTTTTGCCGATGAAGCCGAAGCTCGAGATTATCTAAGGGAGCTTAGGACACACGCTCCTTTTAGCACTTCATGGTTATATAGGCATTAATGTATTTAGGAAAATCACACGAGATAAATGGAGATAGAAAAATTGGGAGTGGAGGGGCTCCATAAGCATATTGTATCGGCTTTGGAGCTGCCGAAATTCCCGAATACTGTGTCAGCTCTTACGGATGATGCAGCTCTGATAGAGACGGAAAAGGGAGAGGAGCTTGTCATAGGGAGTAAATTATTTTTAGAGGGCATCCATTTTGATTTGGTCTATTTCCCCTTGCAGTATTTGGGGTTTAAGGTCGTCACAGCCGCGGTATCTGAGGTGGTTGCTATGGGAGCTATGCCTCGCCATATCAGCCTATCTATTGGGCTCTCTCGTAAATATCAAGTAGAGGATGTAGATGTATTAATGTTAGGCGTTAAGGATGCTTTGGCATACTATGGTATTGACCTTATAGAGCTTAATGCCACGACGTCCTATACCGGTCTTACCCTCTCCGTCACAGCCATTGGAGCTGTTGCCAAAGGTCAAGCACTCCAAAGCAAAGGGGCGAGGTTGCACGATCTGCTCTGCCTTACCGGCGATGTCGGTGCCGCTTATATGGGGTTGCAATTATTGATTAGAGAGAAAGTAGCCTTTAACGGAGAGGAGGATTTCCAGCCCAAGTTTGAGGGGCGTGAGTACATCCTAAGTCGGCAAATGAAACCTTCGGCTCGCATAGATATCCTAAAGCAGTTAAAGGAAAACGGCATTATTCCCACGGCAATGACGGGTGTGATAAATGGCGTATCAAATGCCCTTTTGCACCTATGCGATCGCTCTCAAGTAGGGGCAAAGCTTTATGAGCAACGTCTTCCTATCGATCACGAAACGGTATCTATGGCAGATGAATTGGGGCTGTCTCCTACAATGATTGGTCTGCATGGGGGGGATGATTATGAGTTGCTATTTACCATCCCTTTGGGGCTTAAAGATATGATAGAGACGATAGAGGGCGTGCATACAATAGGATATATTACCGATACTGATGAAGGAATACGCCTCGTCTCTTCAGGCGGAAGTGAGACCTCGATTGTACCTCAGCACTACGAGCAATAGAGATAAAAGATGAAGCAATATCAAGAACTATTAGAAAGGATTCTTACAGAAGGGGTGGAGAAAAGTGACCGAACAGGCACCGGCACTCTCAGTGTCTTTGGGCATCAAATGCGGTTTGACCTCTCAAATGGTTTCCCCTTATTGACCACGAAAAAGCTGCATCTCAAAAGTATTATTTATGAGCTATTGTGGTTTATCAAAGGAGATACCAACGTCCGTTATCTGCAGGAAAACGGGGTGCGAATATGGAATGAATGGGCGGACGAAGAGGGCGAATTAGGCCCTATCTATGGAGCTCAATGGAGACGTTGGTTGGACGACAAAGGGTGCGAGCATGACCAGTTAGCCGATGCCATTAATGCCATTAAGCATAATCCGGATAGCCGTAGAATCATTGTAAGTGCGTGGAATGTGGGAGCACTTGATGACATGCACTTACCTCCTTGTCACCTACTTTATCAATTTTATGTAGCGAATGGCAAGCTCAGCCTACAGCTGTATCAGAGGAGTGCCGATGTATTTCTCGGTGTGCCTTTTAATATCGCGAGCTATGCTTTGCTCCTCATGATGGTGGCACAAGTCACCGATTTAGAGCCCGGCACTTTTGTACATACCTTGGGGGATGCTCATCTATATCTCAACCATTTAGATCAAGCTCGCATGCAGCTCAGTCGCACACCTCGCTCCTTGCCAATGATGCACATCAATCCGGACGTAAAGCGTATCGAAGACTTTACGTATGACGACTTTCAGCTTGACGGATATGACCCACATCCACACATCAAAGCAGAGGTATCGGTATGAAAACAGAGCTTATCATCATTGTAGCTATTGACGAAAGCGGAGCGATTGGGCTTGAGGGTGATATGCCGTGGAAACGCCATCTCCCTGCAGACCTCAAGCACTTTAAGGAAGCCACTATGGGTTACCCTATCGTTATGGGTAGAAAGACTTTTGAAAGCCTACCTAAGGGAGCTTTGCCAGGTCGTCAGAATATCATTGTCACCCGAAATACAGAGTACCAGCAAGAGGGGGCTGAGGTCGTCCATAGTGTAGAGGAGGCAATCAAGGTCGCTACAGGCGAGAAATTGTTCCTAATAGGTGGCGGAGAATTATTTCGTCAAGGTATAGACGTGGCTGACGAATTGTACGTAACCATCGTGCACCATACTTGGGATAACGCTGATACCTTTTTCCCTGATATTGACATCCAAAAGTGGAAGTGCGTCAAAAATGAGTACCACGAGGCGGACGAGCGTAACCTATTTCCCTACTCATTTACTATATGGCAGAAGAAAGCATAAACTCTGCTTTTGATATCCTCTATGAGGATAATCACCTCATCGCCGTTAATAAAAGAGCGGGGGAAATCACTCAGGGTGACTGCACAGGGGATACCCCTTTGCCTGAAAAGGTCAAAGCTTATCTAAAAGAGAAATACCATAAACCGGGCAACGTTTATTTAGGTGTAGTACATCGCCTTGATAGACCCGTGAGTGGCATTGTTATCTTTGCCAAAACGTCAAAAGCCCTATCTCGGATGAATGAACAATTTAGAGAAGATAGGGTGAAGAAGGTATACCATGCCATCGTAGAGCAGTCTCCTAAGCAACCAAGTGCGACACTCCAGAACTGGTTACTTAAAAATCAAAAGCAGAATAAATCCTATATCGTCCCAGAGGGAACCAAAGGTGCCAAAAAAGCCGTCCTCGACTATTCTACGATTGGACATAGCGATCGCTACACGCTGCTTGAGGTAGCTCTTAAGACTGGCAGGCACCATCAGATAAGGGTACAATTAGGTAGTGTAGGAGCTGTGATTCGGGGCGACCTCAAGTATGGTGCCAAACGAAGTCTTCCTAATGGCTCCATTTCGCTTCATGCACGTGCGGTATCCTTTATCCACCCAGTCACAAAAGACGTTATTGAGATTACGGCACCCTACCCAAAAGATGACGCATTATGGGCTTTCTTTGAGAGCATCTAAGTCGTCCCTATATAGAGCATCATAATTACATAGTACCGGAATAGAAAAATAGGATACCCTATATTCGTCTTGACGAATATAGGGTATTTGCTTTAACGAATATAGGGTATCTGTCCCGATGAATATAGGGTATCCGTCTTGACTGTATTCCCAATAAGAAAATTTAGAATATCGGAATCTGATAAATGAAACCGAGGGATGCACGGTGGCTATCTTTCGATAGTCGGGTGTCCACATGTCGGTGACTTCTCCCCACGTAGGTGAGGAAAAAATGCAGGTTTTGACCCACAAGGGGGTAATACTCGATCCCCGCTGAGTAGCCGTAGCTATTCATAATCAAGGGATAGCAAAGTGGGGTATTTGACTTTCTTTTGCTACCCTTTGCACCTGCTGTCTCGTACATACCCTTTAGGAAAAATTGCCATTGGGGTTTAAAGGCATATCGCATCTCAAGGACAAAAGATAGGTACTCAACATCATAAGGATTACTGATGATCCCTTTGCGGTTTAGTCCCTCATTAGAGTACATGATATCGAAATAGCTTTTGGCCTTGCCTAACTCCAATTGATTTCCGAGTGCGATGTAGTGCATATTATAATGCCGAGAGCCCTTCACCCCTTGTGGCAGAAAACTATAGCTCCAACGGGTGCTAAAGTGATCCCACATCCGACCATTCCAATTGACCGTGTAGACAAAAGGGAGCTTGGCATTCTGCACCTCCTCCACAAGTGGGTAATTATCAGCAAAAGGAGCATTGAGCGAATTGAGCACCTCTATTTGTATCTCGTGACGAGCAGAAGGGTGGTAGACAGCCCTGATACCCGTGAGGTAAGGGTTGATGTATTCGCCCATATTGCTAAATTCGTAGACCTCAATAGGGTTGAGATCAAACTCAAATCCGCCAACTGCTGCACACTGCTTCCCGATAAATAGACTCCATTTCTCACTGAGCGTTATCCCCAGCCCTGCAATGTCAATAGACTGAGGAAGAGCATCGACATTATTACTCCCCTTATTGTTTTTATTCAATCTCTGTCTCCACCTAAAGGAGAGCCGGTTCGTGAGCTTAGCCTGTGACTCAATCCGTATTTCGGGCATCCGAAAAGCCCCATTCACTAAGCCATTCTTGTCATATAGTAAATCACCAGAGAAGTGGGTGTGAAAATAGAGTTGAAAATTATCCTGTTTCTGCTTGATGATACCGATACGTTCGGCAAGCGAAGTGTCGGACTCAAAAGGCTCTTGTTGAGCAAATAAGTTAGCAGATATTGCCGTAAGGGCAACGAAAGATATCAGGATTTTCTGAGGTGTCATATCGCGTGTATGCTCTTTGGGTTTTATAATAAGGTGGTGTGACCACCAAGGATCGCACCACCCGAAAAACTATGTTAGTAAATGCTTATTACTTCTTTTCCCCTCCGTGCTTAGCATCTTGATCGCCACCATAGCCATAACCATAGCCATAACCATAACCATAGCCGTAGCTCTTAACAAGCAGAGAATCCTTGATGTATATATCATTCAGCACGATGCTAATATTTGGTAGCTTATCGTATTGATCAAGGTAATTGATATACTCAAAGTCTTTCTTTTGCGTCTTACCCGAGCGTACGACGTACAGCGTATAGTCGGCAACCCTGCTGAGCACTAATGAGTCCACCACTGGCCCCACTGGGGCACTATCGATGATGATATAGTCGTATTCGCTACGGAATATCTCAAACAACTCCTCAAGCCTTGGTAGGGCAAGTAGCTCTGGCGGATTGGGGGGAATCGTACCTGCGTTGATGATAGATAAGTTAGGGTAGTTATCGGGCTTCTGGATAAAGTCATGTGGGTCAAGAGACGAATCATTGAGTAGATCCGACATTCCACCTACCGAACTATTCTTAATGCCAAATGTCCGCTTCAGCTGAGGGTTACGTATGTCAAGACCCAGAAGAAGTACCCGCTCATTAAGAGCCGATAGCGAGATGGCAAGATTACTCATGACGAATGTTTTCCCCTCCCCACTCACAGTAGAAGTCCCCATTAATGCCACAGGTCGCTTGTTCTGAGTGAGGAAACTGATATTCGTTCGTAGTGTACGGAAGACCTCCGTCATCTCGCTATTGCCACTTGTCTTGACCACAAGTTCGCTTGAGTTTTCATCCGTCCGAGGTATGCTTCCTGCGATAGGTAGGTGGGTATTCTTCCGGATATCATCCTCCACCATTATCTTAGTCCGCGTTAGGCGATAAAGGTATATAAATAGTGTCGGAAGCACTAATCCAAATAATAGTCCTACGAGATAAATAATGGTCTTTTTGGGTGTCGCAGGCTTCGTATCTGCCAATGCGACATCAATGACTCTTGCACTCTCCAAGGACGCAGCTAACTCTATGGATGTCTCTTCTCTCCTTGTCAGAAGCATTAAATACAGGTTTGAACGGATGCTACGTTGACGCTCAATGTCGGTGCTTATACGCTCAAAGGTTGGGGCTTGTGATATCTTTGAGTTGTACCTTTTCTCAAGATCCTTAAGCCCGGATAGCTGGATCATAAGACCTTGTTTTGCGACATTTGCCGCCTCCAAAATATTGGAGCGAGCCACCTTTAAGTTGTTAGTTAGCGTCTGCACTTTTGGGTGATCAGGGTTGGCGGATTCCAGTAAGTTGTTGCGGTCAAATACCATTTGGTTGTAGAGGTCGACGGCAGTCTGGAGTGTCCCATCGGTAAATCCGAAGCTTCCAGGTATGATCTCGTAACGATCTTGTTTCTGCTCAAGGTCGTTGATAAGGAAGGTAACAAGCTTGAGCTGTGTCTCGGCTTCGGAGCGTTGCATATCCATAGTGGCACTACTTGATACTACCACTCCGAGGTCTTCGTAGCTGGTAACTCCTTGCGACTTCTTTACGGCTTCGAGTTTTTCTTCTGTTGCACTAAGCTCTCTACCGATAAGCTCAATACGTTCGTTGATAAAGTTATATGTATTTTGAGCGGATGCGTTCTTGTCTATTGCTCGTTCCCTATTGTAGACCTCGATAAGTTTGTTAAGGAAGGCTTCTCCTTTTGCCCTATTAAAGGTGTTGATTCTGAGGATAGCGACAGAGCTTTGTTTGTTAGCTCTTTCGGCTGTTAGCCCACCTTTTTCTGCGTAATATATAGCTCGCTTGAGGGGTGAAGATATCTTGACGTTATACACTGCTATGTTTTCGGTAGTCTGATCTGCGGGTACATCTCGCTTTGATATTGAGACGATGCCTCCACCGAGTGAGAAGGTACTTGGTAGGGAATCCACTAAAATGGGGTTGCCTTCCTCTGGGATGATTTCGTAGGAGTTTTCGCCTTTGGGCTGAACGTTGAAGGATAGTGGACGGTCAATTTTGCTCAATCCAATGGGATCCATGGTTATCTCAAAGGGTAAGTGTTCGTACCAAACCTTTTTCCGAAGTCTGTCTCTAGTGTACACTTCGACATACTCTAAGCTCTCTTCGATGGTCTTCTTGAGGATCTCTCGAGAGCGTAGTATCTCGAGCTCGTTATCGACATTGACGTTCTGCACACCCATACCCAGCTCCAATACATCAAGGCCTTGGATCTGTGCACTTTTGCTATCTTTTTGGTCTAAAAATAGCACTGAGGCTTTGACGGGATAGGCCGGCTTTTGTGTGGTTATGTATATCCACGCTAAGGCTAAGCAGGCTACGATGGCGATTAGGTATATGGGCCAGTAGCGAAGATATTCATTTACTGCTGATAGTAGATCTATCTCCTCTACTTCGTTTTCTGCTGATATGTTGTTGCGTGGGGTCCTCTCCGAAGGGTCGGAATAACTATTATTCATACATCTTTATCTAAGAATGGTGACGATGAGATTGGCTATAGTAAGGGCTATTGATGAGATGCTTATCCAAATCGTTGTACCCGAACTAATATTTGCCGATGACGCAATCGCATCATTGGGCATTACATATAGCACATCACCTTGTTGTAGGTAGTAATAGGGCGAATTGACTATCTCGGGATCTTTAAGGTTGAGGCTCACCATGGTCGTGGAGCCATCGCGATTCTCCCGAAGTAGCTTTACATTGTCCCTAATACCATATATGGTGAGGTCTCCTGCATTGGCTAATGCTTCGAAAAGGCTCACTTTGCCGTTGTCCGAAGTGAATGAGCCGGGGCGTTTCACTTCACCTATAACTGAGTAATGGTAGTTTTGAATCTGCACATTTACAGATGGTTCCTCATTGAGATATGCCGTTAGCTGTTTCTTGACTAACTCCTCGGCGTCTCTCACGGTAAGACCTCCCACATTGGTCCTATTGAGTATGGGCAGATCTATTGTGCCACTATTATCAACGAGGTAGGTGCGTATGCCCATCTGTGTAGAGCTGTATTGTTGCTGAGGGGTCCAGTACAATCCGTTGAAGCTTGCCACTAATTCTGGCTGCGATGCTTGTATGGTCACAGTGAGGATGTCTTTAGGCTTGATCGTAGCATCCTGAAGGGCTTTCGCTTCGGTCTGCATCCTATTCTCTGCAAATTGCATATAGGCTACGTCTTTAGAGGTAGCACAACCACCGGCACATAACACTATCAATATTAGCCAAATCATGGCTACGGAAAAGTCCTTTCTTCTCATAATTATCAGTATAGGGTTTAATCCTATCTGCAAATGTACTTAAATTATTGCTTAGTAGACTTTTTTGTTGCATAAATCATAAATGCAAACCTTTATTTGTGAAAGTATTGGTAGACTATCCCATTTTATGGAGGTAGAAACCACTAAAAGTAGATTTAAGTAATACGCTAGAGCGGATATACGGAATACGTCTGGTCAAATATAGGGAATACGCTTTGACGAATACCAAGTATTTGCTTAGGCGTATTATGGGTATTCATTTCGTTTAATATATGCACGTGTAGGTGGAAGTATGTCCATTGGGGGCAAAGGATTTCGGTATTCGCTTGCCGTTTTGTAGAAAATCAGTAACTTTGGGTTTGGGAGGGAAGTGCGGACTTTTTATTTTGAATATATACATCATACTATTATGAGTAACAACACTGACAAGATTAATGCTTACGTAGAGGAGCATAAAGAGCGTTTCTTAGAGGAGCTGTTCGGATTGATTCGTATCCCATCTGTTAGCTCGCAATCGGCACACAAACCGGATATGGATAGGTGTGCTCAGCATTGGCGAGAGCTACTCCTAAAGAGTGGAATGGACAAAGCTGAGGTAATGCCTACTAAGGGTAATTCGGTGGTTTATGCCGAGAAGATTCTTGACCGGAGCTACCCAACGGTACTCGTTTATGGGCATTACGATGTGATGCCTCCTGAGCCATTGGAGCTATGGAAGTCACCTGCCTTTGAGCCGGAGGTGCGTGATGGGGTCCTCTATGCTCGTGGTGCGGATGACGATAAGGGACAAACGATGTGCCAGGTAAAGGGGCTGGAGACGGCGATTAAACTCGACCTCCTTCGCTGTAATGTCAAGGTGATGCTTGAGGGAGAGGAGGAGATTGGCTCCGTTAGTCTTGAGGCTTTCTGCGAGGAGCATAAGGCGATGCTCAAAAGCGACTATATATTAGTAAGCGATACGGGTATGCTCAGCGTGGAGCATCCATCCATGACCGTTGGGCTCCGAGGCCTATGTTACTGGCAGATAGAGGTCACAGGTCCAAGCCACGATCTCCACTCTGGTATCTATGGCGGTGCTGTGGCTAACCCTCTTAATGCCCTATGTAAGATGATTGCTCAGATGCAGAACGAGCAAGGTAAGGTCACTATTCCGGGCTTCTATGATGATGTCGTCGAAATGACTGAAAGCGATAGAGAGATGACCAAAAGGATACCTTTTGATGAGGATAAGTACAAAAAAGAGATTGGCGTAAAGGAGCTATCCGGCGAAGAGGGTTACCACACGATTGAGCGGACGGGTTCAAGACCCAGCTTCGACCTATGTGGCATATGGGGCGGTTACCAAGGCGAAGGAGCCAAGACCATATTGCCCGGCAAAGCTTTTGCCAAAGTTTCCACTCGCCTTGTGGCTAATCAGGACGAAAAGAAGATCGCCCAAGCATTTATTGACTACGTTAAGTCAATAGCTCCGGAGGGCGTAGAGGTGAAAGTCGAATACCTGCATGGCGGTACTCCTTACCTCTGCCCCGGTGATTTGCCTATTTATAAGGTGGCAGAAGATGCTTACGAGACCACATTCGGCAAGCGACCACTCGCCACTCGCTCCGGCGGTAGTATCCCTATCATCGCCACCTTTGAGCGAGTATTAGGTGTCAAAAGTATCCTAATGGGCTTCGGGTTAGGTAGCGATGCTATCCACTCCCCCAACGAGAATTTCCCACTCCATAATTTCTACACCGGCATCCGTACAGTTGCCGAATTCTACTCAAGATATGGACACAAACAATAGACTCCTTATCCGCAACCCTCTGCACCCGGATGGCGTGCGAAAAGATATCCTTATCGAGGGTAATAAGATCGTAGATATCGGTTCACTTGAAGATAAAGCCACCGGTGCCGAAGTCATAGATGCTACTCGCTTCGCCGTGATACCAGGATTGGTCAACTGCCATACCCATGCTGCGATGACCTTTTTCAGAGGTTATGGCGACGACCTAAAGCTGATGGATTGGCTCAATAATATGATATGGCCCGTGGAGGCTCACATGACTGAGGAGGACGTATATGTGGGAGCCAAGCTCGCGTGTCTCGAGATGATCAAAAGCGGTACTACGGCATTCCTCGATATGTATTCCTTCCCTCACGGCACAGCCAGAGCGGTGCAAGAGATGGGCTTAAGGGCAAATATCTCCTACACGATATTTGATAGAGGCGATGCCGAAAGAGCAAATCTTGACAAGCGGAATATGCAAAGGTACCTTGAGGAATTTACACGTTACTCCGACCGAGTGCAGTATTCCGTGGGACCTCATGCCATATATACGGTGACGGCTCCTATGCTCAAATATACGCACGATTTCGCAGTTGCTAACGATGTATTGGTGCATCTGCACCTCTCGGAGACCAAAGGCGAGGTGGATGAATGCATAAAGGAGCATGGCGTTTCGCCCGTTAGGTATCTGGATAAATTGGGTGTACTCTCGCCTAATGTGGTACTTGCTCATTCCTT
Source organism: uncultured Porphyromonas sp. (assembly GCA_934364985.1). GTDB lineage: Bacteria > Bacteroidota > Bacteroidia > Bacteroidales > Porphyromonadaceae > Porphyromonas_A. Next base: position 118,299 of record CAKRMU010000002.1, on the reverse strand, counting down.
ATGGATGGATAGCGAGGAACTAAATATACTATCCGATCGAGGTGTGTCGTGTATTCATAACCCTGCATCCAATATGAAGCTTGCCAGTGGGTACCGATTCAAGCTGGAGGAGATGCGATCTAAGGGGATCCGTGTGGGCATTGGCACGGATGGTACTTCAAGTTCGAACAACTTAGATATGTTCACCGCCCTCAAGCTGACCTCCTTCTTGGCAAAAGCGTGGAGCGGTGATCCGACACTTGCGTCAGCCCCCACTGTCTACGAGGCTGGTACTAAAATGGGGGCCGGTATTCTCCGTATTGATGCGGGTGCTATAGAGGTAGGGAAGCTTGCTGATCTCGCACTTCTTGACCTTGATATTCCTGAGATGACGCCTTGTCACAACCTGATATCCAATGTCGTGTATTCGGCTAATGGTAGTGCCGTGGATACGCTTATCGTGGATGGTAAAGTGCTTATGAGGGGCCGTAAGGTGCCAAATGAGGATGAGATAATGCAGGAAGCTCGCGAGGTGGCAAGTGACCTTTTCGCTCGAAAGTAATAGAAATAATAACCTTTAAATTACCAATATAAATAATGACGACTTACCAACAATATCAAGAGGCCGCTGACTATCTACGTCCGCTAATCCCCAGTGAGACCAAGGTGGCAATTACACTCGGTTCGGGTCTCGGTCAGCTAGCGGATAAGATTGAGAACGCTCGAGTAATCCCATACACAGACATTCCAAACTTCCCTAAGTCTACTGCGATTGGTCACAAGGGTAACCTTATTGTGGGAACACTTGAGGGATCGCCTGTGGTGGCTATGCAGGGACGCTTCCACTACTATGAGGGTTACCCTATGGATAAGGTGACCTTTCACGTTCGCGTGTTTAAGCTCCTCGGCATTGAGTATCTATTCGTCTCGAATGCGGCAGGTGGTATTTGTGACCAATACAAGGTAGGGGATCTGATGATCATTCGTGACCATATCAATATGCTTCCAAATCCACTTATTGGTCCTAATATGGAGGAATTTGGTCCTCGCTTCCCCGATATGACACGCCCCTATGATCGTGAATTGATTAGTAAGGCTGAGGAAGTGGCTCGTGCCCTTGATATACCTCTGCACAAAGGAGTGTACGTGGCGGGGACAGGTCCGAGCTATGAGACACCTGCCGAATATCGCTATTTTGGTTTGATAGGAGCCACTGCAGTGGGGATGAGTACCGTGCCTGAAGTTATCGTAGCACGCCATTGTGGGCTAAGGGTATTCGGGATGTCTGTTATCACTAATGAGGGGTACCACTTTGCGGACGACTTCGTCAACGATGGCGACGATGTCATACGTGCCGCAAATGCTGCTTCAGAAAAAATGGGGAGCCTGTTTACTAAGCTTATTAAGACCCTTTACTAAGAAAGTGTAGCCACATATGGGGGTGACTTTGACCTAAAAGCACTCCAAAGATAGGGCAAAACTGCCGATGAAAAAAGATCAGCGTCATGTATGCTATTGCATACATGACGCTGATGCTTTCCTAATAGAAAAAGAGTGTCTCACGACACCCCTCAATCTTACTTTAACCTATAATCTAATACTATTATGAAAAAACCACAATGCAAAGGTAGGAATTATTTTTTAATCTACCAAATAATCCTAATAAATTTCTTTACAAAAGTCTTATTTTACTCGTAAAATGATGGTGATACGAGAAAAATAATGTTGTTTTGTCATATTGTTGTATTGCCAATGTCGCCTCATTGTACCTCAATATTATTCTACAGCAATATGCCTGATGTCAGGTAAGGGGCAGCCCTTAAAGGTGCCTTTTGCTGAATTATTTGGTTGCTCGTGAGTAGGGTGTCATGGTGTTTTCGCTCCTACCAACGCATCCAAGCTATTAAAATATCGCTACAAACGGATACCCTATATTCGCTCTAAAAGATATCTGGTATTAGTCACAACGAATATAGGGAATTAGTCGAGACGAATTCAGGGTATCCGTTTTGGCTGATTTCAGGTATTCCGTTTAGGATTGCTACATATCTACATTACAGTATGGCAGTACCTATAAAGTGCTACTTCAGTAATGCTATACCATAAAAGCCTATCGTATTTGAGTATATGATAGCTCTGTTTAGCTCATATTTAGTTATTTACGCATCTTTTATTCTCTTATTGGTTGATCATAACTTCACATAAATAATGGGCTTTTTGTAATAAATTCTGACCTTAATGTAAATAATAAAACGCCCAAAAAGTTAGGTTATATCAATTATTTATATATATTTGGAGACGGAATGCAGTGAGACATATCCTAAGTGTCGTTGTGGTCTTTTGTTTTTACTATTATTATACAGCTGTTGTATGAATGAGGAATTGACTCAAAAAAAGATTGGGCTTTTTATCCCCTGTTACATCAATGCAGTCTACCCCAATGTAGGTATTGCGTGCTATAAGCTATTACAGTCTTTCGGACTTTCTGTAGACTATCCTATCGATCAAACTTGCTGTGGTCAGCCAATGGCTAATGGTGGCTACCAGCAGAAAAGTAAACACTTAGCCGAGCGGTTTGAGACTCTTTTTAAGGACTATGATTATATCGTAGGACCATCGGCAAGCTGTGTCGCATTTGTCCGAGAGTTTCATCCAAGTATCTTGGGACGCGACCCACACCGGTGCCATTCGGCACAGTATTTATACGATATCACGGAATTTTTGCATGATATTGTAAAGCCAGAGCGTTTCTCGGTGAGCTTTCCCCACATCGTAAGTATCCACAATAGCTGTCATGGGGTGCGAGAATTGGGGCTCTCTAATCCCTCCGAACGCACGGAGCCATACTATAATAAGATCCGGTCGCTTCTTGAGCGGGTTGATGGGATTACCATAAAAGAGCCTGAGCGAGTGGACGAGTGCTGTGGCTTCGGAGGACTATTTGCCGTAGAGGAGCCTGAGGTATCTGCCTGCATGGGTCGCGATAAGCTTCGTGATCACATGAGTACCGGTGCCGAGTATATTACCGGAGCAGATAGCTCCTGCCTTATGCACATGCAAGGGATAATTGACCGAGAGCATCTACCGATTCAGACAATTCATTTTCTTCAAATACTAACTGGTGACTTATGAGTACTGCACATGCCAAGGCTGCTAAAGCCTTTCAAAAAGATAGAGAGAATGCCCAATGGCACGACGAGACTCTCTGGCTTGTCCGTGAGAAAAGGGATAGACTTAGTAAGCAGATACCCGAATGGGAAGCCCTCAGGCACGCCGCTCATGATATCAAGATGTACAGCACTTCGCACCTTTGTGAGCTGATCGAGGAGTTTGAGAAAAACGCTACGGCTAATGGTTGTGTGGTGCATTTCGCTAAAGACGCAGCGGAATATAGAGAGATCATACACGGGATCTTAGTCAGCCACAAAGTACAAAGACTGGTTAAGAGCAAGTCAATGCTCTCAGAAGAGTGTGAGCTAAATAGCTACCTCATAGAGCGGGGTATAGATGTCGTTGAGAGCGACTTAGGCGAAAGAATATTGCAACTTATGGGCATCCACCCCAGCCACATCGTAATGCCTGCAATACATATTAAACGCGAAGCAGTGGGGCGACTCTTCGAGGAAAAATTAGGAAGCGAAAAGGGAAATTACGACCCTACCTACCTCACACATCAAGCTCGGCGAGCACTCAGAGAACACTTCCTCGGAGCAGATGCCGCCATGACAGGAGGAAATTTTGCCATAGCAGAGACAGGCGAAGTAGTAGTTTGCACCAACGAAGGTAATGCCGACATGGGGATGTCGTGCCAAAACCTCAACATCACAGCCTTCGGTATCGATAAACTAATACCCAATAGAGACTCCCTCGCAGTATTTACTCGGCTCCTCGCAAGATCCGCAACAGGTCAGCCGATTACCACCTATACCTCGCACTTTGGTCGCCCTCATAAGGGTGGTGAGCAGCACTTTATCCTCGTCGATAATGGTCGTTCAGACATCCTCGGACACCCCGAACACCGAAAGATTCTTAACTGCATCCGTTGCGGGGCATGTATGAATACCTGCCCGGTATATCGCCGAAGTGGAGGCTACTCATATAGCTATTTCATCCCTGGACCTATCGGTATCAACCTCGGCATGCTTCGTAATCCAAAGGAGCATAGTGGCAATGTGTCCGCCTGTTCTTTATGTCTCTCGTGCTCCAATGTATGCCCTGCGATGGTGGATTTAGGCGAACAGATTTACCTTTGGAGGCAAAAACTCGATGGCTTAGGTACTGCTAACAACGAGAAAAAGACAATGATAAATGCGATGACACCTGTACTTAACAGCCCTAAATTATTCAATAGTGCGTTGTCGATATCGCATATCGTGAATCACTTAGCCCGACCTATAGTCTACAATAAGCTGAATGTATGGGGAGCTGCGAGGGAACTTCCTCACTTCGCAAAGCAGTCATTCAACAGTTGGTGGAAGCACAATAACAAGGAGAATAATGAGTAATTCTATGGATAAAAGTAAGCAAATAATATTAGACAATATTCGGAGAAACACGCACGAAGTGTATGATATGCCCGATCTCACATTCCCCCATACTACTTACCCTGATCGCCTACAACAATTCATCGAAGTGACGAACATGGTGGGTGGGAGAGCCGAAGTCAAGGCTGTTAATGAGACGATTGACGATGCCATAAATAGACTTTTCCCTGAGGCGAGACGGATAGCTTGCAATCTCCCTGAGGTAACTATTGCGACCTATAACCCTGATAACATTGAGACACCTCGCGAACTTAATGGCACGGACTTGGTTATTATGCGAGGGCTTTTTGGGGTATGCGAGAATGGTGCTATCTATTACGAGCAAGCCTATAAGCATCGTGCCATATACTTTATATCTGAATCAATGGTTATCCTTCTTGACAAAGAGGCTCTCGTTGATACGATGCACGAAGCTTTTGAGAGGGTACCGAAGGAGCATCCGATGGAGTATAGGGGCTTTATTTCCGGGCCATCAAAGACGGCGGATATTGAGCAGGCACTGGTGAAAGGTGCCCACGGGGCGAAAGAGACTGTCGTATTACTTGTTTAACCATCTTATAAGTCGTTAGTTATGGATGTCCTATTTTCGATCCTGCCGATTGTCCTACTTTTCATCTTGATGTTGGCGTTTAAGCTTCCGGGGCATATCAGTGCTTTAGCCACGCTTATCGTGACCATCTTGATTGCTTTATTCCTACCTAATCAGTTCGGTTTTGCCCCACAGACTTACGAAGTAAGTGGTGTTTGGTGGGCAGTTGTTGAGGGATTACTCAAGGCGACATTCCCCATCCTCATCATTATCTTAATGGCTATCTATAGCTATAATGTGCTATTGAAGAGTGGAGAGATAGAGGTTATCAAGCGTCAGTTTGTCTCATTATCGGACGACAAAGGGGTCACAGTCTTATTGCTCGTTTGGGGCTTTGGTGGACTCTTAGAGGGCATGGCGGGCTTTGGAACAGCGGTGGCGATCCCTGCTGCTATCCTTATATCATTGGGCTTTAAGCCTGGATTTAGTGCGTTGGTATCCCTTATTGCCAATAGTGTCCCCACGGGCTTTGGTGCGGTGGGAGTCCCCGTCACGACACTGGCTAATGAGGTAGCTGAGACGGGTGTTGCCACGCACGAAAACCTCCTTGATATCTCAAGTAAAGTGGTGGTACAATTATCTCCTTTGATGCTCATTCTCCCTTTTATCATCTTGATGCTTACCGATCACAGTAAGAAAGCTTTGGTAAAAAACATCCTCTTAGCCCTATGGGTGGGAGTGGTTTCATTGGTGGTGCAATTTGTCTCCGCACGCTATTTGGGGGCAGAGACCCCTGCTATCTTCGGTAGCATTGCCTCAATATTGGCCATCATCATATATGCCAAACTATTTACGAAGAGTGGCAAAAAGGAGGGCGAGACGACTGCAACGCTAAAGGAAGCATTGAGGGCGTGGAGTGTTTATTTCTTCGTGCTCTTTTTCATCGTTATCAGTGGTCCACTGGTGCCGGCGGTGAATACGTTCCTCAAAAGTCACTTAGTCAGTCAGGTCGCTTTGCCTATCTATGCAGAGGGCAAGGTATTTAGCTTTGGGTGGATATCCAATGCGGGGCTGATGCTATTCCTTGGCACGGTGATTGGAGGGCTGATACAAGGCCTTAGTTTTAGGGAACTGATGCACGTCTTAGGTACTACTATCGTGAATCTAAAGAAGACAGTCGTTACGATCCTTAGCTTAGTTTCTATCGCTTCTGTGATGAGTTACTCGGGGATGATACTCGTCATTGCCACGGCTTTGGCTGAGGCAACGGGGGCTTATTATCCTCTATTTGCTCCACTCATTGGTGCTATTGGCACATTTGTAACGGGTAGCGATACTTCGGCAAATATCCTATTTGGCAAGTTGCAGGCCAACGTAGCTACGCAAATCAATTATGCAGATCCAAATTGGCTTGTAGCTGCTAATACGGCAGGTGCTACCGGGGGGAAAATCATTTCGCCACAGAGCATTGCGATAGCGACGGCGTCGTGTGGTATGGAGGGCGAAGACGGCAAGATACTGGCTTCTGCATTGCCATACGCCATTGGCTATATTGTACTTGCAGGAGTGATGGTGTACTTCTCGGTCGGTATCATTTAGTGGATATTCCCTATTTATTTCTGTAGATAAAAAAAAACGGATACCCGTAATATGCCTCGGCTGATTTAGGGAATTAGTCGGGGCGTATTACAGGTATCCGTTCAGTCGAATATAGGGTATCCGTTTTTAGGCGTTATGATATCCTGTAAATCAATTGGTTATAATAGACTTCTTCGTGGTGCCAAATTCAAGGTGCTAATATTATAATAACCAATTGGTTTGACATAGTGATATAAATCAGTTGATGCTGAATGTAGTTTGGCTATTACGCCTCAATTCACTTAGGAAGTGTCAGGAGTGGCATCACCTGAAAGTGTGTATCTGGGTAATGGCTCCTTAAGTAACTGCGGAGATATTCTCGGCTATCATCAGTGACGATGGGGTCGTATGTTAGACCCTCGTTGTAGATAACGAGTGGTATCTCTATGCCCCGATGCGTGAGGGCTTCAAGGCTAAGGAGTGTATGATTGATGCTCCCTAATTGGGCTGTAGTCACCAATATCGTGGGGAGTTTTTGCCTCTCTATGTATTCTATTGTGAGTAAATGCCGCGTAATAGGGACCATAAGTCCGCCTGCTCCCTCCAGTAATACTTTGTCGTATTTTCCCAATAGTTGCTGAGAGGCTTCGGTAGCCAGGCTGATATCGATAGTGGTATCCTCAAGCTCTGCCGCGATATGTGGAGATGCGGGCTTGCTAAATAGGATAGGGTGAGTGGTGTGATTAAGGTCTTCAGGAGTGAGAGCTCTATCCTCTATCTTGCGATGCATCAGGATGTCGTCGCTAAACTCTTCGCACCCCGTTTGGATCAACTTCTGAGTGATGACATTCACCCCTTCTGTGAGGAGTTGTCGGCTGATCCAGCCTGTGGCAATGGTCTTTCCCGCATCCGTATCTATGCCACTGACGAAGTATATTTTGCGGTCAAGGATTTCATTTAGTCTCATATTATTTTTGTGCTATTATGATAATGGCTCTATATGTGAGCGGAATAAGTTCGGATTCATTAAGCCCTAAATGGCTGCGAATGCTCGCCTCCATAGTTTTCAATCGACGAGGAGTGAGAAGCCCTTTTTGGGCAATGGGGAGGGCGTTGGTGCCTGTCGACTTGAGGTGCTTTAGGAGTGCGTAAAGAGTGGGGAAGTGTATCGTAATACTCTCTTCCACTATCTCTGAGAAGCGAAAAACCGACAACGCTTTGCCGTAATCCTTAGCTTCGGGGTAGGGCAAAGACTCACTAAGGAGCGGTGTTATCTCGAAAAGATTATCGGGAAGGAAGGTACTAACAGCCAGCCACCCGCCATCTTGAAGACTATGGAATGCCTTATCAATGAAGTGTGTAGGAGCATCCCACCACTGGATTACACTTGAGCTCGCTATCAGCGAGTAACCACACTGCCACGACATATTTTCAGCGTCGCCCGTCATGAAATCATAATCCATAAGCGGAAGTTTCGCTTTTATCACACCTTCACTCGCCTTCACGAGGTCATTGAGTACAAAGTGAGCTTCGGGGTAATAGCTATGTAGCTCAGCCGTTAATAGCCCTGTACCGCAACCAATCTCGAAAATAGTTTCGGGCGAAAGAGACATCCGCTCCGAAAGAAGCCGTGCCAAGCGTTTTGCAATTGCCTCTTGAGCTACCGCTGATGCGTCATACGTCTTTAAGGCATTACCAAAACGCTGACTGACTAACTGCCTATCTATTGTCATAGATCTAATATCTCCTCCCATGTGCTGTACGATTGTAGAGGATAGTGACCGCACCCTTTTAACTCGGTAACCGGTACACCATGCTTGCCCCAATACCGCAGCTGGTTTTGAGGGGGTACGATAAGATCCTTTTCGCTTGTGAGTGCTTTAGTCCACCTAAGTCGGGGCGAAGCGTCAGGGTCTATGTCTTTTGCTTTGAGGTAAGAGCCATATAGCTCGTCCCTTAAGTCCGCAGTAGAGCGTTGGGCAAAAGTATTGAAAACCGAGAGAAGTGCCCTCCCGCCACACATCCGTCTATTGAAACGCTCCCTATTAGTGTCATCTAAACCCTCAAGAGTACCTATAAAAATGTCACGCGGGATGCCATATTGGTCATTCATAGGTATAGGAGTACCATTAATGGCAATGGCTTTAGTGGGAGCCGGAAGTAGGGAAGCAAGCTGATCCAATGCCCATACACCCATGCTCCAACCTACCATATAGACCTCCTCGTATTCGGGTATTTGGGGGAGTGGATAGAGGGTGCGAAAGTCGTAGGCTGTCAGGTAATCGCATTTGTTAGGTAGTAATAAATGATCGGCTACCTCTGGGGTTGTACCCCAGCCGGTAAAGAATATCAGGAGCCGAGGATTGCCCTCTCCTGTCCTTAGGATAGTCGTCTGCATAGCTCTGTTATGTGTATAATCTCTTCGTCTGTCATAGCACTTGTGAGGGAGATTCTTAGCCTCTCCGTGCCAGCTGGTACCGTAGGTTTGCGGATGGGTCTTACGTAATATCCGTGTTGCCGAAATAGCTCTGCTCCTTGATTGACTTGCCTATCACCAGGCAAGATTATAGGGATTATCTGTGAGGGAAATGCGGTATTCATCTCTCTGTTAAATAGCTCTATGAGGTGGAGTAGATGCACTCTACGATCGCCCATATTTCGTACTTTGTTAAAGATGAAATGGCTCCAAGCGATGTTGAATGGTGGAAGTGCGGTAGAGAAGATTAGGGGTCTTGCTTGGCTCACAAATAGCTCTCGTAGTGTTTGACTTTGCAGTGAATATGCCCCTTGAGAGCCTAATGCCTTGCCGAGAGTTCCCACAATCACGTCTATTTTATCTACGATATCGAGGCTTTCGGCTATCCCCAATCCTTGTTCGCCAAATACACCTACAGCGTGGGCTTCGTCGACGTAAAGGTGTAGCTGAGGGTACTCTTCTTTGAGGCGGATTAGCTCCATAAGGGGTGCTCTATCGCCATCCATGCTGAAAAGGCTTTCGGTGATGAGCCATATCGTTTGATAGTCCTGTGCGTATCGTTGTAGTATCTTTTGGAGGTGCGATAGGTCGTTGTGCCGAAACCTTTGGTAGGGGATACCGGAGAGACGAATGCCGTCAATGATGCTGGCGTGTACCCATTTGTCTGCGATGAATAGTGTATTAGGGAGGGCAATTACAGGTAATATCCCACTATTGGCATGGTAACCGCTATCCCAAAGAAGTGCGGTCTCACGCCGGTAGGCTTTGGCGATTTCGCTTTCGAAAAGCCGGTAACTATCGTCGTTGCCGGTGAGTAATCGAGAGGAGGCACTTGAGGGAGCGAGGTGAGATCCGTGTGTCTCTATGAATTCGTGAAATAGGGCGGGGCTGTCTAATAGTCCGAGGTAGTCGTTGCTATTGAGGTTGATCAACGTGGAGCCGTCTACCACTACCTGCTTCCCATTATTTCGGAGGTTAGGGATGGTGCGGTAGGTGCCATTTTCGTGGCAAGAGCGTAATGCGTCGGCATATCTATCGGCTGAGGACATGGGTGAAACCTGAAATAAGTTGTTGTAATTCTTCCTTTTGAATTGCGAGAAATGGTGGCATTAGGTAAACGAGTTTGCCGAAAGGTCTTACCCAAATGCCCTCATCTACGAACTGCGGGATGAGGGTCGCCATATCTACCGGTTGCTTCATCTCCACCACACCAATAGCCCCTAAGACGCGGACTTCGGCGACAGAGGGAAGACCGGAGAGTAGCATTAGTCCCTCTCGTAATTGGCTCTCGACCCGTGCCACTCGTGCCTGCCAATCGCTCTCAAGTAGCAATTCTACTGAGCGTTTGGCTACTGCACACGCTAATGGATTGGCCATAAAGGTGGGCCCGTGCATAAAACACCCCGCCTCTCCTCCGCATATCGTGTCGGCGATTGCTTTTGTTGTCGCTACTGCGGATAGCGTCATATACCCTCCGGTGAGGCTTTTCCCGATGCAGATGATATCGGGAAGTATATCTGTGTGGTAGGTAGCTAATAGTTTCCCTGTCCTACCAAAACCCGTGGCGATTTCGTCAAATATGAGTAGACAACCATAGTTATCGGCCAGTCTTCGGAGCTGATTAAGGTATTCTGCGTGGTAGAAGTACATTCCACCTGCTCCCTGAACTATTGGCTCCACGATGATACCTGCGAGGTCACTACTATGCTTCTCGAGTAATCTACGGATGGGGATTAAATCGCTTTCGTCCCACTCGCCCTCGAAGCGACTTTTGGGTTGTGGCACGAAGTATTGTACGGGAAGAGTCCCCGAGAAGTAGCTGTGCATACTTGTATGGGGGTCACAAACCGACATCGCATGCCAAGTATCCCCATGGTAGCCACTGCGGATAGTGGCGAAGTGTTTGCGACTCTTTTGCCCCATGGATTGCTGATACTGAATAGCCATCTTTAGGGCTACCTCGACAGCGACTGAGCCGCTATCGGCATAGAAGAGCTGAGTAAAGGTACGTGGGAGTATCCTTTCCGTCAGGAGTTGCCCCAAGTCTACTGCAGGGCGGTGGGTGAATCCGCCAAACATGATATGAGACATCTCTGAGAGCTGTTGAGTAATCGCTTCATTCAGTTCGGGTACATTGTACCCGTGGAGTGCTGCCCACCACGAACTCATTCCGTCAATAAGCTTGCGCCCATCCTCTAATTCGATGGTACACCCTTTGGCACTCTTTACAGGATATACCTGCAAGGGGTCAATGGTCGAGGTATAGGGATGCCATAGGTGTTGTCTATCCCACCGGAGTAAGTCTGCGGTTGTCATCATCGTTGGTTTCACTGTATGTTTTGCGTTATTGCTCTAAGGGTAGTCATCAAAGGCGGGAGTCGTTGCACTAAGGTCGCAAATATGAGGCGAAACGGATACCGGGTATTCGCCTCAACGAATATAGGGTCTTCGCCTAAGGGAATTCAGGGTATTTGTCTCGGCTAATACCAGGTATTCATTTTCGGCGATGGTTATATCTTCTGTAGTCTTAGTGCGTTGTAATGGTACGTGAGAGGTATAAATAAGATCATAGGATGCTTGCTATTCCCACGTTGTAGGTGCCGTAGGGTCGTAGCCTGCTTGGCGGAATAGCTCCATATCTTTCTCGGCTACTGAGGCGGTCGTGGTGAGCAATCCTCCTGTAATAGCAGCGTTTATGCCGATATATAATGCCTGCTTTTGGGTGTCAATATCCATCAATGCTCTTCCTCCGCTGAAGCGAAGGAAGGCAGTAGGATTTGCCAAACGAAATAGGCATATAGTGAGAAGTAGTTCGTCAGCAGTCATCACTCTTTGATGCTCTAAAGGGGTACCCGGCATGGGATGTAGCATATTGATGGGAATGCTCTCTATACCCATAGAAGCGAGGAAAAGGGCAAACTCGGCACGCTGAGCGAGTGATTCGCCCATCCCGATGATGCCGCCACTGCACCGTCGCATCCCCACTTCACCGGCGGCTTTCAAGGTCGCTGCTTTTTCGTCTTGCGTATGTGTGGAGCAGAGATGGGGAAAGTAAGAGGGGGCACTCTCCATATTGCAGTGGTAGGTGGTACACCCGGCGTCTTTGAGAGCCTGTAGGTCGTCTTTACCAATAAGCCCAAGTGACGCACACAGATGCAGATTCGTTTTTTTTCTTAGCTCTCGGTACATCGCTACGTATGCCGATACCTCCTTGGTAATAGGGCGTTTGCCGCTCGCCACAAGGCTGTACCTCTTGATGCCTACTTCGTCATTATGCTTTCCCAGAGCAAGGACTTCGGATGGGGGAAGTACGGGGTAATTATCGCACGAGGTGTGATAGTGACCGCTCTGTGTACACCAATGACAATCCTCGCTACATCTGCCACTTTTCACGTTGATAATGGAGCAAGTGTCAAAGGCATTTCCGCATAGCGTGCGGGTTATTGTGTGGCAAAACTCATAGAGCTCTTTCCTCGGAGTCTCTTCAATAATCCTAAGCAGCTCCTCCTCTGAGGTGATTCTCTCCCCCCCTATAATCCTTTCTGCAATATTCATTAATGCGATTTCTTCTAAATAAGAAATGGGTGCCAAGGCGTATAAAATACCCTTGGCACCCATCTGTATATTGAGTGTCTAAATAGGTAGAATGGCAGAGCTCTCGGCCGTGTCAATAGGTATCAACACCTGTGCGAGAGGGCCATCCCACGGATCGTATCCCGTCTCTCGCTCCTCACTCTCTGCCCAAAGCTCCAAGCATATAGCACGGAGGAGGCGGAGGGCATAGGAGGATTTCGGGGCAATCCGCTCTAATACATTGGCATGGAGATGCCCAATATTCACCACATTCTTTACCGAATGAAAGGTGGCGGCTGCATTCCTACTCCAGCGATTGAAGTGGAGTACCTGTCTCAGTATTATGCCCTTATACTTCTGCACAACTGCCTGTTTTAGACATGGGATAGTTATTACTTAGTCACTCTTTCAAGCCACTTAACCATCGAGAGCATTATGGTCATAGAGATGACGCAGACCGCAGCAAATACCGTCCAGCATATCCATAATGGCCATTTGTTATACATCACCGGACCAAGCCAGATCAGGAGGTTACCAATAGCTGTAGCCGATAGCCATAATCCCTGACATAGACCTTGAAGATGCTTAGGTGCAACCTTGGAGACAAAAGATAGTCCCAATGGCGAGATGAATAGCTCAGCAACGGTGAGGAAGAAATAGGTGACAATAAGCACCCAAGGTCCTGCTTTCATCGCAGCTTGAGTGTCGGCATCCAAAGCACGGAATTCGGTACCTGATGGATAACCATATGACACTGAGATGGCGATAAGGAATACATATGCAAGGGCTGCTATAAACATTCCGTACACAATCTTTTTGGGTGTAGAGATGCTCTTACCCTTGCGAGCAAGATTACTGAATATCACCATAATGATAGGCGTAAGTACGATCACAAAGAAAGGATTAACCGCCTGCCAAATCTCTGGAGGTATGGCATCCGTCTTGATGAAGTCACGAGCAAAGATAGAGAGTGATTGCCCATTTTGGTGGAACGAGAACCAGAAGAAAACAGCAACTCCAAGCACAGCAAAAAGAGCGTACATACGCTGTTTGATCTCGCTGGCCATAGCTTTCTTTTCCTCTGCAGTATAACTCTGTGCCTCCATTTGTACCTTTTTAGGTGGCTCTGGGTAGAGATGACGTGTGGAGATGAAGATAATTAACGAGATCAACATTGCCACTACGGATGCAATGAATGAGTAATGCACACCAGTGTTGAACACTTCCAGATAGTTCTGGCAGAACTCTGGGGTAGCGACAGTACCGCCCACTTCTGTGGTCCACTTGGTAAGATTAGCCAATTCATCTGCCGACATTGATATCCCCTTGATGACCTTATGGCAAAGCTCAGGTAGACCTGCATTGTATGTAAATCCGTTTTTCCCTAACCACCAGCTACGGAGCAATGGAGCAACGAATGGGGCAATTAGTCCGCCGATATTGATAAAAACGTAAAAGATTTGAAAGCCTGCGTCACGCTTTGTTTTGGCGATACGTAGTGCTTCCGGTCCCTTTTTAGCAGCCTCAGTTTCGAGATCGTCGTACATTTGACCCACTATTGCCTGGAGGTTACCCTTAAATAGTCCGTTACCGAAAGCTATCAAGAGGAGAGATACGCAGGTAAATGGCAGAAGCCAACTGATATTGTCGGAGGTGGAAGTAATCGGAATAGAGAGGAGGATATACCCTGCTGCCATTACGATAAGACCTGTCATAATCACGCCCTTATAGTTGTTCTTGCGATCGGCGATTATACCACCTACGAGGCTGAGAACATAGATAAGTGCGTAAAATACGGAGTAAATAACGCCACTCCATTGGTCGCTAATTCCAAACTTGGATACCAGGAATAGCAGGAGTACTGCATTCATAATATAATACCCGAAGCGCTCACCCATGTTGGAGAGAGCTGCAGGTATTAAACCTTTTGGATGATCTTTAAACATGTTGTTAAGTTCTTATTATCAGTGAATACTTAGTCAATAATTGTCTATGGAAATTGTGTTATTCGTTGAGCTCTTTGACCTCTTTTAGCCCTCCGTTATGTGGGTAAAGCTCTACGGATGTTACCTTTCCTTTGGTTTTGAATAGTATCATATCCAGAGCTTCCAATGACCCGAGTTGCCCCACTGCAATATCTTTTTCAAGGACGATGTTGCCCCTAAAGCTAATGGTGGCGTGTACTCTACCAGGCACGCGGTATACGATGCCTCGCTCTAATTTTTTTTCGAGTTTCTTTCGGGTGTGTTCGTCTATCTCTTCTGACGCTTCAACGACTTTAAGGTCGAGGTATATCGGCTCTCCTCGCAAATCATCTGCGGGAAGGAGTCCCTCTTGTTTGGAAAAACGTGCTACCACTTTCTTGCCCTCTTCTGTCGCGGATATTCCTTGGACCACTTCTTGCTTGGTGGTTTTCTCCCTGCTACCCATGAATAGTGTCGTAAAGGATTGCTCTCTTTCGTCAAGGGTTTTGAGGGCTAATCTGAGTGCCTCTCCATCGGCAAAAGGTTGCTCGCTTTCGCCACTCGCCACGATATTTTTGCTGTCTCTGGTACGATAGATTTCATCTGCTAAGATGGCTGCTTTTGTGGCTGTCGTGGTTGCTTGTATGTATTCTGAAGGTAGGGGAATGCTACTTGCACGACTCGTCTTCCCTGCTGTTGATTGCTTTGGGGTAGGCAACCCGTTATTGAGTGTTTCGATGTCTTTATTGATGCCGATGAGGATTCCATCCTCGGAAAGGGTGACATTGGTGGCGTTGCTTCTCGCACTGAAGTCGATGGCGTAGCGATATTGCTCGTCGGGTATTCCGTAAGCATCCATTTGAATGCCCTTAAGGTGATGGTAGGTGTGTTCCTCAAGGATGGCATCTGTTCGCCCTAAATACCTCTCGGCATATAGGGCAAGTTCGCCCGGTGTCTCGTGTACTTCTTCGCTCTCCACAAGTAAATAGAGTTTCGTGAGGGGCAGTGCGTAAATCACCCTGTTATCGGTAAGGACCGCTACCTCGTACCGCTCTACTTTTTGTGCAGTGGCGATGCCACATAAGCTTAGAAGTAGTGTGCACGCAATGTATATCTTTCTCCGCATTACTTTTTGCTCAAAAATAGTTTTGGACAAATATAATAATTTTAGTTGAGACTTGACCTATTATTAAGGATTGTAAAGATAGTCTTCGCATCGGGGGATGGTAGATGACGTCAAAAATGAATATCCGTAATATGCCTTAATGAATTCCAGGTATTTGGTCAAAGGAATTCCCGGTATTTGCTCTCGGTAATACCTGGTATCCTTTTTGACCTATTGTGGTATTGGTTTTGGGGATTTGTCGCTTTATGGAGTGGAATAGTTAAAGGGCAAGCCTTCACATGTGAAGGCTTGCCCTTTTTGATTTTCTACTTTTTGGAAGTGGTTTTATACGAGTGCGAGGGTGTCGCGTGCTATCATCAGCTCTTCGTCTGTAGGTACGATGAGTACTTTGATCTTGCTATTGTCGGTAGATAGTACCACTTCTTTAGCTCGTACGGAGTTATTGAGGTCTTTATCTATTTCGATACCTGCATAGTTCATATTACTGCATACGTACTCGCGGGTTAGTGAACCATTTTCGCCCACCCCGCCGGTGAAGACGATGGCATCAGCTCCATCAAGGGCGGCTAAGTAGGCACCTACGTACTTTTTAACGCGGTAATTGTACATCTCCATAGCGAGCTGAGCTCTCTCGTTTCCTGCCTCGATAGCGTCTTCGATATCCCGCATGTCGCTGGATATTTCGGAGAAGCCGGCGATGCCGGACTCTTTATTAACGAGCTTGCTAAGACCCTTTGCATCGAGTCCTTCTTGCTCCATAATGAATACCAATGCACCTGGATCTACATCGCCCGAACGCGTACCCATGATGAGTCCTTCGGTAGGTGTCAACCCCATCGAGGTGTCAATGACTTTACCGCCTTTTACGGCAGCTACCGAGCCTCCATTGCCGATATGGCAGGTGATGATCTTGGCTTTGTCGTAGTCTAATCCTAAGATCTCGCACGCCCGACGGCTCACGTATCTATGGCTTGTGCCGTGGAATCCGTAGCGACGTACTTTGAGGTCACGATACATGCGATAGGGAAGTGCGTACTGGTAAGCATAAGGCTCCATCGTTTGGTGGAATGCGGTATCAAATACGGCTACTTGCTTGATATTGGGAAGTAGTTTAGAGATCGCCTCTACACCTTTTATATTAGCTGGGTTATGGAGGGGTGCGAGAATACTCAATTCGTCAATGGTCTTAAGCACTTCGTCATTGATGAGGACGCTCTCGCTGAATTTCTCGCCTCCGTGTACTACTCTGTGCCCAACAGCCCCTATCTCATCGTAGCTCTTAATGAAGGAGTATTTAGGGTCTACGAGCGTGTCAAGTATCAATTGTACTGCCTCGGATTGTGTAGGTAGCTTCTGCTCAATGAGTACTTTTTCGCCGTCTTGTGTCTTAAATTTAAGAAAGGAGTCTGGGAGTCCGATTTTCTCGACACCACCACTTGCGATCTCCTTTTCGTTGCTCATGTCGTAGAGTTTATACTTCACGGATGAGCTCCCGCAGTTGAGTACTAAAATTTTCATATCAATATTACTATCTTCTTATCCAAATATTAGTGTTTTAGAGCTGCCGTAGCTTGGTTGCTGGTGATAGCTACCATATAGTACACATCGTCAACTGAGCAACCACGGCTTAGGTCATTTACAGGCATAGCTATGCCTTGTAGGATAGGGCCAATTGCCTCTGCACCGCCAAGCCTTTGCACTAACTTGTACCCGATATTGCCGGCTTGAAGGTCGGGGAATATCAGTACGTTGGCTTTCCCGGCTACGGTACTACCCGGAGCTTTGCTGGCACCTGTCTTGGGGTCGAGTGCGGCATCGACCTGAAGTTCTCCGTCAAGATTCAGCTCCGGAGCCATTTCTTTGGCGAGCTTAGTTGCCTCAGTTACTTTGTCTACATTTTCGTGTTTGGCACTTCCTTTTGTGCTAAAGCTGAGCATTGCTATCTTAGGTTCGATGCCCACAAGTGTCCTTGCGGTTGCAGCTGAGGAGACAGCGATCTGAGCCAATTCTTCGGCATTAGGATTGGGCATAACGGCACAATCGCCGAAAAGAAGTGTACCCTCGGCACCATATTGGCTGGCTTTGGTGATGAGGATAAAGGCACCGCTCACTACCTTAACGCCAGGGGCGGTCTTGATGATTTGGAGAGCGGGGCGGAGTACATTGCCAGTGGTGTTTTGTGCACCTGCTACTTCACCATCAGCGTCACCTGCTTTTATCATCAAGCAACCGAGGTATAGGGGGTTCTCGGCTAATGAGGTAGCCTCCTCGATGGTCATGCCTTTTTTCTTGCGAAGCTCGTATAGGATATTAGCATATTTCTCTTTATCGGGGTTGCCCTTAGGGCAGACCAGTTTGGCTCCGTCGGCAATGTGTGTGAGTCCAAGCTCCTTTGCCTTAGCTTTGATCTCGTCCGGGTTGCCAATCAAGATGATATCGGCTACGCCCTCTGCTATAATCCTGTCGGCTGCACGTAGTGTACGCTCTTCAAGCCCCTCAGGCAATACGATTCGGCGTTTATTGGCCTTAGCGTTTGCCACTATTTTGTCTAATATCTGCATAATGCTGTAATGTGTTATATGTGTGTAAAATATCTCCTTTTAGATGTTGTTTACAAAGCTACCAAAAAAGATACAAAGGGGGATTATTTCGACTTTAATTCGGATGAAAAGGATCTGCTAAGGGTCTGCGAAGCACCACTACATATCGCTTAGGTTAGTGCCACGTGTTAGTCGTTTTTGTGGGTTATTGTAGTTTTTTGAAATGGGGGTGTGTCTTGGTGTCGCTGATATAAAATAAGGGGGAGCGGATATCGCTACCTGCTCCCTCTTTTTTCAAAAATTATTAATCTGAAAAAACATTGCATTATTTCTTTGTACCTGCCTTGTGCTTCTCGAGCTGACGCTCTAAAGCTTCGCAAGCCTCGGTAACTGCTTCCTCGAAGCTATCGGCTACCTTTTCACTAAATAGGTCCGGGCCTTTGATCGCCAAGGTAATCCTTGCTCGTTTATTTTTGGCTTGCTCAGGCTTCTCTACGGTGAGAGCCACTTCGGCATCTATGATATCAGTGCAGAATCGCTCCAATTTCCCCACTTTTTTCTCTACAAACGCCTTAAGCTGTTCGGAGATCTCAAAGTTTACAGCTTGTACTTTTGTCTTCATCGTCGTTCTCCTTTCTTTCTTAAGTTAACCCATAAGGGGTAAAACTATAATACAATTTCCGAAGCACCTCAAAGGATGGTACTCGCGGCTCGTATGGCAATCCGGTACTTGCCCACCAACCTTTGGTCTTCTGTATGACAAATATAATCTTATTTTTTTATTTGTACAACTTTAGAGGGCATTATTATTTCTGTGGCACTTGAGTTGTAACTTTGAAGATGTTTATCCTTGAAAGTACTATTATCTTTTTCAGAAATAGTCAAAAGTGGATACTTGGAATTAGGCTCAGCTAATACTTGGTATTCGTCTCGGCGAATACCAAGTATTTACTTTTGCGGATATCAGGAATACGCTGTAGCGAATAGTAAGTATTTGTTTTTCCCTGCTTAGTGTAGTCCTTGGGTGCAATGCCGGAATGGTTAATCTTCCGAATGCTCGTCGTCTCTCTCGTCGTCCTCCACTTTAGCCTTAGTTTCAAAGCGATTACGGGGATGAGCTTGATACGACTTCCGAAGCTCCTCAAAGGTAGTGTGGGTGTAGATAGCTGTGCTTGAAATCGACTCGTGACCCAATAATTCCTTAACGCTCATTAGATCGGCACCATTATTAAGCATAGCAGTGGCAAAGCTGTGTCTCAGCACGTGAGGGCTCTTTCGTGAGTATTGCGGGAGGGGGGCGAGGGCAGTTGTGACTACCTTATATATATATTGTGCATTTGCCGGCTCCCCGGTATCGTTGAGCAAAAAGGCATCGCAGGGCTCGCGTTTGGGTGTTCGGTAGCTGAGGTAAAGCTCAATCTTGTCACAGATCAATGGTCCCAGAGGTATAATACGTTCCTTATGCCTCTTTCCTAATACCTTGAGATGCCCTCCTTTCGTGTCAATATCTTTAAGGCGAAGACCTAATAACTCACCCTCTCTCATCCCTGTCTGAAATAATAAGTCTACCACAAAAGCATGGCACCAAGAGTGCTCTCTTTCCTCCGCGATTTCGAGTAGTGCTGCTTCTTTATATAGCGTCTCAATATGCGTTGTCAATACATCTGCATTGACAAAAGTGGGGAGATATTGCCCATCCTTAGGTACTTGGACATTCCTAAAAGGGTTATGCTCTACGACAGATATCTTCATCAGATAGTTGTAGAAGCCCCTGAGGGTGCTTAGATACCGCTTGACGCTCCGCACGCTGTCGGGACCATCCATAAGCTTTATCAGGGCTTTGCGTGCCCGACGGTTATCTACCGATGAAATGAATGCTCTAAGCTCCTCCTCCGTTGCTCCCTCTTTCTCCTCTAAGGAAAGCCACTTGTGGAGGTCATTTAAGTATGCCTTTATCGTCAGCTCAGACATACCCCGCTCGTACCTAAGGTACCCTTCGTAACGCTCTATTAAATCCATAGTTTTCTGCCCTATACCCGATAGATTATAGTCTGCCAATGATATTCGTATGACATTCGGCATGCTTTATTACCCTCAGGATGCAGAGGATGAAAACATCCTTAACTATCTTTTCGTCTTTTCTAATCCCCACACACGTTATTACTACATATGGAATTTTGTAATCCTAAAGTCCGCTTCCTGCAAGCTTCATACGCCGATCATTGTCAGACGTTTTGTATCGTAAAGATACACTTTTCTGCCTTATTCTCCATGCTGTTGCTAATACTCCACTTCAAAAAATAGACATCAGATATTGCCCCACCTCTCAGTTTTTTTTTGAGGCAAACTCGTAGTTCACGACAAGTAAAGCAGTTTTTTACCCCTCTATATCTCAGGTATCCCTATTTTGTAATACTTCAATCGTGTGTTGCATATATCCTCAAGAAGGTCTTGGAAATACCACAATAGTTATCTAAGATGCAATAATTGATCTTTTATGTCATATCTCGTGATAGTGCAACAATGGTCTTATTTTAAGCATTACCTTTATTTCACTTTTAAGAGATTTATAATTGTATAATAGCTTGTTATTCTAATATTTTGTTGTTATATTTGGAGCAATTAGATAAAGTTTAATTATTTTAGTGGAGTTTTTATGAATAAGATTATTCAAAGCTTATTGCTGACTTTTTTATTAGCCATTGGCGAGATACTTTTAATATCTTGCTCCCAACGTGGCTCATTAGAGCTGAGTGCTTCTGATCCTGTGCCTACATTTAGAGGCGTGGACGACAACAATGGGGATGATGTGAACTTAAATCCACAGAGAAGCATTGAAGAAGCAATTCTCATAGCAAAGAGTATTCAAAATGGCGATGGGCTAAGAACTCGTTGTGATGATAGCGAATTTGATGTGGATGTCGTTCTTAGCAATGGTTCACTAAGATCAAATTCTGACGCTTCAGATATCATACCAGTTGATACTATACTTTATATCCTTAATAAGAAGAATAATGGAGGTGTAGTTGTTGTTTGGGGTGATAAAAGAGTATCGGAATTGCTACTTTATACGGATTCTGGTCACTTAGATAAAGATGAAGTAATAGACAATTTTGGATTTGCCGTTTATCTATCCAGGTTGCCTATATATTATATCCAAAAGGTGAAAGAATATGACTCAAGGCAAAGAAACAATGATAATAGTCAAGCGTGTGATTCTTTATTAGATGGAGATTCCCCCGGTATTTCGTGTAGATTTGAGTATACTAATTGGGAGACGAAGTCCGAAGTTAAGCCTCTGATAAAGGTGACATGGAGTCAAGGTTATCCATACAATGATTGTGCTCCGTTAATAAATGGGAAACGAGCAGTGGCTGGTTGTGTGGCTATTGCCGCAGCACAATTCACATCGTACTATCATTATCCTATTTCATTCAAAGGTATTGATTTAGATTGGGATTATTTAAATAAGTATTCTTCTTTTAGTGATTATTTCAATGATGATTATCAAAAATATGCAAAGCAGGTGTCTCAATATCTTAGGACAATTGGTGACGAATTAGGAAACTCTTGGGGTACTACAGGTACAAAAGCATATACTGGTAACATTGTTTCAATGTTGAGGAATATGGGGTATAAAAATCCGTCTGATTTGACACCCTATTTTGAACAAGGACTTATTAATAGTATAAAGCAACTCAGACCTGTCATTATGAGGGGTAATTCTGAGCGTGGAAAAGAGATGGTAGGATGGTGGATTTTCAAACATCCAAAAACCATTTATAAAGGAGGTCATGCTTGGCTTGTAGATGGTTTAGTAGTGCAAGAAAGGGAAAGGAAGACTATTGACAATAATACTAATAAAGTTATTGCAAGTCATATTGAGAATAGAATTTTTGTTCATTGTAATTGGGGCTGGGGTGGTCTAAATGATGGATATTTTACCCCTGGAGTTTTTGACTCTAACCATCCTACTATTTTGAGCGATGCTGGCGAAGAAACAAATATTCCAGATTATTATCAGTACTAGGTCATGAACATTTTAAATGCATATAAATGATGAAAAAGTTAAATATATTCTGTGTTGTTGCTCTTTTTAGTACTTTACTATTTAGTTGCAATTATAGAAGCGACCTTATTGAAGGTTATGAAACTCGGGTAAGGTATCTCATTGATCCTTATTATACTTTGGGAAATGTTGGCATTGTTGAAAGAACAGAGCATAGTTGGAGAGTTGACATGTCTCCCAATCAGAGCATATCGTTAAAGAATAACCCAGAAGAATTTGCTCGTTTGGCACTTGAACATAGCGAATTGGGCGATAAAGAGTATATTTTGATACATCCACAATACTCAATGCCTATTGATATCAATAAGATTATCGTAGTAGATAAAAAGTCTGGTGATAATGTATCTAATGAGTTTGAGATTGACTATTTCTCAATAAAGAAAGCCATAGAAAAAAAGGAAGAAAATGAAATTGAATTGATCAGAAAACCTCTTAGTAATTTTAGTGCAAATGATATTACTTGGTTGGTCGGTTACTTTGTCTTGAGATATGAAGGTTCTAAACCCCTATCAGAAGAGCATGAGTTTCTATTGATCTTCCATCTCTCAGGCCAAAGGCAATTGACCTTCCCTTTAAAGTAAAAGGTATGAAATTGCAATTTGCCGTTGTAGTTCAGCTTTTACAATAGGTGTATTTGATATACTATATCGCATAATAAGTTAGAAAGTACCCGATATCAGCATCTATGGATATCGGGTATCTTTTAGTACTAATATCGGATTCTCAGCCCTCTGCATCTCAAGTATCCGGTAGCGAGGTGAAATGATTCATTTTGTCATCATAAGGATGATAAGCTAAAGAGAGACTTAGTGCTATGCTCGAGAGCGTACCTATGCATAGCACCCTTAATTGTGAGGATGATTATTCGTGCGATGCGAAAATTGAGGAGCGAGAAAATAATTCAAAAAATTCGTTTATTCCAAAAGCTTTTAGTACCTTTGAGGGTGTGGAGTGTGGCAGTCTTGTCACTCTCCCTTACTTGATGATAATAGAAGTTTAACCCATAACTGAAAACCACATGACAAAAGAAGTAAAAGGTACTGTAGTTATTGATCAAGTGCGTTGCAAGGGTTGTAACCTTTGTGCCGTTGCTTGTCCTACAAGTACGTTGGCCATGCACCCCGTTGAGATCAACGATAAGGGGTACCATTTCTCTTACATGGCTCACCCAGAGAATTGCATTGGGTGTGCCAGTTGCGGGCTTGTATGCCCCGATGGATGTATCACCGTCTATAGGGCAAAGTAGTATTTACAAAGACGTTAATCAAAAAGAGAAAGGTATATGGAAAGAGAAGTAAAACTGATGAAGGGCAATGAAGCCCTTGCTCATGGTGCTATCCGTGCAGGTGCGGATGGTTACTTTGGTTATCCAATCACCCCACAGAGTGAGGTGCTGGAGTGTTTGATGGAAGTAGAGCCCTGGAAAACCACAGGTATGGTAGTGTTGCAAGCTGAGAGCGAGGTGGCATCTATCAATATGGTTTATGGTGGTGCCGCTTGCGGCAAAAAAGTGATGACGACGACCTCCAGCCCAGGGTGGAGCCTTATGCAGGAGGGTGCCAGCTATATTGCAGGTGCAGAGTTGCCTTGCGTCGTAGCTAATGTGATGCGAGGCGGTCCTGGTTTAGGGACCATCCAGCCAAGCCAAGGCGACTATTTCCAGGCCGTTAAGGGCGGAGGTCATGGTGACTATCACTTTATTGTGATTGCTCCTAACTCTGTACAGGAGATGGCTGATTTCGTAGGTCTTGGTTTCGACCTTGCCTTTAAGTATCGCAATCCTGTCATGATCCTATCTGATGGTGTGATTGGTCAGATGATGGAGAAAGTCGTTTTGCCAGAGCAGAAACCTCGGATGACAGACGAGGAGATTCGTGCTAAGTACAAATGGGCAACCATTGGTCACGATGGCGACGAACGCTCTGTCATCACTTCACTAGAACTACAATCTCAGGTGATGGAGGAGAATAACCACCGCTTTCAAGCTAAGTTTAGGCAGATAGAGGAGAATGAAGTCCGTTACGAGGAGTTTATGACCGACGACGCAGAGTATATCATCGTGGCATTCGGTTCGAGTAGCCGCATCTGCCAAAAAGTGGTAGAGCTGTGCCGAGCCGAGGGTAAAAAGGTAGGTCTTTTGCGTCCTATTACTCTTTGGCCATTCCCAACAAAGCGTATTGCTGAGCTGGCTAATCAAGCAAAGGGCTTTATCAGTGTCGAGCTTAATGCAGGGCAGATGGTAGAGGACGTACGTCTTGCCGTTAATGGTAAAGTGCCTGTACATCACTACGGTCGTATGGGCGGTATGATATTCGCACCAGGCGAGATCAAAGACGCTATGGGTAAATGCTTTGAGTGGTAATTAGCCATTAGAGCAGAAGGAGGTTAGCATTATGTACGTCAGCGATAGTATTGACCAATTGCTCACAGCAGTATTTATGCTATTAGCAGTAGCTGCAATAGTGATATTCTTTGTGGTCTCCAGCCGCATCCCCTTTTACTGGGTGGGTGGCATCGCAGTGGCTATTCGGCTATTCCAATATGGTAGAAGAGTAGTCGTGAAAAAGAAAGTACGTAAAGACATTAACCCCCAAAGAGATATTTGACCTTATAAATAAAAAGAATATGAGTAATATGCAACAAGTAATGGGCGAGACCTCTGTGGATGTATCACAGTTAGTAAAGCCCGAGAATTTAGTATACGAGAGGCCTAAGCTTCTCACCGATGCGGTGCTACACTATTGCCCTGGATGTAGCCATGGCGTAGTGCATAAGCTTGTGGCTGAAGTGATCGCAGATATGGGTATGAAAGATCGTGCAGTGGGCGTTGCTCCTGTAGGATGCTCCGTATTTGCATACAACTATATAGATATTGATTTCCAAGAAGCTGCACACGGACGGGCACCTGCCTTGGCAACAGCTATTAAGAGACTATGCCCCGATAACTTAGTATTTACCTATCAGGGTGATGGTGACCTCGCGGCTATTGGTACTGCAGAAACAATTCACGCTGCTAATAGAGGCGAAAACATTACTATTATTTTCATCAATAATGCTATCTATGGTATGACTGGTGGTCAGATGGCACCTACAACTCTTGAAGGTATGCCTACGACTACTTGTCCAGCAGGTAGGAATGTAGAGTTAAATGGTTACCCACTTAACATTACTAACCTCCTAAAAGAATTGCCTGGTACTTGCTATGTGACCCGTCAGAGTGTACATACTCCTGCGAATATCCGTAAGGCAAAGAAAGCTATCCGTAAGGCATTTGACAACTCCATGGCACGTAAGGGGACATCAGTTGTAGAGATCGTTTCTACTTGCAATAGCGGTTGGAAAAAGTCGCCAGAGAAGGCTAACGAATGGCTAAGTGAGAACATGTTCCCAGCTTATCCACTGGGCGACCTGAAGGATATCTAATCTACATTTTTACTAAGTGATATGAAAAAGACATACGAGATAGTTATTTCAGGATTCGGAGGTCAGGGTGTGCTTTCTATGGGTAAGATACTTGCCTACTCCGGACTTATGGGTGGAAAAGAAGTGAGTTGGATGCCTTCGTACGGTCCAGAGCAGCGCGGAGGTACAGCTAATGTCACCGTTATTATTAACGATGAGCAAATTAGTTCGCCAATCCTCAACGAGTACGATGTAGCGATTGTCCTCAATCAGCCTTCAATGGATAAGTTTATGCCCCTTGTTAAGAAGGGCGGTATTATGCTCTATGATAGCAATGGTGTGCACACTATCCCCGACAGAAAAGACGTCAATGTCTATCGCGTTGATGCCGTTGACGAGAGTGTCAAGATGAATAATACCAAAGTGTTTAATATGATTGTATTGGGTGGACTTCTTAAGGTTGCTCCTATGATCGATGTATCAAATGTAGAGGCAGGTCTTAAGAAAACTCTACCTGAGAGACACCACAAACTGATACCACTTAATAAGGAAGCCTTGCTAAGAGGTATGGAGATTGTCAAACAAGAGCGTGTGGCAGAGCTATAATCATTAGCACTAACAACCTAAATTAAAGAGGGCTGCGATACTACTTCGCAGCCCTCTTTTTAGTTTCTATCCATACAAAGAGTGTTCGTCTCATAGCAGTCTACTTTTGGGGAAATAGTACCCCTACTATTATACCACTGCTGATTTGGAGAAATAGGAGTACGTACGATATTGCTACCGAATAAAAAATGCCCACCTTAGAAACGATCGTTTCTGAGGTGGGCGAAAGTATGTTTTCCTATGTGCAAGCTCTTAAAGCTTAGATGCCTAACTTAGCTCGGATATCTTTAGGTACTGCGTTTTTGTGTACAAGGATATTGATGGTCTTGCTGGCAACAAATGCTTCAGACACATACCATACACCTTTGTACTTACCTGCGTCACCCCAAGAATTCTTGACCATATAAAACTTCTTGCCATTCTGATCTTTAGCGATTCCGAATAGTAGCATTCCGTGATCGTCAGTAGTCTCAAGGTAATCAAAGCCTTTTTGCCTATTTTCTTGGGTTACGTTGATTTCCGGGGTACTTGGGTTATTGACTAACTCTTGAATCATTGCTTTTTTGTCTGTTGCCGAAGCACCGACCCAGCGTGCTTGATCAGAACCGGTCTTCTCAGCTGCATCTATATCTACAAGGACACCAAGCCCATTGCGGTTGAAGCCTACTTCGCTCACGTCTGAACCCCAAGCCACACCATAACCATTGTTAAGGGCACTATCGATGACCTTCATAAACTCATCCAAAGGAATGTTATAGGAGAGACCATGACGCCAGTTGTCAGGGATTTCGATGGAGAATTTAGTGTAGAAAGGATGGTGAGTAAAGCTGGTAAGAGACACATAATCATCAAGATTTAGCCCGAGAGACTTCATAAAGCTCTGAGGGGTATATGTCTTACCCTCATAGACGAATGTCTGAGGCTCTTCGCCAAGATATGCGTCTACGATTGCATCAAACCCTTTTTTCCAAGCAGGCGTAAGCCCCTCTCTCTCCATGGCTTTTACGAGGGCGGTCATATAGGCAGAAGTCATATTATCCAGTTCGTTATGGTTATGACGCTCAGAGCCATAGTTGAGACCCTCCATCTCGCTCATAGGTACGATGCCGTAGTGCTTCATAGAGTAAAGTACGTCGTAAAAGGATCCACCAGGGGCAAAATTGGCATATCCGTGGTAGCGTACATAATTATCGGCTTTGTCTT
This sequence comes from uncultured Porphyromonas sp., assembly GCA_934364985.1. GTDB lineage: Bacteria > Bacteroidota > Bacteroidia > Bacteroidales > Porphyromonadaceae > Porphyromonas_A. The sequence continues at coordinate 90,710 of CAKRMU010000002.1, read as the reverse complement.
TCCACGAATGTGAAACCACGTGCATTGGCGAAAGTACGACGCTCTTACCTGTGGTACGAAGGACTTCCATCTCAAAGAATCCGAGGCCACTAAATGCCCAACAAGTACTGGAGTGAGCCTGATTCTGGATAGGAGTAATTGGCAACTCCTTAACAATGGTAAACTGATACTCGTTGCTCTTTTCTTCCTGAGCAGATGCAGGGAATACCAATCCCAAAGATAGGATAGCTACAGAAAGTAATGTAGTTAATTTCTTCATTTCGGTAATTGTTATTTAGTTATTGATACAATATTATTACGTCCTTGGTCTTAGCCCTAAGTCGGTTACAAATGTTGCCAACCAAGGGTTTTCGTTAGATAGGAATGTGAGTTTTTCCTGAGGTGTCTGTGGCAATTGCTCACGAGCTTTTACATCCACAACGATGGCAATACTCACGTGGTCATTCTGCAATTCGTTATGAATTATCTCAAGCAAATCGTCCACTACCTCCTCGATTTGTAAACGAAAGGTGTTATTTGAAACTACTATTGTGATCTTATCATCCTCAGTTTTATGTGGCTCAAAGTGCTCCAATTGTCCTTTCGCCATTGGGCTATTTATCATCGATAATGCCTTATGCCAGCTTTGCCGTAATTGCTCTTCGGTATAGCTTTCACGCCGTTGAGTCTTACTCTTTGAGAGATCTCCTTGCCGCTCACTTTGCATTGCAGACTGACCGGTTAGTACAGAGAAGTCGTACCTTTTTTGGACATCTGTCCCTTTTGCCTTAGGGATTTCCGGAGCTTTTTGTGTGGTTTTGGAATAGGTTTTTATGGGCTGGCGAACCATCTGAGAAGCATTTATCTCAGAAGAGTTATCGGCATTAGACGTGGACGGATAGGTTCCTTCTCTCAGAGTGTCTTTGGGGGTAGGGGGTATAGGCACTGCGAGGGGGCTATTACCACATAGTTCGCACATCTTCATTAATGCTACCTCGAGGGCTAACCGCGTCTCCGTACTCCCTTTTGTCTGTAACCCGAAGCTACTGCTTATCTTAAGGTATCTCCACAGAAGACTTGTCGAGGAGTAAGCACCGGCCTTTTGCATCCTCTCCTTAATGCTGATGGGGGTGTCAATTAATGCGATGGTATCCGGAGATTGTGCCAGTAAAACGTTACGCAAAAAGTTTGAGAAGCCCCGCATAATTACCTCCCCATCGTACCCCCGATTAAGTAAGTCGTTGATGAGGATTAGGGTCTTGGTGTGGGCTCCCTCCAATACAAAGGCGAGCAACTTAAAGTATTCGTCCTCATCTAATAAGTTAAGATTCTGACGGACTCCTTCCATCGTGACGTGACCACCCCCAAAACCAGCTATTTGGTCAAACATACTTAGGGCGTCGCGCATCCCTCCATCCGCGGCGATGCCTATCATCTGCAGGGCTTCTGCCTCAGCCATTATCCCCTCTTTTGATGCGATATTAGCTAAGTGATCAGCTATATCTTGGCTCGTGATTCTACTGAAATCATGCACCTGGCATCTCGAGATAATTGTGGGGAGTACTTTGTGTTTTTCGGTCGTCGCCAATATAAATATGGCGTGCTTAGGTGGTTCTTCGAGTGTCTTTAGGAAGGCATTAAAGGCACTACTGGATAGCATATGCACCTCATCGATGATGTACACTCGGTACTTGCCCTCTGTGGGAGCTATATAGACTTGATCAATTAATTGGCGGATATCGGCTACGGAGTTATTGGAGGCGGCATCGAGCTCCATAATGTTGTAAGACCGCTGCTCGTTAGCTGCAATACAGCTCTCACACTCGTTGCACGCCTCCCCTTCCGGTGTTCTATTTTGGCAATTGATGGTTTTGGCAAATATCCTCGCACACGATGTTTTGCCCACACCTCTCGGACCGCAAAATAAGTAAGCGTGCGAGAGCTTATCCTGAGCAATGGCATTTTTAAGGGTCGTTGTAAGAGCTTTCTGCCCCACAACACTCTCAAAGGTACTTGGACGATATTTTCTTGCTGATACTACGAAGTCGCTCATCAAAAAACCTCCTATAATGACGAAGCATCAAAGTTAATAGGCAATAGCTGTCGGCAGTCTCGGACGATTTTAACGGACGAAGGGCCTGCGAGATAAATAGGGAATGGGTGCTTGTATCTATCGGCTGTCTCAAGAATCACTTGACGACATCCCCCACAAGGCGCTGCTAATGCCACGTACTTATCATCAGCCCTCATCGCGGTGATTACGAGTGCCATAACGGGGTCATCGGGATAGTTAGCCCCAGCGTAGAATAAGGCAGTCCGTTCGGCACACAAGCCAGATGGATAGGCGGCATTCTCCTGATTAGAGCCGGTGACTATTCGCCCACTTTGTAGCCTTAGTGCTGCTCCCACTCTAAATTGAGAGTATGGGGCATACGCTCTTTTTGCTATATCACGAGCGGCCTCCACGATTTCAAGCTCCTCTGGAGTAAGCTCTGAAAAATCCTTCTCCTCTATCGGAATAATTATCTCTGTCTTATTCATAGGTTGTCGTATTACTCATATATACTGAGCATAAAGGTACCAATAATTACGGATAAAAGCAGGCCCTTTATGGCATAAATTAACATAAAAACGTCTCTTGATAAGGCATCTGAAACTAAATAGGATGCTATTAGGCTTAGCGGATACCTGATATTAGTCGAGACGAATTCCCTATATTCGTCGGAGCTAATACCAGGTATCCTCCTGAGCTGATACTTGATACCTTAAGACTATAGTAATAATATGGATTTAAAGAATATAAAGGGACTCCCTGTATAGCCCCTTTAAACGCCCTCTATTAATCAGTAAGGCTGACAATTTGATAGCGGAATGGGCTCCCCTCCTTGCACCACTTCGTGAAAAAGGATATCTGCTGACGAGCGTAAGTACGTGTGTGTTTAGCGATTAGAGATTGTGCTTCGTGGAGCGGAATATCGCCATCAAGGTATTGGAATACCTCTTTATAGCCGATGGTATTGAGGGCATTTTCGTTGCGATAAGGAGCTAAACGTTTCACCTCCTCAACTAATCCCCGATCCATCATTTGTGCCACTCGGGCATTAATCCTTTCGTACAGCTGAGGGCGAGGACGGGTCACTAAATGGAGCTCTACATCGTAACCCAAGGGTCGTGGATAGCTCTCTTTGTGATAACTTGAAAAGGGCTTACCTGTAGTCTCGTAGACCTCTAAAGCTCTAATGATTCGCTTATGATTATTCGGGTCTATCTGACTTAGGTACACAGGATCGACCACTTTTAGTCGCTCCCTTAAGGGCGTAGCCCCGTACGCATGGTATTCACGCCAAAGAGCTTGCCTCACTTCAGGAGAAGCGGCAGGGGCATCGCTAAGTCCGAAAAGAAGGGCTTGGAGGTACAGCATACTACCTCCCACCATCACAATATCAGGATATATAGGGGCAAAATCATCAAGAAGTCGCTCTGCGTCGTGTGCAAAATCACTCGCGCTATATGGTTGCCACACCTCCCTGCAAGCCACTAAATAATGGGGAATAGTATTCAGAAGAGATTCGCGGGGAGCATCGGTACCTATGGTCATCCCCCTATATACCTGTCTACTATCGGATGAGATTATCGGGCAATGTAAATCCTGTGCCAGACGAATGGCATAGGCTGACTTCCCCACCCCCGTAGGTCCTATAACCACTATGAGCCTATGTGGCACGTCTTAAAGATTTTCCTCGGTATCAATGATATCCATACCCTCGCTATCAAGGTCCTCTAAGTCGTACTCATCCGACGCAAATTCATCGTCCTCCTCAGGAGTAAGAGCCTGAGCCACTGGTTGCTTAGCCTTAGAGATGGTGGCACTCTGAAGTAGCTCCTCGACGTCTGAAGTCTGCTTTGGAGCCGTGCCTTTTTTACGAGTACATTGAGGGGCTTTTAAGGTATCCCCCAAGATTATCTCCTTTAGTTCAATAAAGAAATATCGGTCGCCCAATTGGTCAAATTGGAATAGCAAACGATCCCCCTTGTCCTCCAAAAATTCATCTATATAGGTATCTTTCATGAGATAATAATCCTCATCGGTACCTCGCAATCCCATATCCATCAATAGGATCTCTTGATGGGGATGCCAATACTTATCAGCAACGAAAAAACTGGAAAGCTCGCCCTCGCTATATCCCGCAGCCTTAATAATGGCATCATGAAGTGACTTAAAAGAATCAGTGCCATCGATACGTATCTCTAATAAAAAGTCGGGAGCTTCGTCGCTCACCATCACCAAGCGGTATATCATTTTGTGCTATTACAAATAAAGAGATTTTTTAATCTATTCCTCCCCAAATTAGTCTACCGACCCCCCACGTACAATACCTCGCCGTGATGTTACTATGAAATCAAGGATGGCTTTTTTCTCAGGGAGATCTTCGTATTCGTCCTTTATCACTTGAACGGCTTCGGTATTATTAAGACCACGTGTATAGAGCGTGCGGTAGATATCATTGATAAGGTAGATTTGCTCCTTAGTAAACTCTCGGCGCCGCAACCCCACAATATTGATACCACAATACATCGCCGGCTCACGACCAATTAACGTATACGGAGGAATATCTTTCGTCACCCGCGTACCACCCTGTATCATACAATGCCGACCTATGCGTACAAACTGGTGAACCAGTGTGCCACCTCCTAAGATAGCATGCTCAGCAATCTCTACTTCGCCAGCTACTTGGCAAGCATTGCCGATGATCACTTTATCTGCAACCTCACAGTCGTGTGCCACGTGGGCATACGCCATAATAAGCACATCCGAACCAACCTTCGTAAAGCCCTTTGATGCGGTACCTCTACTGATCGTAGCGTACTCCCGAATCGTCGTGCCGTCACCTATGATCGCAACGGTATCCTCTCCTTTAAATTTGAGATCCTGAGGCTCGCCCGAAATAACTGCGTAGGGATGAATAACACATCCCTTACCGATCCTCGCCCCATACCTGAGGATAGCACCAGACTTAATCTCTGTGCCTTCGCCCACCTCTACGTTATCCTCAATGATAGCAAAGGGACCTACCTGCACACCATCTCCCAAAACAGCGTCGGGATGTATGACAGCGAGCGGACTGATATTCACATTTTTCATAGCTTTTATCTCTTATTATTCTGGACAATCTGAGCCATAAACTCAGCCTCACATACCAATTTCTCCCCTACAAAAATAAGCCCTCGCATATTGGCTATATTCCTACGAAGTGGGCTCATTAGCACCACTTTGATGACCAAAGTATCCCCTGGGACCACCTTGTGCCTAAACTTAACATTGTCAATTGTGAGGAAGTAAGTAGAATATTCCTCGGGATTCTCAAGCTGATTCAGTATAAGCAAGCCCCCGACCTGTGCCATACTCTCTATCTGTAATACCCCCGGCAATACGGGCTCATCGGGAAAATGACCTGGGAAGAATGGCTCATTGCTCGTCACGTTTTTGATACCCACGATATGCTCAGGCCCTATCTCAATCACTTTATCCACCAAAAGCATTGGATACCGATGTGGTAATAAAGCTTTGACATTTTGGACATTCAGCAAAGGCTCTTCGTTAGGATCGTAAACCGGAGATTGGGTCTCATTTAGGCGAATATCCTTACGAATAAGTTTCGCCATCCGGGTATTTATCGAATGCCCCGGGCAGGTGGCAATGACACGTCCCTGCAATTGCCTGCCGATAAGTGCTAAATCCCCGATAAGGTCAAGGAGCTTATGGCGAGCTGGTTCATTGATATACTTGAGGGGTTTATTATTGATGTAACCCAATTCGCCTGCAGGCTTGGACGTCGTGCCTACCATAGCTGCAAGCTTATCCATCTTGTCCTGAGAAATTTCTTGGTCGTAAATGACGATGGCATTATCAAGGTCTCCGCCCTTGATGAGATTGCTATCTAATAAGCCTTCTATCTCACGGACGAATACAAAAGTACGTGCTGAAGCAATCTCTTCTGGATAATCCTCCATTTGCTCAAGTGTAGCATATTGATTCGATAATACGCGAGAATTAAAGGAGATAAGTACATGTACACCAAAGGAGCTATCGGGAAGTATCGTGAGGTGAGCGTTACCCTCCTCGTCGCGAACTTCTATCTTTCGCTTCACAACATATACCTCCCGAACCGCATTTTGTTCCTGGATTCCAACCTTAAGAATATTCTCTATATACTCCCTTGCACTGCCGTCAAAAATAGGCATCTCAGGGGCATTAACCTCTATGAGACAGTTATCTATCTTCATCGCATATAGAGCAGAAAGTGCATGCTCTACAGTACTCACCTGAAGCGATTTATCTGAAAGTACAGTGCCTCTTACCGTCTTCGTAACATACTCAGCTAAGGCCGGAATGGTGGGTTTATCGGGAAGATCCACCCTACATATCTTGATACCATGACCCTCTTTTGCCGGGCTAAACTTCACCTTAATATCCAACCCCGTATGCAACCCCTTACCCTCTAACTCGAAAGTGCCCCCGAGGGTTTGTTGCTTCAGAGTGTTGCCTGTCGTTTCACTCTTTTGTGCCATTATTTTTCTTTTTAAGGCTGTTTAATTCGTCTCTAAGTGCCTCAACTTCTTTACGCAATGCGTATATCTCTTTATCCATCTCGGGCAATTTGGCAAACTTAGCTGAGGCTTTCATCGCCCTTACGTGTGGCTGTGCAGGATAGCCAAACCACACAGTGCCTGCCTCGTTGATATCACTCAGCACACCTGTTTTTGCGGCAAACGTCACGTGGTCGGTCGTCTTTAGATGACCCGCAATGCCCACCTGCCCTGCAAGCATATTCCACGCTCCGATAGTCGTAGACCCGGCTATTCCACTCTGGGCAGCTATCACTGTGTGTTCCTTGACTTCGGAATTATGCCCTATCTGAACTAAGTTATCAAGCTTCACCCCTTTACGGATAATTGTTGTATCAATAACGGCTCTATCTACACACGCATTGGCACCTATCTCTACATCATCCTCTAAAACTACTCGCCCTGTCTGCGGTATCTTGTGGTAGCCATCCTCATCTGGAGCAAAACCAAAGCCATCCGCACCGATGACCGCTCCCGAATGAATCACGCAACGCTGTCCTATCCTTGTGCGGTCGCATACTACAGCCATCGCATAGATGCGACAATTATTGCCAATCACTACGTGCTTGCCTACAAAAGCCTGAGGCCATATTCGCACACCATCGCCAATGCTACATTCGCGACCGATAAATGCGAAAGGACCTATGTAGCAATCCTTACCTATTGTAGCTGTGGGATCCACAAAAGCCAAAGGCGAAATGCCGGTAGGCTTCTCGCTATGTGCGTCACGTAGCTTCAGAAGATCAGCAAGTGCGGTATAGGCATTAGTCACACGTATCAATGTGGTGTGTACCTCTTCGGTAGGATGAAAGTCGCTATTAACGAGAACGGCACTGCTATCCGTTGTGTACAGATAGCTCTCATACTGCATATTAGATAAGAAAGAGAGGTCGCCCTTTTTCCCTTTTTCCAAACTACTGAAATCGGTAAGAACGACTGATGGATCGCCCTCTACGACACCCCCTAAATGGTTAGCTATCTCTTCGGCTGTATACTTCATCACCTTATAATATTGGTTGCGTACTCATCTAAATAACGACTCATCTCCTGCTGAAGTTCGGAAGCCTTAGCTCCTGCTACGGCATCAAAATCTTCGTTATTACTTGCAAAGATTATGCCACGTGAGCTATTCACTAAAAGTCCGCAGTCACTCGTCATGCCATACTTTGCCACTTCTTTTAGAGAACCTCCCTGTGCACCCACTCCGGGAACCAGTAAAAAATGGTCAGGAATGATACGTCTGATTCCCTCGAGATATTCGGCTTTAGTGGCTCCGACGACGTACATCATTTCTTGCGAAGATGCCCACTCACTTGATGTCCGAAGCACACGCTCGTACACTTTGTCGCCATCTTTTGTCTCTATTTGTTCGAAATCTTGCGAACCGCTATTGCTGGTAAGGGCGAGGAGGACAACCCACTTATCGGGGTATTGTAAAAAGGGCTCCACGCTGTCTCTTCCCATATATGGAGCAACGGTGATAGCGTCTACTCCTAACTGCTCAAATGCCATCCGTGCATATAGACCGGAGGTATTCCCGATGTCTCCTCTCTTGGCATCAAGTATTACAAAACACTCTGGGGCTTTTGCTCGGAGGTAGCTTACGGTCTGCTCAAGTGCCACGATCCCCTCGCTGCCTAAGGCTTCATAAAATGCTATATTCGGCTTATAGGCGATGGTATATTCGCGTGTAGCGTCTATTATTGCTTGGTTAAAAGTAAGCATACCTTCGGCATCTCGCGTCAGGTGCTTTGGGAGTTTTTGAGGATCGCTATCCAATCCTACGCAAAGAAAACTGTGCTTCCGCCCTATCTCCCGTATCAATTCATCCCGCTTCATATCTCGTAGTTATGGATTCTATATTTTGGCAAATGTCGTCAAAAATAGCCACATAGGCACTTTTTTACTTAGAAACAAACTAAAAAAGTGTCTTTAAAACTGCTCCAACCAAAGTACATACGCCGGGCGACTCATACTGACACCGAGCGACTTGGCATCTGTAAGAAGCCCCGTGGTCATATCTCGATGGTAAAACTCTATTTTGTTACTGTCCATACAAGCTATGACCAGCATTTGCCCGTCGGGACTTATCGCAAAATGTCGTGGCATTGCACCCACTTTTTTTTGTCCTACTTCCCTAATCGTCCCATTAGTTGGCTCCACTTTGAAAATGCTAACGGCGTTAGTCGCTCCAGAGTGTGAAGCGTACAAAAACTTGCCGTCACCGCTAAGGGCTAAATGCTGACCATGGGAATGAGCAGGCACGGATAATTCATATCTCTGCACCTCATCCAGGCTGCCATCACGATGGCGATACACATAGATGTAGGGTGTGTTTCCTGATAATAGATAAGCGTATTCGCCTTTAGCATCCAACGTCATACATATTGGGGCTGTACCCGTGGGCAGAGACATCGAGTTTGTGTCAATGGTAAGGGGTGGGTTATTGGCACTGACGTTGAAATGATAAACCTTATCTAGCCCCCTATCCGTTAGGAAAAGCTCCTTATTATTGGGAGAGAAAAGGACACATTGAGGGCGAGCATCCTCTTGCTGGTCCATTACTATATTCCAGTCCGGTTGTCCCAAAAGTCCATGACCATCTACCTTAAATAGCGTGAGTGATCCTGATCCATTATTGGCAGTTACTACATAATTACGGCTGTCGGTAGCTATGGAAGAGGGCGAAACACCCAGCGTATATGAGCTGTTTAGAGCAGTGAGCCTTCCACTCCTGCCATCAAGGCTTGCGGCTGTGACCATAGCCTTATCTGTGGAGCTCTCTTCGTTAGAAATAAAGACGACTCCTTTAGATTTGTCGTATGCCAAATAGGTAGGATTGGGCGTAATAAAAGTGCCGGTATGCCGTATCTGTTGCTGGTTTGGGGTGTAAGTAAATGAATAAACACCCTCCGACCCTTTATCGGTATATGTCCCGACGAGTATCAATTGCTTCTCCACCAAAGTGGCACTTCTCCCGGTCACTTCTCCCGAATGATCCGGAGCAAATAAGCCACACCCTGCGAGTAGCGACATCACGCTGGCGAATGCCCCTACGAGTAAATATCTATGATTACCTTTCATCCTCTATCAGTTAAATGATTTACCAAGTGCAAGATAATAAAATCCGATTATTCTACCAAGTAATCCCCCTATACAAACGCTCATAAGCACAAAAAAGGAAAAGGGTATGCCCTATGCTTAAAGGCATACCCTTACACTCGAACGATCAAAAAATGACCTTATTTCCGATTTCCCAATTGCGAATCGATCACTACAAAGCCGGCAGTACCATTAGCCAACTTCAGACGATCCACGATACCGGCTACCGTCTCCTCTTCCTCTACTTGCTCGTCAACGTACTTACGGAAGAAGTTTTCAGTCGCATAGTCTTTTGCTGTGATTGCCTCCGTAACGATGTCATCAATCCTATCAGAGACCGTACACTCGTGCTTATAAGCAGCCTCAAAATAGGCTATTACATCGGCGGTTTTAGGCTTCTGGATCTTGATATCCTTGAGGACAGGTGTCTCCCCACGAGAAAGCATATATCTCACCATATCCTCAGCATGTGCTATCTCTTCGTGATACTGGGTATGGAACCATTGTGCGAAGCCGGCCCACCCAATAGTATCCATCTGTATAGACATCTGCTTGTATAGTAATGCCGACTCGTACTCAAAGTTAATCTGGTCGTTTATTTTAGCTTGTAGCTCTTTCTTAATCATAACATTCAATTTTATCTAAAAGTGAAATTTATTACTAATTCCAAAGGTACCACTTTTTTAATTCAATTGCAAATATATAAGATGAGAAAATGTGCCATTATCTAAATTATGTAGGCTCCCACGTTCTTTCCTCTTATTAATATAGAGTACGATACAAAATGATACGACAAAAGTGTTATGCAAAAGGGTCATTTTACAAACCCTTGCATAACACCCGGCCGTTATCCACTCCCCTAAACTATCTTCAGATTGCCTGCAATGCTTGGTCAAGGTCAGCAATGATGTCCTCGACGCACTCCAGACCTACAGACAAACGTATTAACCCTTGAGAAATACCTGCTGCGGCACACTCCTCCTCGGTATATGGTGAGTGGGTCATGCTTGCAGGGTGCTGTATCAGCGTCTCGGTATCCCCTAAGCTCACAGCCACAGAGCATAATTTGCACGTGTCAATCAGCTTTTGACCGGCAGGCTTTCCGCCTTTGACTTCAAAAGAGATCATACCTCCGGGGAGTTTCATATACTTATCAGCCAATGCTTTGTACTTAAAGCTACTAAGCCCCGGATACTCTACACTTAGTACCTTGGGGTGACTTTCGAGAAACTCTGCTACCTTTTGAGCGTTTTCTGAATGCCTATCCATCCGGATTGATAGCGTCTTCATCCCTCTATCGATAAGGAAAGCTTCGTGTGGGCCAAGGCAAGCCCCGGTCAGATCTTTAACCCCCACCAAACGCACTTGAGTGATGTATTCGCTGCTACCTACTACAAATCCCGCGATCACGTCTCCATGACCATTGAGGTACTTAGTGGCAGAATGCACCACCACATCTACGCCATACTCCATAGGTCTACATAGGTAAGGAGTGCAGTAGGTATTATCAGCCACTACAGTAATGCCCTCCTGCTCGTGGGCGATCTTTGTGATAGCTTCGATATCCACCATATCCATAGTAGGATTAGCAGGACTCTCAAAGTAAACGACCTTAGTATTGGGTCGGATGGCTTTCCTCACCTCCTCCGGGTCGGTCATATCTACGAAACTCACATCAATGCCATAACGGCTTAAGCCGTGAGAGAAGTAGGCGTAGGTACACCCATAAAGCGTCTTATGTGCCACCATGTGGTCACCCTGTTGTAGAAGCACCCAAAGTGCAGACGTGATAGCACCCATACCTGATGAACAAGCAATAGCCGCCTCAGCCCCCTCTAAAAGAGCCAATTTCTCCTCTACATGTGTGCAAGAAGGGTTGCCCAATCTGCTATATATGTACCCCGGCTCTTCGAGAGCGAAGCGGGCTCCACCTTGCTCTGCACTATCAAAGACATAGGTAGAGGTTTGATAGATAGGTGTAGATAGAGCCCCGAAAGGGTTCTTATGTGGCATGCCATGCACCGCCATCGTGTCGAATCCGTACTCCGACTTCTTATTGTCATTACTCATAATAATTACGTATTGTTACAGATTAAAATAATGTGGTTAGCAAATATAATAATATTGCGACTTTCCACCTAACGTTAGGGGAATATCTTACTTAGAGATTCCGAAGTCTTTAGCTTTCTTCACTTGAAATAGGACGATAAAAAGGTCGTTCCCCCTATTCTATAGGGACTTGTAAACTAATATCAATAGGAATAATCGGCACGGCACATTGGTGTAATTATACACCTCCGACCCATTGCCCTATATTTCACAAAAACGGATTCCCTATATTCGTCTTGGCGGATATAGGGAATTAGCTCTGACGGATACCGGGTATTTCCTTAGGCTAATATCAGGTATCCGATTTTTTGTTGACGAGGACAAAGACTCAAAGGGTTGGGCTTTTTTGGTATCTTTGTATTGGTGAAGAGGAAAAATAGATATGGATTGGACGACAATGGGAATAGTATTCGTTTTGCTCATCATCGCTATCGTGGGAATGGTCTATCTGAGACGTGTGCGGCGGGCGAATGGGGCAATACCTGAGGGGCGTAACCAGTACTCCGAGCACAAGTGTAGTGGGTGTTGTGGGGGTACTTCGTGCTTCAATGCCGGGATAGGGACGCCACCGAGAGTGGTTTACTTTGAGGATGAAGAATTAGACCGATTCCGCAACAGAAAGGGCGAGGATTATACGCAAGGCGACGTGGAGGAGTGGCTGGAAGTCTTAAAGACATTAAGGAAGGAGGAATTGGCTCCATGGCAAAGAAGCATAAGGCTTCGACACTTATCTATGCCCCCAAAAGTTGAGGAAGAGTTACGTAGAATGCTTAAGGAATAACGAGGAGATAAAAGTATGATGTCGCTCTTTAGTTACGATTTTTTCTTGCACTCAGCCATAGCTGTACTGCTCACGGGTCTTATTACAGGGATCATTGGGAGTATCGTAGTTGTACGGCGAATGGTATTTGTCTCAGGAGGTATCACGCACAGCTCTTTTGCAGGGTTAGGATTAGGATTTTTTTTAGGTCACAATCCTCTCCTTTACGCAATGGGAGCAGCCCTTTTGAGTGGTTTAGGTGTGGAGTGGCTCAGCCGTTGGGGAAGGGTTCGGGAGGATTCTGCAATTGCTGCCATTTGGTCACTTGGTATGGCATTAGGGGTATTGTTTACTTTTCTCACGCCGGGATATACTCCCGGTCTCAGCAGTTTTCTTTTTGGCAACATTCTATTAGTGAGTCCCTTAGAGCTTTGGTTGCTACTTGGGTATGCCATTTTGAGTCTATTCGTGGTGATTCGGTGGTACAGACCGCTCGTCTACCTATCCTTTGATCCACAATTTATGGAGGTGCGAGGGATGCGGTGCCGGTTCTATCAGTATTTGATCATTGCGTGGATCAGCATCGGCATAGTGCTAAGTATTCGGGTGATGGGTATTATGATGCTGATGAGTATGCTCACACTTCCACAGATGATGGTGGGGCAATGGACGGAGAGCGTTCGGGGGATGATGACCTATAGTTCGGTCACGAGTATTGTGGCAGTGCTGATAGCACTCTTTATCAGCTACTTCTTTAATCTCCCTACAGGTGTGGTAGCAGTGTTGCTCCTATCCGTCCTTTATCTCATCAGCAAGCTGATGATCAGCCTCCGCAATAAGCGACACCACTGTGCGTAGTATTTGGGGATTATTAGCCATCCCACTTGTAGTCTCGTGTAGTCTGTTAGAGGGAGCAAAGGGACTCAACGAGCGGTATTATACCCACGCAGAATTACAAACGATAGAAGCTGCTCTGTCAAAAAGCGAACCCTCTTTTACGATTCCTAAGACCCTATATATGACGGATGACAAAGGGAGCTATTATGCACGGCTCAAAGCCCTTTCAGATTATTCAAAGAGTGACGAAAGGCTCGCTATCCACATTGCATTCTTAATGGGCGATGGTGAAAGAGTGGTGTCGCTAAGCTCCGATACCACGATGCTTGCCAATGGATACCTCCTGATGGGCAATGGCTCCGAAGCGAGGAGGCTGATGGGTATGTGCCAATCTCCTGACCCTCCTACCTTAGCTCTCGTAGCTCTAAATGAGGGCGACACCTTAGGATGTATCAACGCATTGGATAAGGTGTTATCTAATAACCCCACTCGAGCGGTAGGTACGCGAGCGGCACGACTTTGGGTGCTACTTGACGACGAAAATGAGGTGCCACATAGGTATTTAGCGACACAAAGCCTTAGCCCTTGGGAACGTTATTTACACCTATGTATATTAGGCGAGGCGAAGCCAACGAATAAAGAAGAGGAGGCGTGGGCGACTTTCGTACAAGCCAAAAGGTATAAAGACCCTCAGCAATTGAGAGATGCGACAGATCGATTGTTATCTTTTGCTGCCTCCGGATGGCGGGATTATGCCCTTCAGCAACTATTACCGATACTCTATGACAATGAGCTGTGGGTAGAGACGAAGAATGCCCTGATCGCTTTGCCAAAGGAATACCGCCAAATGCTTCCTTACCGATTGCTCTTATCGTATTCCGAAGAAATTGACCTCTTAGAGCTATACGAAAAGGGGAATAAGTCTACATCCTTTACATCTAAAGTACAGGTCAATGATGAGGATTCTTTTTGGCAACGATGGGGCGATGTGGAGAACGAAGACAATTGGGCTATGGAGCGTAGCCGGTTCATACCCCTTCACACCCTTTATACAAAAGCTCCTACGAAGAAGGAATACAATGCCATTCGCCAGAGATTATCTGACACACTCAAAGGGCTTTCTTCAAGCACAAATATTCACTGAGCACCAAGTCATCGTAAAAAGCAATTTAGGGGACCTCTATTCCCATATCCTAAAAATAGGTATCTTTGAAGCGTTATTATGCGGAGCATTTAGTGATGAATAATACTGAGAATAGTATCCACCTTGTAGGCTATTTAGGAAGCGATCCTGTCATACGCTGGTACGATCCGGAGACTTGCGTTGCCACCCTTTCAATAGCTACAAACGAGCATACCTATCTCACTGAGGAGGGAATAGAATGCGATGGGGATAGCACCGATTGGCACCGAGTGATATGCTATAGGGCAGTGGCTCTTAAGGTAGCGGATGCCATGGTAACAGGCGATAAGATTGCGGTAGCCGGGCGGCTTACTTACCGAAAGTGGTACAACGCAAGGGGCGAGGAGCATATCTCTGCCATTATTATTGCCCACGACGTCGAGCTTATCAATAAAAAGCAACCTCCTAAAGCATCAATAAAGGGTCAAGAAAAAACGAAATCTGAGAGATATCGTCAGTATTTTGAAACCCTTTCGGAGAACACAGATGGTCTCCCTTTTTAGCACATTAAACGCACGCTTTCGGTAAACTTAGAGTATAGATATTTTGGACGACCCGAGTTTTTTATCCAGTCTTTTTAGTAGCGTGGTGGTACACCCGCTTACCACAAGTGTTATTATTGCTCTCATAGGAGCCTTTATTTGCCTTCTTCTCAGTGCCTATTTCTCCGGCTCTGAAGTAGCTTTCTTTTCACTCCAACCGAAAGATATCGAAGCTCTTGAGGATAGCGGAGACAAAAAGGATCGTAATATCCTTGACGCTCTCTCAACCTCTGATTACCTCCTCGGTACGATTTTGGTGATGAATAATTTCGTCAACATTACCATGACAATGCTCACAAGCTACGCGGTAGAGAGGCTATATGACTTTAGTCAGGTACCCAACCTTGGATTTATAGTACAAGTTATCGGCATCACTTTTGTCATACTTCTTTTTGGTGAGATTATCCCTAAAGTTTATTTTCAAAACCATGCTCTCGGGGCTACGAGGCATATCATTACCTCCCTTAATGGCTTTATGAAAGCTACCCGACCCATAGTCAGGCTCCTCGTGGGCATCGGTAATAAAGTGACAAAGCCCCTCACCTCAAAGGAGAGTATGGTGACCGAAACCGACCTTGAAAAGGCAATCGAGCTTACCACAGAGAATGAAGAGGAGCAAGAGTTACTCAACGGTATCGTCCGTTTTCATCGCAAAACCGCCAACGAGGTGATGACGCCACGCATGGATATGGTGGCAGTAGAGGTATCGGACTCTTTTGAGGAGATTAAAAAGTGTATAGCCGAAACGGGTTATTCTCGTATGCCGGTCTATGAAGAGCGGGTAGATAATATCAAAGGTGTCCTTTATGCCAAAGACCTACTTCCTCACCTAAACGAAGGCTCAGAATATCAATGGGCAGGCTTGATGAGAGAGGCATTCTTCGTGCCTGAGAGCAAACGTATCAATACCCTTTTGCAGGAGTTTAGGGAGGAGAAAATCCACATGGCGATTGTCGTTGATGAATTTGGAGGCACAAGTGGTCTCGTAACTATGGAGGACCTCCTTGAGGAAATAGTAGGCGAAATAGAGGATGAATACGATACCGATGAGGAGGCTCTGTATGCTCTTCAATCCGATGGCAGCTATATTTTTGATGCCAAAATAACCATCATAGACTTCCTGCGTGTCACTAAAATTGAGGACTATAAAGAGATTGAGGAAGAGATGGAAGAGGTGGATACGCTTGGCGGAATGCTGCTCGAAGCTAAGGGCGACTTCCCGACAGTAGGTGAGGAGATAAAGATACACGGATATCGCTTTGTGGTAAGAGAAATGGGCAAAAGACGTATCGCAAAAGTACAGTTTTACCCTCAGAAAATTCAGGAACCGACACCTGACGAGTAACGATGGACCCCCACCAAATAGTCATCGCACGCATCAACGAAAGTCTACCGAGGCAAGACGCCATTGCCACACTAAAGCATGAGATACTTGGAAGTGACCTTCATTATACCGCCACTGGCAGACCATATCTCCCTAAGTCTTACAATGTCAGCATCTCCATCTCGCACTCTCTTCACTGGATTGCGATAGGAGTCAATTGCCCATACACGCAGCCGGTGGGTATTGATATTGAGGAGAAGGCAGATCAAGCTTCTCGAATCCTTGATCGTTATAGCACACCTAACGAAAGGCAACTTTTGAGAGAATTTAATAGGGCACCGATTGAGCTTTGGACCGCAAAAGAAGCTGTTTATAAAGCCTATTCAGAGCAATTGAGTAGGGGCATTAATCAAATCGAATGGATAGGTGGGTACCACTTTCGAGCGATAAACGATAGTGGCGAATGCCTCTTTCAAGATGTGCATTGGGTGCAAAGAAATGGGTTCGTTTTGGCACACACACTCCCTGAGAATATCATTAAACTACAGATATCATGTACAGAATAGAGACCATCGTAGGGGCAATATTTCTACTCTTTAGCATTAAAGTTAACGCTCAGGAACATCTATTTTGGGACGCCCGTATGGATTACTTCTTTGAGAATAATGAGTATCAAGACAGCCACTTTTTGCGACCAAATACCACAGGTGGGATCTGGATTACCGGTTCAGTTGGTTACAAATGGGATAATAGGCATACTCTAAAAGCATCTGTATTAGGTCTTAAAAGACAAGGAATGCCAAAGGCAATAAACGAGGTGGAAATCTCTGCTTTCTACCAGTACGAAGTGGAGCATTTCCGCTTCCGAATCGGAGCATTGCCTAATCGTGATATCATGAAAAGGTATAACGACTTTTTCTTTACGGACTCCCTTAGATACCACCGTCCGCTTCTTGAGGGTTTTACTTTAGAGTTTTACAAGTCCAATATCTACGATGCCACAATATGGCTTGACTGGACGAGTATGGCAGGAAAAGAGCAACGCGAAAGCTTTCAAGTCGGGGCCACGGCTCGCGGTCAATGGAAGAGTTTATTTGCCGATACCAAGTTGCGTTATTTCCACTACGCTGGTTGCAATCCCCCTAAAGATGGGGTGGGTGTATTGGACCACGGCATGCTCCAAGCCACTCTCGGCATTCTCGGAGGTAAGGATTCGTGGGGAGGTCTTTCATACGAAGCATCAACGGGGATTCTTCTTGGACTCGAACAAGACCGGAGTACTAATTACGCCAAAGCCAATATAGGTTGGCTCACCCTTTTGGATATCAGTGCTTTTGGTATTGGTACGAAGAACACCTTTTATATCGGTGCCCCCCACCTCGGTCTCTACCCAGAGTACGAGAATAACCTTTACTGGGGCAATCAATTCCTCAGAGACGGAAAGTATGCTCAGAGCAAATGGTATCTCCAGTTTGTGCAGGGTAGGGGGGTAGATATCCGGCTTACCTACACGTTACATTACTCAGAAGGTCAGCTCTTTCACCGTCAAGCTCTAACAGCTTCTATTATTATTCCCCAAGGGAAACAGGATAGAATTAAGTCTTCAAGTCTATTTCCTCTCCTTCAATTATTCCAATAAATCGAAGTAAAGACAACGATATTCCGAGGAAGGATAACAAAAAAGAAGCGTTCTGCTGTACAAATAGCTGAAATGGGAGGGTCGCTTTGCCTATTTCGTGAGCTGGAGACGGATTACATAATGTTGCCCTATCTCGAGGACCTTGCCTTTTAGTGAGAGTTCTTTTAGTTCAGTGTCACTATCGGCAGGTCTCTTGAGCTTCACGATTAGCTTCATTTCGTCTGACAAGGTTTGAGGAAGAAGAAAGAAGGGGGTACGGGTCAAGGGTGTATCTGCCGTATTGCCAGCAATATGCTCCACTTCACCAGACCAAGTATAGTTCTTAGGGTCGGAGTAGTCTGCCCATTGACGACCCTCAATAGAGTAAGTTGCCGTGGATGGAATACCATGTAGCTCTACCGAGTAGATGGTCATATTAGGGGTGTCTTGATGAACGACAAAGCTCACCCCTGTGAGTAAATGCTGAAAGTGAAGTGGTACAGGCTTACCATAATGAGCGGACACTACCTTTTCTGCAGCTACAATATCTACTTCCCCGCTATTCTCTTTAAGGGTATAGCTCCTTTGATTCCACGCTGGTGTGAGTGCTCCATACGGAGCAAAAGCAAAAAAGCTCAGCTGTCTGTCTGCCTCGCTACCCAACCAAGGATAGTCTGTCCCCCAACCTGATACTTTAGTCACTTGAAGGTCTTCAAATAAAGTACCCATGGAGCTACCATCTCTGGTTTGTAGAAAAGCCGTCACCTGCATATCTTCGTGGAAATTATCTTGATCTTCCACTATTCCACTCCTCATATCTACCCAGTTCATATCAAAAGCAATCATCTTGCTCTCGTCGGGGCTGTCACCCTCAGCACAGCTACATAGGAGTGGCAAGAGTGCCATAAGACACCAGCCTAAGTACTTCTTCATTCTCTTCGCCTTTTTACTTATTATTTAATTCGGATCCTGCTGTGCCTAACATCCGAAAATGGAGTCAGGCACAGCATGATCCATGGCTATTACATATGTTATGCGTTGGGCATATCTATGGTATTAGTGCTATCTTGCCAGCCCTCCACTTTTACTGTGAACTTAATTGGCTTGTTTGTTAGGATAGGAGCACCTGGCTTTGGTGTTGCTGGTTTAACGGGATCATTAGAGATCTCTACTCCGGTTGCTGGGGTAAAGCCTGCGGGCTTATTTGCCTCTGGATCTTGATATCCAGCACCATCCTTAAAGTCCAGTGTAATCACATACTTCTTACCTGCCTCAAGACCGCCGGTGATCTCCAAAGGAGTTGCCGCCCAAGCATACTTTCCGTCGGTAGGATAAACAGCTACATCGTCCTTAGTCGTAATGCTTACCAATACTGAGAGGTATACACCATTATTGTCTGTGCCATTTCCGAAGTGCTTTGCAGCGTCCCACTTGGTCAGCGTTTGGGGGATAAACATAAAGCTACCATCCTTACCCATTAGAGAAACTGCGGAAACAGACAATTCCTTTGCTGCTATCATCGCATCAGCAAACGTCTCTTTGTCGGTGTCGAGAGTATAATTACTTAGAGTGGTAGTGGTCTTGGTATCGGTTGGATACATAAACGTTGCTTTTTTGACAATGCGACCAATCTTCACACCAGCCACCTTGATCTTGTAGTTGGAATTGGTATTACTATTCACAGCTTTTACCTCAATCTGTGAGAGTACATGCTTGAAGTTCAATGGCACGCCAGTAGTAGCATGATCGGTAGCGTTCCCTTTACTACGAGCTACGATTACATCTACTTGCTTTGCGACTTCAGTTGGTGTCGTTAATTCCAGCTTTGAACCATTCTGTGCGATCGTTGCCTTTGCATAATCTCCAAGGTTAGCATAAGCAATGAAATCCAGCTCAAAGCCCGGCCAAGGGATATCGCCACCTTCGGGAGCCCATAGGTCGCCTGTATTCTCTGGCTTCATGGTCTTCCCCTCAAAATAGACTGCTCCATTACCAAAAGCCGATACGGTAAAACCTGTACCCTTAAGAGCCGTTATATCAAACTCTGTAGCACGGAGACTATTAGCGATAAAGGGGGTGAAACCAATTTGTCCCTGCTCTCTTGCCGGCTCTGCTACGTCTGTTATTTTGCTACACGAAGCAAGCATCACGAGTGAAGCGATGGCAAGTACTGCCCATGTCATTACTCTTTTCATATTCTCTTTCTATTAATTTATGTATTTACTTATTAAGAGTCCTTACATCTTAATGTTTACGTAGACTTTCCTCCAGCTTTCCACTGTGATGCTAAGTCCACTACGAACCGATTCGTCTATCCGAGGTAATTTCAACTCTTCTTCCAATTTTATATCAACCACAGCTTTTCCCTTTTGCTTCTCCACTTGATCTGTAACATCAAAGCTGTAAGTATAGCCTTTGCCATCAGCCATCACTACATAGAGGATTAGCTCTTGTTGCCCGCCCTTTGCTCTGGGAAGCAATCCATAGGTCAACATATTGCCCTCTACTTCCTGTCCCTTGATATTCATGGCTACAGGATGGTAGACGCTCCCCTCGTGCCACTTATCCAACCCTATAAAGTAGCTTGGCACTACGCCTCCAAAGCCTGCCGAGATGCCATATACTCCCTGCAAGCCCTGCACATTGGTCAATCGGATACGCACTTCCCTATAACGTGGTTCCATCACTATAGTCACCACTTGCCGAGGTGTGCCATCGGCTTGTGGCACAATCTTCGTCTCCTTTATTCGTCCTGCATAAAAAGGCTCAGGCTGTAATCGGAAGTCCTTCCCGGCATCCCACGATGGATCCCTCAGTGATAGAAGTGCTCCTGAAAGTGGGTTGCAATCACGAGTAAAGCTCTCTAATGTCTCATATCGCTCTTCACCCCTGTGCTGTAGAATGCTTGAGGTGTTGTTGAATGCTACCACTCTATAGCTTCCGTCACGCAACGTTGTGGATCCTCCTGTCTTATCTTTGAAATCTCGTCGCACTGGTGTGGAACCATTATCCAAAGGAAAGAAGTAAGTGGTCATGCCTGCCACGTGTGGCTCAGGTACTTGAGACCAATCAAAACGAACTTCCACCTCTACCGCCTCGGAGTAGCAAAGCTCTATGTGCCGGCACTGGACAAAGAGAAGCGGGAGCAGGAGCAGCACGATATATTTTAGTCCCTTTACCATAACCTATATACGAGTGAAAGTGAAAGCTTGGTCGGCCCGACAAAATCGAGTCGTTTCGTTGCCTCCCACGGAAAACAACCATTTGTCTGCTTCCCATACTGCTTAAAAATGCCATGGAGATAACCTATCCCTATGGTCCCCTCTAAAGACCACTGCTTACCAAGGCTCCAAGCATAACCATATGCCACACCTACACCAAAGTGAGGGCTATCGCCTAATATCCCTTTTCCTCCCACTTGAAAGTTGTAATCAAAGAGTAGAGCATAGAGCCCAATGTGATGTCCTATGCCCCCTTGCTCCCTCTGTCCAAGCCAATACTTGACCTCACTCTCTAAGCCTCTTAGACGATAGAAGAAGTTGGCCTTAGGCTTTGCCCACCACGCACCATAGCCGGAGACCTCACAGCTCCAATGCTCTCCTATGAATGCTTCTAAGCCTAAATTAGGCACCAATGCTATATCTGCCAAAGCATTGCTCCGTACAGAAAGCCAGCTTCGACGCACCTCAGAGGGAGCCTGTTGCTCTTCTAATATCTGCCTTGCTTGTCCCATAAGGGGCTTAGTACACAGCGATAATAATGCAATAAATAAGCATCGTATCGCATTATTATACCTCATATCTCTCTTCATTCCTTTTTAAGGTTCTTTTATTTCAAAAGCAGGGAATTCTCCTCTACCCTCTTTAACATTTCCTTTGAGCGTAGGGCGTACCCACATCTCAAAATAAAGTCCTCCCTCTTTGAAGTAGCTTTCATACTGATTTTCCCCACAGAGGTAAGTGAGCATCCAAGCAGTAATGACAGGCATTGCCACCGGATAATACTTAGAGTTTATGCCAGACTTATTCATCCAGTCAATGTGGCTTGTTCCTTTCAGAGAAAAGAAGACTCTCTTATTCTTCTTTAGTGTCTGATAAAACTCATAGCCACCTATAGGTTCATTTGTATTGTCGACCTCTCCGGAGATGATAAGTGTAGCATTTGGAGTGGTAGAAATGTCACAGCCAAGCTTATCTTTTCCACCTGCGATCTCATCAGTGAAGGCACTAGTCGTTCCGTGGTAAGGCATCATACCCACCACTGTCTTAATCTTTCCCTGTAGCCCATTGGGTTTCTCCATCGCTGCCGAATGCAATACCCCTGCACCTCCCATAGAGTGTCCGAGTAGACCAATCCTCTGAAAGTCTACTCTATTATATATTTTTGACTCAGGACGGCGGTTCTCTCCCTCAAGTAGATGAAAGGCCGCGACAAGTCCGTCTAACCATTGAAATGGTTGGTTCTGATCCATTGCTGTATAAACCAATACAATCATTCCATGCGACGCAAGAAGTTGTGCCGTTGGTCGCATCTGATCTTTCGTTGCACCATATCCATGAATCACGATGACCGCAGGAAGCTTCCCGTTTTTTTCAATTGGTAGATAGATATTTGGGGCGTCTCGCATAAATTCTTCGTCATAGGCGTAGACCGGGTCGGCAACATCCTCTATCGTATACTTGCCGTTTCTCCACCAATTCTCCTGTAGCACTTGCCCATAGAGAGGTGATGCCCCCCACGCCACTATGAGTGTACCAAAGAGTAGGGTTACTAATATATTAGTCCTCATAAGTCTCACTTACTTATCTATATTCTTTATTCGCTTACTTAGTTGATAGCTCTCACATTACGGACGACTCGGAAGCCGATCACCTTATCGGTACGGTCGGGCAAGTATTTCTTTCGGTAATCCACTTTAAGGAACTTCTTATCTGAGTGGAAGCTACCACCTTTCAGCACCTTATAAGTGCCACTCAAAGGTCCATTGTCACGCTCGTAGGTGCGCTCCCCATACCAGTCTTCGACCCATTCCCACACATTCCCGCTCATATCGTAGATTCCCAGCTCATTAGGTTGCTTCCTCCCTACTGGTTTCGTGCCATATTCAGGATTAGTAAATGCCTGCCATACCTTTGAATTCAGACTTTTTTCAGCACCAAGCATTGCATTATCTCTAAACCAAGCAAAGTTGGCAGGAATAGCTACGGCCCTTTGGAGAGCTATGCTTCTGTCATTCTCTCCACTTGCAGAAGTGGATATCCATATCCACTCGGCCTCAGTAGGAAGACGGTAGCCATTGGCATTAGGATCGCGTGTCACCTGCTCCGGTGCGTCACCCATTATAGTGTAGACGGCAGTTAAGCCATCCCTTTCGCTAAGCTTATTGCAGAACCGTATGGCATCCATCCAGGTGACCGACTCTACAGGTCTCTCGCTTGCTTTTGTACGAGTTACTCCATTAAAGCGATTGCCTGCGAAACGGGATTTGTCTGGGTCTGAGAAGTAGGATGGGTTACTGCCCATTACCTGCTGATACTCTGCTTGAGTGACGGGGTATTTTGCCACATAGAGATTTTGTATTTCAATTCCATCTAATCCACTATGAGAGGTCACACCACGTGCAAAGGTAAAGAACTTTGGCCGTGACCCACCTGTCCCCGGTATATAATAGAGTTCGGCACCTGTGGTTTTGGAAACGACTCCTGATGTAAGAATGGCATGTAGCTCTACATCACTATCCAATATCGTCTTCTTTGACACCACTTCGGAGTCAATGGTCGGGTTGGTATCTTTAGTCCACCCTACAAAGCCTCTCGTATCTTGAGGGTTAGAGACCGTTCCTTTCTTTGCTTCTAACTCTGGTAACTCTGGCAAGTGTCCCTCTTCGGTCAATTCCAACCGCTTATTGCCGGTTGATTTATCGCTCTTGAATTGGAACCCCTGTGGTACGACTAACGTCGCATAGTAAGACTCCAATTTGGCGGTGAGTACAAAGTCATTCGTTAGGGGGTATGGGAATGTAATGGCATTTCCCTTGCCATCTTCCCAGCGGATAAACTTCCGCCCGGGCATTATTACCTTCGGAATATCGCTCTCCTTTAGCTCGGTAGCATCCTTGGGGATCGAGAAGACTTTTCGTAAACTACCATATTGCATCGTGATAGGCTTTCGCTGATCGGCTTCCAGCTGAAGGTCGATGCTCTTATCTTTCCATGGCTCAACCGATACGTCAAACGCAATCGCTCCACCTAATATTGCTTCGCCTGGTTTCTCCATTCCGCCCCAAGGCTTAGTGCTTACCTCCACTCCCTCAGGCAAGTCGGTAGGTACACCATTGCCAAGCTTAGGCTCTTGATAGCCTGCTCCCTTGCTAAGATCCAGTGTCACCTTATAGTGAACTCCAGCCTTCATACCTCCGGGTATGGAGAGTGGCACCGCTACATAGGCATACTTCCCCTTCTCGAGTGGATAGTATTGTGCTCCTGCCGGTGTGGTGATCCTAAGCAATAATCCGATGTAGGCACCCTCGTTGTCCTTCGCTCCCCCCGCCTCCGTTGCTCTATTCCACGCTGTAAGCAACTGAGGGATGAGCATAAAGTTACCCTTGGCACTATTGCCGATCCACTGAGGTGTTTCGCCCAAAGTAAGCACCTTAGGGGTACTCATCCCGAAACTCTTAGGGGTACTTAGATCGGTGTAACTGGTTAGCTCATCGCTGAGCTTTATCTCGGAAGGAAGTGCGAAAGTACCCTGTGATAGTATGCGTGCGATCTTTACACCCGCCACCTCTATCTGATATGCTTTATTGCTATTTTTTGCCTGCACAGAAATCTGAGAGAGGAGGTGCTTAAAGTAAAGCGGTACTCCATCTATGCCATGCTCAGCTACTCGCCCCATCGTGCGAGCTACAAGAAGATCCACTTGCTGCTCCACCTGCTCAGGAGTACTCAGCTTTATGCTCTTATTTGAAGCGTCAATATCTAATGTGCCATAGACACCAAGACCATTGTACCCAATAAAGTCAAGATCATAGCTTGGCCACATATGGGTACTTGTAGTATTCCAAACGCCGGTGCCGGCACCTGTCTCGGTGGCGGTCACCCTATCCTCAAAGTAGAGCTGTCCCTGTCCGTAAGCTCGGATATTAAAGCCACTCTTTGATAGTGTTGAGAGGGTCTCGTTTGCTCCTTTCAATTGGTTACTGACGAAAGCATGAAACTGTATCTCACTCCGAGCCTCAGGCTCATCTATTTCCCTCTGTCTCTGACATCCCACACATGACAGCATCGATAGGAGACATACCAAAAGGCAAGCCCGAGATGTGATGATTCTGTACATTGACTTCTTTTTTTTGTTGATATTTGAGCACCCGCCCCTCAATAAGGGAGAGCATTATGGTTCTTTCATTTATTGCATAGTGTGCATGGCGATAAATCTATAGCTAACTATTCCTACAAAGAGGAGCAAGCGACACCACCATACCAAAAGTGACACAAAAATACAAAAACAATGCCACTTTTACAAGCTTTTAATATAATTAAAGAAGGCTGATATTTTATGATAACTATACCACCTATCACACTCATCACGATACTCCGTGTATTCCCCTTTCTCACACAATACAAGAATACTTAGTCAAAATGCTACGAAACGAATACCCTATATTCGTCGAAACGAATACTTGGTATTAGCTTTGGCGGATTCCCTATATTCGTCCCGACTAATATCAGGTATTAGTTTTACAGGATTCCCAAGTGATTCTGTCAAGTAGTACGGAGGACAACGATTTACGGCTCCTGACCTTTATGAAATAGCACTCCCCACTGCTCGCTTAACTTATACGAGCAGTGGGGAGTGCTATTAAGCTCATCTCTTTGATCCTCTTCTTACTCCGTGAAGTAATGGCGAGCTATACGAGAGGAGAGCCGAGACAGGGTCTCGTAAGGTATTGTTTGGCACACATCAGATAAACGTGTGATGGGAAGCTTATCACTGAATATCGTCACTTCAGTACCCGTAGTTGCCGAGGGGGCATCAGTGACATCCAGCATTAAGGTATCCATACATATATTGCCAATCGTGGGGACTAACGACCCATCGGGGAGCTGAAAGGTGATATGACCATTCCCTAACAGCCGTGGCAAGCCATCAGCGTACCCAATGGGGATGATGGCAATACGACTTGGTCGGTCTGCTTTGCCCCGTCTTCCGTAGCCGATGGTATCCCCCTGCCTTAGGTCTTGTATCTGTAGTATTTGCGTGGTGAGAGTGGCTATTGGCTCTAAGCCCAATTGGTCTTTGCTGAGTGGTGAAATGCCATAAAGTCCAATCCCAAGGCGTATAATATCGGATTGATAGCGAGGAAAACGAATCGCCCCAGCGGTATTCAGAGCGTGCTTTTTGGGGGTGTAATTTAGGGCTGTAGACAATTCTCGGTGTATCTGATCAAGTGTCTCCAATTGCCTAAGAGTGAAAGCATCCTCACTTGGATCGTCTGCAACGGCTAAGTGGGTGAATATACTCGCTACACGAAGTGTCGTAGATGCACCGAGCCGCTTGGCAACCTCCTGTACTTGTGTGGGGGCAAAGCCGAGTCTATTCATTCCTGTATTCCACTTGAGGTGTATGGGGAGTACGTGGTCGCTATAAGCCATCGCCGTTTTCTCGTATTGCTGAAGCAATTCAAAGCTGTATATCTCCGGCTGAAGATGGTAGGAGATAATCGTGCGGAGGTTAGACAACTCCGGATTCATCACGATGATAGGGAGGGTGATGCCTTTTTTCCTAAGCTCTTTTCCCTCATCAGCCACTGCCACTGCGAGGTAATCGGTACCTGCTCGCTCCAGAGTGCGTGCTACTTCGTAGGCACCGGCTCCATAACCATTGGCTTTGATCATGGATATGGTCTCGGTGTGTGGCGGTAGCTGAGCCTTGAGTGTCTGGAAATTGTGTGCCAAACTAGTGAGGTTAATGCTAAGGATAGTCTGATGCGTTTGTTGTCGCCAATTCTCTATAACCTTGTCGAAGTGTGCATTACTTCCTCCCTTAAATAGGATATTATAGCCTGATAATGTGTCGATAGGCAGACCTTTATCTAACTCTACGGATGTGGGGAACCACTGAGTCAGCGTGGGGAATAGCGACAGGTAAGCTTGTAGGTCTGCCCCTACGAGGTAGAGTTTATTGAGGTGGTATCGGTTGATTAATTGGCTAACCCTTTGGAGCAATTGCCGTGGCTCCTCAGTGCTATCCTCAATCTGGGCAAGGATGAGTGCTGTAGGCTGTGCATCGTTATTCCGCCGTTTCTGAAAGTCTAAAGCGATGCTGAGGGAGTCGTAATCTGAATTGTAGGTGTCATTGATGAGGAGTGTCCCTGCTTTCCCCTCCAATACCTCGAGACGCATAGATATCGGGGTTAGGTGGGCAAATGGCGATAAGTCTTCCACTGTCTCCGGAAATAGGTGTTTAGTGATGAGCAGAGCCAGCAAGCAGTCATCTATACTACCTTTGTCCAAAAATGGCAGTCTGAGTTCTTTCTTTTCTCCGTCAAGGAGCAGCGTAATCGTCGTGCCATTGACGTCGTCTGTGGTACTCTCTACGAAAAGAGTGGCATCTTTACACTCTCTACTCCAGAATTTTGTATTTTTAGTTAGCCCCATTTCCTCAATGGTTTCACGTATAATAGGGTCATCGTATGGAGCAAAAATAAGTTTGCAATGCCTAAATAAGCTCAACTTTTCGCGTGCCTTCTCTTGTAGCGAATTGAAATGTAGCTGGTGGGCTTCGCCGATATTCGTAATCGCTCCGTAGGTAGGAGCGATGATCTTTTCTAACCTATTCATCTCGCCAATTTGCGAAATCCCTGCCTCGATAATCCCCAAGTCAAGAGTGGCCGGTAGACTCCAAAGGGAGAGAGGAACACCTATCTGTGAGTTGTAGCTTCGGGGCGAGCGACCAATGGAGTGGCATGTGGAGAGTAGCTGATACAGCAGTTCTTTAAGCGTCGTCTTACCATTGCTGCCGGTGATACTCAGGATGGGGTAGCTGAGCATTGCCCTATGATGAGCTGCTACTTCCTGAAGTGCCATGAGGGTGTCTTTAACCTTGATGAAGGTCGCTTCCGGAAATATGTCGTTAGGGATATCTTGCGACACTACAAACGCTCGCACGCCTGACTCGTAAAGAGTGGGGATATATGTGTGCCCATTGCCCCGCTCTGTGACGAGAGCAAAAAACAGGGTAGCCTCAGGGAATGTAAGGCTTCGACTGTCCGTAAGTAAGTATTGGATGTCACGAGAGTCCGTGCAATCGGTGCCGAGGAGTGACGCTATCTCGCTTAGATTTTGGCAGGATGAGTGATGGATGATATTCATTGCAGTAGCTTTTGATCTATGGCATTGAGTTGCTCTTTTATGTATGGATGGGGTGCTTTTTTGTACATTTCCTCAAGTTCTTTTTGGAGACGAAGGTAATACCGGGTTGCCTCCCGCGGGTCTTTACTTAAGGGACGATGTGCAAGCTGAGGGAGAATTCGTTGCCAGTGAAGAGCTATATCGTCCATTGGCTGGAGTGCATATTGGGTAAACCTTTCTATGATATAATTCACGGCTTGCTTGGTGGGATGCGCCATGTCGTCTTTATAGAATCGGTAATCCCTTAATTCATCTATCTGGATTTCGTAGCTCGGAAAGTAATGTACGTGAGGAAGGGATATAAGCTCTTCAATAGATAGGAGGAGGGTGGCTTTACTTACCCTGCTTTGGTGTGCTCCATCGCGGTAGTGAGGGATGGGGCTTATGGTAAATACCACTTCGGAATTGTGAGATGTGAGCTCCGCAATGAGTGGCTTCCAAGCCTCTATAATCTCCTCTACGGAAGCTCTTCTGCGGATATAATATTTTGCTGGTACCCTATGGCAATTGTTGACAATATCGTGAGGAGGTGTTGCCCACTCGTATATGTAAGCAGTACCAAAGGTAAATACCCACAGCTTTGTCTCTGGTATAGCGACTCGCTGAGTTTGAAAATCGACTTGCATTAATTGTAGGGCTTCCTCCTGACCGGGTGCTGAGTAAGAGCCATGGTGCATGGGGCTATGCCAAAGGTTTTGATGCTGAAATAAATCCTCAGAGATAGGGGCATTACCCATCAATAGATTACGTAAACCCTTTGCCATGGATAGCGGATTATACATAATGCCATAGGGGGAAAAATGCACCTTGTAGAGCCTACTCCGGAGATGTTCGTACACCTCTTGGGCAAAGCATGAGCCCCAAAGAATGATGCCGTCTTCCCTATTGTATTTTTCCTTTAGAGGCTGAATCTCTACCTCTTTGTGCCAATTCATTGCAATTTATTTGAGATAAAGAACCGCGGTGAAGATGTAGCTCGCCGTCGAGAGATTGCTCACGGGTGGAAGCTTTTGTTGCACATATTCGTATGAGGGATGTCGCTCTATATCCTTTTGCCAATCCACTATTACCTCAGAGCAGTCAGTGGAATATGCACTTTGGAGATAGGCTGTCGTGCCACTTTTTATCAGCCACTCAAGGTCGGGTAATAGGTCGGGTGCGAAAGCCCGAGTGCCACTTATGCTCAGCCATATAAAGCCAATAACTGTGTCGTTGTGGTCAATAAAGCGAGTGAATAGGTCTGCCTGAAGCTTATTATGTCCTGTAAGTATCTGGGTGCGATTTACCTCACTAAGAAGTCGATCGTTTAGGATATCTGCATCTTCGTTGCTGTATAGGAGGAACGGATATTGCCCCTCGTAACCTTTGCTATTATAGAATGTGGTCCAATCGGCTTTCTCCAATAAGAAAGGAATAGATAGGTCTATTGCCGTCAGCTCATCATCACCCCAGGCTTCTTTTTCTGCGGGATTAAGTTGTATTTCATCCATATATTTATGGTGGCGAAAGTGGCTATCCGTGGGTGGAAATTGCCGAAGCACACTCACGAAATAGCCACTTACGGGTTGCTAATTGTGTTACTTTTCAATGGCGGCTATGCCAGGTAGTGTCTTTCCCTCTATGGCTTCAAGGAGAGCTCCTCCGCCAGTTGAGACGTAGCTCATCCTATCAGCGAGGTTAAACTTATTGACAGCTGCTACGGAGTCTCCCCCACCTACGAGTGAGTAAGCCCCATTAGCCGTTGTCTCTGCTATCACCTCTGCCATTGCCTGAGAGCCCCTTGCAAAGTTGTCAAACTCGAATACTCCGAATGGTCCATTCCAGAGTATCGTCTTGGAGTCTTTGATAACCTTGGCAAACTTCTTTACGGTTTCAGGTCCGATGTCTACCCCCTCCCAGCCTTTGGGAATAGCGTTACTTGGGGTTATCTTAGTGTGGGCATCGTTTGAGAAGTTGTCGGCAATCACAGAGTCGCAACCAAGTACAAGGTTGACACCTTTCTCCTTAGCTTTCTCTTGAATATATAGTGCCAAGTCGAGCTTATCTTCCTCACAAATAGAGTCTCCTATCTCGCCTCCGTTGGCTTTCATAAAGGTATAGGTCATACCTCCGGTAAGTATTAGGTTGTCCACTTTGTTGAGTAAGTTCTCGATGATATCTATCTTGGTAGACACTTTGCTACCGCCCATGATGGCGGTAAATGGGCGGTCAACATCTTTCATTACCCGATTAACGGCATTGACTTCGCTTGACATTAGGTAGCCAAACATCTTGTGATCGCGGTCAAAGTGGTCGGCGATTAAGGCTGTCGAAGCGTGAGCTCGGTGAGCAGTACCAAAGGCATCGTTGACGTAAACATCAGCTAAGTCAGCTAATCTTTTAGCAAAATCGGCTTGCCCTGCTTTGCCCTCTCCTTTGCCCTCTTCTTCGGGATGAAAGCGGAGGTTTTCAAGGAGAAGTACATCTCCATCTTTTAGCTCTTTTGTGGCTTGAAGGGCTTCGGGTGAGGCACAATCATCCACAAACTTGACTTTGGTCCCCAATAATTCCTCAAGGTGTGGACGGATATGCTCCAGTGATAGGCTCTTATCTACGCCTTTAGGGCGCCCCATGTGGCTTGCGATGATAAGCCTACCTCCCTCGCTCTGTATTTTTTTAAGTGTTGGGAGTGCAGCCCTCATACGGGTGTCATCGGTTATCCTATGATGCTCGTCCATAGGTACGTTAAAGTCAACGCGGATAAACACCCGCTTGCCTTGCCAGTTATACTTATCAATATTCGCCATATTATTAATTGTCTATCATGTTTAGTACATTCCCTTTCTTAGGGCAAATATACATATTTATGTACGCTAAAGCAAGAAAATAATCATCAGTTGTGCTGCAAGTACCCTCATAAACATGGTGAGTGGGTAAACCATAGCGTAGCTCACGGAGGCGGCGTCGCACTCGGATAAGCTATTAGCATAAGCGAGTGCAGGTGGGTCTGTAGTGCCACCTGCCATTAGTCCACATAGCTGGAGATAGTTTAGTTTTAGGGCAAAACGTCCGATGATGCCCACGATAAGAAGTGGCACCATGGTGATGAGTAACCCGTAACCAACCCATACCCAACCGCCCTGGTTGACGATCGTATCCACGAAGCCATTGCCGGCATTTAGTCCTACGCAAGCGAGGAATATGCTGATGCCCATTTCGCGAAGAATGAGATTGGCACTGGTGGTCGTATAAGGGACTAATTTCAGTTTATGACCCCAGCGAGCAATGAGTATCGCCACGATAAGAGGTCCACCTGCGAGCCCTAATTTTATGGGTTGTGGCACGCCTGGAAATACGAAAGGTATGGAGCCAACTAATATACCGACTACGATGCCGATGAATATAGTGATAAGGTTTGGTTCGTTAAGGCGCTTCACGGAGTTGCCGAAGATAGGGATGATACTCTCAATAGCGGCATCACTTCCTACCACGTTGAGGCGGTCACCATATTGCAGGGTGATATTGGGTGCTGCTACGATATCTACGCCGGCACGATATATACGCGTGACATTGACACCATACAATGCCCTGAGGTTGAGACTGCCGAGGGTGCGTCCGTTGATGTCTTTATTCGTAACCACGATTTTACGAGCAATGTACTTTGAATTCTCAGGTATCCAGCGTTTGCGGTCTATGTGCAACTCGGGGCCCACGGTGAGCTTTAGTGGCTCCACACAGTCTGGTTCGGTGATGACAAATATCCTATCGCCCTCCTCAATAATTGTATTTGAGGTCGCTATTTGTACTTCATCGGGGCCCTTTTTCCAGATCCTTGAGACGACGAAGTGCCTGCCGTGGTGCAGCTCCGAAAGGGTAGCTACGGTTTGCCCAAACAGTGATGGATTGGCGACTTCTAAGGAAACAGGTACGGCAGAAACTTGATCCTCCTCTTGGGCTTTTGTGATTTCCTCTTCTTCGTGCTTGATATCTACACGTGCAATGGCTCGTATCAAAATCATTGAGAGAATGATGCCCACGACACCCAAAGGGTAGGCTACGGCATACCCCATAGCGATAGAGGGGTCGGTGCTACCCATGATATCGGAGTAGGCTTGACTCGCCGCACCCAGTCCGGGTGTATTGGTGATGGCACCACTCATTATACCGACCATTGTAGGTAATGGCGTAGAGGTGAGGACGTAAAGACCTATCGTCACCCCCACAGATAGCACCACGCCGAGAAGAGCCAGTAGGTTGAGGTTTCTACCACCTTGCTTAAGGTTGCCGAAGAAACTCGGACCTACCTGTAAACCAATGGCAAAAACGAAAAGAATAAGTCCGAATTCTTGAAAAAAATGTAGCACAGAGGGGTCGACCCCCATGCCGATTTCCCCAAAGAGAATCCCCATAAAAAGGATGCAAGTAGCCCCTAAGGAAACACCAAAAATCTTAATTCTACCCAATAGAATCCCTATTGCTATAGTCAGTGATAGCACGATAAGGGAGTGGGCGACCCCTTGTCCTAAAAAGAGGTTTTCTATCCAATTCATAGCGTTTGAAATAAAAGTATATTAATAATGATTGCAATGGCAAAGATACTAAATATATATTGGGTGCTGAGAAATTTAACAAATGTCTCTCTGATATGGTGTGCAAAGTACACGGCTCTGATGTGCATTGTGCTGACCTTTAAATGTGGTAGGCTATTCGTCTCATTACTACTAATGAAGTAGAATTAGTAAGTTGCTGAATATCAATGTGCAGGTATCTACAAGAACGTATTCCCTATATTCGTCTCGGCGAATATAGGGAATACATTGAGACGAATACCAAGTATTCGTCGAAGCTAATACCAAGTATCCCCTTCTATTGATTTCTGAAGTGGTTTCGGGGATGGTTATAAGGCTTGCTCGTCTCTTTCTCCTTTCATTTAATATTGATCCGATAAAAAGTTGGCGATATTATTTGTCAAATTGAAATATTGTTGGTACCTTTGCAAAGCATTTCTGAAAGCTGAGATTTTCTTACGCTCGTAAGTGTCTTAGTCAGAATGGATGGGGTGCCATAGCTCAGTTGGTAGAGCAAAGGACTGAAAATCCTTGTGTCCCCGGTTCGATTCCTGGTGGCACCACTCCCTCCCCCCGAAGGTCCGTAGAGCTTCAATACTTGAAGCCACGGACCTTCATTTTTATCTCGATTAGTGGGGGCTCTGAATGTCGCCTATGGGTGCTGTGCTCTTAATCCATTCGGCTTGATAAGTGGTATATTAGTTTTTTCGGGTATATTTGCAGGTGATTATGTATTTGCTGAATCGGATAATAGTGCTATAGATGATAATTACGCATAGAGTTAATGGAGTGAGCAAATGGGTCTCATACTTAGTTGTGGGCATTTTGCTATTGATGGGAGTAGGGTTGGAAGCACCACGAGTAAGTGCTCAGGGTGTCGAGTCTACACCACTAACGCGGTTAGGCTATGGCACGCTCGCTAATGGTAGTCCTATTGCGTGGCGTGGTATGGGTGGTGTCGGTATCGGTATGAGTAGCTCTTCTGTGATCAACCTACAAAATCCTGCCGCATACGGAGCTACTGATTCGCTTTCGTTTTTGTTGGACATTGGAGCGTCAGCAATATGGGGACACTATAAGGATGCTAACGACAAAAAGAATGCACTCCTTGGAGGCTTAGATTACATAGCATTGCAGTTTCCGGTTTACAAAAATCGCTTTGCCGTAAGCCTCGGTGTAGTGCCTTTTTCAAGCGTTGGGTATAGTCTATATAACACTGTAAAGATTGAGGGGCGTGAGACGGGCAATATCATGCTACAGACGTTTAACGGATCGGGTTCGCTCCAATCTTTATATTTAGGTTTAGGCGCTCATATATATAAAGGGCTTTATTTGGGGGTTAATGCCAAGTATCATTTCGGGATGCTGACACATACCGTCCACCTACAGCCAAGTGTACAGGTGCTGTCTCAAGACTTTCATAGCTACACCATTCGCCTTGATGATTGGGGTGTAGATATGGGGCTGCAATATAAGTTCGCCCTCCCTAATGAGCGAAAAGACGAGCTGACCTTAGGCTTAACTTATACCCCACAGATGAAATTGACTCCTGAGATGACCTATTTCGTGAACCGCAACTATGGCTCAAAAAGTAAGCCTATTATTGAGTCAGATACCGTTAGAATGAAAACTGCCACCCCTCATAAGATAGGATTTGGTCTCTCCTGGGATATGCCACAGAGGATGACGATAGCTGCAGATATTGAGGCTCAGTTGTGGGGACTCAAAGGAATTAATAATCCATT
The DNA here is from genome assembly GCA_934364985.1 of uncultured Porphyromonas sp. GTDB lineage: Bacteria > Bacteroidota > Bacteroidia > Bacteroidales > Porphyromonadaceae > Porphyromonas_A. Next base: position 55,925 of record CAKRMU010000002.1, on the reverse strand, counting down.
TGTTAACGATAAAGTAGAGTTTTCAAATACTTATAGAGGAGCATTAGGCGTGCAGATTACCCCCGACGCATTCTCACGAAAATACTACCAAAGGATGTATTATAGAGGAGGTCTCAATTACCAAAATTCGTATCTAATGGTGCCGGAATTAGGTCAGGTGCATCAGGTAGGAGCGACATTCGGTATCGGTATGCCCCTAAAAGTGTATAGTAGCGATCGTACCTCCATCGTTAACTTGACGTTAGAGTACAATCATAGATTTTCGACATTACAAAAGAATTTTTCGCAAGATATGCTTAAGCTTTCACTTAGTCTCAACTTCAACGAGACGTGGTTTAGAAAACTAAAAATTCAATAACAGAATAAACCATTAAGCTAAAGTGCTATCAAAAGAATAAGACAACCCCATAGGATAACACCCATAACGAGAGATATCAATTGAAACATAACTTACGATTAGATAAGACAATGAAAAAAGGATTTATACTTGTAGCAACGCTTTTCGGGAGCATTCTCTCATTGCTCTCTGTGAGTGCACAGACCGGCGTAGAGTCAGGGACGCCCTTTGGTCACGGAAATGATAGTATCGACTGCCGTAGGAATATTTCATACTATAAGGCCCATCATCAAGGTCATAATTATAAGGATGCATACGACTTCTGGACTAAAGTATACGACAACTGCCCGGGGGCAAGCAAAGATACCTACATCATAGGTGCAGAGCTCCTGAACTGGAAAATTGAGCAGGCTCAGACCCCGGAAGAGAAAAAAGAATGGGTAGGAAAACTTATGGAGATGTACGACACTCGCATTAAGTATTTCGGCGATGATCCCGAAAATGGTATCGACTACGTCTTAGGTAATAAGGTCTCTGACTATATGCGATACATGGGTAATGATAGCGATTACGATATGCTGTATGAGTGGCTGGCCCCCGTCGTAAAAGAGAAAGGTAAGGATACCGACCCCCTCGCATTGTCGCAGTTTGACTACGCTTCAATGGCAAGGATGTTTCATCATCCCGAGCTTAAGGAGCAGTATGTCAACGAACATATGATGGTTGACGGCTATTACGACCAAAAGATAGCTGAATATACTGCTAATGGTGATACCGAAATGGTAGAAGCCTATCAGGGGTATAAAGAGAATGGTCAATCAATGTTTGCACAAAGTGGAGCCGCAAGTTGCGAAATAATGGAGCAAGTATATGGTCCACAAGTAGAGGCAAAGAAAACCGATAAGGAATTCTTATCCAAGACCATCGCCCTACTGAGATCTGTAGGCTGTACAGAGAGCAACGTATACTTTGCAATGTCTGAGCATCTTTTCAACTTAGAGCCAAGTGCAGAAGCTGCAATAGGTATTGCCAACAAAGCATTTAAGGATAATAACTACAGCAGAGCTCGCGATTACTACGAGAAGGCACTCGACTTATCAACCGACTCAAACGACAAAGCCGAGATCTATTACCTACTTGCCGTCATGAGCTATAAGCAAAATAGCTTCAGTGCAGCTCGTAGCTATGCCAACCAAGCTATCGCCAATAAGAGCAACTTTGGTGCCCCACTTCTACTGATCGCCAATATGTATGCTGCAACGGCTAAGAATATCTATCCCGACGATCCGGTTAAGCAACGCATTGTTTATTGTTTGGTAGTAGAGAAAGCTCAGCGTGCAAAATCAGTAGACCCAAGTGTCGCCAGCGAGGCAAACACCCTTATAGCATCCTTCAGCCAGCATTTCCCAACTAAGGAAGATGTATTTATGCACCCAGACCTTTCTTTGGGCGGGTCATTTACTGTCGGAGGTTGGATTGGCGAGACCACGACTATTAGGGCAAAATAAGATTAATATCTACTTCTCCCACATCTGGGTGAAGATATGAAAGAACAGCCTCCCCGAAATAAGCAATTTAAGATACTGGCACAGCCCCAAAGTTGGGTCTGTGCTGGTGTCTTTTTGTATGTTTTAATATCCCTCGCAAGTTGTGGGGGAAAAAAGAGCGACACATTAGCCAGTCAGATAGACTCTCTACCCTATACCTCTCTTACCCGAGATGCCTCCTCGCTGATATCGGACAGCGGTATCACGCGATATAAATTGGAAGCTCCGGTATGGTATACTTACGAAGAACCAGAGGCGTATTGGCACTTCCCAGAGGGCTTTTATGTGGAGCAGTTTGATACATTATTCCACACTCAAGCCTCTATAAAGGCGGATACCGCCTTCTATTATCAAGATAAAAAGCTGTGGGAGTTGCTGGGGAATGTCGAAGTATTGACCCGAGATGGTCAGCGTTTCTTTGGACACTCTCTATACTGGGATGAGGCATTAGCCGAAGTGTATTCCCACGAACATACTCTCATAGTGCCGGCAAACGGACAATTGATAGAGAGTAAATTCGGATTTAGAAGTAATCAAATGATGACTCGCTATGAGTTGTATTCATCATATGGCCATTTAGATGTCGAAGATAAGCCGATGTCAAATGCCGTAGACTCTATTCCGCCTAAAGACTCGCTTCAAGTGGCATCTCCGATGTTGCGAGGTGACACTATCCTTCAGAGACAATGACGATATTAATGACCTTTTAATCCTTGCTTCATGATTTACTTAGGTATAATTATCTGTATCGCTCTATCGGGGTTCTTCAGTATGTCAGAGATAAGTTTTGTCTCGGCAGATAGGCTACAAGTAGAGATTGATAAGAATAGGGGTAATGCCATATCTCGGATAGCGACTCACTTTTATAACAATGCTAGTCGCTTCATTACGACGGCATTAGTCGGCAATAATATCGTCAATGTAGTGTACAGTTTGCTAGTAGCGATGGCCCTTGAGGAGCCACTTAATCAATTATTGCATAGTGATTTCCTCGTGGTATTACTGCAAACGCTTCTCTCTACTGCCCTAATCATCGTTTTCTCAGAGTATATTCCGAAGGCTGTTGGTCAGGCAAAGCCGAATATCGCGGTGCGGATAATTACGTTACCTTTTTTCATTATTTACATTGTCTTGTATCCCATAACGCTCCTGATTTCACTCATCAGCAAGTTATTTTTTACCCTATTCAGGATAGACAATAAAGACGATAATGTGCAACCTTTATCTAAGATAGACCTTGACTATTTTATTGAGAGTAACGTGCGGCATGAGGAGAATGCGGATGAAGCAAGAATCCTACAGAATGCACTTGATTTTTCGGAGATAAAGGCGAGGGATTGTCTTGTCCCGAGGAATGAGATAACGGCAGTTAGCTTTGATATTGATCGGGAAGAATTGGTGGGTATATTCGATAAAACGGGCTACTCAAAACTGCCTGTATACAAAGAGGATATTGATGATATCCTTGGCTATATTCATAGTATTGAGATGTTTAGAATGCCTAATAATGTAGCTTGGCAATCGCGAATCCTTCCTACTATTTTCATACCTGAGTCGCTTGCAGCTGAGAATGCGCTGAAGCAACTTTTGCAAAAGAAAAGAAGCTTAGCTATCGTTGTGGATGAATTAGGTGGTACAGCGGGAATGCTGACACTTGAGGATTTGGTGGAGGAGATATTCGGAGATATAGAGGACGAGCACGATACTACTAAAATCGCTATGCGGCAAGTGGGGGATAGCGAATACATCATCTCTGGGAGGGCAGAAGTTGATACGCTCAATGAGCTATTTGACTTAGAGATACCGGAGGATGATGATTACCAGACTTTGGCCGGCTTTATCCTTCACTATAGTCAGGAGATACCGGAGGCTGGAGATGAGTTTGATTTGCCACCGCATTTCCAGGTTAAGGTCATGCGTGCAACGGGGAATAAGATCACATTAGTCAGACTTCGTAAGATGTAGTCTTAGGAAGAAAAAAGGGATAATAGTTATGTTTAGGACAACAACTTGTGGCGCTCTTAGGGCGTCGAATGTCGGTGAGACTGTCACCTTATCCGGATGGGTGCAGACGAATCGTAAGATGGGGGGGATGAGTTTTATCGACCTACGAGACAGGTATGGTATCACTCAGCTTGTTTTCAGGCAGGAGAATAATGCCGATGTGGCTGAGAAAGCATCGCATTTAGGTCGGGAATACGTCATTCAGGTTACCGGGACAGTGGCTGAGCGCTCTGCTAAGAATGACAAATTAGCAACGGGAGATATTGAGGTTATTGTGGACAAATTGGAGGTCTTGAATACCTCAGCAACGCCTCCCTTTACTATTGAGGATCAGTCCGATGGCGGTGATGAGCTCAGAATGAAGTATCGTTATTTGGATCTTCGACGTGGTATAGTCCGTCGTAATCTTGAGCTAAGACACCGCATGGCTATTGAGATACGTAGGTACCTTGACGACCTTGATTTTTTGGAGGTCGAGACGCCTGTTCTCATCAAGTCTACTCCAGAGGGAGCTCGTGACTTTGTGGTACCAAGTCGGATGAATCCTGGTGAATTTTATGCTCTTCCACAATCGCCACAGACCTTCAAGCAGTTGCTGATGGTGGCAGGCTTTGATCGTTATTTCCAGATCGTTAAATGCTTCCGGGACGAAGACTTAAGGGCAGATCGTCAGCCCGAGTTTACGCAGATCGATTGTGAGATGTCGTTTGTGGAGCAGGAGGATATACTGAATACCTTTGAGGGTTTGAGTAAATATCTATTTAGTAAGATATTGGGCATTGAGCAGAAAGAGAGCTATCCACGTATGTCGTGGCACGATGCTATGAAGTACTATGGTAGCGACAAGCCCGACACTCGTTTTGGGATGAAGTTTGTGGAGCTTATGGATACACTCCAAGGTCATGGTTTTAAAGTCTTTGACGAAGCCTTGTATATCGGAGGTATTTGTGTCAAAGGGGCGGCATCGTATACTCGTAAGCAGCTCGATCAGCTTACTGAATATGTCAAGAAACCTCAAGTGGGTGCAAAGGGTATGGTCTATGCACGAGTGATGGAGGATGGTAGTGTCAAGAGTAGTGTTGATAAGTTTTATTCTCCGGAAGTCCTTCAGACCTTAGCCCAAACGATGCAAGCAGAGAGGGGGGACCTCATCCTTATTTTGAGTGGTGACGATGCGATGAAGACGCGTAAGCAATTAGGGAGTCTTCGCCTTCATGTAGCCAGTGAAGAGGGGCTTATGGATCCCAATAAATTCTCTTGTCTTTGGGTGGTTGACTTCCCCTTATTGGAGTGGGATGAAGAGACGAAGAGGTATTATGCGATGCACCACCCCTTCACATCGCCAAAGCCCGAGGATATTCCTCTCTTAGACAAAGATCCGGGTGCCGTTCGTGCAAATGCCTACGATATGATCATCAATGGTGTGGAGGTAGGCGGTGGCTCTATCCGAATCCACGATAGCGAGCTTCAGAAAAAGATGTTTGAAGTATTAGGGTTTACGGACGAAAAAGCCGAAGAGCAGTTTGGCTTCTTGATGAATGCCTTTAAGTACGGGGCCCCACCACACGGAGGTATAGCTTATGGTTTTGACCGTTGGGTATCACTATTTGCGAAGCTTAATAGCATACGTGACACCATCGCCTTCCCTAAAAACACATCCGGAAGAGACGTGATGATAGATGCACCATCGCCATTAGATCGTGACCAGCTTGATGAGCTCTATTTAGATACAAAAGCACCAAAGAATGCTTAAAGTACAGAGGTTGCCTTGAGAAAGTCTCGGGGCGACCTCTTTTTTATATTCAAAAATAGAATGCCAGAGAAGAGCTTTGCTGCAATTGACTTTGAGACAGCTAATTATAGCCGTAGTAGTGTCTGTAGCGTGGGAATCGTCGTTGTGCGTGAGGGGGTTATCGTAGACGAATTGTACAGATTGATAAAACCTACCCCAAATTATTATAATTACAGGTGTACCGAGATCCACGGCTTGACAGATAAGGACACTTGCAATGCTTTGCCCTTCCCTGACGTTTGGGCAGAGCTTTCGCCCCATATAGAGGGCTTGCCATTAGTTGCACATAATAGCCCTTTTGATGAGAGTTGCCTAAGAGCCGTTTTTGCTCATTATGGTTTGGTGTACCCTGAGTATCATTTTTATTGTACCTGCCGTGCTTCAAGACGAAAGATAGGAGCGGCTTTGCCCAATCACCAATTGCAAACAGTGGCTGCCTATTGTGGTTATGACCTAACGCACCATCACCATGCTTTAGCTGATGCCGAAGCGTGTGCAGTGATCGCCCTTAAGTTGGTTGATTTGTAGCATCAATTTTTACCATTGACAACTCTTTGTCTTTCAATTGTTTGAAAAGACTCCAAACGAATACCCTATATTAGCTCTGACGAATATAGGGTCTTAGCTTTAGAGAATACCAGGTATCCGCTAAAGCTAAGACCGAATATCTTCTAAGGCTGATATCAGGTATTGGCAAAAGATGAGTGGCAAGACATTCATTTTGGTTGCAGTAATTTGAATACACAACTCCGAAACATTTTTTTGTATATTTGCAAATACCTTAGGCTTGTTATCCCTGTCAAAAGGCTTATTACTATACTCTCATACGTACTGAAATGATGAAGCGTAAATCTAATAATAATGGCGTTGTGCCTGAGCCTACACTACGTAGGCTCCCTTGGTATTTGGCATTTCTCAAACTCCTTAGGGCGAGGGGCGAGGTTGTCGTCTCCTCTACGCAGATTGCAAAAAATACGGGTGTTGATTCGGCACTTGTGGCTAAGGATCTATCGTTTGTGTCTATTGTCGGGAAGACGCGTGTCGGCTACGATGTGGCAGAAATCGTGGAAGTATTGGAGGAATTTTTAGGTTTTAACGATCAGCACAAGGCATACATTTTAGGCGTAGGTAACTTAGGGGCCGCCTTGATGCACGATAGAGGTCTTGAGCAGTTTGGTATGGAGATTGTGGGCGGTTTTGATATCCGTGATACGATGGTGGGGAGTACCATTGGAGGTTCGCCTGTGTATCACATTGACTCACTCCCGGAGATCAAGACGCCGGAGGTAACGGTAGGCATCCTTACTGTACCCATCGATGTGGCTCAGAGTGTCACGGATAAGGCAGTAGAGGCCGGGCTTACAGCGATATGGAATTTTACCCCCACACGCATCTTGGTGCCTAAGGGGGTTACCCTGCAAAATACATCCATATACTCGCATCTCGCAGTGATGTATCACCGGATTGAGGAGCAGGATCGAAGGAGATAATAACAATTACTGATGAAGGTATTCTCTTGCTTTGTAGCACCGCACGCTATTTCGGATGTCGTACTTAGGGCTGATAATGTCCTTAGCAACTCGGGAAAAGAATTGTATTTGCCAGAGTACGTGGAGCATCTTCAGGTAATGCCTATGCTCGTATTGCGCATCAATAAGGTGGCGAAGGCTGTGCAACCCAAGTTTGCCAATAGATATTATAGCGAGGTGTCATTAGCACTATCCCTACGCGCTGATCGCCTATCTGAGGGCTTCCCGGAGCGTATGCGAGAGGATTTTGATGGCTCTTTTATTCGCTGGAGTAGGTGGGCGAGTTATGAGGAAATACAGGATTGGAAGGTCTCTATGGCTATATATAGGGGTGCCGAGCTTCAACATCGCGACCTTCCTTCTTTAGCATTCCCTCCTATTGATGAGCTATATAGCACCTTGAGTATTGCGAGCCAATACTATCTAATTAAGGTGGGTGACTATGTGGCTTTTCCTCTATCTGAGCGTCCGGTAGGTGTAGAGCGAGGTGAGGGAATATTCCTTATAGAGGGAGCCGATAACGAACTTATTTACTATAAAATATCATAAGTGTATGAGGTCTTGGTACGCTTTTTCGGTGGTACTCATGGCGTTTTTTTCATTCGCCATATTGCCATGTACAGCTCAGACAGAGATGGGTCAAGAGACATATAACCCCGTGGTGACAGGAGCTCCGATCCTCACAATCACGCCTGACGCGAGGAGTGCAGGAATGGGGGAGGTAGGGCTTACGACAACTGCCGATGCCTTCTCGATATATCATAATATCTCAAAACTCGCTTCCATAGATAGCGAATGGGGGTTGTCTCTCGGGTATACCCCCTGGATGACAGAGGTGGCTAAGGATATCAGTCTTTCGACCCTCACAGGGTACTATCACTGGGGGAACCTCGGCGAGATCAACCACGCCGTGGGGGCTTCATTCAGGTATTTCCATATAGGTAAGACGAATGCTTTTGAGCGTAATGCCTATATGCCCATCACCATTGTGCCTTACGAATTGGCACTGGATGTGGGTTACTCCATCGCTTTTGATAGGCATTGGTCTGTAGGGGCTTCCCTTAGGTACCTTAAGAGTGATTTCAATTACTCGGTCGATAATGTTAAAAGTCAAGTAAATAACTGTCTGGGCGATCTCTCTCTGACCTACCAAACGAGATGGAGATTTAGCGACTCTGCTGACGCTGACTTTAGGACTGCCATAGCACTTAATAACGTAGGCGGAGCGATGAGCTATGATGGTGGGGCATATTATTTATATGCTCCGACCACTTTGCGGATAGGAGTGGGTCTCGATACAAGGATAAATGGGCAAAATGCGATCGGCGTACACCTCGAAGCCAATAAGGTACTTGCTCCTACGCTAACGGCGAAAGACCGTAAAAATCCGGCCCCATATAATGCTTTGGGGATGTGGAGAGCCATGACACAGTCTTTCGGGGATGCCGAGGGAGGAGCACGCGAAGAGCTGAGGGAGGTAGTGTGGGCAGTAGGAGCCGAGTATCGCTTTGATGAGTGGTTTTTCGTGCGAAGCGGTTACCATTATCAGCACAAAAGCAAGGGAACAAATAGTGGATTTTCGTTGGGCTTAGGAGTAATATATAAGTGGGCGACAATAGATATGGCATACTTCTTAGCCACACAAAACCATTCACCACTCAATAATACTTTTAGACTCAGTGTAGGTATCAATTTTTAAGTATGGAGTACATTCCCTTTAGGATAGGTCAAGGTTACGATGTCCATCGTTTCGTAGAGGGGCGACCTTTATATTTAGGAGGCATTGAGATCCCTTACACCATGGGCTTAGAGGGGCATTCGGATGCTGATGTATTATTGCACGCTATTAGTGATGCCCTTTTGGGCTCTTTGGCTCTGCGGGATATTGGATTCCATTTTCCTGATAGCGATCCTAAGTACAAAGGAGCCGACTCTAAGGTGTTGCTTAAGGAGGTACTAAAAATAGTGCAGGATAAGGGCTATGCCGTGGGAAATATAGATGCTACGATTGTGGCAGAGCAACCGAAGATTAATCCGTATGTCACAGAAATGCAACGAGCGATTTCGGAGATACTTGCCATCAAGAGCCATCAAGTCTCCATCAAAGCTACCACCAATGAGCGAATGGGTTTTACAGGTCGACAAGAGGGCATAATGGCGATCGCTGTAGCACTCGTTTACCACACAGAAAAATGAAAGAGTTGCAAAGCGGCATTTGAATTTGGTATATTTGCATACTGATGAGGGTAGATATTCTGACGGTTTTGCCTGAAATGCTCGAGGCATTTGTGTCCACTTCCATACTGAAGCGTGCACAAGATAAGGGTTTTGTAGAGATATATCTACACAACCTTAGGGACTATACTAGCGATAAGTGGAGACGGGTAGATGATTACCCTTTTGGTGGATCCGCTGGGATGGTAATGCAAGTTGAACCTGTAGATAACGCCATAACAGCACTCAAAAAAGAGCGTGACTATGACGAAGTGATTTACACTGCACCCGATGGCGAATTGCTCACTCAGCCTCTCGCTAATTCACTTTCTTTAGCCAAAAATATTATCATCCTTTGCGGGCATTATAAAGGTATCGACCACCGGATTAGGGAGCATTTAATCACGCGGGAAATATCAATAGGCGACTACGTATTGACCGGCGGAGAGCTGCCGGCTGCCATTATCACTGATGCAGTGGTACGGCTTATCCCTGGAGTCCTTGGCGATGAGCAGAGTGCTCTTAGTGATTCCTTTCAGGACGATTTGCTAGCTCCGCCCATCTATACCCGACCTGCGATTTACAAAGGGTGGGCAGTACCCGAAGTCTTACTATCAGGTAACCCGGCAAAGATAGCCGAATGGGAGCTCGCTAAAGCCACTGAACGCACGAGGCAATTACGACCTTACTTATTGGAGAATAGACAGCAAGAATAAACTTGATATAATATACATTTAGACTATGCTCGACAAAATAATCATATTAGATTTCGGTTCACAAACCACTCAGTTGATAGCTCGGCGCATCCGTGATCTCGGAGTCTATTGCGAGGTACACCCCTATCACCAAATGCCGAAAGCCGAGGATGCCCTTAAGGGGATTATCCTATCAGGTAGCCCTTACTCCGTATCTCAGCCAGAGGCTTTTAGGATAGACTTGCAGGCATTGCCCCAAGTTCCCCTCCTAGGAATATGCTATGGTGCTCAGTTTATAGCTAGTCAAATGGGGGGAAAAGTGGAGAAATCTGCTACACGAGAATACGGAAGAGCCCACCTCAATTATTCGGGAAGTAATCCGCTTTTTGATGGGCTTTCACGGGAGAGTATTGTGTGGATGTCTCACAGCGATACCATAACTCAGCTACCAGTGGGTGCCGTATGCTTGGCGTCTACTGAGACAATTAAGAATGCCGCATATTGCATTCCGGAGAAGCGGATATGGGGTGTGCAGTTTCACCCGGAGGTAGCTCATTCGGAGGAAGGGACTCGTCTCTTAGATAACTTTCTCGGCATTTGTCAGGTGAAAAGGACGTGGTCGCCTGCTTCTTTTGTAGAAACTACCGTCAGTGAGTTGCGAGAAAAGCTTGGATCGGATAGGGTATTACTTGCCCTTAGTGGTGGGGTTGATTCAAGCGTGGCAGCGGTATTGCTCAACAAGGCTATCGGAGATAAGCTTATCTGTATTTTTGTAGACCATGGATTGCTACGGCAAGGAGAGTTTGAGCAAGTGCTACAAGACTACCAGCATTTAGGTCTGAATGTCAAGGGTGTAGATGCCAAGGAGTACTTCCTAAGTGCCCTCAAAGGTGTGGAGGATCCTGAGAAGAAGCGCAAGATAATAGGCAAAGGCTTTATTGATGTATTTGAGGCTGAAGCTCGCAAATTGCCTGATGTCAAATGGCTGGGTCAGGGTACTATTTATCCTGATGTTATTGAGTCGATCTCAATAACCGGGCAAGTCATCAAGAGCCATCACAATGTGGGTGGTCTTCCAGAGCGTATGAAGCTTCAGTTGGTTGAGCCACTTCGTCTTTTGTTTAAGGACGAAGTCCGCAAGGTTGGTTTGGAGCTTGGTATGAAGCGAGAGATGATATATCGTCATCCTTTTCCTGGTCCAGGTCTTGGCATAAGGATACTTGGTGAGATAACGGCTGAGAAAGTCGCCATCCTTCAGCAGGCTGATCACATCTTCACGTCGCTGTTAAAGGAGTGGGGGCTTTACGATAATGTCTGGCAAGCGGGTGCTATTTTGTTGCCGATACGTTCGGTAGGAGTCATGGGTGATGAGCGGACTTACGAGTATGTGTGTGCTTTGAGGGCGGTCACATCTATCGATGCTATGACGGCGGATTGGGCGAAACTACCTCACGACTTTTTGGCGAAAGTCTCTAACGACATTATCAATAATGTCAAGGGTATTAATCGGGTAGTCTACGACTGTTCGTCCAAGCCACCTGCCACGATTGAGTGGGAGTAAGGTGTACTATTATCCGCCCTCATTTGGGTGTAATATAGTCATCATAATCAGTTTATAGATACCTTTACGATTGAGGTATCGACATTTTGACGTTTGCAGGATGCCGTAGGGGCTAAGCCTATGTGCGTTCTGCAAACGTTTTTTTATTGCTATTTGCAGGGAAATAGTGTTGTATGGAGGCTTTGTCCGGTGTGGCTGAAGTACTTGTCCAGTACCATTAGCGAAATTAACTTTTCCCGTCTTTTGTCTTTGAATTGTTGGGTATACTCGTGTGCGTGTTGTATAATCTGTTCAGCTTCCATGGGGTGGCTAAGGTAGTAATTGAGCCGATCTTCGAGGTCGCTAAAATCCTCCTCTATGCGTATGTAGTGATAGTTAGGGATGAGCCGACCTTCCATAAACCAGCTCTCACATGTCGGCTCAGGCATCACCGCAATGGAGTTAGAGTTCATCACCCACTTCAGATTGCTTGCCACGTCAATTCCCTCTAAAGCCAGAATAAACTTGTACTTAAAGTGCTCAGAAAGCGTCATTTTTGGCTTACTCCATTCGGAGGGTATGGAGGGGTCACCCGATACATCGCCAGCCTCAATCATGGGGTGAAGGCGAAAGCGATTCATAAAATCTTCGCGGATGGGCTTGCCGGGTACCTTGCCCATAAATATCAACCGGTCTTCTTTCTTTTGGTAATCAAGGCTATCGTGGAGAAAGATAAAGTGGCGGATCTTATCGAGTTTCATCACCACGCTATTTTGATTGTCTTGCGTTAGAGGACGGCTTTTCACGATGGATGGCACCTCAGGAACGAAGGTCACGTCACCGGGACAAAATCCCCATTGGTACTGCTGTGGGAAAAAACGAGTGTACTCGTGGGTGTCGAAAAAGTAGACTTTGGGGTGGGTCGGGTGGTGCTCTGCGAGTGTTGGAAGCGTAGGAGGAAGGGGTGTGAATCCATTTAACTTGCAGTAGTAATCTACCCGCTCTCTCATATATGAATAGTCTGCACGTTGGCTTGCCTCGTGTAAAAGCCGAGGAAGGGTTTTTAGGAGCAGGGCTTTTGGTGTGATATACTGGCTGTAACCCCTTATGTAATAACGGAGTTTGCTATTTTTGCCACTGCTCAGACGGTATTTCAAACTATTTGTCGCCATTTTCGGATATCTTCTTTGTCCAATAGGGTAGGTGGGGAGAGAGATGATACTTCTTCCCCTGATCCCTTGATGCTACCCATTCATACAAAGGTAGTAATAATGCAAGATATACACCCCGAAATTCACCGATTGTTCGGTGCCCTTAGTAAGCACTTGAATAACGCTCTTCTGAATGGATCGTTATAGATTTATCTATTTGGAAGTAAATGCCTTGTTGTGTGCTTCCTCTTTCACTGTTTCTCTACTTGACGCCTAAGTGTGAATGGATACCCATAATCAGCCGAAACAAATACCCTGAATTAGCCGGGACGAATATAGGGTATTCGTTTCAACGAATACCAGGTATTTGTTTTGGCAAATACCCGATATTCGAATGAAGGGATATGCCAACGGGTAAAAAGATTGTTTTATAGCAATTCAATTTTTTGTAGCTCTATCCACATAATGGGTACCTTTGAGCAAATATTGAATACTGTAGTAGTGGCTTATGCGGTTTCGTATAGGTACATTGCTCATAATTATATTTATCATTATTATCATTACCCATGAAAGAGAATTCCACGACGACGATCCTCAATGATGTGATCATACGTTTTGCGGGCGATTCGGGAGATGGGATGCAGCTGACGGGCTCACTTTTCTCCGACGTTTCTGCCATTCTTGGTAACCAAATCTCTACATTCCCAAATTATCCTGCCGAGATCCGAGCTCCTCAAGGCAGCCTCGGTGGGGTCTCAAGTTTTCAGGTGCGAATCGGGACCAGTGGTGTGTATACGCCTGGCGATTATGCCGATGTGCTGGTGGCTATGAATCCTTCTGCCCTTAAGGTCAATGTAAAGGCGATTAAGAGCAATGCCATTATCATCATCGATAGCTCTGCATTTGATGAGGCCGGATTGAAAAAGGGGGAGTACAAGACCGACAACCCTTTTGTCGAGCTTGGGCTGACTAATAACGAGGTGATCAGCGTTGCCATTACCGAGATGACCAAAGAGAGTCTCAAAGATTCCGGGATGGATACTAAGGCAATGGATAGGAGCAAGAATATGTTTGCCCTCGGTTTTATCCTTTGGCTTTATAATAAGGACATTAACCCAGCGTACGAGCTACTTAAAAATAAGTTCGGTAAAAAGCCTACGATACTCGATGCCAATATCAAGGTGCTTACCGATGGCTACAACTATGGGCACAATACGCACGCCAGTGCTACTACCTATCGCATCGAGGGAAGAGATCAGGAGCCTGGACTCTATACCGAGATAAGCGGTAATAAAGCAACCGCACTTGGGCTCGTGGCAGCTGCCGAAAAAGCCAATTTACAGCTCTATTTAGGTAGCTATCCTATCACCCCTGCCACTGACATCCTTCACGAATTAGCCAAGTTTAAAGCATTGGGAGTCAAGACGGTGCAGGCTGAAGACGAGATAGCCGGTATTGCCACTGCTATTGGTGCCGCATACGCAGGCGCTTTAGCCATAACTACTACTTCAGGGCCTGGTATTGCCCTAAAGAGCGAGGCTTTAGGCTATGCCGTGATAGCAGAATTACCTCTTGTCGCCATCGACGTAATGCGGGGAGGACCCTCAACGGGGTTGCCTACAAAGAGTGAGCAAACCGACCTCTTGCAGGCTCTCTATGGTAGAAATGGTGAGAGCCCTATTGTCGTCATCGCCGCTACTACCCCCGGGGATTGCTTCCGTACCGCTTACGAAGCTTGTAAGATAGCACTTGAGCATATGACCCCTGTCATAATGCTGTCTGATGCTTACCTCGGTAACGGAGCTTCGGCTTGGAAGATTCCAGACTTGAGCACCTATCCATCCATTGAGCCCCGTTTCGTAGAGAAGCATTATCACGATGCAGCTACTTGGACGCCATACAAGCGTGACCCCGAAACACTTGTCCGCTATTGGGCGATTCCAGGCAAGGAAGGCTACACACATAGAGTGGGCGGATTGGAAAAGGATAGTGACACTGGTATCATAAGTACAGAGCCACGAAATCACGCACGTATGGTCGCTTATCGTAAAGGGAAGATAGAGAAGATTGCAGACGCACTTCCTCTTTTAGAGACGGTGGGTGACGAAGATGCTGAGGTACTTGTAGTGGGCTGGGGTAGTACCTACGGACACATCCTTTCAGCTGTTGAGAGCATCATGAGTGCAGGTCGCAAGATCGCAATGGCACACTTTAGATACATCAATCCACTCCCAAAGAATACCGAGGATGTCCTTAGACGTTACAAAAAAGTCGTTGTCGTAGAGCAAAATATGGGGCAGTTCGCATCGTATCTTGCCGGTAAAGTCGAGGGCTTAGACCTATATCGCTTTAATAGAGTAGAGGGGCAACCACTCAAGGTAACTGAGATCTCCGACTACTTATTACGTATTCTTGATGGTGAAAATATTAAAAATGGAGGGATGTAATTATGAAGATATTAGAAGTCACAGGTCCTAAACGTTCAGACGCGACCTTTACAAATAAAGATTATAAGAGTGAGAATGCCGTTCGCTGGTGTCCTGGGTGTGGCGATCATGCAATACTCGCTTCTCTACACAAGGCAATGGCACAAGTCGGTATCGCTCCTTACGACACTGTGGTAGTGAGTGGTATCGGATGTTCGTCTCGCCTGCCTTACTATATGAATACCTACGGAATGCACACTATCCATGGGCGTGGCGCCGCTATTGCTACTGGTGTGAAGGTAGCCAATCCCAATCTTAGTGTGTGGTTGGTATCAGGTGATGGCGATAGTATGGCCATCGGAGGAAACCATTTCATCCATATGATTCGACGTAATGTCGATATCAATATGGTGATAGTCAATAACAAGATATACGGTCTTACTAAAGGACAATATTCACCTACGAGCGATAGAGGATTTGTATCAAAGTCTTCGCCTATGGGGACGGTTGAGGATCCATTTATACCTGCCGAATTGGTTTTTGGTGCAAGGGGTACATTCTTTGCTCGCACCATTGATGTTGATATGTCGCTCAGCCAGGAGTGTATGGTGGCGGCGGCTAATCACCAGGGTGCCAGTGTGGTAGAGGGTTTGGTCAATTGTATGATCTTCAATAATGGTACTCACCGCATTTATACTGATAGAGAAGTACGTGCCGATCGCACTATTGTACTTCGCCATGGTGAGCGAATGATTTATGGTAAAGATAGGAATAAGGGTATTGTACTTGACGGCTTAGAACTCAAGAGTGTCACTATCGGTGAGAATGGGGTTACTGAGGGAGACATTCTTATTCACGATGCCACAACACCTAATCCTGTACTTCACTCTATGCTCGGTATGATGCACACTCAGCCGGATATGCCGATCGCTTTGGGCGTTATTCGTAATGTCTCGGGGCCTGCTTATGATGTTGAGGTGACGAACCAGATACGAGAAGCTCAGGCAAAGAAACCTGATCTACACGTGCAGGATTTCTTGAATAGTCTATCGAGCTGGGAAGTATAGTGCTTTGAGAGTATGAGATAGTAGCATTTGCTTATGCACCGATGCCCAATCGGAGCATATATCAAAGGGGGCTGAAGTCGATTCTTCAGCCCCCTTTGGTATTCAAATTGAGATCTCTCGATTTTACTCTTGAGTAGTTTCCTCAGTAGCAGTTGCCTCAGCTCCCTCGCTACTTTCCTCAGCATTAGCTTGTGCTTCTGCCTCGGCTTTAGCCTTAGCTTCCTCAGCACGCTTTTCGGCGATAGCTGCTTCGCGAGCCTTGTTTACCTCACGCTCAGCATCCAATGCTTTCTTAACGGCATCTCGCTTAGCTGCATCCTGTTTGCTCTTAACCTGTGCTGTCTCGTTGTTTTTCTTTTGCTTCCAAGCTTCGAAGCGCTTCTCAGCTTCTTCTTGAGAGAATGCACCTTTCTTTACACCGCCTTGTAGATGTTTCATCATCATAACGCCTTCGCGAGAAAGGATACTACGAGCGGTATCTGAGGGTTGAGCACCATTGTTTACCCAATTCAGAGCTCTATCAAATTTGAGGTCAATCGTAGCCGGATTGGTATTTGGGTTATACGTACCCAATATTTCCACAAAGCGTCCATCGCGTGGAGCTCTTCTGTCAGTGACTACGATCTTGTAAAAAGGGCTACCTTTGCGACCGTGTCTTTGCAATCTAATAACTGTTGCCATTCTATGAAAATAAAATAATGTGTATAAATCCGCGTCCCACGGTCTCCCGTATCAGGTACACGACCTTTCGGGGTGAAACGCACCCGCAAAGGTACCTATTTTCTTTTTAAATGCCAATATTTTTGAGAGATAAAAAGGAAGTGGGAGCATCGTTATAACGGATGACGACGTTACCCACTTCCTTGAGTGGCCGGCTCGTGTACTTAAAAAGGCAGATAGTACACGGGACAAGCTGCTCATTGCAGTGCATACGATGTCACAATTCTTCACAGAGTTATGATCATCTAAAGATCATATTCACCACACAGCAATACTTAGCCCTCTTGTGTTGCGGTCAAAGAAAGGGAATTGACTTGACTAAGTCCTCTGTGGCACCTCTCCAACCCTCGAGAGAGATACTGAATGCACACGAAAGGCAGGTTTCCTGACTTATCTCCTTGCCTAATTCCTTCCCATAGGGGTTGCCCTACAGTGGTTTGTATTAGGTAGTTACTGAGACTCACAGTAGCGGGTCTGTACAGGACTTGCACCTGTTTCCCTTTTCCCCTTAACAGCCGAACGGCTACCAAGGCACCTTTCTTGTGGCAAAGGTAATAATTTTTTTGTAATCTGCATCTCACTTTATGGCTTTTTATTTCTCCTTCCTCCTTAAAATACTATGTCAGGGTACTAAGCTTTTTGCTTTCAGCTGTGTGAGACGTGTCTTTTGAGCAGATCGTAAGGGCATTGTTTGACTTCCTGGTGTCAGCTGTGGAGGATACTTGGTATTTGTCTTGACGAATTCCCTATATTCCTTGAAGCTAATTCAGGGTATTTGCCCGGGCGAATACTATGTATCCACTTTCGTTTATGTCAATATTCAGAAAATCAAGCAGTTGTATTTGTCTGAAATAATCCCGATTTGACCTGATAATCTTTTGGTAAATGAGCCTTTTGTTTCGAGCGAAAAGACATCGGGCGGTGCTCTGTCATCCACTCTCTTTATCCTGGAATATCGATTAGCGTAACTATTGGTATCTTTGTATGAAGCATTTTGAACTAATTGGTATTGGATGAGAGATTTTATCAAGACGGATGCGGCTACTGACAGGGCGTATCTCGTGGGATTGATTACCCCGGATGTGAGCGATGAGGAGGTGGAGGAATACCTTCGAGAGTTGGCTTTTTTGGCACATACTGCTCAGATACAGGCGGTAGAGAGCTTTACGCAGAGGCTGGATCACCCGAATGGTGCCACGTTTGTGGGTAGTGGCAAACTTAAGGAGATTAAGGAGCATATCGAGAGAGATGAGATTGGCATGGTGATATTTGATGATGAGCTGTCGCCTAATCAGATGCGTAATATCGAGAAGGAGTTGGGGGTGAGGATACTTGATCGTACATCGTTGATCCTTGATATCTTTGCTTCGAGGGCTCGAACGGCTCACGCTAAGACTCAAGTGGAGCTGGCTCAGTATAACTATCTTTTGCCTCGCCTGACTAAGCTCTGGGGGCACTTGGACCGGCAACGCGGTGGCGGTGCTTTGATGCGTGGCCCTGGTGAGACGCAGCTTGAGACGGATAGGCGTATCGTATTGGACAGGATCGCCAAGCTCAAGGGAGAGCTGGAGAAGATTGCTAAACAAAAGGTGGTACAGCGGAAGAATCGTGGCAAGATGGTGCGTGTGGCTCTTGTCGGTTACACCAATGTGGGAAAGTCTACCCTCTTGAACCTCCTCGCTAAGAGCGAGGTCTTTGCTGAGAATAAGCTTTTTGCCACGCTTGATACTACGGTACGTAAGGTAGTGATTGGCAACCTTCCTTTTTTGCTATCTGACACTGTGGGCTTTATCCGCAAGCTACCTACTGAGTTGATAGAATCCTTTAAGTCGACACTCGATGAAGTCAAGGAGGCGGATCTACTCCTGCATGTAGTGGATATTTCTCACCCATCTTTTGAGGAGCAGATTAAGGTCGTTAATCAGACGCTGAGCGAGATCCTTGGTGACGAGAAGAAGCCTTCGATACTTGTATTTAATAAAGTTGATGCCTTTACATTTGAGGAGAAGGATCCTGATGATCTCACTCCTAAGACGCGAGCTAATGTGTCTCTCGAAGAGCTAAAGCAGACTTGGATGGCTCATCAGGAGGGGATGGATGTCGTCTTTGTGTCCGCTAAGACCGGTCAGGGCGTCGAAGAGCTTAAGGAGTTATTATACAAGAGGGTGCGTGAGATTCACGTTACACGATTCCCTTATAATGACTTTCTCTACGAGGTGTATGACGAATCTACAGACGAGTAGATAGCACTTTTTTGAGCTTATTTTGCTTTTCGTGTGTCAATTGTCTCGCTTTTTACGAGGTGAGATGGCTTGTAACACCCTTTTGTATTCTTAAAAAGGGTATCTTTGCACATAATATACATAATACCGAGAGACAGAAATGATTCAACTTAATGAGTTAGCAATGCAGTTTGGGGGTCGCACCCTCTTTCAAGATGTAAATGTGCAATTTTTGCCTGGTAATTGCTATGGCGTTATCGGGGCAAATGGTGCCGGGAAGTCTACACTTCTCCGTATCATCAGCGGTGACCTTGACGCTACGCGAGGGTCTGTATCAATGGGGCCTGGCGAAAGGTTGTCGGTATTAAGTCAGGATCACTTCGCTTTTGATGCCCTCACAGTGATGGATACCGTCCTCACGGGGCACACTACTCTGTGGGATATTATGAACGAAAAGGAAGCCTTGTATGCCAAGCCTGACTTTAGTGATGAGGATGGTATTCGTGCGGCAGAGCTTGAGGAGAAGTTTGCAGAGATGGAGGGATGGAATGCCGAGAGTGATGCCGCTCAGCTCCTCTCAGGATTGGGCATTAAGGAGGATCTTCATTATCAATTGATGGGCGACCTTAGCGGTAAGCAAAAGGTAAGAGTGCTACTCGCCAGAGCTTTATTTGGGAAGCCCGATAACCTTCTTCTCGATGAGCCTACCAACGACCTTGACCTTGAGACTGTGCAATGGCTGGAGGGGTACCTCGCCGACTTTGAGAATACCGTCTTAGTGGTGAGCCACGATAGGCACTTCCTTGACTCCGTATGTACCCATACCGTGGATATTGATTACGGCAAGGTACAGCTATTTAGCGGTAATTATAGCTTTTGGTATCAGAGTAGCCAATTAGCCCTTAAGCAACAGCAACAGCAGAATAAAAAGGCTGAGGAAAAGAAGAAAGAGCTGGAGGAATTTATCCGTCGCTTTAGTGCCAATGTGGCAAAAAGTAAGCAGACAACCAGTCGCAAAAAGATGCTGGAGAAGCTAAATGTAGAGGAGATCAAACCCTCCACTCGTCGCTACCCAGGCATTATATTTACACCCGAGAGAGAGGTGGGTAATAAGATCTTAGAGGTAAAGGGGCTGACCGCCTATGCGGGTGCCGATGGTGATGAGACTCTGCTTTTCAAGGACATTGACTTTAATGTAGAGAAGGGCGATAAGATAGTTTTCCTATCCCACGACCCACGTGCGATGACCGCTTTATTCCAGATCATCAATGGCAAAGAACGTCCTTCCGCCGGAAGTTATGACTGGGGGCAGACCGTAACAACCGCCTATTTGCCCCTCGATAACAGCAATTATTTTAATACCGATTACGACCTCGTCGAGTGGATATCTCAGTTCGCCAAAGACACTAATGAAGTATTTCTCAAGGGTTATCTTGGGAGGATGCTTTTTAATGGTGAGGAGCTTAAGAAAAAGGCAAGTGTGCTATCGGGAGGCGAAAAGATGCGTGTAATGATTGCCCGAATGATGCTTCAGGACGCGAATGTTATCATATTAGACACCCCTACAAACCACCTCGACCTTGAGAGCATTCAGGCTTTCAACAATACCCTTGTCAATTACCCCGGCATCGTATTGTTTAGCAGTCACGACCATGAATTCATCAACACCGTCGCTAATCGTGTGATAGAGCTCGGTCCTTGTGGGATGATTGACAAGATGATGAGCTACGACGATTATATTACTGACCCTATAGTCGCAGAGCAGAAGAAGAAAATTTACGGAGAGGAAGCTTAGGTATCGATTATGTATAAAGTAGGAATTGTTGGCAGCGAAGGGTATGCAGTGGGCGAATTGTATAACCTACTAATCAATCACCCCGATGTGCATTTAGAGATGATCTATTCCCCAAAAAGAGCTGGAATGAGTGTGGCTGAGCTCTTTAATGATCTCAATAGTATGCGGACGCTATACTTTACCGACACCTTAGAGCTTGACGGTCTCGATGTACTTTTCTTATGCCTTCAGAGTGCAGACTCTCGTACTTTCCTCGAGACTTTTAGTATCCCGGAGACTGTCAAAGTCATAGACTTTTCGCAAGAGTTTAGGCATACGTCCATCGAAGAAACAGGGTTTGTGTATGGTCTCCCAGAGGCAAATCGTAGGGCTTTGACCAAGGCTGCTAAAGCGTCAGTGCCCGGAGCCTTTGCCAGTGCTATTGAGACTCCTCTGATCCCTTTAGCCAAACACCTACTCCTTAATAGCGACATTCACGTGACAGCTGTTGCCGGAAGGACCGAATCTTTAGCCCGACCAATGCCCGCAACAGGTATCTCATATGAGCTTCTTTTTGATAACTTTCACGTGTACCGTCCTCTTGAGCATCATCATGTGGCAGAGGTGAAACGGACACTCAAAGAGATACAGAATAGCTTCGACTCAGAGATCATATTACTGCCGATGAGAGGCAACTTTAATCGTGGTGTATATACCGCTCAGTACTTAGATTGTCCGCTCGAAGTGGAGGAGTTGAAGGATATGTATGAGAGCTACTTTGAGGATCACTCTTTCGTCCATCTTGTAGATAAGTACCCCGATGTGCGGGATACTACCAATACCAATGACCTACATATTCATCTCTCCAAGCATGGAAAGCGACTGCTCATAGTGAGTACTATGGACAACCTAATGCGGGGAGCAGCAGGTACGGCTATCCATATTATGAACCTCATGATGGGGCTTGTAGAGACGACGGGTTTGACTATTAAGCCCTCAGTATTCTGACACTTTCGAGGTGACGAGAGATGAGTAACGAGCGAGGACATATCGATTGGCGGCCTTACCTATTTAGGTTTGTCCTCCCTTTGGTTGCCGTTTTAGCAATGCTTCTGTGCTGGATTCTTTGGCACCCAAGTCCCATTTCAGACCCTTATCCTGTCAATGTCCTTGAGCATCGAGATAGCTATCGTTATGTGGGGAGTTTCAATAGAGACTTTAACGATCTCAACGATATCCAGCTGTCGATAGCTAAAAAGAAAGGCATCCGTCCTACAAAAACGAGAGAGGAGATTATGCACAACAAGCAGCTCGTTATGGTATCTACTAACCCTTATTATAGGGTCGAAGAGCTGACGCATTCCGTGCCTTATCTCGTGCCGGATGCTCAGAGACTCCTTCTGGAGATAGGGCGAAATTTTACCCAAGCCCTCCAAAAAGATACCCTCCCTATGTATCGACCAATCGTCACGAGCGTCACTCGGACAGCTGAGGATGTGAAAAAGCTCCGGAGAGGAAATGGCAATGCCTCTGAAAATAGTACCCATATGTACGGCACGACATTCGATATTTCTTGGAAGCGATTTGACAAAGTCGATATGGCTGATCCTCGCACTCTTCCTCCAGAAGAGCTCAAGCATCTCCTTGCCATAGTCCTGAAGGAATTTCACGACAATGGGAGGTGTTACATCAAGCACGAACGTCAACAAGCTTGTTTTCATATCACAGTAAGATGAATACAAAAGGGCAAATAACGATCCTCGGGGAGGGATATACACCGCATACAATAGCCGTTGGGGAGGATGCTACATCCCATCAATCGGACATTTTCTATCGCATTATGTCGGAGCTGAGGGTGCAGCCCAAAGTAGCTCGGTACCGAAATGCAGACGCTCAGAGGAGCCGATTAGCTGTTTTCGATCTCGATGGTACCCTCGTCATGGATGAGCTTATGCTACGAATGGCACCGCATATCCCGGATGGACAATGGTTAAAGAAGCTTACCATAGAGGCGATAAATGGCACCGATGATTGGGAGGATAACTACCAGCAGAGGGTGCAACTTTATGAGGGTATATCTGTGGAGTTGCTCAATGAGGAGGTCCGAAAGGTGACTATTACGCGAGGGGCAAAAGAGCTTGTTGAGTGCTTGTATAATCAATTTGGAGTGATGTCAGCCATCGTCACGGGAGCGTGGCAAGGGTATGCGGATGCTGTAGCTAAGCAATTGGGGATACAGTATGTCTTCGGCTCTGAGTGGGGCATCAGCAGTGGCCACTTTACTGGCGAGATAGTAGGGAGTGCCTTGTCGCCGGCTCGTAAAGTCGAAGTGGTTGAGACTTTGGCTCAGGACTTAGATTGTACTATGCTTGAGGTTACTACTATCGGGGATGGCTACAACGATATTCCCATGCTCAGTAGTAGTGGGCAGAGTTTTATCTATCACGCAAATGCAAAAGGGCAGTTGCCCATCACTTGTTTGATAGATTGGTTTGAATAATTTATACTATACAATATTTCAATAGATGAACTAATGAGATACGGATATGTAAAAGTGGCGGCGGCTGTCCCCTACGTGCGGGTGGCAGATTGCTACTACAACATAGAGCGACATGAGGCTCTTATTCGTCGTGCTGAAGAGCAAAAGGTCGAGATGCTTACCTTCCCGGAGCTCTCAATTACGGGTTACACGTGTGGTGACTTATTCCTTCAGCCCTACCTTCTTGAGCAAGCGGAGGAGGCTTTGTCCCTACTTGCTGAGCGGACAAAGGATCTTAAGATGCTCATTATTGTGGGAATGCCTCTTCGTGCAGAGGAGAAATTATATAATGCTGCTGTTGCTATTCAGGAAGGTAAAATATTAGGAGCCATCCCTAAGACTTACCTGCCAAACTATCGCGAATTTATGGAGAAGCGGTGGTTTGATAGCTCACTTGATCTCTCCTACTCGACGATAAAGATCGGGGATCATGAGGTACCTATAGGGCACGATATTATCTTTAAGTGTGGCGAAGTAGGTGTCGGGGTAGAGATTTGTGAGGATATGTGGACGCCCGTAACCCCCGGTACCCGTATGGCTCTTAATGGAGCACACCTCATCTTTAATCTCTCGGCGAGTAATGAGAATGCAGGCAAAAACAAATACATTAAGTCGCTTATCACTTCCCTTTCCAGCCAAGCCATCACGGGATATGTCTACTGTTCGTGTGGTTTCGGTGAGAGTTCGACTGACCTCGTATATACAGGTAAAGCTTTTATTGCAGAGAGTGGTAATTTGGTTGCTGAGATGGAGCGCTTCAAGCTTGAGGAGAAACTTCTTATCAGCGATATTGACGTGGAGCGGATACGCACTGAGCGACTCATTAATAGTTCATTCCGCACCGCAGCGTCTGTGTATGCCGGTGACAAGTTGATTGTCGTGCCATTCAAACTTAAAGAAGCTGATAAGAGTTTTGAGATGACTCGCCCTGTGGAGCGAAATCCTTTTATGCCAAGCACCGAGAACCTTGCCGAGCGATGTGAGGAGATGTGCCAAATACAGATGGTAGGTTTGGCACAGCGTCTCAATTACTTAGGTAAGTCAAAAGTGGTTATTGGTGTAAGTGGTGGGCTTGATAGTACGCTTGCTCTGATTGTCGCCGCTCGTACTATGGATATGTTAGGGCGTGAAAGGAAGGATATCATTGGGGTCACAATGCCGGGTCTCGGTACGAGCGAACGCACATATGATAACTCTAAAGCAATGATGACGCTTTTGGGGATCGACGCGAGGGAGATATCTATTTCCGAAGCCACGCTCCTACATCTTAAAGACATAGGTCACGATGGGGCTACTCAGGATACCACATACGAGAATGCTCAGGCTCGAGAAAGGACGCAAGTCTTAATGGACATTGCGAATAAGGAGGGAGCCTTTGTCATCGGCACAGGTGACCTCAGTGAGTTAGTATTAGGGTGGTGTACTTTTAATGGCGATCATGCCAGTATGTACAGCGTTAATGGCTCTATCCCTAAGACCTCCATTAGGATGATGATCCGCCATTTTGCCGAGACGAACCTTTATGGAGAGTCATTTTCCAAAATCCTTTATGACGTGGTGGAAACGCCGGTAAGCCCTGAGCTTAAGGGCGATGGTCACCTCGACCAACGTACCGAAGATGCTATTGGACCATACGAAGTACACGATTTCTTTATCTACCATATGCTTCAGAATGCTTATGCTCCCCAAAAGATATTCTACTTGGCTCGTAAAGCCTTTGAGGGGGTATACACTAAGGAGCAACTAAAAGAGTGGATGAAGATTTTTGCTAAACGCTTCTTCTCCCAGCAATATAAGCGTAACTTCCTTCCCGATGGGTGCAAGGTAGGGGTCGTTTCACTTTCGCCGAGAGGCACGTGGAGAATGCCGAGTGATGCTTCCTCTAAGATGTGGTTAGATGCTATTGATAGCTTCTAAACAGGCACTCTTTTATGTGATAATTAAGGGCTTCAAATGCTACGTCAAATGTGGCATTTGAAGCCCTATCTCTTTTCGTTACTCTACGCTGTGACTCAGTGAGTAATGCGACAAGTGGACTTCCCTCATTGACCCCTTTGTAAACCATTTAGTCGCATACAGAAAAATGGATATACGGAATACGCTCTGACGAATAGTAGGTATTTGTCAGAGCTAATATAGGGTATCCGTCGTAGCGAATACCCTATATCCAATTTTCTAATGAGTAGAAGCCGTTTACTGATGTCGCTCTTTGCAGACGATTTGCCCCGAATAGGAGAGCTTGATTAATTGGTATTTATTGGCACCCACTTTGGGGACAATTTTATTGTAGAATATCCCTATCTTCGGAAGTTCTTTAGCGAGATTATTTACGCCTTTCACCTCAAATATATAATCGCCTACTCGGGGATAGAAGTGTATGCAATTGCTATTTTTGATCTCAATGAGGCTGAAAAAAGTCTGCCACTCTTTGTGCTCGTCAAGAAATTGTGCGAGGGGGTATAGGGTCTCCTTGATAGTGACTGAGTCGGCTTGAGTGGTGGTGACAGCCGGGACATATATCGATACCCCTGCTTTTGTTTGCATAGGGATACCCTCATCATCAAGGTAGTACGCACCCATAGGTGTGAAGTATCTAAGGATAGGCTTTCGGCTATCTATGTGGATGGTCATCTGGTGATTAGTGGGTGAGACATAGGCATTTGCTCGCTTGACATAGGGCAATTGTCTCTGGATATCTTCCTCTATATTCGTGAGTATAATGGGGTGAAGGAGCGTGTCTCTGAAGTCAATGGGAAGGACCTTTATGATGTCTTCTTTCTTAAGAAAGTCACCCTCTTGTACTCCTCTTATCTCGATTCTCGTCAGATTGGGTTGCACAGCATACCGCGTCTGCCCTTGCAATGAGACGAAGGCAAATATTAAGGTGCCGAAAACGCCAATGGCGAGCAACCAAAGGAGGATATTGAGGAGTTTCCGTTTCATCCGATAGTAATGGTATTAAGGTAATCTCTTACTTGGGGGAGAAGGTACTCAATGTCGCCAGCCCCCATCATCACAAGGACATCAAAGTGGTGCCGTGATAGCTCGTCGATTAAATCCTCTTTGGTTACGGAGGCTTTTAAGGGTGCTGTGATGAGATGGGCTAATGCGTCCGAAGTGACCCCCTCAATAGGTTCTTCGCGAGCAGGATATATGGGGATAAGGATGACGTCATCAACGACCGAGAGAGCATCGGCAAATTGGGGCATAAAATCGGCTGTGCGGCTGTAAAGATGAGGCTGAAAGACAACGGCGATAACCTTATCCGGGTAGAGCTTACGAATGGACATAAGTGAAGCCCTTATCTCGTCAGGGTGGTGGGCATAGTCGTCAATCATAATGGGGTGAGTGGGGGTATTGAGCCAGCGCTCGAAGCGACGACGACTGCCGAGAAATGACGATAGCCCGCTCCTTAACTCCTCTTCGCTACACCCTAATCTCTGGGCAAGAGCGAGTGCTGCAGTGGCATTGAGGATATTGATCTCTATGGGTGTGCCAATCTCCATTTGTGGGTAGCACCCACCGGGGTAATGCCAATCAAAGAAGAGCCGATCACCCCTATACGTGATGCCACTATACCAATAGTCGCACTGCTTACTTGCCCCATAGCGAAGTAGCGTTAATTGAGGTGGCAGTGGATCTAGTTGGGCATCTTCGTTGAGGATAATAATGCCTCCCGGTTTTGTCTTTTCTGCAAATATCTGAAAAGCTTTCAGGTACTCTTCGTGCGTGCCATATATATCCAGATGATCGGGTTGTGTGGAGGTAATGATGGCATGTGTAGGGGTCAGCTGGTGAAATGATCGGTCGTATTCGTCGGCCTCAATAACCACGTATGGGCTTTCTTTATGCAGATAAAGATTGCTCCCGGTATTCTGCGAGATACCCCCTAAAAAAGCATTCGTACCGACGTGTGACTGCTCAAGGAGATGGGCTAATAGGGTACTTGTAGTAGTCTTGCCATGAGTGCCGGCTACGCATAGAGCCTCCAATTGGCATGTGATTTCACCCAGGATAACCGCCCGCTTTATCTGTGGATAACCATGCTCTGTGTAGTATTTACGGAGGTGGTTATCCATATGTATAGCAGGTGTATATATGACCTTTACATCATTAGGAGCCTGATAGGGAGTCCCCAAGAGTGCAGGGTCATCCTCGTAGATGATATCGGCTCCGGCTTCCTCTAAAGCCACTGATACTCGCGATCGGATGCGGTCATAGCCACCCACTTTTGCCCCCCGAAAAAGGAAGTAGCGAGCGATGGCACTCATCCCAATGCCCCCTATGCCTATGAAAAAGTAGGTATTTGTCATTGTTTATTATCCTTTACGATTCGCTCAATCTCATTAACGATGGTCTCGTCAGCGTGAGGAAGCCCTAACTTAAGTGCATTCTGCCCAAGGTACGATAGCTGGACATCATCATAGAGCATATCCAAAGCCGTGGGGAGAAGGTGATGAAGGGCATCATCGTCAGGTATAAGTAAAGCCGCATTGTCATCCACCAATGCTTGGGCGTTTTTAGTCTGATGATCCTCGGCGACATTAGGACTGGGGACAAGAATAGAGGGCTTCCCAAGCATACATAGCTCCGAAATACTACTTGCTCCGGCACGAGATATCACGAGGTCGGCAACGGCATAGGCATAATCCATCCTACGGATAAAGTCTGTGACAAATACATTCTTTCCCTCACCCCCAAATCCTTGAAGAGATTTAGTCGCGTCCTCAATGTAACTCTTGCCACATTGCCACAAAAGTTGCATTTCATCCTGCCTCTCGAGGATGCTCGGTAGGGCTTCTGCCACACTTCTATTGATGGTTCTCGCCCCAAGACTACCGCCCACAACCAGGAGCGTTTTCTTATTGGGGTCGAGCTGAAAGTGCTGATAAGCTTCCGGAGTATGGGCTTCTGTGTCCGCCAGTTGCTTACGTACAGGATTGCCGGTGAGCAATAAACGTTTGGCTTTAGGGAAAAACGTCTCCATCCCTCTATATGCTACGCAGACGCTTTCTGCCTTTTTCCCTACAAGTTTATTCGTTTTCCCCGCGTACGAATTCTGCTCCTGGACAAGGGTGGGTATCCGTAAACGGTTTGCCTCGATAAGGGTAGGGGCACTGGCATATCCCCCCACACCAATGACGATTTGTGGCTTGATCCGTTTGAGCTCTTGCCGTATCTGCTTCTGGCTTTTCAGGAGTTTCCATAGCGTGACTATCATCTTAAAAGGGTTCTTACCTCTACTAAGTCCCTCGACGGGGAGCAGGATGATATCGTAACCAGCTGCGGGTACTTTCTCCTCCTCCATCCTACCTTTTGCCCCAACGAAGTGGATAGTACACTCGGGGTATCTACGCTTTATCTCATTGGCAATAGCGAGTGCCGGGAAGATGTGACCGCCCGTTCCGCCCCCGCTGATGACTACATTCTTGAGTTCCATTTGCGACTATTCTGTGATATTTGTTTCGTGATCGATGTTGGCTTCTATCGGCATCTCCGGTATCGCTTCAGGCATTACAACCGAATTACCTGCGGTATTAGCTATCCTCTTGTCGGCATTCTCCTGATTCGTTTTGCTGACCGCAAGTAGAATCCCGAAGTAAGCACCGGTGACGAGATAGCTTGATCCACCTCGACTAATAAGGGGAAGGTTTTGCCCCGTGATCGGGAATAGGTTGACGCATATTAGCATATGCAATATCGCTTGTAGTGTAATTATCAGCCCGATTCCTAAGGATAAAAGTGTGTAGTAGACGCTATTTGTCCGTCGTGCAATACCCCCTACAGCAAAGAAGAGCAGCAAATACGTCAGTACGACTATACACGCTATGGGGATGCCACCTTCCTCAATAATGATGCTGAATACGAAGTCTGAGTATGGCTCAGGTAGGAGATTTCGCATCTCACTTTTCCCGAATCCGACGCCAAAGAAGTGGCTATTTGCGATGGCTCTTTGTGAGGATACTACTTGGAGGTCTTTCCCGGATATGTCGTCAAAGGTGTCGGTATTGATGGGGTGCCCTACCTGGCTTACGAATCGCTCAATACGGGCATGACCAGTACCTAATCGTGCCTTTTCACCTGTCCGAAGTGCGGGAATCAGCATCACGGCTAATGCCATTACGGTGATTCCTCCTACGACACTAAGGAAGAGGTTATTCATACATTTTCGATTGGCACCTCCGATATAAGAGAGGTAGAATACCACACCTCCAAGGATCATGGCAGTGGATATGTTGTCTAAAAATATGATACCGCAGACGAGAAATGTGAAACCAAAGATGAGCCAGAAGTTACCTACGGAATCGTACATCCCTTCCTTTAGTCGAAGCCGTGAGGCGACATAGTTGATAAGTGTTAGTCGGACTAATTCGGAGGGCTGAAAGGATATCCCGAAGATCGACATCTGGCGTGTCGCTCCATTTAATTCCTGCCCTCTGAAGACGACGTATATGAGAGGGATGATGCTTATTAGCAGTATAACGAATGCGTACTGTCGGAGATACTTTAGGGGCATGTGCGACAATCCGATGCATAGTACTATCGCCATTAGCATCGAAATAATATGTTTCCCAAACATGTTAAAGAAGCTTCCGCCATTTGCCCAGCTGGAAAACGCCTTGGTGCTGGTGGCGGAAAAGACGATCCATAGGCTGATGCTCATAAGGACGAGCATTATGGCCCAGATGGCTTTGCTACCTACGAAGATACGACTTAGATGTCCTTTGGTGTTGCCTTGGTTTAGGGGAGTGGCACTGGGTTGTTGTGGAGTGTAGTCCATATTACTTTACCTTTTGTCTATCAGCCCATTCAATACCTGTCCAGAGATAGGCTATGACTTTCCCCACTTCTTTTTGGCGTTTTACCTCGATGTAATAGCGCGTCCCTGGCTTATAAATGTTGTCAAACCCATCGATGCTTCTTATGTATGTGGGTTTGTCTGTATTGACATCCTGCCCCTCTTCCCATGTAATGTAGGTGCCATTGGATGCTTTCTCTTCTTTTACTATGATGTTGATAATATCTAATTTAAGTGCGATAGATGGCTCTTTATCGCACCCACTTAGTCCTATAAGAATTAGGATAAAGGGGATAAAAAACCTTGCTATGGTCTGGATCGTATTTCTCATAATCGTTTGCTATTTATTTGCTATCTCCTCGACCCTTTTCCTTGCGTCCTCCATCTGCCACGCGGGTGTGGAGGTTGCACCGCATATACCTACGCTTTTCACCCATTGGGGAAGCGGTTCTGTGATATCACGAGGTGAGGTGACGAAATAGGTATTAAGATTGGAGCGAAGAGCTGTGTCGTATAGTACTTTGCCGTTGCTGCTGTGGGCTCCGGCTATAAAGTAGACCCAGTCCATACGGCGGGCAAAGTGGCTGATTTCGGGTACGCGACTGGAGACTTGCCGGCATATGGTGTCAAAGGTTTCGACCTCCACGTCCTCGCCTACCCATTCTTTCAGTGACTTACCTATTGCTTCAAATTGCTCTTTATCCATTGTGGTTTGGCTGAATAAGGCGATAGGGTATTTCGGATCAAGCAGTCGCTTCGCCTCCTCTATGCTCTGTACCACAATTGCTTCGCCATCGGTCTGCCCCACTAGCCCATTAACCTCTGCGTGACCTTGCTTCCCAAAGATAACGATTTGTGTTTTGTCGTTACGAGTGGTGAGGTACTTGTCTCTAATCTTTTTCTGCAATGCCAAAACCACAGGGCAGGTGGCATCGATGACTTCTATCCCTTGTCTGTGAGCTTCGGTGTACACTATAGGTGGCTCGCCATGGGCTCTGAATAATACCCGTTTGCCTTTGAGCTCTTTCAGTTTGTGGTGGCTGATGGGGTGGAGACCCAATTGCTCAAGACGCTCTACCTCCTCGCTATTGTGTACGATGTCACCGAGAGAATACAGTGGCTGGGTACTCCGCAACTCTTCCTCTGCTTTGCTAATGGCATTAATCACGCCAAAGCAAAAGCCTGAAGCTGTGTCTATCTCTACGCTGATAGCACCGCTCTCGTTGCCTCTAATCACTCTCTCAGCCACTTCCTCCACGAGTATCTGTTGCTCCTCGCGTGTAAGTTTGCTATTATCGAGTAGGATAGCGTCGTCCGCTCGTCTGAGTGGATCCGTTGCACGAGTGCTATCTATGCGGTCACGCTCGGTGATGTTCTCTAAGACCTCTTGGTAGGTCACGCTGTCGCCTTTTGCCGTAAGCTCTTTGTATCTCCGCGTAGCACGCACCTCAGTAGTGGCGGTTACGAAAAACTTTAGTTCGGCATTCGGCATCACGACAGTGCCGATATCGCGACCATCCATCACCACTCTTTTCTCTTTTACCCACGCTTGTTGCTGAGCCACTAAGTACTTCCTCACTTGTGGGATCGTACTAATGGGGCTCACGTGATTAGAAACCCACAGACCGCGAATCTCCTCCTCCACATCCTCGCCATTGAGGTACAGGTGCTGACCCGAGGGGTGTTGCTCAAACGAGAGAGCCACCTCACTAAGCCGTGGCGTAATGGCATCCGTGATAGGCGAACCATCCTGCCACAGCCCCTCGCGAAGGCTCCATAGGGTGACGCCACGGTACATCGCTCCCGTGTCGATATATGTGTATCCTAACTTTTTAGCTAACGCTTTAGCGATGGTGCTTTTGCCACAAGACGAATGACCATCAAAGGCTATATTAATATCTCTCATATGGGGAATTTTTTATCTACGACAAAGTTACGAAAATATGCGATAAGGTACACCCGCGTACACAATATATATCTAAGCTTGTAAAAATGCCTTTCCCGTCTTGACTAAGAGACGATAGCTCCTGAAAGTGAGTGGCAAGTGAGGCGCTATTTATTCAATACACACCATAGAGATAGTGCTTCATATAGCCCTTCGTTTCTCTCGTATCCCCTTGTGTAGAATCCCGATATTATCTGAAATGAGGTGAGCTATCTATCCTAATGGGAACGGAATAGGGGCTATTATTGTGTGGTAATTTTCTAATCCATTGATCCACACAAAGAAAGAGGATCGATCAAAAGTCTCTAAAACGGATCCCCTAAATTCGCCTTGACGAATACCAGGTATTCGCCGAGACGAATATAGGGAATTCGCTTCGGCTGATTTAGGGTATCCGAAATAGCTTTGAGTGTCACCGTGTCATCAAGCAGTAGGAGAAAAGTCGTCCGAAATATGGACGAATGTTGTGGCAAGTGTGGAAAGTAGTTGAAAATTGATCTAAAATTGTTGTAAATTAAAAATAAATAGTTATAATTGCGTATCCAACATAATTGATAGGCTTATTTCAAAATGAAATGAAAGGGATATTTAACATAATATCTTTTGTTATTAGGAATAATATCAGTATGAGAGAGAGAGAGGTACATCCTATAGCCTCCCTATCCGTTACTTGCTCAGAACTTTGCCTATCGTTAGATAGTCCCCCGCTAAGTCTTTGGGGCTACTTTTTAGTCGCTTTTCATAGCACAGCAACAAGAGACCCTCAGGAGCGAGGATTGTCTCTTCATTATTTATATTATTGCGGTGATGACCCTTTGCACTCCCCTTTGCACTATGCAAATGCCGGTGCAAGGGGTTTACTCGTATGCGGTAACTGCATGATCCGGACAGGGAATGAAAGAAGTAAAAAATCACAATACACTAACTAAAAAAGCACGCGGTATGAAAAGGAAAATTATTATGCTAATCACCCTTTGCACCCTAATCATAGGTAGTGCATTCGGACAGAGCATAACGGTGAGAGGTATTGTCGTCGACGAGAATGACGAACCTATCATCAGTGGAACTGTCCGCCTGAAAAACGACCCCTCCGTAGGTACCTTTACAGATGTGAATGGTCAGTTTTCGCTTAAGGCAAAGCAAGGCGAGCCTATCCTCATCAGTTATGTGGGATACCATACTCAGGAGGTAGCCGCCGCACCTACTTTGCGGATTAAGATGGTGCCTGATAATGAGATTCTAAATGAAGTAGTGGTCACAGCCATGGGAATCTCAAGGCAGAAGAAGTCCATCGGTTATGCCACACAAGAGATCAAGGCAGAGAAGCTACAGACGACGCGGCAGACCGACCTTAATAACGCCCTCGTAGGCAAAGTGTCAGGTGTCCGTTTCGTAGGTGGTTCAGGCTCTAAGTTTGACTCCGGTACCGTGGTACTCCGTGGTACATCGTCGCTCACTTCGGCTATCGGTAGTGCTCCTATCTACGTAGTGGATGGTGTCATCACTAATGCCAACTCCATTAATATGGATGATGTAGAGAGTGTCAACGTACTCAAGGGACCGGCTGCTACCTCTCTATACGGTTCACGAGGTGGCAATGGTGCCATTATTATTACCTCAAAGAAAGCCAAAGAAGGTAGAGCTATCTTTGAGATAAGTCATACTCTTTCGGCAGAAAGCCCGCTATCACATGCTAAGATTCAGAAAGAATATGGCGGTGGATACTTAGGAGCAGATGCCGAGCTTCCTACATTTAAGTACGACCCGGCTACTATGCCTGAGGCACTGAAACAATTCGAAGGCCGCAGATACTATGACTATTGGGACGATTCAAGCTGGGGACCTAAGTTTGACGGCAAGCCCTATATGCCCTTCTATGCTTGGGATCCTACCGACCCACGCTTTGGGCAAGAAGCACCTTGGACTTTCGGAATGGACGTGACGGAGCTTTACCGCACCGGCATCAATAATACCACTAATATCTCTTTCGCAAAGGCCGGCGAGGGATACAACACAAGGATATCTTTCACCAATGTAGATAGGAATGGTGTGCAGTACAACTCCGATGCTACAAGGCACTTCCTTAGCATATATACAGGGTTTCAGGTGTCTCCTAAGCTCACCGTATCCCTTGATTACAAGATGACTTATCGCCGAAATCACAACGCAGCTATTGAGGGTTATGGCGAATTCGGAGAATTCTTGCAGTCCTACCTCCAGTGGGGTAATACCAACGTCGATATCAATGCTCTCAAGGATTATAAGCGGGCAGATGGTACGTTTAGGACTTGGAATATTAATGACCCGACAGACCTCTCAGCCGCCTTCCATACCAATCCTTTCGCCCTCCAAGAGGAGGTCAATAGGACAACGGAATATATCTGGAACGTCTTTAGCGGTACCGTTGAGTATGCCATCATTGAGCCACTCAAGATAGGCGTTAACGTGAATGGCAATATCAGGAGTAGCGTAGCTGAGACCAAGATACCTTCAGGTCTTATGACCACCGAATACTATGGTACAAATCAGTCCTCACTCAAGGATATGCAGTACCAAGGTTTCGTATCTTATAGCGACAGATATTTCAATAAACGACTGACCCTTGATGCTATGCTCTTTGGAGAGTATCGTACCTATGACTATAAGTATTTAGGTGGATTCACGAGAGACGGAATGTTTCTAAACCGTTTCTGGAATCTCGATAGCTCTAATGGTTTACCAGGTGGTGAGAATACCCTTACTCAGCAAAAAAACCAGAGCGTATTCGGTACAATGACATTAGGTTTTGATGACACTTACTACCTCGATCTTAACCTTCGTAACGACTGGACTTCCACTCTACACCCCGACTACAATAGCTATCTTTATGGAGGAGCCAGTGTTTCCATACTCCTTAGTAATCTAATTAAAGCCAATTGGCTTAACTTCTGGAAGCTTCGGACTTCCGCTGCTCAGGTAGGCTCAACTATGGAGGAATACGCCATCGCTCCTATATATATTGCCGATACGAAGTACAATGGCAGAACCACGATGAGGACATCCCGTGAGCTCTTAGACCCAGCTATCAAGCCGACGATTTCGACTTCCTACGAGGTGGGTACCGAGTTTAGGATGTTCCAGAATAGGCTATGGGGTGACATCAACTTCTATAATAGAGACTCCAAAAACCAAATCATCAATAAAAACGTTACCCCTGCCAGCGGTTACACAACTCGTAAAATCAATGCTGGACTTATCCGAAATAGAGGTATTGAATTTACGATAGGTGGTATGCCTGTGAATACGAAAAACGTGCAATGGGATCTCAACTTTAATATCTCAAGGAATGTCAATACCCTTGTCGAGCTTGAGGCGAATGATCGTAACGATGATTCGTATCAAATCTATTGGACAAAGTTCTATACGCCTATTTCTATTAATGCAATAGAGGGCAGACCTATCGGTGTTATTAAGGGTAATGATTGGAAACGCGACGATAGTGGGAACCTGATCCTCCGTAAGTTAAAGAATGGTCAGGTGGCACCAATACAGGACGCCGAGGATAAGGAGCTAGGAGTTGCACAGCCCGACTTTACCGGAGGCTTTAGCACCTCTTTGAGCCTTTATGGTTTCACTATTAGTGCTTCTCTTGATTATCAAATCGGTGGTAATCTTGTCTCTTGGACAAACTATTGGGGCAAGAGTTCTGGTATCCTTCAGGAGTCTGCAGGCAATAATGATAAGGGGAATCCGCTACGTGACCCAGTTGATAAGGGCGGAGGTGTCCACTTAAGTGGTGTTGATCAGGATGGTAAACCGCTTGATGGTTATATTGATGCCCAGACTTACTACCAGGATCTTAGCCCTCAGATATGGGCAGAATCGGTATATGATGCTTCTTATGTCAAGCTTCGTGAGATATCGGTAGGGTATAGCTTTGATAAGGAGTTATTGAGCAAGCTTAAGATAGGTCTTACAGGTGCACGGCTCTCATTCGTAGCTCAGAATCCTTGGCTTATCTACTCAGGGACACCAAATATCGATCCTTCAGAGATTAGTGGTTCGAGTTATGGTTATGTTGAGGGCGGGCAATCCATCTCCTCACGTTCTTATGGTTTCACTATAGGATTAACGTTCTAAACCTTATGAGACATACAAATACTATTAGACCAATACAGATATGAAAAAGATAGAATACCCAATACTCGTTATGGCGGTACTTGTATTACTGAGTGCTTGCGGTAAGTTTGGCGACATCAATGTTGACCCAAATCACCCCAGTACCAAGGATACTCGTTACCTATTTACTCGGGCAATGCAGGGAGTGACCTTCCCCGTTTATTCATCTGCTCCTGCCCCAAGTGTCAATGTCTACGACCCATTTTCGCAACTCTATACACACTACTTTGCTGAGGCGAAAAACGTACAGTACACGCAGTTTGGTATCAAAGACTTTAATATGTCTGCCTATTATACGACATTTCTAAAAAACCTCAAGGCAATCAGGGAAATGAACCTTGATAAAGACCTTAAGTCGTCTGAGAATGTCGTGGGTATGGGAAGTAATAACATCCAGTTGGGTGTGGCGATGACCTTAGAGGCGTTTTACTATATGCATATGTCGGACATCGTGGGAATGCTCTATTTAGACGAAGCTCTCTTAGGTGATGAGGGTAACTTCACGCCTAAGTTTGAAACACAGGAGCATATTTACGAAGCCCTTGATGCTAAGTTAGTGGAGGCTTATGCTCTTTTGTCTCAAGGCGGTGACCTTAATTCCTATTTTGATATCCTCTATGGTGGAAATGTCGACAATTGGAAAATGCTCAATGCGTCACTCCGTATGATGATGGCTATCAAGCTCTCAGATGTAGCTCCAGAAGTAGGTAAAGCTAGGTTTGTAGCGGCTTATAGGGATGGTGGCATCGTCTCTAACGACGCTAACCTCTGCTATCAGTATACCCTTGAGAATGACAATATGAATCCTATCTACAGCAATTATTACGTAGATAAACGAAAGGATTTCTATCCATCCGCTTCGTTAGTGGATAAGTTTGTAGAGCTTAAAGACCCACGTGTCTATACCTATGCGGCACCTACGGCAGCTCTTGAGTTATTCGCAGTGCCATTTGGTACTCCGAGAGGTCAAATCGGTGAGTACACCGGTAAGGTATCAGAGTTGCATCCATTCATTACGGCAAAGGATTCAAAGATCTCTGTGGTATCAGCCACACATATATTGCTGATTGAGGCTGAGGCAGCCGTGCGTGGCTGGATCAGTGCAGACCCGGTAGCTCTTTATGGTCAGGCTATTGAGCAATCATTCGACAATAAGAGGGTATCCGAAGCCATTGATATGCTGAAGGCCGATAAGACAAAAGACGGCTCTAATGCTTACGATGTTTTGCAGGGCAAATACCAATTGGTTGCTACTTATAGCGAGTATCTATCCCAAGATGCCGTTATGCTAAAAGGCTCTTCGGACGAGATGATTAAGCAGATCGCTCTTCAGAGATGGCTATCAGGCTTTAACGAGAATGGTATCGAGGCTTGGAGCGATTGGCGTCGCCTTAATTATCCTAAGTTAGATGTCGGTGAGGCAGGTCGGATAAACGTGTCGCACATCCCCTATCGTCGCCAGTACTACCTCAATGACTACGAGCCAAACAAGGAGCATTATGACGCAGCCATAAAGCTACAAGGCCCTGATAACTTCGACACAAGAGTCTGGTGGGATGTGGCAGATAACGATTAAAGACTTAATGGAAATAACAAACAAGATAGCGGCTTAGGGAAGCGGGCTATTGAAAGTTGATTGTTTTGTAATGTTATGGGTCGTTGTGACTGTGTTGCCACAACGACCCTCTTTTCCTCTATCTCCGCAATAAGGTTATGAGCTATCCCAAGATCCTCGTATGAGAGTTACCACAGACGAATACCCGTAATTAGTTTGGACGAATATAGGGAATTCCTCTCAGCTAATTCAGGGTATTTGATAAGGCGTATTCCGAGTATCCCTTTCCCATTAAATATACATATTGAAAACCAATGGATTATAATTGTACCCAAGTATTTAGATGGTAAGGTGTGGTGGGAGGCTGTAATAGCTACACTTTAGCCCTCGTAAAATGCTAAATCCAAAGAGAAAATAGTAAAATAGTTCCTCCGATTAAAGCTTTGTCTTAATTATTTAAGTACATTTGCCTTAGATAATATCATATACTAACCGGTTTTATAGAGATCAATAGTTATGAGCGACAGTCACGACCTTAATGAGGAGGAGCAAGAGCTATTAGATGCCTACAATAGCGAACTTTTAGATTACGTCCGCGAAGA
Organism: uncultured Porphyromonas sp.; assembly: GCA_934364985.1. Lineage (GTDB taxonomy): Bacteria > Bacteroidota > Bacteroidia > Bacteroidales > Porphyromonadaceae > Porphyromonas_A. The sequence goes on along the minus strand of CAKRMU010000002.1, from coordinate 17,309 downwards.
GACCTCCGATAACGATCAGATTAATAACCTCCTCGACCAAGACATCCTTTATCTCTATGAGCTTTGGGATGAGTATTTAGATGAGGTATTGGCAGAGGACGAAAACGTGGAGATAGATATTGAGGATCTCTACAAATTCGTTTGCGAGACCGCTGAGGAAGACGAGGAGTATATAGAGATCACTAAAGACGATCTCGTGCTTCTTTGTCAGCTACAGCAAGAGTTTGAGGAATCGCTCTATGACGAAGACGAAGATGAGGAGTAGAGCTTAAGAAAGTTGGACCCCTCGTAAATATTTACCATAACAAAGAAAAATGACAATTATGACAAAGATTAAAGGTGTTTTAGCAACCTCAGTAGTCACATTAGGACTTATCGTGAGCGGATGTGGAGCAAGTGACGCTTTGAAAGGAACAGGCATAGGAGCAGCAGCAGGTGCAGCCATCGGTGCCGGTATCGGTCACGCAGCCGGAAATGCTGGCATCGGTGCCATCATAGGCACGGCTGTCGGCGGGGCTGCAGGTGGTATCATAGGGAACCAAATGGATAAACAGAAAAAAGAGCTTGAGGCTCAGCTACCAGACGCAGAGGTAGAGACCATCAACAATGGTGAAGCTATCCGCGTCACCTTTGATAGCGGAATCCTTTTCCCAAGTAGCTCAAGCACTCTTAACGATGTATCTAAAAGTGCCCTCAGAAAATTCGCAGAGAATATGAACGCAAACCCTGATACCGATATCAAGATTGTAGGTCACACCGATAGCACAGGTCGCTATGAATACAATATGCAATTATCTCGCGAGCGTGCAACCAGCGTACTTAACTACCTCCAGAGCCAGAATGTTGCCCCAGCACGTATGACAAGTGAGGGTGTGGGTCCTGACCAACCAATCGTAGATAATAGCACAAAAGAGAATAGGCAGAAGAACCGTCGCGTAGAGATCTTTATCCTACCGAATGCCAAGATGATCAAGGAAGCCAAAGAGGCTGCTAAGTAATAAAGGTTAGTCATTGACCCGATATGGGGGAGGAGGCACGGCTTCCTCCCTCTTTTTTATACCCCTAAGTAAACCCTAACGAATACCAAAGAAAAAGGTGCTAAAGCGTTGATATTCACACTTTAGCACCTCTCAGTGACCTCGGAGGGGCTCGAACCCTCGACCCATTGATTAAGAGTCAATTGCTCTACCAACTGAGCTACGAAGTCATACTAAAGCCGTTATTAACGGCTCAGGGAATCTATTCCCTTGTTTGCGTTGGCAAAGGTAGCATAAATAATTTTTATAACCAAAGATTAAGCTGACATATTTATTCGATGATTATTTAACCTTATATGTTAAGGGGTAGACTCTGATATAGAAATCGTTTTTTTTTGCCATAACTTTATACAGGATATAGCGAGTGCTGAAGCAGGAAATAGTCCGAAAAGGACTTCTGCTATACCCCTGAAAAAAGGATCTAAGTCAGGATCTGTGCGGCGAGAACGTTTTCCCTCTTTAGTGCTTTATAAATTAAAGGGTTACGGCAATCTCCCATGATAATCATTCCTCAGACTCCACTCGCTTGAATGGGAGACCCTATATTAGCTTCAACGAATACCAGGTATTTGCTCTGTCGAATATAGGGAATTTGTCTCGGCTAATACCAAGTATCCATTTTAGCGTTTAGGTGGATATAGATTTCTAAATGCTTCCATCCTTCGTGTGCAATGTGTGATGGTTCATAAAGGATGAATTAATCTCACTTTTCTTTTTCCCTTAATATAATTCTTGATGAATGCTGTTTTGGTGTGGTACAATCAGGGGATTCAACTCACAGAAGTGTACTTTTGGGGTGGAATCGAAATAGGATTTCCGTAAAAAATATATGCAAATTACACTATTACAATATAAAAAGTGTATATTTGCCGTGTGAAGTAAAATCATTAAGAGTAAGAACCGATATGGGCGACCGCAAAAAGTACTACATAGATAAGGCGATCATCGTATTACAGCAGGATGGATTAAGGCTATCTCTGGAGGAGGTGGCAGGGAAAATGGGGATAACGAAAAAGACTCTCTACAATCACTTTGATTCGAAAGAAGAGCTACTGAAGCAGTGCATTCTATCCATCTCAAGAGACTTTCAAGATGCAGTCTCAGTGCTGGATGATCGAAACGACAATGCCATCAATAACCTTAGGAATGGTTTTGAACGCATTGATGAGCTATTTAATGTACTCAGTCCGGTGTTTTTCTATGACCTGATGCGTCTCAATCCTAATCAAGCGATGACCGAGCACCTTTTGGGTTCGGGTTACTTCCACGAAAAGGTCGGAGCTAATCTTAGGCAAGGGATCAAGGAGGGGGTGTACTTGGCAGACATTGATATCGATTTTATTTGTCATTACTTAGCCTATTCGGTGATCGGGTTTTACATTCATAGCACCATACACAATGAGCCTTCGCTATCAAAATCATACTTCGAGGACATCATCGAGTATCATTTAAGGGCTATTACAAGTGAAAAAGGAAAAGAATTATTATAGCAGTTTAATTATGAAAAGAATCGGAGCAACCATTAGTAAGGAATGGCTTAAGACGATGACCCTACTATGTATTCCACTGTGCGTGCATTCAATTGCCAACGCTCAGGAGGTCTTTTCTCTTTCGGACTGTATCAATTATTCCATTGAGAATAACCACAACCTCAAGAAGGCTCAGTACGAACGAGAGAAAGCAACGTACGCACATAAAGAGGTGACGGGTGCACTATTACCTCAGATTAATGCTTCTTCCGGGCTGAACTACAACGCCAAAAAAGCAAAGTTTATCATGCCTAACTTTGTGAATATGATGCTACCTCCATCTGCACAAGACCCAAGTGCACCCAAGTTTATGACTATAGAAATGGGGATGAAATACAACGCTAATGTGGGGGTATCGCTGAATCAGCAGATCCTAAACCTCCCCTTATTTAACACGCTAAAGATAACCGAGATGGCTGAACAAATGGCTGCCCTCGGTTTAGAGTCCAACGAAGAGGACCTGATGGCACAAGTCGCCCACCTCTTCTATGGCATTCAAAGCACTGAGTATGCCGCTCACGAGATGCTCAAAAGTGCTAAGCTCGTGGAGAAGATGCTACAAATGATGGAGGTGAGCTACGAAAATGGGCTGGTGCGAAAAGTAGATGTAGATAGGCTTAAGGTGACTTTGGTGAACCTCACTACCCAAGCAAGTGCCATCCGAAATGCAGTGGAGACTCAAAAGAATCTCCTAAAACTACAGATGGGATTGGATATGAGAGAGCCTTTGAATATCGCACCTATCGATCTCAATCTGATAGAGCAACAGGCATCAAGTGAGGGTACGATTCCGTTTGATGTTATGTCACAGACTGGCTATAAGCTCCTTTTGAGCAAAAGGGATATGGCTAAGCTTCAAAAGAAATCAGTATTGTACGAGTATTTCCCATCCATTTCGCTGACAGCAAATTATCAGTATAGCGGAGTGAGTGAAGAATTCTTTAGAGGAGAGACGAACTACTGGTACCCTACTTCGGTTATCGGTCTTAGCCTAAGGCTTCCTATTTTTAGCGGGTTATCGCGTAGGGCTAAAGCAAAGGAGAGTAACTACGAACTTCTGAAAGCAGAGCAGGATGTCACCATGATAGAGCAGTCATTAAGCATGGCTTATAGAAATGCTCAGAGTAAGCTGGAGGAGACCAAGAAAACCATTAATCTACAAAAGGATAATCAGAGAATGGCAGAGGAAGTTTTCAAAGTAACTGAAAATAACTTCGCACTCGGTGTGTCATCTATGTCGGACGTACTTAATGCCAATCAGTCCTTAATTCAGGCACAAATGAGCTACGCAGACGCATTGAATGAATATATGTCTGCCTACATCGACCTCATAAAAGCAAGCGGCAGGATTCGCGAAATATTGACTAATAAATAATGATAAATTATGAAGACAAAGAAGTTAGTTTATATACTTTCAACCATTGGGGTCATAGCACTTATAGTGTTGATACTCGTATTAAATAAAAAAGCAACCGCCAATAGGACAAACTTAGTGGCAGAGAAGTCATCCGCCGTTGCGGTAAGAGCTGAAGTGATTCGCGATAGTACGTATACCATTAGCTTCACTTCAAACGGGATGATAAGAGCAATCCACGAGCTCGCATTCGTATCAGAAACCGCAGGAAGAGTGGTCTATATTTACGCCGATGAGGGAAACAAAGTACAGAAAGGACAGGTGTTGATTCAGCTCGATAACGAAACGCTGAGTGCAGATTACCGATCCAATGAAGCGACCTATCAAGCACTCAAAAAGGACTATGAGCGATTTCAAAAAGCCAATGCCCAGGGAGGTATTACCGACCAGCAATTAGATAACATCCGTACCCAACTGGTAGCCGCTGAGAGCCGATACATATCCAGCCGTCGCCGATTGGCAGATTCGTCAGTAAAAAGTCCGATATCCGGTACCATCATCCGCCGTTACGTGGAGGTCGGAAGCTACATTAACCCAGGTACAAAATTATTCGACATCATAGACGATTCACAGCTAAAAGTGATGAGCTACGTGACCGAGCACGAGAGGACATCCATACAAACAGGACAGACAGTCCAAATAACAAGCGAATTGTATCCCGACCGCACCTTCACTGGTACCATATCCTTTGTAGGCGAAAAGGCAGACGGCTCACTTAACTTCCCAATAGAAGTCGTAATCAATGGCGACAAAGAAGGATTGAAATCTGGGATGATGGCGACACTTTGGCTCGGAGAAGCCTCTACGAAAAGTGGTATTTTAGTGCCTCGGAGTGCCATAAGTGGTAGCGTAAAAAACTCAGATGTCTATGTGATTAATAATGGTATCGCTCATAAGAAACCTGTAATAACAGGTCGCTTGATTGGCGAAAAAATAGAAATCTTAGGTGGTATACAAGCTGGCGATAGTATCGCTGTTGCAGGTCTGATTAACTTGGCTGACGGAGCGGAAGTCAAAGTGATTAAGTAGTTCGCAATAAGCATAACAAGGATTAGAATATTCGATATGAAAATCACAGAATTATCAATAAAACGTCCTACGTATGTCATAGTACTATTCATCTTACTCACGGTATTGGGCATTATGAGTTTCCGAAACTTGAGTGCCGAGCTTATGCCTAAGTTTACACCTCCGGTACTAAACGTGCAGATCATATATCCAGGAGCATCTCCAAGTGAGGTCGAGAATTCGGTAACACGAAAGGCTGAAGACGCTCTCTCTGGGATGGAAGGTGTCGATCAGATACAGGCATTTTCGTTTGAGGGAATGTCTATGGTACTGGTCACCTTTACCTTTGGAACGGACATAGATAAATCCATGTCCGACGCTCAGAATCTTCTGAATGCTAAGCGAATGGAGCTTCCAAGGGACATTCTCTCACCTACAATATCCAAGATATCCGTTGACGAGAAACCGATCCTCATTTTATCAGGATTATCTGATATGGAGCCCACAAAGTTCTTTGACCTAATGGACAAAAGGGTCGTCCCGGAATTGATGAGGGTAAAGGGCGTTGCTAAGATTTCGTTGGTCGGTGGAGCGGAAAGGGAGATTCAGATCAATCTAAATGAGGATAAGATGCAAGCGTATGGGCTAAGTCCTATGATGATACAGGGTGCCATACGTGCGGCGAATCTGGACTTTCCTACTGGCTACTTGCACAATGACGAGACCAACACTGCCATTAGGCTATCTGGCAAATTAACGACCTTGGATGAGCTAAGGGATATCATCATTAGGGCGACACCTACGGGCGACGTCATTAGACTATCGGATGTGGCTGATGTAGCTGATGCTGTTAAGGACCCTGTAAAAATGGGTCGCGTTAATGGGCAAGATGCCATTTTGCTTAATATCCTTAAGCAGTCGGATGCCAATGCTATTGATGTCAGCGAGCAGGTGATGAAGACCATTAGCGAATTAGAGTCAGAGTACGCAGATGAGGGGCTAACGATAGCCCCTGCTCAGGACTCCACGATCTTCACAAAGCAATCAATTAAGTCTGTACTTACGGATTTGGTACTTGCCATCATACTGGTCTCTGTTGTGATCCTTTTCTTCCTTCACAACTTCCGTAATGCCCTTATCGTTATGGTCGTAGTACCGGTCTCCCTTATTGCTTCATTCATAGGGATGAAGTTATTTGGGTTCACTCTCAACCTGATGTCGCTCTTAGCACTCTCTCTTGTAATAGGAGTATTGGTTGACGACGCTATTGTGGTATTGGAGAATGTGTATCGTCATATGGAGATGGGTAAAAACCGCGTCCGAGCCACACTTGATGCCCTTAATGAGGTAGGGCTCACTGTAATATCCGTGACCATCGTTTTAGCGGTTGTTTTCCTTCCCATTATATTTACCCAGACCTTAGTATCAGATATCCTTCGGCAGTTCTGTGCAGTTATTGTCATCGCCATCATCTTTAGCCTTTTAGCGGCCCTTACATTAGTGCCAATGCTCACCTCACACTACGGCAACAAATTTGAGCTAACGGGCAAAAATGGTTTCGAAAAGATGCTGCTTGGTTTTGAAAAGGGCGTGACCTCATTTGGCAACTGGGTCTCCGGGCTCCTCAAATGGGGCTTAGGTCATAAGCGTTGGGTAGGTCTCACGGTACTCGTCATCACTCTATCGGTATTGGCATTATTTCCATTGGGCTTCATCAATTTTGAGTTTCAGCCATATATTGAGCGGAGAGAGTTTATTGTCCAGCTCGAAATGCCTAAAGATATCTCAATGACAAAAGCCAATGCCCTTGTTTCTCAGGCTGAGCAGTGGTTCCTTGATCGCCCTGAGGTAGACAAAGTGGTCACGATGGTAGGTATTACGAGTGATAATACTCAGAGTACCAAAGGTACCCCATACCTTGCCGAGCTAAATGTCAAGCTAAAGAAGCAGAAAGAAAGTACCGACCGGTACATTATGCGGATCCGCAAACCCCTATCCGATTATCTTATTGATGCCAAAGTAAATATGTTTAGTGTGAGCCTTACGGGTACAGCATCCAAAGCCGCGGTAGAATACATCATCACCGGCAACGATAACGATTCGGTGATGCTGTATGCCGAAAAAGCCCTCGACCTACTTCGCACTATCCCGGGGGTGATGCAGGAAGAGCTATCTGTCGAGAATGCCACTCCGGAGATCAATGTTAAAGTAGATAGGGAAAAGATGGCGACTTTAGCCCTTACCCTCGATAACGTCGGGTTGATGATGCAGACCTATTTCCAGGGGAATAATCAGCTAAAGTACACCCAAGGGAATGACGAATATTCCATTAACATTCGTGCTGATAAGGTCTATCGCCAACAGGTTGACGATGTAGCCGGTCTCACATTTGTCAACTCGAGAGGCGAGAGTGTAAAACTAGCTCAATTTGCGGAAGTATCTATGGGTACCGGGCCAAGTCGTTTGGAGCGATTCAATAGAAATAGTTCGGTGACCCTACGTTCGCAAGCATTTGGGGTACCCGCCGGTGCCATCTCAAAAGAGCTGATGGCTAAGCTGAATGAGGCAAATATGCCCTCAGGAGTACAGATCCAAGCTACAGGTGATATGAAAAAGATGTCCGACTCCATGAGTGTCCTCACCAGTGCACTATTGCTTTCTCTTCTTTTGATATATCTGGCTATGGTGTTGCTGTATGACAACTGGAAGGATCCTCTTGTGGTGATGTTCTCCATACCATTATCCATAATCGGAGCCCTATTAGCACTCGCATTAACCAATACTGCGATGAGTATCTACGCCATGCTTGGTATGGTAATGCTGGTCGGATTAGTGGCGAAAAATGCCATCCTTCTTGTAGACTTCGCCAACGACGCAGCCAAGGAGGGTAAGCCTATAGATGAAGCTCTGATACAAGCTGTTAGGATACGTACCCGCCCAATATTAATGACTGCACTTTCGACGGTTATCGGTATGCTTCCTGTGGCACTCTCAAAGGGGTCAGGTGCCGAGTTGCGAAACGGTATGGCATGGGTTATCATCGGCGGTATGATTATGTCGACACTCTTAACGCTCGTGGTAGTACCTATTGTGTATAAATTGATGCACAATCCGAAAAGAAAGAAACGGAGCACGTCAACGGATATCGAGGCACTGATGAATAGCTGATCATACACATTCCCTTGACTGATAGAGACTACCGAAAAAGCGTCTCTATGGTAAGAAATGATGGGAATGAAGGCGAGACCCTTTGTAAAATGTGCCTTACGCACAGAAGCACATTTGAAAAATACGAGAGCTCTCATCCCTACATAGCTGACCTGAACATCGTATGTCATTAGGTCAATAAACACTCTGCAAAGATCCTTTTTCGCTCTTCACGCATCATGAATATTGAGAGAGCAGTCCGCGAAGAGGCGACATCCGGATTTACAAAATCTGTTTTATATTTTAGGAATACCCTATATTAGTCACGACTAATATAGGGTATTTGCTTGAGCGAATATCAGGTATTTGTCTCGGCTAATACCAAGTATACATTTGTGAGGAGATCGGTATTCGTATAAATATAATGGTTACTATCTGTATACCAATACATTATATACATAAAATACTACTTGCTATCCAAAACTAATCGATCTGAAAAATACAAAGAGCATTAACACCTATTAAGATCTTGCGGATTTCCCACGCACATTAAGGTACATTTGGCATCGATTACCACTGCCCCCGGCACCAATAATAGGGTTACTTACGCTTCACTCTATCCGGATGTAGCTTAATGTAATCGCTCCACGAACTATTGCTGTGACCTTGGTGAGGACGAAGCAATTGCAAATGGTGCGTCAGGGCTACGGCTACTGCATCAGTAGCATCATTTTTCTCCATCATAGCGTCCTCGGGGATATTCAGCATATACTGAAGCATCCTTGCCACTTGCTCCTTACCGGCATTGCCCTGACCTGCAATCATTCGCTTAATTGTGGTAGGAGCGTATTCCGAAACATTGATGCCCCCCTTTTGGGCCGCCACCATAGCTGCACCCTGAGCTCTGCCCAGCTTGAGTGTGGTCTGTATATTTTTCCCATAGAAAGGAGCCTCAAGTGCCATATCGGTAGGTGCATACCGAGATATAAGGGCTTCGACCGACTCCTGTATCCTAAGGAGCCGTACATAATGCGACGAATAGCGGTCAAGGCGCAGTATCCCCATAGCCTCTAACATGGGCTTCCCTGCCACCACTCTCAGGATGCCGTACCCCATCACGATTGTTCCCGGGTCAATGCCTATTATTACTTTATCCTCCATTACTCCACAAAGGTAAAGAAAAGAATGATTATCTTTGTAGAGATATGATGGACTTTCAATTAGTATCTAAATACAACCCAACAGGCGATCAGCCCGAAGCTATTCAACAACTAACCTCGGGAATACGTGCAGGACAACATAAACAAACGCTGCTCGGAGTCACGGGGTCCGGCAAGACGTTTACGGTAGCCAATGTGATTAAAGAGCTAAATCTACCGACTCTCGTACTGAGCCACAATAAAACGTTGGCGGCACAATTGTACGGCGAGTTTAAGAGCTTCTTCCCCAATAATGCGGTAGAATACTTCGTCAGCTATTACGATTACTACCAGCCCGAAGCCTACTTGCCCAGCACCGATATGTACATCGAAAAGGATATGTCCATCAATGACGAGATAGAGAAATTGCGTCTCAAAGCCACCGCATCCCTCCTCTCAGGGCGTAAAGATGTAGTAGTCGTAGCGAGCGTAAGCTGTATCTATGGTATGGCTAATCCCTTAGATTTCGCCTCACAACGCATTGAGATAAAGATAGGCGATATTGTAGAGCGTGACGAACTGCTACGACAGCTCGTTAACGCTCATTACATCCACGACAAAGCCGAATTTCGCCCCGGCACTTTCCGTAATCAAGGAGATACACTGGATATTTTCCCCTCTGTCGAGGGGTACGAAGGTATGGCTTATCGCGTGGAGTTTTGGGGAGATGAGATCGAGCGTATTAGCTGTGTCCAGCCATTGTCATTAGCAGAAATATCATCTCTTGATGCCCTTCAGATCTATCCCGCTAACCTATTCGTGACCTCCAAAGAGCAGACAGAGCGTGCCATAGGCATGATAAGAAACGATCTCGAAATGCAGGTAGAGCTTTTCCACAAAATGGGGAGAACGGAGGAAGCTGCTCGCCTATACGAAAGAGTAACTAACGACATCGCTATGCTCGAAGAGCTGGGATACTGCACGGGGATTGAAAACTATTCGCGGTACTTTGATGGACGAAAGGCAGGCGAGAGACCCTATTGCCTCTTAGACTACTTCCCTGATGACTTCCTCCTCGTTATCGATGAGAGCCACGTGACGATACCGCAAGTAAGGGGGATGTATGCCGGAGACAAGTTTCGGAAAACCAACCTCGTCGATTACGGCTTTAGGTTACCTGCCGCTCTCGATAATCGTCCACTCACTTTTGACGAATTTGAGCAACTCACAGACCGCACTATCTATGTAAGTGCGACACCTGCAGAGTACGAGCTAGAGGCCAGCGGTGGCACAGTGGTGGAGCAAATCATAAGACCTACCGGACTACCTGACCCTATCATCGAAGTGCGACCCGAGACCAATCAAATCGATGACCTCATCAATGAAATCAACATACGCATTGAACGTAATGAGCGAGTGCTTATTACCACCCTCACAAAGCGTATGGCAGAGGAATTGTCAGAGCACTTAGCCGAGATGGGAATCCGCACAGAGTACATCCATAGTGAGGTAGTCACGATTCGGCGTGTCGAAATTATGGAGGGACTACGTAGGGGAGATTTTGATGTATTGGTCGGAGTCAACCTCCTCAGAGAGGGACTTGACCTGCCAGAGGTTTCGCTTGTCGCCATCCTTGATGCCGATAAAGAGGGTTTCCTCCGTAACCACCGGTCGCTCACCCAGACAGCAGGGCGTGCCGCCCGAAATATTAATGGAATGGTCATCATGTATGCCAATACGATTACCCCAAGCATGCAATTAACCATTGATGAGACAAAACGCAGGCGAGAGAAACAATTGGCGTACAACAATAAACATCATATTACACCCAAACAAATTGTCAAAAAAAGTGCGTCCATACTCGACCTCACGGGACCCGGTAGAGCCGTCGCCGAGACCTCCAATATCCGTACCTACGATTCCAAAAACAATAAACAGAAAGTGGCTGAACACGATTTTGCCTACCTATCAAGTAACACACTCGAAGAGAAGATACAAGCCACTCGAATAGCCATGGAGCAGGCTGCAAGCGAATTGGATTTCGTATCAGCAGCCATTTATAGAGACCAACTCTTTGAGCTACAAGCCCAACTTGGTGATGACTCTAAAGCTACCGAACGCGAGAAAAAAGCCCAGAAAAAGCTCGAAGCTGTGGAGCATCAACGCTCAGCACATTCAAGAAATAAGAGCAACCGTTGACAACTTTTCACCCATTTGAATAGGCATATAAGCCATACTACTTCTCCACCAACAAAAAATGCGAGCTACCACCTATTAGATGATAGCTCGCATTTCATTATTGGATTTGTCTAAATAGTTCCTTACTACTTAGTACCTTTTCGATCATACCATATGAGGTATAATACACTTTGCTCGACCCACGTGAAGCCAACGCTTGTAGGCTTCCTCGCTTCTGACCCTCTCCCTCAAGACCCTTGGGGGTAATTAGGGTACTCGCTCCGTCGATCTTGGCGTAGAGAACGGCGTCTAAGTCATCTCCATCCGTACAGATAGAGTATATAGGAGTATGATTTGTCTGTAACTCAGTGCTATTACATACCCACGCATTAGCAACCCGAGATGTCGCATCCTTTACCGACCATACCACCAACACGGCTTTAGGATTTTCTGCTAAAGCCTCGCTGATATCAACACCATCCACTACAATACTTGGCAACTTCTCACCAGGGTTAAAGCCTCTGTCCGGAATGTCAGAAACACCACTCCCCGAGACTAAAAATAGTGATAAGAGACCAAGTAGCATAGTCTTTAGTCTCATAAATGTCTATTTAAGTACCACTTCACTCCCTCATAAAACACTCATCAAGAGTGGATTGTAGTCAAGGGAGCCTCCGAGTTTCGGAGCAGGTGATGCCCCACTGAGCATCATTGAAATCGGGGCAAAGGTAACAATAAAATACCAGGGAAGAGGTACTATTTTAGGGACTTACGTTTTTTTAATCCCCAATAGTTAATTTATCAAAACACCTGATGTGATGGATCTTACTCCTAAAACTCAACAATGTATTCCCCTATATGATTAGGAGCAAATAGCCAATTCTCTACTTCTTATGAGTCATAATATGGAGGACGTGCTTATCAGTTTCCGTCATGGCATCACGTCCAATACTCGTGAGATTATCTATGCTTTGATCAATATCGTCATCCACAACTCCCTCGCTACTCGTAACCACTCTTTGATCCATCGCAAGAAGGGACGCCAACATCGCCGAACTGACACCACTCGTCACCTTAAGGCTACAACTGGGTTTCGCTCCATCGCAGATCATGCCGGTTAGATTTCCTACCATATTCTTAATGGCAAAGCCTATCTGCTCTTTACTTCCTCCCATAAGGTACGTCAGTCCAGTGGCACTTCCCGTCGAGGCTACTACACAACCGCATAGGGCTGAGAGGCGTCCTAACTTCTGCTTAATATATATAACCATCAGGTGACTAAGCATCAAAGCCCTGATCTTTTTCTCCTCCGTCACACCCTCATCTTCTGCAAAACTAAGGACAGGAAGAGTAGCTGTGATCCCTTGATTGCCACTACCCGAATTACTCATTACCGACACTGGAGCTCCATCCATACGAGCATCACACGCCGCACTGGTGCAGGATAAAAGACGGGTATATACTGAGTTCCCCAAGTACTTTTGTCCCCTCTCACTACGGATCATTTTACCCACTCCGTGACCATAATCCCCTTTAAAAGAATAGTGCGCAGCCTCGCTATTAAGCTTAGCAGCATCCAGTATAAAGGAAATTTCATCAAGGGGTGCCGTGGTGGCAAACTCATAAACTAAGTCAAATGTTAATGGCACATCCTCAGGTGCGTCATTACACTGTGAGCCGTCGCTTTCATCAGAATGTCCGTCGCCACTATTTGCAGTAATAGGTTGACCATTGAGCGTTAAACTCTTTAGCAAAGTGTGATTCTTCTCAATTATCGATACCGCTATATTACCTTTTACATCCTCGATGGTAGCCTCGATATATAGCTTATCGACATCTCCCTCTTTTAGGCGGATGTCTATGATGTTATATGCCTTTATTTGTTTGGCTTTCTGAAATTGCTCTTCAGTGAAATTGTCTAATATCGTCAGCCCTTTCTCTGGGGTTGCGATGACCGCTCCTAAGGCAATCGCTATTGGTAAACCTATCATACCTGTTCCCGGAATGCCTACTCCCATTGCATTTTTAAGAATATTGGCACTCAAGTCTAAACGAATAGACTTTATCTCATCCTTAATTACGTGGGAAGCATGTGCGACAGTCAAAGCCACTGCTACTGGTTCTGTGCAACCTGTAGCGGGTAATACTTCGCGATGAATCATCTGAATAATCTCTTGACGTAGTTCTTTATCCATAATAATAATGTGTGGTTTTATTAATGCCATAAAGTTACTTGCTTTATCGGAGTTGGGCAAATCTGAGCGAAGGTAATTAGTAAAAGAGAGGGAGGTCGTGTGTTTATTCACGACCTCCCTCGTAGCACTAACCAAAAGTTAGTCTATAATGTAGAAGTTTTTTTACTTCTCTGCAGTCATAATAACTACGCGGTTCCAAGCATTGATGTTCTCATAAGGTTGAACGCTTGATCCCTTATAGTCGATGGTGATCTGGCTGGTTGGCACACCGTACTCGTCAGCTAAGATGCGAGCTACTTCGCGAGCACGCTTCTCAGAAAGCTGCATATTGTAATCAGCAGTACCAGTTTGTACGTCAGCGTAACCTACAACAGTAACAGGCACGTTGTTAGCCTTTACGAATTCTGCAGTATTGTAGATATTCATCAGCTGGTTACGATCAACCTTTGCACTACCGATACGGAAGTAAACGGTATTTTCTGACTTAACGATTGTCTTAACTTCGTTACTTACCTCTGGGCACTCTGGGCAACGAACTGGGCGTTTGCTTAGCTCAGCGTTTTGGCTACGTAGAGAGTTGATCTCGCTTTGTAGGTTGTTAAGAAGTGCATAGTCCATAGGCTCGATAGCCTCGAAGTCGCTCTTGCCAAGGTTGAAGTTGAGACCAAGGTCAAGCTTAGCAAGCATATCGTTAGGTCTGTAGATTGCAACCGGAGTATTGTCATATAGATTAGAGAATACTACGCTTGGAGCAATTACAAGGTCAACAACCTTGCTTAGGCGGAAGCCAAGGTCAAAACCAAGGTTAGCAGATACTGAATAGTTGATTCTCTGAAGGAACTCTGCCTTTGGATCAACATTGTTACCACGTGCGAAGCAACCAACGCCAATGTAAGGAACGAAGCTAACTACGCGATCAGCTTTATAAGCACCGAAGAAGTTAACAGGGTTGAACATAAAGTCGATGTGAGGATTCAATCCGTAGAAATCAACATCCTTATTGCCATCTTTCTCACTATTCAAAACGTTTAGGTTCTTTCCGTCCTTGTCCTTGCCATCAATGTACTGGTTTCTTGTGTTAGTGAAGTCTACGGCAACACGGCTACCGAAGTATGGGTTGAACCATTTTCCTACTGCAAGACCGGCATTCCAACCGAAACGGCTTGCATAGTCGTCACCGGTAGCTACTTTTTGGCTGGTAAAAGCCACACCGTAGTTTGTGCCACCACGAAGTTGAAGGAACCAATTGTCAGTCCCAGCATTGCGTTGGAAAGTTACTTTCTTTCCAGGTTGGTCTGCTAAATTATTATTAGGAGTCACCTCCTGAGCAGATAGACCTAGTGCAAATACGCTTGCAAATGCAAGTGCTAATACTCTTGTCTTCATAATTTCTTACTTTAAAATCTTTATACTATTCTATTCTTAATAATAACCTTTGTGATTGTCTTAAAAAACGCTCAACAGAGGAAAGCAAATATAGCAACTTTTTCTATCGTTTCGTATGTGTATAGTAAGTCACTATGGTAGCTTTTCAGCACAAAGGTAATAATAACTTTGGATATATCAGCATTTTTTATCCTTTTTCTCTGTTTATTTACCACGAATGAGCTTTTTCGTGGGGTAAAACTTAGCTTTTGTACTATCGATATCCATTAAAGTGGATAATTGGTATTCATAACAGAGAAATCAGGTATCTACCACAGCTTATCACGGATATACGACCATGGCACTACAGATAGGCTCGTAATATAATGGTATATTTGTGGGATAACAATTAGCCCACAACACATTATATTATATGTATGAATGGTAAAAAAGAGATTCTGATAGATATTGAGGGAGTGGCGACATCTGTCCCCTATCCAATAGGGGTAACGCCGATAGAGATCTACAATGACCAATATCCTGAGATGCCCCTTAGCCCTAAGGGAATTCCGATGCTGGCTTTGGTGGATAATAAGCCTACGCCGCTTTCTCATCCGTTGCATCGCCCCTCTTTAGTGAGCTTCATCGGGTATGAAACACCGGCGGGCAGGCGAGCTTATACCTGCACGGTGACTTTGATTATGTATAAAGCGGCTGCCGATTTGGGGCTACCTGAGATCATCATTGAGCATGCTCTCTCAAATGGTTATTATGGTATCATAGGTAATAGAAGTACTCCACCTACCGACGAAACGCTTGATAAGCTACAGCAGAAGATGTGGGAAATCATCAAAGCCGATCTGCCTATTGAGACCATCTATGTACGACGCGATGAGGCTATGAAACTATTTGAGGATGAAGGGCGAGCCACTACCAGCCAACTCTTGGGTGAGAAAGGCACACACTTTATTAGGATGTCAGAGCTTGCGGGGTACCGAGATTATATCTTCGAACCCACATTGCCCTCGACAGGAATGGTCTGGGGCTTCGGGATTGATAAATACACTGAGGGTTTCCTACTTCGGATGCCCGACCACACACAGCCCGATAAGCTCTATAAAAAGGTCCGCCAACCCAAGCAGTTTGGTGTATTCAAGGACCATCTCTCTCTGCTGAAACTGATAGGCGTAGAGGACGTTGCACCACTCAATAATGCCATAAGACGTGGCGATGCCGGACAAGTCATCGCACTTTCGGAAGCATTACAAGAGAAAAACATAGCTGCCATTGCCTCCGAGATAGCTGAGCGATACGAAGATGGCTTGAGGGTAGTGCTACTCTCCGGCCCTTCGTCTTCCGGCAAAACGACTACGGCAAAAAGGCTCTCCACTCAGCTGATTGCCAACCTGATTTGGCCCTATGCCATCTCCCTCGACGACTATTATATCAATAGAGTAAATACCCCGTTAGATGAGCGTGGGGAATACGACTTTGAGAGTCTCTATGCCATTGACTTGAACCAATTGAGACAGGATATCGAGCAACTGATGATGGGGGAAGAAGTGCATCTGCCCACCTATAATTTCACATTAGGAGAGCGAGAATATCGTGAGGGGAATATGATGAAGCTCGAGCGTCACGGTGTCCTGATTATGGAGGGGATTCATGCCCTTAACCCTAAACTTTTGGAGGGAATTCCCGAAGGGGCGATTTACCGCATCTATGTGTCTGCTCTCACACCGCTCTCTATCGATAATCACAATTGGCTCTCTACGAGCGACAACAGACTACTTCGCCGAATGGTAAGAGATATGAAGTTTAGGGGCATTAGTGCTGAGGAGACGATCCTAAGATGGCCCGATGTGAGACGTGGTGAGGAGAAGTGGATATTCCCCTATCAGGAGTACGCCGATGTGATGTTTAATAGTGCGATGCTATACGAAATACCTGCTCTCCAAGCTCAAGCCATGAAAGCTCTAAGGGAAGTCCACGAGCTTAGTCCTGCCTATCCCACAGCAAGCCGTTTGATGAATCTTTTGGAGCTTTTTGAGCCTTTGCCCATAGAGATGACCCCGGGAAATTCGCTCCTTAGGGAGTTTTTAGGGGGTAGCTCATTCAAGTATTAAGTCTCACCTCTGTCCGCACCCCTATCTTTTCAATCAAGGTGTCCTCTCAGAGGTGATACGGACGTAACAAAAACGGATACTTGATATTCGCCAAAATGAATACCCTATATTCGTCTCGGCGAATACCTGGTATCTGTCAAAACTAATACCTGATATTTGCCAAAGCGAATA
>CAKRMU010000001.1 GCA_934364985.1 uncultured Porphyromonas sp. | reverse complement strand
GTGTCTTTACACGATACAAAGAGAAAAGCGATAAGGAGGCATGAGAAAAAACGTATGTACTTCATAATTATTGTAGATTGAGTAATTGATATACAGCAAAGTTAATGAAATATTGTATGAAATCAACTAAAGGAAAAAGGGTTATCCTACTTAAGCAACATTCCCTTGTAGGGCAGACTTCATAAGTTGGAATCAGCCCTTAACTTTTGCCATCGATAAACTTCTCCGGAAAGCAATGATTGTATTATATCTCAAGTGTTGCTGATGTGATGACATCAGTTACCGTATTTAGTATGATATCGGAACGGTTTAAGATGTACGAAACGTAATCTTGGCAACGACAAAGCCAACGCCTATGTTAGCTTTATTATTTGCGGATTAATCGTTAAATTAGCCCTGATGAATACCTATACAACAGCAAAATGAATATCAGTTGTTTCCACTAATGTATATTTGATAACCTTTTTAAGGTCCTAAAGCAATGCGTCCTGCACTTATAGGTATTCATCGTCATCACATAGACGAATTCCTCCCCTCCCTCAGTTAAGGGGGGGATGTATCCTAAATAGATTGTGGCGTTAAAGATTAAGCTTTTCTTTGATCTCGTCCAGTTCTCTCCGAAAAATAGCATCGGTATCCAAGAGATCGTTGACGGCTTTTTCTGCATATATGACAGTGGAGTGGTGGCGATTCCCAAGCTCCGTCCCTATGGCGGCAAGAGAGGTGTCTGTATATGTTTTACTGAGGTACATGGCTACTTGCCGTGCCTGTACTATCTCTCTCTTACGCTTCCTACCCAGTATCTCGGACTTTTCGATATCGTAATACTTAGCTACGGTATCCAAAATATCTGCAACGCTAATTTTCCGCTCTTCGATACCTACTGTCTGTGTCAGGACTTTCTCGGCGAGGGATAGCGAAATATCTTCGTTGCAATAAATTGCATTAGCGAGAAGAGATGTGAGGGCTCCCTCTATATCACGTACACTCTCTTTGGTATGCTTTACGATGAAGTTAAATACATCATCAGGCAATTTGATACCTGCATCTTTGACCCGCACATTTAGGATCGTCTTCCGGAGCTGAAGGTCAGGACGTTCAATCTCAACCGTCATACCCCATTTGAGCCGGCTGTACAAACGCTCCTCCATCCCCTTGAGATCGGCCGGACATCTATCGGATGTAATCACGATTTGTTTGCCGAGAAGCTTTAGATGATTAAAGATCTGGAAAAAAGCATTTTGAGTACTCATCGCCTCGCTAAACTCCTGTATATCATCTATCAATAGGAGGTCAATATTCTGGTAATAATTGTAGAAAATCTCTGGCTTTTTATTGGTAATTATCGCCTCTACAAACTGTCTCTTAAAAGTCTGGGCCGGTACATAGACGGCTTTATATTCATGACGCGATGCCATTAAAGCATTACCAATTGCATGCAACAGGTGGGTCTTTCCTACACCCGATGCCCCAAAAATAAAGAAGGGATTAAAGGCTGTCTCTCCCGGCTTATTTACAATGCTTTGGGCTACAGATGATGCCAACTTGTTGCAGTTGCCTACATAAAAGTTGTCAAAAGTCATCCGCGTGTCTAAGTGGCTAACGAAGGTATCTTGCTTCGTGATCTGCTCCTCAGAGTGGTTAGACGCCGTATTTTGAGAGGTAGGGAAGCGATAGGTAAGGTTGATACCTTTGCCAAAGGCTTTTTCGAGAGCCACCTTAAAGATGTCAAAATAGTCATCCTCCAGCTTAAAGCAATAGTCCTGTGAGGGTACGCGAATCGTGAGGATATGATCCTCTAAACCTACAGGTACTAATGGCTTAAACCAGATATTGTATTCCCTTTGATTCGGGAGTAGGGCATTCATCTCTTGCTGAAAAATGCTCCAAGACTTATTTAGACTATTCTGCTCCATGCTTATTTAAGCTATGCTCATCCTCTCTTATCCTCGTGTGGTCATCCATTATACGCTCCTCCCCATGTCGCCATCATAATGCTGAATTATATATCATATCAGGCATAAAAAGAGAGGGTCATTTGGCACCTCTCTTCTTTAACCAAAGCAAAGATTACCATTATTTCTGATATAAAAAAATCCTATTTTAGGAGTAACCTTACATACCTTTAACTTGCAAAGACTTATCACCTATCTATCTGAATAATAGTGATATATATACCTCGTAATAGCATAAACGTTTGGTATGTAACTGGTTTGCAACATTAGTTAATCTATGTTAACGAATGGGGCTTTTACCTCTTTTTGAGTTCCCTTGATGCTTTATCTGTTGTATTCCGTTTCCCCCCTCGATTTAGTATTCGTTCGTCCTCTGTCGTGACCTAAGCTATTTGAAGAAAAATACACTCCTCGAGATATGTTTAAGAGGATACCTGTAATTAGTCAAGACGAATACCTGCTATACGTCTTGGCAAATATCAGGTATTCCCCGAGACGTATAGCAGGTATTCCTAAAGGTCTCTTTCGGTATATTGATAGTCAGTGTATTACGTTTCGATGCTACGACATCTCTAACATACGCTCGATAGATACGATAGCTTTGTCACGTAATTCCTTAGGTACCTTCACTTCGTAACGCTCGTAGCGTAAGGCATCGCGGACATCTTCGAGAGAGGTGAGCTTCATGTACTCGCACAATTGTTCGGGAATAATAGGGATAAATTCGCACTCGGGGTACCGGCAGGTTAGCTCGGTAAGAGTATCGGCTTCTGTAGCAATCAAGAATTGTTTATAGGTACTCTTTTTAGGATGTTGCATAATCTTGGTTGTTGAGCCTACAATAACACGCTCGTGGTTGAGTACATTAGTGTCGCTACAAGCAACGGACTCCGGGTGTATCAATAGCTCTGCATTTGGATACTTATTGAGGTAGTCAAAGACGAGGGGTGACGTAATCGTATTGTGTACATAACAATACCCCTGCCAAAGATCCATATCACGGTGGGTGACGATGCTGATATACTTTCCGAGGTTTTTGTCAGGACCAAAGAGGATAGGACGGTCTTTAGGTAGTTGCTTAACGATACTTAGGGCATTGGCAGAGGTGACGCAGTAGTCGGTGACAGCCTTAACTTCAGCAGTTGTATTGACGTAGCTCACCACGATACCATCGGGGTGGGTCTCTTTCCAGGTCAATATCCCTGCGGCTGTTGCTGACTCTGCAAGGGTACAGCCTGCACCCTTGACAGGGATCAATACCTTTTTATCGGGCGAGATAATAGATGCCGTCTCTGCCATAAACTCCACGCCACAGAAAAGGATGATATCGGCATCCGTCTCGCCTGCCACCCGTGATAGCCCTAAGGAGTCACCTAAATAATCTGCTACGCGTTGCACTTCTGGTCGGGCATAATAGTGCCCCAATATGACGGCCTTTTTCTCCTTTTTTAATCGCTCTATTTCGTTAATGATCTCTTTCATAATCCCTTTATCTCCCAGCCCTAAAATTCATACTCATATCAAGAGCTTTTACGCTATGCGTGATGGCTCCTACGCTGATATAATCGACGCCGGTCTCGGCAACCTCTCGGATTCGTTCCAAAGTAATATTGCCTGAAGCTTCGGTCTTAGCTCTTCCTCCTATGCATTTAACCGCTTCTTTCATTTGCTCTGTGGTCATATTATCCAGCATAATGATATCTGCTCCGCCCTCTAATGCTTCTCGCACTTCTTCGATATCAGTTGTCTCAACTTCCACTTTTATCGAGATCGGAGTGGTTGCTCGCACCTGCTTGATAGCATTAGAAATACCTCTCGCAGCCTTGATATGGTTGTCTTTGATCATCGCCATATCGTATAGCCCCATACGATGGTTGGTGCCACCTCCGTGCTTGACAGCCAATTTGTCTGTGCACCTATGTCCTGGGACCGTCTTGCGAGTGTCCAAAAGCACAGCCCGTGTTCCCTGAATCTGATTTACTAATTGGCGGGTAGCTGAGGCGATACCGCTCATCCTTTGTAGGAAGTTAAGCATCAAGCGTTCTGCGGTAAGAAGGTCGTTGTATTTCCCTGATATGCGGAGTATCTTGTCGCCTTTCTTCACCTCGTCGCCATCATTTAGGTAGGAGTGGAATGTGTATTCCGCCGTGGCTATTCTCTGCATTACCTTTTCAGCTACTTCGATACCGGAGATCACTCCATCCGCCTTAGAGGTGATGATAGCTGTGATATTGCTCTTAGTGCCTATGATAGCATTAGTTGCTAAATCTCCGGTATAGATGTCTTCGTCTATAGCTATGTCGATGAGCTTATCTAATAAATCCTCTCTCTGAATGTTACGCATTATGTTTTACCTGAGTTATGATATTGTCTTTGACGTGTGTGTGGTAAGCCTCCTCCGGAGATAGGGTATCGGGGTAATCCTTTCGGTAATGCCCGCCTCGGCTCTCCTGCCTATTCTGTGCTGATAGTACGATAAGCTGAGCCACTAAGTACCTATTATACACTTGCCGGCCGGCAATACTACTTGATGCAAGAGCCTCAAGCTCTTGGAGGGCATCGGTAATCTCTATGGTCGCTTTGCGGAGTCGTTTTTCGCTCCGTACGATACCGGCTCTTTTCATAAGCACTTTACCGAGTCGCTTCATTAGCTTTCGTCCTTTTTCTGCTATCCACTTCTCGTCATCAAATGTGGGGTCAATGGTGAGTGGGGGGTGAATATCCTGAGTCAATGATGGCGATGGGAGGGGTAATTCTCTATCGTGAATATGCCGGGCGATCCTATTGGAGTAGACAAGGCACTCTACGAGAGAATTGCTTGCCAATCTATTCGCTCCCATCAAGCCCGTTGATGCTACTTCGCCCACAGCGTATAGCCCATCTATGGAGGTGTGACCATTGAGATCTACGAGTAGCCCTCCTACGGTATAGTGTGCAGCAGGAGCGATAGGTATCTCTGTCGACATATCAATGCCGTATCGTTTCAATTCCTCTGAAATGCTTGGGAAACGTTGGGAAACGCGTTGTGGGTCGAGGTGCTTTAGGGAAAGGGTAATGGCATCTACATCGTACTTCTGCATCTCACTATATATCTCGCGGGCTACGATATCTCGCGGTGCCAAGTCGGCAAGTGGGTGCCTACCTACCATAAATCGTTCGCCATCAGGATTGAGTAAATATGCACCTTCGCCTCGTACTGCTTCGCTGATGAGGAAGGCAGGAGCTCCTTTAAGGTGCAAAGCTGTGGGGTGAAATTGTATAAACTCCATATCTCTGACAACTGCACCGGCTTGGTACGCAATAGCGAGGCCGTCGCCTAATGCACTTGGAGGGTTAGTCGTCGGGCGATACAGAGCACCGGCTCCTCCTGTCGCTAAGACCACGGCTTTAGACCAGAATACTTCTAAGTGTTTTGACTCAGTATCCCATACCCAGACGCCATAGCAGTGGTTGTCACGAACGATAATATCCGTGAGAATATGGTGCTGGTAGATGTTGATATTATCCCTCTTCTCTACTTGAGATATCATAAAGGTGGTGATCTGTTTTCCTGTAGCATCACCCCCTGCATGTAGGATCCTATGGTGGTGATGTCCCCCCTCTAAGCCTAAAGCAAGTACCCCATTTTGTGTATCAAATTTCATACCCATAGCTATTAGATCCTCGATACACTTAGGGGCTTCTTCCGTAAGTATCTTGACGGCTTTGGGGTCACATAGCCCTGCCCCTGCTATCATTGTGTCTTCAAAATGCTCCTGGGGGCTATCGCTGGGAGTGGTCACAGCCGCCATCCCGCCTTGTGCATAATAAGAATTGCTATCAGCGAGAGTGGCGAGAGAAAAAAGTGCTACCTTACCAGACTCAGACAAATGGAAGGCAGCATTAAGTCCTGATAGACCGCCTCCTACAACGATATAATCATAAACAATTCTGTCCATCTCCTTAATAGAAAATGTGAATCTTAAAATTTTGTGCAATATACACAAAACCTATCAGTATTCGCTGGTAATCTGTGCTTAACTCTACATAAAGCTGTAAGAAGCTTATGGATGTAATAAATCGGAGACCAGGAATACGCTTTGGCTAATACTGGGTATTCGTTAAGGCAAATATCAGGTATTAATCTCAGCGTATTTAGGGTATCCGTTTTGGTTATGTTTTGGAACGGGTTTAGAGACGTGGGGGACGTTGTCGGTTTTTGTGGAGGCTTTAGTGCCACTTGGGGTCTAAAATCTCCTTCATCACTATCGCCTTACGGAGCTCTTTTTGTAGCTCTTCTTTGTCTGTCTCCTCTGTAATTAGTAATTGGTTTTTAGGTAATTCTTCATTTTCAGTGGGCTTATTAAGCACTTCTAATTCGACTCTTCCTCCCTCGATTGGTAGGTCATCGACGGGGGTGAATAGGGGTTGGCTTTGAGACTTTTTTGCCTTACGTGCCTTCCTACGAATCGTAATAGTCTTTGTAAGAAGATCGTCATCCTCCTCAGCTTCATCTTGCGTTTCGGACAAGCCGTCCTCCCTCTCGAGCCATTGCTCGAGGACCCCCTTTTTATCCTTTAATACCTCTGCAGTTTTCTTGATGATAAAACCGACAATGAGGAGCCATATAATAACATTCATTATATCTGAGTATTGTTTTTAGTATCTTTGCCTATCAAAGGTAGCTAAATTGTACCTGCCTGCCAAATAATATTTAAAGATGAGCGACAGTATAGATAAAAAAGAATTGCCCAAACGCCTATTCATAGAGACTTATGGGTGCCAAATGAATGTGGCGGATACTGAGGTCGTCTCTGCCATTATGGAGACTATAGGGTATGGGATTACCGATAATATGGAAGAAGCCGATGCTGTTTTCCTCAATACTTGTTCGGTACGCGATAATGCTGAGCAAAGGGTTATCCATAGGCTTTCTCAGATAGATGGTATCCGTAAGAAGCATCGTCCACAAATGATTATTGGGGTATTAGGGTGTATGGCTGAGCGAGTGCGTGAAACCCTATTGGAGGAGCATCATGCGGATCTTGTGGTGGGGCCGGACGCTTATCTCGACCTTCCCAATCTCGTTGTGGCAGCCGAAGCAGGAGAGAAAGCTATCAATGTGGAGTTGTCTTCTGATGAGACGTACAAGGATGTTATCCCGCTTAAGCTGGAGGGGGTACATATCTCAGGCTTCATCTCTATTATGCGTGGTTGCAATAAGTTTTGCAGCTATTGTATCGTGCCTTACACTCGAGGTAGGGAGCGATCACGGGAAGTCGATAGTATTTTGAAGGAGCTTGAGGAGATGAAAAAGTTAGGGTACCGCGAGGTGACTCTCTTAGGTCAGTCCGTCAATTCATACCGATACCAGACCCCGGAGGGTGACGTTTTTGACTTTCCAAAGCTATTAGAGATCCTCGCTTTATCTGCTCCGGAAATGCGGATAAGGTTCACTTCGCCACATCCTAAAGATATGACCGACGAGACTATCAGCGTAATGGCTAAGTACCCCAATATATGTAAGCACATTCATTTCCCCGTGCAAAGTGGAAGTAATAAGGTATTGAAGACGATGCATAGAGGCTACACCCGCGAATGGTATCTCGATCGTATCCAAAAGATAAGAGAGATAATCCCTGATTGCGGTATCTCGACTGACATCTTCTGTGGGTTCCATGGCGAAGGCGACGAAGAGTTTAATGAGACGTTGTCGCTTATGGAATCAGTTCGCTTTGATTCCGCATTTCTCTTTAAGTATTCTGAGCGACCAGGGACGTATGCTGCCCAAAGACTTCCTGACGATGTCCCAGAAGAGACCAAGCTTAGTAGGCTACAACAGATGATTGACCTTCAGCAAGAGATACAAGCCGAGAGCAATAAAAAAGACATCGGAAAGAGTTATGTAGTACTTGTTGAGGGCTTCTCTAAGCGGAGCAGAGACCAGTATTATGGTCGGACTCAACAGAATAAAGTAGTGGTCTTCGATAAGGGTAGCCACCATATTGGTGATTATGTTAAGGTAGTCGTAGATGATGTGTCAAGTGCTACGTTGTTGGGGCATGCGGTAGAAGCGGAAGGCAAAATAATTTGAAACGATATGAAAAGTAAAGAGATCAGCTATAAGCATACAGTTGTAGTAACTGGCGGGGCAGGCTTTATTGGGTCCAATTTTCTGCTCCACTGTGTGCGTAGGTATCCGCAGTGTCTATTCATCAATGTCGATGCTCTTACCTATGCGGGTAATCTTGTCAACCTAAAAGAGATAGAGGGGGCTACCAATTATCGTTTTGAAAAGGTGGATATTTCTGATCTGAATGCAGTGCAACTATTGTTTGAAAAATATCCAGTTTCACATGTCGTTCATTTAGCTGCTGAGAGCCATGTCGACAGAAGTATTACGGGACCGATGCCCTTTGTATACACCAATGTCATAGGGACTATCAATCTGTTGCAAACTGCTAAAGAAGCATGGAAAGAGCAGTACCAAGGCAAGCTTTTTTACTATGTCAGTACGGACGAGGTATATGGTTCGCTCACACCCGATGCTCCTGCATTTACGGAGGAGCATCGGTATGACCCTCACTCACCATACTCTGCGAGCAAGGCAAGTGCCGATCACTTTGTGCGTGCCTATCACGATACGTATGGGATGCCTACGGTGATCAGCAATTGTAGCAATAACTATGGTCCCTATCAATTTCCCGAAAAGCTAATCCCTTTGGTGATACAAAACATCATTAACGAACGTCCAATACCTATTTATGGAGATGGTACTCAGATACGAGATTGGCTCTATGTACTTGATCACGTGCAAGCAATGGAGAGGATCTTAATGCAGGGTAAGGCAGGAGAAACATATAATATAGGAGGGCATAACGAGTTGCAAAATATCCAATTGGTTAGGTTAATCATCCAGTCT
Organism: uncultured Porphyromonas sp.; assembly: GCA_934364985.1. Classification (GTDB taxonomy): domain Bacteria; phylum Bacteroidota; class Bacteroidia; order Bacteroidales; family Porphyromonadaceae; genus Porphyromonas_A. The sequence goes on along the minus strand of CAKRMU010000001.1, from coordinate 288,857 downwards.
GTTGATAGTATCCTCGGGAGGTCAAAAGGGTATTCTGAGCGATTGATAACCCATATTACAGACCGTCCTGGTCACGATACACGCTATGCTATCAATGCGTCAAAGATTAGTGCGGAGCTGGGATGGCACCCCACTTATACCCTCCAAGAGGGTATGCAGAAGACCATTTGTTGGTACCTTAATCATCAAGAATGGTTGCAGTATACCACGAGTGGAGCATATCAAAATTATTATAGGGAGCAATACAAAACTGCTTTTGAGGGAATAGAATAGGGAATATTTGCCTCGTGCCATATAGATTCTTATTTAAAGTAATAGAGTAATAAGGGGAAAAGGATACCCGGAATTAGCTTTGGCTAATTCCGGGTATTTGTTTGAACTAATTCCAGGTATCCTTGGAAGCGTATTCCGGGGATCTGTTATAAAGGGTGTTGCTTTTTTCAGAATTGTTTTGCAAGTAACTGCTCAAGATCAGTGTCACTTAGAATGCGAAATAATTCGTCTCCACCTTTGGAGATGATAAATAGCGAAGGGATGTTATTTAAATTATAAAGCCCTACCAATCGTGAATACCCGGCTTCGCGATCTATGAGATTTATCCATGGTAAGTTGTGGGTGCTGCTCAGCCAAATATGTGGGTCATCGTCTAAGCTCACTTGTACAATCTCTAATCCTTTGGCGTGGTATTTTTTGTAGATCTCAGACAATGAGGCGTTAAAAGTATTTGCCCACTCAGGAGACATACTTGAGAAAACCAGTAAGATGGCTGTATTATCTACTATGTCAGAGAGTGAGCGTTCGTGTCCCTCTGTATCTGGGAGAGTAAAATCGATATATCCTACTTCTTTTGCCCCTGCTTTCTTGAGTAAGTCGGTCGTTGTTGCAGTTCTTTCTGCTATTCTATTCTGCTCTCTCACCACGGCTATCGAGCGAAGAGCGAGGTTGTAGAGGTGCTCCGTACGAGGATTATTTGGCTGGAAGGCTTGGTAGACATTGGCTATCGCAGCGAAAGCTTTCGAATCCTTTTGGTCGTAAAGGTTAAATACGAGCTGACCATCTACCTGCTGAAAGAGTGCAAAGTAGGAAACAGGCAATTGCGGATCGTTGTATATGAAGTGCTCTGCAACCTCCTTATACGCACATAGAATACTGTCTCGTTGCTGGTAATACCGCTCTATGGTGTCGCTACTTTTGGATGTATTAAGCTTAGATAGTGCTACATTGGCATCAAGAAGTGCCAACCATACTTTGCGAATATCCTCAGACGCTTGATTGCCCTCAATAGAATAACTTGTGGCAAAGCTACGGGCATCAGCATTGACGATAAGCTCTGTAGGCAGGGTGTCCACCGCAAATGGGATAAGTTGTTTGCCCAGTCGAAGACGGTAGAAGTCGGGATACTCTGGCACTGGTTCCGAAAAATGGAACTTGCCATCTCTGCTTAATGTAATGGAGTCTATGCCCTCAATGCCACTAAGTCCCATATATTCAAGGTAAAGAACTTCATCAGCAGCCCCCGAAATAGTGCCATCAATGGCGAATCGTTTTTCCTTATCGCAGCTACTTAAAGTCAATATTGTACACAACATTATCGGCAAAGCCATCAACCATTCTCTGCCTCTCGTTAATCGGGAATGCTTACTCATACGCTCCATATTATATTATTTTGATTTAGGAAAATACGCTTTAATACTTTCGTTCCAGCCCTCTGTCTCAATGTGGATAACCACTATGCCCACACCTTCTAAGTAACTTCGGTCCAAAAGAGTGGTATTCCCTGAAAAGTTAATTTGCATAAGTCGCTGTCCCTGTAGCGTATATACGTCCAGCCGTTTATTCGCTTTAAGGTCGACGCCAATTAGTGATAGCTTTATGTGTCCATTAGGCAAAGGGGTTAAGCTAAATTGCGGTTTTTGTCCCTCCTTATTCTCCATTGTGGGGTGGCTGACTACAGGGTCAATCCATAGGGCTATCCCCCCTTTAATGTCGGTAGGTTTCCAACTATTACCTATTTTCCAAATGGCACTATTAAAGTCCGGACTATCAAATTGCTGGTGAGCAATGCTCGCCTCCGCGGGGATTGAGACACTACTTACGGAAAAGTATATCGTCTGCTCCTCAGAGATCGAGATAGGGTTCAGAAGTGCCAGATATACCTCTTGGAATCGATTTTGTACGAATTTTTGTCGGGCTTCGTCCGTCACGGGGTCCTCTATTTTGGGCAATACGCTGAAGCCTCCATTCCCCTCATCGTGGTAGTTTTGTAGGTCAAGAGGGTCTAAGGATATCTGCTCTGAGGCTAAAAGAATATTACCTTCCTTGCCATAAATTTTCAGGGATAATTTCTCGCCAATTCGTGCTACTCCTGTGAGGGTAATGTATACACCATAGATCTTAGTCCCGGCCATAAGGCGATAGCTCTCTCCGATCTCTTCCACCCCTTCTGCTGTACCCAACAGTACCGAACGATCGATCTGAGGGATCTTTTTATATAGGGGCTCGTCTCCAGGTTTTATTGATAGGTGGGTAATCCTTTGTGGCACAATGTCTGAGCCGTTACCTCCACTTCGCATTTTACAAGATTTGCTTTCGCCTTTTCCTATTGGGTCAAGTGCAGTTACTATTTTTCGGGCTTCTGGATCGTGATTCTCCCAAAGACGCTCAAGAGAAGCGAAGTAATCGGAGGCTTTTCTTGAGCAATATGAATCACCGCCGGAGAGTACACCCACGAGTCTTTGCTCTACATCATAGAGAGGTGATCCCGATGAACCTGCCGCTGTTGTGCCTATGTCCCAACTTTGGACTTTTAAATGTTGGTTAGCACCAAAGGGTAATCCGGTTGATGGATATGAGATATAACTGAGGGGCGAAAAGCTGATATTGATCCGCTTAGTAAAGCCAGTAGGGTGGTGTATATTAAAGTGAGAGGCATTGAGCATTGGGGTTGCACTCCAGCCTGCATAGGAAGGCTGGTAAGCCATCGGTGGCACTGAGCTGAGCTCTAAGAGGGCAAAATCTGTATATGAATGGTACCCTAAAAGCGTGGAGCCTGCAATACTCTGGGTAACTGGGGGCTGAATAGAGCTATCGCACATGGGTGTCTGGTAGTTAAAGAAGTATATTGCTCGCTCTGCTTGTCGCTCAATATCCTGTGTCGAAAAATTAATACTCACGACGTGTGATGCGGTAAGTATCAAAGGGCGACCATCGTTTTTCGTGTTATTGACCAAGGTGCCTGTCCCCAAGGCTCTACCACCCATTAAGCAAACAACTACGCTCTGTCCTGCTTTGATATATTCAGGGTAGCATGCTAATTCTGGTGTGCATTCAAAAGCTTTTGGCGAACCGTATTGTGGCTGGGATAGACGTAGTAGAGACACCGGACGTACCCCGTGATAGACTTCTTTCAGCTTGAGGGTAGGGTGGCTCCCCTTTGGGGCTTGAAGCTCTATAATGATATCATCGCTCGCAATGGGCTGTATGGGCAATGAGTTGTGGGTGTTATTATTCTCGTATCCAAAACCTCCGATAAAGTGTTCAGGGCGAGCTGTGCTGTAGATATATAGGTAAGCCCCTTGCGGAATCTTAAATTCGCTAAAGAAAAGCCCTAAACTGAGTGCCCCTCTTGAGCGGATACGATATTGCCAAACTTCTGTGCCATCGCTCCAAATGTTGTGTTTCCCGCTCGTAATAATATCTACATCTGCCGAAATTGGTTGGGCAAATACGTAGCTACGCAGCTCCTTTGAGGCTTCCTCCATAGCTACACGAGCGGAGTCTGTGTCGAAACTTCCTAATCGGCTCTCGGGTAATTGCACCAATTCTAATGTCCGTAAAACACCATCACCCACACGGTGCTCTGTGTTTGAGATGATCTGACCTTGCATTCCTATTGAGGCACCCAAGGCACATAAACATAACAATATCAGTCGGTAAATAATTTTGCTCATACGTATATTGCAGGGAGACTTTACACATTACCCCATTCAACTACAAAAGTAATCAAAAATACTCAGATGTAATGGCTGATAGCTGTATGCTATTGAGCGGATATAGGGTATTCGCTCCAACGGATACCCTGAATACGCGTCGACGAATTCCCTATATTTGCCTCAGCGTATTCTATGTATCCTTTTGAATCGTTTGGGATCGTCTTAAAACCTGCTGGTATCTAAGCTATTAATATGATGATATAAGTATAAGGTGGGCGATCTTATTTTGAAAGAATAATTATCACTTTCTGTCTTTCCGAGGGTCATTTTAGGGGGCTTATCTTGGCTTAATCAAAAGAAAAGTGTATATTTGGGCATAAATATGATAACAGAGTAGTGGTAGTGTGTGAGCCATTGGATAATGATTGATAATGGTTCGCAATATCAATGCTAATTGTAAGGGCAGAGCTATGAAGTACCTAAAGTTTGACCGAGCCAACCTCACCAATTTAGATGAGTCGCTTCAGAAGGAGATCCTTTGCACTAATCGCAGAGGAGCTTACTACTGCTCTACAATCCTTGGTTGTAATACCCGTAAATATCATGGGATGCTTGTGGTACCCTCCTCAAAACAATTGGATGATAGGTGGGTGCTACTCTCCTCAATGGATGAGACTGTGATTCAGCATGGAGCGGAGTTTAATCTTGCTGTCCACAAATATGCGGATGGGGTCTTTAGTCCTAATGGACACAAGTATTTGCGAGAGTTTGATGTGGAGCGGGCGATGTGTAGCACCTATAGGGTAGGGGGTGTACTTCTATCTAAGGAGTTCCTATTTATGCAAGAGAGGAATCAATTAATTGTTAGGTATAAACTTCTTGATGCACACTCGGCTACTCGTCTTCGGCTTAAGCCTTTTTTGGCATTTCGCAAGACGAATCAGCTGACTTACGAAAACGCTCAAATTGATTGGAGCTATTCGGAGGTGGCTAACGGCATATCGTATGCTCTTTACCAAGGTGTCCCAAGGCTCTATATTCAGTTTTCCAAGGCCATGTCATACGAGCATTCTCCTCACTGGAATAAGCACCTGTATTACGATAAGGATGCTGAGTGCTTTCATAATTGTGTCGAAGACTTGCCGGTGCCAGGTGCTTTTGAGTGTGAGATAGGTAAGGGTGAGGAGTTGTATTTATCCGTTTCTGATGTGCCGATTGACCCCGCTACGCTCAGGGATGATTATGTTATAAGTGAGGAGAGGATTGTACCTAAGGATAGTTTTACGAACTGTCTCAAAGGGGCTGCAGATCAGTTTTACGTTGAGCCTGAGCTTGGTAAAAGCTATTTATTATCCGGCTTTCCGTGGTTTGGTGTGTGCCATAGAGATCAAATGATAGGTCTCACAGCAGTCAGCTTCGGTACCGGACATGGTGAGCGTTATAAACTGGTAATGGACAATACCATAAGGGCTATATGGGATTACTACGAAAGAGGCATTACGGACGAAGTAATTAAGGGTATAGAGCAACCAGATGCCCTATTGTGGATGGTCAATTGTATCCAAGATTATTCTCGGTGGGTGGGGATGGAAAAAGCTCGAAATGAGTATGGAAGTACGGTTAAGAAAGCCGTTGCTTATATTCGATCTAATAGAATGCCCCTGATGCACGTGATGGATAATGGTCTGCTATATGCAATCCCAGAGAATAGTGATAGACCAATCACGTGGATGGATGCTATTATAGATGGTCATCCAGTGGTTGACAGACAGGGCTACATAGTTGAATACAACGCTCTTTGGTACAACGCTCTTTGCTTTCAGAGAGAGCTGCTTGGAGACCATTCAGATGTCGAGGATGACTTTATTGAGCGTGTGTCAGAGAGCTTTGTAAGAGTTTTTGTCAATGAGTATGACTATCTCTTTGACTGCGTCGTAGAGGATAGAAAAAAGGATTGGGCTGTTCGTCCTAATCAAATTCTCGCTTCAGGGTTAACCTATTCCCCTCTATCCAGAAAGCTACAAAGGAGCATTCTGGATATTGTGACTAAGGAGCTGCATACTTCTAAAGGGCTGAGGTCGCTTTCGCCAGTGGATGGGGCGTATCATGGCTATTGTAGTGGTAACGATAGGGAGCGTACTTATGCCTATCTTAATGGTGGCGTTTGGAGCTGGTTGATCTACTTTTATCTTAGTGCTTCTTTCAAGTTATTCCGCAGTGTGGGCGTTTCATATATTGATAGACTTTTGATACCATTTGAGGATGAGCTGAAGGGCAATTGTATTGGTACCATTTCGGATGTCTACGATGGCACACCCCCATATCTCTCTCGAAGTGCTATATCATACATGATGAGCGTGACAGCCGTTCTTAGGATCCAGAATAGGCTTAGCGAGTATTACACTTACCATATGGATGGGACTCTGGATTTGAGATTAAGCCTTACATCTCTTCATAAAAGCCTACTCGATGACGACGGAAAAGGCATTGTTGATAATGAGATTTAGGAGGAACGCGTGATGAAAGCCTTAATGTTTGGATGGGAGTTTCCCCCGCATATCTTAGGCGGTTTGGGTACAGCCAGCTACGGACTCACTAAAGGCATATGCCAACAACCCGATATGGAGGTGACATTTGTGATCCCTAAACCTTGGGGAGACGAGGATAAATCCTTTATGCATATCATAGGGATGTGTCAGGTGCCTGTGGTTTATCGAAACGTGGATTATGACTATGTCCGAGAAAGAATAGGTAACGTAATGGAGCCTGATTTATACTTTCACTTGCGTGACCATATCTATGCAGACTTTAGCTATATGCACACCAACGACTTAGGCTGTATCGAGTTTTCGGGTAGGTATCCTGATAATCTGTATGAAGAGATTAATAACTACTCGATTGCCGCTGGTGTAATTGCCCGATCTGAGAATTTTGATATTATCCACGCCCATGATTGGCTAACTTATCCTGCAGGTATTCACGCTAAACAAGTTTCAGGTAAGCCATTAGTGGTTCACGTACATGCGACAGACTTTGACCGAAGTCGCGGGAATGTTAACCCCCAAGTTTATGGCATTGAGAAAAATGGATTTGACCATGCCGACCATATTATGTGCGTTAGTGAAGCTACTCGTAGGACTGTCATTGAGAAGTACAATCAGGATCCCAGTAAAGTCACAGCCGTACATAACGCAGTGACACCTCTTGACCTTGCTATTCTCTCCATTCCTGATAATAGGGGCGTTAAAGATAAAGTGATCACCTTTTTAGGTCGGATTACGATGCAAAAGGGCCCTGAGTTCTTTGTAGAAGCAGCTCATAGAGTCTTGCAAAAGACTAAGGATGTACGCTTTATCATGGCCGGGAATGGCGATATGATGAATCAGATGATTAGACTTGTGGCCGAGCGTGGTATTAGCGATCGTTTTCACTTCACTGGATTTATGAAAGGCAAACAAGTCTACGAGATATATAAGGCAAGTGATGTTTATGTGATGCCATCTGTTTCTGAGCCTTTTGGGATATCTCCTCTGGAGGCAATGCAATGTGGTGTGCCCTGTATTATCTCTAAGCAATCGGGATGTGCCGAGATCCTGAAGTATGCTATCAAGGTTGACTACTGGGATGTTGACGCTTTGGCTGATGCCATGTACGCCCTTGTGAGCTATCCAGCTATGCATCAATTCCTCTCTGAGGAGGGATTAATCGAGGTCAATAATATAAAGTGGGAAGATGTAGGTATTAAGATTCGGGGTATCTATGATCGTCTCCTACACTCATGAGATGTGAGGAATAAGCTGTAATAAGATACGATGAAATATGATAATGAATAAGAAAGTTTGTTTTATCTTTCAGTTACATCAGCCTTTTCGACTTAAGAGATACCGCTTCTTTGATATCGGTAATGATCACTATTACTTTGATGATTTCCAAAACGAGGAAGTGTTTAGGAGATGTACGAATGAGTCCTATCTCCCAGCTTTGAAGTTGTTTCTTGAAAAGATAAGAGAGCAAAATGGTAGCTTTAAGGTTGCACTTGCCATCTCTGGTGTAGCATTAGAGCAGATTGAGATATATTCTCCCGAGATCATTGACATCCTATTGGAGCTTGTTGCGAGTGGTAGTATAGAATTATTGGGAGAGACGTATGCCCATAGTATAGCATCCCTGTATCACGATAAAGATGAGTTCGAGATCCAAGTAAAAGCACATGCGGATAAGCTGGAGGGGATGTTTGGGAAGCGACCAAAGGTATTACGTAACAGTGACTTGATTTATGATGATAGTATAGCTCAGGCGTTATTGGGCTTAGGCTTTCAAGGTGTTGTTACTGAGGGGGCCAAACATCTCTTAGGATGGAAAAGTCCTAATCTCCTCTACCAAAGTGGAGTGGAGCCAAGACTAAAGATGCTCTTACGGAATAATCACTTTACGGATGACATCGTTAAGAATTTTGGAAGGCACGATTGGAGTGAGTTTCCATTGACTGCTGATAAGTATGCTTCGTGGCTCAATAATTCTTCAGAAGCAGATGAAGTCGTCGTTTTAGATATGAGTCTTGATGTCTTAGGGTGCGGTCAATCGTCCTCTACAGGGATATTTGACTTTTTCAGAGCTTTACCTAAGTATATTCTCGATGCAGGTATGGAGTTTGCCACACCTTCAGACGTCGTTAGGGAGCTTCAGCCTAAAGATAAGCTCTTTGTCCCCGAACCTGTGTCGTGGTCGGAGGAGGAAAAGAATACCCTTAGCTGGCTTGGCAATGTGCTTCAGCAGGAAGCATTTGAGAAGTTAGAGCAGGTAGCGGAGAGGACTCGGATGTCACGTAATCGTAGGATCATCCAAGATTGGAATTACCTGCAGAGCTCCGATCACTTTTTGTATATGTCTACTCAGAATAGCGATGCGTGGAGATTTACGCCTTACGATAGTCCATATAGTGCTTTCAGCAATTATATGAATGTCCTAAGCGATTTTTTGCTACGAGTGGAGGCTGAATACCCTGGTAGTATTGAAAACGAAGAGTTGAATGCATTATTGACAACCATTCAAAATCAAGACGATGAAATCCTTAAACTTCAGGAAGAGGTTAAGCGACTAAAAAAGAAGAAATAATAACGAAAGGAGCCATGCGGTTGTATATTGATCGCAACTCCAATCATATACTTTAACCATTATACGATTAATAACAGATGAAAGAAATTGATTGGTCCAACTTAGGGTTTGGCTATTTCCCAACCAACTACAATGTCCGTTGCTACTACAGAGATGGCAAATGGGGCGAATTAGAGGTTACCACAGACACTACCATTGACATCCATATGGCGGCTACTTGCCTACACTATGGACAAGAGGCTTTTGAGGGTATGAAAGCTTTCCGCGGTAAGGATGGTCGTATCCGTCTTTTCCGTGCAGACGAAAATGCTAAGCGTATGCGTCGCTCCTGTGAGGGGATTATGATGGCTCCCGTACCAGAGGAGCTGTTCCTTGAAGCCGTTAATTTGGTTGTTAAGAAGAATATCGACTTTGTCCCTCCATACGAAAGTGGGGCGAGCTTGTATATCCGTCCTATCGTTATAGGTCTTGGTGAGCAGGTGGGCGTTAAGCCAGCTAATGAATATCTTTTCCTCATATTCGTTTCTCCTGTAGGTCCATATTTTAAGGCTGGATTTAAGCCTACACCAATGGCTATTATGCGTAGCTATGACCGTGCTGCACCGCTCGGTACAGGTACATATAAGGTTGGTGGAAACTACGCTGCGAGCCTTAAGAGTGGCGAAATTGCACACTCAAAAGGGTATTCTGCTGTCATTTACCTTGACGCTAAAGAGAAAAAGTACATTGACGAGTGTGGGCCTGCCAATTTCTTTGGTATTAAGGGCGACCACTACATTACACCCGAAAGTACTTCTATACTACCATCTATCACCAATATGAGCCTTATTCAGATTGCAAAAGATTTGGGAATGACGGTAGAGCGTAGGCACGTGCCAGTTGAGGAGCTTGCTGAGTTTGACGAGGCCGGTGCTTGCGGTACGGCAGCTGTGATCTCACCTATTGCTCATATTGATGACCTCGATAACGGCAAAAAATATACCTATTCGACTAATGGCGAAGCGGGTCCTGTATGTACTAAGCTGTACCATACCCTTAGAGCTATCCAGTATGGAGATGCTGAGGACAAGCATGGTTGGGTAACTATTATTGAGTAAATCCGCTAAATAACCCTTCGGGTGCAGAATCTTAAGGGATCTGCAGAGGATAAGGCGAAGTATGCAGTTGCGTACTTCGCCTTTCTTATTGCATTTCCTATATGGGTGACTTCGCAGAAAATTGGATACCTGGTATGCGTCAGAGCGAATACCCTATATTCGTCTCGAATAATTCCCTGTATTTGTCAAAGCAAATTTCCTATATTTGCCTAAGTTGATAGTGAGAATACCTGAATGCTAATATTTGATATCTGTTTGAGCTAATCCAACATATTGTCTTTCAAAGTATAAGGAATCTGAAAAATGAAGTCAAAGATATTGGATATAATTTGTCCTCAATCGTATTCATTAAACCATAAATCGCAAAACGCTCAGTCTCTAAAAAAGTCGTAAGCAAGACGAGCTTGTCTATAGAGCATTTCCTCGCCATTAATTTTAGTGCAATCCACAATTGGGGCATTCAGAAATCCGTTTGGCGACACATATGATAGGTCATAAAGGATATGATTCTTCCCAATAAATTCATAGGGCAAGTTAGGTACAATATCGGGATGTTTTGGACCACCAAGAGGCGTGGCATTCACAATAAGGGTTACTTTGTTAAGTAATTCTTTCGAAACATCTTCGTACCCAATCATATCCGATTTGGGGGTGCGAGAAACAACGATTACCTCTTTCCCGAGAGAACGAAGGGCGACAGATACAGCTCTACTTGCCCCTCCACTCCCTAATACCATTGCCATCTCCCCAATATCAAGATCCGTGATACTTGCCAAAAAACCTCCCACGTCAGTATTGTGACCTATCCACAATCCATCCCTCCGTTTAATGGTATTGATAGCACCCACTTCCTCGGCAATAGGAGTGAGGATATCCATATATTGCACAAGGAAATCCTTATAAGGAGTAGTGACCATCAGCCCCTCCCACTCCTCATTATCACCTAAATAAGCGACTGGGTTAGAGGTGTCAATGATATCAAAATGACAATTACTTTCCCCCTCTTCTTGCCAAATACTTTCCCAAATCTTTGGCGACCGGCTGTAGGAAATGCCGGCTCCTAAAAGTCCGAATTGACGCATTATCGGTTATCTATCTTCCGTATAATGCTTTCAAGGTATTGGTATTTATCGTTTTCGGGCTTATAGCCTACGTAAATAGCACAAACACCAGGTGGATAGACATCATAGTAGGTCCTTGTGAATCCTGCCATTGACATTAGCCCCGACATCTTTTCTCTCTGAGGGACACTCTTAACGCTCTCCCTAAGGTAGTCATAAGCCCCTTCCCTCCTGCCAAATAACTGACTCACAAGTGGAACATTTATATTCATGTGCACATCGTACCCCAATCTAAGGAGCGCATTTTGTGGGATACAAAGCTCAAGGATAGCCACCATGCCACCTGGCTTTAGTACGCGAAACATTTCCTCATATCCGTGAGCGATAGATTCAAAGTTGCGTACCCCAAAAGCACAGGTGACGGCATCAAAAGTGTTGTTTTCGTATGTTAATTGCATCGCATCCTCAATCTCTATCTCAATTGAGTGCACCCCTTGACCCGAAGCTTTCTCCGCACCTATCCTTAGCATATTGTGCGAAAGGTCCGTCGCCACAATCCTCGCTCCTTTGCAACTCTTTGCGAGCATTATAGATAAGTCACACGTGCCGGCAGCAAGATCAAGTACCCTTTTAGGCTTTTCTTGAGCCACTTTACGCGTCAGATCCTTCCGCCATATGACATCCAAGCCACCCGTATTGAGACGATTAAGGATATCATAGGTAGGGGCAATGCTATCAAACATTGCCCTTATCCTATGAGTAAATTTTGTTTCCACTATTTGTTCTTTTTGAGCCATTCAGTTACGTTGGTTTCAATCCTTTTGTGTAGGTCGTCCGTAGAGTGTTTTTCAAAATGCTCCTTAGTTAAGTGCTCATAAAGCTCTATGTACCTATCCGTTACGCTATCGCAATATGCAGGAGTCATTTCAGGGATTATCTGCCCATCCTTGCCTTGAAATCCATTCTCCATTAGCCATTTCCTCACAAATTCCTTAGAGAGTTGTCGCTGTGGTTCCCCCTTCTTAAATAAATCTTCGTAAGTGTCTTTGTAGAAATACCTCGAAGAGTCGGGGGTATGTATCTCATCGATAAGGTAGATTTTACCATCCTTCTTTCCGAATTCGTATTTCGTGTCTACCAAGATAAGCCCTTTTTCTTCTGCGAGCTCTGTGCCTCTCTGAAATAGTGCATAGGTTGCACGTTCTAATACCTCGTAGTCGTCTTTATTCACCAATCCTGTGCGGATGATTTCCTCTTTAGAGATGTCCTCGTCGTGACCCTCGTTTGCCTTAGTTGTGGGTGTAATGATGGGATGATCAAGTTTTTGATTCTCCTTTAATCCCTCAGGAAGGGTTATCCCACATATGGTATGCTGTCCGGAGGAGTAGGTACGCCAAGCACTACCGGTGATATATCCGCGGATGACCATTTCGACCTTAAAGGGTTCACATTCGTGACCAATGGTAACCATAGGGTCGGGTGTAGCTATTTTCCAGTTAGGGATAATATCGGAAGTCGCATCGAGATTCTTCGCTGCCAATTTATTAAGTATCTCACCTTTGTATGGGATGCCTTCGGGAAGGATTACGTCAAAAGCTGAAATCCGATCGGTTACTACCATAGCGAGTAGATTGCCCTCAAGGGTGTAGACATCCCTGACTTTTCCGTGATAAAGGTTCTTAATACCAGGTAACTTTAGATCCGTATTCGTTAAAGCCTTAGCCATATTAATATAATATTTAAGTTGTAACTATTATTCGCTGTATTTCTGCATATGCTCGTACTCTTCATAAGCCTCGACGATAGCTTGAACCAAGCTATGTCGCATGATATCTTGACGCTTAAATGCCATCCAGGCTATACTATCGACGTTGCTTAAGATGGATTTAGCTTCTTTTAGCCCCGATGGTACTCCTTTCGGAAGGTCCACTTGGGTCTCATCTCCTGTTATGATCATCTTGGCGTTGTCTCCCAACCGTGTGAGGAACATCTTCATTTGATGAGGAGTGGTATTCTGAGCTTCGTCGAGGATGATGACCGCATCATTAAGCGTTCGACCTCTCATATAGGCGAGTGGTGCTATCTGGATGACGCCACTCTCCATGTACTCTTTTAGTCGTATGGCTGGTATCAATTCCTGCAAGGCGTCATACAATGGTTGTAGGTATGGATCCAGTTTGTCTTTCATCTCGCCCGGTAAAAAACCGAGTTTTTCGCCCGCCTCTACGGCAGGACGGCTTAGGATAATCCGACGCACCTCTTTCCCCTTGAGCATCTTAACGGCCATCACTATCGCTAAGAACGTTTTGCCCGACCCTGCAGGTCCCGTTGCGAAGATCATATCGTGCGAATTGATGAGTTCGACAAACTTAGCTTGGTTTTGTGTGCGAGGCACAATAGGTCTGCCACCTGCCCCGTAAATAATGATGTCGGTTTCGGAATGCTTCTCAGTAGGCTCAGCACCCGATATCATCTCTTGGATAGTGGCTTCCGAAAGTACATTAAATCTCGTCGCATACTCCTCCATTTGGTTAAGAAGCCTAAGGAAGGGCTTCAACTCTTTGGGCTCACCAATCACTTTAATCACATTGCCGCGAGCCATAATTCTGAGCTTGGGGTGTGTCTCTTTGAGAAGCAATAGGTTCCGATTATTTACCCCGAAGAATATTTGAGGGTCTGCCTCCTCTAATAGATATATCCTTTCGTTCATTGTGCCACTCAGCTCACAAGATGCTTTCAATCCCGTCTCTTAGTTCTTCGATTGTCCAGTCTTCTTTTTGTATGGTTTTGGCTGTCCCATTTGTGGAAACGAATTCAACAGTAGGTACTTTCTTTATGCCCTTACTTTTGTATAGCGGGACAGCATTTTTCGCATTAATAGAGTAAAAAAGTACTTTCCCTTTGTAGTCTTTTGTCATCTGCACCATCATAGGTCTCAGAGCCAAGCAATGGGGGCATCCGGGTATATAAAAGGTTACTATGGCTGGTAACGTTCCCTTATAATCCCAGTGAGGATCTTCTCGAGAGCCATAAAAAATATTGTAATAATTGTCCTCTGTTATTTCGGTAATACCATGCGACCAATACTCCGTTGGCTCGTTCTGTTTTTTGCAACCGGATAGAGAAACTGCAAAAAATAGCAACAAACACAATCCTAAATAGGGTCTGTACAAATTGAGTGCCTTAAAAATATCCTGAAACATATTAAATATCTTTTGCTCACATTTTATGCTCAAAGATAGCTAAAATGCCAATAACGATGATAATTTTTGCCCAATTAACATTGTGCCGTTTACCGGATGCCTGCCCATAGATATAGATGCCTTCTACTATACCCTTTGCAATTTTTTTTTGCCATACCAAAAGAATTTGCCTATATTTGTATATATGCCTGATATTTAATGGCATATAGTACCAAAAAGAGATTCCTAATATTGGCTTTGGGAAATACCCTAAATACGCTTCGGCGAATACCTGGTATTTGTCGAGGCTAATATAGGGAATTCGTTTTGCCTAAATCCCAACTACGACATTTTGAATATTGAGAATAGACAAATAGGCTTTGGTGATGGTCGTTATCGGTATCGTATAATAAGGTACCATGATTTATATTTAGAGACATACTTGTGTAGGGGGAATACTTCGTCTCAAATTGGTAGATTTTATTTAACTTTGTGGAGTTTATGTAGGAAGAAAGTATGGCTTTAGATAGCGAATCTTCAGTATTACAATTACCAGGAGTGCTGGATTTTGTGAGGTACTCTGCCACGTATTGTGCGATGGTGGAGCCATGGACCACGCCCGAGTGGTCTCGGTCTACAATAGAGGAGTGCTGCCCTTTACTGGCAAATATATATGCTGCAGGATGGGCTTTGCCGGTACTTCAGGATGATTTTTTTAGGACATTAGAGCATAAAGTTACTGAAGAGACTTACGATGCTGTACGACAACGGATCGAGCAAGTTTTGGGTGAGAATGATCGGTTTCTTAATGCCCAAATGCAGGATATGAAGTACTCGGACCAGCCCGTTAGCGTTAGTACAGCTGAGATAATGGCGGACCTTTATCAAGCTCTTGGGGACTTCGTATGGGTGATGCGTGGGATGAATCCTAAGAATATGTATTTTGCTGTGGCTGAAATACGGCAAAGTATGATGGAGCGATGGGGTACTCTTTTGCTCGCCGGTCTTCGCCAGCTACACGATTTATTGAATGATCCGCTTTTTGATGTCCTCACTCCGGATGACGTTATGGAGTAATGCCAGTGGTTATGGGTGAAGATTTTCTGACATATATATCAAAATACGAGTTGCACGAATTAGAGGCAGAGACGCTCCCAGTACCGGTTGAGATATTGTCGCATACCAGTACACTTGATGAAGTGGAGCAGTCGTGTGCACGTCTAATAGAGGAGAGTAGCCATAAGGTTCTTGGCTTTGATACGGAGACCAAGCCGTCATTTACAAAAGGCATTACGAACCAAGTCTCTTTGCTTCAATTGGCAAGCCCTCAACACGTAGTTTTGGTACGCCTTTTTCCTAAGCTTGATAAGGAGCTTTTGGGTCCTATAAACAAGTTGCTCAAGAGTAAGCGCATAGGCAAGGTGGGTGTTGCCATACAGGATGATGCGAAGGGGTTATGGTCGGCATACAGATTGGAGACGAATCATTTTTTAGACCTCAGGGCATTGGCTAAGGAAGCGGGTGTTGAAGTGTCGTCACTTACTAAGCTCTATGCCGTCCTTTATGGCAAGCGTTTGAGCAAGGGGCAAAGGCTCTCAGATTGGGAGCGACCAGAGCTTAGCGATGTGCAGGTCGAGTACGCGGCTTTGGATGCCTATGCGGGACTTCGTATATTCGAGGGCTTTCGGAATTACTTCTCGCGTGATATGTACCAAAATTTGGAAGTGCCTAAGACAAGACAACGTAAAAAGAAAAACGAAGTATTATAGCAGTATGAAGCAAGTGCAATTACGACCTGGACGGACAGCCTCTCTCGACCGTCACCATCCTTGGGTATTCTCAAGGGCTTTGACCCACACCGGGGGCTTAGTAGCCGGGGATATTGTGGAGGTTTTAGATGCTAAAGGAGCATTTATGGCCCGCGGATACTTTGAGGAGGGGAGTATCGCTATTCGCTTGCTTACTTTTGACCAAAACGAAAGTATTGATCACTCCTTTTGGGTCAGCAAGTTGCAGAATGCTTTGGAGGTCCGTAAGGGCTTAGGTTTAGCTTTACACCCCCACGAAGCGTATCGTTTAGTGTATGGGGAGGGAGATGGTTTGCCCGGTTTGGTCATTGATATATATGGAGCCGTGGCGGTTCTTCAGGCTCATACCGTAACGATTCACACACTTCGGAGAGAGATAGCAGAATCCCTCAAAGAGGTCGTAGAGGGGCTATCAGCGATTTACTATAAGTCAAGTGACACACTACCTATTGCGGAGCGCGTACTTGATGAAGTGCTGTGGGGTAGCCTCCAGAGTATTGAGGAGATCTCGGCGGAGGAGAATGGTATCAAGTTTTATCCCGACATTCTGAAAGGTCAAAAAACGGGATTCTTCTTAGACCAAAGACTAAATCGCCAGAGAGTAGGTGAGCTATCTCGCGGGAGGCGTGTCCTCAATATGTTTTGCTACACTGGAGGATTTTCGCTCTACGCACTTAGGGGTAATGCCGATTCTGTTGTATCTGTTGATACCTCAGCTAAGGCGATTCAGATGCTGGAGAATAACCTGAGGCTTAATTTCTCTGATGAGGTTCTTGCACACCATAATGCCATTGTACAGGATGCTTTTCAGTATCTATATGATATGGAGTATGGGGCCTTTGACCTTATCGTGTTAGACCCTCCTGCATTTGCTAAGCGGCGAGAGGTCGTCAAGAATGGGCTACAAGGTTATCGCAAATTGAATACTGAAGCGATGAAGAAGATAGCTCATGGAGGGCTCCTTTTCACCTTCTCTTGCTCGCAAGTTGTGGGCGTAGATGAGTTTAGACAGGCTCTATTTACGAGTGCATTGCAAGCACATAGAGAGGTGCGTATCCTACAACAATTCGGACAGTTTGCCGATCATCCCGTGAGTATATATCACCCAGAGGGCGAGTACCTCAAGGGGTTTCTACTCTTCGTTAGCTAATATCCGTAGGATGAAAGTCTGCTACTATCTTCTCCCTTGTATGCTTCTCCTTGCTTTGGTTTCCTGCAATAACGGCACCAAGAGTGAGGAGTTTTTTCGGAGCTGGCAGGATATTAGTCGTAGCGATACCTTGAGAGTGGGGACGATGACTTCGCCACAAGATTTTTACATATTTCGTGGAGAGCCAGGCGGAAATGAGTATCAAAAAGTCTCGGACTTTGCTGAGGAGTACAACCTGCAATTGGATATCCGCATCGCTCGCAGTATGGATAGCCTGCTTCTTTGGTTATCCGAAGGCACGATAGATATCTGCATTACGCCCATCGCAATGACCAAAAGTAATACGGAGACTTTTGACTTCGGGGGCATCGTTGACACTTCTTCGCTCGTGCTTGTTCAGAAAAAAAAAGAGTGCGAAGAATTGCTTTCAACTCTTTCGGATATGGGACATAAAGATGTGTGGACTGAGCATAATGGTGTCGGAAATTTGCGTCTTAGGCAGATTGAAGAGGAGATAGGAGAACGTATTAATATACACACCTCTGATACTCTTAGCGTGGAAGAAGTCTTGATGGCAATGGTCAAGTCTGATACCATTGATTACGCTATTTCTGACGTCCAAATGGCAAATCTCTTTTGTCGTTATTATCCTCAACTTGATGGCTCTTTGCAGATTAGCGTCCCCATTAGATATTGCTGGGCCTTGGCTAAAGGTAATCTGGAGCTAAAGCAAGTGCTTGACGCCCACTTTCTTCGTCCCGACATTGAGGCTCATTATGACCAGTTAAAGCTTAAGGGTAGTTACCTACATCAGTACATTTCGTCTGAGGCAAAGCAACACAAGAAATTGCCACTGCCGAAGGGAGCGATTTCGCCTTTTGATCAACTTTTTAAGCAGGGATCCGATCGATTGCCTTGGCACTGGACGCTCCTCGCTTCTATTGCTTATCAGGAGAGTAATTTCAAAAGTGATATCATCGGATTTAGCGGAGCGAGGGGGTTGATGGGTATTATGCCAAGTACCGGGCGGGCATTTGGTGCTTCTCAAGACGAACTTTTGTCGCCAGAAATTTCGGTGCGTGTCGCTTCAGATTGTCTGCTTGCGACTCGTCGGTATTTCCTGATGATTCATGATCCGCACGAGCAATTATGCTTTACGTTAGCCGCCTATAATGCCGGTGTGGGTCATATACAAGATGCACAGAGATTAGCAAAGAAGTACCATGCCCCTGACACAATATGGATGGGTGGAGTACGGGAGTATGTCTTACTAAAAAGTAATTCTGAATACTATAATGACCCAGTTGTCCGCAATGGCTATTTAAGGGGTAGGGAGACGGTTAATTATGTTGATGAAGTGATGGAAAGACAGGCTATTTATTTAGCTCATATCCAAAAGAAATAACATATTACTAAGGAGTTTTTATTATGAGAGTAATCAATTTATCTGAGCAGAATTCTATATTAAATAGATTCGTTGCCGAGCTTCGTGATGTCAATATCCAGGGTGATCGTATGCGATTTAAGAGGAATGTAGAGCGTATAGGTGAGCTAATGGCATACGAGATGAGCAAGACTTTTGAGTACGAGAGTACGGAAATCCAGACTCCACTATCGGTATCTCACGATATGTTGGATCAGAATAATGTGGTTGTGGCCACTATATTAAGGGCCGGTTTGCCTATGCACCATGGGTTCTCAAATATCTTTGATAGGGCAGAGAATTGTTTTGTTTCGGCATATCGCAGGTACAAGGATAGACTCAATTTTGAGGTGATGATCGAGTATCTTTCTTCACCATCGATTGAGGGGAAGACCTTGATCATTGTTGACCCGATGCTTGCTACAGGGAGCTCTATGGAGTTAGCTTATAAAGCGATAATTACGAAAGGTATGCCTAAGACGGTGCACATTGCATCCGTTATTTCCAGCCAACCTGCCTTGGATTATCTTGAGAATGTGATGCCAAAAGATTGCACGCTTTGGACTGCCGTTAATGACCCTATGATTAATGAGCATTCTTATATAGTGCCTGGTCTTGGTGATGCGGGCGATCTCTCATTTGGCGAAAAACTTGATGATTGATGCGGTTTGATTTACAACGAGTAGCTATATAATGACAAATAAAGCGACACAACAGCAGAATTACTTAGTGCCATTTATCATTATGGTTGTGGTGATGGCGTTAGTGGGTCTTATTACGAGTCTTAACCAGCAATTTCAGGCTCCCATGAAGGCTGCTTACCTATTGTTAGGGGGCAAGATGACTAATACGCTTACCACGGCACTTAACTTTTCCTTCTTTTCGGCTTACCTTTTGATAGGACCCGTTAGTGCTAATTATGTTGTCCGAAATGGACATAAGAAAACCCTTATATTGGGTCTTGCCATCCTTTGTATTTCTTTTTTAATATATATGTGTTCGGCGTGGGTCTTTGATACTTTCGACTTTGCTAAATTTGAGAGCTATATAGAGGAAGCGAAAAGCATTGAGTCACTCAAAGCGAGTGGTATAGGGGCGATGCAAGAGATGGCGATGAATACGGGAAATTTTAGTGTGGAGCTTACCCCGATTGGTGAATTTAAGGGGCTCGCCTATACCGGTCCCCTTATGATTCCTATCGCCTACTGGGTATTCCTCGCTGGTTCGTTTGTGGCTGGGACGGCACTTACCTATCTGCAGACGGTGATTAACCCATATATTTTAGCGTGTGATGTCAAGAGTACTACAGGCATTCAGCGTCAGTCCATTAGTGGTACTTTTCACTCCTTAATGACGACTCTTGCACCGCTATTTGTTGCATATGTCATCTTTGGTCAAAAAGATGGCTTAGAGATCAGCCTTAGTTCGCTATACCTCCCTTTCGCTATCCTTTTCTTACTGGTTGTCCTCCTTAATATTTCAGTAGCTAAAATACATCTTCCTGAAGTCATAGGTGGGAGTGGCACAGGTGAAGTATTACCGGATAGCGTTTGGAGTTTTAGTCACTTCAAATGGGGATTTATTGCCCTCTTTTGTTATTTAGGAGTTGAGGTTTGTGTGGCAGCTAATGTGATATTATATGCTCAGGACGACCTTAGCTTTACCCTTAAGGATGCTTCTCTAATCTCCTTCGTTTACTGGGCAGGTTGCCTTACAGGGCGCTTCGTTAGTAGTTTCTTGAATAACGTTAGTGCCCAAAAACAATTGTTGGTAGGAGCTATTGGGGGCATTCTTTGTATTATCCTTGCGATGATTACAGAGGTTCCTTGGTTCCTTGGTGTTGTGGGTCTTTTTCACTCCATTATGTGGCCCGCGATTTTTGCTTTGGCTTTAGATGGTCTGGGAAGGTACACTTCGAAGGCCTCA
The DNA here is from genome assembly GCA_934364985.1 of uncultured Porphyromonas sp. Classification (GTDB taxonomy): domain Bacteria; phylum Bacteroidota; class Bacteroidia; order Bacteroidales; family Porphyromonadaceae; genus Porphyromonas_A. Next base: position 268,163 of record CAKRMU010000001.1, on the reverse strand, counting down.
GGAATACTCTTAATGGGGTGTTTTGGAGGTGCCTTACTGCCCTTTGTCCAAGGGATATTAGCCGATGCCATTGGCGGTTGGGGAATAACGTGGATATTGGTCGTTATTGGCGAACTTTATATCCTCTATTATTCGGTAGCTGGTTATAAAATTAAAAAGCGAGTCGAATAGAGATAAATTCTGAGAGCCATAATCGCGAAAACGAATACCTGGAATACGCCGAGACGAATACCCTATATTTGTCGGAGTGTATCTCGGGTATTCTTTTTGTCGTATTCCGGATATCTTCTAATGCGTGCCATGGACATTCGTTTTAGAGCACTATTGGTAGAGGCTTATTTATGTGTGGCTTAGAGGGAAAAGCTATCAGGGGTTATTTTCAAGATATATAGCAGCGTTGCGTCGCATCCCCTCATATTTAGCTCTTGTAGCTGCGGTGCCATAGAATAGCTGAGCGTACTTATCCTCATCAAGTATTTCTATATCCTCTCTCTTTAGGTGTAATAATTTGGGAGAGGAGGGAAAGTGTACCGTCGCTACTGAATTGTAGTTGTGGGGGCAGGCTTCTTGGCATGTATCGCAACCATACAGTCTTTTACCAAATTTTTTTGATTGCTCTTCGGGGATATCGCCTCGGTATTCAATCGTCAGGTAGTTAATACATCGACGGGCATCGAATCCATTTTCGGAGGAGAGGACACCCATAGGACAGGATTTGATACACCTCATACAATCGCCACACGATTGCTCACAAGTGAGATCGGTAACTAACTGAAGGGAGGTCAGTAATACTCCAATAAAGCAGTAGCTACCTACACTTGGGATGATGAGATTGCTATTCTTCCCGATAAAACCGATGCCCGAACATTGTGCCCAATATCGCTCCATAAAGGGAGCCGTATCGACTAATGCCCTAAAAGTATGTGTGGCTATTTCGTTGTTGATTCTACGCCCTAATTTTAGGAGCAGTTGCTTCATCACCTTATGGTAGTCACGTCCAAGGGCATAAGTAGCTATCTTAGGGCTTTCATTGTCTTGGGGTATCTGAGGCTTGTAGTTGACGGCAATAATGATGGCTGAATGGGCATCTGGGAGTAAGAGGGACGGATTATTCCGAGTCTCCGTATGCTCCTCAAGGTAATGCATATCTGCATTATTGCCATTGTCAATCCACCGTTTGTAGTATTCTGAAGTGCTGTTTTGGACTTCCGAAAGTGGAGTGAAGCCGATGGCATCAATAGCTAATTGGTTAGCTATTTTCCTAATCTCTTGGTTGTAGAATATCTGGCTCACTAAAAAGTTAAGGTAAGCTGATCATAAGCAGGATGTACCCGATCGGGGCAAAGGCTTTCTATGTGCCTATGCGTGCCGAATGTGTGTGCAAAGTGGGTGAGATAAGTATCTTGGGGTGCAATTTTTTCCACTAATTCTAATGCTTGGCTTAGAGTTAAGTGAGCAGGATGGTCGTAAAGTCTTAGGGCATTGATGACCAATATGGATACCCCACGTAAGGAGTTAATCGTCTCGTCGGGGAGGGTCTTACAATCTGTGATGTACGCAAGCTCACCCATCTTATATCCTACAATAGGTAGCTTACCATGCATTACTCGAATAGGCTCTATTACCTCGCCATCCTTTAGATGTATGCTCTCGCCCACATTGACTTGGTGCATTACGAGGTGAGGTACCCCCGGATAAGGGCATTTGGCAAATGCGTAAGGCAAGCGTTTCATTACGGCCTCTATTACATTTTGCTCAGCATATATAGGCACTTCGGGTTTATCCCTAAAGAGAGGTCGCATATCGTCAATCCCTCCTGTGTGGTCATAATGTTCGTGAGTGAGAAGTATCTTATCAAGGTTGTCGCACTTCGCTCTTAACAGTTGGCAACGCACCTCAGGACCACAATCAATGAGAATATCCTCGCCTCCGTATTCAACAAGAGTCGAAGCTCGGTAGCGATTATCGCGAGGGTCGGACGAGGTACAAGTGGGACAGGTACAGCCAATTTCTGGTATCCCGGTGCTGGTACCAGTGCCAAGGAATGTTATCTTTGCCATTGCTCTAATATGTCTATTCTATGTAGTTCCCTATGCAATCTGCTTCTCCGCTTCGGATAAAACGCACCTCAGGATGTAGCTCTATGCCAAATTGTTTGTAGACTTTGTCGATAATCAAATGCGAAAAGTCAACGACCTCATGCCCCAATGCACCGCCATAGTTAACGACAACCAGCGGTTGCTTAGTGTAGGTACCGACATTGCCGTCTTTGGTCCCTTTTAGGCCCGCTTGTTCGATTAACCAAGCAGCGGGTATCTTATATTTTTCATTGGGAAGTGCATAATGTGGTATCTCTGGATATTTACATATGAGTTGTGTAAACACCTCTTTTGTCACTATGGGATTCATAAAGAAGCTACCAGCATTAGGCAATTTAGCGGGGTCGGGTAGTTTATTCTGTCTGATGTTTATTACTTCTTCGGCAATCTGTATAGGTGTAGGGTCTTCAACTCCTTTCATACTTGACAGCCCCGCATAGCGTAAGTTTGGGCAAGGTATTTTGGATAGCTTGAAGTCTACTGCGTATATTAGCTGGAATTGCAGTGCCTTTTCTTTGAAAATAGAATGTCTATAAGCATAGTCGCAATGGTCATTCTCCCATATCTTAATGGTACCATCCAAGAGGTCGATTGCGTGAACAGCCACGATGACATCCTTAGCTTCGGCACCATAAGCTCCAATATTTTGCACGGCAGAAGCCCCCACTTCTCCAGGGATAAGGGCTAAATTCTCAAGCCCCCATAGCCCTTTACTTGCCATCTCCATAACTAATTGGTGCCATTCTTTGCCCGCTTCTACTCTAACGATTGTTTCGGAATCGTTTTCGTTGACGATGCTAACGGATGAGCCTGAATAGTGCAGTACGGCACCCTTAAAGTCACCCACAAAGAGGAGGTTACTTCCTCCTCCTTTAATCATCATTGGGAGAGTCCGAAAGAATTCATCCTGAGATAGTTTCACGGCGTCATCTACGCACTCCACCTCGATGTAGTAACTGGCTTTGCACTTCATGCTGAATGTGTTTAGCTCCTGAAGCTCATATCCTTTATGAATAATCATATATTAATAATGGCGTTTTATCTAAAATTTGTTTCTTCGTAATGATAGTTTATCTTCTTGGGGATTTGGGGCAGGCTCCCAAAACGATTGCCCTAAAAGTTCGTTTGGCAAATACTGTTGTGGTGTGTAGTGTCCTGGATAATCGTGTGGGTAGACATAGTCTTTGCCATATCCAAGTTGCTCCATTAGCTCAGTTGGAGCATTCCTTAAGTGCAGAGGTACATCGTGCGCCGGATGCTCTCTGACATACTTTAGAGCTTTGTCAATAGCGAGGTAAGCCGAATTGCTTTTGGGGCTACAAGCCAGGTATATTGTGGCTTCTGCCAAGGGTATTCTCCCCTCCGGCCATCCTATTTTATCTACTGCTTCAAAAGCACTTTGGGCGATTAAGAGGGCATTAGGATTCGCTAATCCGATATCCTCAGCGGCGAGTATCACCAGTCTACGGGCAATAAATCGAGGAGTTTCTCCCCCCTCAATCATGCGAGCCAACCAGTATAGAGCAGCATCGGGGTCGCTCCCTCTTACGCTCTTAATAAAGGCAGAAATGATATCGTAATGTAGCTCTCCATCCTTGTCGTATACGGCAGGGCTTTGCTGGAGGTGCCGGCTTATCAATTGGTTGTTAATCACCACTTCTTTGCTCGTATGTACGGTAGGTATCGTGGTGAGTAGTTCTAAAATATTGAGGAGCTTACGAGCATCGCCCCCTGACGCTGCAAATAGAGCTTCGGTCTCAGATAGCTCAAAGTGGTAACCTCTTAGCACCTCATCCTCGTTGATAGCCCTATTGGTGAGCTTGAGGAGTGCTGTAGAGTCTAAAGCTTTAAGTACAAAAACGCGACACCGAGATAGCAGTGGGCGTATCACTTCAAACGATGGATTTTCGGTCGTGGCTCCGATTAATGTGATGCTCCCTTGCTCTACTGCCTGCAGAAGTGAGTCTTGCTGTGACTTGCTGAAACGGTGGATTTCGTCGATGAAAAGTATTGGCGTACCTCCGTTGCCGAATAGGCTTCGTTTTCGCTCTTCAGCATTTTGGATAACCTCCCGTACCTCCTTAACTCCTGCCGATACTGCACTAAGGGTGAAAAACGGTAGCCCCAATTGCTGACTGATGATATGGGCAAGGGTCGTTTTGCCTACTCCTGGTGGGCCCCAAAGGATAAAGCTCCTAATTAAGCCACTATCAAGCATTTCGTACAAAGGAGCACCAGGAGCAATCAAATGCTCTTGACCCACATAATCTTGGAGCGTTTCCGGACGCATCCTTTCTGCTAATGGGGGTAGTGATGTACTCATGTCTATTGTACAATTTATTCGTGTCCGATTTACATCTCAATGTTGTGCTAAAACCAGCACTGACATTCATGCCAATTGTAAAGCTACACATTTTAATTTGACTGACGAAATACGACCTTGTTGAATCCCCCATGGTTTGCGATTTATCGGATGATCTGTCTACACTGATTCCAGCCTCTCCCTCAAGCATTTAGTGAGTACCTGGTATTAGCTCAAAGAGATACCCTGAATTCGTTTCGGCTAATACCAAGTATTTGTCGAGACGAATTCAAGGTATTAGTTTTTGCTTAATGCTTTATTGAGATTGTATGATTCTGAGTAGTAGGAATTCCTTTGGTTTATCTTAGTTTTTATGAGGTCTTATGGTCTAATGATTGGGTATATGACAGAGATTAGGTAACTTTGAGGAGATTATTAGATGGTATCACAATATTTCTTATCCGATATGAAGAAAGAAAAAGGACAATTTGATGAGGCTTCCATAGTATATGACTTCGGGACTATTTCGTGGAAAGGTGCCGATTTGACCAGGCTTAAAGAGCATTTATTGGCTAATATTGATCTTATTGAGGAGTATCCTGAGAGGGAAGCGGAGTCGATCGTACGTATGCTTTCACGTCGGTTAGAAGTTAACGAAAACCAAGTGATAGTGACGGATGGCTCAACAGGTGCTATTCACTTGATTGCCGGGGTAAATGGGGGGGTGACTTCGATGATATTGCCACCTACAAATCAAGAGTTTAGGTATGCCCTAAATAGAGCCGGACATATTGTTAAGGAGCAATATGATGTGAGGGATCTCTCTAAACTTGACCTTGAGGGGGTCGATTTTTTGTGGCTCTGTAACCCTAATACGCCAGATGGACGCTTGTTTAGCCGACGTTCGATACTGACATTGCTCCGTGAACATCCTCAGGTAAACGTCGTGATAGATTTATCTATGAGCAATTATATTGTTGAGGACAACATCAAAGCTGCTGACATTAAGAAGTATCCTAATCTTATTGTAGTGGGTTCATTCTCAAGAGCGTATAATATCTCTGGCTTGAGGGTAGGGTATGCCGTGGCTAACGCAGAACGCATTCGGTCGTATTACCAGAATTATACACCTCGGTGTGTGAGTACGATTGCTCTAGAGGCTACTCGCTTTATTTTGCTTCACCCAGCTCAGTTTACCATCCCTATTCGAAAGTGGCTCCGAGATAGTATGGAGCTGGCTGATAAACTTGAGCATCTCTATGGTGTGGAGATTGTATATGGAGCAACGCCATTTTTTATTCTTAGGATGAGTGTGGGCTCGGCCCGAGAGTTATCTGATTTTCTTTGGGATAACTATCATATTAAGGTGGGAACAAATGAGAATGACTTGGACTTAGCGGATAATGAAGTCCGTATTTGTGGCTATACTTCGGCAAGACCTAATGAATTATTTCTTGAGGCTATGACCGCCTATTTCTCAAAGTATGCGGTAGTTGAAGGCGAGGAAACGGAAGCATAGGATTGGACTTTTTGATTGTATAGAGAGCTTTAAGGCTGTCTATTTTATCCTTTTCTGATTTTTATTATCCCACTTTGTCATATTGCCACGACAGGTAAAGAGAAAGGAGTAGTTATGGCTACTCTTTTCTCTTTTTTGTCATATATCAGTGACATAATTGTATAATTATTACTGACATCATGTATATGGTTTTAGATTTGTATTATTATTTATGAAATTGATTATTAAGGATGTGGAAAGATATGAATTGGGATAATTATACAATTAAAACGCAGGAGGTATTGCAGCATGCTATTAAGATAGCACAGGATCATAATCAGCAGGCAATTGAGCCGATGCACCTACTTTTGGCTATTATGGACGAGGGCGGACACTTGGTAGAAGCAGTAATACCACAGTCGGGAGGTGACCTTCGCCAGTTGGCTCTTTCGGCAAATAAAGAATTGGATAAGCTGGCAAAAGTGCAGGGCGATAGCTCACCTTACTTGAGTAATGACACCATTAAAGTCCTTGATACTGCAGAAAAGGTATCGGGAGAAATGGGCGATAAATTTATAGCCCTTGAGCATATACTTTTAGCTCTCTTGAGGGCTAATGATTCGACAAAGCATTTGATGAATGCCAATGGCATTCGTGATAAGGAATTAGAGAAAGCAATTATGGATATTAGAAATGGTGCAAAAGCAGACAACCCAAGTGCAGACAACACTTATGACGCATTGGGGCAGTACGCTAATAATCTTTGTGAACAAGCTAAGCAGGGGAAGCTTGATCCTGTCATCGGGAGGGACGATGAGATAAGAAGGGTATTACAAATCCTAAGTAGGCGAACTAAGAATAATCCTATTCTGATTGGAGAACCAGGGGTAGGTAAAACCGCAATTGCTGAGGGTTTGGCTCGGCGAATTGTGAGAGGCGATGTGCCTGAAAACCTCAAGAGCAAACAGATTTATTCGCTCGATATGGGAGCATTGGTCGCTGGAGCAAAGTATAAAGGAGAGTTTGAAGAACGTCTGAAAAGCGTCGTCAACGAGGTGAAAACATCTCAGGGCGAAGTGATACTCTTTATCGACGAAATCCATACACTCGTAGGGGCCGGAGGCGGAGAAGGAGCTATGGACGCTGCCAATATCCTCAAACCAGCATTGTCGCGTGGAGAGATTAGGACCATTGGAGCTACGACCCTTGATGAGTACCGAAAGTATTTTGAGAAGGACAAAGCTCTCGAGCGACGATTCCAGATCGTTACTGTGGACGAACCTGATGAACTATCAAGTATCAGTATCCTTAGAGGTTTGAAAGAGAGGTACGAAACCCACCATAAAGTGCGTATCCTCGACGATGCTATTATTGCCGCAGTACGTCTCTCTAATAGATATATCACGGATCGTTTTCTCCCTGATAAAGCCATTGACTTAATGGATGAGGCCGCAGCTCGTCTTAGGATGCAGGTGGACTCTCTCCCCGAAGAGCTTGATGAGTGTCATCGTAAGATTAAACAATTAGAGATAGAGCGAGAAGCTATTAAAATGGAAGGCGATACGGTTAAGTATCAGGCATTGGAAAAAGAAATCGCATCACTGAAGGAAGAGCAAACACAGCTCGTTAGTAAATGGGAGCGTGAGAAGGGTGAAATGGATAGTATCCAAAAGAGCAAAGCTGAGATAGAGCAACTGAAAATCGAAGCCGAGCAAGCCGAGCGTGATGGGAACTACGAAAAAGTGGCAATGATTCGATACGGCAAGCTCCAAGAACTACAGAAAAAGATAGACGAAGCTGAGGCGTCTCTTCATGACATTCAGGGCGGTAATGCAATGATAAAGGAGGTCGTTGATGCTGAGGATATCGCAGAAGTAGTCTCTAAATGGACAAATATTCCAGTAGCCAAAATGATGTCTTCGGAAAAAGAAAAACTCCTTCACCTCGAAGAGCAAATGCACAAAAGAGTGGTGGGACAAGACGAAGCCATTATGGCTATTGCCAATGCTGTAAGGAGGAGTAGAGCAGGGCTACAAGACGCACAAAAACCTATTGGATCTTTCCTTTTCCTTGGTACTACGGGTGTCGGAAAGACGGAAGTGGCAAGGGCTTTGGCCGAACTCCTTTTTGATGACGAGAGTATGATGACCCGAATAGATATGAGTGAGTATCAAGAGAGACATACCGCTTCAAGACTTGTGGGAGCCCCTCCAGGATATGTGGGATACGAGGAGGGCGGACAGCTCACTGAGGCAGTTCGCAGGAAGCCCTATTCAGTAGTCCTTTTTGATGAGATCGAAAAAGCTCACCCCGATGTATTCAATGTATTGCTCCAGGTATTGGACGATGGACGATTGACGGATAATAAAGGAAGAACAGTCAATTTTAAGAATACTATCATTATCATGACCTCCAATTTGGGTTCCGATCTTATCCAACACAATTTTGACGAAGTGTCAGGAAACAATATGGACGATGTGGTAAAGAAAACTGAGCAACAAGTGCTCTCATTGCTTAAAGAGAGGATTCGCCCTGAGTTTCTTAATCGTATTGATGAGACAATAGTATTCCGTCCTCTCACCCGTGAAGAGATATCTGAGGTTGTAAGGATACAGCTCAATAGAGTAGTGCATACCCTCGCCAATAACGACATTACCCTCAATTATACTGAAAGGGCTGTTGAGAAAATTGCTGATTTAGGATACGATCCACAGTTCGGAGCAAGACCGGTAAAGCGTGTCATCCAACGCGAAGTTTTGGATCCATTATCTGTGGCTGTCCTTGAGGATAAAGTACAGAGTGAGCAGACCATTCTTCTGGATTTCGATGGTGATAAAGCAACATTTATCAATCAATAAGTTGGTAAATTGTAGGAATTGTGGTACATTTGCACTCGCAAGAGAGGTAGGTGTACCACCTCTTTTTATGCCATTGTCTCGTGGTGTAATGGTAACACGAAAGATTCTGGCTCTTTAATTCGGGGTTCGAATCCCTGCGAGACAGCCACCTAAAGTGGGAGATATCTTAATGGATATCTTCCACTTTAGCTTTTTTATTATCCAAGAATCTGATGAGTTCGCCTAATATTAAAACCGGCGAAGTTATGAGCAATGAGAGCATCCAATCATAGGTAGAAAGAGGTACGACATTAAACATTTCGCCTCCAAAAGTAACGATAATGATCTGACCTACTACAATAACAAAAGCAATTAGAATGAAGCCACTCGCTCCTTTGAAGTGGAATGCAGATTGCTTCGACATATAGGCTTTGGCATTAAACATATTCCAAAACTGAAGCCAAACAAATAGGGTAAAAAATAGACTTTGTTCGTATCTGCTAATTCCCCTAGTTGTGGATTGCCATTGGAGGTTAGTAAGGTCTTGGAGCGAGGAGATATTGGTATGCTGAAAAACGAATAGTAGCCCTAAGAGGAGCAGGAAGAATACTCCTCCGATGCCGAATATGCGTTTTGCCATCTGCTCATTAATGATAAATGCGTTGCGATCTCTCGGGTGTTCTTCCATCACTTTTCCACTTGGCGGTAGAGACGCTAATGCCATAGCAGCGAACGTATCCATAATGAGATTGACCCATAGCATCTGAGTTACCGTCAGCGGAGACTGGGTGCCGAGGAATGCTCCTGCCAATACAATGAGACACGCAACAACGTTTATGGTCATCTGAAAGAGTATAAAACGCTGAATGTTTTGGTATAATGATCGTCCCCACATTACGGCTCTACCGATGCTGGCAAAGGAATTGTCAATGATGGTGATATCACTTGCTTCTTTGGCGATGGCTGTACCATCGCCCATTGATAGCCCTACGTGTGCTGCCTTTAGTGCTGGTGCGTCATTGGTACCATCGCCAGTCACTGCGACTACTTCGTTATTTCTCTGAAGAGCTTCTACTAATCTGCGTTTATCAAGTGGGCGTGCACGTGATATGATCTTTACAGTTCCTATTCGTCGTTGTAGCTCTTCATCGCTCATATCAGCTATTTCAGGTCCCGTCAGTATCTGCTCTTCGCCGTCATTTTTATGCCAAAGTCTTATTTGCCGAGCCACCTCTCTTGCCGTGCCAATGGTATCACCTGTGACAATCTTAACGTCAATACCCGCGAGAAGACAGGTCTCAACAGCATTTGGCACATCGCTACGAACGGGGTCGGCTATCGCAACAATCCCTTGGAATAAAAGGTGATTGGCGACTAATTTTCCATCTACTATTCCAGGTTCGTTATCTGATAGCTCTTGATATGCGAATCCCAGTGTTCGTCTTCCTTCTGACTGATATATTGCTAATTGTCGCTCTATCTCGTCTTGAGACTTATTGCCGATGACTCTCTCCGTCATCCCAGCAACGATTTCGGGTGCACCTTTAATATATAGTACCCTTTTGCCAATCTTTGATTGCACTTCAGTAACCATATATTTTCGCTCTGTGGAGAAAGGTATCTGCTGTAATATGCGTACTTCCTCACGTATTAATGGAGTATCTACGCCCTGAGTATGTAACCAAAGAAGCAGTGCACCCTCGGTAGGGTTACCGAATACTTTAGGTTCATCGACTTCTGAGGTGTCGATGGTAGCTGTGCTGTTAAGAGCGATATTTTCCTTAATCAGTATGCTCTCCTCATCATCTTTGAGTACTTGCTCTTCAAACCCGAAAAACAGTGTTTCGGAGACACGCATTTGGTTTTCGGTGAGCGTCCCGGTCTTGTCTGTGCAGATCACAGTAGTCGCTCCCATCGTTTCACAGGCGTGCATTTTCCTGACTAAGTTATTGGTCTTTAGCATCCTTTGCATACTATATGCGAGACTGAGAGTTACTGCCATAGGCAACCCCTCAGGTACAGCAACGACGACGATTGTTACCGCCAGCATTATGGTTTGAAGTAGGTAAGAGAGAAAGTCATCCCACATAAAGGTGGTGCCATAATTCGTCATCATATAGACGATTATCCTACCTACAAATACCGCAATAGCTATGCCATATCCGATTTTACTTATCATATTTCCGAGCTTGTCGAGTTGCTCATTGAGGGGCGTTTTTACGGTATCATCAATTTGTGCGGACTTGAATACCTTGCCATTTTCTGTCCTATCGCCTACTGCAAAAGCTTCACATAGCCCGTGACCCTCTACTACTTTCGTCCCTCGCATTACATGATTTGAGGGAAATGTAGCTTCGGGATCAAAAAGATCCTCTTTCGTTACTTTTGCTGCAATTGGTTCGCCCGTTAGTGTCGATTCATCCACCATTAGCGACATTGCGTCCAGCAGTTTTGCATCCGCTGGTACCTCGTCACCCGTTTCAATAACAATGAGATCCCCCACGACTACATCCCTTTTCGGTATTTGCGTTGTGTGACCATTGCGAATTACCCGGACCTGTTCTTCGTCATTGACTTTATTGAGTATGGTAAACTCTTTATCTGCCTTATGCTCAAAGTAGAAGGATAGGCCAGTAGCTAAAAGTACGGCAATCAGAATGCCTAAAGGCTCTAAAAGAGCTTCGCTTCCCTTGCCGATCGCCATTATTTCATATAGCGATACGCCAAAAGAGAGAACTGCAGCAACCATCAGGATAATTATCGTAGGATCCTTAAACTTGCTGAGAAATTTCCGCCAAATAGACTCCTGCTCTACTGGAGTCAGAATATTAGCACCATATTTTTCTCTATTATTAATTACTTCCGAATCCGAAAGCCCAATCCAATGTTTCTGCTGCATATTGTCAGTAATATTAATATTCAAAATGAAACGAGGCAGGGTAGGGCACCCATCACGTTTTAGCCTGAATTCTAAAGATTGCGAGTCACCTTTTTGATATATGTATAGCTCATTAAGGCAATCGATGTAAAGTAGATAATCTCCACGGTAAAGCATACTGCTACTGGGGCTTGTAGCACATAAACCATCACGGCTCCATATATAAGATAAAAAACAGTATTCATCATCTCGATCTGGAAGACACGCCTTGTATTACCGGTAGAGCTAACGGCGTAGAAAAACATATTGCCTGCTGAGGCAATCAATCCTGCACATGCCAATACTCTAAGAGTACTCTTAGACGCTTCGATGAGGTCAATACTATCTGTGAATATCCTAAGAGGTAGTTCGGGGAGAACTTGCAAAAATATAAATAATACCAGCATCGTGCCGAGAGAGAGCTGCACAGCGTGACGGAGATAGGTCATCAGTTCATTCATCCTATCAGCCCCTACGATATGCCCCACCGTGGTACGTACCGCCGTCCCATAAGCAATAGTAGGAATCGAGATCAGCACATACAACTGGCGTGTGATCGAGGCAACCGCCAGTTCCCTTTCACCTAAACTCTCAAGCATAAAAAAGAATACAGTCCATACCGATTGGCTCACAAAAGCTTGTAACATCAGGTAATAGCTGAGATTAAAAAGTTGCTTAGAGAGAGCTTTATCATATGATACGAGGTGGGAGCTGTTGAGACCATATGCATCACTATCTACCTTGTAGCGAATATAGATGATATAGAAAAGCATCGACGCGGCTTCTGCAATCACACTCGCCAATGCTGCCCCTTTGACCCCCATCTCAGGTAACCCCCAGTGACCAAATATCAGAGCATAGTCCAAAGTGATGTTGACTACAGACATTACAATAGAGTTAAGCGTCAGTACTTTAGTGCGAGATATTCCTACAAAAAAGGACCTAAGTGTGGCAGAGATAAACGCGAAAACAAAGCCAAAACTACGATAGCTCCAATAGTCTATAGCAGCTTGAGCCACACCGGGACTACTAAGAAGAGAACCGAATAGCAAGGGACCGGAAGTGACGGCTATGACAAATACGATAAGGGCAGATATGAGCAAGAGCCTGACGCTTTGCCCCAATACCAAACCTATGGAGCTATAGTTTTTAGCCCCATAGCGGTGGCTGACCATTATCTGCGTGCCACTTGCTAAGCCCCACCCAACGGTATAGATGCTGAAGTAAACCAGACTACCCATGGCGGTGCCTCCCAATTCTACTTCGCCCACACGTGCTATAAAAGCGGTGTCGATGACCCCGATCAAATTTTGGGCAATCAGCGAAATAAAGATAGGCCAAGAGATTCTGAATATACCTCGAGTAGATATATCGAGCTTATCATCCGTCATAAACGCAAACTACTAATTCACTATTGGCTCCATTAAAGCCGGTAAAAACAACTATATCAACCGCGACTGAAGGTAACTGATGGGTCATCCCATCTCCTTATTTTACCTGATAATCCATCATAAGTTTATGCAAATGTAACGAAATATAGCGGATAATGCGTGACTGAAGGATTCCCACTTTATAAAAGAGTATTTAATCGTTTGATGGCTTAGCGATACAAAAGAAAGAATATTATTGTGGCAGTTTTCCTATAAGTTAATCCTTTTCCTTTTTATCCTATTAGCATTGTGCTAATGTCGATTTCATCCTATTATAACAACTTAGATTGTCATTTGACACCTATAAAAGATGACCTAATCTTTTATGTTGTTAGTTACCTAAAAATTAATGACTTATAGTTGGTGGTCACTTATTCCCTATATTCGTCAAAGCAAATACTTGGTATTAGCAGAGGCATATACCAAGTATCCACCGAGACGAATACCAGATATTCTTCACAACCAATGCAAGGATAAAGTATAATTACTTTATCTCCAATAATAGTCATGTACTCCAAAAGCTTTTGGGTAAGTTATTTGGCAATTCAAAAAAATAATGTATCTTTGCACCACGATAAGGGTAAGTCCTGCACGACCAGCTCCTGGTCAACTCCCCCAGGGCTTGATCGCAGCAAGGGTAGCCGGTTGTAGCGGTGCGATGTAGATAGCTTACCCACCCGCCTCTTTAGCTCAGTTGGTAGAGCTCCTGATTTGTAATCAGACGGTCGCTGGTTCGAGTCCGGCAAGAGGCTCAAAGGGTGTTAAGGTGTGGATTTCAGCACTTTAGCACCCTTTTTCTGTTGGGAAAACACGGTTTATTTGGAGGTGTTGAGTAAAGGGAAAGGGTCACGTCTTGCGTTGTGTCCTCGGTGTCGGTGAGGCTTTTAGCGATGTCGTCACACCCAGATTCAATCTCAAACTCACTAAGGAGGTCGGCTCCTACATCAAGTGTCGTGTAGTCTGCCCCTCCAAAATCAAAGGTATCATCAAAATGGAATAGGTCCGTAAAGTCGGTATTCATTACACTTGAGGTTGCTTGGTGTTTTAACCATCACAAAGATAGTGGTTACTTGGCAAAGTGGGGCGGGGGTGTGTGGTTATTGGAGAGCTGCACCCGCACTCCAATAACAAAGTCCAGCTGTTGCCATCGGTCGCTGTCCGCTTTTCGGTAGGCATTATTCACTTCCGTCACTGCGAGGCGGCGGGCATTCTTGTAACTGCTACGATACACTCCCTGCCCGTTGCTTCCCTTTTATTGGAGATTTGATGTTGTCAAAGCTTGATTTCTAAAGCTTGTCGGCCTATTTGTCGTGCTAATAATCCTTTAGATATTACCTAATGTAATGCCTAATGAGATGCCCATCAATGTATGAATTAGTTGCAGGAAAAGCACTATCTAAAACCGGGGCTTTTACTCCGTAATGCAAAGGCTTGTTGCCTACTTCTTGCCGTATTTCGTCCCATAAATTAGCGTCAATAAATGATTGAAGGACCTTTGCACCACCTTCAATCAGAATCGAGCTAATTCCTTGAGCAAGTAGGTTATTAAGCATACGTGGCAAGTCGTAACTGTCAGCTACGATGTGCCAATGTGGGCGATCAGAAATCTCTTTTTCGAGTTTTTTTTTGCTGTCAAGTAGGAATATTTCGGGAGATGATAATGGGGGGTAAAGTCTATTTGTCAGGGTAGGGTGGTCATATAAATATGTACCTTTCCCAATCATTATGCCCATATATTCACCCCTTAGTTTGTGAGTCAGTAGCTGAATATATGGCGTCGAAATCATAGTAGGAGCCTCATCAGTTCTCCTTATTCGGTCAATGAAACCATCTTTACTCTCTGCCCATTTGAGGGTAATATATGGTCTTTTGTGTAACTGATTGCACATAAAAAATTTAGCTACTTGCCGACATTCGCGTGCCATTAAGCCTACTTTCACATCGATATTTGCAGACCTTAGGATGTCACATCCCTTACCTGCCACTTGTGGATATGGGTCTAAGGTACCTACAATAATACGTTTAATCCCCATAGATACCAAGAGATGGGCACACGAAGGAGTTTTACCCTGGTGGGCACATGGCTCAAGAGTGACGTACATCGTACTTAGGGAAATATATTGTCTGTCTTCTGGGGATACGCTATTGATGCAATTGACTTCGGCATGAGCTTCGCCATATTTGCGGTGGTACCCCTCCCCAATAATCCTATCATTATATACCAGTACTGCACCCACTTTAGGATTGGTCTTGACGGCATTACTATCGGCACAATTGGCTAAGTAAATTGCCCTCTGCATATATAGCTTATCTTCCATTATTTCAATTATCTTTGTGGTATATGAATGAAGTGCAAACTAAAAAGCGACAAATGGCTCGTCAACTTTCGAGCTACTATTCTACTGAAGAGGCTGAGCAAATAGCTCGTTTACTTCTTGAGGAGTGCTTTAGTAGTCCTTACCCTCAGCTAATTATCGGTGAATGCAAAGTTAATGAAAAGATGGCTTTGTTGGATGATTGGGTGGCTCGATTACTCCATAACGAACCTTTGCAATACGTTTTAGGGCACACAGTATTTGGAAAATACGACTTAGCTGTTGCTCCGGGCGTTTTGATTCCTCGCCCAGAAACAGAGTCCCTATGTGAGATGTTGTGTGAGCGAAAGTTGGTATTCCCTGGTGCAGAAGTGGCGGATGTTTGTTGCGGAAGTGGTGCAATCGCCTTGTATTTATACGGGTGTGGTGCGAAAGTAGATGCTGTGGAAGTGTGTGAGGATGCCACTTTTATTGCTCGCAAAAACTTTGAAAAATATTCCGCGGATATACACTTAGATGTCGCAGATATATTGGCTCCTAACTTCCGTGCAAATCGAAATGAGTACGACCTCGTTGTGAGTAATCCGCCGTATGTTATGGAATATGAAAGATCGACAATCGCCCCTCACGTCCTTTACGAGGAGCCATCACTTGCATTATTTGTTCCGGATAATGACCCGATTGTTTTTTACCGAAGGATAAAAGAGATATATCATTCAAAGGTCTTTGCTTTTGAAATCAATCCGTTGTGTGTGGAGCAATTGAGGGTGTTATTTAAGGCACAAGAGACGGAGTTTATTGAGGATTTTAGGGGTAATATTCGTTATCTAATCGTTACTTGAATTATGGATGAGGAGACACTACATAAGCTATTAATCAGAGCAGGCAACTACGCAGCGAAATACGAAAAGAGTACTAAGGATGTTCGGGATAAGTTAATTCAATGGAGCGAAGATGGGTTGTCCGGTGAAGAGGTAGATGGTATTCTCTCCATCCTTTCTAAGGATGGTTTTATTGATGACGAGCGATTTGCCGAGCATTATATCAGTGACAAGCTCCATTTGCTTCACAAGGGTCCGTGGCTTATTCGCCAAGAGTTAAGGACTCATGGCATCTCTAATGCATGCATTGATAAGGCATTAGGAAAGATTACGAGCAATGAGTGGTCTGAAGCTTTAACGCACTACCTAAAGCCACGTATTGAGCGTATCCATCGGAAGTCTCGTAATGCGAATGAGGCTTATCAACGACTTTCGGACGCGGCGTATCGGAGAGGTTTTTCTTCAGATATTTTCTCTGAAGTCTATCGTAATTTCCTTAAGGATATGATTAAGTTTAGCGATGAGGTGGATGAATGGGTTGATTAAGTCAGTTATTAGTTATTTTTTCCCCACATATTGTCTTGGATGTGGACAAAGGCTTAGTGCCGATAATCAATTATTAGTCTGCCCTAACTGCTTTGAGAAATTGCCCAAGTATTCGGGAATGGAACCCTTTTATGGGGCTGTTGATCGCCTGATCGGTCAGTTGCCATTTACAGAATACCAGTCAGATCTTATTTTCTCAAACAAGACATTGGTGCGGAAGTTAATTCACATTTTTAAGTATCAGGGGAACGCACCTTTGGGATATAGTTTAGCCCATCAGTTCGTATCTAAGCATAAGGATTTAGGTCATTATGCAGATATTACAATGATTGTACCCATTCCTTTGATAGCTAAAAGATTAAAGAATAGAGGATATAATCAATCCTACCATATAGCACGAGCCTTTTCAGAAGTATACCATATTCCTATTCTAACCAATATATTGTTGCGGTACGAAGAGAATGGGGGATCTCAGACGATAAGAGGAAAGGAGCAACGCTGGCAGGCAATGCAGGATGCCTTCAGAGTATCGCAGGATGTCAGTGTAATGGGGAAGAGAATCCTTGTCGTGGATGATCTCCTAACAACTGGTGCCACTCTGGTGCAAGCAGGTAGAGCATTAATTGATGCGGGGGCTGAATCGGTGTCGTTTTATACCCTTGCAGTTGATGCTAAGCTCTCATGAAATTGAGTAGAGGGTGAGGTCATCAATATCCATTCGGTTAGCTTTACTCCTAAACAAAGCCCTCTCTTATCATTGGAGCTAATAGCTATTAGACGCTCTAATGCTGTTTGTTTAGGTAGCCTTCAAAAAAAGCCCCCTTGGTATTGACTACCCATCGGTGACGATAAAAAAATAAAAGCAAACAATCGGGAAAGATTGTTTGCCTAAAGTGACCACGGCGGGATTCAAACCCACAACCTTCTGATCCGTAGTCAGATGCTCTATTCAATTGAGCTACGTAGCCGTTATAATAGTGACCGCGGCGGGATTCAAACCCACAACCTTCTGATCCGTAGTCAGATGCTCTATTCAGTTGAGCTACGCGGCCAATTATGCAAAAGTCACCTCTTGCTTTCTTGTGACTGCAAAGGTAGTAATAATAATTGTCCTATCCAAGTTTTTCCCCGTTTTTATTTTTTGCTTGCTTAAGTTGAATAATCGTTTCATGCACTTTCCGGTATGATTTTTTAGGGGTGAAAGAATACTTAAAAACGGATACTTGGTATTCGCCGGGACAAATACCAGGTATTCCTTTTGATGAATACCTGGTATTCGTTTCGGCATATTCCGTATATCCATAAGATCCGTATTTCGAAGTAATAAGGTTTCTAACAGCCACGCCATTAAAGTGAATTCTGAAATAATAATATCGTGATTGTATTATTATCTACGAAAAATATAGTAACTTGCGTTAAATAGAGTTAGTCGGGCGATTTTTGTAAGTTTGCTAATGCTTAGATGATATACAAGGTATGAGCTTAAAACTTATCTTCACTATAATATTGATTATCATAGTGATTGGTTTGATCTGTGTTATCCTATTAGAGAATAGGAATCCACACAAGGCTTTAGGTTGGATCTTAGTCCTGGTGCTTTTGCCAGGGTTAGGAATTGTCTTGTATATTCTTTTCGGACGTGATAAGAGACAGGTTAAAAAAATCAATAAGCACACATCATCG
Source organism: uncultured Porphyromonas sp. (assembly GCA_934364985.1). Lineage (GTDB taxonomy): Bacteria > Bacteroidota > Bacteroidia > Bacteroidales > Porphyromonadaceae > Porphyromonas_A. The sequence continues at coordinate 249,715 of CAKRMU010000001.1, read as the reverse complement.
CGTTTTAATCTAAGCGAAACTCCGCCTTTGCCTTATGACGAATATCCAAACGCTTCAGTAGCTTTTAAGAATAAGCTCCTTATGGATATGGTGCATGAGGAGACACTGAGTAAACTGTTGCCCTCTGAGGAGATCGCCATTTTTACCCAGGGAAAAGACAAGATGGAGTCGCTGCTAGAGGACATCAATAATGCGAAAGAATCCATACACATTGAGTATTATCGGATACTTGATGATACTACGGGAGGTGCTTTAGCCGAAGCGTTAATTAGAAAATCAGAAGAGGGAGTCAAGGTGCGTTTAATCTGCGATTACGTGGGTAGTTTTATGACCAAGTCCTCCTATTTTACTCGACTTGCCCGGCACGGTGTGGATGTTCGGCTTTTTCTTAAAGTATATTTCCCCTCACTTAGGAGTGATATCAACTATCGTAATCATCGCAAAATTGTGGTGATTGATAGAAATATTGGTTATTTGGGAGGTATGAATATTGGGGATCATTATACCATAGGGAGTAAATCTCGGGAGCCGTGGAGGGATGCCCATTTTCGGGTAACTGGATGGGCTGTCAATGGGCTACAATCTGCATTTATTTCGGACTGGTCTGTGGCGAGTAAGATAATCCTTTCGGATCATTATTTTATGGATCCCACTTTAAGTATGCCTCCTCCCACTCCCAATAATAGCGAAGCGTACAAAAGGGCTCCGAAGGTATCCAATGTCTATGTGCAGACTTTTACAAGTGGTCCTACGAGTAGATTTAGGACGCTTTTACAGGCATGGAGTCGCTCAATATACGAAGCAAAAGACCATATATATATAGAAACACCTTATTTTTTACCTACTGAATGCCTTAATAAAGCTCTCATTGGAGCCGCTCTAAGTGGTATTAATGTTACGCTCGTGATACCAAAAGACAATGATACATTTGCGGTTAAGTATGCCGCTCAGTCTTTTTATGAAGAGCTACTTGAGGCAGGGGTTAGGATTTACCATAGTTCGGGACAATTTAGCCACACAAAGCTATTGACGATCGATGGAGAAGTGGCATATATAGGTTCGGCAAATATGGATTTCAGGAGTCTGGAGCACAATTTTGAGATCACCTCTATCGTTTATGATGAAAGATTTACTCGGGTTTTAGAAACCTCTATCAGAGATAATATTTCTCAGAGATGTCAGGAGCTTAGCCTCTCTCGATGGTGCAAACGCAAGCTCTCATTGCGGTTTTGCCAATCTTTCTTTCGGCTATTCTCCCCGATAATGTAACAGCATTGTAACCCAATCGAAACAATATTGATAATCTGATTTTTTACCTTTGCTACAAAGTTAATGAGCGGTCAGATGCAGTCTCGTTATACTCGAGGCAGTTGTCTGTACGTTATGTACTGAATAAGATATTTGAGTATGAAACTAATGAAATTATCTATTTGTGCTTTTGTAGTAATGGCTTTGTTGTGTTCTTGTGGCGGAAAGAGCAATGTCTCATTGAGTGGGGCGGGAGCTACATTTCCAGCTCCTTTTTATAACGATGTTACCAAACAGTATGGAGAGGATCAAGGGATTAGGGTAAGCTATGGAGCCACAGGAAGCGGTGCTGGTATCCGCAATCTTAAAGACCTAACGGTGGATTTTGGTGGCACGGATGTATTTCTTAGTGATAAAGAAATGGCAGGTATGCCAGGCAACGTATTGCATATTCCTACCTGTATAGGTGGCATAGTTATGGGCTACAATTTACCTAACGTTAAAGATCTAAAGCTAACTCCGGCTTTGGTGACTATGATATACATCGGGGAGATAACCAATTGGAACGACCCTGAGATTGCCAAAATCAATCCAAAAATATCGCTCCCAGATCAAGCGATAACGCCAGTATATAGGAGCGAAGGTAGCGGTACTACTGCGGTTTTTTCAGGCTTTATGAGTGACGTAGACTCTATATGGAATGCCCGTTTAGGTGCAGGTAAGTCGGTAGATTTTCAGGTAGGGATTGCCGCTAAGGGTAATCCTGGGGTCGCCGGAGTGATATCTGAGACGGCTGGTGCTATTGGGTATTTGGGTTCGGAATATGCCTTAGCACTTAGCATTCCTTCCGCGAAGATGCAAAACGCAGCTGGCAACTTTGTATCGGCGAATATGGAAAGTATCTCTGTAAGTGGAGACACATCTGATATGCCGAGTGACACAAGAATGGTAATCTCAAACTCTACTAAGCCTTCTGCTTATCCCATAAGTACGTTTACTTGGATTATCGTATATAAGGAGCAGTCATATAATAATCGCACGAAGGAGCAGGCGAAAGCCCTTCAGGATTTTCTCCTATATATCGTAGGTGATAAGGGGGCTGAGAGTGCAAGTAAAACTCACTTCTCGCCGTTGCCAGTATCTACTCGAGCTAAAGCCGAAGCCGTTATTAATAGTATGACATACGAGGGACAATTGGTCAAGGATATACAGATCCAGTAACTTTCATTTTCCTATTTTTTACGTGATGATGCCAGATAATTGGTAATAGGAGGTGTACAATCATTAATCGTTGGTACCCTCTTAAAGTCATCTTTATTTTGAATTTTGATAGGTCTAATATGAAAGATAAGCTGTTTAATATTTTACTTTCGGTAGCTACAGTCTTAGTTGTATTGGTGGCGAGTGGCATATTGTATGCCCTTTGTAGCGAGAGTATGCCTGCCATTAAGCAGTATGGGTTATCCAGCTTTATCACCTCTTCGGAGTGGTCCGATATGCGAAACAGTTTTGGTGCATTGCCCTTTATTACCGGTACGCTTCTCACATCTGTCCTTGCGTTATTATTCTGTATTCCATTCTCGTTGTCGGTTGCACTATTCACTGGAGAGTATTTTAGAGGGAAAAAGATTTCGGTAGTCGTGGGTGCCATTGTTGACTTATTAGCTGGTATTCCTTCGATAGTCTATGGGTTGTGGGGCTTCTATACAATTCGTCCGATACTTGTATCCTTGGGGGTTAATGCCCAAGGTTTCGGAGTGCTATTAGCGGCTATTGTTTTAGCGATAATGATTATTCCGTATGCCTCATCTCTGAGTTCCGAATTTATTGGTATGGTACCGAGCGATCTCAAAGAGGGGGCTTATAGCTTAGGTGCTACTCGCCTCGAAGTGATCCAAAGGGTCAGTGTGCCGGTAGCTGGGAGTGGTATCTTTGCGGCTTATATTTTAGCTTTTGGTAGGGCATTAGGCGAAACTATGGCAGTGACAATGCTGATTGGCAATACAAATAATGTGCCTTTGGGGTTAAGTGATACGGGCAATACGATGGCGAGTGTCATTGCCAATCAGTTCGGTGAGGCATCTGGCCTCAAGCTGAGTTCGCTATTCTTGATAGGTCTTATCCTATTTCTCATCACGGCGGTTATCAATTTATTGGCAAAAGGAATCGTTAAACGAGTACAAAGCATGTGAGATGAACGGAACCATTAGTATTGACGAGATAGCGAAGCGAGAGGGTAATCGCTCTCAAAGAAGTGCCATAAGCAAAGCGGTTGGTATTGCTGTAATTGTGTTTAGTTTCTTAACAGCAGTACCCTTGTTGTCCATTCTGATCAATCTCATTATCAAGGGTGCGAGACAGTTTAATCTTAGCTTATTTACCGAAGTAGTCCCTACATCAATGGAGGCTATGTTTGCAAGGCAATCGGCGGATGTGATACCGGGTGGTATCCTTAATGGCATTACAGGGACGATAGTAATGCTTTTCATTGCCATGATTATTTCAATACCATTAGGGCTACTTGCTGGTATTTATTTAGCCGATAATAAAGGGTCAAAGTGGGCAAGTGTCGTACGAACATTGACGGACATCCTACAAGGGGTACCGAGTATCGTATGGGGAATAGTTGTGTATATGCTTGTGGTGCAAGCGATGCATCGATTTAGTGCTTTGGCAGGAGGTATAGCTTTGGGGTTGATGATGATACCTATGATAATACGAAGTACTGAGGAGGGCTTGCTGATGCTACCACCATCGCTGAAGGAAGCCGGTTTAGCCCTTGGCGGTTCGTATACTTCAGTGATGTTTAAGGTGATCTTGCCCGGTGCTTTTGGTAGTATTTTTACAGGTATACTCCTCGCTGTCTCTCGTGTTATGGGCGAAACTGCTCCACTCTTGGTTACCGCTTTAGGTGCAACGTATGTGCATTGGGAGCTCACTGAGCCGATGAGTGCTATTAGCTTACTTATATGGGAGTTTTATAATGATCCTAACTTAGCCGATATGGTATGGGCTTCGTCACTACTCCTTTTGCTGCTTATTTTTGCGATGAGCCTCTTAGCTAAGGTGGTGGCAAGGAAATGGAGGGTATGACACTTAGCCCTACTTATCCAAAACGGATACCCTATATTAGTGAAAACTGATACCCTAAATACGCCCAGACGAATACAGGGTATTTGATGAGGCATATTCCAGGTATCTACTATTAAGTATTGTGATATGTTGATTTTCAAACTATTATAAAAGTGTTTATTTGAGAGCAAATCGAGTATTACCCTGGTAGTATTTGCTCCTCCACTCATTTAATAACTGCTTATATTATGACCGATATAAAGGATAAACAAATAACCAAAGGTTTCGCCGCTAATGATAGCGATATGAGCAAAGAAATACCTACATCTTCCTCAATGCATAAGGCTACACCACGCGCTACAATACCTATAGCAGATGGACTGCTTTCTATGCCACAACAAACGGTTAATGCACTTAAGCCAATTATAGAAGTTAAAGAGCTTTCTGTCTCATACAGCCCTGAGAAAAAGGCTATAAAGGATGTCAATGTGACCTTTAATAAAAATCTTATCACAGCAGTAATGGGTCCCAGTGGCTGTGGAAAGAGTACGCTCTTACGAGCTATTAATAGGATGCACGATTTGTATCCCAGCATAAAAGTGGAGGGGCAAATACTTATTGACAGCCAAGATATGCTCTCAATGGATCCTATGATTGCTCGCCGAAGAGCAGGGATGGTATTTCAGCGACCGAATCCTTTCCCCACTATGTCAATAGAGGAGAATGTACTTGCGGGGTATCAGCTTAATGGTATAAAGCTGAGCAAAAGCGAAAAGGAGGAGATCGTGCAGACGAGTTTAGAGAGTGTCGCTTTGTGGGACGAGGTCAAAGATTCTATGAAAAAACGTGGCTCTTTTTTATCAGGCGGGCAACAGCAACGTCTGTGTATCGCACGGGCCTTAGCCCTACGTCCGGAGGTGTTATTGATGGATGAGCCTACCTCCGCTCTTGACCCAATCTCCACAAATAGAGTAGAAGAATTAATTATGGAGCTCAAAAAACAGTACACCATAATCATAGTAACCCACAATATGAGTCAGGCGGCAAGGCTTTCGGATAAGTCGGTTTTTATGTACCTTGGCGAGCTTATAGAGTATGGTGATACCGAGCAAATGTTTACAAAACCTAAGCATAAACAGACCGAGGATTATCTGACAGGCGTTTTTAGTTAATTCGAAATAATAACGAACGATATGGATAATAATCATACCCCTTTTCCCAATCACATCAAGGAACAACAGCTACAGATCCTACTGAATCAATTCGAGATGATTTCCAAAAATACTCTGATGCAAGCGAGTATTTTGAAGCAACTCTTTGACGAGCCAAAGAGTGACGCACTTTACGAAGAGGCAGTATCCAACGAAATCATAATAGATAGACTTGAAGTGAAAATACGCGAGGAGGTAGCCTTTTCTATATTCAAATTCTCCCCCGTGGCTGAGGATCTTCGTCGCATTATTGCCTATCAAGACCTTACTACAAACTTGGAGAGGATTGGCGATATGTTGCTTAATATCATTAGATTTGTACGTCAGTCGCCACTGACTGATTCGCATCTCTATGAGGTGAGAACCATTATTATTCGGATGCATGATCATACGACCCAAATGATAAGGAACGCAGTTATGTCGTTTACAAATCAGTCTCTTGAAACGGCTTATATGGTCATTAAGTCTGATGACGACCTCGATACGATGTACCACGAATTAAAGGCTCTTCTTTGCCGATTATTCTCTCATCAAGAGCTTAGAGTCGAGGACGTATATACGCTGTTAGCATTAGAGGGCATAGGGCATAATCTCGAGCGTTGTGGAGATAGTGCCACTAACATAGCCGAGTCTACGATATACCTGGTGAAAGGAAAAGATATAAGACACGAAAAAGATGAAGACAACACGCAAGATATTAGTTGTTGACGACGAGAAAGATATCACAGATATCCTCCAGTTTAATCTTGAATACGAGGGCTTCAGAGTGGTAGCTACGAGCTCGGCAGAGCAGGCACTTGGTCTGCTCGATAGCTCCTTTTCTCTTCTCATATTAGACGTAATGCTTGGAGGAATAACTGGGTTTAAGATGGCGGATCAATTGAGAAAAAACGGCAACAATATCCCCATAATATTCTTGACCGCTAAGGACACCGAGAATGATATGCTTACAGGTTTCTCTATCGGCGGAGATGACTATGTTCGGAAGCCTTTTTCGATAAAAGAATTAATCGCTCGTGTACATAGCGTTTTAAATAGAGTGTATCCCGAGGTCAATCAAAGCACTAATAATGGTTCGGTACTTGTCCGTGATCCCCTCACGATAGATACGGATGCGATGAAGGTTTATTCACCAGCGGGAGAGGTCGAGCTCACTAAAACAGAGTTTGATATTCTCAAATTACTCATTTCTCATGACGGAAGAGTATTTACGCGTACTGAGATACTTGATGCGGTTTGGCCTGATAATAGCGTCGTTTTGGAGAGGACAGTAGATGTTCACATTGCCAGGCTTCGCAAAAAACTTGGTGCGTATGGAGCGTGCATTGTTAATCGGGTAGGCTTTGGGTATACTTTCAGAGTCGAATAAGTCAATAATTACTATTATTTCCTATGAAGTTGCAGTCTGACTACGCACGTAGATTGTTTTATGGCACCCTCGTAATCTTTGCATTATTTGCTGTTTCAATGGTAATAGTTCAGCAGAATAATGAAGAAAAGATGAGGTTTGAAGCACTATCATCTAAACTTGATTCCTTTAATCAGATCGTAGAGGAAGCGTATATTCGTGGCTTATTAGACTCAACTATTCTGATCCTTCCCTCTACTTTACGTATTACGATTGTTGCGGATGAGGGTAAGGTTCTCTATGATACTGACGCCGACAATATTGATAAAATGGAGAATCATGATTCGCGACCAGAGTTGCAGCAAGCTCGGTATCATAAGTATGGGAGTAATACTCGAAAGTCGGTGACCCTTGGTAAGGAAATGCTCTACTATGCGACTTATTATCCAGGGCATTACGTACGCACGTCACTTCCTTATGATACTCAGTTAAGGGGGTCATTAAAAGCCGGTAATAATTACATCTATATTGCGTCTTTCTTTTTTGTGGTATTAGGGTTGATTCTCTTCCTACTTATTAGGCGATACGATAGGATGATGACGCACCTTAAAGACCTTACTCAGAGAATTGCGACTTATAATTCGTATTGTACCGACCTACAGCTTCCTCATTCCGAATTGAATGATATCACGAAGCAGCTTGTCACAATATTTGAGCAGAAAGAGGATGCTCGAAAACAAATTGAAGAGGCACAGGAGCGACTCATTCAGCACTTTAAGCTATCGCATATCGGCATAGCTCTCTTTGATGAAACACGAAAAACACAATTTGCAAATGCCCATTTTATCCAGTATGCGAATGTAATAGCGACCACACCTATTACGGATGCTAATGAATTGATTAATCAGCCATTGATGCTCCCTATTAAGCGTTTCTTGGATGATAACTCTGAGAAACAAAGTATCACGATCCCTATCTCTCATAGTAATAATATCTATGAAATAAAAGCGATTAAATCTGGTCATGGCAACTATGAGCTTACGATAGAGGATATTACAGAGCAAGAAAAGAGTAGGGTCTTAAAGCAGGAAATGACCAGCAATATAACCCACGAGATACGCACACCCCTTACCTCAATTAGAGGCTATCTGGAGACACTCAATTATATGAGTTTGTCCGAAGAAAAGCAAAAGGAGTTTATCGACAAAGCTTACCACCAATCCCTGAGACTTAGTGAGATGATGGATGATATCAGTCTGCTCACAAAGTTAGATGAGGAGTCGTGCCCGTTCGAATTCGTTGAGGTTAATCTTCATCAAGTGGTGGAGGAGATTAGGGTCGCTTACCTCACTAAAATTACGGAGCAAGGCATTCATTTTGCCAATCAATTACCTCTTGATCTCACACTTATAGGCAATCAATCTCTACTCTATTCTATTTTCCAAAACTTAGTAGAGAATTCCCTTAGGTATGCAGGACCTAATGTGGGTATTGTAATCAATTGCTACCACCAAGACGATAGTCACTTATTCTTTTCGTATTATGATACAGGTAAAGGCGTACCAGAAAATCAGCTAAATAGACTTTTTGAGCGGTTTTATCGTGTCGATGAGGGTCGTACTCGCGAAACAGGTGGTACAGGATTAGGCATGAGTATTGTCAAAAATGCCATTCTCGTGCATGGTGGTCAAGTACAAGCACGCATCCATACTTCAGGAGGTCTTGAGGTGCTATTTAACCTTCATAGATAACCACAATGTTGTTTTCTAAAAAAGGATATCAGGTATTTGCTTTTAAGGATACTTGGAATTAGCCGTAGCGAATATACGGAATACTCTTAGGCTAACATAGGGTATCTGTCAGTGCTTATAGCACTATTACTTTGTTAGAATATTTAGATTCTCAATATCAATAGGTTATACATATTTTTAAAGAAAGAGATAAAAATGTGTATCTTGCAAACGAATATAGTAACTTATACATCTTAAATAGATATTTGATATGACAACATTTGACTTGGCTGTTATTGGCGGTGGTCCTGGTGGTTATAATACTGCAGCCGCAGCCGCAAAAGCAGGCTTACATACCATTCTTTTTGAAAAAGAAAAAGTAGGGGGTGTCTGCCTCAACGAGGGATGTATTCCCACGAAAGCTCTTTTGTATAGTGCTAATATGTATGATGGGCTTAAGGACGCAAAAAAATATGGTATCAACATCGAGGGTAGCATTACTGCTGATTACAAAAAGGTCGCTGCCCGTAAAAATAAGATAGTTCGTAAGCTCGTTGCAGGTGTCTCTGCAAAACTTAGCGACGCAGGCGTTCAAGTCATTGAAGCTACTGCTACTATTGTGGGTGAATGTGAGCAGGGCATTACTATAGAGGCTAATGGCGAAACCTTTGTGGCTGATAAGGTAATCTTATCAAGTGGCTCTGAGGCATTTGTCCCTCCTATTCAGGGAATCAAAGAGGTTGAATACTGGACGAGCCGTGAAGCCCTTGATGCTAAGGAGCTTCCTGAGAGCATTCTGATCGTGGGCGGAGGTGTCATCGGGATGGAGTTTGTTAGCGTTTTCAATAGCTTTGGGGTACAAGTGACCGTAGTAGAAATGCTACCAAAGATCCTTGGACCTATGGATGCAGCTATATCTAAGCAACTACAAGAAGAGTACGAAAAGCGAGGTGTTAAGTTTTATCTCAATACCAAAGTGGTAGCTGCAAATCCTAAAGGTCTTACGATTGAGTTGTCAGACGGCACTCAGGAAAATCTGGAGGCTGAACGCATAATGGTCAGTGCCGGTCGTCGTCCTATTCTAAAGGGCTTAGGGTTGGAGTCGATAAACATTAAGATAGAGCGCAATATCATCGTAGACAATTATCTACGTACTTCCAATCCTCGCGTTTATGCTATTGGAGATGTAAATGGACACTCGATGCTCGCACATACCGCTATCCGTGAGGGAGAAGTAGCATTGAAGCACATCTTGAAAGGTGAGGGCGACCCTATGCGTTATGACGTTATCCCGGGTGTCGTGTACACACACCCGGAGATTGCCGGCGTAGGGGCGACAGAGGAAGACCTTATGAAGAATGGAGTGCAGTATAAAGTGATGGGGCTACCAGCCAGCTATGCAGGTAGGTTTGTTGTCGAAAACGAAACGGGTAATGGCTACTTTAAGCTACTCGTTGATCCCAATACTCATAGGATACTTGGTGGTCATATGATTGGTAATCCTGCCTCAGAGATTATTGTTACAGTGGGAATGGCTATGACAGAAAACCTCACCGTTGAGGAGTTTAAGCGTCATATTTTCCCTCACCCAACGGTAGGAGAAATAGTTCACGAAGCTCTGTTTGAGTAACACCTATTCTAAAAGACATTTCATTTCTGGAGCGATGGTATAAAGCATTAAGCTTGTCTATCATCGCTCTAATTGTCTTTATAGGTGAATTCTTCAAGCAGATTATGATGCTACGTATATGGATTTTAGTGGCATTCTATAGGATTAGTTCCCCCCAAAATGGTGCAGAATAAGGCAATAATTTCAAAATAAAAGCCCCGGCATTACTCACAATGCCGAGGCTTCTTTCAGAATCACAAAAAACAATAAACTATTGAATCACAAGCATTAATTAAATTGTACTACTCACTATAATTCTACTGCTCACTATAATTCTACTGCTATATACCTTATCTTGCCATTTTGTTGGATCCCCTTAACAAAAAGCACTTTGTCATCGCTCTTATTTAGTACTTCCCGAGTGATATTCTCAATATCGCTCTCACTACTAACAGGTTGGTTGTTAATCTCTAAGATAATAAACCCTTTACGTATTCCAGCCTTTGCTAAAATACCATTATTGTCAGTCCCCGTTATTTCAACACCATTGCGAAGCCCCAAACGTGAGGCCGTCTCTTTGTCAATGGACTTAAACGAAGCACCAAGGGATGCAAAACTTACATTCTCCACTAGCTCAGTGGTACCTGCACTATTTTTTAGTATTACCTTATATGCTTGGCTCTTCCCTTTTCTATCAATCGTAATCTGAATAGCGTCACCTGGGCTATATTTGGATACTTGCTCTTGTAGCTCTCCCATATTACGTATTTTAATACCATTGACGGCAGTTACGACATCGCCTTTCTGTATCCCTGCTTTCTTAGCTGCACTACTCCCTGAGAAGTCAGCTATCACTGCCCCTTCGCTGACCTTAAGGTCAAATTCTTTCTTTACCTCGCTTGTAATGTTGCCTCCCACGATCCCAAGGACGGCTCTTTGCACAGTACCATACTGCTTGATGTCAGAAACGACCTTGCTGGCAATGCTCACTGGGATAGCGAAAGAATAGCCTGCATAATTGCCCGTTTGTGAATAAATCATGGTATTGATGCCTACAAGTTCGCCACGGGTATTGACCAATGCTCCACCTGAATTTCCTGGATTGACGGCAGCATCATGCTGGATAAAAGAGGCGATCCTAAGGTCACCTTGCCCCATCGTACTACGCCCCTTCGCACTTACGATGCCTGCCGTTATAGTACTTTGAAGGTTAAATGGATTGCCAATCGCTAATACCCACTCACCTACCTTTAAGGTCTCACTATCCCCAAAAGGAATAGGCTGTAGGTTTTTGGCTTCTATCTTGAGTAAGGCAATATCAGTGGCGGGGTCAGTACCTACAATAGTGGCTTCGTATTCTTTATTGTCATTGGTACTTACCAGTACTCGAGTGGCATTTGCCACTACGTGGTTATTTGTTATGATATAGCCATCAGTGCTGATGATAACCCCTGAGCCTATGCCTACCCGTGTGGGTAATTCTCCTTGATTACGCCTTGAAGACTCTCCCCCTGGTAAGCCAAAAAAGAATTCAAAAGGATCTATGAATCTGGGCATCTCTCGGTGGTCAATAGTCACTTCACTCTGGATATTGACCACCCCATTGATACTTCTTTCTGCAGCTTGTACAAAGTCTTGAGGTGTGCTCGTAGAACTATATACCGCAGGGGTCATCTCCGGCTGTTTAAATATTGTGGAGGCATTATGTGTCTCTCCATTAAAATTTGACCCGCCAAAGAGGTCACCTCCTCCATTATTACTATTCGCATAAATCGCTACTCCTCCCAATGCTCCTATTACGGAACAAGAAAGAGCAATTAATGCAGTACCTAATCCTTTTTTCATAATCATCAATAACTTAAAGACGTTACTTTGAGAGCTACCATTATCAGTATCACTCCCTTTTCAACCACAAATAAAGTAATTAAAAAGGTTACTTGCAAGCCCACTTCTCTCTATTTTAACAAATAGAAAGCGTGTACTTGAGTTATTGCATTATCATTACAAATGATTAACGAATAGGGGATTGTATTTTGGAAGTAATAAACTATCGTTTTGAGGTATTGCCGTGCTTATGTGACTTGTGCTTAGTATTTTTTCGCTTGTTATTCCTCGCTTTATTTCCAAAGAGTTTGTCCACTAAGTCTTTTCTACCTATTCTATTAAGTGACCTTATAATACCAGCTCTTTTATCTGGTTGGTACCAAAAGAAAAACTGTCTTTGTGCCTCCTTTTCCTCTTTCGTGTGGGCAGTGTATACTTTTTGAAGAGTATAGGGGTGATAACCACTATAGTATATGACAGTGGAAACAGTCATAGGGGTTGGAGTAAAGTCTTGGACTTGCTCCAATTGAAAATGCAAAGATTTAGTGATTAAGGCTAATTCTGCCATGTCCTCCTCCCGACATCCTGGGTGGCTACTAATAAAATAGGGTATGAGTTGTTGCTTTAGTCCTTCCTCCTGGTTAATTCTATCAAAGATATTTTTGAAGGCATAAAAATTCTCGAAACTTGGCTTGCGAATTTGCCGGAGTACCGATTCAGAGGTGTGCTCAGGGGCGACTTTGAGTCTACCCGATACGTGATGTGTAACGAGTTCTTTTGTATATGCTCTTGCGGCTTCTTTCAGTTCTGGTTGCTTGTATTCGTGTATTAAAAGGTCGTACCGAACACCACTCCCAATAAAGCTTTTCTTTACCTTTGGGAGGGCATCTACCTCATGGTAAACTTCAAGAAGAGGGGAATGGTCGGCATTGAGATTTGGACAAATCTTTGGAAAAATACAAGAAGGACGAAGGCAGTTTCCGCACACTTTGAGATCTTTACCTCTCATCTGGTACATATTGGCACTCGGACCTCCGAGATCGCTGATATACCCTTTGAAATCAGGCATCTCCGTTACTTTTTTAGCCTCTTCTACGATAGATTTTTTACTGCGAGACACAATAAACTTGCCTTGATGTGCTGATATGGTGCAGAATGCACAGCCACCAAAGCATCCTCTGTGCATATTAATTGAGTGCTTGATCATCTCGTATGCCCTAATTGTTTTGCCTTGGTATCGAGGATGAGGTAGTCTCGTATAAGGTAGGCGATAGTAGCTATCTACTTCGTCTTGAGTGGGCAAAGGGTAGGGAGGGTTGACCACGATAATTTTATCCTCTATTCCCTCCAGGAGCCTATGAGCATGTAGTGAATTGCTTTGCTCCTCTATTTGCCTGAAGTTTTTTGCGTAGGCTAATTTGTCTTTAAGGCATTCTTCATAGCTATTGAGCCAAATGTCACCTTCCTTTTCGGTAAATTTGCTCTTCGGCGTAAGGTAAGCTACTTGTGGCAGCTCCTTAATATTATCAATTGGTACGCCTTTATGTATGAGATCAGCTATCTCTACGACTGATTTTTCACCTAATCCATATAGAATAAGGTCGGCAGCACTAAGAAATGGCATGCCTGGCAAAAGCTTATCTTGCCAATAGTCATAATGAGTAAGGCGTCTTAAGGAGGCCTCTATACCTCCTAAAAGAATGGGGGTGTCCGGAAATAGCTCTCTCAGGATCTTTGTGTAGACAATGCTCGGATAGTCAGGACGCATATCAGGACGCAGGTCTGGAGTATATGCATCATCTGAACGCCGTCTTTTGGCAGCCGTGTAATGGTTGACCATAGAATCCATATTCCCAGGTGAGACTCCAAAAAATAGCCGAGGAGTACCTAACTTTTTGAAATCCCTGAGATCGTCTCTCCAGTTAGGCTGGGGGACGATTGCAACTTTATAACCTGCGGCTTCGAGGACTCTACCTATAACTGCATTGGCAAATGAGGGATGATCTACGTAGGCATCACCACTAAAGAGGATAATGTCTAGTTGATCCCATCCTCTCATCTCCACCTCTTTTTTTGATGTGGGTAGCCACCTCTTTAGATCGTCTTTGGTACTCATTCGTTTCTTTATGTACTTTCAAGAAAAAGTAAAAAGCTTAAAAGGTCGCATCATACCCTTTAAGCTTCTACTTCATATACCACTTAATCTCAGCTCGCACTTTCGATTGTGATAAGTCTCTTGTACCCTCCTTTATCTTATGGCGATTATTGGAAATTACTTTTTGAAGTAATCCTTTACCATCTCATTAGGTATCATCTCCTCTTTAAATACGTAAGCACCTGTTTTAGGTGACTTTACCATTTTGATGACCTTAGAGTAGGTACGTCCATCACCTTTCTGTAGCTTTGCTACTGCTTTCTTTGCCATGGATTCTTTCTCCTATTCCTAAATGGTTAATTTCTTCTATACTCTTTGCTGAATCCTATTATTTGATTTCCTTATGTACGGTCATGCGTTTAAGGATAGGATTGTACTTCTTTAGCTCAAGGCGCCCTGTAGTATTCTTTTTATTCTTTGTAGTAATATACCTTGAGGTCCCTGGCAATCCGCTCTCTTTGTGTTCGGTGCATTCCAATATTACTTGCACTCTATCACCTTTACCCTTCTTAGCCATATGCTTTCTCTTTCCTTGTAACTAACTGTTTTATTTTTCTAAGATAATCAGCTCGTCAAGATGACCTTCAGCGTTAGCTCTCTCGAGAGCTGCGTTAAGCCCAATCTTGTTTATGAGGCGGAGACCAGCGGTAGAAACGCGGATTTTGATCCAGCAATCTTGCTCTGGCCAATAAAATTTACGATCAAAAAGGTTAGGACTAAAGGTACGTTTTGTTCTCCTCATAGAGTGAGAAACATTATTACCAGTCATAGCCTTTTTGCCAGTGATTTGACAAATTCGTGACATTGCTTATATTATTCTCTTATATTATACTTACGGTTTGCAAAGTAACCAAAAATAAATGAGACTACCAAGATGAGTGACGGATAGATCTCAGTATTTACTCTGCTGGAGTAGGCTCTGCAGGTGCTTCGCTAAATGGTTGTGCGTCCACGGGAGCGGGAATAGTTGCTTGGTCTACGTAGTCTACGATGACACTTTTGGGCTCATTGCTTACTGTCCTTGGTGCCCATTTAACGGCCAAGATAGCTATGACTGCGACAGCGATAGCTAACCCCCAAGTAATCTTTTCTATAAGGTCTGTGGTGCGACGTACTCCCATAACGTTATTGGTTGAGGAGAACCCTGCTGCAAGCCCGCCTCCCTTAGAGTTTTGTATCGTAACCACAAATACCAATACTATTGATATTAATACTATCAATATGGAAAGAAAAATATACATACGCTCTATTTATTTCTCTTATTGTTATCATTAAGGAATTAGTTGTGTGCGAATGCCATATAGGCTCACTATCTACTTTTCCTCGTTGTTTAACTTGATTAATCTCTCAAGGAAATCCAATTGTTCGGCAAAGTAACCACTTTTTTGTGGAAATTCCAAATTTATTTGTTGCAATATGTTTTTGGCTCTTTCAAATTTACCTTGCTTGATGTACATCCTTGCGAGAGTTTCAGTAAATAATTCGTCACTATGCTTTGCATTTTTCTCTCCTGTTGGGGTCCCCTCGTTATTCTTCTTGAAATTTAATGATGGCGGAATACTATTGGATGTATTTTCTGTGCTTATGGCACCGGTCAGTAATGAATTTGTGGGGGGATTGGTTGTTACTTCTTTTTGCTCATCACTTATCTCTATTTGGGGCGTTAAGAGAGATTCTACTGAATTGGTATCGTCCGGATGATCCTCAAGAAAACTATCAATGAGGTCAAATCCGCTTTTTTCTTTTGCTGGTATCTCTTGCTCCATTGGTAAGTTTGGCTGAGTATTTTTAGGAGTGTTGAGTAAAAAGAATAATTGCTTGAGGTCGGGCAGTAAAAGTGCTCTTTCGCTCAATTCTCCTGCAAATCTTAAATCGTTCGTCTTATGAAGTAGGACGAGAATTAAGCTGTGTAGTGGTGCAGAGTAGGGGTATTGCTTGGAGAGGTCGAGCAACTCCATAAGGTGCGTTCGCTCAATCTCTTGCGGGTTTATGATGAGATTGTGAAGCTCTTCTTTAGTCATATAAAATATCTTTTACCAGTTTTCTGCAGTTGCATTAAATATCTGGTTGATAAGGTCTTTTGTGAGGTCTTCTACCAATTGATCTTGGACATCCGTAAACATCTGTGAGCTATCAAATGTGGCAAATGATGTAAACTCGCGTTCAAAGCTTTCGTCCTCATCGATGGTGTTATTGTATCTTATGTTGACACGCATAGTGAGTTTTGTCTTGGCTGCATACGCATCGGCTTGTACTGCCTCTGCCGTTAGGTCGTATCCTACGATCTCACCTTCAATATTTAGGTCGCCTACTTGTGCTGTCTGTACCAATCTTGTTTGCCTTTGAAATCTATCTTTAAGATCTTCTGATAATTTCTGTGCTAAGGGAGGATAAACATTGGGGGCAAGGTTTTGAAAGTCTGCAATGTGGATCGTCTTAATCCTTGAATAATCAATGCTTGCTCCGTTAAGGCTATAAGATACTTTACAGCCTGAAAGGATGGCTGTAAGACATCCGAAGCACAATATGTATTGTAGTAGCTTTTTACTCATTGCCATTATTCTCTATTAAGTTTGCGGTAAAGGGTCCTTTCTGAGATGTCTAAATCATCAGCTGTCTTTTTCCTTGCACCATTGTTTTTCTCCAATACATACTCTATATACCGTGCCTCCATCTCTTTCAGAGTTATGATTTCGCCCTCCTCTAATAGGCCATGCAGTTCTTCCACATGTGCAATTTCTTCTTGTCCTTGGAAACGATTAGGGTACTCTTTTGTGTAGTTTTGTGGGGCATGAAAATCAGTTATGGGATTGTGCTTAGGTGCCTCAATGCTTGGATGTGTATGCTGAAAAGAGTAGCCTTGTAGGAGCCTGTAAAGGAGTTGTGTGAGTTCTCCAATATTTCCTTGTACGTCGTGAAGCATTGTGTATAGGGTGTTTAGTGTAACGCTTTCTGGGTTAAACATCCCCTGCTGTGCATCGTTTCCAAATGGTTGGCTACTTGTCTGTAATGCAATCATGGCAGGATGACGGACAAGGGCATTTGGGGGTAGGTTGTCCTCTAATACCTCATTCGTTATTGTACGATCCTCAGCAATAACACTCAGACGCTCCACAAGGTTACGGATTTGGCGTATATTCCCAGGCCAAGTATATCGCTCCAATACCTCAGTAGCTTCGTCAGTGAGCCGAATGGGGGGCATATGATATTTATCTGCAAAATCACTTGCAAACTTTCGAAAAAGCAAACCTATATCTTGACCTCTTTCGCGAAGTGGGGGCAACTCTATCGTAACTGTATTTAGTCGGTAAAATAAGTCTTGTCTGAATTTTCCTGCACGAACTGCCTCCTCAAGTTTGACATTAGTAGCTGCCACTACGCGAATGTCGCATCGCTGGACATCAGAGGAGCCCACTTTCATAAATTCACCTGACTCTAAGACACGTAGTAAGCGAGCCTGTGTCCCGAGTGGTAATTCTCCGACTTCGTCAAGGAAGATAGTCCCGCCATCAGCCACTTCAAAGTACCCTTTACGCTCCACCATGGCATCGGTGAACGACCCCTTCTTGTGACCAAAAAGCTCAGAATCAATTGTCCCCTCAGGGATGGCACCACAATTGACAGCTACATACGGACCATGCTTACGAATGCTTTGGCTGTGAATGAGCTTGGGAAAACTCTCCTTGCCCACGCCACTCTCGCCCATCACTAATACGCTCACATCCGTCGGAGCTATCAAGAGAGCCACTTCAATTGCTCTATTAAGGGCTTCTGACTGACCTATAATGCCAAATCGTTGCTTTGCTCTTTGTATCTGTTCTTTACTTATATTTCCGCTCATAATGCTATCACATATTCTTGACTTCAAAGGTACTATTTTTTAAAACATACATGTGTATTATTCATTCAAAAGCTTTTCTTAAATGTTTATTATTGGTTATTGATCGATGCGAAAGGGCATTGTATGTTATTTATAGAAGTGTATTTAGTTATAGCCTTTTATAGTCATATTTAGGTATATGGTTATTAGTGATTAGTAATTAGTAAAAATGGATACTTGGTATTGTCTTTGGAGGATATACGGAATATGCTGATACAAATACCCTGAATTAGTTGGAGTGAATACATAGTATCCGATTTGCCGTTGATGCTGTGTGTCTAAAAATGGGTGTAGCTTTAATATTTATTGGCGTACAGCTATGGCACATTGCCCCTTTTATGCTTTTGGCTCTATTTTTAGTACATTTGTGGTTGATAATGATTGGTAGGCATCATCTACCTACATTCTTTTGAAATTTAGTAATAGAATTAAGTGGTATATGTTTGTTAAGAATAGTGGCATTAGACGGCTGTTGTCTATAATGGCGAGCCTGTGTGTTTGCGTTAGTGGCATCGCTCAGAGTGTTAATCCCAGTATGGATGCTCTATTAAGGTCTCGTGAAGCATTGGCATTGCGAAGCCCCGTAGGTACGATAGAGGGGTTGCAGGCTGTGTATAGGGGTGCATGGCAATTGGAGCCCAACGATGACGAAGCTCGTTATTTGGATGCTGTTGCTCGTGGTATGCTGGAGAGTGGGGATGCTGAGCTACGTCTCTTATATTTCATTGAGGAGCATCCGCACTCTAACTACATAAATTATGCCCGTGTTGCTCTTGGCAATCTCTACTATTCACGTGGCACTTATGAGAGTGCCTACTATTGGCTCAATCAGGTAGATGTTGACTTATTACCCGAGGCAATGAGTGCTTCGGTGGAGTACCATTTGGCATATACTTTGATGACTCGTGGTAAGTATAATGAGGCACTTAAGCTTTTTATCCCACTGACTTATTACGCTCCATTGCGTAACGATGCCACTTTTTATGCCGGATATCTTTCACTACGTAATGGAGATCTTGAGAAAGGGATACACTTCCTCCAAGACCTGCAAAATGATCCTGTTTATGGAGCATATGCTTCTGCATATATTGCCGAAGCTGACCTTAGTGAATTGCGTTATAGTGAGGCTTTGGAGCGGGCAGAGAGGGAGCTTTCGCGAGAAGGGTTGCCTATGGAAGTGTGCACATCATTATTACGTACTGCTGGTTTAGCTTCTAGTAGCAAAGGTCAGGCTGAGCAATCTGTAGGCTATCTTATGCAATATATGGTATTAGAGAAAGGTCAGAAAAGATTGGAGACTTTGGTACTTGGTGAGGGGCTATTTGAATTGTCTCGTTTTAGAGAAGCCGAAAAATATTTATTGGAAGTGCCTAATGCCGACCCTGATTTTATGGGGCAGTTAGCTCTCTACTATGCGGGCTTGTCGGAGTTAGCATTAAAAGAGCGTAGCCGTGCTGTGGCATCACTTGATAGAGCCAAAGCGATGAATGTGTATTCGCCATTGACTGAGGTGAGCGAATATAATGCCGCATTAGCAGTATATTCTGATACGCCTGGGAAGTTGAGTGATGGTACCAAGCGTCTCTCGTCTTTCCTTCAACGTTTTCCAAATACTGAGTATCGCTCTCAGGTTATCAGCCATTTGTCGGATGCTTTTCTATATGAACCTAATGTGTCGTCTGCCTTAAAGGAGCTGAATGCAATAAGCCCACTTCCTACTGAATTGCAACGTGTGAGAGATAAAGTACGGCTTAGAGAGGCCAATGCTTCTCTAAGTAGCGGAAATACTGCCTTGGCAACCCAGCAGTATAACGATATTATTGCTAACAGCAGTGATCCTTTGAGCGTGTCTGAAGCTTATTTGTGGAAAGGTGAAGCTGCTTACAGAGCAAAGAATTATCCAGAAGCTATCAGAAGTACTTTAGAGTATATAAAACGCTCTGAATCAGCATTTTCAGTGAATCATAACGCCTATTACACCTTGGGGTATGCTTATTATAATCAAGGTATGTATGCTGAGGCCGAGCGTTACTTTAAGAAATATCAAGAGGTGAATGCATCGCCTTCGCCCGAAGAGCGGACGGCTATCTACAACCGATTAGGAGATATTGAGCTTCAGCGAAAAGCATACGTTGTCGCCATAGAGCAGTATACACGTGCTGAGCAAGCAGGTGGTAGCGAAGCGGATTATGCACTATTTAGCAAAGCAATGGTCAAGGGGCTTCAAGGGGCATACGCAGATAAGGCAAGTTTTATGAGTAATTTACCTATACGCTATCCTCAGTCCACACTCGTCCCAGAGTCCATATATGAGCAAGGTCGAGCCTTGTCTATGCAAGGTGATAAAAAAGGAGCAGAAAGAGCATATGATAGCTTTTTTGTTCGCTTCCGTTCGCATCCCATTGCTCCGAAGGTCGGGCTTCAATTGGCACTAACCTATTATAGTGATAATGACCTATCTCGTGCTATCCAGGCTTATGAGATGGTGATTCGTCAGTATCCAAATAGCCCCGAAGCAAAGAGTGCTTTACAAGACCTTAAGAGCATTAGTGTGCAAATGAATAGGGTGGAAAATTACAGGGATTTAGTGAGGGAAGTGGGTCGAAGCGATGTCGCAAGTGCACACGAGCTTGATTCTTTGACCTATCTCGCTGCTGAGCAAGTCGTTGCTACGGGGACAACTAAGGAGGCTGAGCAAGCATTGGATAAGTATCTTGCAGAGTACCCCAATGGGGCATTTGCTGATAATGTATATTACAATAAAGCCCTTCTGCTTTATAACGACAAAGATTATTATGGAGCTATCTCTGTGGTAAAAGATAAAGCAAGGCATTTCTCAGGTAAGTTAGCAGAGGATACCTATAGGCTACTTGCCTCAAGTTATGATAGGACAAATGAGCCAGGAAGGGCTGCCGAAGTTTATTATCAGTTGGCACTTTTTGCTTCCGATAACAAAAATAGAAGTAATTGGTGTATGCTATCAGTTGAGCGTGCTGAGGCAAGTAGAAGTGACGCATTCCTCATTTCTATGGCAAAGAATGTAAAGAGTGGCAAGCTTGAGATCACTGAAGAGGCAAAGGCTAATGTCTACTTAGCTACCACAAAAGTCTCTGCCATAGAAAACAATAAGAGTGTAGCCATCGCCTACGCTAATGAGATATTATCCCTACGTGATTATGGTGGTCATCCTATCGCTAAGATAGTATTGGCTTTGGATTTGTACGATCGTGGAGATTACCAAGCTGTGCAACGTAAAATGCAGGAGGTGGTACGTACCGGTACAACAGATGCCTATTGGTTGGCACGGGCTTTTATATTACTATCGGATAGTTATCAGAAGTTGGGAGATCCGGATACCGCTAGAACTTACCTTGAAAGCGTTAAAGGAAGCTATAGTAATAGGAACGACGGCATTATGCAGATGATAAATGAGCGACTTAAGCAACTATAATAACCAAAGTAGTTTAGATGATATGAATAATAGATATATGTGGTTATTCCTCTTAATTTCATTGATGATCGAGGGAAATGCCTTGGCACAAAATATTGTATATGCACCAGATACTTTGACTCGAGAAATGGTGTTACAAAAGGAATATCAGCCTGTAGTGCATCAGGCAGAGAAGGCATTCTTTAACCCTTTAGAGGAGACCAAGCACAAGGCCCTAACACCAGTCAATTTTGCTCGAAATATATACCCCGTCTCAATGAATGTGCATCCTCGTCTCTTTAATCCATTAACTAACCCATTGCCATCAGAGCCTGTAAAGCAAATTATACATGCTCGGTTATTCGGTGGTTATCCTACTACTGTAGGTGCGAATATAGGTGCAATGGTGAAGACAAGTGACGCAGGTACTCTGACCATATCATTGGATCACCTAACGAGGTATATTCAGACTAAGGAGGACGTTGCTTACTTCCAAAAATCTTTAGATCAGACGCATGACACGGACTTTAGTCTCGGGTACACTCATGCCCTTGAAGAGAGAGTCTTAGATGTCGGTATCGACATGTTTCATCACCTACAAACCTATTACGGTGGCATTGATTTAGTAGATAAGCATTTCGAAGTGGGGAAAGGTACATTCCCCTTGTTTAAAATGTTTGGTTCTGAGATAACTTTTGATGTTTCTCCAGCTCCCCTATCTCTCGCTCGTGGATGGCAATATAGTCTTTCGGGGAAAGTCGGGTATATAGATAAGGAGGATGTCTCAACTATCTATGATAGAATGGAATATCTCTTTTTGCCAAGTGGTACAGAGCCAACAAAGCATCACAATTTATCTCAAACTGAAGTGGATATTTCAGGGAACGTCGGGTATCAATTTGCAGGGAGTGATTGGTGTTTTGGTCTTAGCGGTAGGTACCATGTCCTGAGCATTACTCAGCTCAATACGTTTGCTAAAGGTCCTAAAGCTCCGCAATTATTATCAATTGACCCCCACTTCGAATACCTTTCCCCAAGTCTTAGTGTCAAGGCAGGAGCTAAGTTGCAACTAATAAACAGGGGTAAGAATTCCTTTATTGTCACTCCTGATATTCAAGCTTCATATAAGTTTAATGACCTGTTTTCCGTTTATTTAAAAGCCGATGGCGGTACGGAATATATGGGGTTAAAGGATTTATATAGTGTTAATAGATGGGCAGACGGACGCTCAGTATATAATGGTTATGATATAGCTCGATATCGGGCATTACTTGGCATTAAGCTTGGTAGTATTAATGGATTTACTTTGGATCTTAACGGAGGTTTGGCTGGTTATTCTGACTTCTCGGATTGGGGCGTCGAGGCTATTTTTGTTCCTGTCGTGCTTGATGGCGTATCCACACACTACAATGCTCCCATATTTACTCGTCAAAACAAAGGTAAAGTAAATAAGAGTTTCGTAAATGCGAAAGCCAGATATCTCGCACCTTTTGGTCTGGACTTAGGTTTCCGTTTGCAGTATAATGCTTATAGCGTTCTTGAGCCTAATCCTTCTTTGAAAATTGGGTATGAGGAGACAAAGAATAACATATATGGATTGCCCGCCCTGGAGGTAGATTTGGCAGCCGACTATTCATTTAACGATAGACTTTCTTTGGGGATGTCTCTACTTTTACTTTCTGGTATCAAAGTGCCTGATATTGATTTCATTTCGTCTACAGGAGGTCAGAGCATCGTGGCAAAGCATAACCTATTTGTGGTAGATTTAGGTGCGAGAGTTTCTTATAAGGTGCACAAGAATATCGGCTTATCACTTATCGGTACCAACCTCCTCAACTTTCCTTTTACTCCTTGGGAAGGTTATCCGCAGCAGGGTGCTACTGGGCTATTAGCAATGACATTAACGTTTTAATATAGATTATGAAAAAATATATTTTTATCCCATTTTTATTGCTATTATTTGGGTGCCGTAGTACTCAGAATACGGTGCAACGTGATTTGCCTTTTGCTAAGGTTTATACTGCCACTTGGATGCAACGTTCTGCAGAATATGAGGCTCTTTGCTATCAGGCATTTAATGGAGCGAAGTCCTATTTATATCAATCCATTGAGGCACATGCCGAGGAAGATAAGCCCTTAGCAATTATTACTGATATTGATGAAACTGTTCTTGATAATTCTCCTAATGCTGTACACCAAGGGCTGAAAGGAGAGTTGTTTGATGCCCAAGAATGGACACGATGGTGTGCTATGGCAGTCGCTGATACAGTGCCAGGTGCTGTAGCCTTTTTAAGAGAAGCGGCAGAGAATGGCATTGAGATTTTCTATGTCTCTAATCGTATTGAGGCAGAGCGTGAGGGTACACTGCTGAATCTTCAAAAGTATGATTTTCCTAATGCAGATGATGATCATTTGCTCCTAAAAACAAGTACGAGTAGCAAAGACGAACGGCGTGCTAAGATCTTGGAAACTCACGATGTAATAATATACATGGGTGACCAGCTTACTGACTTCCCCGGGTATGGAAAAGACCCTGAGACAATACGTAGCGATAAGGCGATTCAGGATATGAATCAATTTGGTGGCAGGTTTATTCTTTTACCAAATCCTAATTATGGAGAGTGGGAGTCCGCTCTTTCTGATTACAAGCGTTTGAATCCGTCGGAGCAAGCCGAGCTTATTAAGTCTAAGGCTAAGAACTATTAACTAACTGGTCGGATAGGTATGTGTAACTATGACCATGGCGATGATCGTTATCGCTATCCTGGCTATAAGATAGTTGCAGATTTTAGTTCAAATGTTCCCGATGTACCTTCGCAAGATGCTTTGTGGAAGTATCTTGTGGCACGGCGTGATGTAATTAGACACTATCCTGATCCACATCCTTACGCACTTGAATCCTCATTGTCACGGATATTGAGTGTAGATAAACGATGTGTTGCTGTTACGAGCGGGGCTACCGATGCGATATATCTGATTGCCCATTTGTTTCAGAATCATAGCTCGGTTATTTGCCATCCCACATTTTCAGAATACGCGTCCGCCTGTCGTTTGTTTTGCCATTCCGTCACATCTCTTTTTGCTGACGATACGTCTCCATTTATAGATCTGCCAAAGCAAACCCAAGTGGTGTGGCTCTGCAATCCCAATAATCCGACCGGACACACTTGCGATCGTAATGCTCTTTTGGGGTGGATAAATGCCAATCCACAGGTGACTTTTGTGGTGGATCAATCTTATCATGCATTTACTTCAAAACCTGTGCTCAGTCCTCAAGAAGTTGTAGAGCTTCCCAATTGTATTTTAATACAATCGCTCACTAAAAGCTATGCTATCCCAGGGTTAAGGTTGGGTTACATGGTCGCGAATTCCGATATCCTCTCGTCCCTATCACGATTCAGAATGCCGTGGAGTGTCAATGCCCTTGCCATAGAAGCCGGATTGTATCTTGTCCAGCAACCATTGCCTTTTTCCTTAGATACACTATTGCAGATGAGGGAGCATCTATCATTGAGCTTGAGCAATCTGGATGTATTGGAAGTGATCCCCACGGATACGCATTACTTTCTAGTGAAAATGAAACATCACAAAGCGAGTCAAGTGAAAGAGTGGTTGGTCAAACAGCATGGAATACTTGTGCGAGATGCTTCCACTTTTCCTTTACTCAGCGAATATCACTTGCGTATCGCAACGCAAAATCTCAGTCACAATGCATTATTGATTAATGCGTTGTCACAATTACCAGGCACACTATGATTACTTTTTACGTTATACAAGCTACGTTATTGTCCAGGCTATTAATGCTGTGGATAGGTTGGCTCTTAGACCGTTTGTTTGGTGATCCACCTCGTTTGCCACATCTGATAGTAGGTTTTGGAAAACTCATAGCTATGTCAGAGAAAAAGTGGAATCAAGGTAATCGGAAACGGCTAAAAGGGGGCATCGTTGCGGTACTCCTTATTTTATTGGTCGCCATACTGAGTTATCTACTCATTCACTATTTACCTACTTGGCTGTCAGTCATAATAGGCGGTGTGCTTGTATATTATTGCTTAGCCGGTACTACTTTAATTGAGGAGGTAAAAGCTGTTTTTAGCGAATTAGAGGAATCTCTTGACCGAGGGAGAGTGCAATTGGCACGTATCGTAGGTCGAGATACGCAGAGCTTAGACGACGAAGAGTGCAAGCAAGCGGCATTAGAAACCTTATCCGAAAACCTATCCGATGGTGTGATCGCACCCCTGTTTTGGTTCGCTCTTTTGGGCGTCCCGGGTATGGTGGCATACAAGATGATCAATACACTTGACTCGATGATTGGGTATAAGAATGAACGCTATATGGATTTCGGCTTTGTTGCGGCTAAGATAGACGATGTTGCCAATTATATCCCCTCACGTCTAACAGCTTTGCTGATGCTTCTCGTTAATAAGCAAGGAAGCCTATGGAGAAAAGTCAAGCAAGAGGGGAAGAAACACACAAGCCCTAATTCCGGGTATCCGGAGGCAGCCCTTGCGTTGATGCTGGGATGCCAGTTTGGGGGACCACACTACTATGGAGGGGTGTTAATGCCTAAGCCATATATTGGTAATAAAGACAGAGAGTTAACCAGTAAGGATCTTCAGTTTGCAGTCCAAATCAATCGAGGTGTAGATGTTTTGATGCTCTTTATTATTAGCATTCCCTACCTATTTATCGTGGTAAGCTAATAGCATGATGTGTGGTATGATCCGATCTTAGCTACACTATTTACCCCTCCTATCCCCACTTAGACAACGATATAAGGTAAAGGCAGAGCATTATTATTTGCCAACACTACAAAAAGGATACCTGGCATTACTCTCAATGGATACCTGGTATTCGGTTCGGCTAATACCTGGTATCCTTTTGACCGTATTGCGGGTATCCGTTATGGGTAATATTTGTTATCCATAAAATTGGATTGACGACGTGGTGCTCTTATAATTATAGAAAAGGTTCCCTGCCATGTTGTTTCCGGATAGCATCACAGCAACTTAAATTATTGCAATGTACACCTTTATTATTATCTTTGTACACAACTAAAAAAATAATAATATAATGGACAATATAAAGACCCATAGGTATCTGTTTACCCTTTGTGCATCTTTTGCTCTTTTTTTGTCGGCATTTCTTCCTGCTTTTGCACAGCAGGAAGTTGTGACCCACACCGTGGCTTCGGGTGAGACATTGTATGGTATTAGCCGTGATTATAATGTATCAGTTGACCAATTATACCAGCTAAACCCAGATGTAAAAGAGGGTATTAAGGCTGGGCAACTCATAAAGATACCGATCCATAAGGCATCATCTCAGGAGCCACAAAAACCACAATATCATAAGGTCGAGAGAGGGGAAACCCTTTACTCAATTGCTCGGATGTATGGGGTCTCTCCTACTGATTTGCAAAATGCTAATAGTGTACTCACGGATCCCGATAAGCTTTCCGTGGGTATGATTATTCAGATCCCTACCACTAAGGAAGATACTACTATTTTGAGGACTAAAGGCAGTACCCCAAAGTCTGATGCCCCAATGGTAGGCGTGACTGGTTTGAGGATGTACAAAGTGCCACAAGGTGCGACTATCTACAGCCTTTTGCGCGTTACGGGTTGGACAGAAGAACAATTATTCCACTATAACCCTCAAATCAAAAAAGGTTTAAAGGCAGATGATACCATCCTAATCCCCGATGCATCACTGCCAAATAACAAAGCGGTAGGTCAGCGACCAGCATTCCCCGTTGTGGGAGGATATACCGTGGTATTGGCTCTCCCCTTTAGTAATGATAATGGCAATAGGTTTTCAAGGTATTATGAGGGTTTTTTAATGGCATTACTTGAGGCAAAAAAAACGGGGAAGAGTGTGCATTTATTTGCTATAGATAGCAATAGCAGTCAGCTATCCGAGTCAATTTCTTCGCTCCAACAACTGCCCAAAGTGGACTTGATATTAGGGGGTGTGTCTGAAGGGTCTATAGAGGCTTTGGCAACGCTTGCACAGAAAAAACATGCCATTTATGTGGTGCCTTTTACGTCAAAGGACTATACAAAGTTAGCACGAAAAGGAGCTAATATTTATCAAGTAAATACACCTCACGAAGCACTTTATAGAGAAGTCGCTCGCAAGTTTGTTAAGGAGTACCGCAACGATTATGTCCAGTTTGTACAATTCCCTTCTGACGAAAGTAGTAAGCCCGACTTTACGGCAGTACTTAAGGAAGAGTGCAGGCGTGCAGGGATCTCTTATGGCGAGGTAGTGCGTGATTCATTCTCAGCACCCTCTGATGTAGTGGCACTTTCATCCCGACATACTACGTCTGTCGTTGTACCTGAAGCCAGTAGTCTGACTGCAGCAAATAATATCTTACGTCCCATTCAGACAGCAACGGATAGCTTAGGTGTTAGTAACGTCACTGTATTTGGATATCCTGAGTGGCAGACCTATGATAAGAGTATAGGAGACGATTTGAGAGCAGTTGAAGGTGCTTTTTATACCACTTTTTTGGCTGACTCTTCGGATAATCGGTACAAGTCTTTAGAGAATGAATATAAAGATTGGTATGGCCATGGCTTAGGAAATACCTATCCAAGGTACAGCATATTAGGGTATGATACGGGTCGGTTTTTCCTAAATCTATTAGGAAATGAGTCCGCTGGTAGTAGATCCTGGAATGGTGTTCAAAGCAAGTTTGAATTCGAAGAAAACCCTGTTGCAAAGTCGCTGAAGAGCAACTTAGGTGTCTTTTTTGTCCAGTATAAGAGGTCAGGTGAGAAAAAGAGATTATGAATAAAAGATTTATCACGATAGCTATCGTCCTCTTTTTATTACTTATCCCCGGAAAGAGTAATGCACAGACTCTAAAGTACAAGCCTCACTTTATGTTTGGTGCTACTGGCGGAGTAAATCTGAGCAATATGATATTTACGCCTAATGTGCAACAAGGATTAAAGGTAGGCTACGATGCGGGTATAATATTGAGGTATGACGTCGGTCACGTTTACGATTTGCCCAATGTGACCGCTGGAGTCTGGGTGGAAGTAGATTACTCGGAGAGAGGTTGGAATGAAAAACCTAAGGACTTAGCAGAGAAGTATCAAAAGATGGATCTTAGCTATACGCGTACATTAAGATTCGTCAATCTTCCCATTCTTACACATCTGATGTTTGGTGCAGATGCCTTTAAGATAACGGTAGACTTAGGTCCTCATTTCGGATATTTGATAGGGGAAAGTAGCAAAAGTACATTCCCCGAAGGCAATATCCCGGGAGTTGTTATCAAACAACACGAGATGCCTGTAGAGAATAAATTCGCTTGGGGAGTAGGTGGAGGAATAGGTGTCGAATACCATTTTGATAGATGGCTTATCGGGGGTAGGGCATCATATGTTTATGGCTTAGGTGAGATTTATGGTAACTCTCGAAGCGATTACTTTGGTAAGTCTTCCGAGCAAATTGTAGCTACTAAACTTTACGCACTCTTTAAATTTTAGTGCTGTTTGTTGCATTATAGTTTGGTTGTATGTAAGAATAAAATCCCATAAAGGGGTATATAGGGCAAAGTGATATTATAATCCTTTTCTTTCAAATTTGATATCTTAGTGTAATGATACTAAGACAAAAGAGGAGAGATATTGTATAATTCATATAATATTAGTACATTTGCGAAACTTTTTTATAGGTACAAATTTGAAGTGCGTTTACTTAAAGTGAGCATTGTAAAAAGCTTTAGATATAACATTAAATAATGAAGCCGGTTAACATAGAACGCCATTTGGGATGCGAAAATTATGCAGGGTGTGAGGAGAAAGGTGTCTATTTAGAACTACCAATGCAACCTCACGAAACAATCGAAATCAAAAGCGAAGACAAGCTACTTTTGATATTTGTAAAGACTAATGACGCTCGTTACTCTATTAGTAGTTTAGATGGAGAGTCACTTGGTGACGTCTACGAGACCCGTAATGCCCCATTTGGAATGCTCGTAGATAAGTACCACCAGCTCAGGATAATGATGGGCGAAGAGGGTTATTTGCAGATTTTTAAGTTTGAGCACCTCACACACTTGTGTAGCGGTTACTCATTTAGCAATTTGCGTCGTTATGCCCCAATGATGATGGTTCATAAAACTATTGAGATTTACGAGCCATTAGAGCTTGCATTAGGTACGATACATAGGTATGTGTCAGATGGGCTTAAGTGTTCTCAGATTATGGACGCCAAGCTGTCCGAGATATTCTTTGTGTTATCTGGATACTATAGGCCCGAGACCCTTGGGGAGTTCTTAGCTCCTTTGCTAAGACGTGAGGTGGACTTTAAGGAGTTCGTTATGATGAATCATTTCAGAGCTAAATCGGTGCAGGATCTTGCTGATATGCGAGGTCTGGAGTTGCGGAAGTTTAATAAACTCTTTAAGGAAACTTTCAACGAACCTCCTTACGCGTGGATGTTGGATCAGAAAGCTGAAATGATTGAGGAGCGTTTGGCAGACCCAACTGTGTCATTTAAGGAGATTATGGAGGAGTTTCACTTCTCGAGCCCGAGCCATTTTACTGTATTCTGTAAACGGCAATTCAATATGACACCTTCGCAATGCAGGAAAGAATTGACTAAGGATGAGGCAAAAAGACGAGCCGCTGCGAGGAATGCCAACAGCAATCGTTACCATAGATAGTAAAATATTTTAATAGGTTTAAGAGCGAGAGAACTAATTATTTTAGCTTTCTCGCTCTTTTATTCTCGTGTTTTAGTTGGATTGAAGGACTTTATATTAACACCACGTTGCTTTTCCCTCCATATTGCTACTGGTGAACGACCATTGCATGTACATATCTTTCATTAGGTATTGACAATAGAGTATTTAGGGTATTCATAATGTTTAATTTTATGGATGTAAAAGTCTTTGTTTCCGGGCAAGCTAGTGTGATGCGATAATCCATTAGTATCTGAGTAGGTTGTTTTCTGACTTCTCAGGTGTTGTTTTTTATTATGTTGCCAATGTCGTTTATCTTTAATCTAATAATATGCCGGCAGAATTTGCAATTGGATAAAAATTAATTAGTAAATTTGTAAGAATTATTAGATATAGCTAAAGCCGAATGGTTTTTGATGCGGTTTTGGCTATACCAATCCTGCGTTTAGACATATATGTTGATGAAAGATAGTAAGGAACGAAAAGTGAAAGTGGCTGTCCTTGATTTTGGTAGTAGCATGATAAAACTTGCTATCGCCGAGAGGAGTGTAGCACGAGATGACAATAAGGCAACCGGTACATCCTTTAGGGTAATTCATCTTGATAGTGAACCCTCTGAGGGGGCTGTCCAGCGTGGTGTTGTTTTTAATCTCTCTGAGACCTCTGAGAAAGTCCATAACTTGATTGCCAGAGCTGAGAACGATTTGGGGGTATCGATAACAAATGTTTATGCCAATATCTCAGGTCAGGGTTTACATAGTCACTTAATCAGGCAAGGCATTGACTTTGATAAGCCTCACGAAATTACTCAAGATGATATTTTGACATTGTGGGAGAATATACACGAAGCAGATGACAAGCTATTTTTGAATGCAGATTTTGCTAAGTTTAATGTCAATGGCAATGCTGTCCAAAAACCTGTAGGTGTGAAAGCCCTTAAGTTGCAGGTGAGTATTCAGACCGTTATTACTAATGCCTTTGTTGCTGACTATGTGGATGAGGTTTTGACTTCAAAACTTGGATTAGAAACACAGCCTTACCTCGTGGGTGTCGTGGAGCTGAGTAAATTGGCACTCTCTCCTGAGCAAAAAAGGATAGGCTCAGCTCTCATAGACTTTGGAGCTGAGACGACAACAGTTTGCTATTTCAATCATGGTGTGCTGGAGACTTTACGCGTATTGCCTATGGGTGGTAGCCAGATCACGTATGACCTTACTGCTTTGGATATAAGCCCAGAGGAGGCGGAGAGGGTTAAGATCACCAAAGGGTCGCTTACATTGGATACAAGCGACAAAGAGGAGCTTATAGTCAAAGCTCCTGATATGCTTACTGATAAAAGGATTTCCCGATATAGTGTTAATCAGTACATTGAGGCTCGTGTTCACGAAATCGTAGATAATATTAAAGCTATTATCACAAGAGCAAAGGGAAGCAATGGTGATTACAAATTGCCGGGTGGAATGGTTATCACAGGTGGAGGCTCAAGGCTTAATGGCATCGTGCCTTACCTAAAGGAGAAGTTTGGAAGTGAGCTGAGCGTAAAGCAAATTGAGACTGCCTTTTTTTCAGACTTAGACAATTTAGAGCTTATTAATAATCCTGAGTTTCACAACTTGTATGCTATGCTATTTGTAGCAACTGATGATGCTTGTAAACCTATAGAAGTAGAGGATAATGAGCCCTCTAATCAGGTGGCGGCAAGTAGCGAAGAGCAACCTTCTGAGCCTTGTCTTTCCAGTGCAAATGGCGAGGGGTTCCTTCCTTTTGAAGAGGATGATTTAAAGACGATAACTTCTGAAGAACCTGTGAGAAAGAAAGCTAAAAAGAGTAATTCTGAGCGTCCCAATAATAAAAATAATAAGAAGAATTGGTCTCTGATGTCTAAATTCAAAGACCTATTTGCGATGTCTGATGACGAGGAGTTGTACTCCAATGATGAGGATTAATGTAGGTGGTGATGGAAGATACAAACGTTTTACCCATAAGAAATAAGGCGAGTAAGCAACGGACAATCATTAAGGTGATTGGCGTAGGGGGCGGTGGCGGTAATGCCGTTAACTATATGTACAATAAAGGGGTTGAGAATGTCTCATACCTCCTATGTAATACCGATCAACAGCATTTGGACGCTTGTGACGTCCCCCATACAATTTGTATAGGGAGCAAAACAACGAAAGGCTTAGGTGCTGGTAATAATCCTCGCTTAGCACACGATGCGGCTGAGGAGAGTGCCGAAGAAGTTCGTGAAGCCCTTAGTGATGGTACACAAATGGTATTCATCACGGCTGGAATGGGTGGCGGTACTGGTACTGGTGCAGCCCCTGTTATCGCTCGCGTTGCACGCGAAATGGGTATTCTCACTGTGGGGATTGTTACGATACCATTCTTATTTGAGGGAAGGACTAAGATCCTACAAGCTATTGATGGTGTTGAGGAACTTAAAAAGAATGTGGATGCAATTCTTGTGGTCAACAATGAGCTTCTCAATAAGATATATCCCGACCTTAAGATGACCGAGGCTTTTAGAAAAGCTGATGAAACTTTGACGACAAGTACTAGATCTATCTCTGAAATGATTACCATTTCAGGTTTGGTGAATCTTGATTTTAATGACGTTAAAACCACTTTGCAGTCTGGCGGTGTCTCTATTATTACTCGGGGATTTGCAAGTGAAGAAGAAGGGTTGGAAAAAGCAATGGATGAGGCATTGTCGTCACCATTATTAAACACTTCAAACTTTAGTCAAGCCACGAGACTGCTGATACAAGTTACCTATAAGCCTGATCACGAACCCAGTACTAAAATGGCTGAGAAGCTCAAAGATATGACCGCTAAGATCAAAACTCCTTTTGATTTTATTTGGGGAATGAGCGAGAGGAGTGATGAGACTATGGAGAATGACTTAGGCTTTATCCTTTTGGCGTCAGGCTTTGATGACAGCGTGATGTTTGCCGAAGAATATTTGGAGGAAAAGCCAAAGCTCTCAAAGGAAGAGGAAGATAATAAGATAGGCGGTTACTATGGTAGCGATCTTTCTCACGGTAACTTATTCAAGGATTACGAAACAATTATTTTCACTGATGAGTTATTAGACAATAATGGTTTTATCAATCTTGTGAATAAAAAGCCTACACTCTCCCGAACCAAAGAGTTATTAGAAACTCTTCGACAATTTACTGACGAAGGGATTGATAACGCTAATGACGTTGATAAGAATTTTCAGATTACTTTTTCACCAATAAGTACATATCGTAGGGAGGTGAAGCAACAAGGTGAGCAGAATACCATTAAATTTGGAGATGATTAATTTGTAATAATTTGATTATGGCACTTATAGAAGAAGTTAATGAGGGTATTAAAAAAGCGATGTTAGATCGCGATAAAGTACGTCTGGAAGCTTTGAGAGGTCTCAAAAAGGAGTTCTTAGAAGCTCAAACTGCCAAAGGAGCAAGTCATGAGCTGGATGATGATCACGCCCTCAAGATTATAGCTAAATTAGTGAAGCAGAGAGAGGAAAGTGCAAGTATGTATAGGGACGCTGACCGTTTGGATCTCGCGGAATCTGAAGAAGCAGAAGCGGAGGTTTATAAAAGTTTTTTACCCACTCAGCTTACTGAGGAGGAGATATCGGATCGTGTCAAAGAGATAATCCAAAGGCTTGGAGTCGCAGATATTAAAGGTATGGGTAAGGTAATGGGAGTAGCTACAAAGGAGCTCGGAGCAACTGCAGATGGTAGAGTTATCTCGCAGGTAGTTAAAAAACTTCTTTCTTAATAATGCTCCTTACGCTATTGCAGATGGAGTATTTTTACCTTCAAGTATAAGATATATAAGCTGTTTTTATTAGAATAATTTATCATGGATGTAATCACTAAGACCATCACAATGGGTGATGGAAGCACCATTACGATTGAGACTGGCAAGCTTGCTAAGCAGGCCGATGGTGCTGTGACTGTTCGCATGGGCAACACCGTATTGTTGGCAACAGTTACCGCTGCTCAGGATGCTAATCCTGGTGTAGATTTTATGCCTTTACAGGTTGAATACAAGGAAAAGTTTTCGGCTGTTGGGCGTTTCCCGGGTGGCTTTACTCGTAGAGAGGGGAGAGCTTCTGACTATGAAATATTGATCTGTCGTCTCGTTGATAGAGCGTTGCGTCCGCTATTTCCTGATGACTTTCATGCGGAAGTATATGTAAATATTATCCTATTTAGTGGAGACGCAAATGAATTACCAGACCAGCTTGCGGGACTTGCCGCGTCTGCTGCACTTGCAGTTAGTACTGTGCCATTCCAAGGCCCAATCTCAGAAGTTCGCGTTATTCGCGTAGATGGTAAGTATAAAGTCAATCCTACGAAAGACGAGCTTGAGAAGGCAGATATTGACCTAATGGTAGCTGCATCAATGGACAATATCATGATGGTCGAGGGCGAAATGAATGAAGTGCAAGAGTCTGAGATGCTCGAAGCTATTAAGGTAGCTCACGAAGCCATTAAGCTGCAGTGCCAAGCCCAGATTGAGCTAATGGAGGAGTGCGGAACTACCCAAAAGCGTACCTATTGTCACGAGACTAATGACGACGAACTTCGTAAACAAGTGCACGATGCGTGCTATGACAAGGCATACACTATTGCCACTTCTGGTACAAGTAAGCAGGAACGCACTGAAGCTTTTGCAGCAATAGTTGAGGACTTTAAGGCTCAGTATACAGAGGAGGAATTAGAGGAAAAAGCTCCGATGATAGACCGCTATTACCACGATGTTGAGAAGGAGGCTATGCGTCGGATGATACTTGATGAAGGCAAACGTCTTGATGGGCGTGACACAAAGACTATTCGCCCTATATGGTGCGAGGTAAGTCCTCTTCCGGCTCCTCATGGATCATCTATTTTCACTCGTGGAGAAACGCAAGCTTTAGCTACGGTCACTCTTGGTACTAAAAGTGATGAAAAGTTGGTCGATGATGTATTGAATTATGGAAAAGATCGCTTCTTGCTTCACTATAATTTTCCACCTTTCTCTACCGGAGAGGCAAAGGCACAGAGGGGTGTCGGACGACGTGAGATTGGGCATGGTAATCTTGCTCAGAGGGCTCTAAAGGCAGTTATTCCAGCCGATTATCCATACGTTATTCGGGTTGTCAGCGATATTCTTGAAAGTAATGGCTCATCCTCAATGGCAACTGTCTGTGCAGGGACGTTAGCTCTTATGGATGCAGGAGTGCAGATCCGCAAACCCGTGAGTGGTATTGCCATGGGTTTGATTTCAGAAAATAAGGGTCAAAACTATGCCATTCTTTCGGATATTCTTGGCGATGAAGACCACCTCGGGGATATGGACTTTAAGGTCACAGGTACTCGTGATGGTATTACTGCGACTCAGATGGATATTAAGGTTGATGGGCTTAGCTATGATATTTTAGAGAAGGCATTGGCACAAGCCAAAGCAGGTAGGCTCCACATTCTTGACATATTGGAGGAGACTATTCCTGAGCCACGTGCTGACTTCAAACCTCAGACGCCACGAATCATTACGATGAGGATACCTAAAGAGTTTATCGGAGCTGTTATCGGTCCTGGTGGTAAGATTATTCAGAGTATACAAGAGGAGAGTGGTGCTTCTGTTAATATTGAAGAGGTAGAGAATGAAGGCATTATTGAGATAGCAGCTACAGGTAAAGCAGCCATTGATAAAGCCTTAGAGATGATCAATGGCATTGTCGTCATCCCAGAAGTAGGTAAGGTCTATGAGGGTAAGGTCAAGAGCGTTATGCCTTATGGTGCGTTTGTTGAGTTTCTACCAGGCAAAGAGGGATTATTGCACATCTCCGAATGGGATTGGAAACGTTTTGAGACTATAGAGGAGACAGGCGTCCAGGAGGGTCAGACTATCAATGTAGTATTACTTGAGATAGATCCAAAGACTGGTAAATTTAGATTGTCCCGTAAGGCACTAATAGAAAAACCTGAGGGTTATGTGGAGCGTCCGGAACGTCGCCATAGTGATCGACCTCGTGGCGAGCACGCTAATGGTAATCACAATAATAGAAGGCATCGTGAAGAGTAATCTTTATCAAAAAGAATCCTAAACGAGCGTTCTTGTTGTGGACCCTAAAAAGGGCGTATTGAAGTATTGACTTAGTCAGCATTTCTTCAATACGCCCTTTTTAGGGTCATTTTATTATTACTTAATCAGTAATCCTTTAAGCTATTATTTGTGACTTTATTGGACATCAATGCCCCTACTATCTAATGCGTTAGATATAGTATGCGCATTTACTTCTTGGAATACTGAAAGCTCAAATACGTTAACAACGGCTAAGAGATGGTCAAAAATATCACTTTGAATGCTCTCGTATTCAATCCAAACAGTCGTGTCAGTAAAGAAGTATAGCTCTAAAGGCAACCCCTTGGAAGTAGGTTGTAATTGGCGAACCATACAGGTAAACTGCTTGTGTACGTGAGGGTGATTCTTGAGATATAGTTCAATGTATCTGCGGTACAGTCCTACGTTTGTTAAGCTTCTCCGAGCAAAGGACTTCTCCAAGCCTTTCTCCTTATTTTCCCTAATGATATCCCTCATTGCAACATCAATATAATCATTGAGGGCGGGCTCTGTACGTACCTTTTCTAAGAGGGCTTCGTCTGCGTATTTGATGCTCTGAATATCTACATTAATCGTTCGTTTTACCCTACGACCACCAGCTTCTGACATAGGTCTCCAGTTTTGAAACGTCTCAGATATAAGGCTATATGGAGGGATAGTAGAGACGGTGTTATCAAAGTTTTTTACTTTTACCGTAGCGAGAGAGATATCCATTACATCACCATCCACGCCGTACTTGGGTACGGTAATCCAATCTCCTACTCGTAGCATATCGTTGCTTGAGAGTTGGATACTGGCTACGAAACCCAATATGGTATCCTTAAATACTAACATCAACACAGCAGAGAGAGCAGTCAAACCAGCTCCAATCGCTGTCATATCTACTTTGAAAAGTATGGAGATGATGATGAGGACTGCTATGAAATATACGATGCCCTTGAATACCTGAAATAGGTTGATGAATGGACTATTAGCGTACTTACTTGATGATAGCATATTGCGTCTGCCAACATCAAAAAGATAACCGATAGTTTGTGCTACTGTCCATGTGATGTATAAGCTACATAAGGCTTTTAGAATATTGTACCATAGTGTAGGCTGAGGCCATACGACGGATAGTAAGCTTGAAAATATTGATATGGTGAGTATTGAGATGACCTTTTTCGTTATCTTACTATTGGTATTTCCAGCAGTTGATAAAAACTTTACTTTTCTAAGTAACTTAGGTAGGGTGGTCACAAAAAGAAGTTTAAACAAAAACCATATAAGGATTGAAAAACCTACCACAACGCCTAAGCTAAAGAGCGTATATAGGGGGGAGCCTTCTTGTAGTCCGGGGTTTATTTTGTCAAGGAGTTGGTCAAGCCATACCCTTAGATCATTTACAGGGTATATCTTCTCTGCCAATGCTTCCTCTAACCTGTCAGGGTTGGTGATAATGTTGCCTATTTCTGTCGGTTCATTCATATTCTTTTGTATTTAATCTCGAATTCTTTACTACTATTTGTGGATATGTTGTTGTTGACTTCCGTCTGCTCAACAAGTATCTGTATAGGACGATCAAAGCTATCAAGCAGATAGGAGATGTGTGATTGTTGGTGACGATCTGCCCCAGAAGTGACTACACTTCGTAGGAAATTCCTACTTCTCGTACCTAATAAGTAGGTTGTAAGGAGATCGACATCAAAGCCATTAATAAAGAGATTGATATCTGGGAAAATGTAATTCTCCTTATTTTTGTAGTAGGTCATTTTTTGTCTTGCTTCGCCGAAGTAAGATATCCCCTCAAGGTTGCCATTATGCCAATACATCTTAGATGTCCCCTCCTCACTTGATAGCTCGGATAGCTCTGCACCATTTATAGTCAGGTCATAGCGTTGCTGTTGACCACTGTCTTGTTTCGTTACGATATTTGTAACGACATCAAAGTCGTCAAGAGTAAGGTAGGTGACTTCATTAGGGGTATCGGCTTCGTCAATATATTCAGCCACCTCTATTTCGTATTCACGAAAGTCAAAAATGAGTTGTCGCGTCTGCGTAACGTGTCCCCGGCTGTCCAGCCTCTCTTCAATGGCATTTTTGCACCTCTCCTCATCATCCCACGCAAAGTGCCATCTCTCCGAAGGGATGCCGTCGGTAGCGACCTTGACATAATCTATAAGCGGAGAGAAATTACCCTTATATGCCTTTTGCCTTCTTGAGTACTCACGAGCCAAATAGGAACCAAGGGCAACCCCGGCACCTATGCCCACTATCTTTGCTAAGTTATTATTTCCCATAACAGTCGTATTGTTTCTGAGTGTTTGCTATATAGCTAAGCAAATATACAAAAAAGTATATAGCTAATGACTTCTTACGCGGATCACTATTCCGGTAACAAAGTATTTTCCTGCACCTCTTAATCTCCGAATCTTAATCATCCAAAAGTGCAATAGTGTATTGAGTATGTAAGTCAAGAATAACTCCTATCTTAATATATTGATTAATAGGATTTTGAAATAAAAAAGAAATTGGAGTATAATATCAAGGAAAGTGAATATAGGGAATTAGCCGAAGCAAATATAGGGTATTCGTCTCAGCGAATATAGGGTCTTCGCACCACCGAATACCAGGCATCCGTCAGCATAGTTATCGGAAATAGTTTATTCGTGATGTGCAACACATGGACGCAGATATCGATTTACTATCTTTTCCCCCCTTCCTCATAGGTGTAGTATTTGTTGCTCTCAGTGCCATTAATTATTCATAAAAGCGTTCTTGGCGGTTGAGAGTTTATGGATAGGTATTAGGCAAATATGAATGCAAGTAAATAGCCATTTTTTTGTATCTTTGTAGAAATATAAATGGGGGATAGTGGATATTTTGCGAGTTACAATTGATATTATATGCTTGAAGAATTAAAGGGAGATATGGCGTCAAGTGCTTCATCTGAAGAGAGGCATTATGACTCCTCTAATATCCAAGTGCTGGAAGGACTTGAAGCGGTGCGCAAACGCCCTGCAATGTACATTGGGGATATCAGTAGCAAGGGGCTACACCACTTGGTCAATGAAGTCGTTGATAACTCAATTGACGAAGCCATGGCGGGCTATGCCACTCATATTGAAGTAGAGATCAATGAGGATAACTCTATCTCGGTTCATGATGATGGTAGAGGTATACCCGTTGACCTACACAAAAAAGCAGGTAAATCGGCACTGGAAGTTGTTATGACCGTCCTGCACGCAGGTGGTAAGTTTGATAAAGGCTCTTATAAAGTGTCTGGTGGCTTACACGGCGTTGGGGTGTCGTGCGTCAATGCGTTGTCAGACAAATTGGTTGCAGAAGTCTATCGTGATGGTAAGATATATCGTCAAGAGTACTCCAAAGGTGTGCCAAAAACAGCTGTGGAGGTGATCGGTACAACTGATCGGACGGGTACTTCTATCACTTTTCATCCGGATGCCAGTATCTTTATGGTGACCGTATACGATTATAAGATATTGGCAGACCGTCTTCGTGAGTTGGCTTATCTTAATGCGGGCGTGAGATTGTCTATCACAGACTTTAGGAGTAGAAATGAGGAGGGCGAGCCCCTTAGTCAAAAATTTTATTCTGAAGAAGGTCTTAAAGAGTTTGTACGCTACCTTGATGGTAATAAGGAGCATTTGATGGAAGATGTCATCCATATCATTAACGATAAAGGTGAAATACCGGTGGAGGTAGCTATGACCTATAATACTACCTTCAATGAAAATGTATACTCCTACGTCAATAATATCAATACGATTGAGGGAGGTACTCACTTAACAGGCTTCCGTAGAGCTCTGACGCGTACACTAAAGAAGTATGCAGATGATTCGGGCATTCTCGAAAAGGAAAAAGTGGAAGTGTTAGGTGATGACTTTCGTGAGGGACTGACGGCGGTTATCTCTATCAAGGTGGCAGAGCCTCAGTTTGAAGGGCAGACGAAAACGAAGCTTGGAAATAGCGAAGCGGTGAGTGCCGTTGATACAGCTGTCTCTGAAGCGTTGACCAATTTCCTTGAAGAAAATCCCAAAGATGCCCGTATGGTCGTCGACAAAGTAGTCTTAGCCGCAAAAGCGCGTATGGCAGCTAAGCGTGCAAGAGAGATGGTACAGCGTAAGGGTCCTATGTTTTCAGGTGGGCTCCCTGGTAAGCTCGCCGATTGTCGAAGCAGGGATCCAGAGAAGTGCGAAATATTTTTAGTCGAGGGTGATTCCGCAGGTGGTACAGCCAAGCAGGGTCGGGACTCAATGTTTCAGGCCATCCTACCACTTCGTGGTAAAATCCTAAATGTGGAGAAGGCAATGATGCACCGCATTTTGGAGAATCAGGAAATCCAGTCAATGTACACAGCATTAGGAGTATCGATTGGTACCGAAGAAGATCCAAAGGCTTTGAATATTGATAAACTTCGTTACCACAAGGTTATCATTATGACTGATGCAGATGTGGATGGTAGCCATATTGCCACCCTCTTGCTTACTTTCTTCTTCCGCCATATGAGAGTGCTGATCGAGAGAGGATACATTTACATTGCTACTCCTCCATTGTATCAATGTAAGAAAGGCGAAGTAATGCAATACTGCTGGACAGATGAGGATAGGCTAAGGTTTATAGAGAAGTATGGTGATGGAGAGGAGAGCAAGATAACCACTCAGCGCTACAAAGGTCTTGGCGAGATGAATCATGACCAATTGTGGGATACAACTATGGATCCGGACCAACGCTACCTAAAGCAAGTGACATTGGAGAGTGCCGCAGAAGCCGACGTCGTATTTTCTACTCTGATGGGAGAAGATGTTGAGCCACGCCGTGAGTTTATAGAGGAAAATGCTACATACGCCAATGTGGATGCCTAAATGACTTATGTATGATACAGGGATACAGAGATTCATTACTCTGTATCCCTATTATTTTATAGTGTGTGTGATGGAGAGTAGAATAAAGCTAAACGGGGCGGAGCAATCATTCAGCAGTATAGACCAAATAATTGCTGAGAGTGACGTATATCGGTACATCCGGCGTCCCGTTATTGGGATTTCTTCAAACTACAACCACGTGGATGAAAATACCCTTACACACACATATTGCGATAGCGTCTCAAAAGCCGGGGGTATCCCTTTTGTCATTCCTATTTCGTGCGATGTCGACTTGCTACTCGCTACATTAAGGAAATGTGATGCCCTAATACTTACAGGCGGGGGTGATATGGATTCTAAGTGGTGGGGCGAAGAGCTTAATCCAAATGTCAAAAGTATAGATGAAGTAAAAGACTATTACGACTTCGCTCTTATCAAAGCAGCCTTGTACCTTAATCTACCTCTCCTTGCTATATGTCGAGGTTTCCAAGCCCTTAATGTGGTCTTAGACGGGACACTTATTCAGGATCTTCCCTCAGAGGTTGATGGTGTACAGGAGCATAATCAGTGCACTTCACGATACGAGGTGTCTCACTCTGTGCAGATCGTTAAAGGCAGTAGACTTGCTACCATTATTGGGGAAGCAGATTTAATGGTTAACTCATTCCATCATCAAGCAGTGGCCAAAGTGGCTGAGTGCGGATCCATAGTTGCGACATCCGAGGATGCCATAATTGAAGCTGTTGATTACTATCCAGAGTACAATGCTATTGGGGTCCAATGGCATCCTGAAGCTTTAGCTTACGAGGGGGAATCCCGACATTTTGAACTTTTTAAGTACCTAATTCGGGAAGCTTATTTGTACAGAAAAGCAAGGCGTATTCATAATAAAATCACTGCCATAGACTCGCATGTCGACACACCTTCATTGCTTATCGGCTCAC
Source organism: uncultured Porphyromonas sp. (assembly GCA_934364985.1). Lineage (GTDB taxonomy): Bacteria > Bacteroidota > Bacteroidia > Bacteroidales > Porphyromonadaceae > Porphyromonas_A. Next base: position 207,587 of record CAKRMU010000001.1, on the reverse strand, counting down.
CTTGTGCCGATAATAGGATCTCAAAGGTTAACCACTCAGGTATGATGGCGAGCGGTATGGGGGCTTATTTTATGGCAGCTTATGTGCCACAAGGTGCCGATCAGCCGATGGATATAGTTCGGAAACAGTTAGATGCGATAGATGAATTAGCTCAAGCTGAGAGTACGAAATATGAGTTGGTGAAGAATGTAATTAACATTGGTCGATACCACTATTATAGAAAAGTATTACTCAAAGCTGTTGAAAACGGATATTGCATCGGCAAAGATTTAAGTTTGCTACAAGAGCTGGCTGATCGTGGGGTAAAGTACATGACGCTTTGCCATAACGGCGACAACCAGATATGCGATTCCGCTGTCCGTAGTGTGCAAACTCATAATGGCTTAAGCCCATTTGGCATTGAGGTGATTCGGGAAATGAATAGGTTGCATATTGCCATTGATGTCTCGCATGCTTCGGATAAAACGATTGAGGATGTCTTGAAATATAGCAAAGCTCCTATCATATTGAGCCATAGTTCATGCCGTAGTCTCTGCCCTCATCCTCGCAATATTCCTGATGAGCTTATGCAGGAAATTGCAAATCAAGGAGGGGTAATCCAGATGTGTATGTATCGAGGTTTTGTTAAAGATGATACAGCAACCATACTTGACTTTATTGATCATATAGAGCATGCAATTGAGGTAGTAGGTTTTAATCATGTGGGGATAGGGACTGATTTTGATGGTGGAGGAGAGGTCATAGGATGTCGCACTTGTGCGGATATGATGAGGATAACAATAGAGTTGCTTCGTAGGGGATACAAAGTATCTGAGTTAGAAAAAATATGGGGGAAAAATCTTATTAGGGTGATGAGTATAGTGCAAAATATAAAGTTAGAAGTTGTGGAATAATCTATTACTTATTATATAAGCTTATGAATAAAATTGTAGCTAAAGAATACCTCTCAGAGCGAGTGGTTAAGTTTGTTATTGAGGCTCCTCGGATAGCTAAATCCCGAAAAGCAGGGCATTTTGTTATCGTAAGAGTGGGGGAGAAAGGTGAGCGTATTCCTCTCACCATAGCTGACTCAGACATCTCGGCAGGTACCATTACTATTGTGGTGCAAAACGTAGGTAGAAGTTCCAAAAAACTATGTGAGTTGAATGTAGGAGAGTATGTCACTGATGTCGTTGGGCCACTTGGACAAGCCACAAAGATCAAGAAGTATGGCACCGTACTATGTGCAGGGGGTGGTGTAGGAGTAGCACCTCTTTTCCCTATTGTACAGGCTATGCACAAAGCGGGAAATAGGGTTATTGTCGTTTTGGCTGCTCGGAATAAGGATTTAATTATTCTTGAGAAAGAAATGCGTGAAAATGCTGATGAAGTTATTATCATGACTGATGATGGTTCGTCAGGAAAGCAAGGTCTTGTGACAAATGGAGTAGAGGAAGTGATCCAGCGTGAGCAAGTAGATCTGTGTGTCACGATAGGACCGGCAATCATGATGAAATTTGTGGCTGAGCTTACAAAGAAATACGATGTGCCTACCTTTGCCAGTCTAAATACCATAATGGTGGATGGCACTGGTATGTGTGGAGCATGCCGTGTTACTGTGGGTGGTGAGACCAAATTCGTGTGTGTTGATGGCCCAGAATTTGATGCCCATCAAGTAGATTTTGATAAAATGCTAAAGCGTATGAACGCCTTTAGAGAGCAAGAACAAGCGAAGTAGGAAGTATGGATCTAATTAAAGAAAGAAGAGCAGAAGCTTGGAGAGAAACCCTCCGTAAGAGCATTAGCCCTAAGGATAGAATGGCTATGACGAGGGTAGAAATGCCATCATTAGATGGTAAATATAGGGCTAAAAATCATGAGGAAGTTAGTCTCGGTCTTACCGATGAAATGGCTTACGAAGAGTCAAAGAGATGTCTTGATTGTGCGAATCCTACTTGTATGACTGGTTGCCCCGTAAGCATCCATATTCCCAGTTTTATAAAATACGTTGAGGCTCGTCAGCCACTTGAGGCTGCCAAAATAATCCGCGAGACAAGCTCACTGCCTGGTGTCTGTGGTAGGGTATGCCCTCAAGAAAAGCAGTGCGAGAGCAAATGTGTCTATACCCTTAAAATGAAGAAGCCTGCAGTAGCTATTGGGTTCTTAGAGCGTTATGTCTCAGATTATGAGCGTAAAGCAGTCCTTGATGGTAAGGTGAAAGATGAGATACCTATGGCTAAACCCAATGGTATAAAAGTGGCGATAGCCGGTGCGGGACCTGCAGGGTTGTCTTGTGCTGGAGACCTTGCAAAGTGGGGCTACGATGTTACGGTATTCGAGGCTCTGCACAAGGTAGGTGGTGTATTGCGCTATGGTATTCCTGAGTTTAGGCTCCCTAATGACATTGTTGACTTTGAGATAGATAAGCTCAAGGCTATGGGCATTAAGTTTGAGACGAATGTCATTGTAGGGAAGACGGTCTCTTATGAAGATCTAAAGGAGGAAGGCTTTAAAGCTATTTTTGTAGGTAGTGGAGCTGGTTTGCCTCGTTTCATGCATATCCCTGGGGAGAACTTAGTGGGTATCATGTCAAGTAATGAATATCTGACCCGGGTTAATCTCATGTATGCAGGGCAGCAAGATGCTGATACGCCAGTATCTAAAGGTAAGAATGTTGCAGTTATTGGTGGCGGTAATACTGCCATGGACTCCGTACGTACAGCACTTCGTTTAGGGGCAGAGCGTGCTATGATTGTCTATCGTCGTAGCGAAGGAGAGATGCCAGCACGGCTTGAAGAGGTACATCATGCCAAAGAGGAGGGGGTAGAGTTTATGACCCTACATAACCCTGTCGAATATATAGATGACGGCACTGGAAGAGTTTGTGCTATGAAAGTACAAAAGATGGAGCTCGGTGAGCCAGATGCTTCGGGTAGAAGGAGTCCGGTCCCTATCGAGGGTGCTATCGAGGAAATAGCAGTAGATGAAGTGATTGTGAGTGTCGGGGTTTCTCCAAATCCAATTATCCCTAATAACTTTGAAGGATTGGTGGTTTCTAAGCGAGGAACCATTAATGTAGATGAAGTGAGTAGTCAGAGCGACCTTCCTGATGTTTTTGCGGGAGGTGATATAGTCCGTGGAGGAGCTACGGTCATTTTAGCTATGGGAGATGGTCGTAAAGCGGCAGCCGGTATTCATCAGTACTTACAGTCTCTATAAGTCATAGTATTTATATTTACTGATCTAAGGGCATATTAGGGCTTTCCTAATGTGCCCTTATTTTGTGGCACTATTTATATCACCAATTTATTTGCAATCCAAATGCTTGTGCGTTTTTTCCCCATCGCTTATGAGGATATCAGGTGTTCGCCTTGGCTAATACCTGGTATTTGTCTCGGCAAATACCAAGTATTTTCTTTAGGGCATATAGGGTCTCTGTTGTCGCTAATACTCGGTATCCTTTTTTCAAAGTTATCCATGGTGAATGCCGGTATTATCCATAATGATGCCCTATTGTTAGTTAATGCTTTATACCTCTATACCATTCTTATTTTGTATTAGTCTGTCAAATAGGGTTTTATGTGTGTACACACTATAGTGATATTGAGTAGGTTAAATAAAGCAAAATACTCGTTGTATCTACTACCTTTAGCTCCATTTTTCATTTTGATGAGCATAAAAAAATGATTTAGTATTGATATTTTTGTACACAATGATTGTAACCATTTGTAATGTGTCAATAAATAAGTATTTTTGCTATGTAATCAATAGATAATTAATAGATGAGTAAGATGGAGCAACAAGAAAAAGAACTTATCTTGGCGATCTTTAATGGTCAAGATAGGCCGGGTATTTCGGCGGCAATCACGGAGACTTTAGCACAGCACAACGTAACTATTTTAGATATCGGTCAAAGCGATACACATAACCACCTTACTTTAGGTATTCTCTTTGCTGCATCAGGTCAGGATAGTGGCACCATCCTAAAAGAGCTACTTTTCAAAGCCAATGAGCTAAATATCGTCGTGACATTTAGACCTATTACCCCTGAGGAATATACTAAATGGGTAAAGGCTCAGGGCAAAAATAAATACATCGTTACTTTGCTCGCAAAGCAGTTTACTGCAGAAATGGTCTCTAAGATTACGAGGGAAGTAGCGGCACAGGGGATGAATATTGATGCCCTTGATAGGCTAACAGGTAGAATCCCACTTGTCGAGAACGAGCGTGTCCCTAAGGCGAGCATTGAAATATCACTTAGGGGTACTCCATTAGATCGCGAAGCCTTGCAGCGTAAGTTTATGGAGGTCGCCAATGAGTATCACGTTGATATATCATTCCAGCAGGATAGTATGTTTAGGCGTATGCGTCGCTTAATATGCTTTGATATGGACTCTACTCTTATCAAAACTGAGGTTATTGACGAATTGGCAAGACGTGCAGGTGTTTACGATCAAGTAGCGGCCATTACAGAGCGTGCGATGAGGGGTGAGATAGACTTTAATGAGAGCTTTAAGGAGAGGGTGGCTCTACTTGAGGGTTTGGATGTTTCTGTCATGCGTGATATTGCAGAGCATTTACCTCTGATGGATGGTATGGAGCGAACAATGAAGATATTAAAACGAGTGGGCTTTAAGATTGCTATTCTCAGCGGTGGATTTACCTATTTTGGTAAGTATCTTCAGGATAGATTTGGCATTGATTACGTCTATGCAAATGAATTGGAAGTTGTGGATGGCAAGCTAACGGGGCGTCACTTAGGCGACATCATTGATGGCAAACGAAAGGCCGAACTTCTAAGGCTTATAGCTCAAGTTGAAAAAGTGGATATTCGCCAAACGGTAGCCGTGGGTGATGGTGCTAATGACTTACCTATGATAAGTACTGCTGGATTAGGGATTGCTTTCCACGCTAAGCCTAAGGTGAAAGAAAGTGCACAACAATCTATTACTACAATGGGGTTGGATGGTATTCTGTATTTCTTGGGATATAAAGATTCGCATTTAGACGAAATCGAATTTTCAATGTACTAATTCAATATTGTTATGATACATCACATCGTACTATTTAGTTTTGATAAACTACCTGAGGGGACAGCTAAGGAGGTATTCCTTAATGAAGCCAAGTCCGCTTTTGAGGAGTTGGGAAGTCTTATTGGCTGTCTGGTGGAGCTTAAGGCACATATCAATATTAATCAAAAGGAGGAATACGACCTTATGCTTCATGGGGTACTGGCACACGAAAGTGACATTGATGTATATGCCAAACACCCTGAGCACGTAGCTCGAGTGATGAAATACATTAAGCCTTATGTAGCGAAGCGTGCTTGTGTGGATATCAAAGACTAAGTCTTTTTGTCAATCATTTTTGGTATAGGTATTGTTATTAGCCTTTTGTATCTATGGCAAAGCTGAAGGAGATACATCGCTCAGATGGTCACCTAATAGAGCTCATGATTGCTGACAAACTCCGACAACGTGGGTTTGTTATCTTGGAGCAGAACTACTTTGTAGGGAAATACGAAGTAGATATTATCGCTCTTGAAGGTAGTGCATTATGCTTTATTGAGGTGAAAGCTCGTAATCGTCCGTTTCTCCTTTCAGAATTGGATGCAATTATTACTCCGGACAAGCAGAAAAGGATGATTGAGGTCTCCGATATCTACTGCAGAAATCTTAAAGGGGTTAGATACTCCTCTGTCCGCTTTGATTACGCTTTAGTGTATATGCCTGATACTATCACACCTAAAAAAGTGCAATATATCCGCAATGCCTTCGTCCCCACTTGTTATTAGTACTATTGACGTATATAGATCTTTGTGTGCTATGTGCGGGGTGTCGGTTGGATAATACTGAGGGAGTAGTACTCTGATTTTAGTACCTTTGTTTTAGTAGATTTATTTGATAATTAATATTATGGTAAGAGTAAGATTTGCCCCAAGTCCTACAGGGGCGTTACATATAGGAGGTGTCAGGACGGCACTATTTAACTATCTTTTTGCACGACATAATGGTGGAACTATGGTGCTACGGATTGAGGATACTGATAGCAAAAGGTTTGTGCCGGGTGCAGAAGAATATATCATAGAGGCTTTGAAATGGCTTGGTATTAATATTGATGAAGGTATTGGCACAGACTGTCAGCCCTATGGACCATATCGTCAAAGTGAACGAAGGGATATTTACGCTAAATACGTACAGCAATTATTAGATAAAGGTGTTGCCTATTATGCTTTTGACACTCCAGAAGAGCTGGAGAAAGCCAGGAAAGATAATGGCAACTTTAGCTATGATGCTTCTACTCGGCAATCTATGCGTAATAGCCTTAGCTTGCCAAAAGATGAGGTAGAGAGATTGTTAGCTACCGAGCCTTATGTGGTGCGTTTTAAGATAGAGCCAGATAATGATGTAGCAGTGGATGACTTAATACGTGGAACAGTGGTCGTTAACTCCTCGACACTCGATGATAAAGTATTATACAAAAGTAGTGATAACCTCCCTACATACCATTTGGCAAATATTGTGGATGACCACTTAATGAAGATCACTCATGTGATTAGGGGTGAGGAGTGGTTGCCAAGTGCTCCATTGCATGTTCTGCTTTACGAAGCTTTTGGATGGAAAGAGTCAATGCCTCAATTTGCCCATCTTTCCCTTATACTTAAGCCAACGGGCAATGGCAAACTGAGCAAACGCGATGGCGATAAATTAGGTTTCCCAGTTTTCCCATTAGAGTTCGTTGATCCGTTTGACGGCACTGTTTCAAGTGGTTATAGGGAACAAGGATATTTACCTGAGGCAGTAGTGAATTTCTTAGCTCTCCTTGGCTGGAATCCAGGAACAGATGAAGAGTTTTTCACCATGCAGGAGCTCGCACAGATATTCTCATTGGAGAGATGCTCAAAAAGCGGTGCTCGCTTTGATTTCGAAAAGGCAAAGTGGTTCAACCACCATTATATCCAGAATACCCCCACTTGCGAATTGGCGAAGTATATCCGTCCTCTCCTCGAAAAGGAAGGAATTGAACCGGTAGAAAGTAAATTGGAGCAAGCCATTGATACATCTAAAGATAAGGTACAGCTGCTTCCTGATTTTATAAGAGAGTTAAAGTACTTTTTCGTTGCTCCCACTTCGTACGATGAGAAGGGGATGAAAAAGCATTGGAAAGAGGAAACTCCAGAATATCTCAATACAATAGTCTCGCGTCTTAAAAGTATGCCGGAAACTCCATCATTAGAGGATATTGAGCAAGCTCTTTATGACACTATCAATGGAAACGAGCTACCAATGGGTAAAGTGATGAATGGCATCAGGATGGCTTTGGTAGGAGAACCAAGAGGTGCCAGAATACACGAGATAATTTATCTTATAGGTATTGAGGAAACTATTAAGCGTATACATAAAGCTATCGAAGCCAATGCTTAGTGTTTGTCTTCTCTGGCACAAATAATGCTCTCTGTCCGTAAGTAAAGCCAGCGATAAAGACAGAATGCGATGGCATAATAAGCAATAAGGGCCATACCATCAAAGGGTATTGAGACTTGGATACTCTCTTCTGAGAAAAAGCTTGTTACACCCTCCATCATAGATACTAAAGCGTTTAAAATTGTGATGAATATATTGGGAAGCCACCCAAATATCATCGCAAAGATGAGGCATATTAATGCAAAAGGGATAAGCAGACTACTAATAAGGACTATTGGAATATTACTCCATATAAATCCTATGGTAGATGAGCCGAAAAAGATAAATAGAAGTGGAAATATTCCGATTTGGGCAGAGAGTGTGACTGATACCACATTAGTTATCCAGCGAGACCACTTCGCACATGGGTGGATAAGGCTTCTAAAAATAGGTAAAAACGAAAATATTCCCCAAACAGCACCAATACTAAGCAAAAGCCCAATGCTGTAATAGGCAAATGGGTTATATAATAGAAAAAAGAGCATTGTTAGGGATAGTAATTGTATGGGATCAATTGGCCGATTCAAGCTTTTGGCAATTAACGCAACAGATATCATGACAAGAGCTCTAAGGGTAGGGGTAGATGTCCCCGTGAGTAGAGTGTATATAAGAAGCGAAAGGAATATGAGTAGATAACGCCATTTTCTGTATTCATAACGCCATATTAGCCGATTAAAGATTAGGGAGACAAGAGCAAATACTACACCTAAATGGTATCCACTGACTGCTAAAATATGCGATACGCCAGAAGTAGAAAACTGATCTTTCGTAGCTTGGGGTAGCAGACTTCGATCGCCTAAAGATAGAGCATAAATAAGTCCTAAACGAGACCAAGGCAGGTAGCCACGGCATATTTTCTCAAAATTTTGCTCAATATCAGAACGAAAACGATGGAATATTGACATCATAGGAGGTCGTGATAAAGGTGTAAGGTTTGTAACCTTTTGCAGATATCCTTCCGCAACATACCCCTCGCTAATTAGGTATTTATCATACTTTCGGTCGGTGTGTAGCTCAAGCCTGGATAAATCTAAGGTACAAACACCTTCGCTTCCAAACGCTACTTCTTTAGGCAATTCTTCTGGAGTACTAAGTAAAATGGTCACCCATCTATTGTCCTTTATTTGTACCTGAGCGTGGTATTTGATAGCACTTTCCGCACTATTCGCGACAGGGTAATTAACACGTATCGGAGCCTCGTTAATGGTACTACCATGTGGTAAAATCTCCCATTCCTGAGAGCGAATAGACGAGTAAGTCCCAAAGAATATGGCGATAATAGAAACCCATAATACTGGTTCTAATGACGCATACTTCCTTAGGAGAATGATTGTAATTGTTGAGATGACACATAAAGATAGCGTCCCCCAAAGGAGCCAATTGGCGTAAAATAATAGGACTCCTATGACACAACCAATAAGTAAAAGGAAAGCAGGGCGATTGCTATACCCTATTGGGATAAGCTCATACTGCTTCCTCATGTTAATCTATTATGCTTGTAGAAGTTCTCGGATAGTGGCAACTGGATTCTCCGAACCAAATACAAAACTCCCGGCTACCAGTGCCTCCGCTCCAGCGGTAAATAATTGTGGTGCTGTCTCAGCATTGACACCGCCATCGACTTCTATTATAACATCGTAATCATTGGCATCTATCATAGCTCTCAGACGTTTGACTTTATTCAATACCTGAGGTATAAATTTCTGCCCACCAAAGCCTGGATTAACTGACATCAATAGCACCATATCAAGATAGGGAAGTATGTCTTCCATTAGCTCAACAGGTGTATGAGGGTTTAGGACAACGCCAGCACACATGCCAGCATCTCGTATCTGTTGCATTGCTCTATGTAGGTGTCTTGATGCTTCGTAATGGAGTGTCAGCATATCGGCACCTGCATTTGCAAAAGCTGTTATATACTTCTCTGGTTCTTCTATCATCAGGTGTACGTCAAGCGTCTTAGTAGTAGCTTTGCGAATGGCATGTACTATCGGCAATCCGAAAGATATATTAGGTACAAACCTCCCATCCATAATATCCAGGTGAATCCATTCGGCTTCGCTCTCATTAAGCATCTCTATATCTCTCCCAAGATTTAGAAAATCAGCCGATAGTACGGAGGGTGCAATGATCCTTTTTCTTTCCATATTCATTTAGTTTGTAATCAAATTAATCCTTAGAATATCGTTCTCCTCTTTGAGACGATGTATTAAAAAGTTAAGCTCAGAAATGTTGGTGACCCTAATATTCAATCTCCCAATGGCTCTATCTATTGAGCTGGAGAAGTCAATCTTAGTTAAGGGAATTCTCATCTCTCTAATGGTGTTTAAGATATTAAGCACAAAGCCATCTTGATTGATGCCCTCTATCTCAAGAGTTATACCAAAGTTTGAATGAATATGAAGCCCCCACGATACGGGTACAATCCTATCGCCGTGCATTGCCTTAAATCGAACAGCACTTGGGCAACTTTTTTTGTGAATCTCTACTTGATCATGGTCGTTAAGTAGTCCATCTATCTCGTCACCATAAATAGGTTTGCAGCATAATGCACGGATATAATTGCGTTTGCCATCGCGAGCTTTAAGTGTGTATAGCTTTTTTCGTTCGTCCCCATTAAGGCTTGGTACATTTGTCTCATCTGAAGCTTGCCATAGTTGACGATACTCTTCGGTTAGCCCCTCTTTATGTTTTTGCTCAATGAGCTTATTGATGAGTTCTTTATTCAATATTTCATTGTCTCTAAGGATGCTTAGGAAGAAATCATCAGCTGATGGGTATTTTAGTACACCGCCATATTGAGGTACCAATTCGTCGATTTCATATCCTTGGGTTTTAAGATATGTCTCCAATATGTTTCTGCCCTTTGCGACCTCCTCTCTCTTAGTATTCGTTAGGTAATTCCTAATGCAGCGTTTGGCATAAGGGCTTGTTGCATAGCTCATCCATTCCTCTCGGGGATGCACTTTGGAAGCAGTTAGGATCTCTACCTGGTCGCCATTATGGAGCTGGTAATCAATATTAACCATTACGTGATTCACCTTACCTCCTAAACAATGATGACCATAGTCGTCACCCAAACGATATGCAAAGTCAAGTACAGTAAACCCTTGCGGTACCCGCATTTGATCCCCTTCTTTGGTAAAAATAAGCATGTCTTGAGTGGTGAACTTATACATCATCATCTCATAGTCATCAGATGCTGTGGGTCCTGGATTGCTCAATAAGGCTCTCACATTATTGAGTATTGAGCGTTCGACTTCATCTACTTCGCCAGGATGTTGTTTATATAGCCAATGAGCTGCTAAGCCTCTCTCTGCCATCTCGTGCATCCTTACAGATCGAATCTGTACCTCAACCCACTCGCCAAGAGGCCCCATTACGGTAAAGTGCAGTGCCTGATAACCGTTTTCTTTTGGCTTTGTTAGCCAATCTCTTGTACGATCATCTTTAATCCTAAAGTGGCTACTAATGGCTCGGTATATCCTAAAACAGTCATCATACTCGGTGAAAGTGCTTGTCGGCTGAAAGATTACTCTAATGGCATATAGGTCATATATCTCACTAAAGGATAGCTGTTTGCTATTCATCTTTTTCCATATTGAGTAGATTCCTTTCATTCGATGCTGGATCTCATAGCCAAGCCCTGTCTTGTCTAAATCGGGTTTAACCTCAGAATAAAAGAGCTGGAATAACTCTGTTCGTTTGGGCCCGCTATTCTCTATTTCTTGCTTTATCTCTTCGTATTGCTGAGGATGGTCGTATTTAAGAGAGAGATCATTGAGCTCGCTCATGATATCATACATACCCAATCGCTCAGCCATAGGAGCGTAAAATAGGCGGGTTTCGGATGCGATTTTGGCTTGTTTTGTCTCTGGCATACTACCAAGCGTCCTCATATTATGTAGACGATCGGCAATCTTAATAAGGATAATGCGGATGTCGTCATTCGCCGTTAGTAGCAGGTGACGGATATTTTCGAGTTGTGCCGAAGCATTCTCTTTGCCCATCATTACTTCTGCAAGGATTTCGCCTGAGAGCTTGGTAAGGCCATCGACAATGCGGGCTATTGAGTTGCCAAACATATCCCGAATATCCTCCACTGAATATTCTGTGTCCTCCACTACGTCGTGAAGTAATGCGGCTGCAATTGACGTTGACCCCAGACCTATCTCATTGCAACAAATACTCGCCACAGCAATAGGGTGAAGTATATATGGCTCTCCACTTTTGCGTTTAGCCCCTTCGTGGGCAGAATTGGCAAGGTGAAAAGCTTTGACGATCACCTCAGTATGCTTCCGGTGGTTGGAATTAAGATAGTCGGCTAATAACTGGTCAAATGCCGACTGGACAACAATACTATAATCTTGCTCAGATTGCAAACTCATAGCTCACTTATAAAAATGCTTGCATCCTCCCCACGTAAATAACTCTAACAAAAGTACAGAAAAAAAATAATATAGTCGCTTTAATTAGTCGGTCATACACCGGCATAATTAAAGCGACTATATTATGTCTATAAAAGTAGCCCATAGGGGAGTTGAACCCCTCTTTCCAGAATGAAAATCTGACGTCCTAGCCGATAGACGAATGGGCCAAACCTTAAAATTATATCCCTATATCGACTTAGCCCTCAATTCTCTTTAAGACTAAGCAGACAGGGAATTTGCATGCTGTGCTAAAGAACTCTTGAGGTTAGCTGCCTTATTTTTGTGAATCCTGCCTTTCGAAGCCATACGATCGAGAAGAGAATTTAGCTCTGGCAACTTACCTTGAGCCTCTGTAGCATCTGTAAGTGCGCGGAAGTCACGGATAGCATTACGCATTGTCTTGCCGTAGTAACGGTTTTGGACACGCCTCTTGTTATTCTGTCTTACTCTTTTAAGCGCAGACTTATGATTTGCCATACTTCTTGAATACTCAATTACATTAATAAATATTGTAGCCCATAGGAGAATCGAACTCCTCTTTTCAGAATGAGAATCTGACGTCCTAGCCGATAGACGAATGGGCCAGCTAAAAAGCACTTCCGCTAAAAGTCTGTTAGCTTTTTTGCGAGCGTTGCGAGTGCAAAGGTATATAAATAAATCGACACTTGCAAATGATTTGTCCGTAAAAAGCTAATAACTTTTTCCTCATATATTGGAGGCTTAGCGACGAATGCCCAGCTCTTTGATGATAGCACGATACCTCTCAATATCTTTCTCCATAAGATAATCGAGTAAGCGACGACGCTTACCTACTAACATCTTTAGTGCACGAGAGGTGTTATAATCCTTTTGATTTGACTTCAAGTGTTCAGTCAAATGCGAGATACGGTATGAAAACAATGCAATCTGGCTCTCTGCTGAACCAGTATCAGTGTTAGACTTCCCGTACTTCTCGAAGATCTCTTGCTTCTTCTCTGAATCCAAGTACATGACTTTATCTGATATAATTATACAAATCACAACCACGCTGAAATTGCTTCAGTTTCTTCGCTAAGAAGGTTGCGGGTGCAAAGGTAGTTAAAATTTCTGACACAAAAAATCTTTTGTCGACTTTCCTTTATTGTGTTACCATGATTTATCATTTCTGTGCTATTGTTATTAGTCGCCCTTTTTTTGCTCATGAGGTGTCCTTTTTAGGGCAGTCAAGACGTTTTGTACACTATTTTGGATGAGATTATATTGAGTGTGACACAACTAATATTATATAGAGATAAAAGCAGATGGCTATTCAATCGCATTATGGATGTTCGGAATTAGCTATAGCGGATACATAGTATTCGTCCGAGCGAATTCCCTATATTCGTTGAGGCGAATACCAAGTATCTGTTTTGGCTTATATTGGGAATGCGTTTTTTCCTATTGGTGTTTTGCTAATATTATCCCATATATTTAATAAGCTCTAAAGCGTTTTCTTCTTTATTTTGAGTGTGTTAGCATAATAATCCATGTAATAATTAATTGTTGTTTCCGTGGATATCCCAACTAATTATATGTGTAATGTATTGATACAGAGATGAAACTGTGTGGTGTAGAATATAAGTACATGTGTAATTAGGCCTTACTGGTTAATTGATCCATTACCCTTTTTCTTTGCAAAACTTTCACGCTTAAAAATCCTTTTATTGGTTAAAAAATAGTACATTTGATGCCGTTGTCCTAATAGGATGTATTCGAACTTTTATCTAACAAACCAATAATAACATTAGCTTTATGAAAAGACCTATTTATGGTATTCTATGCTTATTCTTCCTCCTCTCTTGCTCTCACGGGGGTAGAGAGATGGTAGCTCCTAATGATCATGAGCCACTTACGGAAGATAGCCATTTCGTTAGTCAAGAGAGTGCTGATGAAATAGCAAGAGCTTTCTTTGGAGGGGATGAGCCCACTTATATCGGTTCTGATGCAGGTATAGGCATGAGAGCGGCCGGAGAAGATGGGGTTTCGCTCCCATCTTACTATATCTATACGCACCCTAATGGTGGGTATGTAATAGTATCTGCTACCGAAGCGGCTTACCCCATTTTGGGCTACTCAAGGGAAGGGTCTGTTGACCTTAAAAACCTTCCTTGTGGCTTACGTATGCTTCTCGGTTTTTACAGCCAAGATATTAAGCAAGCTCGTATATCGGGTGTCGAGCCTGCTACTGAGATAATGGCTTTACGCTCAGCTCTGAGAGCTAAAGACCCTGTCGGTAATGTGGTAGTAGCCCCTTTGATGAGTGATATTCATTGGGATCAGATGCCTTACTATAACGCTTTATGCCCATCGTCCAATGTCCCTGTCGGTTGTGTGGCAACAGCTACTTCGCAGATTATGAGATACTGGGAGTATCCTGAAGTTGCTAAAGGACACTACGCCTATAATTGCCCTAACTTTGGGACTCTTTCGCATGACTATAATTATACGATTAACTGGAAAGAGATGCCTAAGGCTACGCTAAAGGAGACTAATTTTGCAATTGCACGTTTTTGTTATGGTGTTGCGGTATCAGTCGATATGCAGTTTGACTACGCCCATAATGGAGGAAGTGGTGCTAAGCAAAATGATGTGCCATTTGCTTTGATTCGCTTTTATAGTTATCCTAAGAGCGTTACGAGTGTCTTCAGAAATTACTTTTCGGATGACGACTGGATGGCTATGATGCAGAATGAGCTTGATAATAAGCGCCCTATTCAGTATGGTGGTCAAGGAAGTGGAGGTGGTCACTCATTTGTCCTTGATGGGTATGATGACAAAGGTTACTTCCACGTAAATTGGGGTTGGTCTGGCAACTCTGATGGTTGGTTTAAGCTAGATGCCCTTGACCCTGATGACTTAGGTACAGGTGGTGGCTCTGGTGGATTTAATAAATACCAGCAGGCGATAATCAACTTCGCTCCTCCTGCAGTAGTTGAGGGGGACAATAATGATCCTATTGTTGACAATAACAATGATCCTGAGATAGGAGGAGTGACTTACAATGATGTATTTGTACTCAATGCTAACGAACTTTTTATCCGTTATACTTGCTTCAATGGTGTCAAAACCTTTTCGTCAGCTTTAGGATATGCGTCCTACTTTGATAAGAAGATCTATGTAGGTGCGGGTGAAACCATTAATTATGAGGTCGAGCCTGAGGTCGTTTTACCGGATGCTAAGCCAGCATACCTCATCGCTATTGATTATGATAATAGTGGCGACTTTAGTATAGAAAAAGGTTCGACAGAATTGGTGGTAATGAAAAAGATGGGCAATACCGATACCCTTAAAGGTAGCTTTACTCTCCCAAATACGCTAAAGAAAGGTGTATATCGAATGAGAGTAATCATCAGTGACAATGGTATCTATGACCCTAATAAGCCTCACGTATCGGGAGAGTTTGAGGACTATCAAATCACAATAAGGTAAGATAAGATATGAGAAATAATATATTAAAGGTATTTATATTGCTCGTAACGAGTACTCTATTTTTTTGCAGTTGTCGTAAAACCCAGCCGGAGGTACCTGCAACAGCTGTTGAGGTAACTCCTGAAAGCAGTATCCTGAAAGTGGGCGAATCAAAACTACTAATGGCTAAAATCTTGCCTACTAATGCCACGGATACTGAAGTCGTATGGAGCTCATCAGATGATGCCATCGCTAAAGTAGAGAATGGTAAGGTAACAGCCGTCAAAGCCGGAAACGCTATCATCTATGCTAAGGTTAAGGATAGATCGAACGTGGTAGGTAAGGCTGATATCACCGTCATTCAGGATGCAAAGAGCATTCGTCTCAATGTAACGGAGAAAGCATTGGTAAAGGGTGAGACCTTTACTCTTGAGGTTACCCTAGTCCCTGATGATGTAACGGACAAGTCCATTACTTGGACATCAGATAAGACGGAAGTAGCTACAGTGGAGAATGGAGTAGTAACTGCCATAGGTGCTGGTACCGCAATCATCACAGCTAAAACCACTAATGGTCTGGAGGCAAAGGCAACCATCACAGTAAATATTCCCGCAACAGGTATTACACTAAACGCATCCGAGAAAGAATTAATCATTGGTGAGACCTTTACTTTGGTCGCTAACATTATTCCAGCAGATGCTACTGACAAGTCTGTGACGTGGATTTCATCTAATTCTGGTGTGGCAAGTGTGGCTAATGGTGTGGTAACAGCCCTCAAGGAAGGCACTACTATTGTGACAGCAAAAACAGCTAACGGCAAGGAAGCAAAAGTAACCATCACAGTAAAGAAGCCCATTATCCCATCAAAAAGTATCACACTTAATATCACTGAAAAGGAGCTTAAGGTGGGCGAAACATTTACATTAGTGGCTACAATACTTCCTGCAGAGACGACCGATAAGACCATCACTTGGTCAACATCTAATGCCACCATAGCTACAGTTGAGAATGGTGTCGTAAAAGCACTAAGTGCAGGTACTACTACTATCGTGGCTAAGACAGCTTACGGACAGGAAGCCAAAGCTACCATAGTAGTTAAGGCGATTCCGGTGATTCCAGATGTACCAGGCATTGAACTATGATACATACAATAGAGAATAATGATTATGAATATTAAACATACTATTAGCATAATAGTTTCTTGCCTACTTCTCACTCTCTTTGGATGTAGTCAAGAACGCAATCTAAATCCAGACGACATTAAGGGCGATGCGAATAGGATAAGACTGACGACATATGCCCCAAGTGCCGACTCTTCACTTAAGGCTGCTCTTATTGAGAATGAGGGCACATTGGATCTCCAAGTGCGTTTTAGAAAAAACGACAAAGTCAATCTATACGCTCTTCAAAATGATATTATCACCGAAATAGGTGAGGTAAGCTTTAAGGAGTTAGCTGAGGATGGAAGTAAAGCGACGATCGACTTTACGCTCCCTAATAGCATTGACGTCGCCAAGCCTATGACCCTAATCGGGTACTCTGGTCTTAACCAAAGAAAGATTACCCTAAAGGATAATAAGCTCGAAGTAATAGCGACTAACAATAACTCAAATAGCCAACAACGCTTCAATGCACCTGTGATATTCCGCCTAAAGAATTTTACACCTGCCGAAGCCTCTGTGGCAGATATGAGCGTGACATTTGAGCATATAGGTGCCTACGAAATCGTACATTTCACAAATACAAGCACCGAAGAAGTAACCGCTGATTACGTAGGCCTAAGCTCTCCGAGTGCCTATGCGATTGAGCGTCCTTGGAGCTATACTGATGGGTATGATAGAAGTGTAGGAAAATCGTTATACCCATATTACAATCTTGTAGATGGTACTATTGCGATGAAACCGGACCGTTCACTTGGCGATTATACCATAGCTCCTAAGGTGCCAAGTGGGGCAACCGTCAGTGTCTTCTCCTGGTTTATCCCTAAGGATATGCCCCGTCCTGAGATGGTTCTTAGCTTTAGAGATGCTAAAACGAATGGATATCTTAAGTCTCAAGAAACTATACCTGCAAGCAACGAGCATATCAAAGTCGGCAAGGCTTATCACGCTTACGGCACTTGGGATGGTACGAAACTCACCCTCACGGATAGTAAGGGAGAGCTAAAGCCAAAACCCTACATCAAAGTGACTACAGGCATACCAGTAGGTAAGATGATTGGAGTTAAAGCTTATGTTAGCTATGGCAATAGACAGAGTGCTTTTGTCGACCTTAATGGTAATGGGATTAAGGATGGAGCTTTAGAGAGTGCCCCAACGAGTTCATGGAAAGCTCAACCATACGAGGTGCAACAACCTGAGATTACTTTTTATGGAAAGTTTGAAACCCTTAACCTTGAGAAGCAACAAATCTCATCCGTAATAGTAAGCCCAGTTGCTACTCCTTACGAGATTAACTTGAAGGATAATAACCTTTCCGCAGAGGCTCTTAATAAACTCTTTGAGTCGTTGCCCGACATTAATCATTTAGAGGTTTCAACACTTGTCAGCAAAAAGTTATCAATAGATAAAAACCCTGGTATTGATGGATGTAATGCAAAAGTGGCTATTGATAAAGGCTGGATATTGGATATCAGTATTATTGATAATGCAAAGCCTCACGTAGCGTTTGCTATGAGTAGCTATACCAGCAACCACAATCTGTATCTCAAGTTGGGTGCTGCCGATGAGGATAAAGACAATATCTGGATTGACCTTAATGGTGATGGTGTAATGAGCGATAACGAAAAGATACCTGCAGAGGCTATCAATAGTAACAACTACTATAAGATTGCGTGGGAAAAAGATGAGCTATATCTATATGGCAATGTTACTAAGATTGATGCCAGTGGAAATGGTAATATCACAATTTTCAGTACCGAAAATAACACAACGCTTAAGCATCTTAATTTAGCTGACAATGGCTTGTGGGTAGCTTTGCTTAGGAAGTGTACCGACCTTGAGTACCTTAATTTGTCTGGAAACACACTTTATGTTACGCCAGAGCTACCTCTGACCATCGACCATCTCACTGCCCTTAAGGCTCTTGATTTAAGTAACTGTGGGATTGATAAGGTAGACGTAAGTAAGATGAAAGACCTTACTTATATCAATGTTGAGGGTAATAAGCTTGAAAGTATTGACTTGATGAATAAGCCTAACCTTCGTACCATTATCGCCACCAGTAATCAGCTAAAGAGACTTGACTTTGATAGTAAGATTGTACGTCATATAGAGGTCGGTGGCAACGCTCTTGATAAGGATGCCCTTTTGTCGCTGTTCAACTTACTCCCAGACCGGACTGCAGAGTCTATTCCTGGTGGGTTATGGATAACAAATAACCCTGGTGTTAGTGAAGTCAGCGTAAAACCTGCTCTTGATAAAAACTGGAATGTCGACACCAAAAATCTTAAAGCTGGGAATACTGGCAAGCGTGGTGATATGGATGGCGAAGACTGGTAATCAAGTGAGTTTTAATCATATTTGAATATATATCAACAATGAAAAATAATATATTTTACTTTCTTGTAGCATTACTACTTCTACCAGTATTCGGTAGCTGTGCAAATAATGCCAGTCAAGTAGAAGTGAATAATCAGTCCACAGGACGCACTTTGTCTGTTAACCTTGCTCCCGCCCCTGAGCTTAAAGCAATCGTTAAAGACTTAAATAGCCGCAAAATATTCCTTCAATGGGAAGAGGGGATGTTTGATATTAACATTGCTTTTCATCAGGGGGAGACCATCGAACTGGTGAAATCAGTTATGATTAAGAATGTAAAGGACGATATGTGTGCCTTTGATGTGGAGGTGCCTGAAGCCATCAATATCAATGAGAAGTTTGATATGTATGGTGTCATAGCTGAGCAGATCATTGTAGAGGACGGTAAATTGCTGGTCAACGTAGGCGGTCATATGCTATACGAGCTTACCGCTACATCTAATAATAAAGATGGTTATGTGCCTATGGTTTTCCTCCAAGAAGATGTGGAGATGTATGGAAAACCTGTATCGGCAACTTTTGATCACCTCGGAGCTTTAGCCGTCATTACGATTAAGAATAATGACACTAAGCCTCTTGAGACAGCTGGTTTTGCCGTCCGCCCTGCCGATGGTACCTCTGAGTTTTACCACAAAGCGGCTCTCCCTTTTGTAGGGAATGAGGAACTTCCTTATATGGATTTACTTAGTGCTACTTCCCCTATTGTCAATAAGATGACACGCGTTACCTATCCATCCGTTGTCGTTCCTTCAAATGACGTGGCTTCGGTAGGTTTCTGGTTTTGCCCTATTACTGAGTCCACTCCTGAAGTCAAACTCGCTATGTACGATATCAAGAGTCGTAAAGAGGTGCTGAGTACTAACACCCGTCCTGCACGTGCTACGGCGATGGAGAGTGGTAAAGCATACCATATCTACGCAGAGTGGGATGGTACAGAGCTGACACTTGTAAAAACTGAGCCACAGAGGCCACTCCCGGCTAATCAGCCTGTGATGAAGTTTACTACGTCATTACAGAAAGGCGAAACTCTTAATATGACTATTGGTGGTATAAATCCTCAGGCGGAGCGTGACATTTGGATCGACCTCAATAATAATGGGACACGTGAAAAGGGTGAATATATTCAAGAGTTCTTCGACAAGACTTTAAGCAAAAATCTTAGACCTTTTACCATAGATAGCCAGGAGTTTGCTATATATGGCGAAGTCTCTACTTTGGTATTAGACAATGGTACTCTTACCGCTCTTGATGTCTCAAAAAATCCTAATCTTGAGCAATTCTTTACTTTTGATGGCGATCTCAAAAAGATTGACTTATCCAATCAGGATAAACTTCGTCGTGTGGCTTTAGAGAACAATAAAGCGTCTGAGATATTGCTATCGCCTAATGCTACCGGCTTAGAGGAGATTTATGTGAGTGAAAATAAGCTAAAGACCTTTGATGTTTCAATGGCAGCTAATGCTCTATTGATTGAAGCCGGTAAGAATGAACTCACGTCGATCGTTGTGCCGGCTAAGTTCGTTGACTTATGGGGGTTCAATGTTGAGGAAAATCAATTAGAAGCCGAAGCTCTTAACGCTATTTTTGATAGCCTTAGTAAAGCTACAAACAATGTGTACTACGACTGGCAATATTCTATGAACCTGTGGGATAACCCAGGGGTAGCCACAGCCGATCTTACTAAGCTAAGCAAGAAAGGCTGGAGGGCTGTTACCATTAAACCCCAAGAAAATGGTACTTCTCAGTCACCTAAAAGTGGAAATGCAAAGTATTTGAAGACCCCTCTCAAGTAGCTAAGACCTATTAGAGGACATCCCTTTAGTAGATTTTACGAAGAGCCATTAGGCGAACCGCTATGCCGATTCTCCTAATGGCTTTTTTATTATGTCCAATATCTCTTATTCCCAACGCAATAATGTAGAGGAAAACGAATACCCTATATTCGCTCAGACGTATACCAGGTATTTGTTTGAAGGAATTTAGGGAATTTGTTCAAGTAAATATCAGGTACTACTTAGAGGCACTTTAGCGAAACATTCTGAGGCGATTTATTCTGAGATTTGTTTTGTTCGAAAAATAATGGTACCTTTGCATCAGACATCGCGGGGTGGAGCAGTGGTAGCTCGTTGGGCTCATAACCCAAAGGTCCTAGGTTCGATCCCTAGCCCCGCAACTTATATTATGTGGTCAGCTTTCCTTACAATGGGAGAGCTGACCGCTTTCTTTTAGCGATATTTGTATCGAGTCCTCTCTATTTTGTCGTTATAGTTTTATGTTTTTTCTCTCGTTCTATACTCGGTATTATTTTTACCCTAATGCCAATCTTTCGTCTCTTGAACTTGTATAAAGAAACAAGCTAAAATGTAATTCATAATGAAAGAATACAACTTTTGATGATTTCTATGTGCAAAACAATTGGATAGAAAAATCATTATTTCTAAGATTTTAGTATCTTTGCCGGCGATTAAGTAAGGTAAGAAATAATATATAGTGTTAAAAGAATTGATTATGGAGATTATTGGCATTCATGGTCGTGAGATACTTGATTCACGAGGCAATCCCACAGTAGAAGTTGATGTTGCACTTGCCTGCGGTGCTTTCGGTAGAGCCGCAGTTCCCAGCGGAGCGTCTACTGGTGAGCACGAAGCACTTGAGCTACGTGACGGTGACAAGAGCCGTTATCAAGGTAAAGGAGTAGAGAAAGCCGTAGAGAATATTAACAATATCATTGCTCCAGCTTTGATAGGTGAGGATGCAAGTGATCAGCGATATATAGATATGAAGATGCTCGAGCTTGATGGTACGCCCACTAAAAGCAAGCTCGGAGCTAATGCTATCCTTGGCGTTTCTCTTGCCGTAGCTAAAGCAGCAGCTGATGCCTTAGGAATGCCACTATATAGGTATATTGGGGGTACGAATGCACACATTCTCCCTGTACCAATGATGAATATCATCAACGGAGGTAGCCACTCTGATGCACCAATAGCTTTCCAAGAGTTTATGATTAGACCTATTGGAGCAAAGAGCGTTAAGGAGGCTATCCGTATGGGTTCGGAGATATTCCATAACCTAAAGAGCGTACTAAAAGAAAGAGGATTAAGTACCGCAGTAGGAGACGAAGGTGGATTTGCCCCTACGCTTAACGGCACTGAGGATGCTCTTGAGAGCATAATAAAAGCTATTACTAAAGCAGGATATAAGCCTGGTGAGGAGGTAACAATAGCTCTTGATTGTGCCTCAAGTGAATTTTACAAAGATGGCATCTACGACTACACGATCTTCGAAGGCTCTAAGGGGGCGAAAAGAAATAGAGAGGAGCAAGTGGCATATTTACAACAATTGGTATCTACGTACCCAATTGACTCTATCGAAGATGGTATGAGCGAAAACGATTGGGAGGGATGGCAGATGCTCACCAAAGTCTTGGGAGATACTTGTCAGCTTGTCGGCGACGATCTATTCGTAACGAATGTAGACTTCTTACGTCGTGGTATCTCAGAGCGGTGTGGCAACTCAATCCTTATCAAAGTAAACCAAATTGGTTCCCTAACTGAGACGCTTGACGCTATTGAGATGGCTCATCGTCATGGCTATACTACTGTCACCAGTCATCGCTCTGGTGAGACAGAAGATTCCACGATTGCTGACATTGCTGTTGCTACTAATTCTGGTCAAATTAAGACTGGTTCGATGAGCCGTTCTGATCGTATGGCTAAGTACAATCAGCTTATCAGGATTGAGGAGGAGCTTGGTGAGGTAGCTGAATTTGGCTATCAAAGGATAAGATAATAGTCGTCTTGTAAAGCCATAATTTGTCTATTGAGTTCTTTGTTATAGGTACTCATTTTAGACAACTATTGCCAACTTTTTAGAGCTTGGTGCGGTATCTCCATTGGGATAATCTGCATCAAGCTCTAAAAGGTTTTGCCATAATAAATTATAAAGTGGATAATCTATTCGGGATTATTGAGATTTTAGCTAAGACAGGTACTCTAAATTCGACTCAGGGAATACTGGTATCATCTGAGACGATTACTTGATATTTTCCCAATCGTATTATGGTATCTTTCTTTGCCTCAATAATAGGTACCTAATGGCTGTATGTTGGGGGTTGAATAATTGAGGATTAATGATTACATTTGTTATCATTAAAGGTGTAGGATGTATGTGTATGTCTATTCTGCCCTCAAATGTTGATATATCAAGCGAATATTATGGCTGAGCTTAATTTGACTGAAACTGATCTAAAGCAATTAGAGAGTAAAGGTATTACCCGACAGCAATTGGAGGGGCAGATAAGGAGATTTGCCCAAGGTTTTCCATATCTTCAGATAATCAATGCGGCTGATGAGGAGGAGGGGATACATCTCCTTGAGGGAGAAAATCTTAACGCAGCACTAAAGGAGTGGGAGCGGGTATTGCTAACAAGAGATATGGAAGTGAGTCGCTTCGTACCCGCCAGTGGTGCGGCTTCCCGTATGTTTAAGGACCTATATCATTATCTCAATACAGGTGAAATGCGCACCTCTGTGAGAGAAGTCTTAGAGCATATTGAGGACTTTGCTTTCTTTGATAGTCTCAATAGGGCTTGTATGCTTGGCGAAGGAGGAAAAGGCTGTGTCAAGCTTATTCAAGCAGGAGAGGAGAAAACGGTAATCTCTTATTTGCTCGAGAAAAAAGGGCTTAACTATGGACACCTTCCTAAAGCTCTGCTACTTTTTCACAAGTATCCTGATACCTCACGGACAGCTATAGAGGAACAATTGGCTGAGAGTGCCAAGTATACGCGAGACACCAATGGCATAGTGAGGGTTCACTTTACCCTAAGCCCAGAGCATCTTGAACCCTTTAAAGCTCTGCTCGCGAAGAAGCAATCGGAGCTGGAGGAAAAGTATTCAGTGGTATTTG
Organism: uncultured Porphyromonas sp.; assembly: GCA_934364985.1. GTDB lineage: Bacteria > Bacteroidota > Bacteroidia > Bacteroidales > Porphyromonadaceae > Porphyromonas_A. Next base: position 183,842 of record CAKRMU010000001.1, on the reverse strand, counting down.
AAATCAGTTATAGTTTCCAAAGAAGTAACACAGATACCATTGCCGTTGATGTGAATAATAATCCAATAAGAGATGACGAAGGACAACTATTATTCCGTCCAGGAGGTCATGGAGCATTGATATACAACCTTAATGAGATAGACTCTGATATTATTTTCATTAAGAATATAGATAACGTGATACCGCAACCTCTGTGGTGTGATACCCTGATATATAAGAAGGCCTTAGGCGGATATCTCGTGATGCTACGTAATGAAGTGTATAAGTATATGGCTCAACTCGGTGATGACAAAAAGGTTAGTAGCAATGTCGTAGCTGAGATAAGGACGTTTCTTAAAGATAGTTTTAGCATTAATACAGATGCCATGGAGGAGCTGTCTAATGAGGAGCAAGTCAATTTTCTACGCCGTATTCTCAATAGACCCCTAAGGGTATGCGGTATGGTGAGAAATACTGGGGAGCCGGGCGGTGGACCTTATCTCGTTAAGAACGACAATGGTACAACGGGACTTCAGATACTTGAGAGTAATCAAATCAATATGAGCGATCCTCACGATAAAAGCCTCTTTGAAGGTAGCACGTTCTTCAATCCCGTTGACCTCGTATTAAGTGTCAAAGACTACCGTAATAACAAGTTCGACCTTACTTCATTTGTGGATAACGAGACAGGTTTTATCAGCCAAAAAAGCCAAAGTGGTAAGGATCTAAAAGCTCTTGAATTGCCAGGATTATGGAATGGTGCAATGAGCAATTGGTTGACCGCTTTTGTGGCAGTCCCCGCTACGACATTTAACCCCGTGAAAACCATAAACGACCTATTACGCCCCTCTCATGTGATTTAATAAACCAACATAATACCGATATATTTATAATGAAAGAAGAAATTGTAAAGAGACTCAAATGCCTACGAGAGGCAATGAATAGGGCGAATATAGACGCCTATATTATACCAAGCTCTGACCATCATTTGAGTGAATACACACCCGAATGTTGGAAAGATCGTCAGTGGATTAGTGGGTTTAACGGCTCAGCAGGCACCGTAGTAGTGACTGCAAATGAGGCTTTTCTTTGGACTGACTCACGCTATTTTTTACAGGCTACTCAGCAGTTAGAAGGCACTACGATACAACTACAGAAAGAAGGACTTCCTAATACGCCTTCCATTATTGACTATCTACGGAGCAAGCCAGGGGTAAAAAAAGTAGGTTTTTTTGAGAAATCAATGAGTGCTAATGACGCACTTAAATACAAGAAAAACCTTGAATTATTTGGCATTACTATCTCAACGGATAAAGACTTAGTGGAGTCTATTAGGAAGGACACACCAGAAATTCCTCGCACTCCATTCTTCGTTATGCCGATTGAGTATGCTGGCATTAGTGCTAAGGATAAAGTGCAAAAACTCCGTGCGAAACTTCAGGAAAATGGAGCTAATGCTATCATTATTAATATGCTTGATGAGTTAGCTTGGCTCTTCAATATTCGAGGTAATGACGTTGCTTATAACCCGGTAGGTATCGGCTATGGTTTACTGACTAAAGATAGTGTATCGCTTTATGCGTTTCCTGAAAAAGTCTCTAAAGAGGTTCGCGAACATCTGGAATCCAATGGTATTACTATAAAACCATACGATACAATATATCTGGATGTAGCAGCTCTTCCATCGGATACAATCCTTTCTTTAGATGGCATTCGAAATAACTTTGCCTTTTACCAAGCTGTACCTAAGAGTGTAACAATCGTGGAGCAACAAAGCCCTATAACCCAACTTAAGGCCGTTAAGAATGAGACTGAATATAAGGGATATGTGGGTGTAATGAAGCGAGATGGTGTTGCCCTGACTCGTTTCTTTATGTGGCTTGAGGAAGCACTGAAGAATGGTGAAACCCCAACCGAGTACGAAGTAGGTCTGAAACTTGCAGATTTCCGTGCTATGGATGAGAAGTACGTGAATGACAGCTTTGGGGTTATCGCAGGTTACAAAGGTCATGGAGCCATTGTTCATTATAGTGCAACTCCTGAGAGTTCGTATAAGCTTGAGCGTAATGGAATGTTCCTTCTTGATTCAGGCGGACAGTATTACGATGGGACTACGGATATTACCCGAACCATTTCGCTTGATGGACACCCAACAAGTGAAGAAAAAGCTGATTACACTCGCGTACTTAAGGGACATATTCAACTTGCAACTGCCATTTTTCCTGAGGGGACAAGGGGGTCGCAATTGGATATCTTAGCTCGGAAAGCTCTCTGGGACAACTGCCAAAATTATGGGCATGGCACTGGTCATGGTGTGGGTTATTTCCTCAACGTTCACGAAGGTCCGCAGAATATTCGTATGGATGAAAACCCAGCTACATTGCAAGTCGGCATGGTTACATCTAACGAACCAGGTATCTATATTACTGATAAATATGGCATTCGAATAGAGAATCTGATACGAACAATTCCGTATTCTGAGGGGAACTTTGGTAGATTCTTCGCTTTTGAAACTCTGACACTCTGCTATCTTGATAATAGTTTAGTTGAGGTCTCGATGTTGACAGATAATGAGCTTGAATGGTATAATGCTTATCAGGCACGAGTCTATAACGAAGTGTCACCACTTCTGAATGATGCTGAGGCGAAGTGGCTACAAGCAAAAACAGCGAAGTTAAATAGATAATTAATAATTGTGGGTATAGGGGTTTGTCAATAGTCGATATCCTCTATACCCACTTGCTTTTTTATATGTCAATAATACAGACAGTTAGAGGTTTTACGCCCGAAATAGCACCTGACGTTTTTTTGGCAGAGAATGCTACTGTAGTGGGGGATGTCGTGATAGGAGAGGGAAGTAGCATTTGGTTTGGAGCCGTTCTTCGTGGCGATGTTAATAGCATTAGGATTGGCAAAAATGTCAATGTGCAGGATGGGGCAGTGGTGCATACCCTCTACCAAAAGTCGGTCTCGATCATGGAGGATAACGTGTCTATCGGTCATAATGCTATCATTCATGGAGCGAAGATAGAGGAGGGGGCTCTCGTGGGAATGGGTGCTATTGTGATGGATAATGCTGTCGTAGGTCGGGGCGCCATAGTAGCTGCCGGTTCCGTAGTGCTGAGTAACACGCACATAGAGCCAGGGACTTTGTACGCGGGCGTGCCAGCCAGATTTGTAAAGAAGTTAGACCCTGAGCAACAACAAACTATAAATAAACGTATTTCGGATAACTACCAAATGTATGCCTCTTGGTTCCCTCCTCAAGATTGACTGTGGAGTGTTATAAAATCGATGAGCACATTTTTTCTAAAACGGATACTCGGTATTCGCTTCAGCGAATATAGGGAATTAGTCTCAACTAATACTATGTATCCGTTCTGGCTAATATTGGGTAGTCATTTTGGGCAGAATCTACCTTTGTCTTTTATTATTTGTAAGTTTGTACATAATTTAATGGTCAAAGGGTTTTATTTTTATAACGATGTCAGATAAAATTGAGTTTCATAAAGTCAGTATTGAAGATAGGGATATGGTCATGAAGTTTTTGCAATATAACCCATATTGCAATTGTGACTATTCTTTTGGTAATCTCTATAATTGGTGTGATTATTACCATACAGCATTGGCTTTTCATAAAGATATGCTTGTGGTTAGATTTCGGAGTACAGAGACAGGAAGAGAGGCTTTTCTTGTCCCTATTGGCCATGGCGATCTCAAGGAAGTACTAATGGATATGGAGTATACCATACGAGATCTTGATCAACATTTGACTTTAATGGCGGTGCAGGATACTGCTCTTGAAGCAATAGAAGCAACCCATCCGCTCGATTTACATGTGATAAAAAATAGGGATAATTCGGACTATCTGTATGAGCGTGAGCGATTAGAGACATTGTCAGGGAAGAAACTACAGAGCAAGAGAAATCATATCAATAAGTTTAAACGGCTCTATCCAGACTATACTTACGAGGAAATATCTGCTGATAATGCTCGCGAATGTTTGGAGCTGGAATATCAGTGGTATCGAGATACAGAGGAGACACCTGGCATGGATGCAGAGCGACAGATGGTACGTCGTGCACTCAGTCATTTTGAGGAGATAGGGCTAAACGGAGGTGCGATACGTGTGGAGGGTAGGATCATTGCTTTTACTTTAGGTATGCCCATTAGTCCTCAGTGCTTTGGGGTGCATGTAGAGAAAGCGGACACGACTTATGAGGGTTCATTTGCTGTTATTAATCAAGAATTTGTACACCATCTGCCCGAGCAATATATTCGTATAAATAGAGAGGAAGACTTGGGGATACCAGGATTGCGTAGAGCCAAGCTGTCGTATCAACCTCTCAAAGTGTTGGATAAGCATACAATAGTGCTTAGGTATGCAGAGGATTAAATATAGGAGTGCAGATAGAGTACTCAATGAACAAATCGTTGCATTATTGTGTGAATGTTTTGGTAGCCAATATCGCGATTATTACCTACTTCAATTAGAATACCTCTTAAGCCCATCCCTCACCAAAATCCTTACAGATGACGAGGGTAGGTTGAGCGCATTTACTCAAGTGGTGGAGTACTCCTTGCGTATACGTGCGAATGATTGTCCATTAAAAGTCGCATACTTATATAGTGTATGCACAGCTAAATCTCACCAAGGTCAAGGCGTGATGTCCGAATTTCTTCCGGAGATAATTAAGGAAATAAACAAAGCAGGGTATGTCGCTACATTTTTGGTGCCGGCCGAAATATGGTTGATAGACTACTACAAAAAGTTCGGTTTTAGATGGCAAACAGGTGTAGTTTATGCTAAAGCTCCAGCAAATGCCATACCGCTTATTTCTCCTTGCGATGATGCTAAAGAATATCTTAGGGAGGTCGCACAATATGAGAAGAAAAGAGAGGGGCAAAGGCAGTTCGAAGAGCATAAACATACCGAGTGGCTACCTTTAAACCCAATGCCATTGGGATGGATGCTACAGAGCTTAGACCCCAAAATCATAATTCCCTCAGATATACCCTTACTCCAGCCTCTCACGTAATCCGGCAAAAATTTGTTTTGAATTTAGTTTAGGAGAAGATCTGGTATTTTGAGAATATAAGACATGGCGAAAGGGGTAGGTGGTTAGCTATTCGGACTCTCGTTGATGAGCTGAAGGAGGTACTTGGCATACTCACTCCCTTTGTAGGCTTGTGCAGTGCTGTAGATGGCTTCCCTTGATATCCATCCTTTATTAAGGGCAATTTCCTCAAGGTTTGCTACCTGAAGTCCTTGTCTTCTTTCTATGGCTCGGATAAATTCACCTGCCTCATGGAGCGATTCGTATGTGCCGGTATCAAGCCATGCAAAGCCCCTTCCGAGCGGTTCGACTGCCAATCTCCCTTCGGCAAGATAGTCTTGATTGACAGAGGTGATCTCTAATTCGCCACGTGCTGAAGGTGTTATCCCCTTAGCTTTTTGTACCACATCATTGGGGTAGAAGTAGAGACCTACCACAGCATAATTGCTTTTCGGACTTTGTGGCTTTTCCTCAATGCTAAGGGCTTTATGTCTCGCATCAAATTCAACAACCCCATACCTCTCTGGGTCTTTTACGTAGTATGAAAAGACGACAGCAGACTTATCGCTTTGCACTTTTTGTATAGCAGACCTTAGGGTTTTATCAAAGGATTGCCCATAAAAGATATTATCCCCTAAGATTAAGCATACATCATCGTCCTCAAGAAAGTCCTCAGCGAGCAAGAACGCTTGTGCAATACCCTCTGGGCGACCTTGTATTGTATAGGAGAGCTTGATGCCCAATCTGCTTCCATCCCCTAAGAGCTTTTTGAAAAGCGATTGGTCTTGTGGTGTAGTAATGATGAGGATATCCTTAATCCCTGCAAGCATTAGTACGGAAAGTGGATAGTAGACAAGGGGCTTACCATATACTGGTAGCAGTTGCTTTGAAAAAGGGATGGTGGCTGGGTATAGTCGGGTGCCAGAGCCCCCTGCTAATACAATTCCTTTCATTGTTGAGATTGGTTAATTAAATACTCTTCGAGCTGATTTGGAAAGGCATCTCTTAGAAGTACCTTTTTGTTGCCATCCAGTAGATAGAAGCAGGGAACAGCTCTCAAATCGTATAGTTCTTGTGCATTAATAATGCCCTCTTTATCGAATCCAATGGTTGCAAATGGTGGAATAGACTTGAGTTTTGCCCGCCATGCAGATTCGTTTTGTTCTGGGTAAATACATAGCACTTGTACACCTTTACGGAGTGCATTCTGTATGGTTTCACTTGCCTTTAAGAAGTCAAATGATTTTTGACAGGAGCTACAATCAGGATTGTAAAAGAGTAGGATCAATTCCTTCCCTTTTGCCGTATTATAGAGCGTTTGAGTAGTGCCATCCGGCTTAGTGAATGTAAAGTCTTCAGCTTCCCTCCCTACCTGATTATGGCTGAATAGCTTTTGCCTTGACTTTAGGCGAATTAACTCTGCTTCGTTAAGAATACCCAATTTCTCAGCCTCCTCATTAATGAGTAGATAATGCCCTTCATCAAATAATGGTGAGCCTGGATCTCCAAAGTATTTCCCGACAAGTGCAAGAGCCACTGAGTCCATAGTCGGTGTCGCTAATTCAAAATACTGCTTTATGGCACCTCGGCAAGACTCTTCTTTCGCCTCTCTTGCAATGCCAAAGAAGTCAACTAAAAACTGTTCACGCTCCTTAGTATTTGTAAAAAGCGTTGTGTCTATTCCGTCCATTCCATCAAATAGATGGTTAACCATATAGCCAGCTCTTTCGGATGGCTCGGTCATGATAGTAGGGGGTACGGGCATCTTTGGTGGCTCTATCTTGGTCTGAGAATCACCTTTCTTTGAAGCATTACACGCTACTAATAGCAGTGCTATTAGTAGCGTATAGACTGGATTTATAGGGGATTTCATTTCTTGTATTGGCTAAAATCAATACCTTTCATTGTGCCTTTTTCCTTGAACTGACGATGGAATTCAAAGCAAGCTTCAAGGTTTACTTTGGTTTGGCCTTGTGTCGATACCTCTAAGTATTTTCTTAGACTATCTCGGTAGTCTGGGTGCACTACTTTTGAGATGATTTCTTCGGCACGTTGACGAGGTGACTTGCCCCTTAAGTCAGCAATACCATATTCACTAATGATTATCTTTACCGAGTGTTCGCTGTGGTCAAGGTGCGACACCATTGGTACGAAGCAACTAATATCGCCATCCTTAGCGGTAGATGGGGTGGTGAAGATTGAGAGATATCCAGAACGTGTAAAATCACCTGACCCACCGATCCCATTCATCATCCTTGTACCCAATACGTGGGTCGAATTGATGTTGCCATATATATCAGCTTCAAGTGCTGTATTAATAGCGATGACCCCAATCCTCCTTGCGACTTCTGGATTATTGGAGTATTCGAGGGGCCGAAGTAGAAGTTTGTCTTTAAAGAAATCCAGATTCTTGTAGATGTTAAGAATACAATCACGGGAGACTGACAGCGAACAGCCGGAAGCAAACTTTACCTTGCCCTTTTCCATAAGTTTGATAACAGAGTCTTGGATAACCTCAGTGTAAACTTCAAAAGCTGGTATATGTTCGCTCTCGCCCATAGCACCCAGTACTGCGTTAGCTACATTCCCGACACCACTTTGTACCGGAAGGAAGCTCTTCGGAAGCCTACCTGCCTTCATATCCTCTTCGAAAAACTTGGCAACGTTAGCCCCAATCGCCTTTGTGACATCATCTAATGGGGTAAACTTAGAGTCGTCATTAGGCTCTGACGTCCTTACCACTGCGACAATCTTAGATGGGTCTACTTTGATGCAGTTTGTTCCTACTCGGTCGCGGGGAGTAACGATATTGATAACTTCTCTGTGGGGGGGATCCTGCAACTCACATATGTCGTGCATGCCACGGATTTCTTTAGGATGGCGGTCGTTTAATTCAACAATAATTTTATCTGCAAGCCGGCATATGGTGGGGGCAATACCTACACCTGTTGTGGGGACTATCTCACCATCTTCTGTGACCTCTGCGGCTTCCACGATTGCGATATTGATATTTCCGAGGAATCCATATCGGATCTCTTGTGCGAGCATAGATAGGTGCATATCAAAATATTCAGTGCCACCCGTGTTGATTAGTTTCCGTAAATCCTTATTAGATTGGTACGGAGTTCTGAATTTTATTGCTTCAGCTCTCGCCAATTCCCCATCAAGCCTATCCCCGGTGGAGGCTCCTGTAAATACACCAATTTTAAATGGACGACCTGCCTCATGCTCTGCCTTAGCATGACGGGCAATAGCTGCGGGAATTACCTTAGGGCATCCTGCCGGTGTGAAACCACTAAACCCTACATTATCGTCATGGTGTACGAATTGTGCTGCCTCTTCGGCAGTCATAAATTTTAGTGCCATTATATGATCAATTAAGTTTTATATGATATTTTACTTATGGCAAATGTAGCTATTTTTTATGATATCTTTGGTGCTTATTTTTCGCGTAAATATCCTCTTCTTTGAGTAATCCGTAGCTATCTAATGATTGCTTAATCGCTATATTGAGCATAAGTACAAGAGATATAGTTGAGCAGACAAAGTGCAAAACTATGATCATTATTTGATACCTTGCTGCGACGTTTGGCACACTTCCCCCGAGGATCTGCCCTACGAGTGTCCCTGGCATAGAGATAAGCCCCATCACTGACATTGATGCAATTGTAGGAGTAAAGGCATCTTGGATAGCTTGTCGTACGAATGGGCGTGTTGCTTCTTCGGTACTTGCCCCATTGCAAAGCAGATAATAGCAGGGTTCACGAGCATACCATTGACTTCAATAGCTCCAGAAGTGGGGATCGCGAGACCTACAATGCTATTAAGTAAGGTACTCTTCCCAGCTCCTGACTCCCCAACGATAGCTATACGCTCCCCAGACATTATCCTATGGGAGAAGCTGTCAATAATCACCCTATTACCAAAACGGAATGTGGTATCTTGAAAAAATATGTCGGCATTTTCCATATACGAATCGGACATTGATTTACTGCAAAGATACATTATAATATTTTGGTTAGATAATGTGCTTGTAGAAAGGTGTCCTGCACTTGGCAAAAAAGGATAGCCGTAATAATCTTTGGCGAATACCAGGTATTTACATTAACGAATACCCTGAAAACGTTTAAGCGAATACCTGGTATTCGTTCCGTATATTGAAATCATCAGTAACAGAGTAGATTATGATTCTGTTTTTAAGTAGATAACGAATTATTTAATCGTATGCATTACTTCCCATGAACCATTCATGTAGTGTATGAAACCTCCACATTGCCCTTCACTTTCATTGAAATACTGTTCTTTTGCGAAATATTTATGTTGTTTGTTTTGCATATTACCGAAATCTTTGTATCTTGTCAGCGAATTGATAATTACTAACTCACTAATTCGTAAAAGTTATGACAAAGAATTTATGGAGCATGGTAGCCATCGTGCTACTTACTATGGTAGGAACAAGTGCTTTTGCACAGACCAAGGAGATAACGCTAAATAGCACTCCGTGGAAAATCACTGTCCGCTCTGGTATTGAGGTAGAAGTGATATCTTCCCCCACAAATAAGATGGAGGTGACTGCAAAAGCCAAATTATTGGAGCGTTTTTATTACTCTTTTGATGGAGGGCATCTAAAACTTGAGCTGCAGAAAAAGAAGTTTTTTGAGAGCTTTGATGATGATATCAAGGTCAAATTGTATGTTACAGACATTGATAAAATAGAAAATATAAGGATGTCAGGGGGTAGCGAAATGACCCTCAAGTATGTAGGGACACTCAGCGTCAAGTATGTAGAACTATCAGGGGCATCTGAGCTTGAACTTCAAGGCAATGTGTCGCACCTCACCGCTAAACTTTCTGGGGCAAGCGATATGGAATACACGGGCAATGCTCTCACCATGAATGTAAGACTCTCTGGGGCAAGCGACTGCTCTCTTCGTGGCAATTACCGCAATGTTATCTCTTGCTTATCGGGTGCATCTTCTCTCGATATGGCATCTCGCATCTCTGAATCTCTGTCTGCCGATTTATCGGGGGCGAGTGAATTGACCTATAAAGGTAGCACTCAGAACGCGATCATCGTTGCTTCCGGTGCATCAAGTTTTGATGGAAAGAAGTGTACCGCTGAGACAGCAGAGCTTAAGGCTTCTGGAGCAAGTAACATCGATATTAACGCTAAGCAAGTGCTTAAATGCAACTCATCCGGTGCTTCAAGTATAAATTTTTAAGATGAAATTACCTTTAATATCATTCGTTTAATACGAGCTTTCAAACAAATGAAAGCATAAAAATGAAGGGGGTGCTATCAACAAAATGATAGCACCCCCTTCTTTATATCAAATAAAAACCTTAGTGGTATAAATAGCGCTTGATACTCTGTTTTGGTGTTTTCTCAAAAACCCCTTCAAGGACTTCAATATCAGCTATCTGGGCAAATAGAGGAGAATTGGCGTTGACCTCTTTTTTGATATGATCCACGTGCCACTTCACCTCTTGCGTGGTCTTATACCCTGATTTAATCATCTCGTCGTTATTGAGCTCGACAATCGCTACTATCTTTTTGCCTCTCTGAACTACGATAGCATCATTTACGAATGGTTGCATTGCGAGCTTTGCTTCTATCTCTTCAGGATAGATATTTTGACCATCAGAGCCAAGTAACATTGCCTTTGAGCGACCTTTGAGGTAGACGTAATCATTCTCAATATAGCCCAAGTCTCCTGTATGTAACCAGCCATCAGGTGTAAATAATCCCGACGTAGCTTCTTCGTTTTTATAATATCCTTGACATACGTTTTCGCCTTTGACTTGGATTTCTCCCACCATTTTCCCTTTGATTCTCTTAGGGGAGTCAACGCGTACTTCCTCTATATCGTGGAGGATTTTCCCAGCTGAACGTTTGCTGAATGTCTTATGATTGGTGTACGAAATGATGGGTGAGCATTCAGTCATACCATACCCTACGGTCAGCGGAAAACCTATGCGGAGTAAGAAATTCTCGACTTCTGGATTAAGGGCAGCACCCCCTACAATGACCTCAGTAAAGTTACCACCAAGAGCTAATGTGAGGGAATCCTTAAATTTTCTGTGTATTAATTCATTCACAATAGGAAGTTTAAGGGCAACTCGTATATAGGGGTTGTTGAGCTTAGGTTGGATAGCATTCTTATAGATTTTCTCCAATATGAGTGGCACAGTCAGTATCAGTGAGGGTTTGACATCCTGAAGTGCTTTCAGGAGTATTTTGGGTGTCGGCTTAGATGTAAGGATATATAAGTGGGTGCCTTCTGTCTGAGCTAATAAAAAGTTAAAGGCACAACTATATGCATGGGCATTGGGTAGGAAGCAAAGCCCTTTCTCCCCGCGGTGAAGGAGATCAGCATTGTGACCAAAGATGAGATTGGCCATCAAATTATTAGCTGTTGCCATTACACCCTTACTAAAGCCTGAGGTGCCTGAGGTGTAACTGATAAGTACAACTTCGGAGTTATCTACCTTAGGGTACGTCACATCTTCCTTACCGAACCCATTAGGATACCTTTCGTTAAACAATTGATCCGCCGTCTTGCTATCGGAATCACCATTTATCGAAAGCTCCTTAACAAGGGATAGATCCTTGATCCTAAAGACATGCTTCACTTCTGGGTGCTGAGTAGGGGCAAGCATTGATACGTGACGCTCCCCAACGAATACCAATTGGCTGTCGCTGTGATTGATGATGTGCTGTATGTCGTCCTTGTGAAACTCTGGCAGTATAGGTACCACCACGGCTCCATAAGTGATCACTCCCATCCAAGTCATACACCATTCTGCACAATCATTGCCTACGAGTGCAACTTTATCACCTTTACTTATTCCGCTATGCTTAAGTAGTAAATGCACTTTTGCGACCCACTTACTTAGGTCAGCAAAGGTATAATCCCTATCTTCGCCATAATTGGTAAAAGCCGGAAGCTCCCAGTATTCTTTGTACCTATTCTCTATCGTTTCAATAAAATTGACTTCTATCATCTTCTTCAATGCACATATGTTTGTTATATGTGCAAATGTAGGTATATTTTTTTGTTTAGCCAAGGCTTTTGCTCCTATTATCTACGAATAAGAATTTGTGCAGTGCTAATAGTGATAAAAATAGATACCTTATATTCGCCTCAATGAATTTAGGGTATTAGTTGTGATGAATACCTGGTATTCGCTGTGACGAATTCCCTATATCTGTTTTTTTATCATTTTGTTATTGTAAAGCAATGATTTCTCCGACTGATTTAGTCCTCACTCGGAAGGAAGAGGATAACTCTTTGTTAAGTGTTGATTTTTTCTGAGATCTAAGAATGAACTTAATCAATATAGCCTTTTATAACTTCTGCCCATAGGAGGTATCCTTCGGGGGTAATATGTAGACCATCTCTCGTTATTGATCGCTTAAGTGTATTAGAGTTGTTTTCACGAAAGTATGGATTGAGGTCTATCAATGTGATGTAGGGGAGGGCTGTGGGTATTGCTTTTAGCCTGCTATTCACTTGGTCGACTAAGGATGTTTTACCTCTAAGTCCTTTGTATCTATTATAGCCCTCGTCCACGGGTAATAGCGTCTGGAGGTAAATCTGTGTATGAGGTAGGGTTTTATGTAGTTCTTGGAGAATTGCAATGGTGTTTTTTGCAATTGTGTCAGGCAAAACGTTATTAGCGAGGTCGTTGATACCCGCAAGTAGGAATATTTTTTTAGGGTGATGGCGTTTGACTTCATCCAATCTATATAGAATCCCACTCGTTGTGTCTCCGTTAATTCCTCTATTGAGGAATTTTATCTCGTGACGATTAAAGTGAGATGACCATTCGCCTCCGTTTTCGGTGAGGCTATCACCCAACATCAGTACGTCTATGGACTGGGCTGGCTCTTCCACAAAAATAGCCAGTCTGTGATAGTAATAATCTGTGAATGTCGTATCCATAGTAATGCAAACTGTGGCATTAATTACCTGTTTCGAGAGTGTCTCATAAAAGATGTCATCGGAAGCAAATACGCTTTCAATGGATGCCAAAATAATTAGAGCGGTGAGTGCGATTTTTTTCATTTTAATTATTGCTATTGTATTTGTCTAAAACCGCTCTTACGGATCCCTCCTCTAACAATCGTGCTTCAGCTACAGTGTAGTCCCAACCGAAGGTATCCATAAGCATGTGCGTTCCTCTATGTACAAGTTTCTTATTGCTGAGTTGCATATTAATCATCCTATTACCCTCCACTCGTCCCAATTTGATCATCAAGGTGGTTGAGATCATATTAAGTACCATCTTCTGTGCTGTGCCTGATTTCATTCGAGAACTACCCGTTACATATTCAGGTCCGACGACAGTAACGATGGGGTGATCTGCTACTTGAGTGATAGGACTATGAGGATTTGATGTGATACAAGCGGTGAGAATGCCGGTGGATTGAGCTTTTTTTAGTCCTGCTATTACGTAGGGGGTCGTCCCACTTGCAGCAATGCCGATGAGTGTGTCATTTGGATTGATGTCAAAATGGAGTAGGTCTTGCCACGCTTGTGTCTCGCTATCTTCAGCATGCTCAATAGGTCGGCGAAGTGCTTCATCGCCCCCTGCGATGAGACCGACAAACAGAGTAGGGGGTACCCCATAGGTGGGGGGAATTTCTGAAGCGTCAAGGACACCGAGACGTCCACTGGTACCTGCACCGATGTAGAAGACTCTCCCACCCCGCTCCATACGAGGTAATATATCTGTCAGTAGTGCTTCTATAGATGGGAGTGCCTGCAGTACGGTAATAGCTACTTTTTGGTCTTCAGTATTGATATCTCTGAGTATTTCACCGATTTTTTTTTGCTCAAGGGCATCGTAATGTGAGGGCAATTCGGTTATCTTAATATAGTCACTCATAATTAAGTATAGTCGCTAATTTGTATGGTATTTTATGAGACCCGATATCGGATCTTGCAGAATAGTACCCAAGTGAATACCCTCTTTGTCACAGGCTGTGGTCAATGGCTCTCGAAAATGATATGCCACTGAACCTGTGAAATGAACGCTCTCCGTTTGGTGATTAGGGTATTGCTTGACGTTTCTACGTATGAAGAGTCGAAAAGCATCTTCTGAAAGACGATACACCTCAGGAATATATAGGTGCTGAGCAATAAAAGGACAGAATGAGGCTAAGTAAGTGTTGGGCTTTGCTCCGTTGTATACTGTGTGAATGATACTTTCTGGGGTTGTTTGATAGTAATCCAAAAACTCATTCCGAAGACCATCGGGCATCTGATTTTTTAATACCGCTCCTATAAAAAGTTTTGACAGCACGGCACCACTCCCTTCATCACCTAAGACATATCCTAAGGGTGATATATTGGCGACAATATTCCTGCCATCGTAGCTACAGGAATTGGCACCAGTACCTAAGATACAGGCAATCCCTGTTTGCTTTTGGCATAATGCTCTCGCTGCCCCCAGCATATCTGAATGCACTTCAATCGCTTCAGCAATCTTGAGATTCCTAAGCATGTCAATGACTAAAGGTGCTTTTTGAGGAGTGCAACCTGCACCATAGAAGTAGATATGATTGATGACCGCTTCTCCCAATTGTGGCATCAGCCACTTCCTAAGTACTTCTGTCATCTCATCAGGAGTTAGAAAAAACGGGTTAAGGCCTTCTGTTTTAACATTAGCGATAAGTGTACCATCAGCTTTGACAAGACACCAATTAGTCTTTGTAGAGCCACTATCTGCAATCAGAATATTCATCATATATCAATTTAAAAATCGTACATTATTGGTAAAGAAGATATGGAGTAATTCTTTCTCGAAATGCATCTACATCTTTATTCCAATAGGCTTTGACATCTGCCCATTTGTGATTTTTCCCAAATCTAATGCGTATTTCGTTACTTCCGCATACCTTATCAAACATTGCAAGCTTACTCCTTGGAACGCCCATAAATGGGGAATGAGTAGGATTCTGTTTGTACAATTCCTCAACTACCATATACTGAATAGGACTCAGTGGAGCTATATGTGGATCAGTGAAATAGACCTCAACACCATGGAGTATTTTGCCTTTTCCGATACCATAATAGGGCTTGTAGTGAATAGGTCGAAAGACTATCCCTGGGATGTTTTTTGCATTAAGTGCCGTTGATAATGCCTCCGCGTCAGCCCATTCAGTGGCAAAAGTTTGGAACGGAAGCGTATATCCTACACCTATAGATACGACATTAAGTTCGCCGATTATCCCCGAAAGCGGATAATAAAGAGCCGATGAGGCATGTGGAATATGTGGTGACGGGGCTACCCAAGGTAGACCTGTGTCTTCATATATCATCCATCGCTCCCAGCCTTCCATAGGTATAATGGTGAGCTGGCACGGCACTTTATTTAGGTGTTCTCCGTTAATAAAGGAGGCCAGTTCCCCGCAAGTTAATCCATATACATATGGGATGGAATATTGACTGACAAAGGATATAAAGTAGGGCTCAGTAATATTCCCCTCTATGCGTAATCCTCCAAGAGGGTTAGGACGATCCAGCACAACGAAAGGGATCCCTGCCTCACCAGCAGCCTCCATAGCCAATCCTAAAGTACTGATATAAGTATAGGAGCGACAACCAATATCTTGAATATCATATACTATAATATCAATACCTCTGAGCATGTCTCGTGTAGGCTTTCGAGTGTTGCCGTATAGAGAGTATATTGGAATGCCAGTTTTTTTATCCTTTAAAGTTGCTATCTTGTCTCCTGCGTGAGCATCTCCTCGCACACCATGTTCAGGACCAAAAAGTGCCACAAGCTTAACATCTTGTGCCTCGAATAGCAGGTCAATAGTGGAGCGAAGTTGGCTATCGACGCCTGTGGGATTGGTAATTAGTCCCACTCTTTTACCCTTTAGGATGTCAAAATTACGGCACGCAAGCACTTCTAATCCTGTCTTAACGACAGGCTGCTGTGCCGTAATAGGTATTGCTAAAAGTATGCTCGAGATGATGCCGAATACTATATTATGTAGGATTTTCATACGTGTTCAGTCTTTTCTTTTAGTCCAAAATGTGGGTCTATTTTTATTAATCCTGTTGCGAGCAGTGCGGGAATGCTACAAGCCATAATAAACCAAAAGAAATCTTTGTATCCCAAAGCTTCTTGGATATAACCTGCTACCATCCCAGGCAACATCATACCTAATGCCATGAAACCTGTGCATATCGCATAGTGTGCAGTTTGTGATTCGCCTTGAGAGAAGTAGATAAGATAAAGCATGTAAGCTGTGAACCCAAAACCATATCCAAACTGGTCTAAGATGATGCAGAAGTTAATAATGTTGAGGTTCGTTGTCTGAATAGTTGCCAAATATACGTAAACAAAGCATGGGAGAATAATGCTTAATGCCATTGGCCATAGCCATTTTTTAAGTCCTCCTTTAGCGACAACAAGTCCTCCAAGAATTCCTCCTATTGTCAGTCCTAATACCCCCCAAGTGCCATAAACAAATCCTACTTCCTTTGTACTGAGACCTAATCCTCCTACTGCTATTGGGTCAAGGAGGAAAGGGTTGATCATCTTAACAACAAATGCCTCAGGAAGCCTATAAAAGAGCATAAATAGGAGGGCAGGAACGACGCCTTTCTTGGTGAAAAATGAACTGAATGTGCTAAAAAAATCTCGTAAACTCTCTATTAATGACAGTTGACCTCCTCTATCTTCATCCCTATTTGTACGTGGAAGGGTGTATCTGTGATATAAAAAAAAGAAAAGGAATAAAAGACCAAGAAGTGCAAAAGTGGCACTCCAAGAATCTTTGATACGTCCGGTTTCGGTAGCCAAATAACCGGCAAATACCACTAAAGCTCCCTGACCAAAGATCGTTGCAATCCGATAGAAAGTACTCCTAATACCTACAAACTTAGCTTGATTATTTTGACTAAGACCAAGCATATAAAAGCCATCAGCAGCGATGTCGTGGGTCGCAGACGAAAAGGCAAGTACCCAAAAACATGCGAGTGTCAAAGGGATATAATGGGGACTGTATAGGGTAAATGAAACACCTGCAAAAGCGATGGCTATCAACAGCTGCATCGATATGATCCACCATTTTTTACTTTTAAAGATATCTACAATAGGACTCCATAGAGGCTTAATAACCCAGGGAAGATATAGAAAGCCTGTATACAGAGCAACCACGGAATTATTTAGCCCTAAGTTTTTGTACATAATCACGGATATAGTCATTACAGCGACATAGGGAATACCTTCGGCAAAATATAGGGTAGGTATCCACGCCCATGGTGAGCATTTTTTATTATTACGATGTGTCATAAACCTTTAATAAATGGCTGTTAATTTTGTATTTGGGTAGTAATGATTTAGAATCTCTTGATAGCAATATCCCTTATTCGCCATCAATGCCGCCCCTATTTGACATAGCCCAACACCATGCCCCCAGCCTGCACCTTTAAGGGTAATAAAGGCACCATTATTCTGGACTACGAAAGCGGAGGAGTAGAGGTGGCTCTTAGATAAAATTCGTCTAATTTCCAGCTCTTTACCTATGATTAAAATTCCTTTAGTCCCGATAAGCTTAAGACGATAGATGCGTCCTGATGCTCCTCTATTTAATGGTTTGATTTCTATGATATCTCCTATGTCTTTTCCGCTCTTCTTCGCTACTATTTGTCCTAATTCACTTGCAGAATAAACAACTTCCCATCTATAAAAATCGTTTGTTGCTTGGTCATAGCTATTTAGTACTTGCTGTAGAATTTCTTGATCGTTGGTATTGCAAAAGCTATCAGGTGTTTGTAAGATAAATCGCTCTGCCTCTTCCTCTTCCGAAAGGTCTACCAAACCCTCAGTATTATTATCGCGAAGAGGTTGTAGATAGTCATAATCAACATCATCCCAACAGGTAGAAAACCTCTCTAAAGCACCTCCACAACACTTGTGATATCGGGCATCAACTAAGCCTCCTTTGTAGGTAAGTACTTGCCCCTTCGTACTTAAGACTGCCTCTTTTGCTTTCTCATTAATCACTTTTGTAAGCCCTTGATATCGCTGGCAATGATCATCAGCACAGACATCAAATAGGGTATGAGTTTCTTTATCGTACCAGACAAGCCCATCGGAAGGTGCTTTTGCAGACTTTGAATGAGCCATTTTATAGGTTCCCAATTGAGCCAATACCCAGCTTCGAGATATTACAGCGTGGGCTTTTAGAAGTGAGCTATTGGCTTCAGGTCGCATCTCAGAGGATATGACGCTCATGAGATAATCCTCAATATCTATGTGGTTTATTGCAATGATTTCATCGGCATTGTCAGGATTTGCGATAATGTTTAATGATCCTCTAAAGGTTTGGGCTTCTTTCTGTTCCCAGTGAAAGTTTATGCCAATTACGACATCGTGAATAGTAAAGGTATTTTTCGCGTTTTCAGGAATATAGAGATTCCCCGCTGACTTAGCATCCAACACTAATTCACCCTGCACTATATTACCATCCTCATCATGGTAAATACCATTAAATCCAACCTTAATAATAGGGGCTGTAACAATTCCTACCGATAACGTTCGTTTCATTTCCATATATCCTTAATCGTGAAATGAACTATTAACCTTCCCCCATTGGGTAAAACGATATTTTGCATACTTGGTATTAGTTTAAGTAAATTCTTGGTATTCGTCGCACCGAATACTCGGTATCTGTTGAGACTAATATTGGGAATCCTTATAAACATATTATATCTCCTTATTTGTCAACTATATAATTAGTGTGGACTCGTTTTTTGAGAATACTCTTTGTCGATATTCGCTCGGAAGAAATATATGCTCCAATCTTATGACCATTTTATGCGTTGCAATGTCTTACGATAGTCTGTAACCGAGAGCGATACTTCCGCCATTATCCTGTACCATATCTCACCATTGATGCGGTCGAAGTCAAATTGTCTTGGGAGTACAGCTATACCTGCCATATCGATAACGCCCGGGGAAACCATCATCTTATTGTCGCCTTCTGCTGTGTAGCATTCAGGTCTATGTTTGCTCCGTAATATGATCCATAGCTTCCAGCTTCCTTTTGAATGTCTCATCACTAAATTGATACGCTGTGGTTCAGATAATGCGTTGTAAATAGACTGCCAAGCCTTATTCATCTCCTCAATTTCAGTTGATTGTATCAAAAGGATTGTGCGAGGCGATGTCTCTATTTCAGAGACAATAGAATGCTGCCCTTGCCATATCGGTTGAGATATGTCCATCTCACATAGTGGTAAAATACCCTGCGGACCAGCCTGAAAGTGAAAATGATCAGGTGCCGATGCCCCTGCAGTTGCCCCATTAAAGTACACATCGTACTTGTTTCTCAGCATCTCTGCCATCCATGCCATATCGGTAAAGGTATCCCCCATAATCTGCTGAGGCTCGTGCTTAAGAGATGGTATCGTAAAATGCCGTGGTAGTATAGGGTATGGATTGATGAGGAATAAGTACTTATGGTGGAGCAAAATCCCTTTTTGGTCTTTATTAAAGGAGTCGGAACATAGAAAGCAAGGACGTTTGGCAACGCACTGTTTGTCTACATTTGCACTTGCCGATACGATACGGCGAGGATTGTGCTGAGCTCTAAATACTTTACCTCCGTATGATATGTCCTTTGTGACAATGTGCGAAAAATCTTGATATCCCTTTTGCATCATTTGCCACTGATTATTCTGCTCTTGCCATAAAGCATCGATGAGCATTAATAATAGGTTATTGTTGCCCATTTTTACCCCTACTGTTTAATTGTAGCCGTGCTTGTAGCTCCCAAGTACGTATACTATCTTTATAGAAATTATTGCTATTCATCTTGTCAATGCTCAGAAAGGCATCTGAATTATCCTCCCATCGACGACACAGGTAGATAACGTCATAGATACGGCTAATGTGATAAGTGCGAGAGAAGAATAGCCCCATTGCGTAATCTTCGCCATAACTTGTATTGGGGAAAGGTTGCTCGCGTAGTAGTGGCGTATAGAATGCTCTTGGAGCTCCAAGCCCATTAATACGTAGTGCATTATTTCTACCATTTTCAGGGGTCCATTCTTTATGATCAATGATGCCGGGTGGAATCTCATTTAGCTCAAAATCAGTCATTTTATAGGAGCCAATAACCATGGCAGAATGCTCTTTTTCAAATAATTCAACAACTTTTGTCAAGGTATCTGGGGATGAATATAGGTCATCAGAATCAAGCTGTACAGCGTATTTACCACATCTATTATCCATTATCGCCACATTCCAGCACCCTCCTATTCCTAAGTCATGCCTATTAGGGCGAATCACGATCAACCTTTCCTCTTCATTACTTATCTTATCAATTATCTGCGAAGTGCCATCTATAGAGTGGTTGTCTACGACTATGACGTTGTATGGAAAGGTAGTCCTTTGCGTCAAAGCCGATGTTATGGCATCCTTAATAGTCCTCACTCTATTCTTTACCGGTATAACAACACTCGCCACTACTGGAAATTCTGAAGTGTGACACTCCAAATCTATTCCATGTGGTTCAGCCGTTAGCAATGCACCTATTCGCCTAAGATATCCTGTGCATGCCTGCTCCATCTCTTTTTGAACCAAGCTATTCTTAGGATCTACATAGTCAAATAGCTGCTCACCATTTGACCTATTATCGTTAAGAATTTCGGTATAAAGGTATTCATTAATACGCTGTACTTTCCCCAATTCACTTAGCCTTAGCCGTAGATCATATAGCCCTGCGTATTCATAAATGTCAGACATTTGGGAGATAGCTTCTTTGAATTTATTTGTGGGAATCAGTACAAATGCTCCAAAATCAAAGTCATTACGCAGGGAGCCATCTTGATAATTAATAGTAGGGTGAGGGACGATGTTTTCTTGTGTTTGTTGATATCTATCTGCATAGAGTATAGCTGCTCCGCTCTCTTTCGCTATGTATAGTAATCGCTCTATTGCTAAATATCCGAAGCTAATAGTCGCTATTTTCGTCTGAAGGAGAATGTACGGAGCGGTAGCTTTTGAAGCGATTGCTGTAAGGGTTTTAGTTGATGTGGGAAGGATTGATAGCTCGGTCGTATTAGCTATGTTCTCAACACCTTCTGTGTCTCGAATGAATCCTCGTAAGGCGAATATATTTATATCTTTCATCCTATCTTATTGTATGAATGAAGTTGATTATTTTGATTTCCTTTGAGCCAAGAAATCCATTATTTCACGCATTATCTCAGTGAGCTGATCTTCGTCATTAATACTCTCTATTGGAAAACCTACGATGACACTACGGAAGTTATCGCTATAAGCAATGCCAGCACTAAGGTTATTCTCAGAATAGCGAAGTATGGTCTCTGCCCCTTTAGTGGGCTCTATACCATCTGGTGATTCCACAACGTATTGCTTACTTGATAGGACACTATTATAAGAGAAGTGTTTCTCGGACATTCCTATATTATTCTGTACGGTTTTAACTTCTCCGGTTTTTGCTGCCCTTTTACTTCTAAGTGTGTAGTGCAGGATATCCTGAGCAAATCTTTTCCCCTCTTCAAGCTCGATTTCATCAATGTCGTGCCAAAGATCGGATGCTACATAAGAGCCTGAAATGAGAATCCCTTTATTGGCATTAGCCATCCCCTCTACCGCTATCCGTATAGGTTTTGATAAGGCCTTGTATTTAGGTGATCTACCATCCTTTGGACCCTTGAATGTCTGTTTTTGTTTACCTAATATCAGATCTAAAGCATCATAACTGAGTGCATTTTCTGGATGCTTCTCGATATAAGCCCGTGAGCAAGACGCAAAAGCGTAACCAGACACTAGTAAGGCTTTCCCATGAATACTTGGGTAATCAAACGTGTTACCTGCAATTATTTTTGTCTCATAATCGGAGTAGCTATCTCCGAAGCCAGGATTATCGTCATCTATCCACGGACATTGCCGATCATAGACTTTTTGAGCACCTGTGTAACTAATATCTCTGATATAGGGTACACCACCATCAATCTGAGGTAAGAAACCCGCGATATTCCTTTCTGGAATATCAAACCAATCAGGGGCAGAAATTCTCGTAAACCCATTAACAACTAACACTTTGCCATAAGCATTGTTTAGTGGAATGCCAGCCGATAGTACTTCTGAAGGAAAGCTCATCCCACCATCATTCAGTGCGATTACTTTATACCGATAGAGCTTACCTGGCTCGATCGTGATCTCAATATGGTTGTGGGTCGTTAGTATCCCTTTGTCAAAAGGAGAGCCGTCAATAGACGTTTGCAAAAGATATTTGGTAGGTAATGCAGTAGGCTCAAGTGGATCATGGGTTGCTTCCCAAGTGAGAGAAATATTATTATGCCCAGTTAGTTCGATAGCAAAACACTGAACGGGCAATGGCTGTACCACATACTTGCGACCCTCTTCAGAGGCAAGGAAGCGGAGAATACCCTTGTAGATAGCTCTACTTACTGTAAACTTGAATTCAGGATCCAACCCATAACGCATATCAGGAAAGTTTTGGTGCGAAAGCAGTTCGAGGAGCAATGATGGCACCACTGGGTAAGTCGCTTCTGAGTATGCTTTGTTTCGGAATCCTCTAAATACCCACTCAGGAGCATGCAAAGCATTTATATCCCTAAGCACACTTTGCGTAACGGATTCGGCATATCTTTTAGCTATTATGCGTTTACGACCATCTGGATATTTGCCTTTATTCCATCGGCTATTATAGATAGCTAATGTGCCTACAATACTATCCCCTAAACACGTCCCTGCATCTGAATGAAGGGCAAAGGCGAGGTCAATGGGTATGTTTAACCCATCTTCTTTATTATTGTATTTCGATCCCCCTGCGAGCCAATTGACCCAGAGACCGCGACATTGGTAGTCATCTTTGTAATCGTCTACCCCTTCATTACTGTTGTAAATACTTGTAGGGACACCCGCCCATTGTAGCCAATACCTCGCTCCTTCAGTAAATCGAGGGTAGCCACTTGTTTGATACTCTTGACGATCAATACTCAGTGCACTCGTGCGAAATAATCTATTTGGATACCCTCGAGCTATATTACCCATCCCTCCGCCTATCTTAACCGCATCAGCACTGACCCAATTTCCTTTGGAATTACTTTTATTACTTAGTTCAATACCTTGTCCACTTTTTTTTGAGGAAAAGGGGAAGGTGCCGAGATAAATCCAAGTACCACCACCCATGGATTGGTCAACAATGAAAGTGTCTTTACCTCCAGCATGATGAATCGTATAGCAAGCATCGTGACTACTTTTGTCGTAGGTGGAATATGATATATATACAGCATGCTCTGAGTCTTCTTTTACTTTTACCTCCCAAAAAGCCTTGGTACTTCCTTTCTTATCGGTCTTAACTCTCCTTGTGCTACCCATAGTAAACGGATTGTCTCCATCAGAAAGGATGGCTTTGCAATAGCCAAATCCTTTGCCTCCATCTTGCCACTTCTTACCCTCTTCTCTATAAAAACCATTGTTATGAGGTGAGGGATCATTGTCTATGATGTACTCATATATGGAGCAATCTCGTTCGCGAGGGAGAAAGAGGTATGCTCCACTATTCTCTAACATAGGTACTAAATATGGTAATACATAACTTTGAGTATAAAGATCCTCAACAGTCTGATGAATACGAGCTCGTTGCCACTCCCAGCGATTAAGGGTATACTCAAAATATAAACCATGACTTTGCCATAAAGCTATGTTTTTCCCCTCTAATCCGAATGGATAAGTGGCTACAGGATCTGCAGGATGTACTAATTGCTGTGCCTCCAATTTGTGATATTGGCAAAGTGTAATGGCTACAATCGTGAAGATGTATATTGATATTCTATTCATTTTAATGCCAGTATTATTCGTAAGGCGATTCCAAGATTTAATATCCTTAATCAGCCCTTCCCTCAAAGATAAAATAATAATGACGAATGACCAAAGAGAATCGAAGAAATTCTATTTAAGGTCTCTTATTGTTATGCGATTCTACTATAAGAAAAATATAAGCCTGATAAGAGAAACTGAAAAATGTTTACTCCTATCAGGCTTATAAAGCTATTGGACTGCTTAAAGTATTGGCAAACTAAAAATCGTTATTCAGGATCGTGGTCTTCGTTTATTTGGGTCTGCTCTTTCTCTTTCTCACCCTCTAAGAGTTGGTCTGCACGTGACTTCCATGGACGTTTGCCCAATATTTTCTCCACGTCTTCAGTGAAAATCACTTCCCTTGTATAGAGCATATCAGCGATAGCCTTATGCCCGTCGCGATGCTCCTCGAGTATACGTTTGGCTCTTTCGTACTGTGTATTTATAATTTGAAGGACTTCCTCATCAATCATTTTAGCTGTTGCCTCACTATAAGGCTTTGTAAAGCCATATTCGTTTTGGTTGTCTTCGTAATTGATGTTGGGCAGCTTCTCACTCATCCCGAAATAAGTAACCATGGCTTGAGCCATACGTGTAACTTTCATAAGGTCGTTGGCGGCACCTGTCGATATCTTACCAAAGGTAATATACTCGGCGGCTCTACCACCTAAGGTAGCACACATTTCATCAAGGAGTTGCTCAGTAGTGGTTATTTGTCTCTCCTCGGGTAAATACCAAGCAGCCCCGAGTGCTCTACCACGAGGAACGATCGTTATTTTAATAAGCGGATTAGCGTGCTCAAGCAACCAGCTCACAGTCGCGTGTCCAGCTTCATGGATGGCGATAGCCTTTTTCTCTTCTTCGGTGGTTATCTTGGTTTTCTTTTCCAATCCACCTACAATCCTATCTATCGCACTCGTAAAGTCATTCCCTTGTATGACGTTTTTACCTTCCCTTGCAGCATGCAGTGCAGCCTCATTGCAGACATTGGCAATATCGGCACCTGAGAAGCCTGGAGTCTGCCTTGAGAGTAAGTCAATATCTACCGAATCATCCATCTTTAGGGGTCTCATGTGTACTCGGAAAATATCTTTCCTTTCGTGGACATCGGGTAGTTCTACGCTGATTTGCCGATCAAAGCGTCCTGCCCTTAGGAGTGCTTTATCAAGGATATCCACTCTATTAGTGGCTGCTAATATTATTACTCCGCTATTAGTGCCGAATCCATCCATCTCTGTAAGCAATTGATTGAGGGTATTTTCCCGCTCATCATTGCCACTAAAGCCTGCATTTTTACTTCTTGCTCTACCGATAGCATCAATCTCATCAATAAAGATAATGCAGGGAGCTTTCTCCTTTGCAGTCTTAAAGAGATCACGAACTCTTGAAGCTCCGACCCCAACAAACATTTCAACGAAATCCGAACCTGAGAGGGAAAAGAAAGGTACATTAGCTTCGCCTGCAACTGCTTTAGCGAGAAGTGTTTTACCTGTTCCTGGAGGACCTACAAGTAGGGCTCCTTTAGGGATTTTACCTCCCAATTCGGTATACTTTTTTGGCTCTTTAAGGAAATGGACTATCTCCTCTACCTCTTGCTTAGCACCGCTAAGACCAGCTACATCTTTAAAGGTTACCTTAACTTTATTTTCGGCATCAAATAGTTGGGCTTTAGATTTCCCTACGTTAAAGATTCCTCCTCCATTGGCACTACCACCCATACCACCTCCCATCATGCGACGAGTCATCCATATCCAAAAGATGATAAGGCATACGAGAGGTAGGAGGCTTATAATAATACCAAGAATGTTAGAAGTATTGTTGTTATACGACACTTTGGCGGTGATTGGATGCTCACCATCCATTATCTTTTGGTATAAGTCGTTAAAGGCTGTTGCACTTGGTATCTGGGATGTTACCTCTATTCTCGATAAGAGCTGTGTCCTATTAGCCTTGCTATTGTTTGGGGATATACCATAGTGCGTACTCTTTTTCTCCGCTTCCTTTTTGACGATTGCGACTACTGTTCCTTTTGAACTATAAACAGTGATATCCTCAAAGACATCTTCTTGGAGCATGGTTTGGAAAAGGCTCCATTCTACGTTTTTCCCTTGGCCATTATCGGTGAATACCCAAATACCAAGTATTGAGAGCAACATTATAATATATATCCACCCTAAGCCTCCGCCAGCCTTTTTCATCTTTTTATTGGGGTTATTCTTAGGTGCGTTATTTGTGTTCATGCCCATACTATATTACTAACAAATTGTTGATGATGACTACTCCTCATCTGGCAAATTGGACTGTTTGGCATCAGCCCATATCTGCTCAATACCATAATAATGACGTAGTTCAGGTACAAAAATATGCACCATGACATCTACATAATCCATAGCAACCCACTCACCAGAACCCACGTGTGTGTGGATAGGTTTATCGCCTAATCGCTTGTTTACAGTGTCCCAAATAGAGTCCTCAATGGCATCTACTTGTGTAGGTGTATTGCCCTCTGCAATTAACATGTAATCGC
Organism: uncultured Porphyromonas sp.; assembly: GCA_934364985.1. Classification (GTDB taxonomy): domain Bacteria; phylum Bacteroidota; class Bacteroidia; order Bacteroidales; family Porphyromonadaceae; genus Porphyromonas_A. The sequence continues at coordinate 157,394 of CAKRMU010000001.1, read as the reverse complement.
AAAAAGCATCATCAATACTCTGCATATCTATAATCGTAATATGCTTACCTTTTTTCTCTCGAATTCCCTCAACAATAGTATCTACGAGGGCTTTAGTGCTATCTGTTTTCAATAGTTAATCCTTAATAGTTTGTATAGAAATGATATGCAAATGTACCAATATTTTACTGGCACTTTACGAGTATGTGCAATAAGTATGCCAGCCATATTATTACTTTTTTTGAAGTAATAATATATTCTCTACATGACTTGTATGTGGAAACATATCGACTGGTTGGGCTGTCACAATACGATATTGCTCTTGCATCATTGCCACATCTCGTGCTTGTGTGGCAGGGTTGCAACTAACGTAAATAATCCTCTCAGGTGCAGTCTCCAGTAATACATTTACCACATTAGTGTGCATACCTGCTCGTGGGGGATCCGTGATTACAATATCTGGTCTGCCGTGTTCCGCAATAAAGTCTTTTGTGAGGATGTCTTTCATATCCCCCGCGTAGAATAAAAGATTGTCGAGACTATTTACACGGCAGTTCTCTTTGGCATCCTCGATAGCTTCTGGAACATATTCTATACCAATCACTTTTTTAGCACTTCTACTAATAAATGACGCTATCGTTCCTGTCCCTGTGTATAAGTCATAAACCAATTCATCTCCCTTAAGATTGGCCAAATGCCGTACTTGTTCATAGAGGTGATAGGCTTGTTGACTATTGGTTTGGTAAAAACTCTTTGCCCCTATCTTATATTTCAAACCGTCCATTTCTTCCCAGATGTGGTCGGTGCCATAGAAAAGACAGACTTCTTGATCACCCAATGAGTCATTGACTTTGGTATTCACCACATACATCAATGACGTAATCTCAGGAAAGGCGATATGCATTGCTTCGAGTAGTGCGTCCATTTTGCTTTTATCTTGATACGCAAAAACGACAACTACCATTACCTCTCCCCGACTACTCATCCTAATCATAAGGGTACGCATAAATCCCTCGTGATTGCGAAGATCATAAAAATCATAGCCTTGATGATTATGGCAATAGTCCTTAATAAATAGTCGAATCCTATTACTCAGCTCTCCCTGTAAATGGCAAGTATTGATATCTAATACTTTGTCGAACATCCCCGGAATGTGAAATCCTAAGGCGTTATTGTCGGAGGTAGTGCCACCCTCTACGTCATCCATCTCTTCGCGAGTCCGCCATCGACGATTAGAGAAAGTGAATTCCAACTTGTTTCGGTAGTCATAGATGACATTCGCACCCATAATAGGTCGCTTATCCTCAATTATAAGGTGTCCGATACGCTCCAATTGGTCATACACTTGTTGCTGTTTGCCTTGCAATTGAAGTTCGTAGGGGATGTGTTGCCATTTGCATCCCCCACATACCGTAAAGTGCTCGCATCTCGGGCTTACTCGGTACGGAGATGGGGACACGATATCTGTAATGGTCCCCTCGGCAAAAGCTTTTCGGCACTTTCCCAGCCTTATATTCACTATATCTTCTGGTGCAGAAAAGGGTACAAATACCACCCGCTCATCGGGTAAGTGTCCGAGACATTTACCTTCGGCTGCCATTTTCTCTATCTTTATGCCCTCTATATTTACTGGTTCTTTTTTCTTCCTCGCCATAATTATAGTTTAATTCAGAAGCAGATATTTGATATGTGATAAATACTGCGGTAATTACCTTAAGTCAGTTTGTCTTAACATAATGTTTTTTGAGAGTCATAGTGACAAACCTCATAAATCAAAAATCATTTACCACTATAAAAGGAGGCACTGCAATAGTTAGGTGCCTCCTTTTTATGCCATCTTTTCTCTCGTGTCAAAAGATGAGTCTGAAAAGTGTCGTTACTCGTTGATTGTACTTTCCTCCTGTATGAAGTCCATAAAGCACAGACTTACGAGGGCCGTCCCATACCGTTTCTCTATTGTGATGCCCTCAGTGACAAAGTTGAGCTCTCCTAAATAATACTGGTTATAAGTCTTGTCGTGGAGGTCAAGTATCACTCTGGTGAGCCTTGCTTCAAGCTCTTCAATACGATACCTACCATTTACCTCGCAGACTAATCCTCCTATTTTCTCGTCAAAATTTTCATCTGCATACATCCAAGCATACACGATACCTGCTGATACAAACTCATCCTGCGTACCATGAGACACCGACATAATGGTCTTCATCTCTGTGCCAAAAGGAGGCAAGTCTATTTCGTCCATTGTCACCAAACGTGCCGTCTTTGGTAGAATGGAAGAGTATACCATTATGTTGTAGTCGCTAATGCCTGCATCATAAAGAGCCATGTGGTACGACCCTGCATGTAGCTCCAAATCCGACTCGCCACTACCTTTAGTGACAAAGAATACATTGGGTGTCAAGTTGGATACAATCTTACTCATCGTTAATTAAAATGCTAAAGGGGTGATACAATACTATCTACAAAGGTACTAAAAATAGTGGATTATCAAGGTTATTATCTTGAGGACTTTTTTTCTAAGCATTGACTATCTTGAGGACTATAGTAATCAAGCAATTGCAGATAATGAATTGTGCAGGTGTGGGATGATATAGCGACCTGCTTAGCGATGACCAAAAACGGATACTCGATATTAGTGAAAACATATACCCTATATTTGTCTCGATGGATACCTGGTATTCGTCAAGGTTAATTCCAAGTATTTGTCTCGGCTTATACCTAATATTTGTTTTAAAGGATATTAGGTGTACCAAAATTCTATTTTCAAAAATACTGCAACTATTTGTTCTTTGTGCCTTAATAGTAATATGCGATAGTTTTGAAATGATCTCTCAAAGGTATTAATTCTGATATCAGCTTTCGGTAAATGTATTAGTGATTACCTGCTCAATTATCATCACACTTAGCATTTAGAGAAATCGTCTTTCTTGCAAGTAAAGTGTATGGAGTAGGGGACGTCGGAAGTCGGCTAAGAAATAATACGTTGTCAAGTACTCCCAACTCATGATGGGCTTTTTACTAAGTTCAAAAATAGTACCCTATTCTAAATCTATATCACCAAATATAAAAGTAGGAGGCTGGAGAATATACAATTTTTCAGTAGCTCGCGTCATGGCAGTATAGAGCCATCGACAAAACGAAAGATCTATCATCTCTGGAGTGAGGTATCCAAAACTAAGGTACACATTACGCCATTGCCCACCTTGTGCTTTATGACAAGTCATAGCGTAGGCATATTTAATCTGCAACGCATTGAGGTAAGGATCCTGTCGTAGCTTTTGATAAAGCATCTTTTTTGTGGTGCATTCCGGATAATCCATAACGACGTTATTAAAAAGTTGTTGACGTTGTTCGGGCGTTAAAGCGGGTGCTTGTGTGAATAAGCTATCCATCAATATTTGTGCTGTTATGAAGCCCCCGTTAGAATCTTCAAGTTCGGCTTCCCTAAAAGTGAATCCATAAAGTTGTTGCTCGTGTCTGCTACTAATAACTTTTAATAGTTCGCCATTAGCTATAAAGCTACTTGTAGGTTTCCCCTCTTTATCTACGGGAAGATATTTGTAGTTGTTTCGCACTACCATCAAGTGTTCACCCGGTACCACTTCTTCATCATAGTACAGCGAGCGATACCTAATCCCTTTGTTAAATTCTTCGGCATCTCTATTAGAGCGAGTAATCAATAGCGTATCCTCTTGACCTACTTTGCGATAAGAATCCTCCATAAATTCAGGTAAGTCATACCCTGATATGATCTCTACCTCGCCTCCCCTTTCAGGCATTGGCAATAGCGGTTCGCTCCATTTGCCCCCATTCTGTAGGTCAATAATACGTCCTCGCAGTAGGTAACTAAGATAAACAATTTCACCACCAGCCTCTTGTCGGACAATGTCTTTAAGCGTCCCCTGATACAACGCTGAGCAATAGCTCATTAAGTAATCAGGAGACAAAGCAGGGCTTAAATCAGTACCGACAGGGGGTAATTGGGCATCGTCTCCTATCAGTAGGATTTTACTCCCATCAATGGAAAAACAATACTCTATAAGGTCATCAAGGAGCCTGCCACTGCCAAATACACCATACCCATCACTTGAATTATGGATCATAGAAGCCTCATCCACAATATATATGGTGCCGGGTCGATCTTTATTAAAACCTACTTCATAAGCAACTTCCCCTCCCGAAATCCTTTCTCTGTATATGGTACGGTGTATCGTGTGTGCCGGCAACATACAATAGCCTTCAAGGACCTTAGCCGCACGCCCGGTGGGTGCCAAAAGAGTTTGTGGATGCCCTATATTCTGAAGCCAGCGTGAGAAAGCACCTACAAGGCTACTTTTACCAGTCCCCGCATAACCCCTTAGTAGAAAAATAGAGTGTTCGCTCGCCTCTTTCATAAAATGCGATATCTCTTCAAGCACCAAGCTTTGTGTTGAGGTTGGCGTAAAAGGGAAAAAATCTGATATTTTACAACTATCGTGTGCCATATTCTCTGAAAATAGCTATATTTGACTGCTCATTTATGTGGTTGTATCAATAAATGTTGCTACTTTTGTAGTGGTTTATTGCCTACCTCCTAATGCTACAACTATATGTAGCTTGTATGGTGAGCGATTGTGAATGCAAAATAACAAATATATTTGATGGTATGAAGATTTTTTCAAGAGTTTTATTGATCTTGGCGGCCATTGGTTTAGGTTGGGCGGTTTTTAATAGCATACAAGTACCCGTCAACTTTAAGAATGCCAGGACAGAAAGGGAGAAAGAAGTCATCAAGGAACTGGTGGATATCCGTACAGCTCAGGTGGCTTTTAAGCAAGAGAATAATAAACATGCTGCCACATTTGAAGAGCTTCGCAATTGGCTTCAAAATGGCAATATGAAGACCATTCGTCGTGAGATGGAGTTGACTGAGGAGCAGCTTGAGCGTGGGATAACTGAAGAAAAGGCTGTCGCAATAGTTAAAAAAGCTCAGGCTACAGGCAATTGGGACGAGGCTACAAAGGAGGGACTCGTGACAACTATTGATGGTATCCGTAAGGTCTTTACCCGTGATACTATATATGTAAATGCTAAACAAGCTGTCTTCGGTAACGATTACGACGTGTCAAAACTAGGCATTATCCCATATTCCGATGGTGCAACTTTCCAGATGGATACTGCAAGTGTTATGACAGGTTCAGGCTTTAATATCAAGGTGTTTGAGGCTAATGCAACTTTTGATCAATACCTTGGTGACCTTAATAAGAATGAGCTAAACAATATCATTGATAAGGCAGTACAGATAGGTAAATTCCCTGGCTTAAAGGTCGGCTCTCTTGAAGAAATAAACAATTACGCTGGTAATTGGGAGTAACAAACTTTGCCGTTATGGCTATGGATATATATATATAGGATACATGCATCTTCACTACCATGGGGAATGGAGATGTGTGTATCTTATTTTTAATATCTTTCGCAATCTGTATACAGGGATATGAAGGATTTTATCGAAATAGATGCAAAAGCTTCGAGCCCTTTTGCTATTGATAGAGTTCACGATATGACGGCATATGTTGCTATTGATCGCGATACCTTATCTTTTGCATGTACGATTCAAGACATTTCTTTCCCGGTATACTTCTTTAGGGCAGTGTATCCATCTGATGCACACGATGGGCTACAACGCCTTATCAATGACCTGCCCATACTATCGTTTCCATTTCGATCTACGGAAATTAGTTTTCAGGACGATAGCCCTTTTGTAGTAATTCCGGAGGATTTGACTAGTGGAGCGACCCCTTCTGAATGGTTGTCAATCGCAGGAGATATTTCTAATAAAGAACCCCTTTGTTGTGACTTTGATGAAGAACAACTAAGGGTAATCTACTCTATTCCATTAGATGTCTACGGCTTTTGTTCGCGTTCATTTTCAATGCCTCATTTTGGGCATAGTCTATTGCCTCACATAAGGATATCTTTACGCAATTCTCGCATACAAACGAAGCAACTTGTTTCGGTGATTTATGAGAGCGATCAGCTTCAAGTGGTGGTGGCGTGTGAGGGTTCTCTTTTGCTTGCGAATAGATATAGCGTAGCGGGACTTAACGATATATTGTACTACATAACTGCTATTTATAGGCAATTTAAGTTGGATCCTTCGTGTGTCCCATTGTATCTCTATTCGTCTCATATATCGCCACAGTTGACGAGTGATTTGCGTCAGTATATCTCTACTATTGCGATTAACGAGTTCCGTGGATTAGAAATTGGCGAAATTATGGCTAAGCAATATAGAAAGATACCACCGCATACGATTTGGGAGTTATTATGCGAATAATAGGGGGAAAATACGGTAAGCGTCGCTTTTCTTTGCCAAGTGGTTTTAATGGGAGACCTACTACAGATATAGCAAAAGAGGGGCTTTTCAATATTCTGGATAATCGAATTAATTGGGAAGAAACTCGAGTCTTAGATTTATTTGCTGGCAGTGGTAGCATTGGCATTGAGGCCTTGTCTCGTGGAGCTAAATCAGTAGTTGCTATTGAAAAAAATCCTCGTCATGCATCTTTCATTAAGTCGGTAGCGAAACAGCTTAATGACGAAAAGCATTCAACGCAAGTGAGGGATGTTTTTCAGTTTTTACGGAATTCTGCTGATGTAGGTACGTTCCAATTGATCTTTGCCGATCCACCTTATGCTTTGCCACAACTTCCTCTATTACCTATGGCAGTGTTGGGGAGTACGCTTCTTGGTCCTAACGGATTATTTATACTGGAGCATCCGAAAGAGTTTGACTTTAGAGAGACTGAAGGGTTTGTAGAATTACGGAGATATGGGACGGTACATTTCTCATTCTTCCGCTCCGTTTTGCAACAATTATAATGTTTCACAAATAAAAATTATTATTATTATGTTATCAGCTATTATTACAGGTTTTATTGCAGGTAGTATTGCAGCGTGGATTATGCCAGGAAAAGGCGGTAACCCTTGGTATGTTGACATTATCCTTGGAATTCTTGGTGGTGTCGTAGGTGGATGGGTACTCAGTTTACTTAACTTACAAGCCGGCGATAGCTGGTGGGCTGGTCTCATCGTAGGTATTATCGGTGCATGCATACTCATTCTTATTGCTCGCCTTTTTAAGGGTAAAGCCAAATAAGATTTATACTGATATCTTCTTTTTGTTAGACTTGACATCGTCTGACGCTTTAAGAAGACATTATTATAGGCCTTTGCAGAATACTCAGAACGAAAGCGAATGAGACTTATAGGTGAAGGTTGCGTACTTTAGTACGTGACCATAACCTATTGCCTTAATTCAGCTGTACGTAGGGGGCTTTTGCAAAGGTCTTTATTTATTATAACGCATATGAATATCCTCAGAAACTAATACCGAGCGTTCACCTCAATTAATACCTGGTAATTCTTAAGTCGTATACATAATATTCTTGAGGTTGTATTATAGGAATCCACTCTTATTTGTTATTGTATAATGAATATCAATAGATTATAATAATCTATTTTAGGTATCTCAGATAAATTTGAGATAATATTAAACCTCGTATTGATTAGGCACTAAAATACATTGCTAATGCTTAGACAAGCGACAAATTGTGTGTCCTTCAGTATAGGTGTAAGAGGATATAAACCAGGTGCTAAGCTTTCCACTTTTCCCATTAAGTATAAAGGCTCACCGCATTTAACTTGCTTAAGTATACAATCTTGTTTTCGTGTGATTATAAATTGCCCTTTCTGCCCTTTACTTAAGTACTTTTTCTGTAGTTGAAGAGCTACATAACCCATAGTCGGTCGGATATTAATTTCTAAAGATGGGATAATGTAGCTGGCATTAGCTATGTGGATAATTCCTGTATCTATGCCAATTATCCCGGCATAATTTTTTAGAGGAAGGGAAAATAAAGCTTTCGTAAGTGCCGAGATATAATCCTTTTCAGAGGGGTAAGTAGTCTCAAGAATGTCCTCATCAATTGCTCCGATTTTACTTCCCACATAAGTGTTATTACAGACAATAGCGATGTGCTTCCCTAAATATTTTATCTCTCCATTTGTTGTGCGCACGAATTCGTATCCCATCTCTTTAGTTATGGGATAGTATGGTTCAATTGATTGCCATTTATCTCTTTCCCTACGTGCCTTTATGATTTTATTGATATTTTGAGTGGCAAAAATTGTGGTGATTCCTCTCCCAGAGCTACTGAACTCTTCCTTAATTACCCAATTATCATCTTGTAGTATAGGACATTCTGAAATAGCTATTGGCTCTTGAAAAAAACTTGGAAATACGATTTCCTGCTCAATTAATTTCCAAAAATCAATGCTCCTTTTTCGGCTTGCTAAGTATTTCATATCTTCAGTAGGATAGGGGGCATTTATAGATCGAAATATTCCTAACAATTCGGGTGCCCAACCCCACGGTGAAAGATCGGAGATTGCATCTTTCGAAAAAAACATTTTGGGGTGTGTGAATGATGAGGGTAGAGGTGAACTGATAAATACGTTGTCTTCGTGATTCGCATAGTACAAAGGTAAAGTTTGGAGATCTATCCTTAATCTTTGTACCATTTTAGGCGGAGTATATTGCGTAATATTCCTTTCAATGGATGCCTCATATCCAGGGTTAAAATAGTGAGTCCTCATATTCTTCAACTAAAAAGAGAGCTACGCATTGTTTTCAAAGGCGTAGCTCTCTTCTGTATAATCACGAATTATTGATTGATAAAAGACGCAAGGAAACTATTCCTTGTTAGTCTTTTCCTCTTCAGTTACTTCTGCATTCTCTTTTGGCTGGGACTTTGAAGGAATGTTTGCATTCTCATCACTTTCATCAGCATTATTAGTAGCGGAAGTCTCCTTTTCTGTAGGGTTGCTAATCTCTTCGTTAACTTCCTTTTTCCGCTCTTTTAGCTTCTTAATACGCTCCTTAAGATCGTCAATCTTGCTTTGGATTTGCAAAACGATAGGGCTATTTGGCGAAGCATTAAAGAAGCCAATGTTGGTTTCATATTGCAATAATTCATCCTCAAGAGTGGATATATTTCTATCAATTGCTGAACGCTCATCCTGAAGTTCTGGATTGGACAATTCGGTTAAATCCTTTTTGAAGTCTACTCGACGAGGTTTATGATCACGACGTTCATCATGCCGTTGATCATTACCTTTCTTTTTGGTATTCCTATTATTACTTCTTCTGCCTTCATCGATCCCTTTAAGTCTTCTAAGAGTGCCGTAATACCGATTTAGCACTTCATTTTTTTTGTCATCTGGTACAGGTCCTATGGATGCCCATTCTGCCTCAATTGTAGCTAACTCCTCAGCACAATCTTCAAAACCCTTGGCTTCAAGTGCTTCTATCTTATCAGCTATCTCTAATTTCCGATTGAGGTTATCCTCTCTGGAGAAATGTTTAAAGTTTTGTTTCTTAGCTTCAAAAAATTGATCGCATGATTTACGGAAGCGTCTCCATAGTTTCTGAGCTTCTCCGACACGAGTCCCAAGCTTTGCAATTGAAGTCCATTCCTTTTGTAACTCCTTAAGTTTATCGGCTGTAGCTTGCCACTCAGTACTGTCTTTAAATTGCTCTGCCTCGTCGGCAATTTCCCTCATCCTTTCAAGTTTTGGCGTGATCTCTTCGCTTAGCTCCCGTAAGAAAGTCCGTCGTTGTAGATAAAATTCATCAACCGCAACGCGGAAGCGCATATTGACCTCGTTGAGTTTGGCTCTTGGCACTCTACCAGCTACTTTCCATTCTTTACGAATCTCCTCCATTTTGGTTTCGTAATCACGCCATCCAGAGCGTGTATTTGGAAGTTTTACTAATAGGTTCTCAAGCTTCTCAATTATCTCCATTTTGTGGAGATAGTTTTGCTCTTCCTTTTCACGAAGTTCCTTAAAGTGATCATCGTGTCGTTTATTAATGACAGTAGAAGCATCCTTAAATTCTTTCCACATAGTATCGCGGAACTCAGGGGCTACAGGACCAGTCTCTTTCCACATATCGTGAAGTGTCTGAAGCTCCTTAAATGCTTTAACAATATCTGATTCCTCAGCTAATGCTTTGGCTTTTTCGATAAATCCTTCTTTTTCTTTCCTATTGTGCTTAAAGTCATACTCCTGTGCCTCTTTGTTGAGTTTGTTGATCTCGTAATGCTTGTCAACAAGTTTGGAGTAATTGTCTACCAATTCTGAACGAAGGTTTTCTGGCACAAGCCCAATGTTTTTCCACTCATTTCGGATGTTTTCAAACTCATTTCTAATCTTAAAGAAATCATCAGTAGACTCAAGGTTGTCCTCAAGACGCTTGATCAGATTTAGCTTCTTTTCGTAGTTGCTTTGACGTTCGGCCTTCTCTTCCTCGTCCTTTTGGGCTTGCAACTCATGATATCGAGTCCTGAGGTTAATGAACAGAGCCATCAAGTCATCCTTACTATCCTCTTTCTCTTCGCCATTTTCGGGCTCATCATCAAGCTCCTCGTCATCGTTATTAATAGGCTCTTCCTTATTAATAAGTCTCTTTAGCCTTTTCATCTCTTGGAGCTCAGGAAGCTCCCCCCTATTCACCATACTCGACAGGTAATCTAAGAGTTCACGTGCTGAGAGTTTTGAAGTATCTACAGTCTCTTTTGTCGCTGTAAGTGTCTGGTTATTTTCGTACGTCTCCTCACTGTTGTTAGCTTTTTCAACAACCTTAGGTGTAGTTACATCTTCTTTCTCTTCTGGTGTTAAAAGAGTGTTGTCCTGCTCCATCATACAATTCTTTCAAATCTAAGTTATGCCACTTGTCTATTAGCCAAGTGGTTACAATTACGTTAAAACTCCCCTTTGTTATGCTCTTCGAGCGGTTAAAGTTACAAATAAATAACCATTTAACCAAAGATAATGATTTCTTATAATCAGTTTCCGTGACAACTTCTTCAGTGCCTGCGGAACAATTTGTTTGCTAATAGGCTACTTAGAAATCCTATTATCAGCATTACGGCTGTTACAAGAAGCAAGTCCGAAGCCCTAAAATCTACTGGGTACGCCTCTATAAGAAAGGTCGTCGTATCACCATTTCCAAGTTTTACGAATCCATATTTTGCCTGTAGCCACACTAATATACTCCCCACGATCATCCCAACTACTAATCCAGTGATGGAGAGCAACCACCCCTCGATAATAGGGATAGCTTTAGTGAGTTTTTCGCTTGCTCCCAAGAAATGGAGGGTATTCATATCATCTCTTTTCTCAATGATGAGCATTCCTAGTGTGCTGATGACGCTAAATAAGGATAGTAATAAGACGAAAAGCAACAAGGCAAAAGAGAACCACTTCTCCATACTTAATACCTTGTAGAGGTCGGGATGCTGTTCGTAGCGATTCAATATAGAGTATCCTTTTGGAGGTGTGATTGATTCGCTTAAGGCTAAGAAATTGACCTCGTCACCTTCCATCTGAAGCATCTCTCTAACTTCATTTATGGGGAGTATGATTAGGTCATTATCTTCAGCTTGATCCAGTCTAAATACTCCAGAGATATGATAAGATTTCGATATAAAACTCCTATTGGGATTTACGACGGATAGGCGACCGATTCTCTTGGGTACCTTTACTTCAATAGGTGATAGATACTCCGCCCCTGCACCCAATTGCATAGCAACCCCTATCCCAATAATAGCCATAGGTACGTCCTCATCCCCAATATCCGCAACCCCATCTGCAATATTTTGCGAAAGTCCAATGTCCTTTAAGTAACAACTATGTACCCCAATTAATCGTACGGCTTGGCTCTCATTCTCAAAAAAAACCAATGCTTCGCCTTCGACAATACCCCTTTTGTCATCCAAGCCTATTTCACTTGGTGAGAAGGTTTTCCCATTGTCTTGAACCAATTTGTATGGTGGCGAAAGACGCGATATTTGGCTATTTGTAAATACTTCAAAGCCATTAAATACAGATAAAATGATCACCATAGCCATTGTCACGAGGGCTATTCCTATCACTGAGACAATGGATATGATGTTGACTGCATTCCTACTTTTTGCTGAGAAAAAGTACCTCCAAGCTATTCTTGAAGCGTTGATGAGGTCTTGTCTGTACATTACAATTTTTTGCAGGATTATTACTTATCATCTGTAGATTTTGATATGCCTAATAATTCATCAATCCGTTGTGCATAGGCTTCGCTGGTATCTAGCTCAAAGTAAAGTTCGGGAATTCTCCTCAATTGGCTACCCATTCTGGTCCCTAAGTCATAGCGAACAGTACTGCTCTGTTCCTTGATCCATCCCATCATCTCTTCAGCACGATCATCTGGAAAAATGCTCAGAAAAACCCTTGCACTACTCAAGTCCGGCGACAATCTTACTTCGGTTACAGAGATCATGATACCTTTGAGTTTTCTGGTTTCTTCGTGAAAAAGTATGCCTAATTGCTTTTGTATTTCTCTTGCTACTTTCTTTGTCCTAACTTCATCCATGTTATTACTTCTCAATAATTATCAATAAATAATCAGCCTTGCAATACTATTGAATTGTTTTACTTTTTGCGTATTAAAGAAATCCCATCCCTTAGGCCTAATACCACTTGCTCTACACTATCATCGTTAGCCACAAGAGAATTAAACTCCCTAATAGCTCTCGTGTGAGCGTCTTGGTATTCGTTGTGCCAAACTTTATTCCCCCATAGAGTATTATCAGCAATAATGAGTGCATCGCTTTTTAGATGAGGGACAATTGCTTTGTAATAGTCGGGATATCTTAATTTGTCCGCGTCAATATATACAAGTTGATAGTCCTCTATATGCAGTTTTTTAATTACATCAATTGCATTACCTATGATGACTTCTACCCTATCTTCCACATCACCTGCTCTTATGTTTTTGCGTATTGTGTCCTCTAATTCATCATTGACCTCTAAAGTGGTTAATACTCCACCATCCTCTAAGGCTTGAGCCATCGCAATAGTCGCATATCCTACAAAAGTCCCGATCTCAAGAATCTTCCTCGGTTTGGCTATCTTAACAATGAACCGGAGGAGAGCTCCCTGGATATGTCCTGATACCATTCTTGGGTGCGTACAATTATTATTAGCATCGCGTGCAATCCCTTGCAAAACAGGACACTCAGGAGAGGTGTGGATCGAAATATAGTCCTCTTTTCCTATTTCTTCTAATCGCTCAAGCATCACTTGTTAAGTCAAATAATAGTTGTCGTCAAGCTCATCTACGTGCAATCAAATGTGCAATAGCAAGGCGGTAGCCATCAAGACCGAAGCCCATAAGCATTCCTACACAAGCATCTGTGAGGACTGTGATATGTCGATGAGGTTCTCGCGAAGCTAATTGTGATATATGCACCTCTACAACAGGGCAATCTATGGAACTAATGCAGTCGGCTAAAGCGTATGAATAGTGCGACAATGCACCTGCATTAAGTACAATACCTTGAGATGCTGTCGAGACACTTTGGATATAATCAATCAAGTCTCCCTCGTGATTGCTCTGGAAGTAAACCAAATCCCACGAAGGGTAAATATCTCTCAATCGCTCCAAATACTCCTCAAAAGGCGTCGCACCATAAATATTAGGCTCACGCGAGCCTAATAAATTGAGGTTTGGTCCATTAACAATATGTATCTGCCGAGTTTCCATAAACAAATTCAAACAAATAATGATAGGACAAAAGGTGTAAGCATTCTGTCGGGGCTTGTATACACATTACAAACGTACCAAAATAATGAGAGACCTTTGCAAAATACCTCATATTACTATGCCCTTTAGTTATTCACATTTAGTTTAATATTCACCATGACTTCTGATGGGTGTCTATCTATATTACCGACTATTTATGCTCAACACTTACAATCCAATCATGTTTTGATAGGCTTTAAGATAGCTGGATACCCGTAATACACTTTGGAGAATTCCCTATATTTATTACCACTAATATAGGGAATTCTCCATCGCTAATATAGGGTATCCGTTGGGGTCTATTATTGCTATGAAAGAGCTTTTATATGCTAAGGTCTAAGGAAAGATGTATCTTTGCGGGTACAAAATAGTTTTGACTTCCTAACTTACAGAATAAAATGAAGATAGCAAGAAAACGTGCAGAGCTACAAGCTTTGCTCAATGAGATGAGGGATGGAGAGCAGATTACCGGCTTAGTACCTACAATGGGTGGGTTACACGCTGGTCATCTTAGCTTAGTGGCTAAGTCCATTAAGGAGTGTGATATCACAGTGGTAAGCGTATTCCTTAATCCTACCCAGTTTAATGATCCTAAAGACCTTGAGACTTACCCACACAATACTGATGATGACATTCGTTTGCTTGATGAAGCTGGAGTAGATATCGCCTTTATCCCAGAAGCGTCTGAGATGTATGAGGTGGGGGAGAAAGCACCTGAATTGCCCCTTGGAAGGGTAGCTGAAGTGATGGAGGGGGCTTATCGTCCAGGTCATTTCCGTGGTGTTGTTTGGATCGTTTCAAAGTTATTTAGATTGGTTCGTCCAGATAAAGCGTATTTCGGGCTAAAAGACTTTCAGCAGATTGCAGTCATTAAGCGGATGGTCTCTTTGCTACCTGATCTACAGGGGATAGAGATAATCCCATGTCCTGTGATTAGAGAGAGCGATGGTTTAGCCATGAGTAGCCGTAATAGGAAACTTAATCCAGAGGAGCGAGCAGCTGCACCTGTCATATACCAGGCCTTACTTCACGGAAAGACACTTATGGAGGAGGGGGCAACGATTGATGAAGTGCATAAGACTATCGTTGAGGAGATAGATAAGCACCCATTGTTACAAGTTGAGTACCTAAGTTTAGTAGATACCAATTCTCTTGAGGATGCAAAGAATTGGCAAGGCGGGGTAACTGCTTGCATTACTGTTTGGTGTGGAAGTACCCGTCTGATTGACCACATTACTTATGTGTCGTAGCCACTGGCTATCTATCCTCTTTGTATTATCCTTTTTGTCGGTGACGCCCTGCTTCTCATTGGGGGGGGAGGTGGCTAATGTGTCCTTTCAAAGGGATACTGTCAGCAGTGATAAATACCAATTGCGAGCAGTCTGGTTGACTACTAATTATGGTTTGGATTGGCCTAATTCAGTGGCTGTTAATGCTCAGAGCGAAGCCAAACAGCAGAAGGAGCTAATCACGTTATTGGATAATCTTGAGAGCATAGGTGTTAATACCATATTCTTGCAAGTACGGAGTAGGGGACGTCTAATCTACCCTTCTGTGTTGGAACCCTTGAGTACTGACCTTGTAGCACTTGGAAGTACTTATCGGTTATCTTACGACCCTTTAAAGTTTGCTATCCAAGAGAGCCACAAGCGGGGTATAGCTGTACATGCGTGGATAGTTGTCGTCCCTTATGGCAATGATAAAGAGGTGCGATCACTGCCCGAAGATAGTTATCCCAAGGCTCATTCGGCAGAAATGATTCACTACAATGGACATTGGTTTATGGATCCTCATAGTCCATCAACTATTAACCATTTGAGGGCATTAGTACGAGAATTATTAGTGAAATACCCTGTTTCTGGTATTCACCTTGATTATATTCGGTACCCGGATAGGACAAGTAACTTTCCCGACGGCGGAGCCTTTGCTAAATCAAAAAGTGATGACTTAGCTATTTGGAGGAGAAGGAATATCAATAACATTGTCGTGGCTGTCCGTAGTGAGATGCAGGCATATAGTGAAGCCTCATCATATTCACCTCTCTTGAGTACTGCTGTTTTAGGACGTTATAAACAGCCAATGGAGCAAAAAAAAGGAATGTGGACAGCTTTTGATAGTGTTTATCAAGATCCAATTGATTGGGCGAGTCAGGGTGCGGTAGATTTTATTGTGCCTATGATGTACTTTAGGGGGGGCTCTTTTCCTTATTTCCTAAATCAGTGGCAATGCTATGTGTCCGGGGTCAATAAAAAATGCGGTATAGTAGTAGGCTTAGCTCCCTATATGGTGGACGAAAAAGAGGGCGGTTGGGCACGAGATGAGGTGCCTAAACAAATGGCATATATCGACTCCCTTACAGTAAGTTTGGATTCTGATACTGATAGGATTCTAAAAGGTGTTGCTCTATTTAGGGCTGAACATACGATTGGTTCACGTTATGGTGTAAGCTCTTTGATCAAATCAGAGTGGGCTAAAACTAATAAACTTCCTTGGCGAGGTGATATAAAGCGTAAGTTATACCCACAACAGGGGCTATTGATAGAGGCATGCAGTGAAGGACTGGGTATATCATGGGTGGCAGAAGGCGAGAGTAGCCTATATTCCTTGTATTTAACTTTTGATGGAAGTGAACCTACGGGTGATGACGTGCCTTACCTAACGACGACGGACACAAAAGTAATCATACCATGGGACAAATTAGGCTCAGAGGCTCTTGTAGGGTGCAGAGTAGGTATTTATGACCTTGTAACTTGCGATGAAATTATCCCCATTGAAAGTGGATGGTATTATTATCATTCTAATACGGAGTAGCATACTTTTTCATAGCCTGTATACTTCGTGGCGATTGGTAGAGTGAGGAAAAATCGTTAACTTTGAGGGCTGATAAGATCTGTTATATAAACAGTTTGAGCACTTTGTAATCATTTACTTTGAGAAAAGATAATAGCATGGTAACGATGAGAAAAAAGAAGGTAGCAAAGAAAAAGGTACTCTATTTGGCACAGGAGATCTACCCCTACCTCGAGGAAACCCCGGTGGGGAAAGAGTCAAAACTCATTCCCTTAGGTATTTTAGAGCGTGGAAATGATATCCGCACTTTTATGCCTAATTATGGTGTTATCAATGAACGTCGAAACCAGCTACACGAGGTGATAAGACTCTCTGGAGTCAATCTAACTGTTAATGATAAAGTACATCAACTCGTGGTTAAGGTCGCCAGCCTTTTGCCCCAGAGAATGCAGGTTTACTTTATTGACAATGATGATTTTTTTGCTCGTAAAGGTGTCTTTACTGATCCAGAGGGAAGCTATTATCCTGACAATGTAGAGCGTGCAGTGTTTTTTATTAGAGGGGTATTTGAGACAGTAAAAAAACTAAGGTGGATCCCCGATATCATACATTGTCAGGGGTGGTTTACAGGTTTAGCACCTCTGTATTTACGCACAATGCTGAAAGATGATCCTGCTTTATCAAGGGCAAAAATTATCTTTTCGGCATATGATACTGCCCCACAATATCCTTTTGACGAACAGCTAACCCAAGTTTTGGCTTACGACCATATTGAACACCCTTTATTGGATGGAAGAAAACTCGAAAAGGAAGCTCTTGTCGAGCTCGTTTTGCAATACGTCGATGGAATTATATATTCTAAAAAAGAAGCAAGTCAGGGACTTATTGATGCTATTGACCATGCGGCAGAGAACTCTGGACTTAAATATCTTGACTTCGTTGGTAATGAACAATTAATTGAGACTGTGGCAGATTTTTATTCCGAAGTACTTCAAGAAGATAGTGCTACGGATGATTTGGATGAGTGATTATTTATAAATAGTGTACGAGCGTGATGTGTAGTTTCGTCTCGTGTTGTTCGATTATTATAGTTTATGAATAGGATACATAAAGTAGGTTTTTTGTTAGTGGTACTTCTATCATTAGCGAGTTGTGATGGTATTGATAACTCTGTTGGGTATGAAGTTCTGCCCGAGTACCTTAAGAGTAAACCTATTTCTAAAGAATATAAGGTTAAATTGCGTACCGTAAAGGCCGGCACTGACGCTCATATTCAAAACATATATATCAGTAGTGCAAAAGGGTATGTTGGTACACTCCCTAATACAGTATATGGTGGTATTGAAAGTGGGTACTTAACGCAGTTTTACTTACCTAATGGATTCCGGTTTAAGGAAGAGGATATCATTCAAAAGATAGATTCTGTCAGGCTTAATCTATACTACGATGGTGTCGTAGGTGATACTATTGCAAATATGCAGGTACAAGTCAATAGATTGAATGCGAAGCTTGAGCATAATAAGTATTCTATTTCTGATATATCTAGTTTGATTGGAGAGTCTATCGGTGAAAAAAGTTATTGGGCAGGAAGGGGTACGAAGAAGCTGGTTGATAGCAAAGGTAACGCGTACGGCTTTATGCTTTCTATCCCATTGTTAGATGAGTTAGGAGACCAGTTCTTAGCCATGTCAAAAGCAGGCGATCCAATATTTGCGAATCAAAAAGCTTTTGAAGAATGGTTTAAGGGCGTGTATATCCATACGAAAGCAGGTCAAGGTAGTGTGATACGGATATATAGTACTGAGTTAGCCTTTTATTACACTAAGGAGGTGGAAGTAACAGATAGCAAGACGAAAACAAAGAAAAAAGTGAATAAGGCATTTTCACAAAGTCTTATCCACACATCTGAAGTGCCTCAGCTCTCATCTTTTGTAAACTACGGAGTGGAGAAGCTTATTAACGATGACAAATATGCGTATGTCAAAGCTCCTAATGGCGTATGGCCAGAGCTGACAATTCCTACCCGCGAGATAGTACAAACCTTAAAAGAAGCTCCTAATGGCTACACTCGAGTGCTTAACTCAGCTACTTTCCAGATTCAAGGTGAGGCGAGTAAGAGTAGTTCAACTTCTGATCCTTATAAGCTTGATGCTCCTAAATCTTTGCTTATGCTTCCCAAAAATCGGGTAGAAGAGTTTTTTGAAAAAGAACGCACTGAAAATAGCTTAAGCGAAATATATACTTCATATATTGGAGAACTTACCATAGCAGGCTCGCAAAGTTATAATTTTGGCAATGTAGGTTCGCTTATTCTTGATCATATTGCAAAACATCCTAATGAAGACTTAGTGGTAGTCCTCATACCTGTCGAGCGGACAACTGCTGAGAATTCAAATGGTGGTACGACATTGAGTTTGTCACACTTAGTTTTACCCTCTGCTGTGAAATTCTCAATTAATGACCAAAATACCACACTTGAAACAACTATTATTGAAAGAAAAAGCGGCACTCCTTTCTAAAATTCAACTTGCGTTGATACAATGGTACATAATTCATTCCTTCGAGATTTAGCTGAGCTTTTTTACCATCAAAGAGGAGAGGATTTGTATAGGTATCGCTTTTTCTTTCAGAATAAGCGTGCAGGTAGTTTCTTTAAGCATTACCTAAAACAACAAACTACCGGGAAGCTATTATGGCTCCCGGAGACAACAACGCTCTACACTTTCTTGGAGCGTACTTCAAATATGCTCCAAGATGATCCCAATAAAGATCTGCTCATTATATTTCATCTCTATAGGTGCTTTCATGACGCATATCCTCAGACTGACCACGACTTTGAAAGCTTTTATGACGTAGGGCGTCAACTTTTGGCAGACTTCAATGATATTGATATGCATCTTGGAAATGCTGGTGAGATATTTAGGAATATGGATGAGCTTGATAAACTCACTATCAATCCAAAGGAATACCTAAATTCCCAGCAAATAGATGCTCTCCAACGATTTGTAAAAGTAGATCTGGATAAAAGCTTTGATCGAGGTTATGCTGAGTTTTGGAGCAAGATGCCTTGGATTTATCATAGACTTAAACAGGTCTTAAGGGAGGAGGGTTTGGCATACAATGGGATGCTTATTCGTGATATTTTGGAGCGGCTTGAGAGTCATGAGATTGACATTTGCTGTGATGGCAAGGTGAATGTTTTTGTCGGTCTTAATGCTCTATCTCTAAGTGAACAGAAACTATTGAAGTACTTTTCTGAGCATAGTGAAACACTTTTTTATTGGGACTATGATAACGATTTACTCAAGAAACGATATACAGATAAAGCGAGAAGTGAAAATGTACGATTCCCTGAGCCTGTGGGAGAGCTTGCGTACAATAGAAATAAAGAAGAGAAATATCGCCCAAAACTTGAGATCATATCTATTCCTTCAAAGGTCGCACAGTCTACTTACATTAAGCAAGAAATACTTCCAAAGGTTGAAGTAAATACTTTTGATCCCAATGTAGCGATTGTCCTCCCTGACGAGAGCCAATTGATAACTCTTTTAGCACATCTCAATCTACCTAAAGAGTCCATCAACGTCACTATGGGCTTTCCAATTAAGGAGCTTCCCATTGTGAGTAAACTATTACACGTATTAAAACTCCAAAAAATAGTTTGTCTAAGAAAAGGGACTTGGAGAAGAGATGAACTATTGGAGCTGTTATCCCTACATTTTGTTTCAACACAGTTTAGCATTCAGGATCTATTAGCAAGGTATAAACGTCAAAAGATATTTTTTACTTCTTCTGAGCTTAAGCAACAAATCAATGCAGACTATCCTGAGATATTGTGCCTGCTTTTGACTCCAAATAATTGTGATGTCTTTGACAATACGTTGCAACTTTTTAGCTATGCAATGCACCAAAATAACTTAGAAGAGACCGACTTAGTCGCTCTTCAAATGTTAACTGATTTGCTAAATGAGCAAAGAGCTTCCTTCACTAAGTTTATATCAAATCATAGCGATGCTTCAGAATTAGTGGGAAATAGTTTGCTTTTTGATCTGATAAGCACTACTATTATTCACGCCAAAATACCATTCGAAGGTGAGCCTCTGAAAGGGTTGCAGATAATGGGACTTTTGGAGGCAAGATCAATAGATTTTGAGACGGTTATTGTGCTCGATACGGGTGAGGGTTTACTCCCTTCCACTAGTAAGAAGTATGGGCTTATCCCCCAGGGTTTACGGAGGGAGTACAATTTGCCGACATACCAATGGCAGGATGATATTAGAGCCTATAATTTTTTCCACTTATTGAGTAGGTCTACTCACCTATATGCTCTTTATGATTCACGGAAAAATGATAGAAGTAGTGGAGAATCATCGCGCTATCTTAAGTTACTTACAAATGTCTATAATACTCCTGCGACTTACCATGAAGCATCATTCGAATTGATGCCATTTGCCCCACATTCTGAAGATGTCACAATAGATATTGAAAAGCGAGTAGCACATTATAGGGATCAAATTACAGATCCCAATAGTGCCGTCGCATTATCTCCAAGCCGTATTCTTCAATATATAATGTGTCCTCGGAGGTTTTATTATGAAACGATTTTGGGACTTAGAGAAGATGAAGAGGTTAGTGAAATATTAGATAAAAAGGAAGAGGGAACACTTATTCATCAAGTATTAGATCGTCTTTATAATGACTTTGAGGGCAAAGAAGTTACTCAGGAAATGCTCCGAAAAGTTTCTGATGAAGATATAAAGAGAGCCGTACTTTTATCCTTTGGGGAGTCTATCGACAGCGAAGACGGTCGAGTTAGTTATAATGCTATTCTATTAGAGGCAGTGGAGAGTATCATTAGGGAGGTGATTAATATGGACATTCGCGAGAATGCCCCTTTCTATTACATTGGGGGTGAAGTACCCGTTAAGGCTACTTACGATTTTAGTGACGCTATTGGTCCAATCAATCTTAAGGGATATATTGATAGAATAGATAAGAAAGATGGTATCATTAGGCTATTTGATTATAAAACAGGTGGAGATGATTTTGTCTTTAACTTAGTGGATAGTTTTAGTCCAGAAAAGGATAAGATAGGAAAAGCCGCATTACAGTTGTTTATTTATGCTTTGATAATGCTCAAAGGTGGATATGATAAAATATCATCTATAGAATCGTCAAAAATTACGACGATGCTCGTTAAGGTGCGAAGTAGGGAACAAGGTTTTTTTATTGATAAAAGTAATAAAGTATCTATCCCTATTACTTCCTATTCAGTTATACAAGAGAGATTTGAAGAATTGTTGCGAGAGACATTAATCAGTATTGTAAAGACGGACGAGCAGTTTCAACCCAATCCCCAAAAGGGAGGATGTGATTATTGTGCGGCTAAGAAGCTATGTAGCTCAGCAGTTCTAAAAGATTTTTTTTAATAAAATGAAAGCTACATTAATTGACAACGGCAAAATTAGATATGCCGATTCTCTTAGACAGCAGGTCTGTCTTTTTGAGACCGCTTTGGAGTGTAAAAAGAATCATAAAGAGATACTATCGACACTCATATTTAATGAGCATTATCCTGTCGTTACGCTTGGTAAGCACGCAGACAAACGAAATATCCTTATTCCTCGAGAGTTATTAATGAATCAAGGAATTGATGTATTTGAAATCCAAAGGGGAGGGGATGCTACTTATCACGGACCTGGGCAGTGGACAATTTATCCTATTTTTGACCTTGAAGCCTTAGGTATTGGATTAAGGCAGTATGTTGAGAATCTTGAAGAGGTCGCCATACGCGTAGCATCAAAATATAATGTAGTAGGGAAACGCATCCATGGAGCATCTGGAGTTTGGATCGATGATAGCAAAGGTCTTCGTAAACTCTGTGCGATAGGGATACAGGCAAGCCGTTACATCACGATGCACGGCATAGCTTTTAATGTATGTACTCCTCCAAATGCGTTTAGTATCATTAACCCTTGTGGCTTCTCAGATAGAGGCGTTACCAATTTGTGTCTTGAGTCGGGGCAAGAGATTTCAATGACACAAGCAAAATCCGACCTTTGTGATGCTTTCTCAAAGGTCTTCGGAATTTCTTTTGAAGAAATAGCGAAGAGTAATTAAGGGATAAGGTGCTTATTTTTCGGCTATTATTAGTACCTTTGTCTCGTGAATAGATATATAAAGAAACTGAAAACCAAATAATGGTAAACGAAGTAGTCACGGGGGAGTTTGAAATGCTTGCCAAGACCATGTATGGTCTCGAGGATGTTTTAGAGGGGGAGTTAAAAGAGTTAGGGGCTAAGGATATTGTTATCCATAGACGAATGGTAGCATTCCGAGGAGATAAAAAGCTCCTGTACAAAGCTAATATTCACTTACGTACCGCTCTTAGAATATTAGTACCTATAGCACAATTTGAGGCCAATGATCCCGATGCTATTTATCAGCATTTGTATGAATGTGTCGCATGGGATAAGTATTTGACTCCTCGAACCACTTTTGCTATTGATACTGTCGTTTACTCAGAGCAATTCACACATAGCAAGTTTGTCGCATATCGTGCTAAGGATGCCATCGCTGATTACTTTAAGGATAAGTCTGATCGTCGTCCAAATGTGTCAGTCGTTGACCCTGATGTGCGATTCCATATCCACATAGCCGACTCTGTCGTTACATTAGCTTTAGACTCTAGTGGTGAGAGTTTGCATAAAAGAGGCTATCGTTTAGGGCAAAATGATGCACCTATTAGCGAAGTTCTTGCGGCCGGTATTCTGATAAAAGCCGGCTGGAAAGGTCAGTGCAATTTCCTTGATCCTATGTGTGGAAGTGGTACGTTTCTTTGTGAGGCAGCATTGATAGCTCTCGGTATCCCTCCTGGAATATTCCGTACTCAGTATGCTTTTGAGCGGTGGGTTGATTTTGATAAAGATTTACTTGAAGAGATATTGGAGGATTGGGAAGAGAAGCCTTTTACACATAAAATTTTCGGCTCAGATATACACCCCAAAGCCATTGCCATCTCTCGAGGAAATATTAAAAATGCGGGTATCTCCAAATATATTGATTTACAAGTTAAGCCCTTTGAAGACTATACAGAGGATTCTCGACCAGGTACTGAGGGAATCATCGTGATGAATCCTCCTTATGGTGAGCGGCTTCGTCCATCAGACCTAGAGCGATTGTATAGTAGTATTGGCTCTACCCTAAAGCACGTATTTATGGGGTGGAAGGCTTGGGTAATTAGTGGAAATCTTGAGGAAGGATTTAATGCCATTGGCTTAAAACATTTCCAAAAAGAGAAACTCTATAATGGGATGATTGAGTGTGAGCTTCGAGGGTATGAACTTTTTGAGGGGAAACGTGACGAACACTTAGAAAGTCTAAGTCAGCAAGGACTCCTCCCTTCAAAAGAAGAACGGGAACAGTATTATCGCGACCGCGAAGCACTCAAGAGGGAGCAACAGGCGTTCCGGATGAAAAGTAGTCGTAGACCTCGAAACGACCGGAAAAAGGGAGATATAACGTCACCACGTTATCGTGATAATGATAGTGAGTATCGAGATAGACGTTCGTATTCAACCAAAGATAACAGCTTTGAGTATTCGACTAAAGTTAGGGCTAAGGATAGTACAACAAGGGTTTTTACGCCACGTGCTAATCACGAAAGACAGCCTGATAATAAAGAATAAAAATATCACTACCTTTATTACCTATGAAGGTAGTTAGCATCTAACATTATGACGTTTGCCGAACTCGGTGTCTCTGAACCCCTTCTAACCGCTATTAAGGAAATGGGCTACGAGTCTCCTATGCCCATTCAAGAGGCTGTTATTCCCCTTTTATTAGGTAATACAATAGATATTATAGCATTAGCCCAAACAGGGAGTGGAAAGACTGCAGCCTTTGCTTTGCCCATACTCCAGAATATAAAAGTTGGGAAGCAGTACCCTCAAGCACTTATATTAGCTCCTACTCGAGAGCTGTGCATGCAAATAACACGTGATCTTGCACAATATGCTGTCCACATGGATGACGTTTCGATAGTTGCTGTATATGGGGGAGCTTCTATCGAGGAGCAGATACAGCAGTTACGTCGAGGTGCTCAAATCGTAGTGGCTACACCAGGGCGTTTACTTGACTTGCTACGCCGCAGTGCTCTCTCTCTTTCTCTCTCTCTTGATGTCGTCCTTGATGAAGCTGATGAGATGCTTAATATGGGCTTCAAAGAGGATATTGAGAAGATATTGGAGAGCGTGCCTAAGGAGCGACATATGTTGCTTTTCTCAGCGACTATGCCACAGGATATTAGGCGTATAATCTCTAAATATATGGCAAATCCAAAAGAGATATCTGTAGGCAACGAGCTAAGAGTAAATAAAAATATTCGTCACCTGTATTATTTGGTGGCAAGCTCAGATCGTTATCTTGCTCTTAAGAGAATAGCCGACTATTATCCTAATATTTATGGGATCATATTTTGTAAAACAAGGCGTACTACCCAAGAGATTGCGGCTCAATTAATACAGGATGGGTATCCTGCCGATGCCTTACACGGAGAATTGTCGCAAGCTCAGCGTGATAACGTTATGCAACGCTTTCGAAAGGGTGTGATTCAGCTACTTGTTGCTACTGATGTAGCGGCAAGAGGCTTGGATGTTGACAACCTTACGCATGTGATACACTATGGTTTACCTGCTGAGATAGAGAGCTATACACATCGTAGTGGGCGGACTGCAAGGGCTGGGAAAAAGGGTATTTCTATTGCTATATGTCATGCACGGGAGCGTGGTCAAATACGCAGAATTGAGCAAGAGAGTGGCATAACTATGGAGCGTGCTATGTTGCCAACAGCCGAGGAGATATGCGAGAAGCAGTTGCAACAATTGGTGTATCGAATGGAGCATACAGTCCCTGATACAATTGCTATTGCTCCATATATGGATCATGTTATTAGGCGTCTTTCTTGGCTCGATAGCGATGAAATACTTCAAAGACTTGTCTATCTTGAAATACAGAGGATGCTTGACTATTATAAACAAGCTACAACTATTGAAGAGATACCAGAGCTGAGCAAGAAAGACAAAAAACGCAACAAGACCAAAGGTACTAACGCTAAAGCAAAGCAGGATGTCTCGAATAAGTTTGAACTCCTTCAGATAAACTTAGGTAAGAAAGATAGGCTCTATCCAAATATCCTTATTGATATGATCGAACATTGTGTGGGGCGAAGCATACTCATTGGTAAGATAAATGTGTTTGATAGAAATGCGACTTTTGAAGTTCCATTCTCCGATGCAAAAGATGTGCAGGAGTCATTAAATGAATTTGAATACCGCAATCATCCTATTAAAGTAACTAAGCACCATAAAAAGCAGAAGTAGTATTTAGCATACTCTCCTGACAATTGATACAATTCTTCTTTGAGGGCTGTTATCAGAGAATAATAGCCCTCTTTTTTGTGCAGGTAATAAAGAAATATGGATACCCTATATATGCCGTGGCTAATTCCCTAAATTCGTCTTGACGAATTTAGGGAATTAGTTTAGAGAAATATTGCTTTTATTATTATGTAATTATAATATGCATAAAACCAATTACTTACATATCATTTTAATATATTGATAGTTTAGGGTAACCAAAATCATTTTCAAAAGAGCTACTGATCCACTCCAATATGATTGGAATATTAAATAGGTAACACAGGTGACCCTAATGTTTCTTCAAGTTCATGACCTTTCATAAAGACTTTATCAAGTGTCAAACATAGGGTATTACGATTTTTTTCATTAATTTTGTGGACATAATTAAGACCCGCACAGTGAAGGGGTATGGCTTATTCATCAACGTACCCATTTTACAAGTGTATATTATTTATACTCACATATATATATAACGTATGGCGTATTCCAATAATGTGATGATTATTCGTCACGAGCTTTTAGCGAAGCTGGTTCAACTATGGCATCAAGGTCAATTAGTGGAGCAGATTGATCGTGTACCTATTGATATGATTCCAAAGTACGGCAAAGAGCGTGTTAGATGCTGTAGGCATAAAGAGAGAGCCGTACTCAAATATAAAATGTTACCGCTTTTAGGTTTGGATATGTCTGACGAGGTTGATGAGCTAATGCCTTTATCAGCCTATGCTAAGCAAGTGATGGAGCGGAAACAACAGCTTAAAGAAAACCTCCTGTGTGTGGTGGACGAAGCTTGTACTTCTTGTGTGCAAATCAATTATGAGGTTTCTAATCTATGTAGAGGCTGTGTGAGTAAAGCTTGCTATAGTGCTTGCCCGAAACAGTGTATCAGTTTTAAGAAAAATGGTCAGTCGCAAATCGACCACGATATATGTATTAGTTGCGGAAGGTGTCATGATGCTTGTCCATATCATGCCATTGTTTATATTCCTGTACCTTGTGAAGAGTCGTGCCCTGTTAAGGCCATTAGTAAAAATGAATGGGGCATTGAACATATAGACGAAAGCAAATGTATATATTGTGGTTCTTGTATTAATGCTTGCCCTTTTGGTGCGATTTTTGAGATATCTCAGGTCTTTGATGTCCTTAATTCTATTGCCAGAGGAGAGCAAGTTGTTGCGATCGTTGCACCAGCTATCTTAGCTCAGTATAATGCTGAACACAAACAAGTGTATGGTGCCATCAAAGACTTAGGTTTTCACGATGTTATTGAAGTGGCTCAGGGTGCAATGGATACTGTTAGCCACGAGGGGGCTGAGCTTATTGAAAAATTGGAAGGCGGTCAGACCTTTATGACGACCTCTTGTTGTCCATCTTTCTACGAAGCTATTGATAAACATATCCCTAAGCTTCACAACTTCGTTTCAGACTCAAAGTCTCCGATGTATTACACGGCACAAAGGGCGAGGGCAATATACCCAGATGCTAAGATCGTTTTTATCGGTCCTTGTGTCGCTAAGCGTAAAGAGGTTAGGCGTCCGGGTCAAGAGGTTGATTACGTTATGACGTTTGAGGAGCTTGCGTCTGTATTTGTAGGAATGGATATTGACATTAAAGCTCATGAACCATTTGAACCAGAAGTGAAATCAGTTCGAGAAGCCCATGGTTTCGCACAGAATGGAGGCGTGATGTATGCTGTACAGTCTTACCTCCGTAGTAAAAAAGAGACGGCAGATAAGGTTGATAAAATCTCTACTGAGATGATCTGTAACTTGGATAAAAAAGCCTTGGCAAAGCTCAAAGCCTATGCTACTAAGGGCAAAGCTGGAGCACAATTTGTCGAAGTAATGTCTTGCCCAGGTGGGTGCGTTAATGGTCCGAGTGCTCATAACAATATCACAGCAGGCAAGAAACAACTCGAGAGAGAGATGATGACCATTAATCTCACCTATGCCGACCTTGGTGACTAAACTCTCCCACGGGGAGCATCTCTCAGTATCCGAGTTCCTCTCTCTCCTTTTGCAGGACAATAATGAGATAGAGACTAAAGCCGGGTCTATCAGGGAACACCATTTCGGGAATACTATATTCTTAAGAGGTCTTATTGAGATATCCAATTACTGTAGATGTAATTGCTATTATTGCGGGATAAGACGTGAGAATGAGAGGCTAACAAGATATCGCCTTACAAGAGAACAGATATTAGATGCTTGTAGGGTAGGTGCTGAGCTTGGCTTTCATACTTTTGTGCTACAAGGTGGCGAGGATACGTATTGGAGAGAAGGTAGACTTGTAGATCTTATCAAGGATATTCACGGAGCTTATCCTGAGATAACAATTACTTTGTCTTTAGGTGAAATGTCATCCGAGCAATATCAAGATTTGTTTGATGCGGGTGCTCGTAGGTACCTCCTTCGTCATGAGACCATTCACCCCTCTCATTATAGACATCTTCATCCGAAATCTCAGACTTTAGATCATAGACTTAAGGCATTGACTTCTCTCAAAAGCATTGGTTATGAAACCGGAGTAGGGGGTATGGTAGGTTCGCCAGGGCAGAAACTACGATATCTTGCGGAAGATCTATATTTCATTCAGGAGTTTCAGCCAGATATGATCGGAATAGGCCCATTTCTCCCGCATGCTGATACTCCGTTTAATAACTTTCCTCCAGGTGATCTTAGTTTAACGTTAAGGATGGTTGCTCTTTGCCGTTTGATATGCCCCACGGCTAATATTCCTGCCACAACTGCTGTCGCGACATTATCCAATAGAGGTAGGGAAAAGGCAATAAAAGCAGGTGCGAATGTGGTAATGCCAAATCTTTCTCCCCCAGATTATCGCTCTTTATATTCCCTTTACGATAATAAAGCTTCCTATGGTAGTGAAGCCGCTGAGGGGTTAAGCCTACTTCGTAGCGAGCTAAGTAGATATGGATTTTCTGCATATTAAACATTTATCTATAATAACTTATATAATACATGGCATACGATAAGCATTCAAGTAAGGCAGAGGACTTTATTAATCATAATGAGATAGTTGATAGCATTGCCTATGCCCAAACAAATAAAGATAATATTACATTACAAAAAGAGATTCTTTCAAAAGCTGCTTATGCAAAGGGATTAAGTCATAGGGATGCAGCTGTGCTACTAATGGCAAGTGATCCAGAGATTCGGCATGAAACAGCTCGTCTTGCGAGTGATATCAAACACCGATTTTATGGTAAGCGGATAGTGCTTTTTGCACCTCTTTATCTCTCTAATTATTGTGTAAATGGTTGTGTTTACTGCCCTTATCATCACAAAAATAAGACTATCCCTCGCCATAAATTGACCCAAGATGAGATCAGAGCGGAGGTGATTGCCCTTCAGGATATGGGGCATAAGCGTTTGGCACTTGAGACTGGCGAACATCCCATGTATAATACCATGGATTATCTTTTAGAGTCAATTAATACTATTTACTCTATAAAGCATAAAAATGGAGCCATTAGACGTGTGAATGTCAATATCGCTGCTACAACCATTGAGAATTACTCTCTATTACATCAGGCAGGTATCGGCACTTATATCCTTTTTCAAGAAACCTATAATAAGCAAAATTACGAAGCCCTTCATCCCACTGGTCCTAAAAGTGATTACTGCTATCATACTGAAGCGATGGATAGGGCCATGCAAGGTGGAATTGACGATGTCGGGTGCGGAGTATTATTTGGGCTTAATACTTATTTATACGACTTTATTGGGTTGCTAATGCATGCTGAACACCTTGAAGCCCGTTTCGGTGTTGGTCCACATACGATAAGTGTGCCAAGGATTTGTCCTGCTGATGACATTAAAGTAGAGAGTTTTCCGAATGCGATTCCTGATGACGTCTTTTTACATATCATTTCAGTGATTCGTATTGCGGTGCCTTATACTGGTATTATTGTATCAACAAGAGAGAAGGAGAAGGTTCGCTCTAAAGCCATTCATATTGGGGTCTCGCAGGTTAGTGGTGGCTCAAAGACGACAGTTGGAGGTTACGCTGCTACAACTGATGCTAAGGATTCCGCTCAGTTTGAAGTTAGCGATCCGAGGACTTTAGATGAGGTCGTAAGGTGGTTGTTGGAGGAAGGTCATATCCCCAGTTTCTGTACTGCTTGCTATAGAGAAGGACGTACTGGAGATCGCTTTATGCAACTGTGTAAAAGTGGACAAATAGCCAATTGTTGTGGACCAAACGCTCTTATGACACTCCAAGAATACGTAGAGGATTATGCGTCAGAGGAGACAAGAACCCTTGCTGAGAGGGTTATCGATGAGGAGCTGATGACTATTCCCCACGAGAAAGTTCGGGCAATAGCTAAGCAGAGAATAGAAAGCATTAAGCATGGAGAGCGGGATTTCCGTTTTTAACCATTAGTCTATTTCACTATCGTAATGCGTGGAAGTAAATTGCAAAATGAGCGACTATATATTGTCCTATATGGGGCAGTGAATAGTGGAAAGTCAACACTCTTTAATCAGCTAATACGCGAAGAGCGTTCGGTAGTATCGTCTTTGGCAGGAACGACTACCGATGCCGTTTATAAGGCAATAGAATTACCAGCAATAGGACCCGCTGTATTAGTGGATACGCCTGGGGTAGGGGACGACAGCGTATTGGGCACAAAGAGAATGCAAGCTACCCGAAATGCCCTTAAAAAAGCCGACATCGTTCTTTGTCTTTTGCCCAAAAATCAACCTGTCCCAAAATCACTTACAGAAGAATTTCCACAAGCTATCTTTGCTCCGATATATGATCCTACGCCTGATATAGTGCTTCGTACTCTCCAGAGGACAATAGCGGATAAGCCTGAAAATGAGCGGTCGATTACAGGCAACTTGGTACAGAATGGAGATCTTGTGATGCTTGTTATGCCTCAAGATAAGTCGGCACCTAAAGGCAGATTAATTTTACCTCAAGTGCAGGTGATTAGAGAACTACTTGACAAACAGTGCGAGATAGTCTGTGTACAGCCTGCTCAATTAAAGTCTGCCTTTTCTTCGTTAAAAAAGTCGCCCAATTTAGTCATAACGGACTCTCAGGTGTTTCTTGAGGTCGAAAGAATTTGTCCTTCTGATGTCCCATTGACCTCGTTTTCAGTACTAATGAGTGCTTATAAAGGCTCTTTGAATGAATTACTTGACGGTGCAAGAGTAATCCCTCGACTTAGGCCAGATGCTCGGATCCTTATAGCAGAAGCTTGTAGCCACATCCCCACTAATGAAGACATAGGGAGGGTAAAACTACCCTCCCTACTTAGAAGAAAACTCGGGAACAATCTCCTCATAGACCACGTTAATGGCCAAGATTTCCCGGATGACTTGACTCCCTATGATCTAATCATACATTGCGGTGCTTGTATGTTTAATAGGACACATTTACTGAACCGACAAAATCAAGCTACTCAACAAGCCGTTCCGATGACTAATTACGGCATCGCTATTGCACAGCTTTTGGGCATCCTTGATCGGGTTGCCCTTCCCTGAATAGCCTATAATTTTTATAGATCGTCTAAATACCGTTCGTTTTGAATATCGCTATTTATCTTATCCGTATAAACTATTAAGAGGACGCAACCAACTTCATCAATGTAATCTAAGCCCACAGCGATATTACCTTTATCTGTGGAAAAACCGCAGACGTAAGAACAATTCCCACTCTGAAGAGCAAGAATCTTGGCTGCATTGTCTTGTGCATTAAGAGTTTGGTTAAATGTTTCTTCTTCTTCAGATGGTTTGCCGTATTTCTTCGTGTAGTTTGTCTTAAATTCAAAGTAACCCTCTTCTAATTCACTCCAATCGTCATCGGTGCAAACAGGGACAATAGTTATTCCGGTGATGAGGTCTGTCTTAGGTAAATAAACCATGCTATTATACCCTGCAAATTCGCCAAATAATATTGCGATATCGTCATCCTCTTCTGCATCACTCTCCTCATCAACATATAGCTCAAACCCTTTTGCTTGTAGCTTTTCTACAAATGATGAGTAGGATTCTCCCATAGAAATACCCATAAACTTCATGTGATCATCTGAGACTTGTGCAAAGCAAATGCCAGTGACCAAAGTCAAAGCCAATGTAATAAATAATCTCTTCATATGCTTACTTTTTATTTGTAATTATTATCAGCAAAGATAGATATTATTTTTAATCAATGTATTAAATCGTAGCTAATTTTTGTTTGGTGTACTTGGTCGTTTATATTATAAAGTATGAAAAGGTATATATCACGTTGTTATAATACATGAGTTGCAAATGTTATTAATGCCATGTAATCACTGAGATATGGTAGTCATACTTCTCAATATTAATTTGATACGTACGCTATGCCGTATTCATTCTTTAATGAAATGATAACATATAGATAGAAGTTTTAATCTCCTTGAGAAATAAATCGCAGAATTATTTTGTGGTATTAAAAAACTTTGGTACCTTTGCAAAGCAATAAGGAAAACTAACGGTGTGGTAGTTCAGCTGGTTAGAATACCTGCCTGTCACGCAGGGGGTCGCGGGTTCGAGTCCCGTCCATACCGCAATAGGTGCTAAGGTGTGAATATCAACGCTTTAGCACCTGTTTTATTGGCACAAACAGGTCTATTTTGGTGGCTTTTTGCGGTCTAAATTGCTCCGATTTGCGTGCATTTGAGGGCAAATAGTAGACATTTATGAGCAAATAAAAGCAGATTAAGCAAAAAAAAAGCAAATGCATAGATCGCAATAGTAACTCAAAATGTTTTATCTAATATTTTATGGCAGGCTAAAAATGAATATGGTTCAATAGTCTTCAGAAAGTCATCGAAACCAACTATCAATAAAATAATTAAGAAGACTGCGATCCAGTAGATAACTAATTCACCAGCATTGATTCTGCCCCTTAACGCCCTCTCCTCATTAAGGAGTAATAAATATGTAGTACTTGTTGCGTTGTGAATCAAAGCTGTATTCCTTGCTCTTGACTCTGCAAAACGTTACCGAATCGGATCTTCTCTTTGGTGTGCTTACGGATCGTGTAGCGAACTAGGATCCAGGGGTGAAAAGTGAGGTCAGTCGCACTATCCTGGTTGTATGTCTTGAATGTATCCACCTCTGAGTAGGTCTCTGTCTTCTGTACCTCAGTAATGTTCTGCAGTACCACACCGATATACAAGTCCGGCATGATGTTGTAATTTACCTGAATCTGAGCGTACGTGGGCGTTAAGTACTTAGTACTCGACTGGGGCGTATAGCTGTACTGCTGACAGCTGAGATCCGTACTTACCAACCGCTTCTCTTTGTCCCATCCTACTCCAATGCTCACAATAGGGGCCGTCTGTACCTTTTGCCATGGAAAATAGTTGTGGCTTCTTCCACCAATAATGTATGCATAGCTCATATTGTCGCAAAAATCATAGTCGATTCCCGCACCCAAGTAGAGAAAGTCATACCTCTCTTCGTTGCAGTAGGTGTTCATCAGTACACCATCCTCCACATAAGGGTTGGGCGTGATGCGATCGGCGTAGTACTGGTAGTCGGCAGATAGCGGTATGAGGGAAAAGTGTCCTACACAGAGCCTATAATTGAGCGAGATCAAATGCCGCTGTTCTGACATCATCTTGTAGTTTGAGGCAATTTATAAGTGTTTTTCTATAAGAGATCTAAATATCTCTACTCATCCAGACAATAGCTAAGCATAAATGATTACCTTTGTAAGCGGTATTCATCGCACATAGCAAAATGGCATTGATGGGTTTTTCCGAATAATTATGATCGAGAAGCACAAGATAGATATTGTATTAACACCGGAACTCCTTCCTGCTTATCAGCAAAAAGGAAGTGTAGCTGTGGTGATAGATGTATTGAGGGCATCAGCCACAATGATTACGGCACTAAAAAATGGTGCCAAAGCCATTTATCCACTTGAGAGTGTTGAGGAGGCGGAGCATTATGCTTCACTTGGTGAAATGGTAGGTGCCGAAAGGAATGTCGTACGTTGTCCATTTGCTCGCTTTGGCAATGATCCTATGGAGTACACACAAGAGGTCATTGATGGTGCCGAGGTCTACTTTACGACCACTAATGGTACACGAACAATCAAAGTAGCTATCCGTGAGGGATACGAAGTAGTTGTTGGTACTTTTATCAATCTTTCGGCTGTCGCCTGCTACTGCAAAGATAGAGACGTTATTGCAATATGTGCGGGATGGCAAGGTAGACCATCTAAAGAGGATGCTCTTTTTGCAGCTGCATTATGCGAGAAATTAGCTCCTACCCACGAAGTGGTTACGGATGTTTCTGCTATGATGGTTGAGCTATGGCAAACTCACAAGGATCACTTTGCTGAGTATATTATCGATAGTAATCACTACACTCGAATGCTATCCGCACACAAAGAAGGGGCTTTAGACTACTGCCTATCAATGGATACGACTTCTATTGTACCTGTGGCTGATATGCACAAAGGTAGAATCATCCTAACGCCGTTTGACGTATGCACAGAATAAGTAAACAGATTTTCATTACTACACTTACTACTATCCTAATATTGGCTTGTAGTACAACAAAGGAAACCATACCACCATTGGAGCAAAAAAGGATTCCCACTGCACGTGCCAATAACCCATACAATATCTATATAGAGCAATACGCACGTATAGCTATTGAGAATCAAAAGGAATATGGAATACCTGCCAGTATCACTCTTGCACAAGGGTTACTTGAGAGTGGTGCAGGGCGGAGCAAATTAGCCACTAATGCCAATAATCACTTCGGCATAAAGTGTCACAATTCTTGGCGAGGAAGTCAGACTTTTCATGACGATGATAGACCTCAGGAATGCTTTAGAGCTTATTCATCTCCAGAAGATTCCTTCAAAGACCACGGAAGATTTTTACAACAAAAACGATATAGCCAATTATTTCGGCTGGAGCCTACCGACTACAAGGGATGGGCAAAAGGACTGCAGCAGGCCGGCTACGCCACTGATCGCGGGTATGCTAATAAGCTAATTAAGATCATTGAGGACTATAGATTGTATCTCATTGATGAGGATAACCCTGCACGTTTTTACACTTACAATACCCCTAAAACCGAAGCTCCCCCCAAAGTTATTCCTAAAAGCACTTTCCCCGATAGACAAATATATCTCAGCTATGGGCTACCTTATCTCTTAGCGAGGGATGGTGATAGCCTAAGCAAAATAGCACAAGACTTGGGGCTCTCCGAAAAAAAACTCACAAGGTATAACGACCTTCCTGAAGGCTACCCTCTAGAGAAAGACGATATTATATACCTTGAGAAAAAACTCAAACGTGCTATTCCGCCTCACTATCAGCACACAGTACAGGTAGGCGAATCTATCCATAGCATTGCACAAAGATATGGTATACAACTGTCGTCGCTTTACCAATTGAATAATCTTACTCCTGAATACCTTCCTATGGAAGGCGATATCTTGAAACTTCGTTAATGCCCCAAACAAGTAACGAATCAAATATTCATCGCCAAATATTATTTACTTACAGAATTCTTTATTAAGTTTGTGGAAACAAATACAACGACAATATTATTCAAAAAATATAAGGTTTTAAGAGTATGAGTTACTTAACACAAGAAAAGCTTGTAATCATCGGAGCCGGTGGTATGATTGGTTCCAATATGGCTCAGACTGCATGCATGATGCGTCTGACTCCTAATGTATGTCTATACGATCCTTACTTGCCCGGTCTTGAGGGTGTGTATGAGGAAATGCGTCACTGCGGATTTGAGGGTATAAATCTTACTTTTACAGATAAGATTGATGTAGCTCTCAAAGATGCCAAGTTTATTGTTTCCTCGGGCGGTGCTCCACGTAAAGAGGGTATGACACGTGAGGATCTACTTAAGGGCAATAGCGAAATCGCTAAAGAGCTTGGAGAGAATATCAAGAAATATTGTCCTGATGTTAAGCACGTGGTAATTATCTTTAACCCTGCTGATATTACAGGACTTGTCACTATGCTACACTCAGGTATTGACCCACGTCGTGTCACTACTCTGGCTGCTCTTGATAGTACACGTCTACAGAGCGAATTAGCAAAGCATTTTGGTGTAGCACAGTCTGAAGTCACAGGTGCTCGCACTTTTGGTGGACATGGTGAGCAAATGGCAGTATTCGCTTCTCACGTTAAAGTGGCAGGTAAACCACTTATGGATATGATGGGGACAGATAAACTCACAAAAGAAAAGTGGAATGAGATTCGCACGATGACCACTAAAGGCGGTGCAAATATCATCAAACTTCGCGGACGGTCATCATTTCAAAGCCCAGCTTATTGCTCCATAGAGATGATAGCTGCTGCCATGGGTGGTGCAGAGTTCCGTTGGCCAGCTGGTACATTTGTTAATAATGATAAATACCAGAATATAATGATGGCAATGGATACTACCATAGGTCGCGATGGCATCGTTTCTTACAAGATGCCTGAGGGAACCCCGGAGGAGATGGCAGAGCTTGAGGCCAGCTATCAGCACTTGGTTAAGCTTCGCGATCAAGTGATAGAAATGGGCGTTATTCCTACAGTAGATAAATGGGGAACTATTAATAAGCACTTCGCTAAGTAATATTTCCTATTGTTTTTTAGGATACCCGATATTAGTCAAGGCAAATACCTGATATTTATCTTGGCTGGTATCGGGTATCCTTTTACTCTAATATAGGGTATTCAATTCGGCAGACTTCTTCAGCCTTAAAGACAGTTTTTCTAGTAGTATATCAAAATAGCGTGAAAGGCTGAATGCTTTTTTCTTTATAAATCAATTAGTTTTTCATCTCGGTTTTGAGCTTATTGTATCAATCAGTAAAATATGAATATGTATTAATAGGGATTTCTCTTTTAAAAGGTATCTTTGTAGTATGAAAAAAGATAATGATATCTCGCAACGTAGGCATATAAATTGGCGACAATTAGCACAAATGGCTAAGACTTTCTCCCTCATCGGTGGCTTTACTTTTGGAGGAGGACAGGCAATGATCCAATTGATTAGGACTGAAGTCGTTGAAAAGTATGGGTGGCTTACTGATAAAGAGTTTTTGGATCTTTTCGCAATGGCTCAGTCACTACCAGGTGTTTTGGCAGTCAATATTTCTATTTTTGTAGGCTATAGAATTCAAGGGGTATTGGGTGCGTTTATATGTGCCATAATGTGTACTCTTCCAAGTTTTATTTTGATATTACTAATAGCTATTTTTGCAGCTGATATCAAGGATAACCCCACCATTGAAGCAATATTTAAGGGGATTCGTCCTGTCGTAGTTGCTCTAATTGCCGCTCCCACAGTAACTGTTTGGCGAGCTTTAGGTTTGGGCTGGAAGTGGGTATGGATTCCTATCGTAGTAGCACTATCGGTATGGCTCATTGGCATCAGCCCTGTGACTATTATCATTGTTGCGGCATTACTTGGTTGGTGCTATACACTATATATTGCTAAAGATAGGGAGAAAGAATAAGATGATTTATTTACAATTATTGCTCGTTTATCTCAAGATAGGGTTAGTGGGTTTTGGAGGTGGTTATGCTATGCTTTCACTGATCCAAGAGGAAGTAGTTACGAAGCATGGATGGCTTACTTTTCAAGAGTTTACAGATATTGTCGCCATTTCTCAGATGACACCTGGACCTATTGGAATTAATAGTGCTACGTACATAGGCTATACAGTTACCGGCACTGTATGGGGGTCTTTAGTGGCTACGATAGCAGTTATGATTCCTTCTTTTGTCATCGTATTACTCATATCGCTATCGTTTGAAAAGATAAAAGATAATAAGCATTTTAATGCACTATTTACTGGTATTCGTCCAGCAAGTGTAGGTCTTATAGGAGCAGCATTCTTGATGCTCTTGAATAGAGAGAACTTTATTGATATCACAAGTGTTATTCTTTTCTTGACGGCTTTTATATTAGTGGTCAAGAAATGGATGCATCCCATTTTAGTTATTATTTTAGGTGGTTTAGCTGGCTTCGTTATTTATCATTAGATTTTTTTGTTATACGGCATTGAAAGACAGATGGTTGCTACTATGAGGATTTGAAAGTGTGGAGACAATTTATGACTATTGAAGAGGAGCTACCAATACGTTTTACTTGAGCATATAAAAAGTCGGTAGAAGAGACCTCTTCTACCGACTTTCTAATATTATTTTATTGATTATAGCTTAAAAGCTATACCAATGTTCGCAAAGGAGTATCCTCCACCTATCTCAGCAAACATACCGACAGCAGGGGTAAAGAAATAGCGAGCTCCTAAGTGAACACCCCACCCGAGGGTAGAAACCCATCCGCTATTGACTTTAATATTTTCGTCTTCGTATTTAGCATTACCACTCTCTAAACCCAGCATGAGTGCAAAGTAGGTATCAAGTTGTGGGATAAAGTGGTAGTGCAGTCCTACGCGTGGCCCAATAAAGAAGCCATTATAGTTTTTCCCAAATTCGGCACCAGCCATACCACCTAACGAAAGAGCTGCATTAGGACTATCAAAAAGGTTATCTACCATTCCGTGGTCAAAAGCTACAGAAATTGGGATCACATTATTAGTGATACCAAGACCAACGGTCATAAGATTAGTGCCTTTTTGCATTACGTTTTGAGCGTTTGCTTGTAACCCAAACATCGCTGACATTACCACGATTATTGTGGCTAAAATCTTTCTCATAAGCATATATATCAATAGTGTTATTAATGTGTGAGCAAATGTACAAAGATTCTTCATATTGTGGCTTATTATAGAGCTTTATTTTGGCTTTGAGAGATTCGACCACATCAGTCGCTTAACCTTTCTATGTAAGTCTAATATGGAAAGAATATGCGTAATTAATCATTTGATAAAAAACGAAAGGAATGCTATATATCAACAATCTTTGATCTTGACATGGGCATAGTCTTCACTTTTATCTTGAGTATATTTGTTTGAGTTAATTGATTAAGTTATCTTTGTAGTCAGATATTTCAAAACTATACCTACTATTAAGAATTTTAACTCTGTGTTATGTGGTTATCTAAATCATCAATTGGAAGAAAGGTGGTGATGAGTGTAACGGGGTTATGCTTAATACTGTTTCTGCTTTTTCACTCAACAATGAATGTAGTGGCGGTATTTTCGCAATCTGGTTACAATGCAATCTGTAGCTTTCTTGGCACGAATGCAATCGTGCAGTTAATGACGCCAGTTTTGGCATTAGGAGTAATCCTTCACGTAGTTTTTGCCTTTATACTTACCCTGCAGAACCTCAAGGCAAGAGGTAATGACCGGTACGATAAAAAGGGCAAAAGCGATGTCCAATGGGCAGCGAAGAATATGTTTGTATTGGGCCTTGTAGTCATTATCTGTATTGTACTGCACTTGGCTCACTTTTGGCAACATATGCAACTCCAAGAATGGTTGGGCAATGAACCCGCTAATGGATTTGAGCTTGTGCAATATCAATTCTCAAACATTTGGATTGTCCTACTTTATTTAGTATGGTTTGTGGCTATATGGTTCCACCTTACTCATGGTTTTTGGAGCTCATTCCAAACATTGGGTTGGAGTAATGCCATTTGGTTCAAACGCCTTAATGTCATAGGTGTAATTTTTGCAACTATTATCTGTGTAATATTGGCTTTTACAGCTATCGCTTTCTATCTCCACTCTATAGGAGCATGGCCTAACGTTGGTCATATATGGACGATCGGTGAGCATGCAGCTGTAGCAATGTAAAACTCTTAAAGAAATAGAAAGCATATGATAAAGTTAGACGCGAAAATACCTAAAGGACCACTTGAGGACAAGTGGCGTAATTATAAGGCATCCCAAAAATTGGTTAACCCTGCCAATAAACGTCGACTTGACGTTATCGTTGTTGGAACAGGTCTTGCTGGGGCTTCAGCAGCTGCTACTCTTGCAGAGCTTGGTTTCCACGTTGAAAGTTTCTGTATTCAAGATTCCCCTAGACGTGCCCACTCTATCGCTGCACAAGGTGGTGTGAATGCTGCTAAGAATTATCAGAATGATGGCGACTCTGTATATCGGTTGTTTTATGATACGATAAAGGGAGGAGATTACCGGTCACGTGAGGCTAATGTGTATCGATTGGCAGAGGTGTCCAATTCCATAATAGATCAATGCGTAGCTCAGGGAGTACCATTTGCTCGCGAGTATGGTGGTACTTTAGCGAATAGGTCATTTGGTGGTGCACAAGTATCACGTACCTTTTATTCGAGAGGTATTACAGGTCAACAGCTATTGTTAGGTGCGTATTCAAGCCTTTCTCGAATGATAGGTTTAGGAAAGGTTAATCTACATACTCGCTACGAAATGGTTAATCTTGTCATCATTGATGGCAGAGCAAGAGGTATAATTGTGCGTAATCTAATCAACGGAAAGCTTGAGAGATACTCTGCTCACGCTGTCGTTATAGCTACTGGAGGTTATGGCAATACATTCTTCTTAAGCTCAAATGCTATGGAGTGTAATGGCTCAGCTGCATGGCAATGCTATAAAAAAGGTGCCGCCTTTGGTAACCCATGTATGGCACAGATACACCCAACGTGTATCCCACAGCATGGAGACTTCCAGAGTAAGCTTACCCTGATGAGTGAGTCTTTAAGAAACGATGGCCGAATATGGGTACCTAAGAAAAAAGAAGATGCCGAGTCTATTCGTGCAGGCAAGCTAAAGCCTACTGACATTAAAGAAGAAGATAGGGACTACTACTTGGAGCGTAGGTATCCTGCTTTTGGAAACTTGGTGCCTCGTGACGTAGCTTCAAGAGCTGCTAAAGAACGGTGCGATGCAGGATATGGGGTAGGGACAGGTAATGCTGTATATCTTGATTTCGCAGAGCCTATTCAGCGACTTGGTAAGAAAGTAGTGGAGGAGAGATATGGCAATCTTTTCCAGATGTACGAAAAGATTACTGCTGATAATCCCTATGAGACCCCTATGATGATTTTCCCAGCTATACACTATACTATGGGTGGCATTTGGGTTGATTATGAGTTGCAGACAACTATTCCTGGACTCTTTGCAATAGGGGAAGCGAACTTCTCTGATCATGGTGCAAATAGGTTAGGGGCATCTGCCCTTATGCAGGGTTTGGCTGATGGTTACTTTGTGCTTCCATATACCATTCAGAACTATTTATCTGATCAGATTCAGGTGCCTCGTTTTAGCACTGATCTACCTGAGTTTGATAAAGCTGAAGCCGAAGTCAATGACAAGATTCAGCGTTTGATGAATATTAAGGGGAAACAATCGGTTGACGATATTCACAAAAAATTAGGCCACATTATGTGGAACTATGTGGGTATGGGACGCGATGAAGAAGGCTTAAAGAAGGCTCTTCAGATGATCTCAGAGATTAAAAAAGAATTCTGGAGTGACTTATTTATTCCTGGTGATGCAGTTGATCTCAACATTGAGTTAGAGAAAGCACTTAGATTAGCTGATTTCATTGAGATAGGTGAATTAATGGCTCTTGATGCTTTAGATCGTAAGGAGTCTTGTGGCGGTCACTTCCGTGTTGAGTATCAAACACCAGAGGGTGAAGCTCTACGTGATGATGAGCACTTTGCATATGTTTCCTGCTGGGAATATCAAGGTGAAGATAAAGAGCCTGTCATGCACAAAGAGCCTCTTGACTACGAATTTGTAGTGAGAGCACAGAGAAATTATAAGTCTTAATAATCCCTTTCATAATATTAGACACGATTAGTTATGGATAAAGACATTAATATTAAGGTCAGAGTCTGGAGACAGAGGAGTGCTAAGGAGAAAGGGCACTTTGAGACCTACGAGTTGCACAGTATCTCTCAAGGCAGTTCTTTCCTAGAGATGATGGATGTGCTCAATAATCAATTAATCCACGAAGGTAAAGAACCTATTGCTTTTGACCACGATTGTCGCGAAGGTATTTGCGGAATGTGTTCGCTATATATTAATGGACACCCTCACGGACCAGATTCATTAGTTACTACTTGTCAATTGCATATGCGTCGCTTCAATGATGGGGATACCATAACCATTGAGCCTTGGAGGTCTGCAGGTTTCCCTGTTATTAGAGACTTAATGGTTGATCGTTCATCTTTTGATAAGATCCAGCAGGCAGGTGGTTTTATTAGCATTAATACTGGTAGCGCTCCTGATGCTAATGCTATTCCAATCTCTCACGATGTAGCTGAAAAAGCTAT
Organism: uncultured Porphyromonas sp.; assembly: GCA_934364985.1. Lineage (GTDB taxonomy): Bacteria > Bacteroidota > Bacteroidia > Bacteroidales > Porphyromonadaceae > Porphyromonas_A. Next base: position 115,329 of record CAKRMU010000001.1, on the reverse strand, counting down.
CGATGCTGCATCTTGTATTGGTTGTGGTGCTTGTGTCGCTGCTTGTAAAAATGGCTCTGCAATGCTTTTCGTGGGAGCTAAGGTCAGTCAGTTTGCCTTATTGCCCCAAGGACGTCCAGAAGCTATAAGAAGAGCGAAAGCCATGGTGGCTAAAATGGATGAACTCGGTTTTGGTAATTGCACTAACACTCGTGCTTGTGAGCTTGAATGCCCTAAAGGTATTTCGGTATCTAATATTGCACGACTCAATCGTGAGTTTATCAAAGCTAAGAACAAAGACTAACGATTTCTTTGATTTTCATTTTTGGGGATGTGCTGAAACCATTATTTGGCACATCCCCTTTTTATATTTCTATGTCTCCCTTTGCAATATCTGTGCTTTGCTACGAAATATGTGATTTTGACTAAAGATCATGATAACGTATTTGATGCTACTTATCCATCAACCCAAAATCATATGACAATTTCTATTATTTGATACCCAAAATTAGTGTGAGTAAATATAGGGTGTTCGCCTCGGCTAATACCAAGTATCTGTATTGGGGAATTACGGGTATCCCTTTTTACTACTCCAATATTGCAATTTAGTAAATGCTATTTTGCAATTCACATATAAGTGCGAGCTATTATTATGAAGTAAAAGATGAGAGCCGTTACTTTATTGCTTAAAAAGTATTCTGAAGGCTTCAGTAACTTGTGAAATAGGAATTATCTCTATTACGAAATGTTTGGTATCTAATCCATTTAGATTGTCACTTGGTATAATAATGGATTGAAATCCTATTTTTTCTGCTTCTGTAATACGCTGAGTTATTCGTGATACAGCTCTAACTTCCCCACTTAATCCCACTTCGCCAGTCGTACATATCTTGCTTGAAATAGGCAGATCTAAGTTGCTTGACAGTACCGCTGCCAAAAGAGATAAATCAAGAGCTGGATCTTGGATGGTTAGTCCCCCTGCAATATTAATAAATACATCCTTTTGCATTAATTTGAATCCGGCTCGTTTCTCTAATACGGCTAAAAGCATATTGGTTCGGCGGTAGTCAAGACCTGTTGAGGAGCGCTGTGGTGCACTATAAACGGCAGAGCTTACAAGTGCTTGTACTTCAACTAATAGAGGACGAATACCCTCCATTGAGACACCTACGCATCGTCCTGATAAAGACTCTTGAGAATGCCCAAGTAGCATTTCTGAGGGGTTTGTGACTTCTCGTAAGCCATCGCTTCTCATTTCGTATATACCGATTTCATCGGTATTACCGAATCTATTTTTAATTGCTCGAAGTATTCGATATTGATGATTTTGGTCTCCTTCAAATCGAATGACCGTATCCACAAGATGCTCAAGGACTTTTGGACCTGCAATACTTCCCTCCTTTGTGATATGCCCGACAAGTATTACAGGTATATCATATTCTTTCGCAAATGAAAGAAGGATCGAAGTACACTCTCTTACTTGAGAGAGTGAGCCGAGAGACGTTTCGCTTTTAGCCGTTTGTATGGTTTGGATAGAGTCAATGACGAGTAGGTCAGGTCGTATCTCTAAAGTAGTCTCAAGAATGGTTTCTAGCTGGGTTTCGCTAAATAGTAAGCAATGATCTACATTATCCGCATCAGATAGCCGATCTGCCCTAAGCCGTATTTGACCAATACTTTCTTCACCACTCACATATAGAGTTTTTAGAGCAGGGTTTCGTACAACACTTTGTAGAATAAGGGTACTTTTGCCAATACCTGGTTCGCCACCTATTAGGACGAGTGACCCTTTTACAAGACCTCCACCTAAAACCCTATTTAGTTCGCCATCCATTAGATCCATCCTAATAGCAGTCTCCCCCTGTACTTCACTTAGAGGGATAGGGCGTTTGTCAAGTATGATATTATCCTTTCTGATTCTAAGTCCGGGATCATCATTTTTTACTCTGTACTCTTTAAGAGTGTTCCATGTACCACAAGAGGGGCATTTCCCAGACCATTTAGCGAAATCGGCACCGCACTCTGTGCAGAGCCATACTACTTTATCTTTTTTCATACTACTCTATACGAACAATATAAAAGAAAAAAGCCCCCCTTTTTCCCATCGGGGAACGAGGGGGCTTTTTAATTATTATGTAATGAAGTTAATAGGCACGCTCCAAAGGTTGAGTGGTACACCTAAGTAACCCCCCTAATTTGCTAACTTCTCTGTATGGTACGGATATTGTCTCTACATCACGACGATTAAGCCAGCCTTTAAGCCTTGTAAAGGTGCTATCAATAACGACTTTATTTGGAGAGACACTAAAGATATTTGAATTCATTTCATACATCTCTTGACGACTGAGTATACAAGTATTCTCAGGGCCGAATAGAGATAGAATGTATTCCCAATCCTCAACATGACGGAATGCTCCAGGAAATAAGATGCACTTGTCTGTCCCAATTGGTTGGAAACAACAATCTAAGTGCAAAACGCCAGTAAAAGGATCTGTATCGTGCTTTATCAACTCTAAAGGGATAATATCTTTATCAGGGAAAAGCTCCTTTAGGAACCCAATTGCATACTTATTTGTGCGTGCCATTTTGTACTGGCTGTAATTAGGGCTTAAGTAACACCCAAGGAAAATCTTATCGTGAAAAAGCAATACATCCCCGCCTTCTATATGTACATGCTCAGGGGGCGTTATAATCTTATTCTGATCAACATCTTTGTACAGATCATCGTATGCCCTCATCTCAGCCTCTCTATCTGGTATAATATTGGCTCTAATAAGCTTATCCTCGATAACGAATGCTACATCACGGGCAAAAATTTGATTGACACCAGGGAGTTCATTGGGTCTTAAAACTTCGACGCCTGCATCTCTAAGAGCCTTTGCTAACCCTTCTACTTCGCTGTTAAGTGCTTCGTCTGAAGGGTAGGTGCTTGCGATTATAGTGCTATAACTTTTGGCATCATACGCCTCTGATAGTCGAGGAGCTGGTCCAGGGGTAGTACCTAATCCTACGATAACACTTTTCAAAACTCCCGTCTCGTCTTTAACGTTAAGCTGTCTCATATTTACTATTTACAAATAAACTTGATGTATTCTTGGCAATTCTCCTTTAAGCGTTTTGTCGCGGTCTCATCCTCTGCCCCATAAAAGGCAAATATTTCACCGCTTTTAGCTTCAACAAATCCCGCTGAACCATTGATAAAGGAGAGGTAAGTGGATAGTGGTGTATTAGAAAATGCAACTTCAGGAGCACCGCAGGAAGTCGCTACCTCAATCAGTTTCCCTTTGAGTGCATGTGGACAATCTCCCCATGCCCATCCATCAGCCCATACAGTATCCATCCATGCCTTCATTATGGCTGGTGGCATATACCAATAGAGTGGAAATTGTAGTACTATACGATCATATCCCTCTAAAAGCTTTTGCTCTCTTTGGAGATCAAAAGTGCCATCACTATGAATAGACTCACTAAGGATATGGATTTTTATCCTATCGTCCTCAAACGGACGTAAGGCCTCAACCCATGCTTTATTGATTACAGAGTGAGAAAGGCAAGGGTGTCCCACGATCACTATCGTCTTCATTATTATTCTGTCTTTTAGATACATATATTATTATGGCAAATTTACATAGAATAAGCGAGATTATTAGTATCTTGGGAGCAGAAGTAGTGAAACTATTGCATTGAAAAATGCTTTTTATTATATGTAGGTAGTATGACACATGTAGGGATGAATAAAGAGAAAATGGGATTTCAGAAAGAGTACTTCTTAAAAACGGCTTCCGTGCATAGTATCTGGAATCAGGTATCTACATCGAGAGGTCTTTCTGAGTGGTTCGCCCCAAGGGTTGATATTACCCAAAACGCCATCCATATATTTTGGGATGAGGTCGGGGACGATAGGATGGCGACAATAACTAAACGGGAGGTTAATAAAATGATTGAATGGCGATGGGATGATGATCCTGACAGCTACGTGCGAATGGAAATAATCTCTTTAGAGCTATCGAATAGTAGTTCACTAATTGTTGAGGATTTTGATAAGGGACTTGATAGTGATACGCTTGAGAGAATATGGGAAGTCCACGAAGAACGTCTTTATAGTAGTTTAGGAATATTGTAATCTAATTTACTCCTTTTTACGTCTCTGAAGCTCGCGGTATATAGGTATAATGACGAGAGTAGCACTGATTATAAGTGTGATAATGGTCATACCATCAATCCTTTCTACATTGGTTAGCACAATGTAAGCCAATAAAAACCACAATACCGTGATGCAAACAATTTGGCTATTGCTTAGCCTTCGCTTATATTTGGGTATCCTTTTAGACATTTACTTATCCCTTTTGGTTGATATATATTACCCATATTGCACAGACTAAAAGGAGCAATATGAGGAGTAGAATTAGGTTATATATCCGTCTACGATTCTCTTTCTGTTCCTGATTAAAATGCCTTAGTAGTTCTTCTGGAGTATCTTTGTCCTTAGGTATCAAATCTGCATCCTCAAGAGCCTTTTTCGCCAAATTGAGTTCTTCTGATTTGACCATCAATGATACCCCAACTGACATTCCTGGGATGATATTAGTTATTTCGTTTTCGACTCGATTAAAAATTCCCTTTTCATTAAGTATATTCCCAGCCAAATGAATATAATTGGCATCTTGCGAATTAAGCAACTCTACTAAGCCACCTCTGCTCCATAAATTTTGTTCGTCCATCATAGTAAAAACTTCATTTATACCCCTAATATGTATGGGCTAAACATTAAATCGAAAATGCATTATATCACCATCTTGGACTACATAATCCTTACCTTCTACAGAAAGTTTACCAGCCTCCTTAACTGCTTGTTCATTGCCAAACAGGATGAAATCATCATATTTTATGACTTCAGCACGGATAAAACCTTTCTCAAAATCTGTGTGGATAACACCTGCTGCTTGAGGGGCTTTCCAACCCTTTGTGTATGTCCAAGCTTTAACTTCCATCTCACCCGCAGTGAAATATGTTTCGAGATTTAGTAAGGCATAAGCACTTCGTATGAGTCGGGAAACGCCACTTTCTTTAAGACCAGCAGCTTCCAAAAACTCCTGTCGTTCTTCGTATGTCTCTAACTCTGCAATTTCACTCTCCGTCTGAGCGGCTATCACTAATATCTCAGCTTCTTCGTCCTGAATAGACTTTCTTACATCCTCCACATACTTATTACCAGAGACCGCAGAAGCTTCGTCTACATTACATACATATAATATAGGTTTTGAGGTAAGTAGGAAAAGCTCCTTTAGGGCTTTTTGCTCTTCAGGTACTTCAAAAGAGACGGTACGAGCAGACTTTCCTTGGATGAGTGCTTCTCTAACCCTTGATAGCACATTAAATAATATTTTCGCATTCGCATCACCACCCGTTTTTGCTTGTTTTTCTACTCTTTGAATCCTGCTATCAATAGTTTCAAGATCCTTAAGCTGAAGCTCCATATCAATGACTTCCTTATCTCGTACTGGGTCTATACTACCATCTACGTGTGTTATATTGTCATCGTCAAAACACCTTAGTACGTGGATTATTGCGTCTGTTTCTCGGATATTCGCTAAAAATTTATTGCCAAGCCCTTCGCCTTTACTTGCTCCTTTCACCAAACCGGCAATATCTACGATCTCAACTGTAGTAGGTACTACCCTTTGGGGATGTACAAGCTCAGCCAATTTATTAAGTCTATCGTCTGGTACGGTAATTACCCCAACATTGGGTTCAATCGTGCAAAATGGGAAGTTTGCAGATTGAGCTTTTGCATTTGATAGACAGTTAAACAATGTTGATTTTCCTACGTTGGGAAGCCCTACTATACCGCATTGAAGTGCCATACTATTTATTGTTATTATCCTGATTAGTGTTCTTGTTATATTCTGCCAATTGTGCTTGTAGATTGATAGGATTATCTACTTTAGTATCACTAAGCGCCAAAGAAACAACCTGCCGAATATCAGTCACGTATTCAAACTTAAGCCCTTCTAAGTATTCACTATTTATCTCCTCAATATCCTTTTTATTCTCCTTGCATAGAATGATTGTCTTGATACCGTAGCGCTTAGCTGCTAATATTTTTTCTTTGATACCACCTACCGGAAGTACCTTACCCCTTAATGTAATTTCACCTGTCATAGCAATATTAGGATTAACTTTTCGCTGTGTAAAAGTAGAAATTAGTGAGGTGACTAAAGTAATTCCAGCACTTGGACCATCTTTAGGTATAGCTCCCTCTGGGACGTGGATATGGACATTCCAGCAATCAAAAAGTGAAGGGTCAATGTTGTATATGTTTGCGTGGCTTTTGATATACTCCATTGCAAGTACAGCTGACTCCTTCATTACATCCCCGAGATTTCCTGTAAGCGTCAGTTTACCTGCCTTTGATGGACTAATGGCACTTTCGATGAGCAATATCTCTCCTCCGACACTTGTCCAAGCCAAACCAGTTACAACACCAGCATTATCATTTCCTTCGTATTTCTCGTCTAAATACTTAGGAACACCTAAATACTCAGTTAAATCTTGGGGGGAAATCACAATCGGGAAGGTAACTAAATCCGAATTGTCTTCCTGATAATTGGCTATTTTTCGAGCAACTTTTCGCATAAGTGAAGCTATCTCTTTTTCAAGTTGGCGGACGCCACTCTCGCGTGTATATCCATCAATAATAGTTGCAATTGTTTTTCGGCTAATCTTTAATTGCTTTTTATTAATACCATGATTAGCCATTTCCTTAGGTACGAGATGACGAAAAGCGATTTCTACTTTTTCTTCAAGAATATATCCGCTAACTTCAATCAGCTCCATACGATCCCTTAAGGGTGCAGGGATATCAGCAATGTTATTGGCTGTAGCAATAAATAATGCTTTACTTAGGTCGTAATCAATATCAAGATAATTGTCATGAAAAGCATTATTTTGTTCTGGATCCAAGACTTCAAGCAATGCTGATGATGGATCCCCCTTATAGTCCATGGCTAATTTATCTACTTCATCAAGTACGAATACTGGATTGGCTGACCCTGCTTTAAGGAATCCTTTAATAATACGTCCTGGCATCGCACCAATATAAGTGCGACGATGCCCTCTAATCTCAGCCTCATCATGGAGACCACCTAAAGAGATTCTGACATATTTACGTTTAAGGGCATCAGCAACGCTCTTGCCTAAAGATGTCTTCCCCACACCAGGAGGGCCATACAAACAAATGATAGGAGACCTCATATCGCCTTTTAGTTTAAGGACGGCAAGATGATCTAAAATACGCTCTTTTACTTTTTCAAGACCGAAGTGATCCTTATTCAAAATAGTCTCTGCGTTTTTTAGATTGAAGTTATCTTGGGTGCACTCATCCCAAGGTAGATCTAATATAGTCTCAATATATTGTATTTGCGTACTATAGTCAGGACTTTGCGATGGCATTCTCTGGAGTTTAGTTATTTCTTTTTCAAAAGCCTCTTGTACAGTATTACTCCACTTCTTATTTTCAGCTTTCTTTTGGAAGTCAGCAATCTCAAAGTCTTCACCACCTTGCAGCTCCTCTTTAATGACCTTAATTTGTTGCTGTAGGTAATAATCCTTTTGCTGTTTGTCCATATCGCTCCTTGTTCGCTCGTGGATCTCATTTTTAATTTCCGCTTGAGCGAGTGTTAAATTGAGCAATTTTTGTACCTGAAAAGCCCTAGATTTTAAGTCGTCCGTCATTAAAAGGGCGACTTTCTCTTTCATCGTTTTAGGGAAATATACCGATGCAAAGTTGACAATACTTTCTTTATGATTAAGCTTAATGAGAGATGAAATAAAGGGTTTAGGTGTATCGCCTTGTAGGATGAGTTGCTTCACCATAGTCTCTTTGATGAGATCTGTAAGTGCCTCAAACTCCATATCTTCTTTGCGGGGATATGTCGTCTCTAAAAGGTCATATTTCCCCATGAGATATGGTTCATTCCTTGTCACCTTATTAATGATGGCTCTTTGCTTACCCTGCAATATAACAGTCACCAAGTTATCATTAACTTCCATCACTCTAATGACTTCGCCAATAGTACAATATGGTATTAAGTCATCAAAGTCCGGGTCTTCAATATCAGGATCTTTCTGAGCCGCAATTAATATATGGTGATCTCGTTTCTTCGAAAGCTCCTCTAAAAGCAACTTGCTCTTTTCCCTCATTGCCAAGATAGGTATGGTAACAGTAGGGAAAAGTAACATATCTCGAAGTGGCAAAATGGGGAGTGTCTTATTTAGTTTTACACTGTCTAAGCTATAATCAGGTACATCACCATCGTCAGGAATAATCATAGGTAACATACTTGGTAAGCCAACATTCTCCTCATCAAAGTCATTCATAAAAATATCTATATTCATTGAAACTCCTCAATTATCAAACACTTAATAAACCCTCCTATCTTTTAATGTGGCAAATACTATGCCAATGCTATCCCATAAAATCGCGATAAAAATCCAATGCTTCTTCCCATTCAGATCTGGTGACTTGTTTGACAATGGGCTTGCTCACATCCTTGAGCAACACCATGGTCAACTCCGTATTATTTGCTTTCTTCTTGTCCTTAAGAGCAAATTGCCATAGTGTCTCGTAGTCGTCACATAAATAGGAGACTTTTGGGAACAACTTCTTAATATTACGTGCATTATTAGTTAGAATTGACTGCTCTAATCCACAATATCTATATGAAATATATAGGGCAATGACCAGCCCACATGCCACAGCTTTGCCGTGAGGTAAAATCGAATCGCGTGAGAGGTATAATGCCTCTAATGCATGACCTGTGGTGTGACCGAGATTAAGGTACTTCCTAATTCCTTCGTCTTTGAAATCTTGTGCAACAATGTCTAATTTATACTGTATTGCAGAAGCTATGCTATTGGAAGTGATACAACTAAAATCTTGAATCGTAGATAAATAACCATTGCCAATCAATAGACCATATTTATATAGTTCAGCCCAACCATTTACCAATTCTTCCCGTTTTAATGTGTCTAAAAAGTCAATACTGACCCATACCCTTTCTGGGTTGTAAAATGTCCCAACGCTATTCTTAATGCCACCAAAATCTATCGCAGTTTTACCTCCAATACTAGCATCCACCATGGCAAGAAGGCTCGTTGGGATATGCACTAAATGTATCCCCCGCATATAGGTACTTGCGACAAATCCACCTAAGTCACAAATAGACCCACCTCCTAAAGTTACAAGATAATCGTTTCTTGAGTACCCGAAATCTATTAGCGATGACCAAACAAATTGAGCTACCTCAAGTGTTTTTGCCGACTCCCCTATGGGTAGGATAATTACATCTATGTGATCATTGCCGACAATAGGATAGCATTGCTCGTTGGTGTTATCGTCAACTAATACGGCAACTCTATATTGTGTCGCCAGCTGATTTAACTTCTGAGCGATAGTGATATGGTCTAATACGCTAACTTCCACAGGTAGTTTTATAACCCTAAGTCTGATAAAACCTTATTAATGGCGTCATCAATACCCTCTACTTTTTTACCACCAGCCGTAGCAAAATTGGGCTGACCGCCACCTCCACCCTGGATATATTTACCAGCTTCTCTCACCAATTTACCTGCGTTGTACCCACTATCAACGACTCCATCTGAGAGCATAAGTGTAAGTACTACCTTGCCTTCTTCTATTGATTTAGCGACAAAAACGAAGTCCTTATCTTTGTTATGTGCTTTTAAGCTGAATGCTAAGTCTTTGGCGAGACCCGATGGAATAGATTTCTCTATCTGATATAGGGTTATTTTGCTATTTGCTTTGCCTTTATTTAATAATTCATCCAATAGATGCTGCTTCTGTTCATCCTGTGCTTCTTTGAGCTCCTTACGAAGTCCCTCGTTTTCGGCAAGGAGTTTATGGATAGCCTTAGGAAGGTCAGGAGTATTCTGTAAAAGCTCTTGTAGCTCATTTACCATATCCTGAAGCCCAAAATAATACTCATCTGCACCTGCACCAGTGACAGCTTCGATTCGCCTTATTCCTGCAGCAATTGAGCTTTCAGAAACGATCCTAAAAGAACCGATAACGCCCGTACTTGAGACATGTGTTCCACCACAAAGTTCTATGGAGTCTCCATACTTTATCACGCGGACTTCCTCTCCATATTTCTCACCAAAGAATGCCATTGCACCTAATGCTTTAGCTTGAGCAATAGGCATAGATCTGTGCTCTTCTCGTCTGCTATCAAGGCGAATGGCTTCGTTTACTTTTCGCTCCACAAGTCTAAGTTCTTCTTTTGTCATCTTAGCAAAGTGAGAGAAGTCAAAACGTAGTATGTTATCATTGACTAATGACCCTTTTTGCTCGACGTGTGTCCCCAATACTTCTCTTAGAGCGTGGTGCAAAAGGTGCGTAGCACTATGATTGGCTTCACATCTGCGACGCTTATCGGAGTCTACTTGAGCTCTGAATGTTTGCTGAGGATTGCTTGGAATCTTATTAACAACTGAGATAGGTAGGTTATGCTCCTTGATGGTATCCAAAACTTGAATTTCCTCACCATTTTCTGTGCCGATAAGCACCCCAGAATCACCAATTTGTCCACCTCCTTCAGCATAAAATGGGTTGTGGGCTAAAACGACATGCACTGACTTATGCTTCTTTTGTTCTACTTCCCTATACCGAAGAATCTCGGTTTCAATTTCTGTAAAATCATACCCTACAAACTCTTGTTCTCCCTCACGAAGGACTACCCAATCCCCTGCAGTGACGTGGGCAGCATTCCTTGCACGCTCTTTTTGTTTTCTCATCTCGTCTTCAAAGCCATCAAGATCTGCACTGAAGCCTTTCTCTCTAAGTATCAATTCAGTAAGATCAACTGGGAAACCAAATGTATCATAAAGCTCAAAAACAACCACCCCGGAAAGCACTTTGGTGTCGTTATTTAGGTCCTCCTTTATGTGTTGCTCTAAGAGGTTTATACCGGTATCCAATGTGCGTAGGAATGAGGATTCTTCTTGCTCTATTACACGAGCTATTATATCTTGTTGCGTGATGAGCTCAGGGTAATGCCCACCCATAGAATCAATGAGTGTAGGCAATAATTTGTAAAGGAATGGCTCTTGTAGTCCTAAGAAAGTATATCCATAACGCACAGCTCGTCTCAAAATACGCCTAATTACGTACCCAGCTTTGGCATTACTTGGAAGTTGACCATCAGTGATGCTGAATGCAATTGTGCGGACATGGTCAGCTATTACACGCATAGCAATATCCTTATCCTCATTAGTACCATATTCACTACCTGATAGTTGAGATACGGCTTTGATTAATGGCGTAAATACGTCAGTGTCGTAATTACTTGTCTTGCCTTGAAGAGCCATGCATAGTCTTTCTAAGCCCATACCTGTATCAATAACCTTATTAGGGAGCTCTGCAAGCGAACCATCAGCCCTACGATTATACTGCATAAAGACAAGGTTCCAAATCTCAACGACAAGAGGATGGTCTTTGTTTACAAGTGATTTTCCATCAACCTTCTTTCGTTCCTCGTCATTTCTTAGATCAATATGTATTTCGGAGCAGGGCCCACAAGGACCAGTCTCGCCCATCTCCCAAAAGTTATCGTGTTTGTTGCCGTTAATGATTCGATCCTCAGATATGTGTTCTGCCCAAAAGCTGTATGCCTCGTCATCTCTTACGAGACCCTCTTCCTTAGCCCCCTCAAAGATCGTTACATACAACCTATCTTTGTTGATTTTATATACCTCGGTAAGCAATTCCCAAGCCCATGCAATAGCTTCTTTTTTAAAGTAATCTCCAAAGCTCCAATTGCCAAGCATCTCAAACATTGTGTGGTGATATGTATCGTGCCCAACCTCCTCAAGGTCGTTGTGCTTTCCACTCACCCTCAAACACTTTTGACTATCCGTAGCACGGCAATACTTTATCGGTGCGTTGCCTAATATGATATCTTTGAACTGATTCATCCCTGCATTGGTGAACATCAATGTAGGATCATCCTTAATAACCATTGGGGCTGAAGGTACCACTTTATGCCCTTTACTCTCGAAAAAAGATAAAAACTTCCCCCTTATCTCATTAACTGTCATCATAAACACAATATCATCAATTGCTGTATATATCTATCGTGCAAAGGTACCAAATTGTTGCGACCTATGCTGTTATGTTTTGGACCTTTAGTTGCTTATTCTACGTTTCATTCACTGATGACTTATATTATAGCTGAAACGTATACCAGGTATTTGCCTCGATAAATATCTGGTATTTTCCTAACCAAATACCTGGTATTAGTTGACACCAATATAGGGTATTAGTTGTGGGGTAATATAGAATATTGAATATCAGTACCTTATAATCTGTTATTTTACTACTTTAAATATGTGTGTATTTCATTGCATTTAGTTCCATAAATAGGTGTTGGTTCTTATCATAAAAAATGATCTCAATAATAATTTTGAAAAGTATTTGATTACATTTGCAAAATATATATATCATAGACTATTATGAAGGCAAAACATTACTTCTGGCTTATAATACTTGGTGCCATTGCTTATCTGCTTATTTCGAGATGGCGGGTGTGGTTCGGTGTGGTCCACGAACCCTCTTATCTGCTACCTGATGCTCCTCAAAGGCTTTTTATTACTCCTGGCGAGAATGGGCTTAAGGATAGATCTTTCAGCTGGGTCAGTGGCTCTGATCTTCCATTTATTTATACTCTTCGTAAAGATTCTACCGAGACACAGTATACACCAGAAGTACATGAGATAACCTCAGAAGGTGGAACAACTTATGTTTACAATGTCAAGCTAAAAGACTTGGATAGTGGAGCTTACACCTGCTTTATTTCCACAGAAAATCTTACTGATACGCTGTGGGGAAGTTTTGATATTAAACTTGACGATGGCGTCTTAGAGTTACTCTTATTAGGAGACATACAAGATCCAAAGGAAGTAGGTAGCGGTCGGTTTTTACACGATGTCTACGAGCATTTTCCCAATGCGGATGCTTGGCTTTTTGTCGGTGATATGATTGAGCGCCCACATGACCAGTATTGGAAACTTTTTTATTCAACAGTTTCTGATATTGCTCCTTGTACTCCTTTTATTCCTGTATCAGGAAATCACGAATACAATACTGGGGGATTTGCACATGTAGGACCCAGGTATACTACGACATTTCCTATGCCTTTGAATGGCAATAAAGAGCGTTTGGGTGTCAATTTTTTTGTAGACTTTCCAGAGGTTAGAGTGGTAGGTCTTGATACCAATATGCTGATTCGTGATATCTTTTCTACTCGCAGTTGGCTGAGGAGTACTTTGGGGCAAAGCTCTGCACCTTTTACTATCGTTATGGGGCACCATGGGGTACGCTCTGTTAAGAAAGATCGACTTAACGCTTTCGTCGCTTGGGGGCTTGATCCTCTCTATAAGAGGTATCAAGTGGATTTAGTCCTCCAAGGTCACGATCACGCTTTCGCTCGCGATGGTGAGGAATCTCAAGAAAACACTAATCGTCCTATTTATATCACCCAAACATCCTCAGCAAAAACTTACGAAGTAAGTGACCCGAATAAACACATTAAATCACTAAGTGGCGAAAGGTTATACAGCCGTTTCCGTATTACGATGGATACACTTTACTACGAGACCTACCGCGAAGACCATACTCTCTTTGACTCCTTTCAACTTCCCAAAAGACAATGAGCGATTATCCTTTTTCCCCTTTCCGAACATTTACAAGAGCTGAATGGAGCGGATTGGATAGCCATCCAGATTTTCCCTTTTCGCAAGTCGACCTGACGAAGTTGCAAGCTCTAAATGAACCACTTACCGAGGCAGAAATCAGTGATATCTATCTCCCTTTATGTAGGCTCCTTGAAATCCATATTACGCATTTCAATAGGTTGCACAACGAATACGACGAGTTTTTCCATAAACCATCAAGACACGTGCCTTTCGTGATCGGTATTGCTGGGAGCGTTGCCGTAGGCAAAAGTACAACGGCAAGGGTACTCCAAAAACTCTTATCTATGGAGACCTTGCACCCAAAGGTGGATTTGCTCACTACTGACGGCTTCTTAATGCCTAATGCAGAGCTGAAAGCAAAAGGAATATTAGACAGAAAAGGATTCCCTGAGAGCTACGATGCAAAACGACTACTTAGCTTCTTATTTTCAGTGAAAAGCGGACGAAGGCATCTTGAAGTGCCTACTTATTCACACCTCTATTACGATATCGTACCCAACGAAATGCAGATCATCGACCAACCGGATATCATCATTGTGGAGGGTATTAATGTACTTCAAGTCGACCATAGTAGCGACTCTGCACGAAGACAAATTTTCGTTTCGGATTTTTTTGACTTCTCAATATATGTAGATGCGGATTCGGAAAACATCCGCAAGTGGTATGTTGATCGTTTTTTACGGCTTCAGCAAACAGCCTTTAGTAATCCCGATTCTTTCTTTTATAAGTATGCAGACTTACCAAGGAATAAAGCTTTAGATCTTGCAAATCAAATTTGGGAAGACATCAACTTGAAAAACCTTGAGGAAAATATATTGCCTACACGGTTCCGATCCAGCTTGATACTCGAAAAAGGTGAAGATCATGCCATGAGAACGGTTCGACTGAGAAAGGTATAAGGGAAACTTACCTTATAGTTGTATACCTTTGAGATATACCTTTGATTCTGGACCAAGATTCAGTAGCAAATCAATTGATGATAGCCAAGGCTGGAAGCCAAAACGGCTCTCGAATACTTGCCAATATCGTTTTGGTTTTGATAGAGTGTCAATGTATGTGGGGTCAATTACCTCAGGGTGAAAGTCGTTATCTGTATATACAAGAGGCGGACTATCAATACCAAACAAATCACAAAGCATTGAGAGCCATTGTTGATTATACGCTACCAAATCTGGCTCTTTGCAGTATATGAGTCGCTCGATTGCTTCTTGATAATGCACCCAATATGGTGTTCCTTGATAGCTACTTTTAAGTAATTGCAAAAGCTTATTTCGCCAATTCCCATGCTCAGATATGGACACTTCTGAAGTCTGGGGTGAGGGATATCCAATCTTTTGTACTGGAATAGTAAAGTGTTCGCGACCATTAGACGTAAAAACTTCTACCCTATTTCTGAAAGTTTGTTTTTGGTATATCTCACCGACGTATATGCCATCTACCTTGTGCTGAGTTACTAAAGAGAGGTAATAGATATTGGGAATAAAGGCAGTCGGAATGGTCATAGCTTGATGCCTCCTATCACCTTTCCTAGCACCTGTTGAGCCATAATACAAGTCTCATTGTGCGATATTTCAACTAATAGGCTATCACCATTTCTTGAAAGTAATACCGCAGGGAGTAGTTTCTTTTCGTCCATTTCAAGTAGTAGAATTTCGCCTTTGGTGTGAGGGCTTTCCTGCAAAGCGACAAAAAGAAGACTATGAGGAGTAATGCTTGAGGGTAAATCTTTTGCACCCTTATCTACGTAATAAGTGCCCAAAAATAGTAGCTTGATGATTGCTAAAATAATCATCAACAATGACACCCATAGCCATATACGTTTATTATTTGATGTATCTCTCGCGTCAGTAGTAGCCATTAATTACTTAGGGATTTTAAAGAATCTTTCCCATCGTATGCCATTCTTATCTTTGTCCCAAGACAGCCATACAAAGAGTGGTTTTCCCGCAATATGGTCTTCTGGAACGAACCCCCAGCTCCTTGAGTCTAAGGAATTATGCCTATTGTCACCCATCATAAAGTAATAGTCCATTCCGAACGTATAGGTATCGGATGCCACACCATCGATGTAGTATATTCCGTCTTTTTCTACCAATTGATGCCCCTCATAATTTTCAATACATCTATGATAAATCGCTATATTGTCAGGGGTAAGGAGGATGGTGGCATTCTTTTTGGGGATCCAAAGAGGTCCATAATTATCTCGTGTCCATCCCGTATTCATATTGATGGGAAAGGTAAAGAATTGTTCTGTCGTTGGGGAAGGCTCTAACTGAATATTCTTAACAATTGGATGTTTTTGTAGTTTACTTTTCATCTCCTCGGTCAATGGGAAATGATAGATAACACTTGGTTTAGAGGCGACAGAATCGGTACTCGTTTGTGGGTACAATTGGTTTGAAAGCAATACAATATCGTCTTTATTAATGCCTAAATCCTCCAGCTCTTTACCTGAGAAGTAACTACCATTGGTCTCCACGAAGTAATTATGCTGTGCATATTTTGGGGCTTTAGTAGCTAATCCATTGATGTATACAATATTGTCAATTATCTGAATCGTGTCGCCTGGCATACCTATTGCACGCTTTACATAGTGGTCACGCATATCAACAGGGCGGTATACCACTTTTCCAAATGTCTGAGAGTCGTTCCAAATCCTATCTCTTCCATATTGCTTGACTAACGTATAGTAATCAGGATTAGTTACCTTAAGAGCTACCGTATCACCTACCGGAAAGTTAAATACGACTATGTCATTCCGTTTTACATTACCAAGACCTTTAAGACGTTTATAATCCCATTGCGGTTTGTCGAGATAAGCTTTTTTGCCACTCGGAAACTGGTTATGAACAAGTGGAAATGCTAATGGGGTCATTGGGCATCTGGGTCCATAGCTCAATTTACTAACAAAAAGATGATCGCCAATTAGGGCAGTCTTCTCAAGGGATCCAGATGGGATCTTAAATTGTTGGAAAACAAAGAGGTTAAGCATATGGACGATGATAAGAACGACAATCAAATCCTCCAATAATCCCATTATGCCTTTGAAAAGCGAACTTTTAGATTTGCTCCACCACCGCCATGGTATTATGTGTGTTACGTAATTATCAAAGAAAAGGGGCAAAAGCAATAGCACCCAAAAGCTCTTTGACCATATCACAAAAAAGACAACGATAAGAACCCAAATGGAGAGCTTGATCCAATTGCCTTTAGATACGCTTTTCCAATCTATATTATTCGTCATAACGATAACTATTCGCTTACATTAATTAGGTCTTTCATACTATATAGACCTTTTTTCCCTTGGATGAATTCTGCTGCAAGTACGGCACCTAATGCCAAACCTCTGCGACCTTTAGCTTCGTGCTTTATCTCGATGATATCTTCGCCACTTTCGTATCTGATGGTATGTGTCCCAGGCACTTCATCCTTACGAATAGAGCGAATAATGAGCTCTCCTTGCTTATTTTCCGGCATCTCTTTAGGCAAAAGATACGCTTTGCTTTCCCACTTACTTGCGAGCTGCTCAATCATCTCATTGGCTAAAGTGAGGGCTGTACCACTCGGATAATCAACTTTATGAATATGATGCACCTCCTCCACAATTGGTTCATAACTAGGGAATCGATTCATCAACTTGGCTAAAGATCGATTTATCTGTCTAAATAGATATACCCCGACACTAAAGTTGGATGCATAGAAAAAGGTACCATGGTTTCTATCCATTTCGGTCACTGCTTCATCAAAATCCTTTAGCCACCCTGTGGTACCTGAGACAATGGGGATGCCTTCTTGAAGAACTCGCGTTATGTTATTTAGGGCTTGGTTGGGCTGCGTGAATTCAATAGCCACATTGCAATGGGGTAATTGCTCCCATCCTGTCTCTAATCTACCCACAATATTATGACCTCTTGACAAAGCCACTTGCTCAATTTCGTGTCCCATTCGGCCGTAACCGATTAAGCATATATCCATAATTACTATTCTCAAAGTCTTCAGAGTCACTTGCTCTGCAAAGATACCATTTTTCAATTATCAGTAGATATAACCTTCCTATTCTATAAATATTTACAAGCTATGAGACGGGTTTGGCATGCTTTGAGATCGCCGTCAATATGGTTTGAATGATCGTATATTATATTTGGCACTTTGTGTTTTGTGTTTTTTTTTTACGAGTATTATGAAAATATTATGAGTACACCTATTTTTGTGGAGGTCGCCACTAAATGGATCGGATACCCATAATCAGTCAAAGCATATTCCAAGTATTAGCTTTGATGAATACCAGGTATTCGTTTCAGCGAATTATGGGTATTCACTTTCCCCATTTCTATTCACTGATTATCAATCTATTATATTTTGATTCGAATGTTACTATATTTGTAGGAATTGTTGCTAAAAATGGATCACTATAGAGTCATATATTTGATCATTCATTAAAAATAGGTTATCTTTGCAAATAGTAGATTAAGGTGATACTCTTTTGGGTCTTCCTAAAGGGTATAAAAGGGAATCCAGATAAACGCTGGAGCAGTGCCCGCTACTGTATACCTTATATCGTCTCGGATATTCTTGTGTAACCACTGTAGGTTAGATGATGTAACCAATGGGAAGGTCGTCCGAGATAAGGTGAGCCAGGAAACCTGCCTTAGTCAATTAGTATTGTAGTACCTCGGTGGCAGGGTATACAGATATTGTGTTGCGTGGTGTTAAGCTATGTGCTTTTTTCAGTTTCAATTTATACCGGTGTCAAACACTGGGGCTCAGCATATTTGTCGTTTCGCTTTCGCTGTAAATTCGTCCAATATTTTAAGGCGGACTTGGGCAGTAGTGACATTTCTTGTTAATTTCAAACAGAAGATGGTCATGGAGCAAGGATGGTAGCGAACGGTTATGAAAAGAATATTCACTATAATACTTTTTATTCTACTCACTCCTTCCTTCCTTATTGCTCAAGACAAGGTACGATATAAGGGCAAGGTTGTAGACGCTAATAATCAACCTTTGACCTATGCTATTATTAGTATTGAGGGTGAAGGAAATCTTGCTTCGACTAATTTAAAGGGGTTATTTGAGTTGAGCATACCAGCGAGTAGGCAAAAGCTCAGTATCTCGCTCCTCGGGTATAAAACCCTTACCAAGGAAATTGATCCAAGTATCAATAGGTTTGACACTTTTGTGATGAAGGAAGATTATCATCTCTTAAATGCAGTAGAAGTGATAGCCCCAAATGCCAGTCAGAAGATGCAACAAAGCGCATATCTTGCAAAAGGGATTGATATCCGACAATATGCTAATTCATTGAGTAATCTTAATCAAATCGTTTCGCATTCGAGTGGTATTATACTACGAGAAGACGGCGGTATAGGAGCTAATTTTGACCTTTCGTTGAATGGTTTAAGTGGAAATGCTGTTAAGTACTTTATTGATGGTATCCCGATTTCCTCTTTTGGTGCTAATAGTAGCATTGCGAATATTCCCCTTAACTTGGTGGATCGTGTAGAAATTTATAAAGGTGTAGTACCACCAGAGTTTGGACTTGATGCATTAGGTGGAGTCATTAATATCGTGACACGACAAAGAACTGATAACTACTTGGAAGTAGTGGCAGAGGGAGGGTCCTTTCATACCTTTAAGGGAAATATACAAGGACAATTACGGAATAAAAAGTCATGTGCTACGCTCAGAAGTAATATTGAATATACCTCTACGCTCAATAATTATTTGATGAAAGGTGTAAAGGTGTGGAATAGTGAAAAATTTGATTACGAGGAGCGAGACTTGCCTCGTTTTCACGATGCTTATAAGCTTTTTCAGGGAAATGTCAGTGCTGGATTTACTGGCGTATCTTGGGCCGATGAGGCATTAATTGGTGTGCATTTGACTAATAGCTTTAGCGAGATTCAGACAGGCTTTAGTCAAGATCTTGTTATAGGTGCTGCAAATAGGACAAAGGACGCTACCCGACTTTCGGTAAATTACTCTAAGCAAGATCTATTAACTGAAGGGCTAAGTGTGAAGGCATTCTATTCTTATACTTGGGATCACACCCTTTATAATGATACAACTTTCCGTAAGTATTCTTGGGATGGTTCGTATGTAGAGACTCATTATAGCGAGATAATGAGACGAAACAAAATGCTCCGACATACCCAAAGACCTTCATCTTTAGGTCGGGTAAATATTGCCTATCAGCTGCCAATTAAGAGTTACATTAGCTTCAATTATATGGGAGTGTCTACGCAAAATAAGCGTACGGACGATTATGATCAAACGTTTATCCCTACCAATGATTTCTTAGCCAGTCATATATTTGGACTATCCTACAATCAGCACCTATGGGAAGAGCGTATCAGCTCTACGATATTCTTTAAAGACTATCTACTAAGAAGTAAAATTGAGCAACAAGACATGTATTGGATAACCGGTTCGGATAAAGTAGACCTTAAATTGCTTAAGAACTATATCGGAGGTGGAGCTGCTGTGCGAGCTACGTTATATCCGGCTTTGTCCGTAAAAACATCCTACGAACGTGCGGTTAGGCTTCCGACTGCAAGGGAATATCTGGGAAATGGAGCAAGCATATACCCCAATTTTACATTACGACCTGAGCGTTCGCATAATCTCAATATCGGCGTTTATGGAAACTGGCACCTAACGAATGCCCATTCCCTAAATTACGAGACGACCTTTTTCTATCGGGATGTTACAGATTACATTTATCGTGTAGTGACAGGTGACGTAGAAAGCACGTATCAAAATGTGGGTGCAGCTCGCGTTATGGGTGCAGAACTTGAATTTAAATATAGGTATAAGGATATATTTGAATTGGTATTCAACACAACCTATA
The DNA here is from genome assembly GCA_934364985.1 of uncultured Porphyromonas sp. Taxonomy (GTDB): domain Bacteria; phylum Bacteroidota; class Bacteroidia; order Bacteroidales; family Porphyromonadaceae; genus Porphyromonas_A. Next base: position 94,727 of record CAKRMU010000001.1, on the reverse strand, counting down.
ATGACGAACGAAACCGAAAGAAAGTGAGACCTAATGGTATGCTCGATAATACTTATAACTATAGGATACCTAATAAGCCCTATTATTATGCCAATATCCTTTCGAGCTATATGGTATATAATCCTTTTTCACTTCCAGATAGCTGGCTTAGGATAGATTTATCTGCAAGCTACGTCAAATGGTTCTACCTCTCTTGGGAAGCTTATGGTGTTCGTGACTCAAAGGCAATTGTGCCTACTCAAACATGTGTCAACGCTGGTATTACGTGGGCATTTGACCACGATAAATATGCCTTATCCCTAAGATGCGATAACCTATTTGACACGACCAATTATGACAATTATAAGCTACAGAAGCCTGGTAGAGCCATATTCTGTAAGCTTAAAGCATTTTTTAATTAAAGATAAACTTAATATGAAGTACATCAAATACTCTTCGTTGTTTTTGTGCCTATTAATGGTACTTGCTGTTGCGTGCAATGGCAAAGCTGATCCTAATCTAAATCCTAATCCAAATCCAGACAACACTGCTAATAGCTATGATATATGGATTGCCACGGGGGAGGGTACATCGTCTACCCAAAAGCAAGATGCTCACGTCGTTATAAGTATCAAAGACTTACTTAAGGGAGAGTACGATATTGTGGGTACTGGGGTAGAGACGCTGGCTTCTGGTATGACACCATTTGTCGTTTATAGAGATGGTTTTTACTATAGTATTAGTAGAGACGGCAACTTTGGCAAGTATCAGATAACCAATAAAAGTGTTAATACGATAAAGATTTTCCCTATCGAAAAAATCTTAGATCGTAGGTTTGCTTACGCTTGGTTGGATAATCGGACACTTTTATTGATTGGTTCTGCAGGAAAGAAACAGGTGATGAACTGGGTTAAAATCGATGTCATTCAGATGAAGCCAGTCGCAGAAGGCGTTTTGGATTTACCAGCACCAAATGCGGGCGAACAGTTTACTTCCAATGGAGTTTTAGCGTATCGAAAGGGTGATGATAAGCTCCTATTCTTCTACGCATATAACCCTGACAAAAAGAGCAGTATGACACCAGTTGAGCGCGAAGGTTTCTATTTCGCTACAATTGATGCCAAAACAATGAAGACTGTAGCTAACGTTGAGGAGAAAAGGCTACAGCAGCCAGCTTCTACATCTTTTGGAGAAATCCGAAACAAAAAAGGATTTTTTACACCCTCAGGTGACTACTATCTCGCATGTAGTAGCTTGCTTCCTGGGAGCAAATCGTCAACGCAACAATATAGTAGTATCCTTAGAGTTAAAGCTAATGCGACAGACTTTGATAAGGACTATCGCATTGATGCTTTAGAGAAAAGTAAGATTGTTTCGCTATACCATCTGACTGCCAATAAAGCGATTGCCCAATATCAAAACCCTCTTTATGCAACTGGCACTAATAATTGGAAGGAAGAATTTGTATTCTTTTGGACAGTTATTGACCTCGACTCTAGGAAACAGATGCACATAAAGGATATACCATTCAGCACCGGTGGCAACTACACTGAGCTAATAGTGGCAGGTAAGGATTATGCCATCTTAGGGGCAAGTCTTAAGGAGCATACTCAGTTCTACAAGTACGACTACAAGGATGGAAAGGTTTCAGAAGGTGCTAAACTGAAGGCTGGACATTATGCAGATAAGATAGTTGTAACTGGAAATAAGAGATAGCGAATGTATACTACGCAATATACGAGGTGTGATGCATACACTCTCGTGTTGTGATGTCTTTTTACCTTATTGTAGTCTATTGATATTTAGATTGTATGAATATGCAAGAGTGGATACCCGATATTAGTCTCAACGAATACTTGGAATTTGATCAAACGAATTCCGTATATCCTTTGAGATGAAGTACGGGTATTCACATACTTCAATTTAAGGTTAATCAATACGCCTAATTATTCGGGAAATCAAAAAGGATGACAAGTAATAAAGGAAAGATATATGTCGTGGGAATAGGCACTGGTAGCGAGCAAAGTTTGAGCATTGGGGCTAGGTGCGTCTTAGGGCTTGCAGATGCTATTGTGGGCTACAAGTACTACTTTCAGTTTGTAATACCTTACATTAAGGAACATGCTGAATGTATCGACAACGGCATGAAGCAGGAAGAAAAAAGGGCTGAAAGGGCATTCGAATTGGCAGAAGCAGGGAAGACTGTTTGTGTTATTAGCTCTGGTGACTCAGGGATATATGGGATGGCTCCACTGATATATGAGATGGCAATGAGACGGGGTAGTGACATAGAGATCGAGGCTCTCCCTGGGATCTCCGCTTTTCAGGAAGCGTCTGCACTATTAGGAGCCCCCGTGGGTCACGACTTTTGTGTGGTATCGCTATCAGACTTAATGACCCCTTGGGCTACTATTGAAAAGCGTATCATAGCTGCGGCAGAAGCAGATTTCGTCACCGCCATATACAACCCCAAAAGTATACATCGTTACTGGCAACTTGAGCGTCTGAAGGAGCTATTCTTAAAAGTGAGAGACCCTAAAACGCCTGTCGGTATTGTGCGACAAGCTGGGCGAGAGGAGCAGGAAGTCCACATCACTACATTAGCTGCTTTTGACTGTGAACCCATTGATATGTTTACGATTGTCATTATAGGAAATAGTCAGAGTTTCATAGATAACAATCATTTTATTACTCCTCGTGGGTACTACAGACCTCAAAAAGAAAATGGTGAAAAGCTTGGTCAGCAGATAATGATAAAGAGCTTTCAGACGATTGAGGGCTTATTAAAGCACAATGATTATCCTTTGGGGCATAAATGGGCTTTGCTACATGCCATCCATACGACTGCTGATTTTGAGATGGAGGATATCCTATTTTCTACGTCAAATGCTGTAGAATTACTTCATCAAGCTTTGGCATCGGGTAAAGTAAAAAACATCATTACAGATGTTACGATGGTGACTTCTGGGATCCGTAAGGCTGCCACTAAAAGGATGGGTATTGATGTAAAATGCTATTTGCCAGATCCAAGAACAAAAGAGATGGCAGAGCGTTTAGGGATTACACGCACTCAAGCTGGCATTAGACTGGCAGTACAAGATCATCCCGATGCCCTTTATGCTTTTGGCAATGCTCCTACCGCATTGCTTGAATTGGCAGATCTTATTAGGAAAGGAGAGGCGAACCCCATTGGTGTCATCGCGGCTCCGGTAGGCTTTGTACACGTATGCGAATCAAAGCATGCCATTAAGCCATTTAGAGACATTCCCAAGATTATTATTGAAGGAAATAAAGGGGGAAGCAATATTGCAGCTACATTGTGTAATGCTGTGCTATCATTTGACGATGCAGCTGCTTTAAGACCCGGAAGAGACGTATAGCAATGAGGATATCTATTATAGGCATAGATGATTGTAAGGAACCTTATTTATCCCCTGAAGTCGTTGAGGTACTACTGCATTCAGTAAATTTCTCTGGAGGAAAAAGGCACCATGAGATCGTTAAGCCTTTCTTACCAAAGCAACATCTGTGGATAGATATTATCCCACCTATGTCACAACTAATAGAGCAATATCGAACGTTTGAAAACCTCGTTGTCATTGCTTCTTGTGATCCTCTTTATAATGGAATAGCAGAGACAATAATAAAGCATATCCCCGAAGCTGAGGTAACCGTTTATCCAGCCTTTAATTCTCTTCAGTCATTAGCGCATAAAGCCATATTGCCCTATCAAGACCTTCACGAGGTAACCCTCACGGGTCGCCCATGGCTTAAACTGGATGAAGCGGTGATTAATGGGGAGCAAATGATAGGGGTATTACTTGATAAAAAGGAGCACACTCCCGTAACGGTTGCTCACAGATTACTCTATTATGGGTACGATAACTACATCGCCTATATTGGGGAATGTCTGGGGAATGACCAGCAAGAAAAAGTGAGCAAGTTATCACTCCATGAGGTCATCAATGGGCAATTTGAATACCCATATAATATGATTCTCGTAAAATTCAAAGAGCGTGCTAAGCCATTCGGAATCCCCGACAATGCTTTGGCTCTTTTAGATGGCAGAGTAAATATGCTTACTAAAATGCCCATCCGCCTGACGACATTATCTTTGCTTGATCTCTATCAAAAGCATAATTTTTGGGATATCGGAAGTTGCACAGGGTCTATTTCGGTTGAGGCTAAGTTACATTTCCCCCATCTCCAGATTACAGCTTTTGAGGTGCGGGAAGAGGGTGAAAAGCTTCTTAATATTAATAGTCAGCGATTTGGCACTCCTGGTATAGCGTTTGTTGGTGGTGACTTTAGAGAGTCTGATATAGACGGATTACAACATCCGGATTGTGCGTTTATTGGGGGGCATGGTGGACACCTTAAAGAGATTGTTGAGAGGGTGTGGAGTAGACTTACATCCTATGGTGTTTTGGTTTTCAATTCGGTATCCTTTGAGAGCCAAAACGCATTTAGAGAAGCCATAGATGGAGTAGGTGGCTTAATAGATACTGAAATACGTATGGCTATTGATGACCATAACCCGATAACGATTATGAAAGCAATGAAACAAGATGAGTAAAGTAGCAATTATTACATTCTCTAATGCTTCGGAAGATAATGCACTATTATTGCAGAAGGAATTAGGAGCAACACTATATAGTACTAAGCAATTACCAGGCTTTAAGTTCATAAGTGACCTCAGCGAATTAACGTGTCAACTGATGCAAAATATGGATCTTATCATTTTCTTTTCAGCAATGGGGATTTGTGTTAGATCCATATCTCCATACCTCGTAGATAAGAAACAAGACCCAGCTGTTATCTGCATTGACGCGACAGGAAAGTATGCCATCTCTGTAGTCTCGGGGCATATCGGTCACGCCAATGATTGGACAAAAAAGGTGGCGAGATTGTTAGGTGCCGAGCCCGTGATTACCACCCAAAGTGACCGACAGGGGGTATGGGCTTTGGATACTTTAGGGAGTAAACTTAGCTGTAATACGGAAGTCGTGGGCACTACGATGAATAATGCCATCGCTTTATTTGTGGAAAAAAAGCCCACTGCATTGCTACTTGAGAAGAGGGAAAGTGTATTAGAGAGGACGAGACCTCCGTATGTTGACATCTTTTACAATGCGGAAGACATAGACCCTAAAAGGTACAGTCTTTTGATAGGAGTGACCATTCGGGAACAGATAAAAGTGGATATTCCGCAAGTTTTATACCGACCAAAGGATTTGCATATTGGCATTGGGTGTCGTAAGAATGCTGATCCTAAAGGTGTCGTTGAGCATATATTTGCAGTAATGAAGTCTCACGGTTACTCACCTTTATCTATATCTACAGTAAGTAGTATTGAGCTAAAACGTGGGGAGCCAATTTTGGCATCCGTTGCAGAAGAGACTGGGGGCAAGCTCAACTTTTACACTTCAGACGAATTGGCTACTATAGTAGTTCCTAATCCGTCAGATAAGGTTGAGGAGGTGACGTCTTCACAAAGTGTCTGCGAGGCATCTGCGATATTATCTTCCGGTGGAGGTCAACTTGTTATTGAGAAATATAAGGCTAAGCTCTCAGAGGGTAATGATTTCACTTTAGCTGTTGCTGTATCCCCGGATGCACTTCCTCACGGTCATATTGAGATCGTTGGGGCAGGTCCGGGGGATCCAGAGCTAATATCAGTGAGGGGGAAGCACCTACTCCAGCAGGCAGACCTTATACTTTATGCTGGAAGCTTAGTGCCAATCGAACTGACTTATTATGCCAAAGAGGGAGCACTTGTTAGGAGTTCAGCCGATTTGAATCTTGAGGAACAGTTTGCCTTAATGAAGGAATACTATGATAAGAATTGCCTTATCGTTCGCCTGCATACTGGAGATCCTTGCATCTATGGTGCGATTCAAGAGCAGATGGCTTTATTTGATAAAGCTGGAATGAGTTACCATATAACGCCAGGGATATCATCGTTCTTAGCTGCGGCGGCAGAGTTACGTTCGCAGTTCACAATACCCGAAAAAGTGCAGACGATTATACTCACACGTGGTGAAGGGAGGACACCTATGCCAGAGCGTGAACAGCTACATAAGTTGGCTATGTCTCAAAGTACGATGTGTATATATCTGAGTGCAACGATAGCAGATCAGGTACAACGTGAGTTGCTTGTGCACTATCCGCCAGAGACACCTGTGGCTGTGTGCTACAAGCTTACTTGGAAAGAGCAGAGGATATTTAGGGGCGAGCTCAGTCGTCTTGCTGATATTATAAAAGAAAATCATTTGACCCTCACCACATTGATTGTCGTGGGTGAAGCTATTGATAACAGACATGGACTGTCTCGGCTGTACAATGATGACTTTAAGCATTTATATAGACAATAAAGATGTCCACCGTATATATCGTATCTTTAGGTAGTGGTGAGCCAGAGAATATTTCGCTAAAGGCTTTCAGAGCATTGACACAATGCGATGTCATATTTTCGCCAAATGGCGAAGCGATAAGGATGCTTGAGCGTTTGGATACTTCAGGTCAACTTATGAGGAATGTGGTACCTTTGGGTATCCCAATGGATAAAACGAATGAATCGAATGCAACTTCAATCTATATTTCTATCGCTGATCAAATCATTGATTATCGTCAAAGGGGTAAAAAGATAGCTGTTGTGACCATCGGGGACGCTGGTATTTATTCGTCAGCATTTAAGATTATCAACATATTAAATACATACAATATCCCATACGAAGTATTGCCTGGTATCCCTTCTTTTGTGGCTACAATGGCTTTAGCTAAATGCTCATTAGTTGCTAAGAATAATAACTTGTCAGTCCTCGCTAATATCGCATCAGAGTCGGATATACTGTCTCTTTTGAAAAAAGGAGATACGGTAGTGGTGATGAAACTATCTATGTATCAAGAGATGATAAAGGAAGTGATCAGGTCAAAAGGTTTTCCATTTGTCTATATTGAAAATATTGGATCTCGAGAGCAGTTTATCTCAACAAACCGAGAGGAATTGATGGCTCGCACCTTTCCCTATTTGTCATTAATAATATTAAAAGGTCAAGAGTTATGAAAAAGTTAATGCTCATAATTGGTTTAGCTTTTACCCTTATTTCTTGTGGAGGAAAGACTCAGAATGATGACTCCCAAATTATTACTTCGGATGAAATCAAGTACGCTCAAGGGCTTCGAATAGAGAGGTACAAAGGATACACATTGGTAGAAATGTCTGATCCTACTAATCCTGAAAGCCAAATCTACAAGTACGCTATGGTACCGAAAGAAGGAAGTGACGAACCAATACCAGATGGCTATGTTGTTATTAAGACGCCAATAAATAAGGCAATTATTATGACCACATTACAGCTCTCTAATTTCATTAAGTTGGGTGCTGTAGATCGGGTCGTAGGGATGCCAAGTACTCGCTTCCTTTTTAATGAGCAGATGAAATCTCAGCTTGCTTCTGGGACGTCTAAAAGAATAGGTATTGAAGGCAATTTTGATACTGAATTAATCATGGCGCTTCAGCCAGAACTCATACTCGTTTCCCCTTTTAAGCGTGGTGGATATGATAGATTGCAGAATCTCGACATTCCACTGGTCACATTTTTAGGGTATAAAGAGACATCTCCTTTGGGTCAAGCTGAGTGGTTAAAGTTTACAGGGCTACTATTAGGAAAAGAAGAAGAGGCAGATATGATTTTTCGTGGCATAGAGGATCGCTATAATCAACTAAAGGACTTGATCCCTGAGGAAGTAGATAAACCTAAAGTCCTAAGTGGAGAGCTACACGGAGGAAACTGGTATGTAGTTGGGGGCGATAGCTACTTAGCTCATCAGTTTGATGATGCAGGAGGCGAATACTTTATGCACGATAATGAGGAGTCAGGTGGCTTTTATGTTGATTTTGAATCTGTATATGCTAAAGCTGCAGATGCTGATTATTGGAGAATCCTAAATAGTTATGATGGCGATTATTCATACGATGTTTTAGGAAAAACGGATAGCAGATACCGAGATTTTAAAGCCTATAAGGAGCATAAAGTAATCTACTGCAACCTCAATGAACGTCCTTTTTATGAGCTTTCACCAGTCGAGCCGGATGTGGTACTTGCTGATCTTATTAAGGCGTTTCATCCAGCACTTCTTCCGGACTACGAACCTGTATTTTATTCTGTGTTGAAACAATGAGCATATTATGGGTACCCTGTATAGGGTGGCACTGATATCTGGTATTAGCCTTAGTGAATATAGGGTATTCGCTTTGACGAATATAGGGTATTAGCCAAAGCATATTCTATGTATCCACTTTTTTGTATTTGTATATGTTGATTATCATATAATTACATTTCAAGCAAAATGATAGTAGTATCATGACTAAAAAACAAATCATCATAGCGACATTGGTATTCATTTCAATCTTATTGTTTTTTGTCCTAAACCTTGCAGTCGGCTCCATAGCTATACCATTCAAAAGCGTCGTGAGGATTCTCGCAGATCATGAGACCCCTGGTGGTGAGATTTGGTATAATATTGTGTGGAAAAGCAGATTTCCACAAACACTGACCGCACTTGTCGCTGGGGCGGCTTTATCCATCAGTGGACTTCAGATGCAGACGGTATTTCGGAATCCATTGGCAGGCCCTTCAGAGTTAGGTATTAGTTCCGGTGCGAGTTTGGGTGTAGCCACACTAATATTACTTTCAGGAAGCATTAGCCAAAAAGCTCTGTCTCGCTTAGGGCTTATCGGTGAAATGGCTGTCTCCGTGGCTGCTATCTTCGGAGCTCTGGCTGTGATGTTGCTAATACTGATGATCTCTAAAAAAGTGAAGGGAGATGCCATCTTACTCATTATGGGTGTGATGATTGGCTATATCGCTAATGCTATCATCGGAGTACTGAAGTTTTTCAGTAATGACGAGGATGTACGGAGTTATGTGATTTGGGGTCTTGGTAGCTTCTCCAAAGTGAGTGGTGACCAAGTAAAAACATTTGTCATTTTAATGGGTATTTTGATACCACTCTCTTTTCTATTGATTAAGTCACTTAATTTAATGCTGTTAGGTGAGAATTATGCTCGGAACTTAGGATTGAATTATACCAAAACACGCAACCTCGTGATTCTATGTTCGTGCGTCCTTACAGCCATAGTCACTGCATATTGCGGACCAATAGTCTTTTTAGGTTTAGCTGTTCCTCATCTTTGTAGGACCCTTTTTACTACCTCCAATCATATTGTGTTGATGCCGGCAGTTACACTAGTAGGTTCTTCGCTTGCGTTGCTATGCAATTTAATAGCTCGACTTCCTGGCTTTGAGGGAGCTTTGCCTATCAATTCAGTTACTGCACTTGTGGGTGCTCCCATCGTCATATCGGTATTATTAGATAAAAATAGAGTACAGATATCATGAGGAGAGAGGTCATTAAGCTTTCAGGTCTGTCCATAGGCTACAAAGAAAAGCACCACAATAAGATTGTGGCAAAAGATATTTCAACTTCAATAAATAGTGGAGAATTGACGTGTCTTTTAGGGTCAAACGGGGTAGGGAAGTCAACACTTCTTAGGACGATTTCTGCATTTCAACCAAAACTTTTTGGAGATATTTTCATTGAGGGAAAAGAGATAACTCAGTACACAGAAAGTGAGCTTTCTACAATCATCAGTGTGGTACTTACGGATAAAGTTGATGTGAAAAATATGACCGCCACCGAGTTAATAGGTCTGGGACGCAGCCCTTATACTGGATTTTGGGGTCGTCTTAACGATGCCGATAATCGTGCTATCCAAAAAGCCATACAGCAAGTTAGGATCAGCCAATTGGCGGATAGAATGATCCATAGCCTTAGCGATGGTGAAAGACAGAAGACGGTAATAGCCAAAGCTTTGGCACAAGAAACACCGATCATTATCCTTGACGAACCTACTGCGTTTTTAGATTTTCCCTCAAAAGTTGATATCATGCAATTACTTCATAGGCTTACAAGAGAGTCTGATAAAACCATATTCCTATCGACGCATGATCTGGAATTGGCTCTGCAGATTGCTGATAAAATATGGCTTATGGACGACGAAAAAAGGATACATACAGGTACGCCAGAGGATTTAGCTTTGTCTGGAGTCCTTAGTGGTTTTTTTGAGGAAAAAGAAATCATCTTTGACCGGCACACAGGGCTATTTAGGATCGAAAATGATTATGACCGGGTTGTAAAAGTCTTAGGGCATGGTTACAAGTTTTCGATGATTCGGAAAGCGTTATTAAGGAATCGCATTCTCGCAGATCGCAATGCCCAATCTGAGGAGTACATAGATACTACCAACGAGGTAATGACGCTACATAAGGCGGATAAAACGATTATGCAGTGTGGCACTATAGAAGAACTCCTTCAAGAACTACTATGAGTACCATACTGATTTTGGGAGGAACTACTGAGGGAAAGATTGCCTTAGAGGTATGCGAAGAAGCAGGGCGTGCTTACTACTACTCTACCCGCTTCTCTTCGCAAGAGGTTAGCCTACAATATGGTATTCGTCTTAGCGGAGCAATGGATAGGGATGCCCTTCATTCGTATTGTGTTAACCACGACATTGGCTTAATCATTGATGCAACACACCCTTTTGCAACGAACCTACATACTAATATCGGGACTCTTGATGCTCCAATTATCCGTTATGAAAGGGTATTCCCAAAGGTACCACAAGGAGCCATTGTCGTGGATGATTTTGAGACTGCTATTTCTCAACTTCAGAAATTAAACCCTGCGATAACCCTTGCATTTACTGGTGTCAATAGCATTGAAAAGCTGAAGCTATACTGGCAATCCTATAAAACGTACTTTAGAGTGATGCCTTTAGAGGAATCCAGATCCATTGTAAAGCGAAGCAAAATTGATGCGGATCAAATCATCTATTATGATGAATCCAAGACGACAGAAGAAATAATACGAGAGCTTAATCCTAACGCATTGATTATAAAAGAAAGTGGGGAGACAGCTGGGTTTTCGGAAAAGGTTCAGACCGCAATAAAGATGGGCGTTAAAGTAATTGTCGTTGCCTGTCCACCACTCGGATATTCCCCTAAATGCGTAGCTACAGGAAAAGTAAGTTTACGATTAGCGATTGAAAAATTACTACCTGGATTCTTTGACCATAGGATAGGGCTTACCACGGGTGTCACTGCTACGGCAGCCTCTAAAGCCGCATTATTGGCTCTCCTCAACGAGGAAGCATACGATGAAGTATTGGTAACCCTTCCCAGCGGAGAGATGGTACCTTTCCCGATCAAGTCTACACAAATTGATGGCTTAAGTGCTACTTCTGTCGCAGTCAAAAATGGTGGCGATGACCCCGATGTTACCCATGGAGCAGAGATACATAGTATGGTGGCTATTAATAGCCACCATTGTGGCGTTAACTTTTTGCAAGGAGTAGGGGTGGGGGTAGTAACACTTCCAGGTTTGGGATTAGAGATAGGCGACCCCGCCATTAACCAAACTCCGAGGACGATGATTCGGAATATGGTGGAGGAGTATTTAGACATAAGTCAGGTAGGGGTTGATATTACGATTTCAGTCCCTAATGGTCAAGACATTGCCAAGCAGACATTTAACCCGCGATTAGGTATTATAAACGGGATATCAATAATAGGGACGACAGGGATAGTCCGTCCCTATTCCAGTGAGACTTGGATAGCATCTATTCGCAAAGAAATGCAGGTGTCAAAAGCCGTTGGTGTTGGGCATATCGTTCTTAATTCAGGCGGAAGATCTGAGAAATACTTACGGACTTATTTTGAAGATTTACCCTCCAATGCCTTTATTCAATATGGTAATTTTATCGGGCAAACGCTTACTTTTGCCAATGAGCTAATGTTCCCTAAAGTGACATTAGGTATCATGCTCGGCAAGGCGGTTAAGCTGGCAGCAGGGGCATTAGATACCCATAGTCACAAAGTGACTATGGATAAATCCTTTCTAAAGAAAGTACTCCTTGAGGCTGGCGAAGATATAGATGTAGCCCCCATAAATTTAGCTCGTGAGTTATGGAAATTGGTACCTGATAGAGATGCTTTATTCTACCAAATCATCCTTAGGAAGTGCTATTCGCATTGTTCGGAATTGGTACCTAATACATCTTTAGATATCCTTCTTATGGATGATAATGGACAATTTATCAAATTAAAGTAATGAATCACTCCGCATTTATTATCGCTGCCCCCTCTTCGGATAGTGGAAAAAGTACGATTTCTATAGGGCTATTAAGGGCACTTAAGACCAGAGGTTTGAATGTCCAACCATTCAAATGTGGCCCAGATTATATTGATCCACAGCTTCATCAGGTGGCATGTGAGCGACCATCAATTAATCTTGACGCCTTTATGCAAGGTGATATGGGCGTCCAAGAATTATTTAATAAGTACGATAGCCATTCGGATATCTCTATTGTTGAAGGGGTAATGGGACTTTTGGATGGATATGACCGAAGCCGAGGCTCGTCAGGAGAGATAGCAAAGCTACTCAGCTTGCCAGTCGTCTTAGTGATGACACCTAAGTCCATGGCATATAGCATTGCCCCTATGCTTTATGGGATAAAGCATTTTTGCCCAGAGTTAAATATCACAGGCGTAATATTCAATAAAGTTAATTCGCGTAAGCACCTATCCTATTTGGAGCAAGCTTGCAATGACGTTGAGATAGATATATTAGGTGTTATTCCAAAGGACGATATGCTTCGATTACCATCTCGACATTTAGGACTTATTACGGATGATATGGAAGCTATTGAATCGCACGCTTGTCGGGCCGCGATATTGGTTGAGGAGCATATTGATATTGATAGGCTTCTAGCAAAAACGCAGCATAATGCATCAGTTTCTACTGATATTGTCGTATCCCAAAAGCGCAATAAGATATTAGTAGCGAGGGATGAAGCATTTAGCTTTATCTATCCAGAAAATATCTCGTGTCTCAGTAATTTCGGGGAAATCACCTACTTTAGTCCTCTTCATGATAAGGTATTACCTCCATTTGATTTGCTATATCTTCCTGGAGGATACCCAGAATTATATTTGTCTCAACTGAGTAGTAATGTAGACTTAATGGCACAAATCAGATCAGACGTCGATAGTGGTAAGGGATGCATAATTGCAGAGTGTGGCGGAATGATGTACCTTCAACAATGCATCGTGGATTCTGATGGCAAAGAGTACCCAATGGTTAATATCTTTCCTCATAAAGCTACTATGCAGGGGGCTAAACTAACTATTGGGTATCGGCAAATGGTATTTCATGGTATCCCTCTTAGGGGTCATGAGTTTCATTATTCTCGTATTGAGGGCAATCCAATTATGGGATTTCGCAATCAATATGATGCTTTAGGAGCACCTGTTGATACCCTAACAATGGAGCATAATAATGTACTCGCTACATATACTCATTTCACCTTTACGCCTCAGTTCATCAGCTTTTTTTTGGATAAATAGTCGACTCTTGCATTAATTCTTGAAAGATAAAGCAAAAAGTATTATTTTTGCCTTGTATGGACTTGTATCCGAATTGTAGCCCTTTTAAGTGGCGGATATTTCGCAGATTGTGTTATGGAAAAGGCAGAGGTGTTCATTCTCCAAAAGCCTTTTCCATGGTCAATACTTTACTATTTCCGCAAGGTACATACTATGCCTATAATGCTATGCCTAATCTTTTCGAAAAACCTGTTTATCAGCTTATTTATAGGATAATCGTTAGGTGCCGACTGCATAGTGTTGTATTATTAAATGTTGATAATTGCATTGCAGAAATTGCATCACTTGCAAATCCAAATGTCTGCCTATATGATCATCTTCCTCCGAATATTGAGAATACTCTTTTGGTGTTTGACGATATCCCTAAGAGTGGTATACTAGACGTTTATTCTACAACGTACCTCCTTATCTTAACCCCCAATCGTGCTACCTATAGGATGATGAAGTGGGTACGATCTTTGAATGATTGCTTGATTTTAGATCTTTATGAAGCCGTCTTAATAACCGGTATTGAGCCCATAAAGAATAAGAATAATAGTATCAATTATATATATCGAACTACTTTATAATATACAATAATATGGAGAGTAATAATATAAAGAAAAGCTCCCTCTATACAAGGAGAGGTGATAAAGGTCAAACTTCCCTCGTTAGTGGGCAGAGAGTTTCAAAAGGTTCTTTGAGACTTAATACTTATGGCACAATTGACGAACTAAATTCGTTTGTCGGCTTGCTACGAGCCTTACTTCCAGAGGACGTTGAGCAGGATGATATTTTAGGTTTGATCCAAGATAGGTTATTTACTTGTGGGTCATACCTTGCCACTGATTTCAGAAATCAAAACAAGACCTTTGATATGCCCAGTGGTATCCAAGACGAAGATATCACCTATCTTGAGCGACAGATAGATTTAATGGATTCTAATTTGCCACGATTAAAAGAATTTATCCTACCTGCTGGCGGAAAAGCTACCAGTGTTGCTCATATCTGTCGGACTATTACGAGACGTTGTGAACGAGTAATTTATCAACTTTTGGACGAGGATCCAGGTGCAGAAGTTGAAGCAGGAGTTAAGAATTTTATCAATAGACTAAGTGATTATTTCTTTGTACTTGCCAGAGTCTTAGCTCGTAATGAAAGTGGTAAGGAGACTACTTGGCAACGTCATAAATAAACTATAGTTTTTAATAAAAGTCCAAATATGAAATCATTAAAACCCATCATGATTGCTGGGACAGGTAGCGATGTGGGCAAAAGTATGATCGTAGCAGCGATCTGTAGGATGTTGCTACAAGATGGTTATCACCCAGCACCATTCAAAGCCCAAAATATGGCTCCCTACTATTTCACTACGGAAAAAGGTGATCGTTTAAGTATCGCTCAAGCCATACAAGCAAAAGCTTCGGGTATAGCTCCTTCGGCATTGCTGAACCCTGTTTTGATGATGCCCTCAAGTGCTATTGAGTCTAAAATCTACTGTTTGGGTCAGGAGTATGGTACTCAAAAAGCAAGAGAATACTTTAGAATGACAGAGGGTAGAGAAGAATTAAAGCGTAAAGCGTGGAATGCATATGACCAACTGAAAACGCAGTTTAATCCTATTGTTCTTGAGGGAGCCGGAAGTGTTTCCGAGTTAAATCTGCTGGAGACTGACTTTGTGAATATGCCTATGGCTGCTTATGCCGGTGCTAATGTCTTTCTTGTCGCTGATATTGAGCGTGGGGGTGTTTTTGCCAATCTTTATGGCTCAGTGATGCTTCAAAAACCAGAGTATAAACAGCTTATCAAAGGACTGATTATTAATAAGTTTAGAGGCGATATTGAACTTTTTCTCCCTGCCATTAAGAAAATTGAAGAGCTGACCGGTGTACCTGTGATAGGGGTGATTCCATACCTTGACGGGCATAGGTTGCCCAGTGAGGATACCCTTAGTGACTACGAATGCCATAAGGCAGATTATTATGCCGAAGACTTACAAGGGTATGAGACGGCATTAGATGTTATGGCTGCACATGTTAGAAGTCACATTGATATGAATAAATTTTACGAGATAAATAGTACCAATATCGTCCTCGGATAAAAATGCGGTTAAACACTTAGGGTATATTGTGTAATCATATATATATCAATTATTTGATAAGGTGTAATAGGAGATCCCGTAATCCTTTGTTTTAGATACCAGGAATTCGAGATGAGAAATACCAGGTATTTCTCGTGACGAATACTTGGTATTCGTTTAATGGAATATACGACCTATGAATAAACATATTTTGAGAGAAGGCAATTTCGTTACTAACCTTTTTTATTTGTAAATTTGCAACAAGTGTGATGAATTGACTGCTGATGAGTAAGAATAAACTAACAAAGTTTGCCGAATTGGATGTCCTCCCGAATGTTTTTCAGTATCCATATAAGGTGCTGAAAGATGCGGGTATCACTTTCCCCTTTAAAGGGAAATGGTGCAGTGAAGTTTTTCATAATCAGCAGCCCATAATTGTGGAGTTAGGGTGTGGTCATGGTGAATACACTATTGATTTGGCACGCCGTCACCCTGAGCATAATTACATAGGCATTGACATTAAGGGTAATCGTATGTGGAATGGTGCTACGACTGCCTACAAGGAGGGCTTAAGTAATGTGCGATTCCTGAGAACCGAAATTGAGCTCCTTCCTTACTTCTTTTCGGAGGGTGAGGTGACTGAATTGTGGCTGACTTTTCCCGACCCTCAGATGAAAAAAGTGAGCAAACGCTTGACTTCGATAAACTTCTTAATGATGTATCGGTCAATACTACAAGCCCCGAAGATCCTTAATCTAAAGACGGATAGCCTCTTTTTATTCACCTACACTAAACGCCTTGCCGAACTTAATGGTTTAACTGTTTTGGAAGATTTGGATGATGTCCATTCGGAAGATAGAGTGTCATCCGAACTCAATGAAATCGAGACATTTTATGAAAGTCAATGGCGAGCGAGAGGGATTACGATCAAGTATCTAAGATTTGCTTTAGATAATTTGATCCAAGAACCAATGGAGGTAAAAGAGGAGATCCCGTGGGATAGCTATCGAAGTTATGGACGAAGCATACGTACCTCTACAGAATCAATATAATAATCATTATGTCAAAGATTACAGAGCAGGCTATATTAAATGCTTTAATGAATATCCGCTACCCAGGGGAAGAGGATAACATCGTTTCAAGTGGTATGGTGCAGGATGATATTCGCATTGATGGCAATAAAGTATCATTCTCTATCAGGTTTAAAAAAGCCAAAGACCCTTTTTATAAATCCGTCATTCGGGCATCTGAAGCTATCCTATTGAACGAAGTAGATAGCCAAATGGATATTAAAGGTAATATCCAACCGCTATTTCCAAAACTTCCGAAAGTCCGTGATGACGGCCGACTTCTACCAAATGTAAGGAACATTGTAGCAATACATAGTGGCAAAGGAGGCGTAGGAAAAAGTACGATAACGGCCAACTTAGCAGTAGCACTTGCTCAATGTGGTTACAGCGTTGGGCTACTTGACGCAGATATCTATGGTCCCTCTATGCCAAGGATGTTTCATTTGGAAGAAGCTCGACCCACATTAGTAGAGGTGGATGGAAAAGAATTTATTGACCCTCCAATCAAGTATGGTGTAAAGATTTTATCTATTGGTTTTTTTGTTAATAAGGACGATGCTATAGTCTGGAGAGGTACAATGGCTTCAAACGCTATGGGGCAATTGATAAGAGAGGGTAACTGGGGTAGTTTGGATTACCTCTTGATAGACCTCCCTCCTGGCACCTCAGATATTCACTTATCTCTTATCCAGATGCTTGGACTTACTGGTGCAGTCGTGGTTACCACACCTCAGAATGTAGCAACGGATGATGCCATAAAGGGAATCAATATGTTTCGAGACGAAAAAATCAATGTGCCTATATTAGGTATTATTGAGAATATGTCGTGGTTTACACCAGCCGAACTACCTCAGAATAGATACTATATATTTGGTAAAGATGGAGGTATGGAATTGGCTAAATCAATGGGTGTGAGTTTGCTTGGGCAGGTGCCACTTGTACAGAGTGTCCGTGAGGGAGCCGACGAAGGTACTCCTATCGCACTAAGGGATGATGCAATTATGGGGTTGGCTTTTCGCAATGTAGCTAACAACTTAGTAGCCGCAATAGACAAACGTAACCAAGACCTTCCTCCAACGAAAAAGGTCGAAGTCAATAAATAATTTGCAGTATGAATAAAGATCCAAATATCAAGAGAAGTAATCCATTGAGGGATTTGTCAAAATGGGCAAGTGACATTAACCCATCCGTCTTCCTATTTGTAGCCGCTATATTAGCGATTATTTTTGCTAATACGGGGCTATCTGGCATTTACTCAAGAATCCTTGATGCCCCTGTGAATCTCGAAATTGGGCAATTCAAATTTTTTCAAGTTCATGGAAGAACGATGACGCTTTCGGAGTTTATTAATGATGCTCTTATGGCTCTATTCTTCTTTAATGTCGGTTTGGAGATAAAACGTGAAATAGTATGCGGCTCTCTATCAACGGTAAGAAAAGCTTTGCTACCAGTAATTGCGGCATGTGGAGGTATGATAATGCCTGTCCTCATATTTTTACTTATAGAGAATCAAGACCCAATTGCGTTGAGAGGTATGGCTATTCCTATGGCAACAGATATCGCCTTTTCGCTCGCCGTACTTGGACTATTGGGAAGCAAAGTGCCCAGTACGCTCAAAGTATTCTTAATGGCTCTCGCTGTAGTTGACGATATTGGTGGAATATTGGTTATCGCTATTTTTTATTCATCAGGTATTAATTGGATTCCTCTGATTTTAGGTCTCTTTATCATCCTATTATCGGTTTATCTATCAAAGAAAGGGGTCGTAAAAAGTAGCATATACTATTTATTGTTATTCATTGTATGGTCTTTCTTTATGCACTCTGGGATACACTCTACCATTGCAGGCGTATTACTGGCATTGACTATCCCATACAAACCAACGGTTCGACCTGATGAATTGGAACAAGATTTACGGAAGATTGATGCACGTGTTGCGATTGCCAATCAAACCGGTTACTCTCAAAGGATATTTCTTAATACTGACCAGCTGGAAGATATTCGTAGAGCCGAGAAACGGTTACACCGAACCATTTCGCCTGTACAAGTAATGGAGCACGAGGTGACTCCTATTGTTAATTATATCGTTTTGCCACTCTTTGCCTTTGCCAATTCGGGCATTACATTTGGAAATATTGGTCATTCAGATGCCATTGGATTAGCTTTCGCAGTGGCTCTTGGTTTACTTATTGGTAAAACTGTTGGTATTTTCGGCTTTACCTATTTGTTTAGTAAACTCAAGGTCGTTAGCCTTACACCTGGCATAACTCACGCTAATCTATTTGGAATCTCCATATTTGGAGGAATCGGATTTACCGTATCGCTCTTTATTGCTTCCTTAGCTTACTCAAACATCGGTCCAGAGACTATAGAATACTTGAATATGGCTAAGATGGGCATTATATTAGGCACGGTATTGTCTGGTATTATAGGTGTTGTTGCACTAAGTGCTGTACTAAAGCATGAGGAAAAGCGTCACAAAGGTGGCTTCAGTGACGAGTATTTAGAATACGTAGCACAAACACCAATAAAATGATTATTACGATTATTAATAAAATGTATAGTTATGGGATTTTTTAAAGAGTTCAAAGAATTTGCAAGTAGAGGCAACGTGATGGATATGGCCATTGGTATCATCCTTGGTGGTGCGTTTGGCAAAATTGTGACATCGTTTGTTGATGATATCATAATGCCTCCTATAGGTATGCTCCTCAATGGAGTCGATTTTAAGGATCTAAAAGTGGTATTGCAGCCTGAGACCATTAATGATTTAGGTGTTGTTACAATACCGGCTATTACAATCAATTATGGGATGTTTGTTCAGACCATTATTGATTTTCTGATTATCGCTTTAGCGATCTTTTTAGTTGTCCGTTCTATGAACAAACTAAAACGACAAAAGGAAACCGATCCAGAGCCACCAGCATCTAAGAGTGACGATATATTGCTCCTTGAGGAAATCAGAGACATTCTTAAAAATAAGTAACATCGTTACTTTAATAATTAAATGTAAGTTGCCAAACAGTCGTCCTCGACTATTTGGTGACTTCTTTATTTTGGATAACTTATAAAGACTTGTGACTTCCATAATGTCGTATTCCAATTATTAGTATAAAAATATTACTAATTGTATATTAATTGTTTATCAATATTCGAATGTCATTAGTAATGATATTCGCATTATAATTATTATGACTTTTGTAGAAGTAATTGAAAAATATCCTACATTTGTTTTCAGAAATAAGAATGAATTCGTTTCCAGAAGACGATATTATATTCATTACCACAAATACTAATCATATTCATAGTTACAAGCTAATAAGATGGGACAAACTTATTACGACTTTGATGAAGTCTACCAAGCTACACTTGACTATTTTGAGGGAGACGAGTTGGCAGCTAAGGTATGGAGTACTAAGTATGCACTAAAAGATGGAGCTGGGCATATATTAGAAAAAACGCCGGAAGAGATGCATCACCGGATTGCGTCTGAAATTGCTAGAATTGAAAAAAAATACCCTAATCCAATGTCGGAACAAGAGGTTTTTGAATTATTGGATCACTTTAAATATATTGTACCTCAGGGCAGTCCTATGACGGGAATAGGCAACAACTACCAAATTGCTTCGCTTTCAAATTGTTTCGTAATAGGTATGACAGGTCCAAGCGATAGTTATGGAGGTATTTTTTTAATGGACGAAGAGCAGGTGCAGCTTATGAAGCGCCGTGGTGGTGTAGGTCAGGATCTATCATATATACGTCCAGCTGGTTCGCCTGTAAAAAATTCAGCACTTACTTCTACTGGTCTTGTCTCTTTTATGAATCGATATTCTAATTCGACAAGAGAGGTAGCACAGGATGGCAGGCGTGGAGCACTAATGTTGTCAGTATCTATACAGCATCCGGATAGTGAGGCATTTATAGATGCTAAGTTAGAGCAGGGAAAAATTACTGGTGCCAATATTTCGGTTCGCATAACAGACGAATTTATGCGTGCTGTTGTTGATGATACGGAATACACTTTGCAGTATCCAATCGAAGTATTCGATCCAAAGATAAAGCGAAATATTAAGGCCAGAGACCTTTGGAATAAGATTATTCACAATGCGTGGAAGAGTGCAGAGCCGGGCGTGCTTTTCTGGGATACAATCATCAAAGAGTCACTCCCAGATTGCTATGCAGACTTAGGTTTCCGCACCATTTCAACGAATCCGTGTGGCGAGATACCTTTATGCCCGTATGATAGTTGTCGTCTATTGGCAATCAATCTCTACGGCTACGTTGAGCATCCATTTACAGATAAGGCTAAGTTTAATTTTGAACTATTCAAGCAACATGTTGAATGTGCTCAGAGAATAATGGATGACATCATTGATCTTGAAAGTGAAAAAATAGATCAGATAATAGCTAAGATAGAAAGTGATCCAGAGGGAGAAGATATCAAACGAACTGAGCTTGAGCTTTGGAAGAAGATTCGTAAAAAGACATTGATGGGACGCAGAACCGGTGTTGGGATTACGGCAGAAGGCGATATGTTGGCTGCATTAGGTTTACGTTATGGTACCGAAGAAGCCACCGAGCATGCCGTTAGGGTTCAAAAGACACTCGCTCTTTCAGCTTACAAAAGTTCCGTAAAAATGGCTTGTGAACGAGGTGCTTTTGAAATATATGACCATAAAAGAGAGACAAATAATCCCCTTATATTAAGGATTAAAGCATCTGATCCAAAACTTTACGATGATATGGTTAAGTATGGTAGAAGGAATATTGCCTGCTTAACAATTGCTCCCACTGGGTCCACAAGTATTATGACCCAAACGACTTCTGGTATAGAACCTGTATTTATGCCTGTGTACAAGCGTCGGCGTAAGATCAATAGCAACGAAGCTGAAAACTCAACTGCTACTTTCGTCGATGATATGGGGGATCAGTGGGAGGAATATATCGTGTACCATCACCATTTCAAGACATGGATGAAAGTCAATGGCTACGACATTGATAAGGATTATTCACAGGAGGAAATTAACGAACTGGTATCTAAGTCGCCATACTATAAAGCTACATCTAACGATGTTGACTGGGTGGCTAAGGTAAAAATGCAAGGTCAAATGCAAAAATGGGTGGATCACTCCATTAGTGTTACTGTTAATTTACCCAATAGTGCCTCCGAAGAGCTCGTTAATCAGCTGTATATCACAGCGTGGAGAGAAGGATGTAAAGGATGCACTATATACCGAGATGGTTCAAGAGCTGGTGTGTTAGTGGCGACTGAACCTAAGCCAAATAAAGAGAATAAGGCGGAGTCTCCAAAAGAGTCTATGCCACTAAGAGAGATTAAGATGCCTGAGAAAAGGCCAATAGAGTTGGAAGCTGATATCGTTCGTTTTCAGAATAATAAAGAGAAGTGGATCGCCTTTATTGGTTTAGTAGATGGCAAACCATATGAAATCTTCACTGGCATAGATGACGAAGACGAAGGACTTTTTATTCCAAAGCGTGTTAATAAAGGGCTTATTATTAAAGCATATGACCCTGATGGTACAAAGCATTATGACTTCCAGTACTCTAATAAACGAGGTCTTAAAGTGACCGTAGAAGCCCTTGACACTAAGTTTAATCCAGAGTTTTGGAATTACGCTAAGCTTATTAGTGGCGTGCTAAGATATGGAATGCCTATTGACCAAGTTATTTTGCTCGTTCAGGGGATGGAACTCAATGATGAATCAATTAATACTTGGAAAAATGGAGTGGAAAGAGCTTTGAGGAAGTACGTAACCTCAGGAGAGAGAGCAACAGGTCAAAAGTGTCCTTCGTGTGGTGCTGAAGATTTAGTATATCAGGAGGGGTGTCTTATCTGTCAAAGTTGTGGCAATTCAAAGTGTGGATAATTGTGATGAATATTTCCGCATCCTCAAATGGTGGAAATAAATGATATGTAACCCTTTATCCCATTTTTATAAGGTTGTGGCGGTTATGTATTTTGAATAAGACAATAATAATATTAGTTGGCTAATATTATTCCATACATTTGACATTAATAATAGGGGATATCTGGGATTCGTTGCATCAATCCCAGATATCCTTTTAGGATAATACCAGGTATTCTCTTTGGCTTATTATGGATATTGATTTTTTCTCACTTCGAAAAAAGGAAAAAGCTATAGCACAAAATGATGGTGATAATTTAGCCCTATGTCTCATCAAAGTAGAACTGTATTCGGAACGCATGAAGTACAATAAGAATGCGGTACACCATAAAGTAGCAAACCTGTGATATCACTTGATGTTATAATTGTGAAGTATATATTACATAAATACTTAGTGGTCTAATATGGCAGATAAACCATATTAGGCCACTAAGTATCTGTTTGAAATATTAAATGAACACTCTAAAACCGAATGTTTAGAGGTCATTTAGTACTCATTTCGATTACAATTTAAGGTTGTCCTCAACCTCATTTGCCAGCTCCTCATCGATCAAAATACGACCACAATATTCACAAGCAATAATCTTTTTGTGACTGCGGACATCTATCACCCTTTGGGGTGGAATTAGATTGAAGCAACCCGAGCATGCACCTCTTTGTATTGGTGCAACTGCCAGCCCATTATGCGTGGACTTTCTGGTTCGCTTAAAGGCATGAAGTAATCGAGGTTCTATGGATTCTTCTAAGCTTTTTGCTTGGATCCTGTATTTTTCTTCTTCGGCTTTTGTTTCCTCAATGATTTCGTCAAGTTTTTTCTTCTTTACATCATAAACAGATTGTATCTCGGCTATTTCATTCTGAAGTGCGTCAATATCTTCTTTGATGTATTCTGAGTCTTCTTGGAATTCTCGTATTGCTTTTTCATACTTGAGGATGTCTAACTCCAAGTTCTCTAATTCTTTAGAGATGGCGTCATACTCTTTGTCATTACGCACTTCGTTGAGGTGTTGTTTGTACTTTTCTATCATACTTTCAGCCGTATGAATACCCTCACGTGCTTGCAAGACATTAGACTTATTGCGTGCTACTTGTTCTTCAAATTTTTGGGTACGAGTTTTCTTACCCTCTAATTCGTCAGCCAGTTCTTCGACCTCTAAGGGTAGCTCACCACGCATTGTACGGATACGATCTATCTCCGAGGAGACTACTTGTAATTGGTAGAGCGTTACTAAACGTTCTTCTATCGAAATTTCCTTTGGACTCTCTTCTTTCTTCTTAGCCATAGCTTATTCAACTTATTCAGATGTAATGCACAGGATTAGCACACGATGTTGCATTATAGATCGCAAAGTTACCTCTTTTTTCAGAAATAATATCAATTAGGATTTCCTTTGTCAATAATTCAGACTCATAATGTCCAATCGTCATTAGTGTTACCATTTCTTGTGCATCATAATAATCATTGTATTTTGCTTCTCCGGTAATATAAATGTCGGCTCCCTGTTTTGCTGCTTGACGGAGAAGAAAAATACAGCTACCGCCCCCATAAGCAACCCTCTTAATAGGATCTTTTAAGATACGACTGTGTGCCACATGTATTATAGGCTGGATAGCACGCATCTTGTCAAGAAGTTCGGCAATCGTCAGCTCGTGAGGTAGATCACCAATCACTCCAGCACCTAAATGTGGGTCATTAAATAGTGTAGGTAGGATATCTATTGCCGGCTCTTCGTAAGGATGGACTTTATGGATTGTCGCTAATGTAGATGAAAGATGAGCTTTATCTACAAGAAATTCAATCCTGTCTTCTTTTTCAACATGCCATTCACCAATTGTGCCACAATGAGGATGTGCACCCCTAAGTGGCATAAAGCGACCTTCACCATGGGATGTAAACGAAGTACCCTCATAGTCACCCTGCCTACCTGCCCCTACATCTTTAAGAGCAGTCCTTAAGGAATCGCTATATTCGTATGGAATATAGGTAATAACCTTATAGAAGTACCTCTCAAGTGGATCAATAACACTGATATTTTCCAGACCCATTTTCTTCGCCCAATAGATATTAACTCCTTCGTTATCATTGTCAAGGGATGTATGACTCGAATAGATGGTAATACCATAACGGATAGCTTTTATTAAAGCTCTGTGGACGTAGTACTTAGGAGTAATGCTTTTAATTGGCTTAAAAAGTGGTGGATGGTGGGTGATAATGAGATTACAACCTCTATTGATTGCTTCATCAACGACCGGCTCCGTAACATCTATTGCCACTAAAATGCCAGATATTTCATCATTGACGTCTCCACACTGTACCCCACTATTGTCATAATCTTCTTGTTGAGATAGTGGTACTTTTTGTTCCAAATATCCTATCAGTTCGCTTATCCTCATTACTTAATTCCTCTTTTATTTAGCTCTTCTGCATAAAGGTGTGCGTTCTTAAGATGATCGCTATACGTACTTGCAAAAACGTGGTATCCACTAAAGTCACTCTTAGCACACATATATATGTAGTTATGCTCAGAGGCATTAAGGACACCATCAATTGCACTTGAAGATGGTATCCTAATCGGACCAGGGGGAAGCCCAATATGCTGATAAGTATTATACGGGCTCTGGATTCTTAGATGCTCATGTAGAATCCTTTGAAGCCCGAAATCCTTAAGGGCAAACTTAATAGTAGGGTCTGCTTGCAATCGCATTCCCATCCTCAATCTATTTAGGTATAAACCCGCAATCATAGGATACTCATCCTCTTTCGCACTTTCCTCTTGAATAATGGCAGCTAACTTTATGACTTCATAAGGATTCATTCCCAAAGCATCAGCTTTCGCCATACGCTCATTGCTCCAAAAAGCAATCGTACTCTTAGAAAGCTTTTTCCTCAATTCATCGGGGCTGATATTCCAATAAACTTCGTAGGTATTCGGGATGATGTAATAAACGAGTGTCGTATCTTGGATGCCAATGGACTGTAAATCATGAGTGCCTTTCATCAACAATGCTACATCAAGACTATCTAGATGTAGTTGTTTTGAAATGCTACGATACATCTGCTCGGGTAATCGGCATGAACGAATAGAAAGACCTATAGGAGTCTGCATTCCATACACTAATCGATTATAGAGAGCTTGTACAGTCATATTGGGCTCAATAGTATAGGCACCAGCTTTGGGGTTCCCATTAGCTCTCCACTTTAATTGACATTTAAGATCGCCTAATAGCGGAGCTTCGGTTTTACTGTATATGGAGTCTGTGACATCCGTCCAAGTAGCTTCTGGATAGACATATAGCCAAATAGGTTTATCACCATCTATATTAAATCCGCTCTGGTGGCGATAGCGATGGTACATATACCATACCATGCCCCCAAAAATAATGAGAGCTACAATTATTGCAGTTAGAATATGGTTAATCTTTCGTTTCATCTCATAGAAGTTGCTGATCCACTATCTAAAGTTCCGTCTATAGCAGCTTTCGTTTTGAGAAGATGTGCATTGTTAGGGTCGACTTCCAGCCCTTGATTGGCCGCGTCTGTTGCACGAGCAAGGTCACCCAACCTCAGATAACTCTGAGCTGCCTTATTTAGATAAAAAAGATACTGTGGAATATCACCATTTGAACCACATTCCGATATGATATCCTCAACGATATCAATGTGTTTATCGTAATCCTCTAATGCAAAATAGATGTTCTCAAGACTAAAATTTGTGCTACTCTTATCTGGAAGTTCTGACTTATATTCATTAATGAATGCCAATCCCTCTCCTCGAATTTCATTGCGCCGCACCTCGTCCTCTTCCTGTGCGTGCAATGAAACATATACTCGAGCCATTTCTTTAATAGAGCTAACCTTACGAATGTCACGTTTAATGCACTCTTCGTAAAGTTTTAGAGCATTGTCATAGTCTCTTGATTCAAGTGCTTTCCTCGCTTGAGAATACAGGATATCGTCTGCATTTGAATTAATAATACCACTATCGACAAGTAGGTCAGAAAGTAGCTCATTCATCTGCTGGATGGTATTACTTTTTGGACAACTATTTGCACAAATCTCAAGTACTTGCTTTGCTCTTACGAAATCGTCCTCATTCACTAACCTCATTACTATCTGCAATACATCCTCAATAGTGTGGGACTTCATGACGCATTTAGCCGAGACTCCTTTATGATTGCTACTCCGCAAGTACATCACTTCAATACCTTCGCCCGACTCATTAATCAATTCTGGATCTACAATATCCCCTCTATTGAAGAAATAACGTACACCTGTCTGCATATCATCAATAAAACCGAACTGGAAGGAAGGTTTCAAGTCCACGATGGCACCAAAAGCAGGGACAACTAAATTAAGGTCTGTCGCTTCACTCCGCAATTTCTGATAAAGTTCTTTGACTTTTTCCTTAATTTGTTTAGAACATCGCTGTTCGTCCTTTTTCTTTTTCCACGATGTAATTAGCGACGGGTCACGCTGTGCAAGGTATTCAAGAGGGATCTTATCTCCTGGCTTGTACTGCTTAAAATCTTGCTTAGGTTTTTGAGATGACACCTCTCGCGAATAGTTTTCGTCTGAGTTAGTCACGTTTTTACTCCCATACACTTGGTAATTGGTTACCACCTTATTACTTCCCTTAGGTGTATTATCTATTTTCTTCGGATTTTTAAGTGATTCTTTTGAAAAGCACTCAATCGCATCCCCTTTGACCCCAATGATATTGCCATCTACTGTCTCAATAGCAAGGAAAGCATCGCTAATATTAAGTATCTTTCCTCCTATTTCATTACCATTTTGAGTTAAAAAAATCTGATCCCCTTCTTTAAAAATCGTTTTAATAAAATCAATCATGATATAACATCTTACGAGTAAAAATAATCCCTTCGAAGTATATGCTTAACAGAAAATAGACTATTGTAAAACCATATACTTCACCTACAAATATAAAGAAATGCTTTATTCTGCCAATCAATTAGTTCGTTAAAGCAGGTTAAATCCAGATTTAAGACACGACTCGTATAGGTTAGTTACGAATCTGAACTGAATATACCTGGAATCCTTTTAGAATTATCTGTATTAGTTAGGGGGAATATCAAGATTCTGATTTGAATAAGTCTATATCGCATTATATTACGAAATGAAGGGTCATTATCTTTGTGATGATTCTTCCCTCTAATAAATAGCATTTTTAGCTCCTCTGAAGAGGTTCTTAGGTTGTAATAAAATATTTGTGTAAATTTGAGCATTGAAATGTAAGCGATATAGCTCGCATACCAATTGGGGTAACTGCATTGTCATTTGTGTGGTTACTTCACTTATGTGTAGAATATAATATACCTATAATATAACGTTAGAATTATGAGTAAGACTATTAGTTTATCTCAGTTAAAAGAGAAATTTCACGATGGTATGAGCGTGATGATTGGGGGATTCCTTGCTAATGGGACACCTGAGAGGATTATCGATGCTCTTGTGGAGAGTGGAGTTAAAGACCTTACGATGATCGTTAATGATACATCTTATCCTGAGCTTGGTTGTGGTCGCTTAATTGCCAACAAGCAAGTAAAGGTTCTTTATGTTTCTCATATTGGCACAAACCCTCATACTGCTGAGCAAATGAATAATGGAGAATTAGAGATTCACTTCTGCCCTCAAGGTACTTTGGCAGAGCAGGTGAGAGCTGGTGGCTGTGGGCTTGGTGGCGTTCTTACTACTACTGGTATTTCTACGGATGTGGAGAAGGGGAAAGAGAAAATAACTGTGGATGGAGTGGAATACCTTCTTGAGAAACCACTTCGTGCAGAGTTCGCTTTTATCAAGGGAAGCATTGGGGACGATATGGGCAATCTTGTTTATAAAGGGACGACCCAAAACTTCCAACCACTTATGGCTATGGCAGCTGATGTCGTTGTCGCTGAAATAGAAAAGAAGGTACCCACAGGTGAGATTTCTCCTGAAGCGATTCATACTCCTGGTATTTTTGTAGATTACATTGTTGAATAAATTATGGGGTAGGGGGTAGCATTGTGATGCGTACTTACCACTCCTATTAATAAAAAAATTATGAATAATCAGGATAAAAATCCGAAGTCTATGATCCGCCTTCGGATGAGTAGCTCAGACGCTCATTATGGCGGTAATTTGGTAGATGGGGCTCGAATGCTTCAGCTATTTGGGGATGTGGCAACTGAGTTACTAATCATCCAAGATGGCGATGAGGGTCTTTTTGTCGCTTACGATTCTGTCGAATTCAAGGCACCTGTATATGCAGGAGATTACATTGAAGCGGTAGGTGAGATAGTAAGTGTGGGTAATACCTCTCGTAAGATGGTTTTTGAAGCTCGTAAAGTAGTTTGTGCGAGACCTGAAATTAGTGCTTCTGCCGCAGATGTCCTTGAGGAGCCTATCGTGGTTTGTAAAGCGAGTGGTACTTGTGTTGTACCTAAAAATTGTCAACGGGCTAAATAAGAGGCATGGATAAACTAATTATTACGGCTGCAATTTGTGGAGCGGAGGTGACAAAGGAGCATAATCCTGCTGTTCCATACACTGTTGAAGAAATGGTAAGAGAGGCTGTAGGGGCTTATGAAGCTGGTGCTGCTGTCCTCCACGTGCATGTCCGCGAGGATGATGGTACACCGACGCAAAGTAAGGTGCGGTATAAAGAGGTAATAGATGCGATTACTAAGGTACTACCTGACGTCATTATCATCCCATCTACTGGTGGAGCTGTAGGGATGTCAGCAGAGGAACGCTTACAGCCCACAGAATTAATGCCTGAAATGGCCACTTTAGATTGTGGCACAGTCAACTTTGGTGATGAAGTGTTTGAAAATACTTTACCTATGATGCGTGCTTTCGGGAAAAGGATGCTTCAAAATAATATCAAACCTGAATATGAGTGCTTTGATATGGGGCATCTTGAAGCTGCCCTCGGGATGGCAAAAAGAGGAGAAGCACCAGGGGAGCCTATGCAGTTTAATTTTGTTTTAGGTGTTCCAGGAGCATCTTCAGCATCAATAGATAATCTTTTGTGGCTGGTCAATGCTTTACCAAAAGGTTCAACGTGGACGGCAACAGGTATTGGTAGGTACGAATTTCCATTGGCTGCTCATGCCATAGCTATGGGTGGGCATGTACGAGTTGGATTTGAAGATAACCTCTACATTTCTAAAGGACAATTAGCAAAATCCAATGGCGAATTAGTGGCTAAAGTAGTCAGAATAGCTAATGAACTTGGACGAGAGATAGCAACACCTGCAGAGGCTCGCAAACTTCTATCGCTAAGAGAAAGGGTAATATAAGATAACTTGTAAGAAATAGATAATAATTTAACTATGGCTCAAAAACATGGTAATAAATATGGCACCCATAGAGTGATATCTCCCAAAGGGGTGCTTCCTCAACCCGCTGAAAAAGTAGATAATAATATGGATGAAATTTACGACAATGAGATACTCATTGACGTAAAAACACTCAATATTGACTCTGCAAGCTTTACTCAAATTGAAAAACAAGCCAAAGGAGATAAAGCTAAGATCGCAGAGATTATGAAAGATATCGTTGAGAAACAAGGAAAACATAGAAACCCTGTTACAGGTTCAGGCGGTATGCTTTTGGGAACTGTAGAGAAAATTGGCGATGCACTAAGAGGTAAAATTGATCTTAAAGAAGGCGATAAGATAGCCACATTGGTTTCATTGTCATTGACCCCACTTAGAATTGATGAAATTAAAGAAATCAGACCTGAGATAGATCAGGTAGACATCAAAGGCAAGGCCATTCTTTTTGAAAGTGGGATTTATGCCAAAATTCCTGATGACCTCCCTGAAAACTTAGTTCTTTCTGCTCTTGATGTTGCAGGTGCTCCTGCACAAGTAGCTAAACTCGTGAAGCCCGGTGATACAGTTATGCTGATAGGTGCAGGTGGTAAGAGTGGTATGCTATGCTGCTATGAAGCGAAAAAGAGAGCTGGTATCACAGGGAAGGTAATCGGTCTTGAATATTCAGAAGAGAGTGCTCAAAGGCTTCGTGACTTAGGTTTTTGTGATATAGTCTTTACCGCTGACGCAACCCAACCTATCCCTGTAATGGAAAAAGTTGAGGAATTAACCAATGGTCAAATGTGTGATGTTACGATTAATAATGTCAACATTCCAGATACCGAAATGACGAGTATTCTTTGTACTAAAAATGATGGGATCGTTTATTTCTTCTCAATGGCCACCAGCTTTACTAAGGCAGCCTTAGGAGCAGAAGGAGTGGGAAGTGAAGTGACCATGGTAGTAGGAAATGGATATACAAAGGGACATGCTGAAATAACCCTTCAAGAGTTTAGAGAATGTAAAGCACTGAGAGAAATATTCACTAATCTATATGCTTAAGTGTTGGCTACAAGAAAACCTATAGAACAATTATGAATAGAAGTAGAAGAGAACTATATTTCCCCAATGTATCTGACGAGGAGTGGAATGATTGGCATTGGCAATTGAAAAATAGGATAGATACCGTTGAGGATCTTAAAAAGTACGTTAAGCTTACTGATGAGGAAGAGAAGGGGGTTCGTAGTACACTGAAAGCATTGAGGATGGCAATTACTCCCTATTATCTCAGTCTAATTGATCCTGATGATCCTGATGATCCAGTAAGAAAACAAGCTGTCCCAACTGCTAAAGAATTATGCATTAGTCCAGAGGATCAGTTGGATCCACTTAGTGAAGATGCAGATTCTCCAGTCCCTGGATTAACCCACAGGTATCCAGATAGAGTACTTTTCCTTATTACTGATATGTGCTCTATGTATTGCCGTCATTGTACTCGTAGACGTTTTGCAGGTCAACAAGATGCATCCGTCCCAAGGGAGAGGATAGACAAAGCATTAGAATATATTGAAAAGACAACAGAAGTAAGGGATGTATTACTCTCAGGAGGAGATGCATTGATGGTAGGAGATAAGAATCTTGAGTATATCCTCAAGAGACTTAGAGCAATACCTCACGTAGAGATTGTGAGGATAGGCTCTCGTACCCCCGTTGTTTTGCCACAAAGAATTACTAAGGAATTAGTAGAGATGCTTGCTAAATATCATCCATTGTGGTTGAATACTCACTTTAACCATCCTAATGAGATTACTGAAGAGTCTAAAGCCGCTTGTGAACGTTTGGCCAATGCCGGAATCCCATTAGGTAATCAATCAGTATTGTTAAGGGGTATAAACGATAATGCTTTGATAATGAAAAAGCTTGTTCACGAACTTGTAAAGATACGTGTTCGACCCTATTACATATATGTGTGTGACCTCTCGCAAGGTATTAGTCACTTCCGTACACCTGTTTCAAAGGGTATTGAGATTATAGAATCTTTGCGTGGGCATACTTCAGGCTACTGTGTCCCTACATTTGTTGTGGATGCTCCTGGGGGAGGCGGGAAGATTCCTGTTATGCCTAATTATGTAATTTCACAATCTCCAAGGCGTGTCGTACTACGTAATTACGAGGGTGTCATTACTACATATACTGAGCCTGAAGGATATGAAGATAACACCGAATACCCATCTGAAGATGAGAAGGGGGGGGATGGAGTAGCTTCGCTTCTTGGAGGTAAGAGATTGGCTTTAGAGCCTACTCATTTGATAAGGAACGAAAGAAACAATATGCGTAAGCAAGACAATAAATAATGCAGGAGCGCTCTTACTGGGATAGATATAACTTGGCTTTGCCATTTATAGATGAAATATTGTCATGCAATAGTTTGTCTATTATTGGCATGGCCAAGAATACTGGTAAGACCGAGACTCTGAATAGTATTCTGTACAATTTGGATTACTATTATCCACAATTGTCTATAGGACTTACATCAATTGGTTTAGATGGTGAGATTCGAGACCAAGTAACGCAAACCGACAAACCTGAAGTATACTTAGAGAAGGGAACCTTTTTCGTTACTGCTGAGTATTATTATAATAAAAAGCAATTATCAGCAGAGGTTGCATCAATAGATAGAGTATACAGCACATCAATAGGTAAGCTAATTTACGCAAGGGTAATGAATAGAGGCAAGGTGATAATTGCTGGACCTGCTACTACTGGAGGTTTAAAAAAAGTAATATCAGAAATGGCATTATTAGGTGCTACGTTAACTATCATTGATGGTGCTTTGTCTAGAGTTTCCCTTGCGTCTCCTTCTGTCGCGGATGGCTTAATTCTTGCGACAGGAGCTGCTTTATCACCAGATCCAAATATTGTGATAGAGAAGACAAAGGATCTTGTGCAACAAATTAATCTACCAAGGTTGAGTGATTTAGAATTAATAGATAACCTTGACAAAATCTGTGATGGCATTCGGATCATAACTGAGTATCAAGAGATATTTGACCCTAACGTTTCTTCTGCAATGGGGAAATCTTTATCACAGACTTCCTGGTGGAAAGCTGCGAAAGGAACATTGTACGTGCCAGGACTTGTTAATGACACCGTGCTCAATTTAGTTATGCAGCATAGGCATATTAATGGGTTGATTTTTAAGGATTTTACCAAGCTTTTTGTGAGTAGAAATACGCTAAGATTTTTCCTAAATAAAGGTAAATCATTGCATTGTTTGCATAAAACGAAGTTAGTTGGTATTACTTTTAATCCTCAATCTCCTCAAGGTTTTAGAATGAATTCTTCTGAAATGTGTAAGCGATTAAGTGATGCACTAGATATTAGAGTTAGCGATGTTAGAAGAAGTGCATAGCGACCAATTACATATGGTATTTCGTGATGCAGTGGATAAAATATCAGGATTAAGGTTTGTCTACGAGCATTTAGACTTTTCATCAAGTATGGGAAGGCAATTATTTCTTAACACACCATGGCTTTCTACTATTGATGATATCAATAACGCTCTGGATGAAGTTGAGAAATACAAGAAGTATCTTAGTGCTTATCAGGGTATTAGCGACCTATGTGTTCTTTTAAGCGAACATGTTAATATTCAAGGTTCAATTGATGTCCTCAAACAGAAAGATTCTATTTGTACTGATATTGACTTCTTTGAGTTTAAAAAATTAGCCTTGATTGATGAGAAAATTGATAAACTATCTGTCAAATATAACTTTAACTTATCTCCTCGACCTTCACTTTTGTCTCTTCTTAGCATATTAGATCCTAATAATGATAGGCTAAAGAGTTTTTTCCTTTCGGATGCTTTTGAATCCAGTTTGTTAACAATTAGGAATGATATTGATCATTGCAATGATGAAATAAGATTAGCTGAACTAAATCTATTGCTTGCACAAAAAGAAGAAGACGTTAGGAAAAAGCTAACTGATGCTATTAGACCTTTTATAACTGAATTAGAATTAGTTCAGAAGGCTTTAGCTACGGATGATATGCTGATTTCTAAGGCAAAATGGTCACACCAATTCGGCACTATTCGTCCAGTACCACTTACGGAAGGAGATACTATTTTAAAAGGTTTAAGACATCCAGCGGTAGAATGCTATTTAAAAAAAGAGGGTAAAGCGTTTCAGGATGTAAGCATCGTATTTGGTAATGAGCCAACACTTATTACAGGTGCTAATATGTCTGGAAAAAGTGTATTGCTTCATGCTATTAGCATCTCTCAAGCATTGATGCAATTTGGAATGTTTGTTCCTGCAAATCAAGCGCAGATGGTCGTTGTAGACGAGATAGCTTTTTCGGTTGGTGAAGGAGAAGATCAGAGTAAAGGATTATCATCGTATGGAGCTGAAATATTGAGGATCAATAAGATTATTAGTAAAGCAAAGAATGGTATTAAATTGTTAGCTATTATAGATGAGCCAGCAAGAACGACCAATCCTCAAGAGGGGTTCGCGTTAGTTCAAGGTCTCGTCAAGCTGTTTGAAAAGTATCAAGTCAGAGCACTTATTACCACACATTATAGTGGTATTTCCTATAAGGGGCGAGGATGGCGTGTAAGAGGTTTTACCGAACACATCGATGCTCCCCATCTAAAAGTAAATCAACTTGAGCAATATATGGATTATTCTTTAGAAAATGATGAGGGGTATACTGTGCCACATGAAGCTATTACTATTGCAAAACTTTTGGGGGTGGATACTGAATATTTAGAATTAAGCAAACAAAGTATCAAAGCAATTCAATATGAAAAGTAAGGTAGGAATTGACTTTAATAAGGTAGAAAAAGCCAGAGCTGCTGCAGGTGCAATTGCGGAAGACGTGCAGTCTTTTGTGGATGCTTATACGACAGTAGCAGTGGAACGAACATTGTGTAGGTTTATTGGCATTGACGGTGTTGATGGATTTGGAGTGCCATTACCTAATGTGATAGTCAATGAATTAGCCGAGGAAGGGTTATTGGAAAATGGAGCACTCTTTCATTTGGCTAACGCCATGGCAGCTACAAATAAATCACCTCAAGAAGTTGCTGAAGCTATCTCGGATGGGAAGATATCGTTAGCACAATTTCCAGCAATAAATAATGATGAGGTGAAGGCACAGTTAAAGCCGTATATAGATGAAGGTATTCAGAGAATTCTCGCTCGTCGCCATAAAAGAGAGGACTTTATTAAGAATGTAGGAGAGGGGAAGCAACCATACTTATACGTTATTGTTGCTACTGGCAATATTTACGAGGATGTTGTACAGGCCCAAGCTGCTGCTAGGCAAGGTGCAGATATTATTGCAGTAATCCGTACTACAGGGCAAAGTTTATTGGATTATGTCCCTTATGGAGCAACTACAGAAGGATTCGGAGGTACTTACGCAACACAAGAAAACTTCCGAATAATGCGTCGTGCACTTGATGAAGTTGGTAATGAGGTAGGACGATATATTCGTCTATGTAATTACTGCTCAGGTTTATGTATGCCTGAAATAGCAATTATGGGAGCTTTTGAGGGTTTAGATGTAATGCTTAATGATGCTCTTTATGGTATCCTATTTAGAGATATCAATATGAAGCGTACTATTATTGACCAGTATACAAGTCGTGTGATTAATGGATTTGCTGGCGTTATCATCAATACAGGAGAAGATAATTATCTTACAACTGCTGATGCTTTAGAGGAAGCTCATACGGTCCTTGCCTCTGATTTTATCAATGAGCAATTTGCATTAAGAGCAGGAATCCCAGAGTCTCAAATGGGTTTGGGACATGCGTTTGAAATGGATCCAGCTATTGAAAATGGTTTCTTGTATGAATTGGCTCAAGCACAAATGCTTCGTGAGATATTTCCAAACGCACCTCTTAAGTATATGCCACCAACAAAGTTTATGACGGGCAATATTTTTAGAGGTCATATTCAAGATGCACTCTTTAATATTATCGGTATTTGGACTCATCAAGGATTGCAATTACTTGGAATGCCTACCGAGGCTATTCATACTCCATTTATGAGTGATCGATACTTATCAATTGAAAATGCCAGATATATTTTTAATAATTTGAAATCAATTGGCGAGGAAACTGAATTCAAAGAAAATGGTATCGTGCAAAAGCGGGCACAAGAGGTTTTAGATAAGTCCTTATCACTCCTTGAACATATCAAAGAAGAAGGTTTATTTACAGCTCTTTCTAAAGGTATTTTCGCTGATGTAAAACGACCTCAAGATGGAGGTAAGGGTCTTGAAGGGGTTACCCGAAAAAGTGAAAGGTATTATAACCCCGTTATTGATTTAATGAAGAATTATAACTTTAAAGGGGAATAATGAGCGGAGGATTATATTCAACAGAAGATAAGAGTTTTGATACAACCTTAGATCTTACAAAAGTAAAACCTTATGGCGATACCATAAATGATGGTAAGGTACAACTCAGTTTTACACTTCCTGTAGCTAAAGGTGCGGAAGCAGAAGAAGCTGCAAAGCAACTTATCAAAAAGATGGGTCTGCAGAATCCGATGGTGGTCTTCTCAAAAGAATTGACTGCTGGGTTTACTTTTTTCAATTGTTATGGTAGTTGTACTCATACAGTCGATTACACCAATATTTATGTCCCTAAGGTAGAGTCTACTACCATGAATATGGAAGAGACTGATGAATATATTCGGACGAATATTGGTCGCACTATTAAGGTATTAGGAGCAAGTACGGGTACCGACGCACATACTGTCGGTATTGATGCAATTATGAATATGAAAGGCTTCGCTGGGCATTATGGACTGGAGAGGTATGATATGATAGAAGCACGTAATCTTGGAAGTCAAGTACCTAATAGTGACTTTATTGCTAAGGCTATTGAGTTTAATGCGGATGCTTTGTTAGTTTCTCAAACAGTTACCCAAAAAGATGTTCACATCCAAAATCTTACAGAGCTAATAGAGATGATTGAAGCCGAGGGATTAAGAGATAAGATGATTGTTTGTTGCGGTGGTCCAAGAATCACCCACGAACTTGCAAAAGAACTTGGTTATGACGCTGGCTTTGGTGCAAATACTTATGCTGATGATGTCGCTTCATTTATTGCAGAGGAGATGGCACGTCGTCAGGAACATCAATGATAGCAAATATTTCATGAATGGCTACTTTGATACGATGAGAATAATAATACGATAAAAGTTTTGATGTTATGGCATTAGACAAACAACAGATTAGAGAAGTTATCGCGAAACGCGTTGCTTTAGAGCTGAAGGATGGCGATGTAGTAAACTTGGGAATTGGGTTGCCTACTATGGTCCCAAATTATTTACCAAGTGGAGTACACGTTACCTTACAAAGTGAAAATGGAATGGTCGGTATGGGTTCTGCACCTAAAGAAGGAGAAGAAGACCCAGATTGGATCAATGCTGGTGGCGGTTCGATTACTGCTATTCCAGGTGCAGCGACTTTTGATAGTGCTACTTCCTTTGGTATTATTCGTGGTGGTCACGTGGACGTGAGCGTTTTAGGTGCTCTTGAAGTAGATGAAGAGGGTGACCTTGCCAATTGGATAATTCCTGGCAAAAAAGCTCCTGGGATGGGTGGTGCTATGGATTTACTTTCTGGCACAAAGAAAGTTATTTTAGCGATGGAACATACTGCTAAAGGCAATCCTAAGATCCTTAAAAAATGCAAATTACCCCTCACCGCTAAAGGAGAGGTAGATTTAATTATTACCGAGATGTGCGTGATAGAAGTTCGTAAAGGTAAAGGTCTTTGGGTAACAGAGATTAATGATGCATACACTCGTGAGGAAATAGTAGCTGCGACAGAGGCAGAGCTTCACTTTGACTCTGACATCAAATCAATGCGTCAGTAATATACACCATATATAAGATAATATATAATTACACTATTATGAACTTTAATTATACACCACAAGAAGAGCTTTTCTTGCAAATGATACGTGAGTTTGCTGAGAAAGAAGTCAAGCCATTAGCAGCAGAAATTGATGCTGAAGAGCGATTCCCTATTGAGACAGTTAAAAAGATGGGGAAGTTGGGTCTTATGGGTATTAGCATTCCTAAAGAGTATGGAGGTGCTGGAAGTACTAATCAGATATATACTATGGCTGTAGAAGAGCTTAGTAGAGTCTGTGCAACTACTGGTGTCGTTGTCTCTGCTCACTCATCCCTATGTTGCGATCCTATTAAGATGTTTGGCACAGAAGAGCAAAAACAGAAATATCTACCAAAGTTAGCAACAGGGGAATGGATAGGTGCTTTTGGTCTTACTGAGCCGAATGCCGGTACCGATGCAGCAGGTCAACAAACTTTTGCAGTTGAAGAAGATGACCATTATGTGCTTAATGGCAATAAGATTTTCATCACAAATGCAGAATATGCACATGTCTATATTATCTTTGCAATGACAGATAAAAGCTTAGGGAATAAAGGCATTACAGCTTTTATTGTAGAGAAGGACTTCCCTGGCTTTTCCGTTGGTAAGAAAGAGCTTAAGATGGGTATCCGTGGCTCTGCTACTTGCGAATTGATAATGGAGAATTGCATTGTCCCTAAAGAGAACCTTTTAGGCAAAGTCGGTGGAGGTTTCAAAGTAGCTATGCAAACACTTGATGGCGGTCGTATTGGGATCGCTTCGCAAGCTCTCGGTATTGCACGTGGTGCTATGGACGAAACAGTTAAGTACACAAAAGAAAGAAAGCAATTTGGTAGAAGTATTGCCAAGTTTCAGAACACTCAATTTCAATTAGCTGACCTTGAGGCTAAGATTGAGTGTGCTTCTTTACTCGTTCGTAAGGCTGCAGCTTGTAAAGATAATGGCGAACCATATTCACTACCTGCTGCCAGAGCCAAACTATTCTGTGCTGAGACAGCAATGGAGATGACGACGAAAGCCGTTCAATTCCATGGTGGCTATGGTTACACTCGAGAGTATCCTGTAGAGCGTATGATGCGTGATGCTAAGATTACGGAGATATACGAGGGTACAAGTGAGGTACAGAGAATGGTAATTGCAGGTCATTTATTCAAATAATTTCTTATACACTGAATATGAAAATAATAGTTTGTATCAAACAAGTTCCTGATACCACTGAGATAAAATTAGATCCTGTCAAAGGCACTCTCATCCGGACAGGGGTCCCAAGCATTATGAATCCTGATGACAAAGGGGCTTTAGAGCAAGCTCTTCAATTTAAAGATAAATATGGTGCAGAGGTAAGTGTCATCACCATGGGACCTCCCCAAGCCAAAGCTATCGTTTATGAAGCATTTGCTATGGGTTGTGACAAAGGTTATTTGATTACAGATAGAAAATTCGGTGGTGCAGACACATTAGCTACAAGTTACACTATTTCTCAAGCCATAAAATCTTTGGGTCATTTTGATCTTATCTTTGCTGGAAGACAGGCAATTGATGGTGATACAGCACAAGTTGGTCCACAGATATCTGAGCAGTTGGATCTGCCACAAGTGACCTATGTAGAAGATGTACAATATGACGGGAAAAATACATTGACGGTGCGGAAAGGTACCGAAGATGGTCATATGATAATGGAGGTAGATATGCCTTGTATGCTTACATTCCTCGCTTCTGCTTATCAGCCACGATATATGAATGTCGCTGATATTATGACAGCTTTCGACAAAGATATTGTTGAGCTCACATTTGGCTCTTTTGAAGTAGATGAGGCACGCTTAGGCCTTAAAGGTTCTCCAACCAACGTTAAGAAGTCATTTACAAAAGGTGCAAAAGCAATGGGAACACTCTACGAGGAGTTAACTCCTGAAGAGGCTGCCGATTTGATTATTGAGAAACTTAAAGAGAAATTTATCATTTAAGCCCTTATAAGCGATGGAACAATATAAAGGTATTTCAGTTTTTGCGGAACAACGCAATGGCGTTATCCAAAATGTAGCTTTTGAATTATTAGGGAAGGCGAGAGAGCTTGCGGACTCTATTTCCGAAGAGGTAACTGCATTATTATTAGGGCATAAAGTAGAGCATTTAGCCACAGATCTTATTCATGCAGGTGCCGATAGAGTCTTAATAGTGGATGATCCATTATTGGAGGATTATATTACTGAACCATATGCTGAAGCAATCACACACATAGTTAATAACTACCAGCCAGAGATAGTATTAATTGGTGCTACTACCATAGGGAGGGATCTCGGTCCAAGATTATCTTCTCGTTTGCAGACAGGTCTTACTGCTGATTGTACGGGCCTTGAAATTGATGAAGAGAGAAATTTGCTCATGACTCGTCCTGCATTTGGTGGTAATCTAATGGCCACTATTATTTGTAAGGACCATCGTCCTCAGATGTCGACTGTACGTCCTGGCGTTATGCGTCGTAAACCATCAGACCCCTCGCGTCAAGGCAAGATCGAAAAAGTGACAGTGCCTTTTGATCAGGAAAAATGCAATAAAGTGAGGTTGGTCCGAAAAGAGACTGAAGACAAAACGTTGGTTGATATCACAGAAGCCAATATATTGGTATCTGGGGGTAGGGGTGTCGGCACTGGTAATGGATTCAAGACTCTTAAAGATTTTGCTAATACACTCAATGCCGAAGTGTCTTCATCGAGAGCGATGGTAGATGCAGGTATCATAGGTCATGAGCGTCAAGTGGGGCAAACAGGTAAAACGGTTCGCCCAGATGTATACTTTGCATTGGGTATTTCAGGAGCTATTCAGCACTTGGCAGGCATGGAGGAGAGTGAGTATATCGTAGCTGTTAACAAAGATAAGTTTGCTCCTATCTTTCAAGTCGCAGATTTGGGTATAGTAGGCGATCTTCATAAGGTCGTGCCTATTTTATCTCAGAAAATTAAAGCTCTTCAGGAAGCTCGCAAATAAGATAATGAACGATTATCAAACTATTAAGTATGAGGTGAGTGGTGCCATTGGCACCCTCACTATTAATAGACCAGAAGCACTAAATGCACTCTCTTCTCAAGTAATAGCCGAGTTAGATTGTGCTTTATCTCATCTTGATGATATCAGAGTTCTCATCATTACAGGCGAGGGTCGAAGCTTTGTCGCCGGAGCCGATATTAGTGAGATGTCTCACTTTACTCCTAATGAGGCTCTTGTTTTTGGGGAGAGTGGGGCAAAGGTTTTTCGTAAGTTAGAGCTTTTGGATATTCCAGTCATAGCAGCAGTTAATGGCTTTGCCCTTGGGGGAGGTTGTGAGTTAGCTATGGCTTGCGATTTACGTATTGCTTCTGTAAAAGCCAAATTTGGTCAGCCTGAAGTAGGATTGGGTATTCCACCCGGATTCAGTGGTACACAACGATTGCCAAGGCTTGTCGGGGCAGGAATTGCCTCAGAACTCATTTTTTCGGCACGTGTAATTAATGCTGAAGAAGCCTTTAGGATAGGCTTGGTTAATAGGGTAGTGGAGCCTGATGACCTCATGCCACAAGTCGTAGAGCTGGCTCAGGAGATTATTTCTAAGTCATCTAATGCCATTGCTTTATGCAAAAGAGCTATCCAAAGAGGTCTACAAGCTGATATTGACACAGGTATTGCCATTGAGAATTATCTCTTTAGCAGTGCTTTTGCTTCTCCTCAACAAAAAGAGGGTATGAACGCTTTTTTAGAGAAGCGTAAACCATTATTTTAGTCGTTAAGAGTAAGATAAACTCTCTTATACATACGAAATAAAAAATATCATTATGAAAATTGTAGTTTTAGGTAACGGCACAATGGGTGCAGGCATCACACAGACCGTAGCTCAGAAAGGCTTAGATGTCACTATGAAAGGACGTTCAGAAGAGTCTCTCGGTAAAGCCATGGCTAAGATGTCTAAAGGTATTAACAGACTCGTTGATAAGCAAAAAATAACTCAAGAAGATGCAGACAAAATATTAGGTCGCATTACTACTACGACAAACTTTGACGATATCAAAGATGCCGATATAGTTATTGAAGCTATCAGCGAAGAGATGGAGGTCAAGAAGGGAATCCTTAGTCATCTATGCTCAATCCTTAAGCCTGAAGCAATTATTGCTACTAATACCTCCTCTCTTTCGATTACCGAATTAGCTTCCGCAACTCATAGAGCAGACAAAGTGATTGGAATGCACTTTTTCAATCCTGTGCCTGTCATGAAACTCGTTGAGGTTATCTGCGGTCAGCTTACCAGTACAGAGACCCTGGATACAGTAATGGAACTCTGTGGCACACTTCAAAAGACAGCAGTGAAAGTAAATGAAGCTCCTGGCTTTGTCGTTAATAGAATCCTAATCCCTATGATAAATGAAGCAATAGGAGAATTAGCTGATGGGGTAGCTACTGCTGAAGAGATTGATACAGCGATGAAACTTGGTGCCAATCATCCAATGGGGCCATTGCAATTAGGTGATTATATAGGCCTTGATGTATGCCTTGCCATTATGGAGGTACTTTTCAATGAGTATGGCGACTCAAAATATCGCCCACACCCACTTCTTAGAAAAATGGTGCGTGCTAACCTATTAGGTTGCAAGACAGGACAAGGCTTCTATGACTATCGCAAATAGTTAGGTACTCACCAATATATTACAAATAGTGTCAGTGTATACTGGCACTATTTTTTTGTATAATGCTATTATATTTGTATATGATTTCATTTGGTCTTGTTGTTAATTACAAGTTATGAATACTTGGAATATGTGTCAAGGAATATAGGGAATTTGTCAAGAAGAATATCAGGTATATGTCTTAGCGAATTCCAGGTATTTGATTGAAACAATTATTGAGTGCCAAATGCTCGCTTCTTTGCTCTTTATTAATGCCGAGTGGAATATAGGCTTCATTTTTTTCGCTAAGCTTTTGTAAGTTTCGATATTTATGGTATCTTTGCGTTGCATTTCAGAAGTAGGGTGTGTACCTATTGCTTCAAGTATGTGATATTCTTCCATAGCTCAGTTGGTTAGAGCATCTGACTGTTAATCAGAGGGTC
Source organism: uncultured Porphyromonas sp. (assembly GCA_934364985.1). Taxonomy (GTDB): domain Bacteria; phylum Bacteroidota; class Bacteroidia; order Bacteroidales; family Porphyromonadaceae; genus Porphyromonas_A. Next base: position 51,867 of record CAKRMU010000001.1, on the reverse strand, counting down.
CTTGGTTCAAGTCCAAGTGGAAGAGCTGTTTGTAATTTGTTGACTTTTATTCTTCCATAGCTCAGTTGGTTAGAGCATCTGACTGTTAATCAGAGGGTCCTTGGTTCAAGTCCAAGTGGAAGAGCTTTTGTGATCACTATAAGATTTTTATCTTGTAGTGATCTTTTGTTATAATAGAGAGGTCGCACGACAAGGTTGTCAGAGTAGGGTGCTTTTTTGTCAGTCAATGAATGGCAAAAGTGCTGTGGCACGCTTATTCCATAATTGACTATAGAAGTTTTATTATTTACACTTTTAATAAGTTTCAGATATGACGATCAAACCATTGGCCGATAGGGTACTTGTAGTACCTGCAGAGGCAGAGGAAAAGACAGCAAGCGGGATTATCATCCCCGACTCAGCAAAAGAAAAACCACTTCAAGGTATGGTTGAAGCTACAGGTGAGGGTACCAAAGACGAGAAAATGCTCCTTAAAAAGGGCGATCGTGTCTTGTATGGGAAGTATGCAGGTACCGAACTTGAATTGGAGGGTAATAAATATATTATGATGCGTCAGAGCGATATACTCGCTGTGATTGAGTAATTTTTTGGTTATTAAGTAGAGAAAAATGGCAAAGCAAATAAAGTTTGAGGCTGATGCAAGAGAGCTATTAAAGAGCGGTGTAGACCAATTGGCAAACGCTGTTAAAGTAACTCTTGGTCCTAAAGGTAGGAATGTTATCTTAGATAAAAAGTATGGTGCACCACAAATAACTAAAGATGGTGTTTCTGTGGCACGCGAGATTGACCTTGAGGATCCTTTTGAAAATATGGGTGCTCAATTGGTTAAAGAGGTAGCTACCAAAACTAATGATGATGCAGGTGATGGTACGACTACAGCTACTGTTTTAGCACAAAGTATTATCAATGTGGGTATTAAGAACCTTGCCGCCGGTGCTAACCCAATGGAGCTAAAGCGAGGTATTGATAAGGCTGTTGCCACTGTTGTGGCTTCCCTCAAGGAGCAAAGCAAGGAGGTGGGTGACGACTTGGCAAGGATTGAGCATGTGGCTAAGATCTCAGCCAATGGTGATGAGACGATTGGAAAGCTCATAGCAGAAGCTATGGAGAAAGTACGCAAAGAGGGCGTCATCACAGTAGAGGAAGCTAAGGGTATGGAGACAACCGTGGAAGTAGTTGAAGGTATGCAATTTGATAAGGGCTATATCTCTCCATATTTTGTCACCAATACCGAAAAAATGCTCATTGAATACGAGCGTCCTTATATTCTTATTTATGATAAGAAGATTTCGACACTTAAAGAGATACTACACATCTTAGAGCAAGTAGTACAGACTGGTCGTAGTCTGCTTATTATTGCTGAAGATATAGAGAGTGAGGCTCTTGCTACCCTTGTAGTAAATCGTCTTCGTGGGTCACTCAAGGTAGCAGCTGTCAAGGCTCCTGGTTTTGGTGATCGTAGAAAAGCTATGCTTGAGGATATCGCCATCCTAACAGGTGGTACTGTAATTTCCGAAGAAACCGGTCTTAACTTGGAGGCTGTAACGATGGAAATGTTAGGGTCTGCTGAAAAAGTTACCATTGACAAGGATCATACCACAATCGTTAATGGTGATGGTGCTAAGGAGAATATTGAAGCACGTGTACAAGTAATCAAGCATCAAATTGAGGCTTCAACTTCAGATTACGACAAAGAAAAACTTCAAGAGCGTCTCGCAAAGCTTGCTGGTGGCGTAGCTGTACTCTATGTAGGTGCACCAAGCGAAGTAGAGATGAAGGAGAAGAAGGATCGAGTAGAAGATGCCCTCAGTGCTACACGAGCAGCAATCGAGGAAGGAACTGTACCAGGTGGGGGTGTCGCTTATATCCGTGCCTCAGCAGCACTTGATAATCTTAAGGGTGATACAGATGACGAGCAGACAGGTATTGAAATTATCCGTCGTGCAATTGAGGAGCCACTTCGTCAAATTCTCGCCAATGCTGGCAAGGAAGGTGCAGTGGTTATCCAGAAACTGAGAGAAGCTGATGGCGACTTTGGTTACAATGCCCGCACAGATAGCTATGAGCATCTAACGCAAACTGGTGTAATTGATCCTACCAAAGTGTCACGTGTGGCACTTGAAAACGCAGCAAGCATTGCAGGAATGTTCCTTACTACAGAGTGTGTGATCACAGATATTCCTGAGGAGAAAGCTCCTATGATGCCTGCAGCAGGTGGAATGGATGGCATGATGTAATCCCTACATGAATTAGAAGGATAGAAAGGTCTATACATTGTAACGGCTGGCTTATATTTGGTAAGTCAGCCGTTTTTTTTTGTCGTACCTTTCAGGGGAAACATATCCACTACTACATACAATAATATGGACTTATTGATAAGTTGATTATCATTAATAGACGATAAACAATATAACGATCACTAAGCAAGTGTCTGATTACTTCAATAATAATATGATGAGAAATACATTCCCTAATCAATAATTATTCTCCTAAGACAATCTATATATACATTGTGAATATATTTATATAAATTAATATGCTCTATATGTATATAATATTACACATTATATATGGAACTATAAATTGATATATGTAGTATATTTATCGTGCTACTAAATGTGAATAAATCAAACGCGAATATTATTCAATTTGTGTAAATGCGAATAATCTAATTACTTCGATAAAACAATGACATTAGATATATTGTAAATGTATGATTAGTAGTAATATATGAATATATTCTATGGATTTTATAAGCCAGAAAAGCGTAAGCAAGCAACTGAGTTGCGAAACCCCAATAGTAAGATTACTTTTGATTCATAGTTGCTTATTAGCTAATTAGATATCATTTTTAATTAAATTGATTATAACTCTACCGATTATGTTAATTGTTATGGATATAATTCTACATCTATTTATTGTGTATGTTACATATATTTATCGTATATTTGCATACATAAAATAAGTGTACTCGTATATATATTATTTATGTATATTATTGTATTTAGTTTATAATGGATAGTGAAGAGCAATTATTGGGGCAAGGTGATCGTGTAAGAGAAATAATTAATAGAGAACGATTGTCTCAAGCAGAATTTTCTCAGATTACAGGGATTAAAACTTCAACCCTAAATCATGTTATAAAAGGGAGGAATAATATTAGTTCTGTAGTGATGCGTCAGATTTTATCGGCGTTTCCAATGTATAATGAAGAATGGATTAGGACGGGTACAGGTGAAATGCTTGTTATCAATCAAATAGATGGGTCATCACAATTAAACTCCATTAGTTCAGAGAAGGATTCTGTAGCACAAAACTCTTTATTTTCAAATATTTCATCTTCAAATAGTCCTTACCGATGCAATGTTAAGGATAATGACCTAAACTGTTATTTAGTAGAGAATAAACAAAATGCTGGTAGTCCGTATTCCTGCACGTCAGATGTGCTTAAATCTGAAAATATAAAACGTAAAATTGCCAAAATTATAGTGTACTATACTGATAATACTTTTGAGACTTTTGTTTTGAGTAATGCTGAGGATTAAGGAGATTTGCTTACAAATGCCTAATTATGAATTATGCCTCTAATCCAGCAAATCAGGAGTTTGTCCATTATTCGTTGCTTTTGTACTCTTAAATCATTATGTGATTTCAAAACTAATATTCGGCTATAATAACGGATTTCATGCTATAAAATAGGTATCTTTGCACCTATGATTGATAGAGAGTTATTCCACAATAAGAAGGTCGCCTATTGCACGCTTGGATGTAAGCTCAATTTCACTGAGTCAAGCCATTTAGCAAGGTCACTAAAACAATTAGGTATGCAGACCATTGAGGAGGGTGAGGACGCGGATTATTGTATCGTAAACACCTGCTCCGTGACTGCCCTAGCAGATAAGAAGTGTCGTCAAGCCATTCGGCATCTTCATAGGCAGTATCCAAATGCAAGGATTATTGTTACCGGTTGTTACGCTCAGTTATCTCCAGATGAAATATTTGACATTGAAGGTGTTGATCTTGTGATTGGTGCGGCTGAAAAAGATAGGTTACTCTCTTATATCATTCGTATGGAAGAGGGTGCCTCGTTTGGTCACCCTATTCACTCTGAAATCAAAGATGCAACTACGTTTATACCCTCTGTTTCTAGTGAAGGTCGCACTCGACACTTCCTTAAAGTGCAGGATGGTTGTAACTATAAATGCAGTTATTGCACTATACCATTAGCAAGGGGAGTTAGTAGAAATGGTAGCATAAAGGAGTTAGTAGCTTTGGCTCAGGACGTGGCTAAATCAGGTGGCAAGGAAATTGTTTTGACGGGGGTCAATGTGGGTGATTTTGGTCGAAGTACAGGTGAATCATTTATTGAGTTGCTCCAAGCTTTAGATAATATTGATGGTATTGATCGGTTTAGGATATCTAGCATTGAACCGAATCTTATCACTCATGGGATAATCGACTTTGTAGCTAATTCAACACACTTTGCTCCACACTTTCATATTCCACTTCAGAGCGGTAGTAATGAGGTATTGAGATTGATGCACAGACGATATAATCGTGAGTTATTTCGTGAAAAAGTAGAGCACATTCACCAAGTAATGCCAAGTGCATTTATTGGAGTAGATGTAATCGTAGGTATGCGTGGCGAAAAACCTGAATATTTTGATGACGGATATGATTTTCTCGATAGTATAAGCGTCTCTAAGCTACATGTATTTCCTTATAGCGAACGCCCAAATACGGATGCTTTGATGATTGACTATGTGGTTTCACCTGAAGAAAAACAGGAGCGTACTCAGAGACTTATTTCACTCAGCAGTGACAAGCTTAATGCTTTTAATATGAGCCAAGTTGGCACTAAGCACAGAGTGCTTGTTGAGCATTCGGAAACAGCGATATCGTTATATGGTTTTACGGATAATTATATTCGCGTGAAATTGCCTTATGACGAATCCCTTCAAGGTGAAATAGTATCTGTTAAAGTAGGGCTCCCTGCCAAAAATGATCCAGAGGTAATGGAGGGAAAGCTCATCCATTGATCAATGCTTTCTGAATTATGATTAAGAATAATTTTGGGGGTAGGGTAGTATATAGGTGTTTTCAGATATTTGGGTGGCTACCAGCTTGGTGGCACTATGCTTGGAGCTTTATTATTTCTTTGTTATTACAGTATGTAGTACGATACCGAAGGAAAGTAGTGCGAGAGCAATTGTCAATGGTCTTTAAGGATAGGAGTAATGTCGAACTGAAGTCTTTAGAAAGAGCGTTTTATCGCCATCTGAGTGATCTTTTTGTCGAAAGCATCATGATGACCTCTTTTGATGTTGATAGGTTTAGTAGACATGTGTCTATTACTAATCCCGAACTGATTGAAGAGGCTCACACAGAGGTCGATTCTATTTTTTTCCTTCTTGGGCATTACGGCAATTGGGAGTGGTTTACGGGTTGTCAGTGTCTGCTCCCTAAAACTGAGTTTAATGTGATTTACAAGCATCAGAATGGTATTGGCCATTATATTACCTCTCGGCTTAGGAGTAAGTTCGGTAGCCTTTTGATTGATAAGTATAATGCACCGAGACAAATTATTAAGGAGAGGAACGATAACGTGCATCGCACCTATATTTTTGTAGCCGATCAATCACCAGCTATCAATAAAACGGATCTTTTTGTTCATTTTTTAGGACAAGAAACAGCTGTTATTACAGGTATGGAGCGTTTAGCTAAGCTAAGGCAATCAGCTGTGTTTTATATCGATACAAAACTTAGGAGTAGAGGTAGATATGAACTAACACTGATCAAATTGGCTGACAATGCCGAACATTTATCCCAACATCAGCTAACCTATGATTTCATGAAACACTTAGAAGCAAATATATTACGTCAACCTGAACTTTGGCTTTGGTCTCATCGTAGATGGAAGGTGACTCCACAAATGGTTTATGATCAGTTTCCTCATAAAGATATTGAAATTATATGAAAAAGGTTGGTATCATCATACTGACGTGGAATGCATTACCACTACTTAAAGAGTATTTACCCCCACTTATCAAGCATACTTCTAATGAACTTGCAGACATTATTATTGCGGATAATGGGAGTCGTGATGATACTATTGCTTATGCTAAACAGTTAGGACTTAAGATAATCAAATTTGATACTAACTTTGGTTTCGCAAAAGGCTATAATGAGGCTATAAAGCAGGTTCATTACGAGTATATTTTACTACTGAATAATGACGTAAGGGTAACCGAAGGTTGGCTTGAACCTCTTTATGTTTTTATGGAATCGCATCCCAACGTAGTTTCCGCACAGCCGAAGATACGTTGGGATAGAGATAAACAACGATACGAGTATGCTGGTGCAGAGGGAGGGTACCTTGATTATTTGGGGTATCCATTCTGCAGAGGGCGTTTGTTTGATACGCTTGAAGTTGATTCTGGTCAATATGGGAGTCATCCTAAGAAAGTATTTTGGACAACCGGAGCTACTATGATGGTTCGCAGGCAGGCTTATATTGATGTAGGAGGTTTCGACGAAAGGTTTTTTGCTCATCAAGAAGAAATTGACTTGGCATGGCGATGGCAAGCTCTCGGGTATCAGCTTTATGTTGTTCCAGAAAGTATAGTCTATCATTACGGAGGGGCATCATTAAAGACTGAAAACCCACAAAAGACTTATCTAAATTTCCGAAACAACATACTCATGCTTCATAAAAACCTTCCAGATAATAAGCGTTATATCATTCTATTCTCTCGTTTTTTCTTGGACATATTTGCTTCATTAGTATTCCTACTTCAAATGAAACCAGGTGAAGCTCTCGCGGTAATAAAAGGTAGGGTTGCCGCATTAAAGATGAAAAAAATGGTAAAGAGCGATGGTAGGGATTTAGCCTATACACGATTGTATAAAAAGTCTTTACTCGTTAGGTATCACTTATTTGGAGCAAAACGATTTAGTGATTTGATGTATGAAATGTAATCTTTTAGTATGCTTGCTATTATGCTTTTCTTATGTTTTTATCAGTTGCGATAATAGTGAGAAGAAGGAAGCTGAACAAATAGTATCAATAGCAGATAGTCTCTATAGAGCTAATGACTATGATGGGGCTCTTGAAATGCTCCAAACCCTTAAAGAAAAGTATCCTAATGCATTACAAGCAAGGCAGCAAGGGTTAGAATTAAAACGAGAGATAAAAATAGCCATTAGCCACAAGGATTCTATTGATATTGTACATCAAATGTTATTGATAGAGTCTTATTCAGATAGCCTTTATTCAGAATTTGTATTAGTTGAAGCGAAAGATATGCCTGATGAAAACATCCTTAGGTACCATGGCTATGATGCAATTAAGAAACATCCTAATAGCCCATTTTTAGATGTATACATCACATCAAAAGGAGATTTGGAGTTAGTCGCAGGTATTTCAGGGAATAAATATAGTGGCATTTCGTATATTAAGGTAGAGGATATACAAGATAAGACCTTCTATATAAGTGATACGCTAAATTACGATGGAGGGCTAAACTATAGGTATAATAATTTGGGCATTTATTATGAGCGGCTTACATTTTCAGGTGAAAGTGCAAATAAAATAGCTTCCTTTATAGAAAATGCTCCTAATAACGATAAAATTATGGTTTCTTTTGGTTTGGAAAAAGGGTTATGGACTAATAAATTTCTCCTACCATATGAATCGAAAATAGCAATAGTTACATGCTACCATTACGCACAATCATTGGCATCACTTAAAGAGTTACAATCCAAGTTAGATATACATAATAAGCGAATAGCGATGGAGGAAGAGCGTAAGATGAAAGATAAAGTTAAAGATTTGAAGTAAATTTGCAGATAATTTGAGTAACGATAATATCAGCAGGTATGAAACAAGAATTAAGTGCTAAATATGACCCGAGTGATGTAGAAAGTAAATGGTATCAATACTGGCAGGAACATAAATTCTTTGCATCAAAGCCAGATCATCGGACACCTTACACCATTATTATGCCACCTCCAAATGTCACAGGAGTATTGCATATGGGGCATATGCTCAATAATACAATCCAAGATATCTTGATCCGTCGTGCAAGGATGACAGGATATAATGCTTGCTGGGTTCCTGGTACTGACCACGCTTCAATAGCAACAGAAGCTAAAGTGGTAGAGCGGTTGGCAAAAAAAGGTATTAATAAAAACGATCTTACCCGAGAGGAGTTTCTTAAATACGTCTGGGAGTGGACTGAAGAGCACGGAGGCATAATTATCGAACAACTTAAAAAAGTTGGTGCTTCGTGCGACTGGGATAGACTCGCATTTACTATGGACGAGACTCGTAGTAAAGCAGTTATTGATGTCTTTTGTAACTTATATCGTAAAGGGTTAATATATAGGGGGGTTCGAATGATTAATTGGGATCCAAAAGCTAAAACTGCTATTTCTGATGAGGAGATTATTCACGAAGAGGTTCAAAGTAAACTCTATTACGTTAGGTACTATATTCAAGGAGATAAGGACAAATATATTGTAGTCGCAACGACACGTCCAGAAACCATTTTTGGAGATACAGCAGTCTGCATCCACCCTGAAGACGAAAGATATCAATGGCTTAAAGGAAAAAATGTAATCGTACCTGCTGTTAATAGAGTCATCCCAATAATTTTAGATGAATATGTAGATAGGGAGTTCGGTACGGGATGTCTAAAAGTCACTCCAAGTCACGATGTTAACGACTATATGTTAGGGCAGAAACATCATTTACCTGAGATAGATGTATTTAACGATGACGGCACCCTTAACGAGTATGGTGGCAAGTATGAAGGTCGCGACAGAATGGAAGTGCGTACCGCTTTTGTTGAGGAATTGGATAGACTCGGTCTTATAGAAAAGATTGAGGACTACACCAATAAAGTGGGGCTTTCTGAGCGTACACATGTGCCAATTGAGCCTAAACTTTCTATGCAGTGGTTCCTTAAGATGAAAGAATTAGCTGCTCCAGCATACAAAGCTGTGATGGAAGACAATGTACAATTAGTACCTGATAGATTCAAGGGTATTTATGCGTCTTGGATGGAAAATGTAAGGGATTGGAATATCTCCAGACAATTGTATTGGGGGCATAGGATACCAGCTTATTTCCTTAAGGATGGTAGAGTCGTAGTAGGTGAGACCCCTGAAATAGCACTGCAAGAAGCCCGTCAACTTACAGAGAATAATAGCTTAACCAAGGATGATTTACAACAAGACCCTGACACATTGGATACTTGGTTTTCATCTTGGTTATGGCCAATATCGCTTTTTGGCAATCCCTTAGATCAGTCAAATACCGAACTAGATTATTATTATCCTACATCCGACCTTGTTACAGGTCCTGATATCCTTTTCTTTTGGGTGGCAAGAATGATAATAGCCGGTTTTGAATTTAGAGGCAAAAAACCATTTACTAATGTTTTCCTAACGGGTATCGTCAGAGACAGCCAGAGGAGAAAGATGAGCAAATCTTTAGGCAATAGTCCAGATCCTCTTAAGCTAATAGAGAAGTATGGTGCAGATGGCGTTCGGATGGGATTGATGACAGCTGCTTCAGCAGGTAATGATATACTTTTTGATGAAGGGCTATGCGAACAAGGACGAAACTTTAACAATAAAATTTGGAATTCTTTCCGCCTTATCCAAGGGTGGAAGGTGGATCATTCTGCTGTACAAGATGAGGCTCAAAAAGCAGCAATAGAATGGTTTGAGCAACTCCTCAGACAGCAAGAGGCAATACTTAAAGACCATTTTGAAAAGTATCGTATTAATGATGCTATGTTGCTGATGTACAAGCTTATTCGTGACGATTTCTCAAGCACTTATCTGGAATTAATAAAACCTAAGTTTGGAGACGGAATTGACCTTCAGACCCTTACTGCTACAAATCATTTTTTTGAAGTATTACTGCAACTTTTACATCCTTTTATGCCTTTCATAACCGAAGAGCTATGGCATGCTATTAAAAAACGCGATGAGAAGGAATGCATAGCAGTGAGCCAATTGAGGGATATATTGCCTCGCGATGAACGTTATATCAAAGATATGAACTTTGCTCGTGATGTTATTACTAACATTAGAAACCTAAGGGTGCAGAAAAATGTATCACCAAAAGAGCAACTGAATATTTATACCGAATCAGCACTCTCAGATAGTTGCAAAGCTGTGATTAGGAAAATGGCAAATATTGATGCCTTTATCAATGAAAAGCCAGTAGAGAATGCTGAAATGTCTACCTTTAGTGTAGAAACATCTATATTTGGAATCCTCTTCAAAGGATTTGTCGACCTTAACGCTGAAAGAGATAAATTAAAAGCTGAAGAGGCTCATTTAGAGAAATTCTTGACGTCAGTGAGAGTGAAACTTAGTAACGAGAAGTTTATTGCCAATGCTCCAAAGCAAGTTGTTGATATAGAGTACAAGAAAGAGCGTGATGCACTGGAAAAACTTTCATTGATTCGCTCTCGCTTGTCAAGTCTTGGGTAAAGTATCGGTACTGTTTTACTGATTACAATTTTTATAATATTATCTTTAGCTCCTATGGAAAGGTATTTATCTTCCATAGGAGCTTTCTCGTTTATAAATAATAACTCCAACTTTCTACCATTACTTGTATTTTTATAATAGCAGTTATGTTAACTACAATTTATCAGATGGACATAACGAATATCACAATGTCCCTACTTCTGTGTGCCTGCTATCGTAAAAGAGTCCCCATTAAGATCGATGGACACTTAATAAATATGTGGTAAGGATTTCATAGTTTTTTTGTTTTCTATTTCATTGACAATGAATAATTAATGTCATTCGGAGTCCAAAATTGTAGATAGAATATGCAACTATCTCATTAATAATAGCTACTCTAACAATTTATGAATACCTGGTATTCGTCTCGGCAAATATCAGGTGTTCTCTTTGGCAAATACCTGATATTCGGTATCGCTTATTTCAGGTATTCTTATAGTATTATAGTGATCCTTTGATTTCCAGATACTTACATAATGTTTGGATGTATTGTTAGTAATACTGTCTTTAGCTAATGAATTAGCATCCCTTCGTTTACCTTATGAATGGAATACCTATTCCCCAGACATTGAATATATTCTTTTGAAATATTGCCTACCAATGTCAAGGTCAAAGGATGCCCTAAGATATGCTTTTTATGGAAAGCGATTATATCACCTATCGTTATCCGATTAAGCTCATCCAACATAACTAATGACGCATCTCGTTCGTACCCTTGGCGTTCCATAGAGACAATAGTCCGAGACTTCATTCTTTGTGTGGGATACAGACCTCGGAATGTACTTAGCAATTCATTTTTTGCGTATTCAAATCGCGAATTATCATTTGGCGTATGCCTTATTAATTTCTCTAATAGATCAATCGCTTGCGTTATCTTGTCTGCTTGAGTACTCATATATATGATATAATCCACTGCTTTCTCATTCATGTTATAAGGAGGTAAATTGGCATATCCCCCTACTCCATAAGCTAAAGATTGATACTCCCTTATTTCTTGGAATAGCAGTGACCCCATTCCTTTTCCGATATATGCGTCATAAGCCTGCAGTACTATTCGCTCTTCTTTTGACAAATTACCTAAAGGAATATATGCCCAAAGTACGATCTGAGAAGCTTCTTTAGCGGGGGTATAGAAATAGTACAATTGAGGAGATTGAGGGTCAGTTGCTTCAAGATATCTAAACCCTTCACTTGGAGCATTGACCTCTTTGACATGAAAGGCTGTGGCAACTTTTGGTGCTATATTATCTATTGTTAAAGAGCCGGTGTAATGAATATCAACTTCACTTTTTAGGAGCATTTTAAGTTCCTCAACGAGCATATTTACACGCATATGCCTTAGCTCTTTAGTACTAATGCTTACCATATGTGGTGCTTTTTCTTCTCCATAGCGTGCTATGTCAAGTACTCTTTTTGATATTGAAGAGGTATCTTTACGCATTGCTTTGTCTACAATTTTTTTTGCTTCCAATATCTGTTTAATTTGCTTAGGTTCGGCATTAATACTGAATAAAAACCCGCCTACTAATGAAATCGTTTCATCAAAATAGTCGTCAAATCCTGAAATACTTATGACGAAAAAACTATCCTTAGACTCATATGTAACCGTAGCTCCTAATCCTTGTAGTTTGCGATTTAATTCCTCTGAATTTAGCCCCATTCCCCCTACTCTATCTAAATACTCATCCAAGATATCTTGACGTGGGTGTCTATAGGGTTGCCTGTAGTAGATAAGGTCAAGTGTAAAAAGGTCGTTATTGGTATTTTGCGTTTTAAATAGCCTTGCCAGGCCATTAGTACTAAGTGTTAACCTATCGATGTCCTTATGGAAATCCAATATCTGAAGTTCCGCTTTTTGCGTAGGTAATGTAGCGAGTTTTTGGGCAAATATTGAGACACTATGTCTATTGGGTGATGTGACTGGTTGATATGGCGGTTTAGCAATCTTCTCTTTCGTGTAGTTGCCAGTTTGTTTTATAATTTCAAGCTTATTATTATTGAGGTATCTATTGGCTACATCCACGATATCTTGTTTTGTCAATGTTTCAGCCATCTCAAGGATATTGAGGAATGATGACCAAGTTTGATTATTGGAGTACAAGTCTACTAATAGCTCCTTGAGCTTTTCAGGATCTTCTGTTTTCAGTATAGACATTTTTCGAAAAGATAGCTTAGCCTCCATCAATTCTTGCTCGGTAAAATGCCCATTCTTTATCTCTTCAAGCTGGTTTAATGATTGCTTTAATGCCTTTGAGATACTTCTGAATGGCTTAGTATATACCTGTATTGCAAAACATCCCATATCATTTAAGCCAATCGAAAATGCAGTTGATTCCATCATTTTAGAGTCAAGAACCAATCTATCCAAACGCCCTGTTTTACCTTCGTTTGACAGAAAATATTTGATAAACTCAAGAGCAACATTATCTTTATGATTATTTGGGATAGTATGCCAAAACAAGCCACCTACACCTACAAGCGGTATGGGTAACTTGATATTCATCCTTTCAGTACCATAAAAAGGATGAGGCTTAGGAAAAATATTCTCAGGAACATTACCAGGTTTGATTCGCCCAAAAGTCCGCTCTAATAGAGACGTAATTTGTTCATTGTCAAAATTTCCCACTAATATCAAGCACATATTGCCTGCCTTATAATAGGTCTCAAAAAACGATTTCATAGCCCTCATATCTGGATTTTTCAGAGCTTCTGTACTGCCAATTATTGGGTAGCAATATGGGTGTGGTGAGGCTATGCGTTCAAGTACTTTTTGCATCGCTGTAGCACCCATATTGTCTGCATACATATTTTTCTCCTCGTAGACAGTCTCCAATTCACTCTGAAAGAGTCTGAATATCGGATCAATCAGACGCTCGCTATTAAGCATACACCAATGCTCTAAATACTCAGGTGTAAAGGTGTTGTGAAAGATTGTATAATCGTAAGATGTCCCAGCATTGAGCTCGCTTCCGCCATATTTTGAAATCAAATTATTAAAATCATTAGGTATGGCATACTGCGTGGCTGAAACGTTTAGAGCGTTTATCTCCATCTGGATAGATGCTCGCTCCTTATCCGTTTTCGCTTCTTTTAATTGGGAATACCTCTGCTCAATTTGCTCTAATAAAGGGGCTTCTTTTTCGTAATCAATGGTTCCTATTTGCTTAGTTCCTTTAAACATAATATGCTCAAAATAGTGAGCAATACCAGTATTTGGAGAGTGCTTAGCTCCAGCTTTTACTACGACGCATCCATAGACTTTAGGCACTGATTTATTTGAAGAAAGCCAAACTGTTAGTCCATTATTTAGGGTAAGTTCTACGATATTTGCTAAATTATTATCCATATTACTCTATGGTTAGATTAATGATTACGATTTCGGATTTTGTGCCAATACGAATGGGCGAAGTAGATACTCCGTAACCCGAGCTTGTGATATAATGCGTCCTCCCTACCTGCTTATAACCATAAGGATTATCAAAAAACAAATGCATTAACCACGAAAAAGGAATAAACTGACCACGATGTGTGTGACCATGGAGTGCCAAATCAATCCCATTGATTTGCTCCTCTTCTGGGTCTTTAGGTTGGTGACTTAAAAGAATTTTTATAGCACTTGGGGGTATTCCCTTTGTGAGTTCACTCAGCGGAAGACGGTTTGTATTGTAAGCGTCATCTCTTCCTATCAGATACAAATCGTCATCTAAAGCCACAACACTATCCTTAAGGAGTGTCGAAAAACTTTGAAACCACCTTAGCTTAGATTCAGTATCTATATAATACTCATGATTACCTAAGATGCTAAAAATTCTATCTCGTCTGGGATGTAAACGTTGCATCAGGTCGGTGTATGTTGTACTGTCTTGGGAGATATAGCTATAGTAATAATCAAGCTGATCGCCACCCAAAAAAACATAGTCAGGGGATTCTTTTTGTAATAAATTGACTAAATGCTGTACTTGATGTTGCTGTATGATACCGCCAATGTGCATATCTGTAACGAGAGCAATCTTAATATTTCTCTTTGAGTGGGTACCAGACGTTAACACAATGTCATACCTTTGCACGTTAGGAAGCATAGTATTATAATAGCCCTGGATACATAAAATGATGGTTAAAGTTATGAGCACCAATAGCACTATCCCACGTTGTTTTTTCATTGAAGTTTCATCTTTATGATCTGTAAGTAGTCTATTAAATAATGCTATACCTCCATATCCAATACTAACAAGTAGTAAAAGGACGATTACGAATATGAAGTAGTTAAAGAAAGGCGTAAAGCCTCCTCGTGCGAATGATCCGCCGTGAATAGCCCGACTACAAAATACCATAACGAAGCCGAATAGCTCCATTACTACCCATGCTTTGGAAATTTTCCTCCATATAGATTCTTTATCCGTAGCTCTCCAAACCACCCAAAGCAAAAGTCCATTTAGTATGATTTGTCCGATGATTAAAAATAATATCAAACGCATACGCCCTAATAAATTAAATGGTCATTAATGTATCGTACTTTCTAAAGAAACGAATAATTACAATCATTGATATTACAAATGAGAGTATATCAGATGCTGGTGCGGATATCCAAACACCATTAAGGCCCCACTTCAGAGGCAGTAGATAGAGCAAAGGGATTAGGAATAATACTTGTCGCGACAGACTAATTAGTAAAGACGTTTTAGCATAACCAATGCTTTGGAAGAAGTGTCCTGTGGTGACTTGAAATGCGGCTGCCCAAAAAGCCAGTATCTCTATCCGAACAGCTGTGACCGATATATCAATCAACTGTGCATCTGTAGTAAACGCTCGAACTAAAGCTTCAGGAAAACACTGAGCAATGACCACACCTATAGTACTGATAAGTACGTTGAGTTTCATCGTAATCATATATGCCTCTTTCACTCTTTTGAGATCTCCTGCCCCATAGTTAAAACCGACAATAGGTTGCATTCCCATTGCGAGACCAAGGATAAGCATGAAAATCACCACTGTAATACTATTTGAGATACCAAAAGCACCTACTGCATAATCCCCCCCATACTTGACAAGTGAAGTATTTTTGATCACTTGTACCATGCTTGTAGCCAATTGCATCACAAAAGGAGCGACACCAATACTGAGGATACTTGCGATATATCCCCATTTAAATTTGAAATATTTAGCACGAATAAGTAGAAAATTTCGTTTGTCTAAGAAGTGATGCAACACAAAGAGCATTCCCACAAACATACTCAATACGGTAGCTACTGCCGCACCTTTAATACCCCAATCAAATACAAAGATAAATAGTGCATCAAATAGCACATTAAGTACTGCTCCTATTATCATAGTAACCATCGCTTTACGTGGATACCCAGTAGAGCGCATCACTGCATTATAAGAAAAAGTAAGATTAGCAAAGATATTTCCTGGGATAACGATGCTTAAATAATCTTCGGCATAAGGGAGGGTATCTGCTGAAGCTCCAAAAGCAAAAAGCAAGGGTTCCATATAGAAATAACAAAGAGCAATGGTTACAACGCTTAGTAACACCGATAAAACAAATGCATTCCCTAAGAGATTCTCAGCATCATCATGCTTCTTTTGCCCTAAAAGAATAGAAATGCGGGATGCTGCACCTACCCCCACCAACATACCAAAAGCTTGTAAAAAGACAAGTATTGGAAACGTCAAAGCAAGACCGGAAATAGCCAATCCCCCTACCCCTTGACCTATAAAAATGCGATCTACTAAATTGTAAAGTGAGTTAACGATAGTCCCTACAATTGAAGGGACTGCATAATACCTCAACAGCCGACCGATAGGCAATGACCCTAAGTCATTAGGCGAAATGCTTCGCTCTTTACTATTTGAATAACTAACGTTTTTCGATGACATTGCTATATACTTATCACGGACATTATTTGCCCTAATCGTTTGATAATGACAATATAAGTTTATAAAACTGAGGACGGCTAAGTCTTGACTAAAAGAAACTTAACCTAAGCGACTAATTCGCTTTAATTTCTCCTCATCAAGCACTTTGATACGCCTACCATTGAGTCCGATAACCCCCTCTTCTTGAAAACTTCTGAGCGTCCTAACGGCATTACTTGTGGTCATATTACTCAGGTCAGCCAATTCATTTCTCGTCAGGTAAGCCCTAATAGTCCTTCCGTCAATCTCAGACCCATATTTTCGTTTTAGCAATAAAAGGCTCTCCGCGAGGCGTCCACGAGTATGCTTTTGTGTGAGTGTAATGATCATCTGATTCCGCTCCCTAAGTCGTACCGCCAAGTCATCCATAAAGTATAATCCCACTTTAGGATTATTCTTTAAGATAAGTTCCAAACTTCTGATAGGGACAAGGCATACTAAACTATTTTCAACAGCGGTAGCTCTGGTTAGGGGAGTTTCAGACGAAAAATATGCTTCGTATCCAAAAAATTCTCTTGCTCTGATTAAACTGAGAATTTGCGTGCGATCTGCTTCCTGAGTTATCTTTACTTGACCGGAAACCAGTATGTAAGCATTTTGAGGAATAACTTTAGCGTCATAAATTACTTCGCCACGCTTATAAATATAGTAGCTTGACCAAATAATCAATTCCTCCCGCTCCTCATCGGAGAGTAGGCTCCAAAGCTTCGGCATTATATTAGAGAGATGTGGACTATTCTCCTTCCGTAGTTCCGTTTTTTCCTTCATAACCTCTATCAATCACCAAACAAAGATACCATTTTTCACTTTATAAGAAAACCGAACGATAAATGGTGCTGTGTGAAGGCTTTATGAATAAGTATCATATTGGTCATATATCATTATATAGTGATAATTATTCCCAAATTTGACTCCCTAATAGAGTAAAATATGAATACCCAGTATTTGCATCAGCGAATTCCCTAAATTCGCCACGGCGAATTTAGGGAATCCTTTTAGGTAAATATCAGACATTCTTTTTTACCCATCAATAATATTAGAGATAGAGTTATCGATTAATCTATTCTTAGAAATCTACTCACGCTGTCCATTAACGCATATCTTTTTACACAATTGATTATGAAAAGTTCGTGCAAAAAAACTTTGTGTTGATTCGGATATCTAAATGAACAACAAGGGATAAGATAAAAAGCCTGTAATAAGATGAAAATATGCGATACAGAAAGCTATATATGTGATATCTCCTTATAGCCATTTTGAAAATAATCCCTTGAATAGTCTTTTTCCCTCAATATATGCCCGTCTTGTAGCACAACATCAATGTCCAAAGCTACCTCGTTAGACGCTCTATCTCGCCCACATTCAGCCTCCATTTGCTTAGTTAAAGTCTGAATCTCGCTAAGTGTCAGAGAGCTTTCAATCCTCATCACGCTATTAAGGTATACTTTTTCGCTCCTCCCAGTAATATCTTTAGAGGTTGTAAAGCTCGATAATAAACCATTAGGAAATGTCTCCTTAAGTATCATATTTATCTTATCCCTATTATCCATTATAGTGCTACCGATGGATAAATAATAAGTATATAAAAAGGGGCACCCTATGCCTTCTAAGCGTTTGGAAATAAAGAGTTGCACAATCCCTCTAATTAATAGATATATGACAAAGGCGAACCATAATGAATGGTTTATATCGGCAAAAGGGGAGATATAGTATAGAATACAAAATACCACTACAGCCACCAACATACTTATAAACATTTCGCGTGTGGCAGTGACCCCAACAAATACCCCATCATAAATAAATGCAAGGAACCCCATGATAGGTATGATATAAACCCATGGTAAATAAGGCTGAATGAATGATATGATTTCAGTTTTATCTGTTAAAATTGCAAGGAAATCATTTCCGAAAATTAAATACAATAAACTACTTACGACAGCTAATCCTGCACCCCAGATAACTAATAAGCGAATGCTTTTTTTTAAAAAAGCACGCTCCTTCATCCCATAATAATGCCCCACTAAAGCCTCACCGGCAAAAGCAAAGCCATCAATAAAGTAACTAAAGAAAGTGAAGAACTGATAAAGCAAGGCATTGCCAGCAAGAACCATAGCCCCTTGATGCGATCCTGAGTAAGTGAAAAATAAAGAGACGGTGGCGAGAAGAAATGTACGGAGAAAGATATGAATGTTGGTGCCAAAATAACCCCCTAAGTCCACTTTAATATCTGAAAAATACCTTGGCAATACTACGTGACCTTTACGGATATATAATACAAAAGCACCAATAGCTAATAGAATTACTCCTAAACATTGTGACACAAGTGTCCCAATAGCTATTCCTGAAATGCCCATATTCCCACAAAGAACTAAGCCTGCACTCACTGCAATATTTGTAACATTGGTCACAATACTTATCACCATCGGTAACCATGTATTTTGCATCCCAATGAGCCATCCATTGAGAGCATAGGTGCATAATAGTGCAGGAGCTCCCCATATAAGAATGCTATAATATGTGGTTACATAGTTCGTTAAATGTTCATCAAGAACAAGAACCGATAACGATAGACTAAGAAGTGGCTTCTGTAAAGCAAGAATAATAATGCTGGCGATTAGTGCAATGCAAACCGACTGTGATAGGTTACGACCCATAGCCTCGGTATCTCCCTTACCATTAGATTGAGCCGTAAGACCTGTCGTTCCCATTCTAAGGAATGAGAAATTCCAATAAATAAGATTAAAGACAGTTGTCCCAACAGCAATAGCACCAATAGCATATGAATTATCTAAGTGTCCAGATAGAGCAATATCCACCATCCCTAAGAGTGGGACGGTAAGATTGCTCAATATATTGGGAAAAGCAAGCTTGAGAATCTTTCTATTAATATTTTCTGCCACCACGATTCTGGCTTTGGAAAAAGCTAAAACGTTTCTGTCTACATGTATATCTGATTAATATCCGGTGCGATGTATTCATCGTTTTTTCAATAATGATCCGTCGCCATAACTAAGGAATCGGAAGTCATGGGACAATGCATAATCGTAAATCTTATGCCAATCATCACCCACAAAAGCAGCAACAAGCAGTAACAACGTACTATTAGGCTGATGAAAGTTTGTTACTAAATAATCAACAATCCTATAGGTAAAACCTGGAGCTATCATTAGCTGAGTCTCGCCTACTATAGTGTCCTTATGCTCAGATTTTAACCAATCTAAAATAGCAGTAAAAGCTTCTTTAATCCCCACATCTTCCGTCAATGAGTAAGGCATCCATTGAGGAACAATAAAAGGATCTTTTTCACCACTAATAAGTCTGATACCCATATAATAAAGGCTCTCTAAAGTGCGAGTGCTCGTCGTACCTATCGATACTATTGGGTGGTGATTTTGAATACCTTCATACAGCATTTGGATACTATCTTTATGCACTTCAATGAACTCAGTATGCATAGTATGCCCCCCCATTGTTTCACTTTTAACAGGGAGGAAAGTGCCTGCCCCCACATGAAGTGTCACAGGTATCTCTCTGATACCTTTACATGCTATACGATCAAGTAGCTCACGTGTAAAATGAAGCCCTGCCGTAGGTGCTGCAACACTACCTTCTTGTGTCGCGTAAATAGTTTGGTAGTCTTTAAGATCACTCTCCTCCGTACGCCTATTCAAATATGGAGGAATAGGTAATTCACCCAAACTCTCTAACAATTCACCAAAAGTTTGATTGCTATCCCATTCAAATTTTATTAATGCACCATTGGGAAGAGGAGTGTCTAACCTACTAACTCTTAATACCCCCCCCTCGTTAAGTGGGCGAACCAAAAAATCCTCTTTCCATTTCTTAGACTGTCCTACGAGGCAATGCCATACAACTTCACCTTTAGTTGCTAAAGATTGCTCATAAAGTGCTGGTTCATGAGGTTCGAGACAAAAGACTTCAATACGAGCTCCCGTAGATCTAAAAAATTCAAGTCTTGCTCTTATCACTTTGGTAGTATTGACTACCATTACAGAATCTTTAGGTAAGTAATCAACTATATCTGTAAAATGCCCCTCAATGATATGCCCATCTAAGTAACAGAGAAGCTTAGCATCATCTCTTTTTCTTAATGGATATTTTGCAATTCTATCTTGAGGTAATTCATAGGTGTAATCCCCAATTCGTATGTTTTTAGCACTGCTAATGTCTTGCTCCATTTCCTCTATTTAAAAGCCTATCTTATAGACTCTGATAAAAGAAAGGAGGGTGTGTCAAAAGAATACTTTCGGCACACCCTCCTTT
This sequence comes from uncultured Porphyromonas sp., assembly GCA_934364985.1. Lineage (GTDB taxonomy): Bacteria > Bacteroidota > Bacteroidia > Bacteroidales > Porphyromonadaceae > Porphyromonas_A. The sequence goes on along the minus strand of CAKRMU010000001.1, from coordinate 31,119 downwards.
TCGATTTCTCCATAATCCCCGATTTATTAGGATATCACCCTATTCGTAATGGGCTAATGGAGATTCATTTTACAATAAAAACCTTTCTAATGCTTACGCAATTACTTTGAAGGTTGAACCTGCTTAACTATTGCTTTAAAAGCTTCTGGATGATTCATAGCAAGGTCTGCAAGTACCTTCCTATTGATATCTATACCATTTGCTTTAAGCATACCCATAAACTTGGAGTAAGAGAGTCCCTCCTCTCTTACAGCAGCATTAATACGCTGGATCCATAAAGAGCGGAAGTTACGTTTCTTAGTCTTGCGATCACGATAAGCATACTGCAGACCCTTTTCCCACGTATTCTTGGCTACCGTCCATACGTTTTTTCTGGCACCATAATAGCCACGGGTTTTCTTTAAAATCTTCTTTCTCTTTGCCCTTGAGGCGACGTGATTTACTGATCTTGGCATTGTTCTAAAAATCTAATGGAGGTGAGCGGCATCACTAATATAGTGGTTGCACTTGTGATAATAGCTACACACCCTGTTATAAAAATCTCTTTTGTTCTCTGCTCACTATGAGACTATTCTCACCCAATTCCTAAAAGCTTTTTAATACCTTTCTCATCAACGTGGTGAACTAACCCAGTATTGGTGAGAGCTCTTTTTTGCTTTTTGGTTTTTTTAGTCAAGATATGACTCTTGTAAGCATGTTTGCGTTTGATTTTACCTGATCCGGTGAGAGTAAATCTCTTCTTGGCACCGGGATTAGTCTTCATCTTAGGCATTCCGATCAATTATTATATAGTTATAAACATCTTCGACATTACTCGGCGTTGTCTTCATCATTAATTTCCGACTTCGGCTTTTGCTCTGTCTTATTACTTTCTTTTCTCTTGCCTGATTGCTTTTTAGGAGAAAACATAATGATCATTCTCTTTCCTTCAAGCTTAGGCATCTGGTCAACCTTAGCGTAATTCTCAAGATCCTGTGCAAAGCGGAGCAATAGAAGCTCCCCTTGATCCTTAAACACGATGGACCTGCCACGGAAAAACACATAGGCCTTTACCTTATTTCCCTCTTCCAAAAAGCTCTTAGCATGACGTAGCTTAAACTCATAGTCGTGATCGTCTGTCTGGGGACCAAAGCGAACCTCTTTGACTACCATCTTGGTTTGCTTTGCCTTTTGCTCTTTGGCTTTTTTCTTTTGCTGGTACAGGTATTTCTGATAGTCTAAAATCTTACATACAGGTGGCTCAGCATTTCGCGATATCTCAACCAAGTCAAGGTCCTGTTCATCGGCAATTCTTCGTGCCTCATGAATAGGATAGATGCCTTGCTCTACATTGTCGCCAACTAACCTCACCTCGCGAGCTTTTATCTGCTCATTGATTCTTTCTTGAGGTTCATCGGCTTTCCCTCCTTTTGGGTTACGTCTGTCTATATTCGCCATTCAGTATGTTCGTTATTGTCTATCTAATATTTCCTCTTGTACTTGCAATATTTGTCGTTATCTAAATCCTTTAATTGTCGTTGGTAGATGCCTGCTCATAACGCCAAGCATTCATCTGTCCATCTACTTCCTTTAGCACACGGCTTGCAAAGGTACTAATTTTTTCTGAACCTTCATCTCCTTTTCCCTGAATTCTTACTGAGACGGTACCTTCTTCTGCTTCTTTTTCGCCAACGATTAGAAGATATGGAATACGTTTTAATTCGTTATCGCGGATCTTTCGTCCTATTTTTTCGGCTCTGTCATCTACGAAAGCTCTGATATCTTGCTTTGCCAGCTCTTTCAAGACGTTATAAGCATAGTCGTTAAAACGATCGGAAATAGGTAAGATGGCAACTTGATCAGGAGCTAACCACAATGGAAATTTTCCACCAGTATGTTCGATCAGCACTGCCACAAAACGCTCCATTGAGCCAAATGGTGCTCTATGTATCATCACCGGACGATGCTTCTGATTATCCTCTCCTGTATACTCAAGCTCGAATCTTTCTGGTAAGTTATAATCGACTTGAATGGTACCTAACTGCCACCGCCGTCCGATAGCATCTTTAACCATAAAGTCAAGCTTTGGACCATAGAATGCCGCCTCACCATATTCTTTGTGGGTCTTTAGCCCTGTCTCCTCGCACGCCTCAATGATTGCTTGTTCTGCCTTTTCCCAGTTTTCATCTGATCCTATGTACTTTTCCTTATTATTGGGGTCGCGAAGTGAAATTTGGGCTTCGTATTGTGTAAAGTTAAGGGCTTTAAAGATGATAAAGATGATATCCATCACCTTGATAAATTCATCTTTTATCTGGTCAGGGCGACAAAATAGGTGTGCATCATCCTGTGTAAAACTCCTTACTCGTGTCAGTCCATGTAGTTCTCCACTCTGCTCATAGCGATACACGGTACCAAACTCGGCCAAGCGTACAGGTAAATCTCTATAGCTTCTTGGCTTGGTTTTGTATATTTCGCAGTGGTGGGGACAATTCATCGGCTTAAGCATAAACACTTCGCCCTCTTGTGGTGTCTCAATTGGACGGAATGCATCATCTTTATACTTTGCATAATGCCCTGAAGTTTTGTAGAGATTAATATTGCCGATATGGGGTGTCATCACTTGCTCATACCCATATTGCTTCTGAATCTTGCGAAGATATTCCTCAAGTTGTAAGCGAAGTTGCGTACCTCTTGGCAACCATAATGGCAAGCCGAGACCCACATTTTGCGAGAAAGCGAAAAGCTCTAATTCTTTTCCTATCTTTCGGTGATCACGCTGTTTTGCCTGCTCTAATAGCTCAAGATATTCATCAAGCATCTTCTTTCTTGGGAAGGTTATCCCGTAAATACGTGTGAGCTGTGGGCGTGTGACATCGCCTCGCCAATAAGCACCTGCTACGCTAAGTAGCTTTATAGCCTTTATTGGCTCGGTACTTGGGAGGTGTGGACCACGACATAGGTCGGTGAATCCTCCCTGTGTGTAAGTGGTAATCGTTCCGTCCTCAAGATCGTTGATAAGCTCCACTTTATAGTGATCCCCTTTGTGTTTCCAAAAATCTAAAGCATCATCTTTAGAGATACTCTTACGGACTAAAGCTTCCTTTTTTGCTACAAGATCTCGCATCTTATCCTCGATTGCGGGCAAATCAGACTCCTTGATCTGTACGTTCTCACCAGGATCTACATCATAATAAAAACCATTCTCAATAGCAGGTCCTATTCCAAATTTAATGCCAGGATATAGCTCCTGAAGAGCTTCAGCCATTAAGTGTGCACTAGTATGCCAAAAGGCATGCTTGGCTTCATCATCCTCCCACTTATGAAGTTTTAGCGTAGTACACTCATTAATAGGACGCGTTAAATCCACAATTTCACCACCCACCGTAGCAGCAAGCACATCCTTAGCTAACCGTGGACTAATGTCATTAGCAATTTCAAGTGGAGTTATTCCTTCTCGATATTCTCTTTCCGAACCATCTGGGAAAGTTATAATAATACTCTTGGTACTCATGTCATTAAATAGCCAACTATATAATTTCCTACAAAGGTAACACAAATATCCCAAAACTAATCAAATGGAGGAACATGAATAAAGACTAAACGCATATAGTTAAGAATGCTATAGAAAACGCTATTCGTTACTGACTTTCGACTTCAATTTGATTTGTGAAAATGTTTCTGCTTTTTTAAAGTAATCAAAGAGGTCTAATGACTAAAAAACTATGAGACTACCTAACAAAATATTCTCATTGTCAATAAAGGGTCAAAAGGATACCAAGTATCTTGTTTTCCTAATACCTGGTATTTATCCCAATGGATACTTGGTATCTTTTAACCTTAATACCAGGTATCCATTCTTGTTGGTATTAGCATCAGTATATATTATATGTTCAGAATAGCGAGTATCAAAGTTTTGATTAAACTTTAGCTCTAAATAGGGTTGCCTAATATATATATTTTTGTACCTTTGTTTTATTAAGGCTATTGTATGGTAGTGGGTTGCTGTGCTTAGGTTAAGGTATCATTGGTGTTCGCTACGTTGTGGTCACAATTAACTTTAGACTGTTTCCCAATTTTGCTAAGTGAAGCAACGATGAAAAGCAAATTAGTTAGATGTATATCATTCTCAATGGTCCTTTATTTTATTGATAGAATAGTTGAGAGCATAAGATAGTTATTCAAGCTTTCACAATTTGATATTTGAAATAGATAATGAAAGAAACGGTATTAAGTGGGATTCGTCCGACAGGGAATCTGCATTTAGGGAATTACTTCGGAGCGGTTCGTAGCTTTTTGAAGATGCAAGAAGAGTATCAATGTTACTTTTTCATTGCTGATTGGCACTCATTGACGACACATCCTCACCCCGATAATATTTTAAATAATACCCATACAATATTAGCTGAATACCTTGCGTGTGGCTTGGATCCCAGCAAGGCAACCCTTTATATACAGAGTGATGTTAAAGAGGTTCTAGAATTGTATATGTACCTTAATATGAATGCTTATCTCGGTGAGCTTGAGCGTACAACTACATTCAAAGAGAAGGCTCGAAAACAGCCCAATAATGTCAATGCCGGATTGCTCACTTACCCCACTTTGATGGCCGCTGATATTTTGATGCATAGAGCTACGAAAGTTCCTGTCGGGAAGGATCAAGAGCAAAATATGGAGATGGCTCGTAAATTTGCACGTCGGTTCAACAATATCTATGGTATTGATTTTTTCCCAGAACCAGAGTCTTTTAGCTTTGGCAAGGAGGCATTAAAGATCCCCGGTCTTGACGGATCGGGAAAGATGGGCAAAAGTGAAGGGAATGCGATCTATCTTATTGATGACGAAAAAACCATTAAGAAAAAGGTGATGAAAGCAGTAACTGATGCGGGACCTTCAGAGCCTAATAGCGTGAAGCCTGAGCCAATAGCTAACCTATTTACTTTTTTGGAAGTGGTATCAACAGATGAGACTTATCGATATTTTGATGATGCCTACAATAATTGTACTATCAAGTATGGCGAACTTAAAAAACAATTGGCAGAGGATATCAATGCTTTTTGTACACCTATACGAGAGAGAATACTTGAACTTAGAAATGACCAAAACCTATTAGAGGCAGTGGCAAAAGAGGGAGCCGAAAAAGCTCGAGAGCATGCAATGATAACGGTTGATAAAGTCAGAGAAATAATAGGTTTTCCACCCATTAGATGATTGGGTAGATTATCAAACTGAAGATAGTTAAATAATAGTAAATATTGGAGAGATGAATAACGGAATGAATGACAGCCAAAACACCCTTACAGGAAAGGTAATAAAGATATTGGATGTAATCAGTGGCGACAAAAGAAATAACCCAGGCGAAAAATGGTACAGACAAGAGTTTGTTATCGAAACATACGCTCAATACCCAAGGCAAGTCTGCTTCTCAATATGGGGTGAAGACAGAATCAAAGCCGCTAATCTACAACTTGGCGAAGATGTCACTGTCACATTTGAATTGTCTAGCAGAGAGTACCAAGAGCGTTGGTACACATCGGCAGAGGCTCGCAATGTTATGAGGGTGGGAAATAATCAGCAAGCTCCTGGTTATTATCCAGGTATGCCAAATCAGGGTTTTCAACAACCCCAACAAGGTTATGGTGCTGGTTTTCCACAACAAGGTGGTAATGGCAATTTACCTAATACTAATGTCCAATTTGGACCACAAAAAGGTCCCCAAAACGACGATGGCGATGACCTCCCATTTTGATCACAAGTAATAAGCTAGAGCAATAGGATACTTGAGCATGCGATAAGTGTAATAGATCCTTTTGCTCTATCACGTAATATTTTGAAAATAAAAAAGGCTTTGTGAAAAGCTGAAAAAGCACTCGTTATAATACTTAGAACATCCTATAACAGGTGAAAGAGTACTATTATCACAGACCTTGTATCAAACATATACAAGGGCAAAAGACACATTTAATAACATAAAGACAAACATACATAGATTATGGGATTCAAAGAGGTTATGGCACTTCGGCAAGAAGGTCGCCTTAAAGAAGCATTGATTCAGGCCCGTGATGATTATTCAAAGACCCAAGATCAGTGGTCGTCATCGGCTCTATTTTGGGTGTTAAAAGATATTGCTACCCAAAATATTGAAGAGGATAATATTAACTCTGCAACACCATTAATCCACGAAATGGAAGAAATAGTAGGTTATATGGGTGCAACTTCTAATGTAGCTATGGATACTCTTGCCGAACTTCAGAAATCCGTGATACCTCACTTCAACGAGTTATCTGAGCTATCACGAGAAATCCTAAAGTGTAAAAATCGAATTAAAATAAAAGAGATATACACACAAGTTATGGGGTGGTTAGGTAACAATAATTCGCTTCCTAATAGTGTACTACACGAGGATTACGCACAAGTGTTATTGAGCTATCTACATTGCTATTATCAACACATTCCTTTTGAGGAAGTCAATGATATTCTCCAGTTATATTTATCATTAAGCAATCCAAGGCCCTCAAAAATTCACTCTGCATTCCTTAAACTTGCATTAAAAGTAAAGCATTTCTATGCTCATAATATGCTTTTCAATAAATTTGTAGAGGCATGGGGCATTAGCTCTTTATCCTCTTACGACTGGGAACGAGGTAAAGGAGGGACATGTAGTGGTGGTCATTCTCTTGCTGAATTAGTGCTATTTGAAATGACGACAGAAGCCGTAACAAATGGTGACACTTCACTATCCGAAGCGACTCTTATTTTGATGAATGAGGTCTCCAATCATTATCCTGATGACGAACTTTTGCAGTTGTCGCGAGCAAGGGCAATGGTAATGAGTGGAGAAAAAGAGCAAGCCATCGAGAACTACGAATCCCTTTTAATGGATATAGAGGCACCTATGGCATGGGCTGAATACGCTTATTTGGTTGATAATAAAGAGATACAATTAGGAGCTCTCTGTATGGCACTTAGGGAGGAAAATAACGATTATTTGGAATATCTAAGTAAGGCCAGAACCGAATTAGCAAAGCTTCTTATTGAACGACAATGGTACTCAAACGCTCTACGCGAACTTACTTTCGTATCACAGATATGTCTTGAAAAGTCACGTCCCTTACCCAATGGCTTTGATTCTTTAATGGAGAAGATACCTGCGGGAACAGTAATAGATAGGGAGAATAAAGACTTCTATTACCAAAATGACAGAGCCGCATTGGCACATATTTATCGTTCTCTTCCCACAACGATAATGATGGTATATGATGTTATGGCAATGCGTCTAAAAGACGAGAATAATCAGGTAGTACCAATGCTTAAACTCATTACCCCAGAGGGTAAAACTGCTCTTGTCACTCCTAAAGAAGCAGGTATTTTACCTGGTGATAATCGAGGTTTGACATACGAAGTTAAGATATACGAACGTTATCGGAAACATACTAAGGTGGTACAACTTACGCATTTGGAGAATATTGATCCATACGAGGTGTTCCCCGTTAAGATGGGTATCATCAATGGTTATAGCGAAGTAATGCATGCATATCATGTGATGGATAACAACAGCCGGCACCATTATTTACCTAGCGATCCAAACGAATTTGTACAGGGAGAGTTTATTAAATTTATCTACTTAATTGAGAATCAGCAACGCAAGAATCAGCCCCCTACTCCTCCAAGAGAATATATCTACCATGTAAGGCGTGTTGACCCAGAGGAGGCTATTATGACTTTTGATACAATCAAAGCTGTCGTTGAGGCTGTACGTAATGACAGCTACCTTCTTCGAACAGAGAAGGGTGTCCCAAGTACCGTTAACCATTCAGTCTCGCCTGTTACTTTGGAGGTAGGTGATACAATTATCGTTAGAGGATTTCAACAACGCCATAAAGACAGGGTTACTGGTCAACCAACCTACTCATTTGTAACATTATCTATTGAGCCTTATTTTGGCTAAAATCCTATTGGATTCTTTTGCACTTTTGGGGAGCAAAGATAAGTAGACATGATCACAAGGAAGCCTACTGGCACTTACACTTTTGGTGTAGTACATTTTTTGTCAAAGATAAAGAAAGAAAAATAGTGAATAAAAAAAGTGCAGACTTAATAACATTTTAAGTCCGCACTTTTTACTTTGAGGATTAAAGGACGCTTAGCCTAAGTAGCTCCGCAATTGTGTTTCGTCCGCATTCTTTTTTAGTGAGCGAATAGCCTTTTCTCGAATTTGCCTCACGCGTTCACGGCTCAATCCTATTGCTGCACCAATCTCATCGAGGCTCATCTCCTGCTCTCCACCTAATCCGTAAGTGTGAATAAGGACAAACTGCTCACGCTCTGAGAGACATTGCATCGCTACACGGATTTCATTAGCAAGGCTTTCGTCAATCAAGCCACCATCTACTTCCTTAGCGTCTTCATCTTGTAATACATCAAGGAGGGTATTACTCTCCCCATCATCAAAAGTTTTATCTACCGAGACTTCCCCTTTGTCAATCTGTATGATATCTATTACTTTTTCGACCTCCATATCAAGTTCGTCAGCGAGTTCTTCTGGAGATGGTAAGCGCTGATTAAGCTGCTCAAAGCGATCCCTTGCTGCTTTAAGCTTTGTAACATTTCCCACCTGGTTCTGTGGCAATCTTACGATACGCCCTTGATCTCCCAAAGCCTTGAGAATACTTTGGCGTATCCACCATACTGCATAAGTGATAAACTTAAAACCTCTTGAGCCATCAAAGCCTTGAGCAGCACGTATCATACCTAAGTTTCCCTCGTTAATTAAATCAATTAAAGGTAATCCTAAGTCTTGGTATTGCTTGGCAACGCTGATAACGAATCGAAGATTTGCACGAACCAATTTGTCAACTGCAGCCTCAGAGTTTTCATCATTTCTCTGAATCTGCATAGCTAATTCAGCCTCTTGCTCAGGTGTAATCATCTCCTCTTTCGCTACTTCTTTCATATAGCGATTCATCACAGCATCATCCCTGCTGGTAATAGATTTCTCTATCTTTAATTGTCTCATACGCTAATCTTAGCCTGAATAATTCCTCTTAAAGTTGGCAAAGTTACTGAATTTTCTCTTGAATACAAGAAAGCTTCATTTTTATAACAAGCTACCTGTATTTAATGTTTTGGCAGGTCTGACTATGGTTAATAGCCAAACCTACCATATAATTGAAGAAGTCAAAACTATTACTTCATCAGTACTTCAGTTGCAGCTTTTATCTGAGTGTCATTTCCATTTAGGGCTTCATTGAAATCCAAAGCAACCTTGACGTCTGGCTCAAGTTGATAGTTTTCCAGATAGTAACCTTCATCGGTTTTATACCCTACTGCTGGAATACCAAAATAAAGCGATGGGTCTTGCAATGTTACCCAATTAACGCTTGTCATTGTACCTGGCACTGGCATACCTACAAGTTTACCTATGCCCATGTGTTTGTATACCCAAGGCGAACCGTGAGCATTGGAGTAATCAGCCTCACACATCACCATCACTGATGGCTTTGTCCAGCGCTTACTTGGCATATCACAATAGTATTCGCCTTTAATTTCTTGTGTAAGGTATTTTGTTCCTGAAAGGAAGACCTCCAAATCCTCGTGTAGTCGTCCACCACCATTATATCGTATATCTACAACTAATCCTTTTCGCTGATAGTACTTACCCATAGCGTCAGAGAAAAGGGTTCGGAAGCTATCATCATCCATTGATGAAATGTGCACATAGCCGAGTTTGCCATTAGATAGGCGATCTACCTCTGCTGCTCTTTGCTTTACCCAGCGATCATAGAGCAGTTTATTCAGTTTGCCAGCAGAGATAGGCTTAATCACTTCTTCAAAAGTCTCACCAGTAGATGATGAATAGAATGTAAAGAGAACGTTCTCCCCACTCTTACCTGCCAATAGAGGGAAGTAATCTGTATCCTTTTTAATATCTACGCCATTAATCTTTGTTAGATAGTCACCTGCTTTCACTTTACTTAAGTGTGTGTCAAAGGGACCACCAGCAACTACCTCATCGATCTTTAAGCCTTTATCATAAGCTTCATACATATCGAATAGTAATCCTGTTTCTGCTATCCTATCTACTGCATTTGCGTTTGAATAACCGCTCCCAGTATGGGATACATTTAGCTCACCCAATAATTCAGATAGCATTTCTGAGTAATCGTAATTATTATTGATATGAGGTAAGAACTTACGGTATTCTTCTGTCATAAACTCCCAGTCAACACCATGCATATTCGGATCGTAAAAACGCTCAGCTTCTTCATTTTTTACGAAGTCAAACATATACGTGCGTTCGGCTACAAGGTCAAGCTCTATTGGAGCTCTGAAACGTACAGACTCAAGCTTTTCACTCCCTAAATTCATCTTTTGGATACTACTTGAACTAAGGAAGAATAATTGCTTTTCGTCAGCATCTGGTTGGAATGATACGTAAGATCCATCTAATTTCTTAAGTAGCTTGGTATCACCTTTTCTGAGGTCTTTGACCCAAAGATCATAACCACCCTCAAAAGCTGCCATGTAATATAACTTCTTGCCATCTTTGGTAATATAAGCATCACCGAGGTTGCTTGAAGTAGGTGTGAGCCTAACAATACGATCTTCAATATTATCAAGTTCGACTAAGATATCTTTATCTTTAGTCTGCTCTCTGCTCTTAGCATCTTTCTTATTCTTGTCGCTGACCTCTTTGTCTTTATTTTTGTTCTCCTGTTCGGTCATTAGCTCATAATCTTCCTCGCTAAGACGGTATTTATCGTAAGCTTCTCTGTTGAGGAAAACGATCATAACGTCATTCATGGAACCCCAACTTGCATGGTTACGCATACCAAATCTTTCGGAAGTATAGATAATAGCATTGCCATCCATAACAAAACGAGGACCGAAGTCAAAATAACCACTCTTGGTGATATTGGTCATCTCGCCTGTGGCAACATTCATCAAGATAATATCAGAGAATGGCTCGTGATGATTATCAACCATCTCCAAAGCTAACCATTTACTATCTGGTGACCACTCAAATGCCATTCCCCCTGTTTTTTCTGTAGTAAACCTACCATCATATACCTCTTTGGTTGTATGATTCTCCGTGTCGTATATGGCGATTTTCTTTCTATCCTTAACATAAGCTATGTACTTTCCATTTGGAGAGAAATCTGGATACATTTTTTCTGAATCGTCTCCAGGGATAAGCTTTTCCTCTGTAATCAACGTCGCATTAGCCATATTAGGATCGTCACTCCTACCCATCTTAGCTATATATAAGTCACTTTTACCATCTCTTTGTGACTCATATACAAGGCTCCTATTATCCTTACCAAAAGATATGCCACGCTCCATTTCTGGCGTATTCGTAATACGTTTTGTAGTGCCATAATCAGCACTTGTCACAAACACTTCACCACGAATTATATATGCCACCATTTTACCATCAGGTGAAACGGATGAAGAAGTAATGCCACCTGTATAGATAGCTTTCTCTAATGATTTACTTTCAAGGTCATTAACAATACTGATATTAACTTTAGTCGGTGTTTCGCTTTCATTCATGGTATAAATAGCCCCATCATATCCAAAACACAATAACCCATTATTGGCAATTGTGAGGAACCTAACTGGATGTGTTTCAAACGAGGTCACCTGGATAGCGGCTTTATCATCATTTTCATTAAGCAATTGCTTAAAGACATTCATTGTCCCAGCTCGTTCGCTAAGGAAGTAAAAATAATTCCCATTTGGAGCAAAAGAGGGATTGCGATCTTCTCCTTTCCAAGTAGCAAGTGGGGTGTACATTTTGTTTTGGAAATCATAAAGCATGATATCTTTTGTCACCGATGAGGTATGGTGCTTTCTCCAAGCATTTTCAAAACCTTTGATGTCTTCGTAAATTAGATATCTACCATCGCTACTAATATTTCCCATTGCAACAGGTGTAGGTATTTCAAGTGTAGTACGCCCCCCAGTAACAGGAACACGATATACCTCATTGAGACGAGCTGTTGGGAATAATGCACTTGATGCAGGATCCTGTATGTGAGCTGTATAATAAATATACTTGCCGTCAGGTGAAAATGCAAGAGGCGTTTCATTCGTTGAGTGAGAAGTAACTCTTGTCGCACTCCCCCCCTTTGCACTCATGATATATATATCAATACTACCATAGTTACGATCGCTAATGAATGCAATTTTGGTTCCATCAGGGCTCCATATTGGCATTGAGTCAAAAGCATCATTTGTAGTAAGGCGAGTTGCTATACCACCATGTGAAGACACTTTGTAAATGTCGCCTTTATAGGAAAATGCTATTTCGTTACCATCAGGAGAAATAGCAGGATAACGCATCCATAAAGGTTCGTCAGATGCGTGAGCAAAGCTACAGAAAACTATAGCTATAATGCATGCCAGCCAAGTTTTTGTCATACACTTCATATTAGTTATAAGTTTTGTATTGTAAATATCCAAGTCTATTATTAGTATGTTTGAAAAAATGATTATTGAAAAGTATTTGAAATCATCTTACTTACAAGATTCGCAACAAGAGCCATGCTCATTATGCGTTTCACAACCACAGTTACAACTGCCACCACAATTGTGACCAAAATAATGGTCATATTCCTCTTTACTTGGTTCGTGGATATCTACAACGCTTCCTTGAAAATGGAGCGTCATCCCTGCGAGATCATGATTAAAGTCCATATAGACCTTATCATCGGTTATCTTTGTAACCAATCCCTCAACGACTTGACCATCGGCAGTATTCATTGGTACCCTTGCACCTTCATACACAATCTCGCTATCAAAAGTACCATCAATAAAGAATGCTTCTTTTTCTAAAGCGATTTTCAAATCTTCATTTATCTGACCATAGGCTTCATCTGGGGTCAGTGTAAAATCAAAGTGATCCCCGACCTGTTTCCCCACAAGTTCGGCCTCAAAAGCCGGTAGCATGAGTCCCATTCCGAATATAAACTCTAATGGTTCCCCACTTTTAGTTTTTTCTATTAGTGTGCCGTCATCATCATTTAGTTGATATTTGACTTTGACTAAGTAACCTTTATTAATTCTCATATGTATATAATTATGAATGTTAGTAAATCTCTCCAACAATGAATTACCTCAATATACTTAATGACCTTTGAAGTGCCTGCATAAAGACATCTATTTCTTCAGTAGTGTTATATAACCCAAAGCTTATTCGAGCAGTTCCTTCTATCCCCAATCGTTTCATTAGCGGTTGTGCACAATGATGACCTGTCCGAATAGCAATTCCCTGCTGGTCAAGGAGTACTCCTAAGTCATAAGGATGAACACCCTCCACGAGAAAGCTTATTACAGCAGCTTTCTCTGGTGCGGTACCATATATTTTGAGACCATCAATATGCTTCATTTGCTCTGTTGCATATTTGAGTAGATCATTTTCATACATTTGAATATGAGAAATGCCTAAAGATTCAATATAACTGATACTCTCAGAAAGAGCAACACTACCAATAAAATTAGGCGTGCCAGCTTCGTATTTATATGGTAGCTCGTTGTAAGTCGTTTCCTCCCAACTTACGTGCCCTATCATTTCACCCCCTCCTTGATATGGAGGTAATAATTCCATCCAGTATCTCTTCCCATACAGTATACCTATCCCTGTTGGTCCATATATCTTGTGTCCACTAAATGCTAAAAAATCTACATCAAGAGCTTGCACATCCACTTTCCTATGAGCAATAGCTTGAGCCGCATCTAATAATACAGGGACTCCCTTACTATGAGCGAAATCTATGATTTCCTTAACGGGATTAATGGTACCTAAAACATTAGAAGCATAACAGATAGATACGATTTTAGTTTTATCACTAAATAGTGAGTAGTACGCATCCATGTCTAATACCCCATCGTCGGAAATCGGTATGACTTTAAGCTTAATACCATTTTGCTTGGCTTGTAATTGCCAAGGTACTATATTAGAATGATGCTCCATAGCACTAACGAGTACTTCATCGCCAGGGCCCATCATTTTAGAAGAAAATATCTGAGCAAGCATATTAATACTCTCAGTGGTACCTCGGGTAAAAAACACCTCGGCAGATTCTCTTGCATTGATAAAACTCGCTATGTGGTTTCGAGCATCTTCATGGGCTTTTGTAGCTACCTGACTAAGCCAATGTACACCCCTATGGATATTTGCATTTCTTGTCTCGTAAGCTATTTTTTCAGACTCTATCATTTGCATGGGCTTTTGAGTGGTAGCGGCATTATCCAAATATACCAAAGGATATTTGCCATTAACCTTAAGCCCTAATGCAGGGAAGGTTTTCCTTATCTTATCTATTTCATAATTCATAATTCACAATTATTCATTATATGATGAACAAACCCCGCATAAATAGCTGCGGTCTCTGTCCGTAGCCGTTCCTTACCAAGTGAAACAACATTAAATCCACTCTTTGATGCTATTTGAACTTCCTCCATTGTGAAGTCGCCTTCAGGACCGATAAGCATACAGCTATCTACATTTTTTTCAAATGATTGACAAATATCTGTTTTAACTGAGTAGTCACCACAATAACCGATATACCTTCCTTTGGGCAAATCCGTTTCAAGAAATTCTGAAAGAGAATTATACATTTGTAGTTTTGTAGCAACGAGTTTTCGAGACTGCTTCATAGCAGATACCATAATCTTTTGTAGTCGCTCCATATTGATACGATCTCGAATTGTATGCTCCGTAATGACTATTGAAAAAAACTCCACCCCTACTTCTGTCAATTTCTCTAAGGCAAATTCAAGCCTATCCATATTCTTGGTGGGAGCAATAGCGATGTGAAGTTTTGGGCGATATAGTGTATCGTTATCTATCAGACGAATATTAGATAGATTAGCCTGTGACAGCGAATTACTACAAAGTATTGCACTATATAAGTGTCCCTTCCCATCTGTGATCCTAATTTCAGCACCTACCCTTAACCTTAAAACTTTAAAAGCATGCTGAGCCTCAGTTCCCGATAATTGCTGTTGCTCTATTATATCTGGCGAGTAAAAGTAAGGGATATCCTCAACGATATTTTGTCGACTCTTATTACTCTTCATGATCTTCGGCCTTATCAAAATGATTGGCTGTTTTCTCTTTTAACTTATCTGAGATCCATATAGCCCACTCATACCATTCTCTATGAATAACATACTGCTTTAAACAGTTCAATTCTTCCAAAGAAATCTCATTTATAGCTCTATTTACATCTATTCCTTTCAGTGCTGTACTAACATCCCCTTCACTATCTTTTATTGCCTTTGATAAGGTAGTATCGTTAGAGAAACTAATATTCATTTCTTTAGAATATCGTTCATTAAGTAAATAAAACGAATGCTCCAAAAGAGCTTTTTCCTCACACTTAATTGGTATAGAATGGGATATAGCAAATGCAACTGCCAAATAAGATGGTAAGCGATAATAGCATTCGTCTCCAGTAATAGTCGTAGTATTGACCCAGCAAGTTAATCTTTCTTCGATTTCTTTCTTTATAATAATCTGTCGAATATATACTCCAACCGATTGTTGTAATTCATCCATAACATCAAGTCTCAATGATACTCTCTCTGAATGCATAGGAACAGAGTCAGATTTGGAGTTCCCAAATATCATCGAATAATACTTGGCTCGAGCAGGTGGATAGGGAATAGATAATGCCTTTTTTTCATCATAAACATCGGCCTTAAGTAATATAGCAGTCTTCGCCACTTGGCCATTTACACGAACACTTTCCAAGGAGTCAAAGCTAACAGACACTAATTCGTCATATTCCAAACTATTAGTGCTTACAACTATTCCGTCAAAAAACCAATCTGGCAAATTATGGTTATCGCTCATCGTCTACAATACATTCCTTAATTATTAGTGCCCATTCATACTGCTCACTACTAATTGCGAATTTAAGGAGTTGCTCAGACTCCTCATTGGTAAGCTTATAAAAGCCTTCCTTTAATAGATCAGAAGATAGCCCTACTTCCTCTGGCGTTTTCCTATTCCTTAAGCATTTTGAGACTATTTCTGCAAATGGACGATTGGACTCACCATTATCCCGTATCGCTTGTGAAAAATGTACCTTAGAGAGAGCATTGTACTTCAATAAAGACTCCTCAATATATATAGGTAAGCTATGTTTGATAGCAGTAAGTATTGATGTATCCAATGGAACTGCAACATTTACAATATTACCATCTACATTTGAATAATAAAGGTCACAATGCAATCGTTCACGACTATGAGAAATGGCCACATATCGCAAAGAACACTTCCCCATCAACTCATAATAATAACCTATATCCTTATGCCATAAAGATGGCTCATGATTAAGATTCGTAAGAACATGAAAAAAAATAGGTGACAATTGCGGTGATACTACGAGAGGGAAAAATACAAACCTACTATCGCTTATCTCTATGTCTTCAGCACCCTTTGGCACTAAGAGTAATACTAAAGATTTAGGATCATTTTTTGTCTCTCCTAATGCATAAACAACCACATGCACCCAAGACTTATCGTCATTAGGTGAATAGCTATTGATACTATTAGCATTATTATCCATACTTACATGTATAACCAAAGAAGGATAAGATTTGTTGTAATCTATACCTCTAAAGCACCAACTAATGACTGAATATCTTCAAACCCATTATCTTCAAGATACTTCTTTACGCCATCAACCATTTGCAAAGTTGCGGTAGGATCAATAAAATTATATGTCCCCACTTGTATAGCAGATGCCCCAGCAAGTATAAATTCTATCACATCCATTGTAGAACAAATCCCACCTATGCCTATAACTGGTATATGCACTGCATTAGCAACTTGCCATACCATCCTAAGTGCTATCGGCTTAATGGCAGGACCCGAAAGACCACCCGTGATAGTTGAGAGTACCGGTCTTCGTTTTTTGGCATCAATCGCCATGCCTAAAAAAGTATTCACAAGAGAAAGAGCATCGGCACCTTCATCCTCTGCTATGCTTGCCATACGAGCTATATCTGTGACATTAGGCGATAACTTAACAATAAGTGTATGGCGGTAAATCGCTCTAATTTCTTTCACTATTTCTCTAATACCTTCTGGGGATACCCCAAAAGCCATTCCACCCTTCTTTACATTAGGACAAGAAATATTCAATTCGATAGCATGAATACCGTGCAAATCATTCATCGCAGATGCAACAGCAATATAATCATCAATGCTTGCACCATTAATATTAGGAATAATTTCCGTCCCTAATTCTATCGCTTTAGGGTAAATATGCTCTACGTAATATTTGAGGCCATTATTCTGTAACCCTACGGCATTAAGCATCCCAGAAGGTGTTTCTGCCATACGCTGTGGTGCATTCCCTTCCCTTGGCTCTAAAGTCGTACCTTTCGTAAAAATACCTCCCAAAGATGAGACATCATAGAGCTCATTCATTAAAACACCATCCCCAAATGTGCCTGATGCAGTTGTAATTGGGTTCTTGAGGAATAGCTCTCCAATCTGTACTGATAAATTTGTTTGTTCCATATCTATATCATTCCCAAAGCAAATCATTTACATCAAATACAGGACCATCGTGGCAGACTGTTTTATGACCTACAATAGTAGGTTCTACGCAACACAAGCAGACACCAATGCCACACGCCATACGATTTTCTAAGGATGCTTGAGCTGGAATTTTCATCATCTTTGACCACCTTGCAACAGCTTTCATCATGGGTGTTGGTCCACACATATAAATGTGGGTATATTGACCTTCCGCCAAATAACTATGCTGAGTAACATATCCCCTTTCGCCCCTTGAGCCGTCTTCTGTGGTAATTAATAAAGTACCAAACCGCTCAAAACACGTCAAGTCGGGGAAGGAATTATGACTGCGAGCCCCCAATAAAAAGGTCGGTAGAATATCCCTATTCTTGAGAGACTTTCCGAGAGCAAATAATGGAGCAATCCCTACTCCTCCCCCAATGAGTAATGGTCGTGAATCGTGTGGAGGCAAAGTAAAAGAATTCCCTAATGGCAATAACATCTTATTACGACTCCCAATAGGTACATCTAATAGCATATGTGTACCCCTTCCTGCATCTTGTATCAAAAGAGAAAGACTCTGTTCATTTCCATCATATATAGATATAGGGCGTCTTAGCATAACGCCGTCGCAACCCTTTATCCATACCTGCACAAATTGTCCAGGCTTAAATTGAGGCAAAGAGATCGTTGTATCTACAGGTTTGTAATGAGCTAACATCAAGGTATTTGAGTATTTTTCCTTAGATATCAACTCCATTTCAATGTCAAATATTTCTCTTCCCATAATCGTTTGCTATTTTGCCACCCATACGGCTATGCTACAAATTTAGATATAATTATCGCAATTGCTTTGGTTATTCTTTCCAAAGTTGATCCCAATCCACATCATTCTCCAAAAAGCTATCTTCGTCGTCTAACTCTTGAAAAAACCAATCTGCCGAACTTTTATCAGCAATAAATTGCTCCATATCTCTACGTTCTTTTTTCGTAGGCCTTCCAGTTCCTTTTTGTCGACCTATATTACCTGCTATTTTTTGTAGCTCAAGTTGTTCGTATTGACTCTTAGGTGTAATATTCTTAAGATATTGCTCCACCAATTTGGCTCCTACTCTATTATTGGTCAGACCAAGCACTTCAAAGGTAAACGTTATAGGGGGCTTTCTAACATCTATTTTATCTCCAATGCATACTAAAGCCGCAGGTTTCAATGTATGACCATTCATTGACACCCTCCCTTTCTTGCAAGCATCGGCAGCAATAGAGCGAGTTTTGAAAATACGAGTCGCCCACAACCATTTATCAATCCTTTGTTGTTCCGCCATCGTTGATCACACTATTAGATTTACTATGAGTATTGTAGATATTCATAGTCCTATCAATACCTGATAAGCAAAAGCTGTGTATTATCTCAACCCCTTCCTTACAAATGAATGGTAGTTGTTGACGTTGATCATCATCAAACTGCCCGAGTACATAATCAATTTGACCGCCTCGTGGGTAGTCATTACCTATACCCACTCTAAGTCGTGCATATGTTGATGTACCAAGTGTCGTTTCAATATGCTTCAAACCATTATGCCCACCTGCACTGCCTTTTGCCTTAAGCCTTAATGTGCCAAAAGGGAGTGCTAATTCATCAACAACCACGAGCAACCGCTCGAAAGGGATACCTTCTTCTTTCATCCAATACCTTACTGCATTGCCACTTAGGTTCATAAATGTCGAAGGTTTAAGGATAACAAGTTCCTTATTCTTTAGTTTAATATGGGCGATATCTCCGTATCTTTTTGATTGGAAAAGCGATTGATCGCCAACAAGGGTATCAACAACCATAAAGCCAGCATTGTGCCTCGTCCCCTCATATTCTTCGCCCACATTTCCAAGTCCTACAATTAAGTACTTATTAGGATTCATACTCACTCCTTTCTGTATCTTTAAGATAGAGCTCAGCTTGCTCCACCAATAGATTGTACCATTTTTCGCCATAAGATCT
The DNA here is from genome assembly GCA_934364985.1 of uncultured Porphyromonas sp. Classification (GTDB taxonomy): domain Bacteria; phylum Bacteroidota; class Bacteroidia; order Bacteroidales; family Porphyromonadaceae; genus Porphyromonas_A. The sequence continues at coordinate 11,605 of CAKRMU010000001.1, read as the reverse complement.
CACTAAAGGTTCTCTTAAAAACTGATATAAACGCACTCCTTTCTTCTTTCCAAGATTGCGAGCAGGGGTACATATAGGATCCCATCGAAAATAATTTAGTGCTTCTTTCCCGTTGCTCAATTTAGTAACCCTTATCGGGAAAAGATGGCAAGAAATAGGTTTATAAAATACATTATTCCTACCCTCTCTCCAAGACTTTTCAAATGCACACCTTACACCGCCATCAATTTCTTGACAAGTAAACACGCACTGTTCGCCATCTACTATTTGGGTAACTAAATCTCCATCTTCATCCTCATACATCACACCATTTTGAGCGATATACTCAAGAATATCATCCGATAGATAACTTACGATATCAGGGAATGCTTTACGCATAAGCTCTTGTTCTTCATTGGCAACCGGAGCTCCGGACTCTCCCTCTATGCAACATGCACCATGACAGGCAGACAAGTCGCAATAAAAGAATGTATCCAATACCTCACTGCTCACCAAAACATCTCCGACTTTAATCATTCTGAATCATATATAGAAAGAAAAGAGGTAGAGTAAGCATACACCCACTCTACCTCCTTAGTTAAATGCAAAAGAGGTACGAGTTTACTCTTTTGACTCTGTCTCCTCAGTCTCTTCCTCTGCTTCAGTATTACCATCTGCCGAACGTGAAGTACGAGTGACGCGAACAGCACAAACAACTGCATTTTTGGCATTAAGAATATCAACACCATCAAAAGCTAATTCGCCAACTTGAATAGTCTTACCAAGTTTAAGAGAAGTAACATCAATATGCAACCGCTCAGGGATATTGTCGTATAAACCTTTAACTCGAAGCTTGCGCATATCAAGCGTAAGGTTACCACCAGCACGGACACCAGCGGCATGACCATCAAGTACCACAGGTACCTCCATAACGATAGGTTTATCCTTGCGTACTTCCAAAAAGTCAATATGCAAAATCTTATCCGTTACCGGATGAAATTGTATCTCTTGTAAAATACAATTCTTTTTCTCGCCACCAATGGTTAGCTCAACGATATAAATCTCAGGTGTATAGATAAGATTACGTAGATTAGACTCTTTAACGCTAAGCATTGTCGCTTCCTTACCATCACCATAGATTACAGCAGGCACCATACCACTCTTACGCAGTTGTTTTGCTTGCTTTTTTCCTTTGTCCTCACGGACTTCAGCTGTTAATTGAAATGTCTTCATTTCTAAAATGATTAAAAGTGTTACTCAAAATTAGCCTCTTCGCTAATTCCCCATCACACTGGAGAGGCTTTTCGAAAAAGCACCGCAAATATACCATTTTTCTGCTATATACAGCACCTTCATTGTCTTTGGGTTAATTCCTTACCATTTGAGACGTCCGAAGTATCAAAATCATTTAACCAAGATTACTTTCAAAGAATATCCGTAATTAGCTTTAACTAATATACGGAATAAGCCATACTGAATGCCTGGTATTCGCTTATCCTAATTACGGGTATCCTCCAATCCTGATATTAATAAGCAAACTAACAAGAGGCATCAATCCATTTCAACTACTTGAAAACATGAAGGGTTATCTGTCGGTACCAGTATAGAAAATCGGCACACCAATGATCCGCCACAAGACACAAGAGATTATCTGGATTATACTGATTGACCTTATCACTCAAATGGACCATACAATAATTCTTTTTTTGCACAATCGCTTTTACCAATCATTGGACAAAAAAAATAGCCACGATTAAAGAGTTTCGAATCCTTTAATTGTGGCTATTTCTTACAATTATATAGTGGTGAAATTGGGGTACCCCTTTTTCACTTAGTGTAGATTAGTTAAGAATACGAGACAAATCCGGTAGCCTCAATTTGGTTTAATCGGAGAGGGTGGTCCTTCCGTGGAGTGGTGCCACTGGCTCCGGCGCTATAAAGGTATTGATCGTCCACTGGTAGGCGGCGATAAGCTCGCTATTGTTGTAAATGGTATGATTGATCTCTTCAATCCCTTTCATTAGGGCTTCGGCCTTAGTCGGAGACTCCTCCTGGACCAGTAGAGAGGCATTGAAGCCTGGCCATATTGCAGTATCCTTGTGCGGAATATCGAAGTCACTTTCTGCCAAAGCCTTTGGGATCACTTGGTACACCTCAATCCCCAGTTTGTGGAGAAGTTGCTCCATCTGCTCAAGCATACTGATGTTACATGTGATGTATGTAAATTTCATCTCATTCATTACTCTCACTACTATTTCTTTTCATTCTAAAAATTCTACGCTCTCGATTGAGTCTACGCTGATGCATAAAGGCATAAGCTGTAGGCACCAATATGAGGGTAACCAACATTGAGATCAGCAAACCACCAATAATGGTAATCCCAAGCGGAGCATACATCTCCTTCCCCATCCCAGTACTAAGAGCCATTGGAAGCATACCAAGGATGGTCGTCATGGAAGTCATCAAAACAGGGCGTAAACGTGAGCGACCCGCATCCATCACAGCGTCACGAATGCTATATCCTCGCTGTACAAGCATATTGGTATAATCGACCAGTACAATACCATTATTTACCACGATACCCACCAGCATAATTAGCCCAATGAAGGTGACTACACTGAGAGTAGTCCCTGTAATTAAAAAGGCAAGAATAACACCTACCAAAGTGAAAGGAATAGCAAAGAAGATGATAAATGGATCTAACAGTGATTCGAACTGAGCTGCCATCACCATAAATACAAGCATCAAGCCGATCACGAAAATGGTAGCTAACGAAGAGAAGGTATCGCTTTGATCCTCCACTTGCCCACCAAGAGAAATGTTGATGTTTTCTGGGGTATTGGTAGTCTCGATAATATCCTCTGCTATCTTGGCTCCATCACCAAGGGAGATACCATTGAGGTCAGCTGTCACTTTTACATATCTTTGCTGTGTCATTCGCTCAATCTCCACAGGTCCATCCTTCTCCTGTAGATCTGCCACCGCGATCAGCGGCACTTGCTGCCCAAGCAAGTTAGTCACTTGAATCTCCTTGAGCTTATTAATAGAGTGACGGTAGTCTGGAGCATACTGAATCTTGATATCATAGTCGCGACCATCATCTGTAAAGACGCCAGCATCGGCACCATATAGATTTTCACGCACCTGGATACCAATCATCCCAGGACTAAGTGCCATTTGTGCGGCTTTATCCTTATCCACCACAATATGCACCTCACGATTACCAGATGAGACGAGAGCCTCAACATTTGTAAACTCTGGATACTCCTTCACCTTCTTCTCCAAACTGAGTGCCACTTTATTCATCTCATCAATATCTTTACCGAAAATAACGAATTCAATAGGGGCTTTGTTTCCAGTGAGTGCGGTAGCCATTGCACTACCACCCGATACGGTTACCTTCTCAATTTCTGGAATTGACTCCACAAGTGGACGGATATCATTGGCTATCTCTTGGCTACTTCTGCTACGCTCATCCACTGGCTTTAGGTGACAAAAAATGGTACCGATATTCTTACCCTCCTTAAATCCGACAGCTGTTAGAGCACCATCAGAGGTTTGACCACAAATACTGGCAATTCCACCCTCAGTCACCTCAGGGACTTGCTCTTCAATTAGCTTAACAATCTGATTACCCACCTGCTCAGTAACAGCATGTGAGGTTCCTTGTTCTGTCTCAAACTGAATAGAAATAGAACCGGCGTCAATATCGGGGATATAGTCGGTACCTACTGATTTTCCAAGTAATAGCACGAGGATAAAGATGATTAGAGCACTACCAAGTGTAATCCCCTTGTGGAATACTGCCCATCCAAGGAATCTATGGTATCTCTGCTCAATACGCTCAAACATTCGTTCGCTCCAATTGTAAAGTTTACCATGCTTTCGCTCTTCTCCTCCACGAGATGCGGGCTTCAGTAACACACTTGAGAGCATTGGAGTAAGCGTTAGTGCAGTAAAAAGTGAAGTAATAAGGCAGACTACCGTAAGTATTGCCAATTGCTTAAACATTACACCCACAATACCACCCATAAATACTAATGGTAAGAATACTACGATGGTGGTCAAAGTAGAGGCAGCAATCGCTAGTCCCATCTCTGAGGCTCCAAACATCGCTGCCTGCTTTGGCCTCGCTCCACTCTCTATATGCTGAGTCACATTCTCAAGTACCACAATGGCATTATCCACCACCATGCCTATCGCTATCACAAGTGCTACCAACGAGAAAATATTGATGGTATAACCGAGCAGATCCATCACAATAAAGGCAGAAATCAGTGAGACAGGCATGGTAAGGAAAACGATCAAGCTCGATTTCCACTCTCTTAGGAAGAGCAATACCACCAGCGTTACAAATATCAAAGCATACCAGATGGATGAGCTCAAGTTATTCACCGATGCAGTAACTAACTCGTCCGAACCAATCACTTCAAAGATCTGTACGTCAGAAGGCAAGTCGCCGTGAATACTGGAGATCTTATCACGTACGGCATTCGTTACATCCACCGTATTGGCACCCGACTGTTTTTGCACCAATAAGGCAATTCCTTGACCTATGTGGTTGAAAGCCGAAGCATCTGTTTCCTTGAAAGTGTCCTTTACTATTGCTACGTCCTTCAAACGAACCACATTGCCGTTGACCGCCTTGATCATAGTATTCTCTATCTCTTCCACGCTCTCATACTTTCCTGGCATACGCACAGAAAAGTCATAAGCACTTTCCGAAACAAAACCAGCAGGAACGTTGACATTATTTGCCTTGAGCATCATAGAGATCTGAGCTACAGACAATCCATACCCTTGCATACGAGTAGGGTCGATCTCCACACGGATTTCTCGCTCTGGCTGCCCAAGATAAATCACGGTACCTACACCATCCACCTTTCTTAGTGGGGAGGCAATCTTATCCTCCACAATCTCCTCTAACCCGTTGTAGTTTTCATCAGCATTAATGGCAATGCCGAGAATAGGCATCATTGAGGCATTGATCTTGTAAATAATCGGAGTATAAGCCTGAGAAGGCAATCGTGACTTAGCAAGCTCCAAGAGGTCACGAGCGTTATTTGCAGCGACCGTTACGTCCTCCTCCCACTCATAACGAAGTTGAATAAAAGAGACATTTTCCTTAGAGATAGACTTAATCTCCACCAGATTCTCTGCAGCCGAAAGCACCGCTTCCAATGGCTTGGAGACTTGCTCCTCCACCTCCACTGCTGAGGCTCCAGGATAGACCGTAATTACCGTGAGGGAAGGAAACTCAATATTCGGCATTAGGTCTAGAGGCAATTTAAATAGTGAAAACACACCGATCACCATAATTGCCACGAAGATCATGGCGGTGGCAATAGGTCTTTTTACACCAAATTCAGGTAGCTTCATATGCTTACTTCTTTACGATATTTATTTTCGAACCATCACTGAGCTTATTCTTACCATCAATCACCACCGAGTCACCACTCTTAATGTCACTACTCTCAACGTAGACCCACCCATTGCTTATCTCTCCACGGGTTACAGAGATGCGACTAATGGTAGTATCATCAGCATTAACCTTAAATAGGTACTCATCCCCTGTACCTGCCAAACGATAAATGGCATTGAGTGGCACAAAAAGACCCTCTCGCTCTGGAAGTGCAATAGAGACGTTGCAGTACATTCCAGGCTTGAAAGTACCATTGCTATTGGGTATATTCACCTCAATAGAAGCAGTGCGTGACATTGGCGAAAGAGCAGGTGATATGAAAGATACCTTACCCTCCACCACTTGGTCTGGATAGGCATCAAAAATAATAAATGCAGCTTGACCTCGCTCAATATAGCTTAGCTCCTTTTCGTTCACTTCGATAGTCACTCTCAGTGGATTCATCTGCTGTAGCTCTATGATGCCGCTCACCAGTTTAAGATCATTACTTAGGCTTGGAGTAAAAGCATAAGTCTCTCCCTCATTGATTAATATCTCTGTAATTACTCCACTAAATGGTGCGGTGATAGAGGTGTTCTTTTTCAACATAGCCACCTTCGCCACAGAGGCCTCATACTTAGCCTTGGCGTGTTCGTAATCCATCTGGCTAATACTCTCCTTTTCACGAAGTCTTGTCACGCGCTCAAAGTCACGCTTAATTGCATCATTCTCAATCTGAGCTTGTAAGAGCATCTCATCCGACATCTCTACAATCAGGGCACCCTGTGGCACATAGCTTCCTTTGGCATAGTGAATACGCTCCACTCTACCTGGTAATGCAGTACCTAAGTTGGCACTCTTAGACGCCTCAGCACTACCCGAAAATCGGATATTCGGTGTGAAAGTCATCTCCTTTACTTGAACAATTGTTACAGGCACTACTTTGTCGGACTCTGACGTCTGTTCATTCCCGCTATTCTTGTTACAAGAGACAATGCTACCCATTAAAACCAATAATAATGCTGGTAGCCAAATCTGCTTTTTTCCTTTGAAGTACATATTTCAATGACTATTTATCTATTTGTTTTTTGATGATAAGCCTCTATATACTTATAGAGTAGACCAGTAGACTTCTCCAGCTGTGATAGAGTTACTGCAGCCTCCACCCTCGCATCAATATCAGCCGATGTGGCACTTTCCCACATCGCTTGAGCCTCTAAGATGTCCCTAATGCCATTCATTCCCTCAAGCATATTATTCATAGCGACTCGTAGATTTTCCTCTGCTTGTTCCTTAGAGAGCTTGGTCAGCTCCATCTTCTTTAGGGCTTCGATATGCTTAAATCTATTCTGCTGAACCTGCAAACCAATCTTTTCCTGAGCCTCTTGAAGCTCTAATTGGGCTTTCTCTACTTGTTGCTCAGCTATATGAACTTGATGTAGCCGGTCCCCCCACGTGAGTATAGGGATCTGCATCCCTACTCCGATCATCCAATCGCCACCGAGGTTGTTTTGGGTACCTTTGTATAGATTGGGGCTAATCCAATTGTAGCCAGCAGTTAAAAACACATTGGGCATAAATTGTGACTGCACCATCTTTTTGGCAGACTGCGTGATCGCCACCTTATTTCGAAGCATCGTCACCTCAGCACGCTCTACAGCAAACGTATCAGTCAATGCAATGAGGCGACTGCTCAGCTCCTCTTCACTAATTACATCTTTATCCAAAATGATTTGATCAGCATCTACACCAATCATCTGACCCAATAGCATCTTGGAAAGAACTAAACCATTCTCAGCCTTCAGGAGTGATAGCTCCACCTCGTTTTGCTTTACCTGTACTTTGAGTACTTCATTCTTGGTAATCATTCCTTCGGCATAAAGGTTTTGTAGATCCTGTACAAATCGTTCAAGTAAAGATTTGTAGCTCTTTGCCAGTGACACCTTTTCCTCTACCGATACCACTCTCCAATAAGCCTCATCCACCATCGTCAACACCTCGGCTCCCGTCAGTTTTACTTTTTCGTGAGCCAACTCTGAAGTAAAGCCAGCCATTTTATTTGCCTCAACAATCTTCATACCCATAAAGATAGGTTGCTTTAGTACAAAGCCACCAGTGTACACCTCTTGAGGTGCAATACTGATAAAGTCCAATGGCAACGAAAGCCCTGGAGGCGTTACTCCAGGAATATTAAAGTCAATGGCAAAAGGCTTCAATGCCCTATCTCCAGGATTTATCCAACCCCCTGTAAAGTCGATTCGAGGCAGATACTTCGTCTTTGCCGACTTTACTAAATACTCCGAGGCGATCACATCTGACTCCGCTATCTGTATCTCTCTATTATGGTTCAAAGCCATTTCACGACACTTCTCTAATGAGAGCGATACTGGCTCTTGAGCCACAACATCTCCCATAGAGATCGCCATTGCTACAAATAGACAATAGGAAATCCCTATATAATATTTCCGAAACATAATTTACACTAAAAATTTACTTACACTAACTCAATAAGTAACTAAAAAGGTCACGAAAAACCTTGATACCATTCCCGAAACTCCCTATTTTTGGATTTACTTACAACAATAGCTTCGGGGGTAGGTACTGAGAGTGCTACCATTAGCTTCCCTCCAAACCATACAGACATACTCACTATAGCACTATGAGCCACTATATACTGTCTATTGGCTCTAAAGAAAAGCTTGGGATTCAGCTCTTCGCCCATTTTCTCCAATGAAAGATCCATGGCAAACTCCCTTTTATCGGTCGTTACCACCACACATGCTTTATTCTCAGAGCGTATGTAGGCAATTTTATCCACAGATATGGGCAAGAGCTTATCTCTAAAAGGGGCAAGTAAATGACTCTTGTAGCTCATAGGAGAGTTGCCAAGAGCCGCCATCAATTGGCTCATCACCATTTGATTATCTACCTTCTCACCATTTCTTCCAAAGTACTCAATCTTTTTCAAGGCACGTTCCAAATCACTTGCTTTGATCGGCTTCAGTAGATAGTCGATACTATTCACTTCAAAGGCCTTTAGGGCATACTCCTCATACGCTGTAGTAAAAATGATGGGACACGTAACCTCTACTCGATCAAAGAGCGAAAAGACCTCTCCGTCCGCCAAGTGAATATCCATAAAGGCGAGATCGGGCTCATCATTTGATTTCCACCACTCCTCACACTCCTCAACACTTTGCAGGATATCAAGAACTTCTACATCTCTACCCCCCTCATTGAGTAACGACTCAAGGTGCTTTGCTGTAAAATACTCATCCTCTACTATAATGACCTTCATAAGAGTGACTTTGCACGGGGTGCTAATTCATTCAAACTATCTATTAAAGGCAAGGACACTCTAAACGTTCCACCCCTTGAAACGATTTCAATATCTTTACCAAATACCAATCGATACTGCTCCATAAGATTATCCAAACCCACCCCACTACTACTGGAGGCAACTTGCTCTCTTAGTTGCAAAGGATTCTCCACTACCAATCGTCCCCCTTCAGTAAGAATCGAAATGGTAAGAGGCGTCTTACTACTCGCAATATTGTGCTTAATCGCATTCTCCACAAGGATCTGCAAGCCAGAAGGAATAACGAAGTAGTCGAGATAATCCTGATCTATCCCCCACTCTACCTTTAGCCCATCATAGTAGCGAAGACACATTAGGTAGAGGTACGACTTCACTAACTCTCTTTCCTCTGAGAGTCTCACCACCATTTTGTCGCACATTGAGTGTCGGAAGACTGCTGCCAACTCCTCTACATATTCCGTTGCCTTTTCGTCATCTCTACCTATCAAACCTACAAGTGTATTAAGACTATTAAAAAGAAAGTGCGGATTCATTTGGTTTTTAAGTGCTGTGTATCTATTTTGCAATCTTTCTAAATCCAACTCCTGCATTTCCATCATAGCTACGTGGTTTTGCTTCATCAAGTAAATGATCATTGAGAAGAGGAAGGTCACTACCAAGATTACCAAGTCTTTTACATACAATAATGTAGCATAGGTATGGTAATTGAGGTCGTCCCTAAACCACCATCGTTGCAATCTTGATAAGTAGGGTGATAACCAAACCATTCCGGCTAAAAGGGCTAGTAAAATCAACCAAAACTGATATTGGCGGATATTATACCTATTGATCGTCCAAGACTGGATCGAAAGGAGCAGGTAGAAGAAGAGCATATTCAACAAAAGCGAAGCAAAAAAGTTGAACGACAAGATCGACCCAAAATCAATCTGCTGGCTTTCATCAAGCAAACTATAATAATAGATCGATGACGATAGCATCACAAAAGCAAGCAAAAAGCTCACAATCAACATCGCCAACCATACACTTCTACGCTCTGTGCTTAGGAATATAAAATCCCGACCCTTTCGCCTGCTCAAATGACTTCTTTTCCAAATACTCTTCGCTTCCATCTCTGCTTCAAACTATACCATTTCCTTCCCTATCGATCTCTAACAAAGGTAATATAAAGTAACGAGCCTTGCCACCACACACTCCCCCATTTCCACACATGAAGAGGGGCATAGTGGCACGACTCATCAGACTCTTTAGAGTCTTATTTAATGATGGCTTAGATCAGAAGCGGTATCCTACTCCCACGGTCAGCACACTGGCATTAGCCTTGTAGTCGTCACTCTCTAAAGGCATTCCCAACTTCGAAGTGACATTATTTACAGAGGTCTTCAGGTCGTCCACCTGATTGATAAAGCCATACTTATATCCTGCATTGATCAGGATACCATTAGCAAATTCATAACCTAGTTGACAGGCAACACCCACATCCCATCTCTGGAGAGCTGACTTATCATTGTGCTCCTCATAGAGGTCTATTGGATCTATCTTTGCCAGTTTGCCCAACACCTCAATTTCATCAGTCTTAGCAGAGAATCCTACACTCACAAAAGGGCCTACACCACCATAAAGTAAACCATTGCCAACAGCTACTTTACCAAGGGCATATACAGGGATCTGCATACCCCATTGATTGATCTTGTTCTCGTACTCCTTTCCGGCAATTCCCGCCTTTAGCCCAGTACCACGGTAGTAAAACTCCAGCTCTGGCTGAATAGCGAAATTTTGGTGTAGGTTGATCCTCATAAATCCACCAAAGTCAGCACCTACCTTCATCTTGCTATCAAGCACCTTGAAGTCATCACTTAGTGCCAAGCGACCGCAGTTCACACCTGCCTTCACTCCATAATCAAGCGACACATTACTTTGTGCCATTGCAAAATTTCCCAGTAATCCCATCATTACACCGATGGCGATCGTCATCATCTGTCGTTTCATAACTTTTTCTTTTCTTATTCGTTACTAAATTATTGTTCCAATTCACCTAACTATCATCGCCAGGTCATTCAATTACAGCACAAAGGTAGCAGGTGCTTCGGCACTCCGCAAGGGTTATGCTACCGAAGCGGACCATTTCATTACTCAAATGACCTATACTCCTACTCAAAATAATGACAATCGGCAAAACCTCTCCATTCTCCTTGATTTCGCGACTTAGGTTCAAAGTAATAATTTCCTATGTCAGACTTGTACAATAACTTTTTATTAAGCAATTAGCATAGGATATTTCGTTTTTGAGTTTTCATTTCTGACATATCTTCATAGACTCCGCAAACAATCGTGGCAAGTGATGAAGATGAAGGGGCGAAATAACAAGTCAAGGCTGAATATACGAGAATCTTCACTTTTAAAAGGTTAATATGTGAGCGATATAGCATCTAAATAGGAAATGTTGCGGATGGATATTTGATATTCCTTTATGGTAGTATTGGTATTCGTCACGGCGAATATAGGGTATCCGTCGAAGCTAATACCAAGAATTCGTCTCGGCGAATACCGCATATCCAGTATTAGCACGATATAACCACAATAGACCATCATACAAATAGCTCACATCACCTAAGCATACAGAATTCTTTGCCCGTTTTACGACAAGATGAGGTAACATCATGTATAAATTATTCACGGTTACTCAGTTGACGATCTAATGGGATTAAAAAAGAATAGAAATATGCCATAGTGTAGCAAATAATAGGTACCTTTGTGCGAAAATAATTTAGCAATGCCGAAGTAGCTCAGTTGGTAGAGCAACGCATTCGTAATGCGTAGGTCACGGGTTCGAGTCCCGTCTTCGGCTCCCAGTCTATCATTTTCCATTTATTGTCATATGCGTAAACGAAGGCTTGTTGCCATTTAAA